>CAVQUB010000017.1:0-83862 GCA_963716725.1 uncultured delta proteobacterium
CTGGCTGCCGACACCTGAGCAACAGCGCAACGGCGCCGGTGCGCCAGCGCTCACCCGGTACATCTTCTCTCTCTTTTAATAGGAGTAGCGGCATGCCCAAGGCCCTCGACATTGAAGCGCTACGGTACCCTGGCGGTCCAAGCCGGCAAGGGCGTACGTCGCAACCGCGGCGGCGCGTACACGCGCAGCGATTCATCCGGGGTCCTCTCTCTCTGGACTGGGTGGGTCGAGCAGCCGGGCTGCCCGGGCAGGCCCTCCACGTTGCTATTTGGCTTCTCTATCTGAGTGGATTGCATGGGTCCCAGAGCGTGAAGCTCGCGGGGGCGGGGGCGTTCGGAGTTACACGTTGGGCGGCGCAACGTGGGTTGAAGCAACTGGAACACTCCGGCCTGGTTGAAGTGGAGCGGCACCCCGGGCGGAAGTCGCGGGTTACGCTGCTGGGGGCGGAGGTGTCCAGGTGAACACCAAGACGCCGCCCAGCGGCGCGCCACGCGTACTGTTGACGGAAGAACCCGGTCGGCTTCCCGCCATCCTTACCGTCGACGAGCTCGCGGCGCTTCTCCGCGTCAACCGCAAGACCGCCTACGCCGCGGTCAAAGCAGGAGAAATCCCCGGAGTCCGCCACGTTGGCGGCGTCATCCGCGCCCACCGCGACACGGTGCTAGCCTGGCTTGCTGAAGGCCAAGCCCGCGTCCCGCGCCCACGGAGAAAATCGTGAGCGTGAGACACCAAAAGCGCCGTGACCCGGCAACGGGCACGGAGAGGCAGTTCTGGATCGTGGACATCAACTTTGAACACCCCGATGGCCGGCAGGAGCGAGTCCGAAAGGTCTCGCCCGTGCAGAGCAAGCGAGGCGCGGAGCAGTACGAACGACAGCTCCGCCAATCGTTGCTCGACGGTTCGTACGGGAGGGAGGAGGCTGAGGCAGCGCCGACGCTGAGAGACTTCGAGGCCAAGTTCATCACCGACTACTGCGAAGCGAACAAGCAGAAGCCGAGCGGGATCGACAGCAAGCAGGCGGTGCTGAGGAACCACATCATCCCGTTGTTCGGGGACCGACGACTGGACAGCTTCACTGCGGCGGACGAGGACCGACTGAAAGTCCATTTCAAGAGGAACTCGGCGTCGACCTACAACAACTCGGCGTCGGTGTTGAACGTGGTGCTCAGGGCCGCACACCGTTGGGGCAAGATCCGCCACGTGTCGCACCGCTTCCAGCTCCTGAAACGAGATGAGAGCCGGCCGAAGTTCTACGACTTCGACCAACTAGAATGGCTCGTGGAGGCCGCTGGCAAGTGCGACGCCCGTATCGGTCTGGTGGTGTTGTTGGGCTGCGAGGCAGGGCTACGCCGGGGCGAGATCATCGCGTTGGAGGCCACCGACCTGGACCTGCGGCGAGGGTTGATCACGGTCGAACGATCGGAGTGGAAGGGCGAGGTCACGGCGACCAAGGGCATGAGGTACCGCGTGGTCCCGATGACCAAGCGGCTGCAGCACGCCCTGGCCGCCTGCCGGCACCTTCGCGGCCCGCGCGTGCTCTACACGGATGCGGGCGAGACGGTGACGGCCAAGGTGCTGCAGAAGTGGATGGCCCGTGCCCAGAAGCGGGCAGGGCTCCGGGCAACCGGCGCGCTCCACATCATGAGGCACACATTCTGCTCCCACCTCGCCATGCGGGGCGCTCCGGTGCAGTCAATCCAGCAGCTCGCCGGCCACGACGACATCAAGACCACGCTCCGCTACATGCACTTGGCCAAGGGCGAGACCGAGCGCGCCATCCGGCTCTTGGATGACCGCTCCTCCGCGCACGCCAACGGCAACATGGCGGCAACGGAGGGAGGCGTTGTTGTGAAGTAGCAGGATTTCTGCTGCTTCGATGGTGGAGGCGCCGGGAATCGAACCCGGGTCCGCGAGGCGTCCAATCAACCTTCGTTCACGTGCGTAGCCACAATTGACCCCGTGGCCGGGCTTCGTGGATTCGGCCACGACCTATCCCTCACTTTTTCTCGGTCACTCTATCGAAGGCTCCCTCGAGTGACCCAGCCCTAGTACTGACGCCCTTCCGCTAGCAGGACGATCTCACGGTTGGACGGCTTCGTGGTTTTTTAGGCCGCGAGAGCGATTGCGTTGTCGTTCGCAATTAGGACGGCTCGTTTTTGAACTGGACCGAGTACCAGCGCACGCAGATTGACCTTCAGTCCCCACGTCGAAACCGATCGCCCCCGAGGGGGTGTGGGTTGGCCGCAAACTAGCCTCGCTGCGGAAAAGGTCAAGGTCTACGGCTTCACGGCGGCGCCCGGCTCCGATAACTCTTGGATCATGCGACGCTGTCTCTTCATTGCGATCGGCTTCTTGGCAGCTTGCGGCGGGGGCTCTCCTCCGCTGGTCGTCTCGCCCGGCGAGCCCCGTGAGCCTTCTCCTGGGCTCGGAGCCGCCGGCGACCCGAAGCTCGTCGAGGGCGGCGGTCCGGAGCTCGGCGACGACGGCGACCCCGACACCGACAGCGTCGGCGACCCCAACGGAGCCGGCGACCGCGACGGTGACGGCGTCGCCGACTCGAACGACCGGTGCCCGGACGAGCCCGAGGACAAGGACGGATTCGAGGACGAGGACGGGTGTCCCGACCCCGACAACGACCGCGACGGCATACGTGACGTGGACGACAAGTGCCCGAACGATCCGGAGGACATGGACGGGGTTCAAGACCAGGATGGTTGCCCGGACAAGTGATGGCATGTCGAAGCGTGCCGGTCCCATATCCACGGTAGCAAAGCTGGCCTTCGCTGCGCCCTTCTTGGCGGTGGGGCTCGTGGGCTTCGGCGCCGGCCTCCGCGACGTGATTGGGGGAAACTTCGGCTCGTGGCTCGCGTTTCCCTTTGGCGTGATGTTCTTCGGCGCGGGCGCGCTGATCGTGCGAAGCGCACTGCGTGAAGGGCGCTCGCGGGAAGCCGTCGCGGCCGAGCAGACGAAGCAAGCGGATGCCGGTGAGTCCGAGCTGGTGCCGCTCTCGATGGTGCGGCCCGTCAAGAACTATCGCAGCGCCGCGGGGACCGCGCGCAGCGCCTTGGACGTGTATGGGCCGGCGCTCGCGTCGTTGCCGGTGCAGAAGTTCGAGGCGCGGGCGGGGCAAGTCCTGAACCATGCTGTCTCGCTACACTCCCCGCAGAGCAGCTTCGCAGAGATCTTCTTCGCGCTCGTCTGGAACGGCTTCGTCTGGCCCTTTCTGTTCGTGATGGTCGAGGCAGGCAGCGTGCTGGGCTCCCTCTTCTTGCTCGTGTTCTGCGCCGTCGGCGCCTACCTCCTGGTCACGACCGCGCGAAAGATCCTCGGGCGGCGGCGCTTGCCCCGCGTCGAGGTGTCGGCGGAGCCAGCGTACCTCGGCGACGAGCTTCGCATTCACGTCGACCAGATGGGGCCGGCGAGCATCACGCACTACGCGGTGCGCGTGCGCTGCGAAGAGATCGTGAACTACACGGTCGGAACGAACACGCGCACCGAACGACACGAAGTGGTCGACTTCCCGCTCTACGACCGGCCCGGGGGTCCACGACTCGCGCTGGGCGAGCGCTGGACCCACGACCTGTCGCTGGTCTTGCCCGCCGAGGCCCCGGCCTCCTTCGAATCTGCCAACAATCAGCTGCTCTGGAGCGTGCGGATCCGCGCTGAGATCGCCGGCTGGCCCGACTACGACGAGGCGTTTGCGTTCCGCGCGCTGCCGAGGCCCGTTTCATGAGCATCGAGATCGAGCTCGAGGGCGGTCGCGTCGAGTACGAACCGGGCGGCCTGCTCGAGGGCCGAGTCACGCTCACGCCAGCGCCGGGGGAAGAGGGCCGCAAGGTCGAGCTCTCGGTGCTCTGGCAAACCGAGGGCAAAGGGAACACCGACCTCGGCGTGCTGCTGCATCGGGTGATCGCCGAAGACGGGATAGGTGCGAGGGAGGCCCACGCGTTCGAGGCGCGGCTGCCGCTGTTGCCGCTGAGCTACACCGGAACACTGATCAAGATCCGCTGGCTGGTGCGGGTGCGCCGCTACGCGCTCTTGGCTGACGACGAGATCGAAGAGCGAGAGATCGTGGTCCGGTGGCCGCTGTGAACTTCGGCGGCGCGGCCGAGAACCCCTTCTGCGCTTCGCGCTTTGCCCCCGGAGTTCTGCCGTGGTTCGGGGACGAGCTGGAGGGCTTCGTGGAGCGAGCGATGGTGCCGCGTGTGCGACTCCAGATCCTCGGGCCTCAGGGCAGCGGCAAGAGCACCCTGATGGTTCAGCTCGAGCGCCGCGCCAGGCGAGCTGGGTGGAGCGTAGTTCGCGTGCGTGGCTCGGGCACCATCGACTGGGGCGCCAACGCGCGGCTCTGGCTGGTGGACGAATACGAAGAGCTCTCGTGGTGGCAGCGAGTGCGTCTGCGATGGCTCTGCGCGCGGCAGCGCGTCTCGCTGGTCGTGACCGCGCACCGCGACGTGGGAATGACGACGCTGTGCGAACGCACGGTCAGCCCGGAAATCGCGCGGCGTGTGGTTGCGGAGTTGGTCGCGGAGCGCGGCCAGCTTCCGGTGCCGGGGCCCGTCGAGGTCGCTGCGGCGCTCGGGCGACACGCCGGCAATCTGCGCGAGGTCCTCTTCGAGCTGTACGACCAAGTCGAGCGGAATGCGGCGAACAGCGGTCGAGTCGGCCCGGCCGTTGATGCTGCCGGGTAGCCGTGGCATCAAGGTCCCGATGAGCCTCCTGACAGTGGACCTGAGTCAGTTCGGCGCGGAACGCGTGCGTGCGGCCGTTCAAGCGGCGGTCGAGCACGCCTCGGCGGGATCGTTGCCCACGCAAGCCGTGCTCCAACAGGGCGCCGAAGCGACGCTGAAGAGCGAGGACGCGGCGACGAGCACCTACTTCGTCTCGATTCTAGAGCTCGCGTATCTGGTGGCGTCGGCCGACGGACTCGCGGATGCCGAGCGGCACACGCTGGCCGAACTGCTCGAGCGCCTGACCGGCAAGGCGGTGAAGCACGAAGCGATGGAGCTCCATTTCAAAGACCTCGATGATGCCGTCGAGATGTTGGGGCGGCGGGAGCGATTGCGGCGGGCCGCTGAGGACTTCGGCGACCCCACTCGCCAGCACGAGGCGCTCGGCTTCGCGGCGGTGGTCGCCCTGGCCGACGGCGTGCTCGCCGAGCCCGAGAACGCGGCGCTCACCGAGCTCGGGGGACACTTTGGCCTGTCGGATGCAGAGACGGAGAACGTGGTCGGAGGCATCGTCAAGCGCGTACGTGCAGAACTCGACCGTTCGGGAGCGGCGTCATGAGCTTCATCAACCACATGACCAAGGAGATCAACTGCAAGGTCGTGTATTACGGCCCGGGTCTCTGCGGAAAGACCGCGAACCTGCAGTACGTGTTCGAGAAGACCAACCCTGCCAACAAAGGCAAGATGATCTCCCTCGCGACCGAGTCCGAGCGCACGCTCTTCTTCGACTTCATGCCCATCGATCTGGGCATGGTCCGCGGGTTCAAGGTGCGCTTTCACCTGTACACGGTGCCGGGGCAGGTGTTCTACGACGCGAGCCGAAAGCTGATCTTGAAGGGCTCGGACGGCGTGATTTTCGTCGCCGATTCCCAGGCTGAGCGCCTCGAGGCCAACCAAGAGAGCCTCGACAACTTGCACCACAACCTGGCCGAGTACGGCCTGCGCACCGACGCGGTTCCCTACATCGTGCAGTACAACAAGCGCGACCTGCCCAACGCCATGGAGGTCGAGGAGCTGCGGCCGCTCCTGAATCCGACCGGCGTCCCGGAATTCGAGGCTTGCGCGCGCACGGGAATGGGCGTGTTCGAGACGCTGAAGGGCGTCTCGCGCGGCATTCTCGGCAAGCTCGCGGGTCAGACCGGCGCCTGAGCTGCACGACTCGGTGGTCTCGCCGGCCCGTACCGCGCGGCAGCTGCGCCGCCGTGCCGCGTGCTAGCTGACCCGTCCGGGGGCGCTGTGATAGACTGCGCGCCGAGGCGACATGAAGCGACACAAAGCGGTCCTGGCGATCTTGGGTGTGACTCTGAGCGCGTGGATTTCGCCCGCGTGCGGCGGCGAAAGCGAAGAGGACAAGAAGTCATCAGGTGGCAGTGGTGGCAGCGGCGGCACCGGTGGCAGCAGCGGCGGAGACGCGAGCAGCGACGTCGTGGTCGAAGCTCAGGCAGACGGCGCGCCCGATTCGGCGAAGTGCGTCGCCTCCGAGTGTCCTGGATTCAGCAGCTTCGTCAGCGGCTGCTGCTTGCCCTCGGGCGAGTGCGGCTACGACGGTAGCGCGCTCGGCTATGACTGCGTGTCGCAGGACGAGATCGGCAAGCTGCTCGAAGGCGGCTTTGATGTCCAAGTCCCGCCAGACGCGACGGATCCGACCTGCCCCGAGTACACCGTGGGCGGCTACACGCTCAAAGGCTGCTGCCCATCGAGTGGGTTCTGCGGCGTATACGCGCCGATCCTCAACAACTGCTACGACTGGGCCGAGATGCCGAAGCAGGTGCCGAAGCCCGACAACATCGTGCCGACGGCCTGCGGCGGTGGGCCCAAGGACGCTTCGGCGGACTGAGCCCCGCGGCCGCTTTGGAAGCTCAGCGCGGGACCTTGCCGCAGGCGACGCCCTTGTAGAGCGCGGAGTTGTTCTGCTCCCAGCACTCCTTGCTCAGGGACTTTGGATCGACCTTGACGAACACGTCGATGGTCTTGCTGCCGAGTTCGGCCTGGCAGCTGACCACCAGGCACTCGCCCACCCCGAGCGCGATGGGGATGGGCGCGGTGCACAGCTCTTTGCCAGTCTCGGTGCCCTCGTGGAACGCGACCTCGGTGCCGCCCACCATGGGCAGAGTGCCGCGGTTGCAGACCTTGGCTTCGATGGTCGCGACGGTGCCGTTGCATTTGACCGCGCCCACGCCTCCGCCTGCGGTGAGATCCGGCTCGCCGAGCGCCTCGAGACCGCCCTGCACGTTCTGGCGGAAGTTATTGAGCTTGGGATCTTTCCAGTTGATGGCGACGGCGCTGGTCTTGGGCGACTCGCCGCGATCGCCCACGTGGGTCACGGCGTAGGCGTGCTGGTTCCAGACCGGGCGCGACGCCGCCCAGCGATCTTGCTCGTCGCGCAACACCACGATGCCGTGGTTGACCGCGAAGGTCGCCGTGGGGAAGAGCGCATCCGTGGCGGGGCAGCCCAGCGTGCCCGCGTAGTCGTTCACCGCCGACACGATCTCGGTGCGGTAGTCGCCGTCCACGTCGACGATGACCGGATTTTCGTAGGTGGTTCCGCTGGAGCGAGCGGCGCTGAACAGGACCTTGCCGGTCGCGCCCTCGTAGATGCGCAAGAAGCACTCGTCGGCGTAGACCGCCTCGGCCGAGCCGTTGGCGTCGAAGTCGAACACGCTCGATCCGGTGACGTTGGAGCTCTGGTCCTTCGAGGGTTGTTGCCAGAGCACACCGCTGGTCTTGCTCTGACCGCCGCAACCCGCGGCGCTGCCTCCCGCAAGGCAGTCGAAGTCGAACACCACGTACTGCGAGCCTCCGGCGCTCGCGAACTCGCGGCGGCCGTCGCCGTCGAAGTCGGCGATGGTCGGCGGGCCGCCGGTGCCACCGCCCGGGATGGCGACCGGGCCGAAGATCACCGTACCTTCTAGGGTCTGCACGCGCACGGTGCCGGCCGAGACCACCACGACCTCGGCGCGATCGGTGTTGCCGAACGCGGCGAGGGGGAAGGGGCCGAGGTCAGCGACTGCGACCTGACCCGCTGTCTTGCCGGCGGCGTTGAAATACGTCTCCGCCTTCCAGACCTTCGCGGTGCTGTCCCACTCGTGGATGGAGTCGCCCTGCACGAGCTCCATCTTGCCGTCCTCGTCCACATCGGCGATCACGGGCACGTAGCCCACGCTGTAGGCCGGGAAGCCCAGGGCGCTCGACACGATGCAGCCCTCGTTGTCGTACACGACCGCGCCGTAGACGATCTCGGGCTTTCCGTCGTCGTTCAGGTCGTGGATGCTCGGGCCGCTCCATTTCGCTGGACCGGTGGTGTCGGGTGCCGTCGGCGGGCCCTTGCCTCCAGCGCAGGTGCCGGAGCGCCACAGTCGCTTGAACTTCTTGGTGGTGGTGTCGAGCTTGAACGCGAGCATGCCGCCGCCATGGGCCGGGGCGATGATTTCGGCTCGGCCGTCCCCATCGAGATCGGCGACGGCCACCGACGACGGCGCGACCACGGCGTCGCCCGGCTCGTTCAGGCTGTCTTGTTGGGAGCAATCCGAGCCGCTGGCGATGCGCAAGACGCCCGGCTGTCCGTAGCTGCCGGCGGTGGGGAAGGTCGGGAATACGATGGACGGCGCGAGCGTCTTCGGATCACTGTCGAAGTCGAAGTCGACGACCACCGGAGTGGCCATCACGTGCACGTGATTGGGGAAGGCATCGCCCGTGGGTGGTGCCGTCCAGCGGCACTGCACCGAGGGCACGATCTTGTCGATGCTGATGGTGATCTTGCAGGTGTCGTCCTTGTTCTTCTCTTTCGGGACGCCGTAGGGGATGCACTGCCCGCCCAGGCAGTACGCGTCGAACCAGCAGTCGTCGTTGGTGGCGCAGGGAGCCTGCTCGACGGCGCAGTGGGTGCCGAGCGCGCAGAACATGCCAGTGCCGCAACAGGTGTCTCCGCACTGCTTGTCGGTCGGGCAAGCCGGGCCGTCGGTGTTCAGCCCGCCAGTGCCGCCCGCGCTCGTGCCGCCGCTGCCCGCGCTGCCGCCGCTGCCGCCGACGCCCGAATCACCGGCCGCCGTGCACTTGCCGTTCTTGCACAGCTGGCCGACCGGGCAACCGCCGCCGCAGTCGCCCGCGACGTCGCCGCCGTCGTCGTCCCCGCCGCATGCGACCACGATGCTGCCCGCCGCCGCAGCAAGTACCAAGCCCGAACGAATGCGCTGCCACATGCGCCCAGCCTAGCGCAGGTGCGGGGGCGCGTCAGTCGTTGGGGTCACTTCCTGCGCAGGTAGAAGAAGTCACGCTCGGCGATTTCCGCCACATAGCTCTTCTTGGTGTGGACCAACTTTGGAACGAGGGTGCGCTTCACCTCGAGCTGCCCTTCGGCGTTCTTCGCGTAGAAGTTGAAGCGGGTGTAGCTCCAGTTGATGTCGAGCTGAGCAGCGGTCTTGGCGCCGGCGACTCGCATCGCCAGCTCGAGATATCTGGGCTCGACCCACTCGCCGAGTCCGAACAAAAGCACCCGGCCGCTGGCGTCGATGCCCAGGGCCGTGCGGCGGATCTCGGGTTTGCCTTCGATGGAGAGCCCCCACTTCTTGTGGTCGTGTCTCACCGACTGGTGGGGCTGCCCGTCGTGCAGCAGGCATGGGGGTGTCTGCCGCCAGGCGGCCAGCTCGGCCTTCGCCGCCGCGATCTCTTCCCAGGGCGCCACGCGGACGGCGCCGGTCTTGGTGATGCCCACGGTGCAGGCGCCTTCTCGCGGAGGAACGAACTCGGCTCCGTCGAGCATGGCGCCATAGCGGCCGTGCTTCGCCATGAAGCCCCCGTTGAACGCCGCCAGCAGTCGGTCGTGATCGCGAGCAGGTACCATGCCCTTGCGCTTCTCCGGCGAAGCGGTCTTGCTCTCGGGCTCCTTGGCTCCCGCGACCCACAGCAACTCGCTCCGCGTGAGGTCGAAGGCGATCACGACCACCTCGACGTCTTTGCGGATCGGGTGCGGGTGCAGCGTGGTCAGCAGTGCCAGGGGCTGGCCTTCGGTCTCGCCGACCTCGGGCACGGGCTTCCATTCACCGTCGCCGGGTTGGGCCGATCGAGCGTGCGGCGGTGGCACGTTGGGGAGCGTGAAGGGCGACCGCTGGGGTGGCGCTGGGGTCGAGGGTGCGGGCGCGGGCGTCGTTGCGTTCGGCGGCGCCGTCGGCGCAGCGACGGGGCTCGCCGCGGGCGGATCGGGCGGGGGTGGGGCGCTGGCCGGCGGTCCCGGTGGGCCGCAGGAGATCAGGACCGTCGCGAGGGCCAGGGGGAGGACACGCATGCGCTGACGGCAACGGTACGGCGACGTGGGCGTAGCGGCCAACTTGGTCAGGTCTTTACGGGCGCCAGTGGCCGGCGGAGACTCACCCCAACGTGAGCAATCGCGACGTGTACCTGATGTCCCCGCCGGGGCCCGGTTGGGCGATCCGAGGCCGCGCCAACTTCCGGAGCCAAGAGGCGCAAACCGTCTCGCCGCTGCGCGCCCGCAAAGAGTGGCTGGCCCTGGCCGAGGCCATCGAGGCAGCGGGCGCGACGGTGGTGGTGCTGCCGCCGACCAACGAGCCGCTGACCGGGCTGCCTTACGCCGCCGAGGCCGGCCACGTGCTGCCCCCGAAGGCCGGCTCGGATCGACCGCGCTTTCTGTTGCCGCGCATGTTCGCGCCGCACCGGATCCTCGAGCGGGACCACTGGGCCCCGTTGGCAGCGACGCTCGGCTTCGAAGTGATCGACCTCGGCGCGGGGATCTGGGAGGGTCAGGGGGACGTCGCGAGCTTCGACGGAACGACCATCCTCTTCTACGGTGGCCGCACTGATCGCGCCGGACTCAAGGCTGCGCTCGCGCACTTCGACGGCGAGGTGCTGGTGATCGAGCTTCGACAACCGGCGTTCCACGGCAACATGGCGCTGCTCCCGCTGCCGGCCGCCGACAAGATCCTGGTCTGCCAGGACGTGATCGTTGGCGATGGACTCGACCGTCTCGCGGCGCGCTTCGGTGGGTGGCGGCTCGATCCGGTCAGCGAAGACGAGATCCGATCGTACGCCACCAACGGCCTGCCCATTGGCGATCGCTGGCTCGCGCCGAGCGTGGTGCCGAAGCGGGTGAGAGATCGCGTCGCCGCCTTGGGCATGAAGGTCGTCGAGCTGCCGATGGGCGAGCTCTGCGAGAAGGCTGGTGGCGCGTCGCGCTGCTTGGTGTGCCACGCCCCGGGGGTGCTCGACGCCCTGAGCATCCCGGAAGAGAACCGGCTCGCGGCGGTGCGCGGGCAAATCCACGCGGAGCCCGACGATGGATGAGCTGGCAAGAGACTTCTTCGCGCGCCATCCCGAGGTCGAGCTCGCCGCGCTCGGATCCCGAGCAAATCGCGAGTCCCTCGATCTGACGCCCGCGGGCTGTCCTGCAAAGTTCTACGCGGCCGAGCAGCACCCCACCCTCGTCGAGCGTTACCGCGATGCCAATGCGCTGGCGTTCCCCGGCGACTTGACCTTGCCGGGATGGGTGCTGTCGGATCTCTATCTCTTGCCAGGCGCCATTGGGCTCTTGGCCTGCCACGGTCGCTTTCTCGACGTGCCCACGCGCAAGCGACTCGGCCTGGGCTTGGACGACGTCGCCATCGCGGCCGCGTACTACGCCGCGCCTACGGTAGAGCCCGGAACCTTCATCGGCGTGTCGCTCCTCAGCTTGGTGCCGAAAATCTTGGCGGGCGCGTGGGTGAAGGCGCTGACGCTGAAGATGCTGCGAGCGCGTCGGCTGCGCGGAGTCGCGCAGTGGGCGAGCCCGGCGCTGCGCGTGCACACTCGGATGGGGCCCCTGCGCGTGGTGTCCTCGGTGCCGGGTACCCACGAGTTCCGTGCCAAGAGCTTCGTCTACGAGAGCGATCTCACCGACAGCGCGGCTTGGAACGGTGCCATGGCCCGCCGTTCGAGCGGCTCGCCTTCCGAGAAGATCCCCGCGAGTGACACCGAGCGCCTGGGCGCGCTCTGCGCTCGCGCCGAGGCGGGGGAGCGCATCGTCGTGGTGCCGCCTGGCCTCGACGCCGGCGGCAACGTGCTCATCCGCTATTCCGACTGATCAGCGGTAGGGCGCGCCGGTTTCGTCGAGCTTCCAGCTCTCGCGCAGCCAATCGAGCAGGCCTTGCTCACGGCCCTGGATGCAGTCGCTCTGCGCGACGGTGAGTACCAGGCCGTAGATCAGGGCGCGAGCTTCGTCGTTTCGAACCACGCTCACTCGATCGCGGATCGACGCCTCGTCCGGCAACTTGCGTCCGGCTTCGTCCATCAAATGCCAGAAGGTCTTCTCGCCGAAGTCCCCCGCCAGCTCTTCGAGAGCCGCTTGCTCTTCGTCGGAAAACTTTCCGTCGAGGCGGACGAGCAGTCGCAGCAGCCCCGCCAAGACGAGTTGCTCGTCGGCGTCGAGGCCCCGTGCGCCGCTCGTGTCGGCGACGCCGCTCACGCGCCCGGCGGCCAGAGTTGCTGCACCACGTCGGCGAGGTTCTGGACCGTCTTGGGTTTCAGACCGTTGGAGGCGTGGGGCCAGGCGAAGGTCTTGGCGCCGACTTGATTGCACGAGAACGAAATCAGGACGTCGTTCGAGGGGCCGCCCGACGAGAACGCGAGTCCCATCTCCGCGTACATGCACGCGGAGTGGTTGTTGTCGAAGTTGCTGTCGTTGCCCAGGATCTTGCCGAGCTCTTCTTTCAGATCTTCATCAATGACTTGGGTCTGGCTCAGGATGCGGAAGCCGTGGAAGCGCGGCGTGGTGTCTTGCACGGCCACGGGAGCCGGCGCTGCGCCCCCGGCTCCGCCGAGCATGCCCGGCGGCAAGAGGCCCGGGGGGATCAGCGCCTGAAGGCCCTGCGCTCCCTGCTGGACCCAAGTGCTGATCTCCGGAGGCAGACCGGGCAACGCGCCCGGCTGGGCCGCCACCGGGGCCGCCGCCTGGGGCGGCTCGTAGTTCTGGAGCCGGAACGCCGTCAGGTTGGCGGTCTTCAGCGTGTCGAAGGGCGGGGCCGGTTTGCCCGCGCAGCCGACGGTGGCGGAGGCGGCCAGCGCCGCGACAGCGAACAGTGAAGCCTTGGTCATGGGCGTTTTCGTAGACGTTATTTGCAGTGTCGTCCAGCTACGCTCCAATCTACGCCGAAAAGGAAGTACAAATTCCGTCTCAATGCGCCCCAAGAAGGTCCTCGTCACTGGCGGCACCGGGTTCATCGGGAGTCAGCTCGTGCGTGAACTTCAGAAGCGCGGGGACGACGTCACGGTGCTCCTGCGTTCGCCTGATCAGGTGGAGCGTTTCTCCCAGCCGATCCGGGCGGTGACGTGGGACCAGCCCGCGGCAGCGTGTGCGGGTCAGGACGCGGTGGTTCACCTGGCCGGGGAGCAGGCCGTCGGCGTGCGCTGGGACGAGGCTGCGAAAGAGCGCATCCTCTCCAGCCGCGTCGACACGACCCGTGCGCTGGTGTCGGCGATTGCGAGCGCCGACCTGCGGCCGCGAGTCCTCGTTTGCGCGTCAGCGGTTGGGTACTACGGCGCGCGCGAAGGTGGGGACCTGGTCGACGAATCGGGCGCGGCGGGATCGGACTTCTTGGCGCAGGTGTGCGCACAGTGGGAGGCTGCGGCCCAAGCGGCCCAGGCTTCGGACGTTCGAGTCGTGAGGGCGCGGCTCGGCGTCGTGTTCGGCCGCGGCGGCGGCGCGCTGCAGGAGATGGCCAAGCCCTTTCGGCTCTTCGCGGGCGGGCCCATCGCCAGTGGCAAACAGGTCGTCTCCTGGGTGCATCGCGCGGACGTCATCGGGATCGTCCTGCGCTGCATCGACGACGAGTCCATCTCGGGGCCAGTGAACGTCGTGGCTCCCGAGCCCGTGACGCAGGCCGAGCTCGCGGGCGCCATCGGGCGCGTGCTCCGGCGACCGTCGTGGCTCCGGGTGCCGGGCGCCGCGCTGCGCCTCCGCTTCGGTGAGGGCGCCGACCCGCTCTTGACCGGTCAACGGGTCGTACCGGCCAGGATGCATGCCGCCGGCTACGCCTGGCAACACGCCGATCTGGAGGCAGCGCTGCGGGAGGCGCTGAGCTGAGGTGGATCCTTCCTTCAAGCGCGTGCTCTCGGCCGTGTTGCTCCTGCACGTCGTGATCCTGGCGGGTGGTCTCGTGGTTTGGGTCCTCGGGGGAGGGCGCTGGAACCTGCTCGAGGCCGTCTACTATTCGATTTACACGGTGAGCACCGTCGGCTTTGCCGAGCTGCCCGGGATGGAGTCGCACGCCGTGGTGCGAGTGGCGTCGGGGGCGCTCATCTTGTCTGGCCTGGGCGCCATCGCCTTCTTTCAGTCCACGCTCACCGCCCTCTTGATCGAGGGCGTGATCGGACGCGCGTTTCGGAGTCGACGCATGCAGAAGAAATTGCAGAAACTATCGGGTCACTTCGTGGTGGCCGGCTGCGGGCGCACGGGCAAGTACGTGGTCGAAGAGCTGGCCCAGATGGGGCAGACCTTCGTGGCTATCGATCGGGACGAACCCGCGCTGCTCCGCCTGAACGAGGAGGTCGGCGGCGGCCTGCTGTACGTCGTGGGGGACGCGACCGAAGACCACACCCTGATCGCAGCCGGGGTGGATCGCGCCGCGGGCGTCGTCTCTGCCCTGTCCGACGACCGCGACAACCTCTTTGTCACGCTCTCGGTGAGGACGCTCAACCCCAGCGCTCGCATCACCTCGAAGGCGGTCGAGATCGAGAACGAGGTCAAGCTCGCCCGGGCGGGTGCAAACTCGATAGTGAGCCCGAACCGGGTCGGCGCTCACCGACTGGTGAGTGAACTGGTGCGTCCGGAGGCGACGGCGTTCTTGGATCACCTGCGGGTGGACAAACACCTGAACCTCGAGCTGGTCGAAATGCCGGAGCGCTCGCGGTGGGCCGGCAAGTCACTGCGCACCATCCCGATCCGCGCCGAGACGCACCTCCTGGTGGTGGCCATCCGCGGGCCCGACGGGAGCTACTCCTACAACCCCGCACCAACTCAGGTCGTCGACGCAGGCGCCCAATTCATCGTCATCGGCGAGCACGCCAACGTGGACAAGCTCCGCGAGTTGCTCGAGCACGGATGAGCTTCACACCGACAGGCCGCGGGCCCGCAACACTTCGTCAAGACTGGCGCGCAGCCGCGGAGACGCATCGGGGTAGGCCGCCCGTGCCACGTCCACGAAGCGGCTGCCACGCCCGGCCTTGAGGGCGGCGGTCACGGTCTCGCGCTCTTCGGGCCCGCCGTGATCGAGGGCGCCGAGCACCAGTTCTGCGGCCTCGACGGCGTCGATACGCGCGATGGATCGAAGCGCCGCGAGTCGCGCTTCGACCAGGGAGGACGTCCGGTAGATCCTCGATAGCGGGTCGAAGGCGTGGTCGAATCGCAGACGCTCCACCGCTCCGATGGCTTCTTTGACCACCCTGGGGTCAGCGTCGACCAGCGCGCGCTCGAGCGTCACGAAGGTGCGCTTGTAATAGTAACGCGAGAGCGAGCGCACCGCGGCGAGCCGCACGGTCGGCAGCTCGTGGCCGTACAGGGTCTCGAGGGGCGCGAGCAGACCGTACAGGCCGATCGGCGCCAGATGATCCGCGACCAAGCTCAGGGCGGTCTCGGTCTGATTGGCCTCTGCGCCCTCGGCGGCCAAGGCAGCCAGCCGTCCGACCAGCGCCGTGCGACGCGTGATCCGGTCGCTGTCCTCCGAGGGATCGAGCAGGACGTCGGCGCAGGCCTCGGCGGCGCTGCCGCGCCCTTCCCACTCGAGCAGATCGACGTGCCAGACGTCCGGCGGGCCCACGTGCTCGCCCAGGCGCTCGTCGCGCAAAGAAGCGTCGATCGGCGTGTTGGGTGCGTCGGTGTAGCGCTTGGCAGCGCGTGCGTAGTGCTCGCGGCGCGAGCCCTCGATGTCGAGCCTGGCCAGCGCCGAGTAGATCTCGCCGACCTTGGTGTACTGCCCGGCTTCGGCCTGGGCCAGGAGGCCGGCCACCAGCGCGTTCTCGACCAGGTGGGTCGGGCCTTGCCGCTTGGCCGTCTGCTCGGCCACGCTGGCCCAGAGATCGGCCTGGTTCAGCGTGCCGCGCGTCGCCACCCGATGCAGCCCTTGCCGTCGCGCGTACACCGTCATCTCGCGACACAAGGTCGCCGCCGCCGAGTGCTCGCCGGCGAACCCCGCGAGCTTGATGGCGTGCTCGTACAGGCGCAGTGAGTGATAGCGCAGGTTGTCTTCGGTCAAGATCCGGATGGCGTTCACGCAGCCTTCGAGCACGTGCTCGAAGGTGTTGGTGGCCGCTCCAATCTCGATCAGCACATGGTAACAGTCGAAGGCGCGCTCGCGCTGGCCCATGGACTCGAAGCGATCGGCGGCCTCTTCCAAGCGGTGCACCGCAGCGACAGTGGCCTCGCGGGCGGCCCGGGCATCGCCTGCTTCTCGGCACATGCGCGCCAGGTTGAAGCGGCACAGCCCCGCCGCGTAGCGGTCCGCTCGCGCGTTGTCGACCAGTTGGGCGAGGCGCGACCACAGCGCCCGCGCGCCGGCGATGTCGCGGGCACGCTCGCTGCACACCGCGGCCCGCACCAAGAGGCTCGACTCTTCGAGCTCCCGGGCCGCGCGCTTGTAGAGCTTTTCGCGCTGCGACGAGTCCTGTTCGGCCCAGGAAGCGTAGGTGCGAGCGCGGTCCACCGCAGGCACGCGCTCGAGCAGCCGCTGCTGGTGCGAGTTGTCGCCCGAGTACCAAGCGGCGCTCAGGGCGGCGCGGTGCTCGCCGGCTCTCTCGAGCGCTTCGGTCAGCAGCGTCACCACCGCTGCGTAGCTCTGCTCGCGAGCATGGCTCACGAGCAGGCACGACATGAGCGTCTCGAGGGCGTCGCTCCAGCGTGCGCGCTCGGCCTGTTGCCTGGCCTTCGAGTAGCCGTCCTCGATGGAGCTGGGCGCAGACAAGCCAGAAAACAGCTTGATCACGCGGCTTTCTCCGAACCGGCTCCGGTCCCGAGGATCCGCCGCGCTTCGGTGGCCCGCGACTTCTTGCTGGCCAGCGCCGCGTGGTTCACCACCCAATGTGCATCGAGCAGGTCGAGGTAGTCGAGATCGAGATCACCGCCCGAGGGCAGCATGAACAGGCCCGAGACCTTGGCGCGACGGGCGATGGAGGCCATCACGTCTCGCGGCACGTACAGCGCGCCATGCGTGAAGACGTGCACGATGGGCTCCCGCGGATCACGCGTCGAAGACAGCGCCAGGGTGCGCTCGACCTCGGCGAAGACCCGAGACGGATTGCGCCCGCGCTCACCGCGGAACGAGAGCAGATAGCCGATGGGCAGCTGTCCTGCCCGGGCAGCGTGGGCCTCGTACAGGCGTGAGTCGAAGAAGCGGAAGGTCACATCTTCGCCGGCCAGCAGCAGCTTCTTCGCCGAAGCGATGGCCATGCCGCGGGCGAAAGTCGCGCGCTCGCCGCGCATGCTGGCCGAAGCGTCGATCAAGAAGTGGTGGATGCGGTGCGCGTCGTCGTGGGCTTGTTCGCGGGCGTAGTACAGGACCTCGTCGTCGGCCATACGACGCATCAACTCTTGCTCGTCCCAGGCCAACTCCGTCAAGACCAGGCCGTCGATGCTGCCCTTGCGTGAGAGCCCCGAGTAGCCGAAGGCCGCGTGAGTGCTGGCTGCGGGGCGCGCCTTCGACTCGAGCACGCTGGGCAAAATCTCCAGGGAGAAGTCCACGACGTCGTTCGCCTCGGGAGCGCCCAGGACGCCCAGCAGGTCGACCTGAGCGAGGGCACCCTGCCCCGCGTCACCGCCCAACATGCCGAAGAGCTGAAGCGTGTCCAGATCGAGGGCGTCGACCAGCGTGAGCACGTACAGGCGCGCCTCGGTGAGCTTGTTCAGCGCGTCGACCTCGAAGCCGCGCCGAACCGCCGCGACGAGCGTGGGCAACTGGGCGTCGATGCCGTCGACCAATGCGGCGTCCAAGGGCACCGCGACGGGATAGGGTGGGGCGATCTGGATGCGCTGCGCCGTGCTGCCGAGCACGCGCGCGAGCAACACCGCAATCATGTCGTCGTTCATGCGCAGCGAACGCGCACGGCGCGCGGTCTCGCTGTCGGCCACCTCTTCGATCACTCGCCGGTAGTGGGTGAACAGGGCCGGAGCCGCGCCCGTCGTCGCCACCAGCGCGGCAGGATCCACCCGCGGCACGATCTCGAGCTGCTCGTGCGGGCAGGCCAGCACGAGCCCGACGTCGTGCGCGACGAAGAAGGGGACCCGCACGCCCAAGCGCTCCAGATCTCGGTGCCACCGCAGCGCACGGAGCGCCAAGGTGGGCGAGTGCGGCCGCACCACGGACAGCGCGAGCGAACCGAGGGGTCCCGCTACGGCGGGGTCACGCGCGAGCTCCGGAGGGATGGCCATGCGAGGGTCACAAGCTACCAGAGCCCGGGCGCGGCCGCCTCGCCTCGAGCTGCCGCCTCAGAGGAGCGGGCCCTCGCCCGGCGCCCGGCGCACGCGCTCGATGGCGTCCAGCAGAGCGTCGAGGGTGGAGGGCTTTTGCAGGAAGGCCACGCGATCGCGCCCGCGGAGTGCGCTCGACACGTCCTCCGCCGAGTACCCGCTGGTGAGTACGACCGGCACGTCGGGGACGATTTCACGGAGCGCGCCCAGGACTTCGAGCCCTGACATGTCCCCCAGGGTCAAGTCGAGCAGCACGGCCCGAACTTCGTCGCGATGAGCGGAGAAGGTCGCGATCCCGCTCTTGCCGTCCGCCGCGCTCAGCACTCGAAAGCCCAGTTGCTCCAGCAGGCGCTGGGTCACTGAGCGCACTATCGGCTCGTCGTCCACGACCAGCACGGTGGCGCCGTCGGCCCTCCGCTGTGAGCCATTGGTGCTGGGTTTGCTCCTGGCCACCGGCTGCTCGGAGCGCGGGAAGGACACCCGAAACGTAGTCCCAAGGCCTGGCGTGCTCGACAGCTCGATGGCACCCCGGTGTCCGCGCACGATGCCCAGCGTCGCCGCCAGCCCAAGGCCGTGACCGGTGGCCTTGGTGGTGAAGAACGGGTCGAAGACGCGGCGTCGGGTCGCCTCGTCCATGCCCCGGCCCGTGTCGGTCACCTCCAGGAACACGTATTGTCCTTCGGGCAGGTCGTCGTCGAGGTAGGTGGAGGATAGATCGCTGCGGGTCAGGTCTCGGGACCCCGTGTGCACGCGCACGGCACCTGGGCCTTCCAGGGAGTCGGAGGCGTTGAGGATCAGGTTCATCACGATCTGATGGATCTGCGCCGGGTCCCCCTCGATGTCCGGAACTTTCTCCAGGTCGAGCCTGAGCGTCGCTTGCTTCGAGATCACCGTGGCCAGTAGCTCCGCCATTTCCCCGACCGCGCTCGAGAGGCTGATCGACTGCTTGGTCACGCTGCCGCGCCCGGCAAAGGTGAGCATCTGGCGCGTCAGCTCCGCGGCGCGCTGCGTCGCGGTCTCGACGGCGGCCAGGCACTCCTCCGCGTCGCCGCCCTTGGCGAGCTCGAGCCGAGCCAGCCGAGCGTTACCCATGATCGCGGCCAGCAGGTTATTGAAGTCGTGCGCCACGCCGCCGGCCATCAAGCCCAGGCTCTCGAGTTTCTGCGACTGCCGTACCTGCTCTTCCAGCGAGCGCATGCGTTCCTCCGCTTGCTTGCGCTGACTGACGTCCAGGAAGGTGACCACCGCGCTCGACACCCTTCCGCTCTCGAGGTCTCTCACGGGCACGGCTCGAAACACAGCCCAGGAGACGCTGCCGTCCGGTCGCCTTATGCCGATGGTGTGCGCTGGGGGCTGCTCGCCGGTCACGAGCGCCTGGGTCGCCGGGTAGTGGTCGACGGGACAGGGCGAGCCGTCCTCGTGGATGGTCTCGGTCTCGAAATCGCGGGTGTAGCGCCGCGTGACCTCGTCTTGGGAGAGGCCGAGCACCCGCAGCGCCTCGGCGTTGGCGTGGTTGACGGAACCGTCGGCGCCGACGTTCACCACGCCGCCGGGCATAGCCTCCAGAACGCGGCGGTTGAGCTCGAGCGCGGCCCGGAGCTCGCGCGCTTTGCCGTGCAGCTCGGTGACGTCGACAGAGACGCCGCGCAGCACGTCGCCGTCGAGCATCGCCGAGAGCAGGAGCTGTCGAATCACCCCGTCCTTGGCGCGCAACGTCACGCTGAAGGCGTTGACGGCCCCGGTGCTGGCCACTTGCGCCAGCATTTGCTGACGCTGCTCGGGATCCACGTAGAACTGGAGGATGTTCTCGCCGATCATCGCCTCTTGCCGTTCGAAGCCCGCGGCGCGAGCCAAGGCGGCGTTGGCGAAGCGGATAGTGCCGTCGAGCTGCACCTCGAACACACCGATCGGTCCGTCTTGGAGGATGCGCGCGTAGCGGCGCGCGACCGAAACCAGCTCGTCGTCCGTGTTTCCGCTCAAGGCTTGCTCCGTCCACAAGGTACACCCGTGGCGCCGAGCAGGAGCGAATCGATGCAACCGCTACCCGACCCGACCATCCGGCGGCGGCTTGCCCGACTCGGGGGGCGGTCGAGCCGGCAGTGCCTTGGGCGGCTCACGCCCGGCGAGCACCGGCAGCAAGTCCCACGAGCGCTCGCCCGTGATGAGCCGCGCCCCGCGCCGGTAGGTCAGGTAATTCCAGAGCCAGTTGGCCAGGACGCTGATGCGGTTGCGGAAGCCGATCAGAAACCAGATGTGAATGAAGAGCCAGGCGCACCAGGCCAAAAAGCCGCTCATGCGCAGGGAACCGTTCATGGCTTGAGCCACCGCGCGCGAACGACCGATGGTCGACATCATGCCCTTGTCGACGTACCGAAAGGGCCGCTCGCGTTTGGTGGTACCAGCGATGATCCGGGCCACGTAGCGCCCCTGCTGCAGCGCGACGGGAGCGAGGCCGGGCAGCGGCGCGTCGTCACCTGCTTGGACCATGTGCGCGATGTCGCCGATGGCGAAGACCTGCGGGTGTTCGGCGACGGAGCAATCCACGCCCACCTTGATGCGCCCGGCGCGATCGAGCTCAGTGCCCACCGTGCGGGCCAGACCCCTGGCCTTGACGCCGGCGGTCCAGAGCACCGTCGCCGCGTCGATGCGCTCGCCGCCGCCGACGCCCACTCCGTCGCGATCGATGGTCTCCACCGAGGTGCCGACCCGCACCTCGACGCCCAGCTCGACCAGCTGGCGCAGCGCCCGCTTGCTCAGCTTGGGATCGAATCCGCCCGACAGCAGACGATCGCTGCGTTCGACCAACACGATGCGGGCGATGCTCGGATCGATGGTGCGGAAGTCGTCCGCCAGGACGGTCCGCGCCAGATCGCTGAGGGCGCCCGCCACCTCGACGCCGGTGGGACCGCCGCCGATCACCACGAAGGTGAGCAGCCGCTGTCGCGTGGCCGAGTCCAGCTCGCGCTCTGCCGCCTCGAAGGCGAGCAGCACGCGCCGGCGGATGGCCAGCGCTTCGTCCAGATCCTTGAGGCCGAGCGCATGGGGCCTCCACTCGCTCTCCTTGTCGAAATAGTTGGTGCGAGCCCCGGCGGCGATCACCAGCCAGTCGAAGGGCAGGTCACTGCCGTCGTCGAGCACGCAGCGCTTGCCCGCGAGATCGATGCTGGTCACCTCGGCCAGGAGCACCCGGGCGTTCTCTTGGTGACGGAGCACGGTGCGGATCGGGTAGGCGATGTCGGCTGGAGACAGGCCCGCTGTCGCGACTTGGTAGAGGAGCGGCTGGAACAGGTGGTGATTCGAGCGATCCACCAGCGTGAGCGTCACCGGCGCGCCGCACAGCTCGCGCGCCGCCGCGAGACCGCCGAAGCCGCCGCCGATGATCACCACTCTGTCGGGCTTCTTCTCCATGGGTTGCGTCACTTCACGCGGAGCGGTCAGATCTCGCGCTTCCAGAAGAAGCCGCGATCGATGCGGTCCTGTCGGAATTGTCCCAGCCGCTCGAAGTCGAGATCGTAGACGCTGGCGCCCGCCGGATCGATGGGGCGGAAGAAGCGCTCGGGATCGACGCCGGTCGGATCCGCGAAGCCGCCGACGCCACTGGTGAACAGCATCGGCAGTGATGACGGGTACCCCCAGTCGCTCACTCCCACGTAGGTGCCCATCTCGTAGGCCCGCGCGATGGCGAGGTGGCGCCAGAGCTCGCGCGAATAGTCCGGGGTCGCCTTACGGCTGACCGAGAGCGCGGGCACCAGCACCACGTCCGGCAAGTGCTCTGCCCGGTGGAAGAGATCCGAGAACCAGAAGTCCGCGCAGATCAAGACCAAGAAGCGGCGACCGCCGATCACGAATTCTCCCGGAGCGGTACCTCCGCGGACCGCGGCTCGCTCGCCAGCATAAGGTCGCACCTTCTCGTACCTGCCGAGCACGGCCCCGTCGGCATCCACCGCGATGCCCGCGTTCACCAGCTCGCCGTCGCGCGCCTCCTGGTGAGAGCCGCCGACCACATTGCAGCCGGACTGACGCGCCAAATCGCTGATCGCCCGCCGGTACTGCTCGCGCGAGTGCGTCATCGTGACGCGCTCCGGCAAGAGCAGCACGTCACTCTTCACGGGTTCGATCTTCGCCGCACGGAGCGTCTGCGAGATCGCGCCGAGGTTGTCGGCGCCGTCGGTGTGGTCGAGCTGAGGTTGCACCAAGATGAGGCGCATGCGTCACCCACCTAGCACGACCCGCGCGCTTGGATTAACCTCCGGCGTCGCTTGACTCGGGAGACAATCGCCATGCTGCCGTCAATGAAGCTCTTGCGTTGGGGTGTTTTGGGTGTCGGATTCGCGCTGGCAGTCGCCTGCGGTGGCAGCAGCTCGGAAGACAAGCCGGCTTCGGGCGGCGCGGCTGGCGCGTCGGGGAGCGGCGGCGCCTCGGGCGCGACCGGAGGCACGAGCAGTGGCGGCGCGAGCGGCAGCGGCTCAGGTGGCGCGGGCGGTCGTGGCTCGGGCGGCGCGGCCGGCGGAGCCGTGTGCAACTCCCACGCGTACGGGCCGGGCAAGCTGGTCTACGTCGATTACGAACAGTTCACGCCCAAGCTGAACAGCAGCTGCTCCGGAACGAACCACCAGGACATCCAGACCCCGGAGCAGCTCGTGTTCCTCGGCGACTCCATCACAGTGGGGACTCCGCCCACGCCCGGGACCCTCGTCTATCGAACCCTCCTCACCAACCTGGCCAAGGCTCAGTGGCCGAGCATTGCGGTCAAGAGCTGCGCGGTGAACGGCGCGAAGACCGACGACTTTCTCGCCGGCGGCAACCAGATCTCGAAGTGTTTCCCCGCATCTGAGCAGAAGAAGACCCTGGTCGTGATCACCATGGGCGGCAACGACATCAAGGCCATGGCCCAGAAGAAGCTGTCCGCGACGCCGGCCCTGGCCGAGGCGGACAAGATCCTCGCCAACATGAAGCAGGCCGTGGACTGGCTCAAGAGCCCGACCAACTTCCCGAACGGCTCGTGGGTCGTGTTCGCCAACGTCTACGAATACACTGACTTGACGGCCGATCTGGGCTCCTGCCCCACCGCCAACCTGATCGGTTTGTCGGGCAAGTGGGAGGTCGCCACGGCGGCGATCGTCAAGCTGCGCGAGGGCTACATGAAGATCGCCGTCGAGGCCAAGGCCGACATGATCTTCTTGGGCGAACACTTCTGCGGGCACGGCTACAAATACGCCGACACCAAGCAGCAGTGCTACATCCCGAACTCGAGCAACTGGTTCGACATCACCTGCATTCACCCGAACAACGCCGGGCACAAAGAGGTAGCCGACCTGTTCTGGAAGACCATCGCCGAGTGAGGGCGTGCGCGCCCTCTACGGAGCGAGGTCTTTTCGGAAGTAGAACTCGACCGTGAAGCTCTTGTCGTGCAGCTCACGGGTGGTGGCGCCGCGCGAGTAGCCCCGGCGCTCGTAGAAGGCGTGGGCCGTCGCGAAGCGCGTGTCGCTCCACAGATCGATGAAGCGTGCGCCGCGCTCCCGTGCCCGCGCCTCGACGCGATTGTGGAGCTGGCCGCCCAGGCCGTGTTTGCGCGCGCAGGCGTGCACGTAGAGCTTCTTCAGCTCGACGCCGCTCGGATCCTTCGCGGGCGAGTAGCCGATGCAGCCGGCGATTTCTCCGTCACGCTCGCTCACCCAGAACTCGCCGTCGTGCTCCCGAAAGTAGCTCGCGATGGCCCGGAGCTCGGGCAGCTCGCCGTCGACGTCCATCACGCAGCCCGGATACTCGGCGAACACGCCGCCGATCAAGGCGATCAGGCCCGCCGCGTCGTCGTCGTGGGCCTCGCGGATCGTCAGCACGGGCGGGAGCGATGAGAAGGAAGAAGAAAAAGGAAGATCGCTCGCGTCAAGCGCGCACCGGGGTGCGCAAGGATCTGGAGAACGGCAGCAGCTCAGCCCAATGCCGGCATCGGCAGGCGCAAGCGCTGGAGGAGCTCGATGAGGCGTCGCATGGTTGGTTCCGCTCCGGCTCGTTCATGTGAGCCGATGTGCGCGGCCCTCTTACAAGAGGCCCTCAGGATTTGCAAGTTCTCGAGTGCCGTCGAGGCTAAGTGCTCGAAAGCTCGTGGCGCTGGCGCTGGATTCGGCTACTTCCAGGGGCATGGCTGAACCACGCCTGTTGGTGGTGGGCTGCGGCGCCATCGGAGGCATCCTGGCGGGGCACCTGCTCGAGATCGGGCACGACGTCTCGCTGCTCACGACCAACTCCGAGATCGCAGCGGCGCTCCGCGAGCGCGGCGTTCGGGTGACCGGCGACGAGCCACCCGTGCCAGCGCATGCCCGTGCGGTGTTCGAGCAGCTCGGGCCGGACGTCCAACCCTTCGACTACATCTTCCTCGCGACCCAACCGCCGCAGGTCGAGGCGGCGGCCGAGAGTGCGGCGGCTTGGCTGGCTGCTGACGGCCGCGTGGTCTGTTTTCAGAACGGACTCTGCGAGGAGCGGGTGGCGAAGATCGTCGGGCCCGATCGCGTGATCGGTGCGGTCGTCGCCTGGGGAGCGTCGATGCTCGAGCCGGGGCTCTACGAGCGGACCAGCTCGGGAGGCTTCAGCGTCGGCCGACTCGACGGCAGTCGGGACTCTCGGCTCGACCACCTCGCTCGGATCCTCGAAGCGATTGGTCCGGTCAGCATCACGGACAACCTGCGCGGAGCGCGCTGGAGCAAGCTCGCTATCAACTGTGCCATCTCGACTCTCGGCACCATCGGCGGTGACCGGCTCGGCGTGCTGTTGCGGCAGCGCTACGTCCGCCGATTGGCGCTCGAGGTGATGACCGAGGTCGTGGCCGTTGCGCGGGCAGAGAACGTGAGGCTCGAGAAGGTCAGCGGGACCCTGGATCTCGACTGGATCGCCCTGACGCCTTCGGAGCGGACCGCCGCCGGCTCGCCGGGCCTGATGGCCAAACACACGCTCCTGCTCGCCGTCGGCGCACGCTACCGGCGGCTCCGATCGAGCATGCTCGCGGCCATCGAGCGCGGGCGTCCTCCCGCAGTCGAGTTCCTCAACGGCGAGGTGATCTCGCGCGCGGAGCAGCACGGCCTCGCCGCCCCGATCAACCGTGCCGCTCGGGATCTGGTCTGGAGCATCGCCCGCGGCGAAGCCGAGGCCTCCCATTCGACTCTGCGCGCGTTATACGAGCGGACCCGGTGAACAAGCTCGCGTTCCTCCTCGTGCTCCTCTCGGTCTTGGGCTGCAACCGAGGCGGCGACGAGCCCAAGACGCTGTACCCGGCCGGGCAGTTTTCGCTCACGGACCAAGGCGGCGCGCGCTTTGGCACCGCTGAGCTGGCGGGCAAGCCCTGGATCGCGGCGTTCTTCTTCACGCGCTGTCCGACCATTTGCCCCAAGATCACCCGGCGCATGAAGGAGCTTCAGATCACGGCCAAGGCCAAGCGCATCGACGTGCGCTTCGTCAGCATCAGCGTCGACCCCGAGAACGACACGCCCGCGGTGCTCCGGGAGTACATCGAGAAGAACGCCATCGACACCAGCTCGTGGACGCTGCTCACCGGGGACTACGAGGCGGTGAAGAAGACCACCCTCGACGGCTTCAAGGTCGCCTTGGCCGGCAAGGCCGACGCGGCCGCCGAGGACTTCGGCATCATGCACGGCTCCCACCTGGTGCTAGTGGACAAGGCCGGGCAGATCCGCGGCTACTACAAGACCAGCGACGACCACGAGATGCGCTTGCTGATGGTGCACGCGGGCAAGATCGCCAAGTAGACAAAACTCGAACGCCGCGGCCCCCGGTAGCGGGAGCGCGCGGCGCGCGAGCTGGAACGGATCTCAGTAGTAGCCGAGGATGCTGACGCTGAGCCCGTAGGAGGTCAGCTTGGCGTCCGTCTCGGTGCTGGGCCCCGTCGGCGGCTCGTTCTTGACCGTGCCCGACAGGCCGTAGTCCACGTAGGGGCCGACCAAGATGGCGAAGTTCTCGATGGGCGAGATGCCGACCATGGCCTCGACCGTGAGCGCCATCCCGCTGAAGGTGTCGGTGTCTGTGCCCGTGCCGGAGTCCGACTCGGTCTTGGAGTTGAAGTAGGTGATGCCCGCGCGCGGCCAGATCGAGAATGTCTCGTCGAAGGCCATGGCGTAGCCGACCCGCGGCGCGATGGCGAAGGTGGTGGTCTTCGGACCGTCGGTCGAACCGGCGTCATTCTCGAGCTCGGTGGACTGTGAGAAGTACAGCAGCGAACCGCCGATGCTGACGCTCTCGATCACGAAGTAGTCGAGGGCCAGTCGCGGAATCATCAGGCTCGGGCCGCCGTCGCCGCCGCCGCCGGGGTTACCGAAGAGCGCGACGTTCGTCGCCTTGTACTTGATGTCACCGCCTTGGTCCGGCGAGAGGGTGGCTTGATCCATCGAGATACCCATCACCCGATCGACGCCGAAGGTGAGCTGGGCTTCTTCACCGATGTTGTCGAGGCGGCTCGATCGCGCTGGCGGAGGTCCCGGGGTGTAGCTGCCCTGATAGCCGCCGCCGTATTGAGCCGAGGCGAGGCCGCTCACCAGAAACAACCCGAGCCCACACAGCGAAGTCAGTTTCGTCTTCATGATTTCCTCCGAGAAGCGCGCTCGCTTATAGCCCCAGGCGGGCGGGGCTGTCCCGAGAAAAACCGACCTCAGGCCTCGAGCAGTGCCTGGACTTCCGTGATTTTCGCCTCGAGATCCGCGGGAGAATCGGCACAAACGGTCACGTGGCCGACCTTGCGCTGGGCACGCGGGCTCTTGCCGTAGTCGTGGAGGTGCGCGCCGCCGATGGCCATCACGCTGGCGGTGGAGGGCATGCGCCCGATGCAGTTGATCATGGCCGTCGGCCCCCGCACGGAGGTGTCGCCCAGCGGCAAGTCGCACACCGCGCGCAGGTGGTTCTCGAATTGGCTCGTCTGCGCGCCTTCGATGGTCCAATGCCCGGAGTTGTGCACGCGCGGCGCGATCTCGTTGGCGTGCAGGGTGCCGTCGACGTCGAAGAGTTCGAGGGCGAGCACCCCGACGTAATCGAGGCGCTCGAGCAGGCGCCGCGCGAAGTCTTCGGCTCCGTGCTGCAGCGCGGGATCGAGGTTTCTGGCCGGCGCCCGGCTCAGGCGCAGGATGCCCTCGCGGTGATCGTTCTCGACGAGCGGGTAGTATCGGATCTCGCCCGATCGGCTGCGCACGGCGATCAGGCTCAGCTCGCGCGAGAAGGGCACGAAGGCTTCCAGCAGGAGCTCCTGTCCACCGAGGGCGCGCCAGGCGTCGTTGGCGTCGTCCGCGCTTCGGATCAGCTGTTGCCCCTTGCCGTCGTAGCCGAAGCGGCGGGTCTTCAACACGGCGGGCAGGCCGATCTCGGCGAGGGCCCGGCGGAACGCGGCCTCGTCGCTGACCGCGGCGAACTGCGCGGTCGGGATGCCGAGGGCCTGGAACGCGGTCTTTTCGTGCAGGCGATCCCGCGCGACCGCGAGCGCCTTCGCCCCGGGACAGACCTGCGTCTTGGCGGCGAGTCGCTCGACGACCTCCACCGGAACGTTTTCGAACTCGAAGGTGACGACGTCGCAGGCCGCGAGCTGGTCGAGCGCGCTGGCGTCGTTCCAAGGCGCGACGATTTGTTCGGCGATGGCCCCCGCCGGCGAGTCCGCGGTCGGATCCAAGAAGCAAAACCGAAAGCCCAGCGGGTAGCCGGCGAGCGCGATCATGCGCCCGAGCTGACCCGCTCCGAGCACGCCGACCTTCACCCTCACTCTCCCTTGCGCGGATCGGGGTGATCCAAGACTTTGCGAGTCTGCTCGTCGCGGTGGCGACGATAGGCGTCCCGGATCTCCTCGTGCTTCGACCCCAGGATGGCCGCCGCCAAGAGCGCAGCGTTCACCGCGCCGGCGCGCCCGATGGCCAGGGTTCCCACCGGAATGCCGGCTGGCATTTGCACGATGGACAGCAGCGAGTCGATGCCCTTCAAGGTCTTGCTCTCGACCGGAACGCCGAGCACCGGCAAGGTGGTTTTGCTCGCAGCCATTCCCGGCAGGTGCGCGGCGCCGCCGGCGCCGGCGATCAGCACCTCGAGCCCGCGAGCTTCGGCGCCCGCGGCGTACTCGAACAGGAGATCGGGGGTGCGGTGGGCGCTCACCACCCGCACTTCGTTCGGCACGCCGAGCTCGTCCAAGGTGTCGACGGCGTGGCGCATCGTCTCCCAGTCGCTCTGGGAGCCCATGATCACGCCGACGAGGGGAGCTCGCTTCTTCGCCAAAGGGTCGCCAATCTACCCCAGGGTCCGAAATGGTAGAAGCCTTCCATGCGCCGCTCGGCCCTTCTCTTTGCCTGCATCGCCAGCGCCTGCGCCGCCGCGCCGCCGGCGCCCGGGCCCTCGCCGCCGAAACCGGTCCCCGCGGCTGCTCCCGCCGCCGGGCTCCCGCCGCTCAGCGAACGCGAGCGAGTCATCGCCGACGAGCTTCGGAGCGACGTCGCCGAGCTCGCGGGCAAGATCGGTGAGCGCAACGCCGACAAGAAGTGGGAGCTGGCCAGCGCCGCGGACTGGCTGGTCGAGTCCCTCGAGAAGATCGGCTACGCGGTCGCCCGCGACGGGCACGAGATCGACGGCGTGCTCGTGCAGAACCTCTCGGTGCAGATCAGGGGCGGTAGCGCCGCCGACGAAGTGGTCGTGGTCGGCGCGCACTACGACAGCGCAACCGGGAGCCCCGGCGCCAACGACAACGCGAGCGGCGTCGCCGCCTTGCTCGCGCTCGCGCGTCGGTACCAGACCGCGTCGGCAGATCGCACGCTGCGCTTCGTGTTTTTCGCCAACGAAGAGCCGCCCTACTTCCAGACCCCGAAGATGGGCAGCCTGCTCTACGCCCAGGGCCTGGTTGTCCGGCGCGAGAACGTGGTGGCCATGCTCAGCCTCGAGAGCATTGGCGTTTACAGCGACGCTGCCGGCAGCCAACGCGCGCCCCAAGCCCTCGCGGGAAAGATCCCGACCATCGGTAACTTCGCCGCCGTCGTCGGCAACACGGCGTCGAAGCCCTTGGTGGACCTCGTCGCCGAGGGGCTCTCGGTGCGCGGCAGCTTGCCCGCCGTCGGCGCGGCTCTGCCGGGCGAGGTGCCCGAGGCCGGCTGGTCCGATCACTGGTCGTTCTGGCAGATCGGCGTGCCCGCGGTGATGATCACGGACACGGCGCCCTTTCGCGACGAGCACTATCACAAGCCGAGCGACACCCCGGAGCGCCTCGACTACGCGAGGGCGGCGCGGCTGGTGGCGGGCCTCGAGAGCGTGATCGCCGAGCTGGTGGGCGAGAGCGTCTCGCTCAAACCCGACAAGAAATCCAAAGACGTGCTCGCTCCTTGATCGCCGCCCGCAGCCGGTGCAACGCTCAGGGCGTGCGCGCGGACCGTCGCAACTTCTTGCGCCTGTTTTCCCTGGCCAGCCTGGCCCTTGGCGGAGGCGTGGCGGTGGTGCGCGGCGGCAACTACCACCTGCCGAAAGGCGTGTCCCTCGCGCGGCTCTCGCCCTGGCAGTGGGCGGTCTTCGACGCGGTCGGCGCCCGCATCCTCGCGCCCGAGCGCGCTGACGTCGCGAGCTTCGCGGACGGATACGTTGCCGGTCTCGCCGGCCGCGATCGCGACGACCTGATGGGGCTGCTCGCCTACGTCGAGCACCTGGCGCCCATCGGCGCCGGCTACGGCCCACGCTTCACCCAGCTCGTGCCGACCGATCAGGACCGGGTGCTCGAAGGGATCGAGCAGAGCGCCATCGGACTTTTGCGTGGAGGGTTCCAGGCGCTCAAGGCCCTCGCGCTGATGGCGTACTACCGGCAAGACCTGTCGTTCTCGCCCATCGGTTACGGCGGCCCCGTCGTGAAGTGGAGCCCACGATGATCGAGCTCGGTCGTCGGTTGCGCGTTGCGCAGCGGTGGAGCGCCGACGTCGTCATCGTCGGCACGGGTGCCGGCGGCGGCATGGCTGCCAGCGAGCTTTCGCGGCGTGGGGCCCGCGTCATCGCCCTCGAGGAGGGCCCGTCGCTCAGCGCTCGCGACATGTCCCAGCGCGAGGACGAGATGATGCCGCTCCTCTACCAAGATGGCGGCGGCCGATCGACGGCCGATCTCGCGATTCGTGTGATTGGCGGGCGCACGGTGGGCGGAAGCACCGTGCACAACATCAACTTGTGCAAACGCCTGCCGACCGAGGTCCTCGAGCACTGGGCCAAGGACCACCAGGTGAGCGGGCTGTCCGAGCCGGAGCTCCGCCCGGTGTTCGAGAGCGTCGAGCGCGATCTGTCCGTGAGCCTGATCGAGCCGGAGCGTCGCAACGCAAACAACCGCGTGCTCGAGCGGGGCGTGGCTGCTCTCGGTTACAAAGGCGGCCCGCTGGCCCACAATCGCCTGGGCTGTCAGGGATCGGGCTTCTGTGAGATCGGCTGCCCCTACGACGCCAAGCAGAACTCCGCGAAGATCCTGATCCCCGACGCGATCGACCGCGGCGCGAAGGTCGTGGCCGACGTGCGCGTCAAGCGCATCTTGCACGACGGCCGACGCGCGCGCGGAGTGGTGGGGGTCGCCATCGGCGCGGACGGCCGGCCCGTCGCCGACGTGCGCGTGGACGCCAGTGCGGTCGTGCTCGCGGGCAGCGCCATCGGCAGCGCAGCGCTCGGCGTCGCGAGTCATCTGCCCGATCCCCACGCGCGCCTCGGGCGCGGGCTCCGCATGCACCCGGGCGTGGCCGTGGCGGGTCTCTTCGACGAGCGCATCGACGGGCACAAGGGCATTCCTCAGAGCTACGAGTGCACCGAGTTGCTCGATCTCTCACCCGGCAGCGACAAACGGGTGTGGATCACGACGGCCTTCGCTCACCCCATCGGCGCCGCCATCATGCTGCCGGGCTTTGGAGAGAAGCACCGCGCGTGGATGCTGCGCTACCCGCAGATCGCCGTGCTGACGGCGATGCTGCACGACGAGAGCGCGGGGCGCGTCTCGCTCGCCCGCGACGGCCGGCCTCGCATCGACTACGTGCTCTCACCGGCGGACTCGGATCAGCTCGCGCGCGGTGTCCGCGCGTGTTCGCGCCTCCTCTTCGCCGCCGGCGCCCGCGAGGTGCTGGTGACCAGCACCCCGCCCATGACGCTGTCACGCCCCGATCAGATCGAGTCGATCCCCGGCTCCATTGCCCGTCCCCACGGCATGCCCATGGCCGCAGTTCACCCCATGGGCACCATGTGTCTGGGCGACGATCCGAGGCGCGCCGTGGTCAGGAGCACCGGCGAGCACCACCAGATCGAGGGGCTGTTCGTGCTGGACGGATCGCTGTTCCCGACCAGCATCGGCGGTCCACCGCAGATCGGTATCTACACGCTGTCGCGGCACCTGAGCCGGCACGTGGTCACGCGCCTGGGGTGAGCGCGATCGTCCCTCACGCCCCTGCGGCCACCACACACGTGCCGCAGAAGGCGAATATCCAGGCGATGAACAGGAGCGCGATCACGCCGAGCACGATCCAGACCCAGGAGACGCCCCGCGAGGCCGCTGCTGGCGGCGGAGGGACGAACCCTCCCGGCGCGTAGGGTGAGGGGAGGGTCGGCTGCGGTGTGGCGAGCGGAGCTCCCACTTGGGGTGAGCTGCCGTAGGGCGACAGGGGCGTGATCGGATGCGGGGTCGCGACCTGGGGGGCGACCTGGCTCGGGTAAGCCGGGCCGCCCGGCGCCGTCCCCGGCGCTTGGCTGGATTCGGCGAGGGGCGTGAAGGACTCGGCGGGCAGGTAGGGCAGGCACTGCTCGACGGCGGAGCGGAAGTCACGCGCCGACTGGTAGCGGTAGGCCGGGTCTTTCTGCAGTGCGTGCATGAGCACGGTCTCGAGGGCCGGCGGCAGACCTGGACGGAGCAGGCTCGGCGCAGGCGGCATTTGCTCCACGTGGGCCTTGAGCAGCTCGTACATGGTCTGGGCAGGGAAGGGTCGCTGCCCGGTGCAGCCCTCGAACAAGATCACGCCGGTCGCGTACAGATCCGAGCGATGATCGACGTGCATGCCCTGCGCCTGCTCCGGCGACATGTACTGCGGCGTCCCGAGCAGCGAACCCGTGCGGGTCGCGTCGCTGACTCCTCCCTGATCGGGTCGCAGCTTGGCGATGCCAAAATCGAGGATCTTCACCCGCCCGTTGTTCAGGATGTAGACGTTGTCGGGCTTGAGATCCCGGTGCACGATCTGCTGGTCGTGGGCGGCTCCCAGTCCTTCGAGTAGGTCCATCACGACTCGGCAGAGCGCGCCGAGTGGCAGACCGCCGATGCGCTTCATGACCGCCGAGAGTGGCAGCCCATCGAGCAGCTCCATCACGATGTACGGCCGCTTCTCCGCAGTCCACGAGTAGTCCGAGACGGTCACGATGTTGTCGTGACGGATCAGGTTCACCGCCTTGGCTTCGGCGAAGAAGCGCTCGACCAATGAAGGATGCTGGCTGCACTCCTGGGACAGGAACTTGATGGCGACCCGGCTGCCGATGCTCGGGTGGACGCCCTTGTAGACCGAGCCCATGCCGCCTTTGCCGAGCAGCGTCGTGATGCGAAAGCTGCCGACCATCTGTCCGAGCAGCGGGTCGTCGGCGCCGCTCGCGAGGGCGCCGCCGTCTTCGGTGCAGAACCCCGCGGCGGGGAACGAGCGACCGCACTCGGGACACACGAACATGGGCGGGCAGCAGCTTTACAGAGCTCCGGGAGCCCGTCCACCGGGCGTCAGTGTTTGCGCCGCCCGGCCAGGATCTTGACGAAGGAGCGGGACCCGAGTTCGTCGGCGGACAGCCCCGAGAGGCGAGCTGCTTCGTCCTCGGTGAGGGCGCCGCAGTTCTTTGCACGCAAGAAGAAGTTGAGCAGCCCCTGCCCGGTGGCCGCGTCGTCGAAGAGGTCGCCCACCAGGGTCGCCTGCGCTGCGCGCTTGATGAAATTGGTGAGGCGATCGCTGGCCGCGTCGAGCCCGCCGAGGAAGAAGCTGTACACTGCCGCGTAGCGCGTCACGAGCTGCGCCGGGTGCAGGTCCCAGCCTTGGTAGTAGCCGCCCACGAGGCCGTGCATGGCGTTGTCGTAGTGGAGCTTCCAGGCGCGCTGCACGCTCTCGAGGTTCTCGGAGGCCTGCTTCGGCCCCAGGGGAGGGCCGTCCTTGGCCTGTGCGTGGGGCGCGATGGGCATCACGGTGGTCGCGCCGTCGCTCATCCAGATCCCGGTGCTGGCCAGGCTGACCTGCATCACGTGCTTCGCGAAGTCGCACGAAAGGTGCTTGATGCTCTGGTGCGCGGCGGTGACGTTGCAACTGGCCGTGTAGTCGTAGGTGCCGAAGTGCGCAGAGATCACCCGGCCCTCGCCGGCGTCGATCAAGCTGGGCAGGCTGACGCGGCCGTCGGCGGCGAAGATGGCCTGAGTCGTTTCGATCATCAGCTCCATCTTGAGGGCGCCCGGCGCGAGCCCGGTCTTCTTCTCGAGCGCGTCGAACAAGCCCCGCAGCGTCACGATCTGCTCGGGCATCATCACCTTGGGCAGGGTCACGACGAAGTTCTCCGGCAGCTTGCCGCCGGTCTTCTCGCTCAGCGCCGTCACGTACAGATCCAGAGTTCGGATGCTGCGCGTCCGGAGCTCCGCCGACAGCGGCTTGACCCGGATGCCGACGAAGGGAGACAGCACCTGCTCGGCCATGCCCTTGGCGGTCTCGTCGGCGGCGGCGATGGCGTGACCGTCTTCTTCGGCGTCCGGCCGGTTGCCGTAGCCGTCCTCGAAATCGATGCGGTAGTCCTCGATCGGCTCCCGGGCGAGCTTCTCCTTGATGCGATCGTAGAGCACGACGGCGAGCGCCGCGTGGCGATGGGTGCGCCGAGCGAGCTCCGGGTTCTCCCTCACCGCCTGGGCCACGCTCTCGGCCTCGGCGAGCGAGCTCGGCAGCGTTTGGCTGCCCGGTAGATCGATGGCCCGGGCGAAGGCGAAAGGATCCGGCGCGTAGGTCGCGAGAGCGCGCAGGCCGAGGTCGCCGAGCTTCTTGGCGGTGCCCGCCTTGAACAGATGCGCGCCGCCGTAGACCGTGTGCACCGGCTGTCGCGCGCCCGTTTCTCCTGGGAAGTGCCGCGCGAAGCGCTGTTCGGCGTCAGTGAGCGGAGCGAGCAGAGCGTTGATGTCCTGAGGACCGAGCGACGTCTTCATGGCGAGGGCAGGCTTAGCTCAGTTTCGCGCCCGACGACAGCCCGAGCCGACCGCGCGCAACGCCTGCGCGTCGCGGCGCTCACTCGTCGTACAGCCCCAGCTCGCGGCAGATGATCTGCTGCTGAATTTCGTTCGTTCCCTCCCAAATCGGCCCGACGCGCGCGTCCCGGAAGTAGCGCTCCACGGGGAGATCTTCGACGTAGCCGTAGGCGCCGTGGATCTGCACTGCGTCGGAGGTGATCTCCACGGCCGCCTCGGTGGCAAAGAGCTTGGCTTCGCTGACCAGGCGCGTGCAGCGCTGGCCGCTGTCGAGCAACTCCGAAGCGTGCTGGATCAGTGCCCGGGCGGCGTCGATGCGGGTGGCCATGCGGGCGACCTTGAAGCCGGTGGCCTGGTGCTGGCCGATGGGCTTGCCGAATGCCGTACGCACCTTCACGTAAGCCAGCGATGCTTCGAAGGCCGCCTGCGCGACGCCCAGGCTGAGCGCCGCGATGAAGAGCCGGTTCACGTCGAGCAGCTCCATCATCTGGCGAAAGCCTCGCCCCGCTCCGGTGCCCCCGCCCAGACCCCCCGCGGGAGCGAAGGCATCGTCGAAGAACACCTCGCCGGTCTCGCTCGATCGCATGCCAAGCTTCTTCATGGGCGGGCCCAAGCTCATGCCCGGCGTCCCGCGCAGGATCACGTGCACGCCGATGCCCTTGGCGCGCTCTTCTCGGGAAAGGCCCCCGTGATCGGCGCGAACAGCGGCGACCAAGAAAGCGTCGGCGGTGGGACCGTTCGAAATGAACGTCTTCTGTCCGCGCAGCAGCACGCCGCCCTCGGTCTTGGTCGCGGTGGTGGTCATGCCTGCGAGGTCCGAGCCGCCGCGGGGCTCGGTGAAGGCCAGCGCGGGAAGGATCTGACCGGCCATGAGCGGCTCGAGCAAAGCGAGGTTCGGGCGATCGCCTTGCAGGCGCACCAGCACCGCTGGCGACAGGATGCTGGCCATCGCACCGATGGCGAAGCCCCCCGACACGCGCGCGATCTCCTCCGCTACGACGCAGTGCAAGAGCGAACCGCCGCCGCTGCCTCCCAGGCTCTCGGGAACACCGATGGCCAACAGACCGAGTTCGGCGAGTCGCGGCAGCACGCTGTCGCGGGGAAATCGCCCGCTCGCCTCAGCCTCGCTCACCAGCGGAGCGAGCTCGCGCAGGGCGAAGTCGCGCACGCACTTTTGAACGGCAGCTTCCTCGTCGTTCAGGCGATAGCTCATGGTCGAACCCTCGCTCGCGCAGGTCGTCGCGACAAGCGCATGACGGCCGTCAGTAGATTGTGCGGGCAGAACGCGGAAGATGAAAGGACGATGTCTGCTGGGTTCTCGTTCCGAGTCTTCGTCCTGATGATCGCCGTGGCTGGGGTCGGTCGCGCTCAGGTCTCCGGCGTCGTGCGCGACAGCGCGAACCAACCGGTCGTCGATGCCATCGTCACGCTCCAGGCCAGCTCCATCGAGACCAAGACAGACGCGAGCGGCGCGTATTCATTGCCCGGTGTCAGCGGAACGGATCTGTACATCGTCGCCGCCAAGCCGGGTCACTACTACGGCTACGTGATGGTCACGCCCCCGGTGACCGCGGCCGACATCCAGATCGAAGCGGTGCCGAGCAGTAACGATCCCGCGTACCTGATCAAGCCACCCGAGTCCTGCGCGTCGTGCCACGACGAGGCGTATACGGCGTGGAAGAAATCCGCCATGGGCAAGGCCGGGACCAACACCTGGGTCTACGACGTGTACGACGGCAGCGGCACGCCGGGCGGCAAGGGTGGCTTCGTGTACACGCGCGACAGCGTGCTTTCGAAGAAGAATCCGGCCAGCGAGTGCGCCGCGTGCCACCAACCCGAGCTGTGGTGGAACAAACCCTACACGCCGCTGGACCCGCTCTCGGCAAAGTCGGACGCCATCGGGCATGGAGTGTCCTGCGAGGTGTGCCACAAGATTTCGAAAATCGACGAGACGAAGCCCAACTTCCCGGGGCTCTGGCCCGGCGTCGTAGAAGTGGTGAAGCCGGGAGGAGCGCCCTTCAAGCAGGTGATGTTCGGGGTCTTGGGCGACGTGACCTACGGCATCGACAACACCATGAAGGCCGCCTACCAGCCGCAGCTCAGCGCCGCGGTGTGCGCGGCCTGCCACCAGGACAAAAACGACCCCGACGAAGACGGCGATTTCGAAGAAGCCAACGGTGTGGTCAGCGAGCCGACCTACCAAGAGTGGCTCGACTCACCCTACGCGGATCCGGCGAGCCCGAAGCACGCCACCTGCGTCGACTGCCACATGAAGCCGACCGGAGCGAACCAGGCTTGCTCCATGCAGTTCCCGCCGCTGAAGCGGCCCATGGGCGACGTGCGCTCCCACGCCTTTCCGGGCACGACTCCGGAGTTCCTCGAGAACGCGGTCACGCTGACCCTGAAGGCGACCAAGTCCGACACCAGCATCGCCGTCGAGGTCACGCTCGAAAATGCCAAGGCCGGACATCATGTCCCGACCGGTGTGACGATCCGCAACATGATCCTGCTGGTCGAAGCCTTCCGTCAGCAAGACGGCAAGAAGCTCGAGCCCACGGGCACCGAGGTCGTGCATGAGCTCGGCGGCGTCGGAGATCCCGCCAAGGGCTACTTTGCGGGGCTGCCGGGCAGGCTGTACGCGAAGGTCAACGGCGACGCGCTGGGCAAGGGGCCGACCTTCTTCACCGACGCCACCAGCATCCTCTGGGACAACCGCCTGCCTCCGCTGGGAAAAGACAGCACGAACTACAGCTTTGCGCTGCCGAGCGACGGCGGCGAGATCCGCGTGCGCGCGCGGCTGATCTATCGCCGCTCGTGGCGGGCTCTGGTGGACGCCAAGGGCTGGACGAAAGACGGACACGGCAGCGAACTCGAGGATTCTGAAGCCGCCCCACTTTGGGCACCTGATGGAGCAAGCCGAGGAGGTCTTCGACTTGCCCTGCGACGCCGGCGTCTGCCTGGACGCGGGCGCGAGCGGCGGCAGCGGCGGCAGCGGCGGCAGCGGTGGTACGGGAGGCAGCGGCGGCGGCAATGCCAAGCCGAGCAGCGGCGACGACGGCGGCTGTGGATGTCGCACGGCAAGTGGCAGCTCGCTGGCGCTGTGGGCGGGCCTCGCGAGTCTCGCGCTGGCGTTCAGCATGGCGCGACGACGGCGTTGAGCGTGGCGCGAGCCTGCGCGGTGTCTGACGATCTGGATCTCTTGGCGGCTCTCGCGCTCGAGGCGGCGGTCAGGGCGTGGCGTGGCGGGCTGGTCATCGCGAGTCACGACGAGCCATTCCTGCGAGCGATTGGCATCCAGCAGAGCATTGAGCTGGATGGTCTTGGCGCCGCGTGCGAAATGTCACCGCATGGGCGGCAAGTGGGGGCGGCGTGCGCTGACGATCCCGAGCGTCGTCGTCGCGTTTGCGCTCGTCACGCTCGCGCTGCCGCTGCTCCTTGCCATCGCCGCGCTGGTCGATGTGGCCCGCTGGCTGCTGCGCCGGCAGCGATGGACGAGCCTGCGCCTCTTGGCCTTCCTGTGGGTGTACTTGGCGGCGCAGGTCGTCGGTCTGTCGGCCTTGTTTTGGGTGTGGCTGCTGTCGTTCGGCGCCGCTGCGCGCCGGGCGGGGCGCCTGGTGGATTGGACCTTCGAGGTGCAGCAGATCTGGGCGAGCGCGCTGTTCCGAACAGTGTGCGTCTTGTTTGGCTTGAGGGTTCGGGTCGAGGGCGAGGCCGGCCTGCGTCACGGCCCGTACGTGGTCTTCATCCGACACGCGAGCGTGATCGACACGTTGCTGCCCACCGTCTTGATCACGCGGCGACACGGCATTCGCCTCCGCTTCGTTCTCAAGCGCGAGTTGCTCGTCGATCCTTGTTTGGACGTCGCGGGGCTACGGCTTCCCAACTGCTTCGTGAGCCGCGCGGGTGAGACCAGCGCCGACGTCGATGGGGTCGCGACGCTCGGCCGGGGCCTTGGCCCAGGGGAAGGCGTGCTCATCTACCCGGAGGGCACGCGCTTCAGCCCGGGCAAGCGACGACGCATCCTCGCGAGGCTGTCCGGGGGATCTCCCGAGATCTTCTCGCGCGCCCAGCGCTTGTCTCAGGTGCTGCCGCCGCGACTGGGCGGAGCCCTCGCGCTGCTCGAGGCGGCAGAAGGGGCGGACGCGGTCTTCTTCGCCCACGCCGGCCTCGACGGATTCGCCAGCGTTCGAGACATCTTCGACCAAGCCCTCGGGGCACGCCGCGTCGAGGTGAAGGTCTGGCGCATTCCGCGCTCGCAGATCCCGCGGGACGAGGCGGCTCGCGTGAGGTTTCTCTACGACGAATGGCAGAAGGTCGACGAGTGGATCGCCGCCCGGACCAGGGACGCGCTCTAGGGGATGAGGGCGCGTCGCGACGCCGCTCACGGAACCGCAACCAGTTCGTCGATCCTTGGTTGCAGAGTGATTTCGATGCGACGGTTCTTGGCTCGGCCGTCGTCCGACGCATTGTCGGCGACGGGATCGAACTCGCCGTAGCCCGCCGCCGAGAGCTGGGTCTCGGGAACCTTGGCCTTGGCGAGCAACGCCACGACATCTAGGGCGCGCGCAGTCGACAGGGCCCAATTGGATTGGTAGCCCGAGACCTTGATCGGCTCGTTGTCCGTGTGTCCTGCCACCTGGAAGTCCCGTCCTTCGAGTGTCACCAGGACCGCCGCAACTTGTTCGAGCGCTTTCTGCCCGGCAGGCTTCAGCTTTGCCCTTCCGGAATCGAAGAGCACGTCGTTGGGTAGGACCAGCACCATTCGACCGTCTCGCAGCACGACGGAGATCTCGCCGGCATCAATCATCTTCTTGAGCTTGAGCGCGAGGTTCCGGAACAGCGCGGCGCGGGCCTCTGCCGCGGCTTGCGCCCGGCGGAGCTCGTCCAGGCGCTTCTTGGCGTCATCCAGCGCTTTGCCGAGCGTGCCCCGATCCGCCAGCAGTTTGTCCACGTTCTTACCGAGGCGCTCCAGCTCGGTGCGCAGTCCTGCGTTCATTGCAGTCTCATCGTCGAGGTCTCGCTTGCGCTGGGCGGAGCTGTCCTCGGCCAGCCCGAGTCGTCGATCCAAGTCCAGCCTCGTGAGCTTCGCTTTCGCGAGTTCTTGCTTCAGCTGAGCAAGCTCTCGGCTGCGTGCGGCGTCGCTCTCGGAAACGGCGCGCACGTTCTCCCGTAGGCGCTGAGATTCAGCCAGGGCCTCGTCGTACTTGCCCTGCGAGACGCAGCCGACGCTGCCGAGCAACAGCAGGCTCAACCAATATCGAGTTCGCATGCTGGCTGCGCTCTGCACGAGCCGTGCCTCGGGGACTCCATGGAGAATGGCCCCGGTGCACGCGAGAAAGCGCGCTACGCGCGACCACCGTGGCCTTGGCTCGAGCCGGGGGGCGGTTTGGCCGACGCACGCGTTGCGTGAACATGCGGTCCGGCGACCAAAGTCTGCGCGATGAACACCCTGCAATTCGATGCAGCGGTGACCGGGTGGGGCGGGGATCGTCGCGGTCCGCGGGCCGGCGTGGGGCGCGCAGCCTCGACGAGACCACTCTTGGAGCGGACGCCAAAGTTACGATGCCCCGTGTTTCCATCCGTGATGCGTCATTCGACCCAGGGCCGGTGCCGCCGTTTCCGGCGTTTGCCCGATGGCGGATCGGAGCTTTGGCCGCCATGGTGCGCGCATGCACCCCGAACCCAGCGACCCCGACACCCGCCCCGACGACGCTCCGACCAAACGCATCCTGGTCTGGGACGTCCCGATCCGGCTCTTCCACTGGCTGCTCGCCGGCGCGTTCATCGGCGCATTTGCCATCGCAAACATTGCCGACGACGAGAGCTCCCTCTTCGCGCTGCACATGTTGCTGGGGGGGGTCATGGCGTTCATGGTGCTCCTGCGGGTCATTTGGGGCTTCATCGGCTCGCGCCACGCGCGCTTCAGCTCCTTCGCCTTCGGTCCACGCGCGGTCCTGGGCTACTTGCGCGGAGCGCTCAGCGGGAAGGCCCCACGACACACCGGGCACAACCCCGGTACCAGCGTCGCTGTGTGGGCCATGCTCGCGCTGGCGCTCGGGCTCGCCGTGACCGGAGCGTTCATGGGGCGGGTGGGCGACGTTTTCGAGGAACTCCACGAAGTGCTCGCCTGGGCCATGGTCGCGGTCGTCGTGGTTCACGTCGTCGGCATCGTCTGGCACACGATCCGCCACCGTGAAAATATCGCGATCTCCATGCTGAGCGGCGCCAAGCAGGGCGACCCCGCCCAGGCCATTGGCTCGTCGCACGCCCTGGTCGGGATCGCCTTTCTCGCCCTGACGGGCTTGTGGGCCGGCGCCCTCGTCAATGGCTACGACGGAGCCAAGCGCTCGGTCACGCTGGTCGGCGCGACCCTTCAGCTCGGTGAGGGCGACAAAGGCGGCGACCACCGCGACAAGGGTGGCAAGGGCGACCACCGCGACCACCGCGACAAGGCCGGCGACCGTGGCGAGAGCGGCAAGGGCCGGAAGGCCAAGGACCACGACGACGACTGATTCCTCCTCGCTGCGCCGGGTGTGAGCGCGCTTCGGGGGCGCCGGCCGTTTGCGCGGGCCCCGCGCAAGGGGTAGCTTCCTAGCCCCCACGCATGTTCATCGTCGACGACCCGATGCTCGCGCTGATCGCGCGCTTCGTGATGGACGCCGATCATCTCGAGGTGTCCAACGACCGGTTTCTCCGGGAGCAGGTCCAAGCCATCGAGGAGTATGTCGGTCAGTTTCCGGAAGATCAGCGCCAGAGTCGGGCGCTGGAGTGGATCGCGGAACATGCGAAGCACTATCGGATTGCGTGGCAGCGGCGAGTGGTCGTGGACGGACTCACGCAGCGGAGATGCAGCGACTGCCCGCTGGTTCGGGATGAGGCGGGGTCGCGTTGCAAGATCCACGCGGAGTGGAGCCGCCTGCTCCAGGACTATCTCGACGAGAAAGTAACGTCGCGACGGTACGTGGAGGACGCGCTGCGCCTCTTGAAGGACAACAAGTCGATGCTGCTGCCCCCGCGGGTCGCGCCCCGGGCCTGAGCGGAGCGGCGCGACGGGCGCCGCCGAAGCTGCCGTGCCCCGCTGCCCGCGCGTGCTGGCAACGACGAGCACGAGCGCGTCAAGCTTCGAGGCGCCGAAGCCGGGCGAAGAAGGTCCACCACAGCCCGTCGATGACCAAGAACGGACCGAAAATGTACAGGAAGAACTGCCCGCGGGTCGCGTCCCGCCCGACCCCCGTGGCGAAGAGCAGCGCGATCGCTCCGACGTAGACCGCGATCTGCATCAGGGCGTACGAGGTCTTCTGAACGTTGTCCCGCTTGCAGTGGCCGCAGGTCACGATGGGGACGAACTTGGCGCGCCCGACCATGTTTCGACCGAAGTTGCGCAGCATGCCCAGCCAGTACCCGCCGTAGTGAATGCTCTCGTCGCAGTGTGCGCAGCGCGCCATGAGTTCCTCGCGCCAATTGGGGGGGGGCCGCAGCGCGTGCGCGCGCGATCGCTGCTGTCTCTACCACGGCGGCGCGGCGCCGAGCCAGGCGTTGCAAGCTCGGCGCAAGCGAGCCAGGTCCTGCTGCCATGAGCCAACATCGAGCGACGAGTGCGTGGTCGTCAGCCGCTCAGCGCGCCAGCCAGCGCGCGGCGAGCCCCGCGAAGACGCCCGCCAAGACGTCGTCGGCCATGATGCCGACGCCCTGCGGTTCGAGGTGCTGCACGCGGTCGATGGCTCCCGGCTTCCAGATGTCGAACACGCGGAACAGCACCACCGCCAGGATCTCCCCTTTGATGCCCGTGCCGCGCGCCAAGAGCAGCGCGAGCAGCACGCCGGCGACCTCGTCCACCACCACGCTTTGGGGATCGTCCTCAGCGAGTCGTTCGGCCTCGCGCTGGGCGGCCCAGGTTCCGGCTGCGGTGATGGCCGCGACCGCCACCGCGTAGGGGATCGGTCCGAGAGCGCGCAGCGCCAGGTGCAGGGGCAAGGCGCCCAGAGTACCGACGGTGCCCGGCGCGATGGGCGAGCGTCCGCATCCGAACCAGGTGGCAACCAAGCGAGCCGCGAGCGCCGAGTCCATCGAGCCCGCACGTTAGCGGGAAGTGCCGTCCCGGGTCACCCCTGCAATGGTTCTCGGCATGAGGGCGGTGGCAATCGGGGTTCTGGGCGTCGTGTTTGCCGTGGCGGCCGCGGCCTGCGACGGCGAAGGGTCGGACGGTGGCAGCGGCACCTTTAGAACTGCATCGCCGCGAACTGCGACACGGAGATCATCGCCTGTTACGGCACCAACCACGGTACCGACGACGCGACGGGCAGCTTGTGCGAGTTGATGTGGACGTGCTCGAAGACCTGCACCCGCGGCGACGACAGCTGCCTGGTGAACACCTGCTTTTCCGCGGCGGGTTCTGGGTGTCAGGCCTGCACCCCGGCCGTCACGACCTGCATGCAGACTCACTGCCAGGCCGAGGCCAATCAGTGCTGACCTGCTGGGCCAGACCTCGACAACCCGCGTAGTGTCGAACACTTCTCGCGCGGCCGGGTTTTCCGTTGTCCTCGCGACGCGACCCACCCTACGCTCGGTCCAACGCCATGGACCGGACCACCCTGCGCTTCATCGCCCCCGTCATTCCCTTGGCTTTGTTCTGCGCGAGCGCGTGCAACAAAGACAAGCCCACCGGCGCCACCGGTGAGACCGCGGCTAGCGCGGCGCCCGTCGCCTCTGCGGCTCCGGCCCCGGCAGCGAGTGAAGACTTGCGCGCGCCGGAGCCCGGAGCGGTGTGCGTGGCTAGCGAGCGTAAGGTGATGGCCAAGTGGGCCAACCGGCGCACCGGCATCACCCCCACGCAGATGGGGGACAAGCTCGCGCTCGGCGTCGGGATCGGCAACAAGCCGCGAGTGTTCGTGATCGACAAGCAGGGCAACGGCGAGATGATCAGCGTGGCGCTCGCCGACGGCTCGGAGCTCGCGAAGGACATCCCCAAGGGAGAAGGCCAGCGCGACCTGCAGCGCGTGACGCCGTTCAAGGCTGCTGACGGCAAGGTCACTGTCTACGCGGACTACCGCGACAAGTGGAAGAGCAACCGCCGCCGCATCGCTTGCGAGCTGGTCGCCAACAAGCAGGTGGTGCTGGCCTTCGACGGCAAGCCGCTGCTCGACTCGGAGGCCAAGGAACCCACGAAAGAAGTCGCAGCGGCCCCGCCGGCGACCGCGTCGGCGCCGGAGGCGCCGGCCCCGTCCGTGGTTGCGGCGCCGACCCGGGCGCTGCGCCGCCTCAAGCATCCGGGGCTGGGCGTGGCGGCGAAGGCCGACCCTGCGGCGCCCGACGTCGCCAAGCCCGAGGCGCCAGCGCCAGAGCCGAAACCGGCGGGCGCGGACGAGAAGAAGAAGCCGCTGCGCGAGATCCGCGATTGCCGCAGCTTCGTCGACAACGACGGTGATGTGTGGGGTCTGGGCACCGAGCTCTACGGCGAGCCGCAGGCCGACGACTCGGTGAAGTGGAGCATGCGCCTCTTCATTCAGCCGAACGCCAGCGGTGGCTACCACTTGCTCGAGTCGGTTCCGCTGCCCAAAGAGCCAAAATCGCTGCACACCTGGGAGTCTCCCGCTGCCGCGGAGCGCGCGGACGGAGCCATCACGCTGACGGCGCGCTACCGCGGAACGCTGGTGAGTTTCCTCCTGAACAAGGATCACAAACCCACGGGCAAGGCGAAGAGCTATCGCGGGGGTTGGCCCGGCATGGTCGAGTTCACGCCGGATGGCTCGAACCTGCTCTTGCTCACCTCGTTCAAGGTGACGGGTGACAGTCACGAGGTTCGTCTCGGGCGCTTGGGGGAGGGGTTGCCCGCGAGCCTCGACAAGCCGGTCTTCGACGCTGTCGACGCCTCGACCTCCGAGCCGAGCCTGGCCATCGTCGGCGGTCAACGCTGGCTGCTGGTGCACGCGGGCAAGCGGCGCGAGGCACGGCTGGTGGTGCTGCCGGTGGACGAGAGCCTGAAGCCCACGGGCAAGGTGCACGAGGTCACTAGCGGTGGCACCGTCGCCGACTCGCGGCTGATCGCGCTGGACGGGGGCAAGATCATGGCCGTCTACATCCAGCGCGCGAAAGACGGCGGCGACGAACTCGTGGGCCAGGTGCTCACCTGCGCTGTGAAGAGCTGAGCGGAGTGTCCGTGCCCAACCTGCGCATCCAACAAGTGAAGGACGTGATGACGCCCTTCCCGCATTTCGTCGACGTCGACCAGAGCGTCTCGGCGGCGCGCGAGCAGATGGTTCAACACGGTGTGGGACACCTGCCGGTCAAGGAAGACGGAGAGCTCACGGGCATCGTCTCCGAGCGCGATTTGTCCCTTGCTGCGGCGCTGTCCAAGATCGACGGTGTGTCGCTCGCCGAGATCTACCAGCGTGAGCTCTACGTCGTCGATTTGCATACGCGCATGGACGTCGTCGTCGCCGAGATGGCGAAACGCAGAGTGGCCACCGCCCTCGTGGTTCGTGACGGTCGCCTGGCGGGCATCCTCACCGCGACCGACGTCTGCCGTCTGTACGGCGAGCTGCTCGTCTCCCTGGCGCCGCCCGACGACCAGCCGGCGTAGCGCCTCGCGGTCACTGCCCTGCGGAGCGGGTCTCGAGCGCTTCCCAGCGGGCCAGCAGCGCCGTCGACTCGGCTCGCGCCCCCTCGAGCTCGGCCAGAGTGTGCTGCACCTCCGCCGGCTCAGAGCGGTAGAACTCCGGATCGGAGATGCGAAGTTCGAGGGCGCGCACGCGGCTCTCCTCCGCCTCGATCCGGTCCGGGAGCTTCTCCAACTCCAGGCGCTCGGCGTAGCTGAGCCCCTTGGGCTTCATGGCCTTGGGGGCAGCGCTCTTCTTGTCGAGCGACGGAGCGGTCCTCGGCGGGGCGTTCTCCGCTGACGCCTTCTGCGCCGCCGCCGCGAGGCGCCGGTAGGTCTCGTAGTTGCCCGGGTAGCGCACCACGCGGCCGTCCCCTTCGAAGACCAGGATCGACGTCGCGACTCGGTCGAGGAACCAGCGATCGTGGGTCACGACCAGGGCTGCGCCGTCGAAATCGAGCAGCATCTCTTCGAGGGCGCCGAGGGTTGCGACGTCCAAGTCGTTCGTCGGCTCGTCGAGCAGCACCAGGTTCGTCGCCGTGCGCAGCACCTTGGCCAGCGCGACCCGCGCGCGTTCCCCGCCGGAAAGCGCGCCCACCGCCTTTCGTTGTTCGTGCCCGTCGAACAGAAATCGCTCCAGGTAGCTTCGGGTGTCGAGGACCTGGCCCGCGACCTCGAAGCGGCCCTGATCGCCGATGTTGTCGAAGATGCTCTTGTCCAGATCGAGGCCCGAGCGCTCTTGGTCGAAGTAGGCGATCTTGGTGTTCTGCCCGACCGTCAGCCGACCACCGGTGGGCGCGAGCTCACCGGCGATGGCGCGGAGCAAGGTGGTTTTGCCGGTTCCGTTGGCGCCGACGATGCCCACTCGCTCACCCTGTGGCAGGTAGAGCGTGAGGTCCTGCACCAGAGTGCGCCCACCGAGGTCGAGGCGGAGGTGTTCGAGCTCGAGCACGGTCTTGCCCGAGCGAGTCTCCTCCAGCGCCAGCGCCACGCGCTGTTCGGCCACCGGAGCCTTGGTCGACTTGGCGGCTTCAGCGCGGTCGATTCGGGCCTTCTGCTTGGTGCTGCGCGCCTTGGGCTGGCGTGCCAGCCACTCGAGCTCGCGGCGCAGGAAGTTCTGGCGGTTCGCCTCGGTGCGATCTTCGTGGGCGGCTCGCGTCGCCTTGGCTTCGAGGTAGGTCTCGTAGCCGCCGTCGTAGCTGGTGAGAACGCCGCGTTCGAGCTCGAGCGTGCGCGTGCACACGCGGTCGAGCAGGTAGCGATCGTGAGTCACCAGGAGCACGGCGCCCGGATGTTCTTCGAGCAGATAGCGCTCGAGCCAGTCGATGGTGCCCACGTCCAAGTGGTTCGTGGGTTCGTCCAGGATGGCCAGGGCGGGCCGGGCGATCAGGATCTGAGCTAGCGCCACCCGGCGCTTTTCCCCGCCGCTCATGCTGCCCACGGCCTGATCGCGTCGCGGAAAAATACCCACGTGGCCCAACATGGAATCGACCTCGTGGTCGCGTTGCCAACCTCCGTGGTGTTCGATCTCGTGAGCCAGCTCGGCGTGCTCTTCGAGTAGCTCCGGTTTCGGATCGTGGGTCAGGAGCTCGCCCAGTTCGTCGTAGCGCGCCTTGGCGCGCGCCCAGCTCGCGAGCCCCTCGCTCACGAGCTCGCGGGGTGTGCACGTAGGGTCGAAGCTCGGCGCTTGCGCGAGGTACCTCACCGAGGCGCCGCGACGGAGCGCGATCTCTCCGCCGTCGAGGGGTTCGAGCCCGGCGAGCATTCGCGCGAGCGTGCTCTTGCCCGTCCCGTTCTTGCCGACCAAGCCGACTCGCTCCCCCGAAACGATGGTGAGCGTCGCGTCCTTCAAGAGCGGACGCTCGCCGAAGGACTTGGACAATCGCTGTGCGTCGAGGACTGGCACCGGCGACGCAGGCTAGCAGCGCGCGGGCTGGACTGCGGCGAAGATGCTGAAAATCGCTCATGGGTTGCCCGACCCCCGCTCCCGAGGCAGGCTCCCGCGACGCGTCGCCGTCCGGCGCGAGGAGCGAGCACATGGTTCGGTTTCGTTGGCTCTACCCGAGCGTCATCACGTTGGGCGTCGTCGCCTGTGGCAGCGACAGCGGAGGGGGTGGCCCTGCTGCCGCTCCCGACATCATCGACATCGTCGCCGATGCGAATCGAGACGGGGTGGTCGACGAAAAAACGGACCAAGAGCGCGAGAACGAATGGGACATGAAGGTGGGCGCGTCGTTCATCGCCAACCTCGACGACGACGACATGGACGGCAAACGCGACTGCGAGGACGAGGTCATCAACGGACCAGCCGACCTCGCTGACCTCGCGCTCTTCCGGGTGAGCGCCTGGCCCACTGCGGCGGCCGACGCCGAGGGCGTCGTCAGCATCGATCCCGAGGCTGCGGAGAGTGTTCGCATCTTCCGCGACAACCCCGACGGCACCCAGTCTCTGGTGCTCGGCAGCAAGGGACCCTGCACCTCCGCCGCCGACTGCACTTACGCGCTCGAATACCGCTTTCCCCAGGCCGAGGTCGTCACCGGGGTCACCTTCAGGATCGAGGGGCGCCGTTTCAAGGGCATGCCCATGCCGAGCCTCGAGCCCCAGGACGACGGAAAGAAATCACTATGGACCGGCGTGGTCGACGTCGCTTACTCGGTCGCCAAGGTGGGCACGGGCGAGCGCTACGCCACCAAAGACGTGCCCGACGGATTCGATCGCCTGAAGCTCCGCGTCGCGCCCTGGCTGATGTTCGGCAGCATGGGCCTGCATGACATCCTGTACTCGTCGTCGGCGTCCCCAGCGCTGGTCGAGGGCAACGCGGCAGCGGCCCAAGCTGCGAGCATCACCTACAACCCGTACCCCACCAGCCCCAACCAACCCGCTGGCTGGACGGACATCTGGACGGAGGACTTCTTCCAGACCGGCTGGACCGGCTTTCCGGGCCCGAACGGCACCGTTGTCGGGATGCGCATCTACAACCCGCGCCCCTGGGGTCGGCCTCCGCAGAACGCGACGCCCGAGGTCATGAAGGACTACCACCCCACACGTTGGATCTGGGGCAACCCGGAGAAGGGCCGGCCTGCCGCCGTGCTCGGGCCGGATCGCGGCGCCGCGGAGTTCTATAACTCGCAGAACTTCCAGTCGGGGAACACCCAAGACTCCCACGGCAACCACGATCTGGTGCCGCCGCACAAAGACTACCGGATGGGACGCATCATCCACGGCAACAAGGTGATGCAGAGTACTCAGGACTTCTACGTCGCCCAGGGTCTGCAAGGCCCGCCCATCGTGCTCGACACGACCTGGCTCGCGGTCGAGCACGTCGACGAGTTCTTCCACTGGGTTCCGGCTGCCACGCCTCTCGGCTGGAAGCTACTCGTGGCGTCACCCGGGCTGATGACCAAGATGTTGCAAGACTTTGCCGCCAAGGGCAGCGGATCGGCGACGCTGCACTCGGGCACCGGTGGCAACTTCGAAAAGACGGTCTCCGCCGCCCTGGCCGACACCCAGCTCATGCAGTGGAGTCAGCTTGCCGACACCAAGATCCAAGGCCACATCGAGATCATGAAGGCCGAGACCGGCATCACGGATGCCGACATCATCGAGATCCCGACCTGGTTCGAAGATCTGGGCAACAACGAGAAGGTCGCCTGGAACCCCGGCATGGTGAACATGCGCCTGCTGGGCAACGTCGCCGACATCGCCAGGCCCTTCGGCCCGGACATCGGCGGCAAGGACCCCTTCGAAGAAGACATCCGAGAGCGACTCGGGACGCCGGCCAGTCAGCTGGGGTCCGACGGTCAGGGTCTGAAGATCTTCTTCACCGACGATTGGTTCTATCACGAGGCGTTGGGTGAGGTTCACTGCGCCACGAACGAGAGCGCTCCGGCGCCCTATGCTGCTGGCTTCTGGTGGGAGAGTGGAAAATGAGCGCGCTTCGTAAGTTGTTGGTGTCATCGATCCTCGGAAGCGCGCTCTTGGTCGCACCGTCCGCGTTCGCCGATGGCATCAGCATCGCGGCCTCCGCGTTGCCGAACGAGACGCGCGCGAAGCTCGAGAACGACATCGCCGCCGCCAAGGCCTCACAGCCCAAGGCCTTCGTCGCCGTGAAGAACCTGAAGGGACATCGCCCCGAGCACTACGGCAAGAATCGCAACCCCTTCCCGACGGTCAGCCGAGAGCTGCGGGGGCTGGGCGCGCCGGCGCTGTTGCCCATGCTCGAGGCCCTGGCCTTCACGGCTCCCGATCGCGGCCAGCTCTCGGACGCGGAGTGGGACGCCCTCGCCATTGGCATGCTCGAGGCCGTCGGCGTGATCAAAGACGCCCGCGCCGGCGCGGTGGTCGGCGCCATCTTCGAGTCGAGCTCGGTTCGCCCGGCGGTGCGCCTGGCGGCGGCGCGCGCGGCGGGTCGTCTGGGCGGCGACGCTCAGCTCGCGCTCCTCACCGGTCACGCCAAGAGCGGTGACTCGCTCCAGCTCGCGGCCGTCCACGGCTTGGGCGAGATGATGCGGCTCGAGGCCGCCAAGCATGTTGCCCAGATCTTGGGCAGCACCAAAGACGCCGCTGTCGCCGAAGCGGCCGCGACGGCACTCGGGACCCTGGGCTCGAGCTGGGGTTGGAAATCGCTGGGACCCAAGGCCGCAGCCATGGGCCTCGAGGTTCGCAAGCTGTGCGCGAACGCGCTGGTGCCCCGGGCGCTTCGCGGCAAGCAGAGCCTGCGCAAAGCGGCGGCCGAGTCCGTGATGATGGTGGAGCACCCGGCGACGCTGGATCTGCTCCGCGCCGAGCGAGCCGCGCCGGGAGTGGACGCGCGGGAGGTCGATGCCCTGATCGCCAAGGTCGAGCGCCAGCAGAAGCGCGCGCCCAAGTAGTCGATCAAGGCGCGTTTTTTGACATTTTGCGGCCCCGCGCCGTATCCCTTCGAGGTTGATACGGTGGCAGGCTCGGCGTCGTCTGCGCGGAGGGGGAACCTAGATGGTTCCCTTTCTGGGCGCGTTTGCCCTCGCGGGAGTGCTCGTGGCTTTCGGCTACGCCTCCGTCGTGGTCGTGGCGGCGACGCTCACCTTTGGGGTTTCGAGCGCATTCGGGGGCGGCGGCTGGGCCGGAGCTCTGGGCAGCGTGCTCGCCTCCGTGTCGGCCGTGGCGCTCTTGGAGGTCGTCCTGCGTTCGCGGGCGTCGCGTCGTGATCCGCGCTGGGTCATCGATCTCCGCACCTTGTCCGAGAGTCGCCGGATCACCCTCGATTGCATCGGGGGCGAGGCGCAAGCCCTCGCACGGGCCCTCGCCCTCGGGGTCGCCGTGCCCGATACCATCGTGCTCAGCGCCGAGCTGACCGAGGCCTGGGTTCGGGAGAGCCGCGTGGCACGGCGCGGGGCCGATCCGGCGAGCCTGCTGCCACCGGGAGCCCTCGCCCCACTGCAAGCGTTCCTGCACCGCTGTGACGGCGGCAAGCTCGTGGTGCGCCCATCGTTTCGTGGAACCGACCCGGCGGCAACCTACGCCGGACTGTTCACCACCGTCGGTGACGTCGATCCGCTGACCTTCCATGGCTTGGCGGCCGCAGTCCTGCGGGTCGCAGACTCGGCGGAGTCCAACCCCGTGCACGACTACCGGCGGCGGATGCGTCAAGTAGCGACCATCCATCGCTCGGTGGTGTTGCAGCGGCAGATTGACGCCGACGTCGCTGGAGTCGCCCAGTCGCGCGGTCTCGACGGGCGCGCCGACTCCATCTTGATCGACTTTGCGAAGCGTCGCGCGCCGACCATGACCGTCAGCTACGATCTGATCGACGGCGCAGTGCTGGCCGTCGCGCCCGACACGCCACTCGATGCGACACCGAGCTGGATGAATCGTCTGGCGGCGCTGGTGGTCGCCCTGGACAGCGAGCTTGGCGGCACCGTACTGGTGCACTTCGCGGTCGAGAAGGGCCGGCTCTGGGTCCAGTCGGTGCGTCGCGTGCAGACCGAAGAGCGCACGACGTGGGTCAGCGCGAGCGGGCCTTTGGAGGCGCTATTCCCTCGGCTTCCGCGCTTCGTGTGCGAGACCTTTGGTGACGCGAGCGTCTTGATCGACGGAGCCAACGACGCCCTCGGCGGCCTCGCGGTCACGACCAGGGACGATGTCCGTTTCGAGGAGGGTGTGCGTTACCTCAACGTCGAGGTCTTACGTCGGGCGCTGGGGCGCCTGGGGGCGGAGATCCTCTTCGCCGAGCCCGTCTGGCGACTCGTGGCGCTGGCGAGACGGCGGCCGCGCCGCCCATTTCTGAAGCCGCCCGAAGTCGACGCGGACGTCGCCAGGAGCATCGACAAGCTGCGCTCCTGGCAGAGCCGAGTCTTGCTGCCGCTCGCCCGGGAACACGTGGCGCTCGGCCTTCGACGTTGGCTCATCGAAGCGGTCGTCGGGATGCTGTCGGACGGCGGGACGGGTGAGGACATTCCGCGCATGCACCGGCGGCTGCGGCCGTTGCTCAAGCAGCGCGCGGCCGGTTGCTCGGCGGAGCACGAGCGCGCTCGCCGGCACCTGGAGGCGAGCGAGCCTGCCGTTCGGCACTTTGCAGCGCAGCTCTTGGCCCGGGGTGCCACGGATTGGAGCGGTGTGTTCGTCGGTGAGCGTCACCTGCACGCGGGGCTCGACGAAATGACGCGCTGGGCGCACTCGCCGGCGGAGCGCGACGCCCTCAGCGCCAGTTGGGACGAAGAGCAGCTCGGATTCGAGGCCCGGCATCTGATGGAGACGCCAGAGCGCATCGTCGAGCCGGCGCCGCCGGACAGCATGCTCTCCCTCGCCGACGCGGCCCTGGTGGTGGTCGGGCTGACCACCGGAAGCGCCGCGGGCATCGTCGTGGCTCCGAGCAATTCTCGGGGACAGGTCCCCGCGGACGCGGTGGTGGTGTTGCCCGACGGGCGCGCGGAGTTTGCGGGGACCGTGCTGGGCGCGCGCGCGCTGATCCTGGCCGGAGGCGGCGCGCTCTCCCCCATGGCGCAGCTCGCGAGGGAACTGGGCATGCCCACCGTGCTCACGGTGCAGCGCTTGCCCGTGACGAGCTTGCCCCTCGGACGGGTCGTGCAGGTCGATGGAGCGCTCGGTGCACTGGAGGTGCGCACGTGAGCGGGTGGCTGGTCGGAGCGAGCGTGCTCGGATCGGGACTTGGACTGGCCGCGATGCTGTGGCTCGCGCGCCGCGTCGCCGATCGACTGGGCTCGGACGACCCCGCGGGCTGGCGCTCGGCGCTGTGGGCCATCGTTGCCCTCGGTCTGCTCGCCGGTCTCTACTTCGTGCCCGGAGCTCTGCCGTCGCTCGGCATCGTCGTGCTCCTCACGATCTGGGCGCTGGTCGGTACGGCGCTCGAACAGCGAGGCGGGGTGCTCCGCGGCCGCTTGGCCGTGCTTCAGCTCTATGCCGTCTTCTTCTGCTCGGCGTACCTCTACGCCAACGGGGCAGGCCTGCTGGTGGGGACGCGCGCCTCCGCGGTCGCGTCGTTTGCGCTGCACGAGCAGCTCACGCAAGTCTCCCTGCCGCTGGCCGATCGCGTGCTTGGCTTCTCGCGAGCGGCCGACCCTGCCGTCGCAGCCTACGCGGTGAGTGCTGGCCTCTCACGCCACTTGCTGCTCTGGCTCGCCGTCGCAGCCTTCGTGTTCGCGGTGTACGCGGCCGCCTACCTCGCTCGACGTCCGCTCCCGCTGCCCGGCGCAGGCCTCCTGCCCAGCCCGCGCATTTTTGCCTTGGTCTTCGCGGCGCTGTCCATGGCGAGCGCGCTCACGCCCTCTGCCCACCCCGTCGGACACTTCATTCATCTGCCCGCCCTGGTCCTGTGCCCGTTGTTCGTCGCGGATGGAGGCGCCTTGCTCCACCGCTGGCTCTTGCCGCTGCGAGCCCGTGGCCTCGTGCTCGCGCTGCTCGTCGCGGCCTTTCTCGTGCTGCCCGCCCTGGCCTTCGTCGTCGCCGCGCTGGGCGTGATCTCGCAGCTCGCCGGCCTCCGGGAGCTCTTGCCCTTCGCCGCAATCGACGAAGCTCCGCTGAAACGTCCTGGCCTGGCGGTGATGCTGGCGCCGGTTGGCCTGGCGTCTCTGTGCGTCGTCGCCGGTGCTTCCGCGGCCGCGCTCGGGCTTGGCAGCGTGTCGCCGTTGCTCGGGGCCTCGGCGGAAGTCTGTGGCAACGCCGAGGCGAGCGTGGACTGGGAGTTGCGCACGGCGACGTTCCCGCTAGCGAGCGGGCGTTTCACCATGGACCTGGACGAGACGCCCCTCGACCTGTCGGCTCCGACCCGGACCTGCGAGCTGGCCGGCAAGCGTCTGTGCACCTCCGACGAATGGTACCTCGCCTGCGCCTGCACCTATCCGCTCGAGGTCGAAGCGGGCACCAAGACGTCGACGCTCTACGCGCTCGTCGCGCGTGCCGATCGGGAGCGAGCTGCCGGCGAACCCGGACCACGTCAGCCGACCACGGCGGCCGACAAACGCAGCGAACTCCGGGGGCTGCTCACCGGCAAAACTGAGCTGGTCTCGCAGGCGAGGCGTCGTGGCCTGCTGCTGGCGGGGCCCAGCGACGCTCAGCGCGATGCGTGGACGGTCGACTGTCGCCACCGCTCTTTCTCGACCGAGCGCGCCGTCGGGGCCGCTCCGGCCGCGGCGCGATGCTGTCGCTGACGGGCACCCTTTCGTCGGGGCGGGGGATGCTCTAGCGTTCGCGTCATGTCGAAGGTCTTCGAAGACAACTCCCAGTCCATCGGGCGGACGCCGCTGATCAAGATCAACCGGATCACGGCCGGCGCTTCCGCGACGGTGCTCGCCAAGATCGAGGGGCGGAACCCCGCGTACTCGGTCAAGTGTCGCATCGGTGCGGCCATGGTGGCCGACGCCGAGAAGCGCGGCCTGTTGGGCCCCGGCAAGACCATCATCGAAGCTACCAGCGGCAACACCGGCATCGCGCTGGCGTTCGCGGCTGCGTCGCGCGGCATCGAGTGCGTGCTCACCATGCCCGACACCATGACCATCGAAAGGCGCAAGGTGCTGGTAGCGTTCGGAGCCAAGCTGATCCTGACGCCCGGCGCACAGGGCATGAAGGGCGCCATCGCCAAGGCCGAGGAGCTGGCGGCGGCCGAGCCGAGCCGCTACGTGCCCATGCGGCAGTTCGACAACCCCGCGAACCCTGCCATCCACGAGACCACCACTGGGCCCGAGATCTGGAATGACACCGACGGCAAAGTGGACGTCTTCGTCTCGGGGGTGGGCACCGGTGGGACCCTCACCGGCGTCAGTCGATTTTTCGAGAAGACGAAGGGGCGGGCGCTGCACACCGTCGCGGTCGAGCCGAAGGCTTCTCCGGTCATCGCGCAGACCATCGCTGGCGAGCCGCTAGCCCCGTCACCCCACAAGATCCAGGGTCTCGGCGCGGGCTTCGTGCCCAAGAACCTCGACCTCTCGTTCGTCGATCAGGTCGAACACGTCACCAACGAGGAGTCGATCGAGATGGCGCGGCGCCTCGCCAAGGAGGAGGGCATCCTAGCGGGCATCTCCTGCGGCGCCGCCATGGTCGTGGCCGATCGGCTGGCGCGGGACGCTCGCTTTGCGGGAAAGACCATCGTGGTCGTGCTGCCGGACTCCGGCGAGCGCTACCTGAGCGGAGCGCTCTACGAGGGCCTCTTCGACGAGGTCGCGACCGCGACGGCCAGCTGAGCTCGGCTGGACGCACCCCCAAGCCGCGGCCTGCTCGGCGGTGTCGTGTGCGGGTCACTCTCGGTCTGGATCTGGAAGGCGATGCTTGATGGCAGTGAGCTCAGCAATGTCGAGCAGATCCTGGGGGCGCCCCGCCGCGCGCTTCATCTCGATTAGATCGTCAATCGAGACGACCAAGAACCCGTAGCCGCCGAGCTCGACGGTCTTCGCCCGCGCCTTGAGTTGCTCGAAGCGGTGGCTCTGCTGGACCAGGAGATCGATCTCGATCGCGCCGCTGGTCGACCGAAAGGTAAGCGCCAACATGCCTTTGTCGCGCATCCACTTCTCGATGTTCAAGACGTCTTTGATTGACTCCCGCGTTTCCGGGATGCGGGGTCGTCCCCCGGCGTCCCAGATCGCGTCGATCAGCCCAGGCCACGTCTTCGCATCGAGCCTCGGCACGACGTCGACGTCGTAGGTCACGCGCCGCCCGCCGTGCAGGAAGGCCGCAACGCCACCAACGATGACGAACTCCGCCCCGGCGTCAGCGAGCAGATTCAGTAGTTTCAGGAAGTCCTGGGGCATATTCCGGGTGCTGCGCGATCATGGCTTGTCGCATCTTGGCCAACGCGGTCGCAGCGGCCGTGAGGTTCGCGAGGCGCTGTTCGAAGCTGGCGCTCGTGAGGGGAGCTACGACGCCCAGATCCGGCGATACTCCAGTCCAATCGGCCTCGGGCGCGGGCGTCGCGGTGGTTGTCGCGCACGCCGCGGAGTCATCCGTTCTCGCCATGGTGACCTGGCAACAGTAACGCGCCGCCCCGCCCTCGACAACAGCCCTCACCGCACCAGGCTCACCACCACCGCGTCGCAAAGACTCAGATCCTTTCTCCAACCGGCGCGTAACAGCATCAATCACCGCTGACGCGCCCGCCGGGTGCCACGCAACCGACACGCTCGAGCAGGGATGCGCGGGTGTGTTGGTCCGCCGAGAGGAAAAAAGGGATGATTCGCCGTTGGCTAAGGACGCCGAGGGCCCGTCGGGGTCTGGCATTGGGTATCGTCGTGCTCGCAACCGGAGGCTTGGTCCTCGCCCGGGCGCCTGGGGGAGCGTCACTGTCGACCTTCGGGGTCGCTTCGGGCCAGAACGCCACCACCTTCTCGGGTCCTGGTGCCAGCGGATCGCTCGCGCTCAGTCAGACCAAGGTTCACACTCAGGGTGCGCAGACGGTGTTCGCGGAGCTCCGGCTCAGGGCCGACGCGAGCCGCGCCGTGGCCGAAGAGCGCGCGCCGCTCTCGCTGGCCATCGTCATCGACACCTCGGGTTCGATGAGCGGGGAGAAGATCGAGAGCGCGAAGCGCAGCGTGATTTCGTTCCTGCGGCAAATGCGGGACGACGACGAGGTCGCGGTCGTTCGCTACGATCACGCGCACGAGGTCTTGCAGCCGCTGGCGCGGGTCGGAGCCATTCGGAGCTCGCTGATCGACAAGGTGAGCACGCTGCAAGCCGGGGGCGGCACGAACATTCCGCCGGCCTTGAGCCAAGGGCTCTCGCTCTTGTCCGATTCCGGAGCGCGGCGTGTCCGACGCGTGGTGTTGGTGAGCGACGGCTTGGACAGCGGTCGGGACCGCGCCTCGCAGATCGCGCAGTCGGCGTCGGACTCCCGCACGACGGTGTCCGCCCTGGGCATCGGGCTCGACTTCGACGAGGGCTACATGTCCGCGGTCGCTGGCTCCGGGCGCGGAAACTTCGGGTTTGTCCAGGACGCAGGGACCCTCGCTCGATTCTTGGAGCGCGAGCTGAAGGAGACCGCGAACACGGTCATCGAGTCGGCTCGAGCCAGCGTCGAGCTGCCGGCGGGCGCGCGCTTCGTGCGGGCCGTGGGCGCTCGGGGCTCAGTCTCGGGCAATACCCTCGAGTTGGACGTCGGATCGCTGTTTGCGGGCGACGAGCGACGCGTCGTTGTCGAACTCGCCTTCGACGCCGAGCACGGCGAGAGCATGCCGCTGCGGGCAGACGTGTCGTGGCAGCGCGTGGGAGGCGATCGGGTGAACTCGAGGCTGGCCGCGCTCACCGTGACGGGCGAGCGCGACGGCGAAGCGGTCCTCGCCTCCCGTGATGGCAGCATCTACGCCAGCGCGCTGTCGGCCACGGCGTCGCTGCGGCAAATCGCGGCGGCGGAGGCCTACGCCCGCGGCGATCGCGACCAAGCCGACGATCTGCTGAAGCAGAACGAGCAGAGCCTCCAGGTCGCGGCGGCGGCGGCGCCCGAGGCCGAGCGGGCCGCGATCGGTCGACAGCTGGACGAAGTGAGCGACGCGCGGAGCAAGTTCAATCGCTTTGCTCCAGGGTCTCCCGCCGCCAAGGCCGCCGGCAAGAGCTCCGCGGCCAAGAACGCCGAGAACCTCTCGCGCAAAGCCTTCTGAGCCGAGGAGAACGTCATGCGCGCACTGACCCTGCTCTTTGCTTCGGCCTTGGCCTACGGGCTCCTGCCCTTCTCGACCCGCCTCGGCACGGTGCTCGGAGCCGTCATCGCCGTCGGCTTCGGCGTGCTCCTGGCCCTCGCCGCGAGCTTCTCGGCGAATGCCATTGCGGTGGCGTCTGGAGCCATCGGGGCCTTCGCCAGCGGCGTGCTCTCGACCCACGCCGCCGCGCTGGCGGGTGCGGTGCTGCTCGGACTGGCGTTCTCCGAGCGAACCTTGCGCGTTCGCGATCGTAACTCACGCATCGTGCACGTGATCGTCGCGCTCGGCGCCGGCGGGTTGGCTGGCCACCTGGCGATGCAATACGCGGCCTCGGATGTCCTGGTACGGGCGGTCGTGATCGTGATCGCGGCCGTGCTCTCCGCCGCGCCGTTGATGATCCCCGCCGACGACCCACTGGCCCACGCCTTGGATGACCTCGGTGGATCCATCAGCGGTGAGTCGGGCCAGAAGCTCAGCGCGGCGGCGGAGCTCCGTCGCTCCGTGGACGAGTCGTTGCTCGATGCGACCGGGGCCCGCGACGCGCGCCGGGCTTGGAAGAACTTGCTGGGTCTGGGGCAAGCGCGCGCCCGCCTGGCCACCGCCAAGGCTCCGGGGGAGCGCGCGCAAGCCGTGATCCGGCGGGTCGATCAGCGCATCGCGGAGCACGTGGACAGTCTGACTCGCATGTACACGGCGGCCGACGCCGCGAGCGCCGCGGGGCTGAGCCTCGACGACGCAGCGCTGCGCAGCGTGGAGACGACCCTCGAGACCCTGGACGAGGTCAGCAAGGCGATGATGGAGGAGGTCGCGTGAAGCGCCGCTCGCGGGCCGCCCGTCTGGTGAGCGTGAAGAGTTGGCTCTTGCCGACGCTGATCGGTCCCGGCCTGGGCGCCCTGGCCTTCGTCGTCGTGCACGCCCTGGTGACGGGCATGGGCACCGGGCGAGTGCTGGTGGAGGTGGTCGCCTCGGCGGCGGTCGCGGCGGTGCTGACCGCGGTGCTCTCGCTAGTCGACATCGGCCTCTTGCTCACGCGACTGCGCACTCCGCCCACATCGACCAAGGCTTGGCTTTCGTCGGCGCTCGCGGGGGCGTGCGCGGTCCTGCTCTGGCGCTTGCTCCGGCCGGCGCTCCTGAGCGCGCCGTCGAGCCATGGCGTTGCCGTCTTGGCCGCGGTGATCGTCGCCGCCATCGCAGTGCGCGTGCTCGCCGGAGATCGGCCCAGCGCGTGGCTGCGATTTTCGTGACGCGACTCAGTGCAACAGCGCCGTGAACGACAGGTGGTAGCCCGTCGCGGTGTCATCGAAGGTGTTGCCGAGGCGGGTGTGATCCGCGGCTGCTGCCAAGATGCGCGCCTCGGCTCCGAATGACCATTGGTCGCCGACCCAGAAATCGTAGCCGCCGAAGAGCGCGGCGCCGCCTCCGCTGGCCGAGTTGCCGTCCTCGTCCTGGAGCCCGATGTTTGCGGGTCCGATCAGCAGCCCTACGTGAGCGCCGCCTTTCGGATCGGGAAACCAATCGAGGACCACTCCCAGGATTGAAACGCCGAGGGACTGGTCGTCGACTTTGTCGCTCAGCGACTGGTCGCCAGCTTCGACCTCCAGATCGGGGTGGGTCAGGTCTTGACCGACGACGCCGCCGCCAATCACGATGCCGGCTCCGACCGTGCCGCCGATGAGCAGCTCGAAGGTTGGGCCAAACCCGGTGTAGGTGGCTTTCACTCCGTCGGTGTCGCCGGTGCCTTCGGCGACGACGCGGCCGTAGCCCGCCCCCAGGCCCATGCGCAGATAGAACCCGTCGTGGTGGCGCTTCGAGGTGTCGGGCTTCGCGGGGGGCGGAGGCTGCGGTGGTCCGTACCCCGGCGGCGGGCCGTAGCCCGGTGGATAGCCCTGCCCCGGTGGGTAGTAGTAGCCGGGTGGCGGCGGGTAGTAGCCAGGTGGTGGCGGAGAGTAACCGGGCTGCGCGCCGGGTTGCGGCGCGTAGTAGGGCCCGGGCGGAGGCGGGGGCACTGCGCCGGGTGGCGGAGCCGGTTGGGGCGGAGCAGGCGGCGGCTCCAGCGGAGCCTCGGTGCCAGCCGGCGCGGGCGACTCAGGGGCCGTTGGCGGAGCGGAGGGCGCTGAGGGCGGAGCCGCGGATTGGGCTGCGGCGTGCGAGGTGACGAAGCAAATCAGTGCGCAGCCCAGAGCGGTGAGACGCATGGGCTAAAGGCTATCACGGGGCCCTATTCGGCGGCGAGCGAGCAGCTGACCGGGCGCGCGATCATCGCGGCACCCTCTGGCACCCAGGCCTGCCCCGGCGACCAGCGGACCTTGATGTTCTCCAGCCGGCCCACGAACTTGAGCTCGCAGTCCGCGACGAAGCGGGCGAGCTTCTTCTGATCGACGCCGGCCGACGGCTCACTGTGCAGCCGAAGCGCCATGTTGGGCTCAGCCCAGAGCCCGGCGATGAGCACCAGCTTGTTGTCGGGCCAGGTGCGATACGGCTGGATCAGATTCGTCCCGTTGTCGTCGAGGGGGGCGCTTGGATCCTTCGCGTGTGCCTCGGTCTCGGTCTTGAAAGCGCAGCGGGCACCGTCGAAGGTGTCGGCGTGAGAGCATCCCAGAAGCTCGTAGTCGGCGGTGACCAGGGTGACCTTGGCCTTACCGGTATTGCCAACCTGCCAGGTGCTCGTATCAGTGGCGTCCTTTTCCGGCGGACTGATCCAGTTGGCTAGGGGCGAGAAGGGCAGCACGATCATCGCGCCCAGGAAAGCGGCAGCGATGAGGAAGTGGCCGCTCGCGACCGGGATGGGTTCCCGGGGGCGTCGGCGGCGGACCGTCGTGGTGGCCATGCGGGGCGTTTTCTAGCCGTAAACGCGCGCACCGTCCATGGGTGTTCGTCCCGTCCGAGACCGAGGCCGGCTTTGAGCTATATCTCGGCGCGTGGCTGGCTCGATGGCAGTGACCGCCCCGTCCAGTGAGCGGGGTTTTGGCGGCTGGCTGGTGGCCGGTTGGGACCGCGGCAGCCTGATCGCCCTTGGGCTCCTGGTCAGTGTCGGGGCCGTGGTGGGCTATCGCTGGAGCGATCTCATCGACTCCAGCGGTGGCATGGACCTTCTGCTCACCGGCACCTGGTTGTGGATGGCCGCGATGCTCACCTGGCGCGTCTCGCTCCGGCGCGATCTGGTCTTTCTCGCCGTGGGCCTGGTAGGAGGTGGCGTCATCGAGTGGTGGGGGACCCACACGCGGATCTGGACCTACTTCACTCTCGAGCGCCCACCGCTCTGGATCCTTCCGGCCTGGCCCATCGCCACCTTGGCCATCGATCGCATGGCGCGCATGCTCGATCGCAGCCTGGATCAGGTTGCCGGCGGCCGGCGCGTGCCCTCAACGTGGTTCTGGATCGCCTACTGGGTCTCGGTGCCGTCGTTCGTGGTGGCGATGATCGCGTTTGCGCGCCACACGGTGGACATCGGTGCAACGCAGGTCGTGATCGCGCTCATGGTTGGGGTCACGCTCGCGTGTCGCGATCCTCGGCGTGACATCGTGCTCTTCGCCGCGGGCTCGTTCCTCGGCATCTTCCTCGAATACTGGGGAACCAGTCGGGAGTGCTGGACCTACTACACGGGGCAGATCCCTCCGCCCATCGCCGCCGTGGCGCACGGCTTCGCGGCCGTTGCATTTGCACGGGGAGCCGACGCACTGAATCGCGCCATCGACTCGGCCCTCGAGCGGCGCACGCTTGCGGCGCTCAGCGGCAGTTCGTGAAAGCCGCCTCGTAGATCGCCGCTCCGAGCTTCTCGTGGCCTGGGCCGCCGAAGTGGAGCCCATCTCGGAGCGAGCCTGAGTACTCTTTGCACAGGCGCTCCGGATCACCGCAAGAGAGCAGCGCGTAGGCGTCGATCACGTGGTCGACTTCCTTCTGCTGTGCTCGGTCGGCGATCCAGGCGTTGAGCTCGCGGGTCGCTGCCCCGCGTTTGTCGTTGTAGTACTTGGTGAAACCGCCCCAGGGCGCCACGGTGAGGGCGACCACCTTCCAGCCGCGGCCCCGCGACGCCCGGTAGATGGCCGAGAGATCGGCGCTGATCTTGGCTGGAGTCCTGCCGGCGGTCAGATCGCTATAGAGATCGTTGACGCCGCCGAAGACCAATACGTGCGTGTACGCGGTGGTGCTCGAGAGCACGTCGCGCTCGAAGCGCCGGCGGATCTGGTTGACCATGTCGCCGCCCTTGCCAAAGTTGTCGAAGCGGCTCTCCGGGCAGCGCTTGGCCAGGACCTCGAGGTACTTGCCGCCTGCCGACTTGGCATCGGTGAGCGAGTCCCCGAGGGCTGCGACCACGACCTTCTCTTTGGCGGCGGGCACGGTCGTGGTTGGCGCGGCGCTTTCCGCGGGCGGCGACGCCGACGCAGCGGGCGCGGGCTCTGTCATCGCGGTCGCGTTCGGAGCTGGAGTCATCGCGGGCGCTGCCGCGGGCTTGGCGGGGGCGCCGCAGCGCACGAAACCCACCGCGAGGGCGGCAACGGCGGCAGCGGCGAGGGTAGTCGCCGAGGGTTTCGTGAAGCGCGGGGCCTGCATTGCTCTCAATCTTCGCCCACCTCTCTGATTTTCGCTATGACGCTCGGCGTGGGTGCCATCGAGGTCTACAAGAAGACGCGCAAGCGTCCAGACCTGTTTTGGAACACCTATGTCGCGCGGCCGCCGGCGGCAGCAGTCGTGGCTATCCTAGCCGGCACCCGCGTCACCCCCGACCAGGTCACCTTGTTTGCCTTCGTGGTGGCCATGGCCGGCGCCGCCGGCATCATCGCGCTGCCGGGCTACTGGGGCTTTGTCATCGCCGTCGTCGTCTTCGAGCTGTCCTACGTCCTCGACTGCGTGGACGGCATGCTCGCGCGCTGGCGGGGCACGGCCTCCGCGACCGGACACCTGCTCGACTTCTTGATGGACGAGATCAAGGCCTTCGCGATCCTCGGCGCGGTGGCGATCCGCTTGTTTCGCGAGCAGGCCGACCCTCGTTGGCTGCTGCTGGGAGTCGGCGGGCTCGTCGTGCTCGCGACCGGGATCGCGATCACCACCTTTCAGCGCCGCCCGGAGGTCTCGGGCAAGGCCGCGGACGCAAAGGAGCCGCCAGCCAAGTCACGCAGCCTCGTGGCCAAGCTCGCGAGCGTGCCGCTCGGCGTCGCCAAGTTCCTGGTTCACTACCCGTCGTACATCCTCTACGTCGCGATCGCCGGCCGCCCCGAGCTCTACCTGATCCCCTACGTTGCGGTGAACGCGCTCTACGCGCTCAAGAGCCTCGCCTGGCTCGCGCTGCGATTCGGGCGCGGCTGATCCGACAGCTTCAGTGCGGCAGCTCTCGTCCGAGCTCTTCCACGACGCTCTGATCGTGCAGCGTCGCTGGCCGGCCGGGTTTCTTCGCTCGCATGTCCGCAGGCAGGTACGACAGCTCGCGCACGGATGAGCCGGAGAGCCAGGGCCCTGCGCTCTCGAACGAGACCTGGCTCGGTGCCCGCACGAAGCCGAGGACAAAGCCCCAGTCCCCGAGGGTCGGGACGGCGGCGTGGTAAGGCACGGGCGCGAGCTCGGCCGCCCGCATCGTCGCGACGATCGAGTCGAAGCTGGTGGGGGCGGTGAACGGCGAGACGCCCTGCACCGCGCACAGCCCTTCGGGGGTCAGCCTCGCGCGGAGCCGCCGGTAGAAATGTCGAGTGAAGTTCTTGCCCTCGAGGTGGGTCTCGGGATCCGGCAGATCCACGATGGCGACGTCGAAGCTGTCGTTGGTCTCGCCTAGCCAGACGATGGGCTCGCGCTCGACGATGTTCACGCGCGAAGATCGGAGCGCGTCGTGCGAGCGCCGCCGGAGCCAGGTTTGGGCCCTTGCCACGTCGACGACGCCGCGATCCACCACGACCACGGTGAGGGACTCGACCTCGTCGTGGCGCAAGATTTCGCGCTCCGCCAGGCCGGTCCCGCCCCCGAGCAGCAGCACCCGAGCTCGGCGCGGAGCCATGGCGATGGCCGGATGGACGAGGGCCTCGAAGTAGCGCCGCTCGTCCAGCGTCGAAGCCTTGAGCCGCCCATCCAGCCACAGCTCGAGGCCCTCCTGCCCCGCGGTGACCGTGACCTTCCCGCGTTCGCTCTCGTGATGAAAGACCACGGGGTTTGGGTAGCGTCCCAACTCCGAGGTCGGTATCAGCCATTCGCATGCGACGAACGCCCCGAACAGGAAGGTGAAGATCCCGAGAGACAGCTGGCGCACGAGTCGACCGCGCGCCATCGAGCGACGCTCGAGGTAGAAGCACAACGTCGGCGACCAGGCCGCGAGCGCCGCCAAGACCATGGCGATGGCAACGGCCGAGCGGAGCGGCCCCACCACCGAAGTGATCCCTGCGGCCACCGCGCAGACGATGGCGACGACGAGCAGCCGGAAGGGATGGGTGAGTCGCCAGGGGACTTCGAGGCGCATCAGTGTGCGCCCCATCGCCCGCACTGCGAGCGTCACGACCGCACCGAGTGCCGCGCAGGTCAGTGTCGCCGCAGCGAGGCAGGTGGCGAAGGTGGGAAGGCCCCGCGCGAACGCGAAGTACACGGCCGAAGCCGACGCTGCGGTGCAGATCGAGGCGAGCAAGATTGCCCAGGGCAACGCGGCAAACGCCGCGCGGAAGTTTCGTCTTGCGACCAGGACTCCGACGGCGGCGGCGCCCAGGCCGGTCACTCCGACCAGGCTGGATCCCGGCGAAGCTTGGGCGCCAACGTAGAGCGTTGGCTGCACCAGCAGCACCTCGTGCGTCGCGCCCGCGAGAGCTGCCAGCGCGAGGACCGCAAAGTAGAACGGCGGCGCCCCGACGTCCGTCGCCTCGGCGGCGCTCGACCCAGCGTCACTTGCCGCCGGAGTAGACGCCAGATCCGCTTCGGATGCCACTGCCGGTGCCGCTCCCGCTGCTGCTGCCGTCGCCCAGGCACGAGCCACAAGCGCCCAGCGCGCAGAGGAGCAAGATGAGCACGACTATGATGATCACGACCGTGGTCGATGCGCAGCCGCCGCTGCTCGAGGATCCCGAAGGCGCCCCGATGCCCTGTGCGCCAGCTCCGTCGACGGGCAGGCCGAAAGCGTTGGCGATCACCGCCCACGGCATGGGCGCGGAGTAGCTCCAGTTGGCCTCGCCCCCGCCGGCCTCGCGAGAGAGCACATCGTCACCGTTGACGAAGTCGGTGACCTGCGTCTCTTCGCCGAGCTCGCACTTCCAGTAGATCTCGCCCAGGACGTAGTTCACTTGCGCGACGTTCTGGTTGCGCCGCGAGAAGCTGCGCCCGCCCCAGCCGACTCCGTTGGGCATGCCCCCGAGGTCGAGTTCCGCCAGGTTGACCGAGGTGACCCAGCTCCAACCCGTCTCCGGATCCTTGACCAACCAGCGGTAGCCCACCTGCTGAGACCAGAGCAGGAACTCTTCCCAGGTGTAGCGGTCGCCCTCGAAGTCGCTGGATCGCCGCATGTACGCGATGCAGATGTATTCGACGCCGTCCAAGGTCCCGCGGCCCCCGATGGGGATCGCCGGAAGCTGCATGGCGCGCTCCTGCTGCGCCACGACCTGCTGCAACGCGATGTCGCTCACGGCGCCGCAGTAGGGGCAGCCGATGCGCTCGGCGCGATCGCCGGCGAGCTTCGGGATATCACCGCCGCACTGCGGGCACTTGATCTGTGCCGACTTGACCTTCTGCGCGCTGCGCGGCCCAAGCTGGGTGACCTGCATCTGCGGCTCGTCGAAGACCCACCCGACGAAGACCTCGTAGGAGCCGCGGTTGTCGCCGTAGTCCAGCGTCGCGAATGCGTTGTTGATGCCGTAGCAGTCGGCGTAGTGACGGACGAACCCGGGTGGATAGGCGCCGGGCAGCTCGCCCTCGCCGCTCACGATGGTGCCGGTCTTGATCTCGGCTATCCGAAAGCTGCCCGCTCCGCCGAGCGGCACGTCCATCTCGACATAGAGGGCCGAATAGGGCGGGATGCCCAGGCCGGGGGACTGGCTCGTGACGTACCACTTGCCCTGGGCGTACGCGAGCCAGCCCCAGGACTGGCCGTAGTCGAAGGAGACGTAGTACTCGTCCCACGGCCCCTTGCCGTGGTCCAGCTGGACGCGGCCGAGCACCTCGAAGGGGCGACCCGAGAGCGTGCCCTGATCACCGACGGCGATCAGTGAGGGCGTGTTCGCGAGGTCGGCGACCTTGCCCAGGTTCTCGAGCCCGCGATCGGAGCGCACGATGGTCGCGCGGCAGTACTCGCAGATCTTGGCGATGGACGAGCCAACCCCGAACTCGATCGACGCCCCACAGCTCGGGCAGCTCCCCTGCGCGACGGCCATTCAGTTGCTCGGGTCGGACTCTAGCATCATCGATGCGCTCTTTGACACGTTCCCGCGACCTGCCCCCGGGACCGGAAGAAACCGCAGAATTCGCGCAATTATTTGGCCTCGGCACGGGCGTCGCGGAGGGCCTCGTCCACCAGCGAAGCCAGCTCGTCGGCCGTACGGTCCTTCCTGGCGGCGGACCTGGCCATGGGCGCACTCCGGAGCATCGACTCGAGGTCATCGAGCGAGAGGTCGTCGTCGCGCTTCTTCTTGCCAAACAGGCCCCCGAACAAGGGCTTGTCGTGGGACAGCTCGAACTCGCCGTCGATCAGCCGCTCGGGCGCCTCGCAGATGGCGCGGGACAGGGAGGGGTTCTTGTCGATCAGCGCCCGGGCGTCGTCCAGCGCTTCGCGCTGAGTCGCCGGGAGCTCTTTGGCCAGGGCACGCGCCGAGTGCTTCCCGCGGGTGACGAAGAGCACGCACGCTACCGCGAGTTCTTGCGGTCCGAGTGCCGTCAGCTTGGCGACACTCGGACCTCCGCAGCTCTTGCTGTAGATGTGGGAGCCCTCGAGCAGCAGCTCGCCGAAGCCCAGGGCCACCGCGGTCAGATCCACGGTGAGCTCCGCCGGCTCGTCGATGGCCTCGCCCTCACCCAGGGTCTCGACCAGGAACACGTGGGCGAGTGCCCGCGCCACGGTCGCGGTCAGTGCCACCGGGTGGCGCAGCTCGGCCGCTTGGAACTGCAGGCGCCAACCTTCGCTGTCGTCCACCAGTCGCTCGGGAGCCTCGGCGCTGGCCTTCGGCGTCGAGCAGGCGCCGCTCCCACAGCCGCCACCCTGCGCGTGACCTTCTGCTTCGGCGTCGGTGAGCACGGGCTTCACCGGGATGTCGCTCATTCCGGCGTGCTCGCGCATGCGCTTGACCAGCCGACGCAGCGACTTCACGTCGCCGTTGAAGGTGTCCGGGAAGAATTTTTCCGTGGGCAAGACCAGCGGCCGCTCGCCGAGCTCGGGCCCGAGGCGATGAATCAGGCGCGCGTAGCGTTGAACCACGGCGCGTACGACCGGATCGGGGAGGGCATCCATGGCCCAATGTTGGCAGAGGTTTCGCCGAGCGCCAAGCCGTTCAGTCGACGACCCGTGGCGCCCGCACGCCCGACTTCCGGAGATCGCCGCGTCGGATGCGCTCGAGCTCCGCGAGCCGGGTCACCACCCCACGGGCGACGATTCCGAGCACGCGCTCGACGAGTTGACGCCGCTTGCGAGAATCCCCCGAGAAGCTGAGGTGGCTCTTGGCAGCCCGGCCCCCGGGCAGTTTGCCGACGGCGGTGCACCGGACCCGAACCACCTCGCCGTCGTCCGTGATCGAGAGTTCCGAGACGATGAAGCGGTATTCGATCAGGTTGTTGCGCCCAGCTCCCCACTTGGCCCGTCGCGACTCGCGCAGCAGGAGCTTCTTCAGGTACCGGCTCGTGCTCTTGGCGTTCGCCATCTCCTTCGGCAGCACGATCTTGTCGATCTTGATCGTGGGGCGGCCTTTGGCGGTGATCAGGGCCAGCCGCGGATCTCGCTTCTCGCGCCGCGCGCCCTCCGCGCTGGCGGCCGTAGCCGCCAGGACCAACGAGCCGCAGATCAGGCCGGCGCGCCAGAGCTTCGAGAGACCCGACATATCGTCCCGAACGCTACGCCGGGCCCGGCGACCGGCCCAATTTCCCGCGTTCCGGCCCCGAACCTGCTATTTCGGGGCGGTCGATGTCCGTCCTGGCCGCCTCCGACCGCTCCGATGTCGACGTTGTCGTGATTGGCGGCGGCGTGAACGGCAGCGGCGTGGCTCGCGACGCCGCGCTGCGCGGCCTCCGCGTCGCCCTGTTCGAGCGAAACGACATCGCCTTCGGCGCCAGCGGAAACTCCAGCGGGATGATCCACGGCGGGCCGCGCTACCTCACCTACGACCCTGACGTGACGCTGACCTCGTGCGTCGACTCGGGGCATATCCAGCGCATCGCCCCGCACCTGCTGTTCCGTATCCCATTCCTGATGCCGATCCACGCCGGGCGATATCCCGCGAGCGTCGTGCTCGCCGCCTACGACGCGTTCTTCGACCTGTACGACAAGTACCAGGAACTCAAGCGTGGCAAGCCGCACGTCAGGCTGAACCCCGACGAGCTGAGGCAGCTCGAGCCAGGTCTGGTCTCGGATGCCGTGGGCGGCGTGACCTTCGACGAGTGGGGCATCGACGGTGCCCGGCTCTGCGTCGGCAACGTCGTGGACGCCATGGAACATGGCGCCGAAGTGCACGTGCACACGGCGGTCACCGAGGTGACGCGGCGTGACGACGGCAACGTGACTGGCGTGCGCTTCCGAGACCGGATGACCGGCGCTGGTGGCGCGCTCACCGCTCGCGTGGTCGTCAACGCGACCGGAGCGTGGGCGCCGCTCACCAGCTCGCTTGCCGGGCTCGAGCCCAAGGTCGCCAGGGTCCGTCCCGGCAAGGGCATTCACGTGTATCTCGATCGGCGCCTCACCAACTACGCAGTGGTGGCGACGGCCATCGATGGCCGGCAGGTGTTCTTGCTGCCCTGGCAGAACATGTCCGTGCTGGGCACGACCGATGACGACTACTACGGAGATCTCGACGACGTCGTGGCGACCGGTGACGAGGTTCGGTACCTGACACAGGCTGTCGAGCGGGTGTTTCCGGCCGTACGGACCGCGCGGGCGATCGGGACGTGGGGTGGCGTCCGGCCCACGCTCCACGCCTGGGGGCCGAACGAAGACAAGCTGAGTCGCGAGCACGAGATCCTCGATCACGCCGCAAATGGCGCCGACGGGCTCTACTCGATGATCGGCGGCAAGTTGGCGAGCTACCGCATCTTCGCCGAAGAGATGACGGACGTGGTGGCCCGCCGACTGGGCAATACGACCAAGACCCAGACGCACGTTTCGCCCCTGCCCGGCGGCGACGAGACCATCGATCCGATGGCGCTGATCGAAGACGAGCTCGTCGATCCCATGGCGGCAGTGAGGCTCGAATATCGGCACGGCAGCCGAGCGCTCCGAGTCATGGAGCGCATCGCCCGAAACCCGCGGGAAGCACGCGTCGTGTGCGAGTGTGAGCCGGTGCTCGAGGCCGAGGTTCGATACGTGGTCGAGCACGAGCTCGCGCGCACGGTCGAGGACGTCTCGCGGCGAACGCGCCTAGGGCTCGGTTCCTGCGGGGGCATGCGATGCGCGGCGCGCTGCGGTGCATTGATCGCGCAGATGAGGGAGCGATCACCGGAGGCTGGACGGCGCGACGCACTGCACTTCCTCGAAACGGCCCGGCGTCGTCGCCTGCCTGCGATCGGGCCCGAGCAGGCGCGACAAGAATCCCTCGCGCTGGCGCACCTGCGCTCCGAGATCGGCGAGACGCCACGCGAGGACGAGCCGTGAAGGTTGCGGTGATCGGCGCGGGTGTGGCGGGCACGGCGGCAGCGTGGGCAGCGCGACGATCGGGGGCTGAGGTGGTGGTGATCCATGATCGGCCGGGTGCGTCGGCGCTGGGCAGCGGCGCGGCCGACTACGAGTCTTGGGAGCGCGACGCGGGAAGCCACGAGCTCACGGCAGACGCCACTCTGCTCACCGCCGAGCTCGGCTACCTCACCGAGCCGGGCCTGGTTGCGACGGCAGCGGGCCTCCTCCGGCCGGCGCGTGCCCACGATGCCGCGGTCCTCGATCTCTCCGCCTTCGCGGGCCGTCGCATCGCCGTCGCGGACGTGGTGCGAGACGACTGGGACGCGGTGCTCATCGCGCGTGCGCTCTCAGACACGAAGTGGGCCCGGCAGACGGGCACCAGCTTCGAAGCGCGCGGGCTCGACCTCGATCTGGCCAATCACGCGTCGAGCTACGACCTCGCACATCGCTTCGACGACCCGGACCGAGCTGTGGCGTTGGCGGCGGCGCTGAAGCAGTCGCGCGGCGAGGCAGACGCCTGGCTGCTGGGTCCTTGGCTTGGAGTGCAGCTCGGCACGGCGGGGCGAGTTCGCCAGCTCGCCGAGTTGCCCGTCGGAGAGACGCTCTCGCCGCCCGGCGGCGCGGCCGGCGCGCGCTTCGAGGCTGCGCGCGACCTCGCGCTGTCGAAGGCGGAGGTTGGCGTGCGTCGGGGGCAGGTCCGCGAAGTGTCGGTCGCTCCCCAGGGTATCGAGGTCTCGCTCGACGGCGATCAGACGCTGGTTGTGGACCGAGTGGTGCTCGCCATCGGTGGCGTTGTCGGCGGCGGCGTCGAGCTCGAGCAAATCGGCCGGCGCTTCGATCTGTCCCTGGCGGCCCCGGTGCGCTTGCAGGCGAAGGGCAAGAGCATCGACGCCGCATCCACCCTGCACGGAGTGGACTTCGCGTTTCACGGAGTGTCGCTGATCGAGAACGTGGGCATCGAGACGGAGCACTTGGCGGTGCCGGGTGTCGCGGGCGTCTTCGCGGCCGGCGACGCCGTCGCGGACCGACCGCGGACGTGGCTGCGCGCCCTCGAGTCGGGGCTCGCCGCGGGTCGAGCCGCGGGGCGGTGAGCGGTGTCGCCGGATCGGAGCTTGAGTCACGTGCTCGGGGCCGGGGCGCGCTTCTTGGGCCTCCTCATCCGCGGCCAAGCCCGCCTCGGCGTGCCTACGGGCACCTACGCACGCGCGCTCGCGGTGGCCGTTCGCCCACACTTCTTCGTGCTGCCCTGCGCCGCGTGTCTCGCGGGGGCCGCAGTCGCGCCCGGGCCTGCGAGCCTCGCTCGCGTCGGCGTTGCAGCGGTCGCGGTGGGAGTCGCGTGGGGCGTCGGGCAGCTGCTCAATGACCTGGTCGATCTGGAAGCTGACGCCGTCGATGCGCCCGATCGGCCCGCGGTGCGCGGGCTCCTCCCGGAAGGACCCACCGCGCTCGTCGCGGTTGCGCTGGGCGTAGCCGTGACTGTCGCCCTGGCACTCACGCACCCTCTCGGATGGCTGCTCGCGATCGTCAGCGCGGCGCTCATGCTCGTCTACTCGCCGGCCAAGGGCATACCTGCGCTCGGCAACCTGACCCACGGCGCGCTCATGGCCTGGCTCTGCCTGGTCGGTGCCGGGGTCGCCGCTCCCCGAGTCGATCTCATCGGCGTCGCTCGAGAAGCGTGGCCGGCCATCGCCTGCGTGGGGGCCTTGGCCGCGCTTTACCTGCAAGGCAACTACGAGAAGGACCGCGCCGGCGATGCGCGGGCGGGATACCGCACGCTGGCGACGCTGCTCGGAGTCCGCGGCAGTGCGCTGGTGCGGGTCGCGGTGGGCGCGGCGATCTACGGTCTCGGGTGGCGCGCGGATCTGGTGGCGAGCCCCACTGCGCTGGGATTGTGGGCGCTCTCGGCGGCGCTGCTGCTCGCGTCGGTCGCACGAGCCGCCACGGGTGGCGATGGCGCGAGCGCGCTGTCCGGTTATCGGTTCACGGTGCACTCGACCGCGACGGGGCTCATTGCGCTGACGCCGCAGGCGCTGGGCCCGGGCGGGGCGGTGGCTCTCTTGGCGTTTGCCACGCTGTTGATCGAGATCGCGTTCCGGCAGTCGCGAAACCCCTGAGCAGTCATTGACAGGGGCTGCGCGGCTTGATGGCATGCGAGCGTCATGCTGCCCGAGCTTCCCATCGTCTATCGTCGAGCGCAGGCGTTCATTTTGGCGCTGCCCGCACCGACCCGTGCGCTCCGCGCCCTGTTGCCCGATCCGCGCCTGACGCCCATCGAGGTGTGGCCGGGCACGTCCGCACTGACAGCGGTCGCATTCGAGTACGAAGACACCAGCATCGGACCTTACCGTGAGGCCGCGCTCTCGGTGCCGTGCCGTTGGGATTGCCGGGCGAACGTCCCGCTCTTGCCGCTCATCGCCGAGAAACACCTGAAGGACGTCGGCCACTGGGTGCAGCTCTTGCCGGTGACCACCTCGGCGGCGGACGAAGCTGGCCGCGGCATTTGGGGATATCCGAAGTTCGTGGCTCAGATCGAGATCGAGCAGACCGCGTCGACGATGCGCTGCCGGGTGCTCGAAGCCGGGCAGCTGGTCTTCGGCTTCGAGATCGACCGTCCCGGGCCGTCGCGTCCCATGCGTTTCCCCGTTCGCACCTACTCGCTCCTCGACGACGAGATCCACTTTACCGAGATCGACGTCGACGCGGTCGGTGCCCGGCGGTTCTTGGGGGCGCGCGGCTCTCTCGAGCTGGGAAGTCACCCGCGGCTCGCTGGACTGCCACCGATCCACCGGATCGGATCGCGCGCGCTGGAGACACGCTGGTTCGACGAGTACCGGCTGGAGCTGGACCGCGCCAGCACGCGCTACCGCCGGCGCTGAGGCTGGCCGCCGATTGTGTTCCCCCAGGCCATCGCCCACCATGGACCCGATGCGCCTCTGCCCCAGCTCTGCCTGGCTCGCGTTGGTGCTCGCCGGGTCGGCGAGCACTTGCCATCGAGCGGGTGGGCCCCAGGATGCCGGAGGGCTGCCCCTGCCCTCCGCCGAAGCGTCGCCGGCGCCCGAGCCAGGGCCGGACGCGTCGGGACCCGTGGTGGCCCATGGGTCCGCCCTGGTGGGCAACCTCGTGCTGAATGAGCGCTTCAGCATCACGCACCCGTCGGAGTACTGCCTCGACGACGGACATGTGTACGCAGGTGCGCCCGCTCGCATCGGCAAACGCAATCTGTTTACGACCGAGTCGGTCAGCGATCTGGCGGGCAAGGTCGTGGTGGCGAGTGGTTCACACGAGCCTTCGCTCTTTGCTGCGCTGCGCAGGCAGGGCACGTGTCCGTCGGATTACGGGGCCAACCCCCGGGAGCTGCCTCAGATGCGGAGTGACTGGGTGAGTCCGGAGGGCGGCTTCGCGACGACCCGGGCCAAGCTCGAGAAGCTCTCCGCCTTCCGCGCGCGCGACCTCCGCGTGGTGAGCCTCGGCCGCGAGCTGGGCCGAGCCGAGGGCCGAGTGGTGGTCGAACTCGAGAACTCCTTCGCGGTCGCCCTCGACACGCTCTCGGCCGTCGCACACTACGAGGGCGGACCCGGAAAGCCGATGCCGCTTCGTGAGAAGATCACGCTCTCGCTCCCGCCGGGCGGAACGCAGCGCGTCGAGCTCAGCCTGCAGATCGAGGCTGGGCCTGCGGGACAGTCGACCGGTTCGCCCCGCGGACTCTATCGCCTACAATCCATCGATTTCGTGGGGCAAGTGGGCCAGTTCGACTTCGACGCCAGCCTGTGGCTCGGCTCGAAGAGCGGGCGATGACGAGGGCGGACTAGCGCGGCGTCAACGCGGCGTGCAAGCGCGTGGCGTTTGCTGCCTCGAAGCGCCTCTCAATCACGATGCGATAGGTCGTGGCCTCCGCCCCGTAGTACGCGCGGTTGAACTCCTGTCGCGAGGCGACCACCGTCCCGTCCAGGGAGACTCCTGCAAAGATGCCTCCGACGTCGACCAGTTGCACGATGTCTCTTGATGCGCTCTTGCCGCGAGCCTCGCCGCTGTCGCCCATGGTGCCGGCAGCCACGGACGTGTCGGTGCCCAGCGTGACGCCATTGTTGATGGCGCCGACCAGCGCCGCCTCCGTCATCAAGAACAGAATCACGGTGGCCTCTTGATAGCCAATCTGCGCACCCAAGCTGCCGGCTCCGAGGGAGTAGAAGGCCGGCGCGCTCCAGCGACCTTGATCGTCCTTTGACAGGAGAACGCCGTTGCCGCCCTCGCCACCGAAGATGAGGCCGGCCTTGATCAGTCGCGGGAAGACCAGCACGCCCCGGGCCTGCCTCAAGTGCTGCTCCAGCGTGGAGAACTGGCCGCTCGAGCGCATGCGGTCGACGGCCAGCGCAGAGCGATCCACGATCTGCTGCTGCGGGGACTCGGCGGGGGAGGTAGGCGCGGCGTCGCGGGCGCAGGCGACGGCGAGACTCGAAGCGACGAGGATGAATTCGCGGCGGAGCATGCCGCCAAGCTAACGCCGGAATCCAGGCCGGCACGCGCGATGTTTGCGCTTCTGGCCCGGCCGACCGGTGGAGTGCGGCATGATGCGGCCCCGTGGACGCAGCTCCGATCACCGCGATCCTCCGTACCTTGAGCTTTCGCGGCACGGCGGCCGAGGTCGGTCGGCTCGGAAACCGGCACCTGGCGGTCGCCCTCGCCTGCACCTGGGTCGTCGGGATCGGGCGCTGGTGGGACGATCCGAAAGCGAGCCTGCTTCAGCACCTAGGTCTCGGTTCGGTAGTCTACGTGTTTGTGCTCGCGGCGCTGCTCTGGCTCGTCATCTGGCCGCTCGCGCCGCGCGTGCTGTCCTACAAGACCGCGCTCACCTTCGTCGCCATGACGTCCCCGCCAGCGATCCTCTACGCGATCCCGGTCGAACGGTTCCTCTCGCTGCGCGTCGCGGGGCAGCTCAACCTCTGGTTTCTCGCGATCGTCGCGACTTGGCGGGTAGCGCTCTTGCTCAGGTTTTTGTCGTCGGTGCCGGCCGTCGGCACCGTCAAGGGCATCATCGTCGCGCTGTTGCCGCTCTCCGCCATCGTCACGGCGCTGACCGCGCTCAACCTTCACCGCGTCGTGTTCAGTATCATGGGCGGCATTGCGGAGAATGAACGTTCGGTGCACGACGACGCCTACGGTGTGCTCCTGATGCTCACCGTCGTCTCGATGATGGCCCTGCCCGTCCTGCTCCTGAGCTACGGAGCCAGCATTCTTCACTCGTGGAAGTTGCGGAAGGCGGCGCGTCGATGATCACCCGGGGGAAAGCGCGGCGTGGCTCAGCTCACTTCGGCGACAGCGCGACCGCTTTGGTCCAGAACGGGCTGACGTACTGCTGGTTGATCACCTGGCCGGGCACCCAGAAAGGCGCTCTGCTGGGGTCCAGATTGCCCGCCGCGAGCTGGTTCTTGTCGACCGCCATGATCCAGATGTGCTTGCACTGCTTTTGGCCCTGAACCAGCCCGCACTGGGCGTTTTCAGCGCTCGCCGCCGTCAGTCGGTGGCCGTAGGGCCGCTCTGACGCGAAGGCCAGCCACATGTAGCGCGAGCCGATGGCCGGGGCCCACTGCGGCCAGGTGCTGCTCCAGACCTTGCCCGGGCCGCTCGAGCCCGCGGCGAGCTCGAAGACGGTGCCGTCGCTCCGCCGAACGACGGCGATGCGTCCGCTGAGGTTGACCAGAGTCTGCTGGGTCTTGATCGACCACCAGCCGCTGGCGCGCGTGAACGCTACGCCGCTGCCGTCCGGCGAGATCGCGGGCAAGACGTTGTTCTGCCCGGTGTCGGGATCGCTGTCCGGGGTCTGAACCAAGACCTTGGGCGCGCCGAAGGTGAACGACTTCGCCGTGCCGTCGTAGCTCACGCTCGCCTCCACCAGGCTGCCCAGGGTCACGTCGTCGCCGACCTCGCGCACGAAGTGTTTGTCGCCGGGGTAGGCGGTGAACACCACGGTGTCGCCGGAGGACGACCAGTCGGGCATCAGGCTGTGGTGACCGACGCCGCCGGGGATCGCGGCAATGGTCTGATCGATGTTGCTCGGCACGACCTGATTGTCGTCGGGATCGACGAGCTTCAGCGTGACGTTGCCGGCGGCGTTCTGCGGCACGTCGTCGGGGACGCTGAGCAGCATGGCGGGGCGCTGGGTGCTCTCTTTGGGATTGAAGGCCGCGTAGGTCCCGCGCACGCCGGCTGTCGGTGCGATTTTGGTCTTGAAGCTCTTCGTCGCCTCGTCGTAGGCGAGGGTGCCGATCTGGAACTGAGTACTGTTGAACGAGTACGAGAATCGCTTTCCGTCCCGTGACACGCGGTGACATCCGGAGCAGGGTTGGCCGGGCCCCAGCGCGGGGCTGTCGTTCGGAAGCGGTACTTCGAGCTGATTGACCACGTCGATGACCGCGAAGGCGCCTTTCGAGGTGACCCAGACGTACAGCACGCTCTCGTCGATCTCGTCCCCGCTCAGGACGAGCGTCCTCGGCTGACTCTTGCGCACCATGCCGCCGCCGAGACCTTCGACGGTCAGCTCGATGTCCGCATCCGGGGCAGACTTGGCCATCGCCTTCCAGTTGGCCTCGGGGAACTCGAGCTCGCGCGCGGTGGTGTAGAACGCCAAATCGAGCACGCCGGCTGAAGTGACTCGAAGGCGGTAGGTGGCGTTGTCGGAGGCGAGGCTCCACTGCGCCTCGACCGCGGGCAGGTTGCCGGGCAACACGCTCCCGTCTTCGGGGTACTCGAGGCTCGGCGCGTTGGCCGGGTTGGGATCGGCCGTGGCAGCGTCGAAGGCGCTCTTGGTGGTGGCGTCGGTGCCACTGAGGAACACGTTGCCTTGGAGCAACACGCTGAGATCGGCGCTGGCTTTTGCGCCGGACCAGCTGGCCGTGATCTTTGCAGCACCGCCGCCGCCAGCAAGCTGAAGTGAGCCCGAAGCCCCGAAGGAGCCGAGCCCGGGGTTCGACAGCGTCCACTCTGCCTCCCCCGTGACCTCCTGTTCGCTGCCTCCGGTCGTGGACTTCGCGAAGGCCTTGTACGCCAGGCTGGTGGCCGGCTGCCCCAGGGTGACGGTGGCCTGGGTCGTGAGGGGCTCGATCCGGAGGGAGTAACTCGGGGCGTTCTGATCGCCGCTCGCGTCACTGACCGTTCCACCGCTGCCCCCGGAGTTGCTCGCGACACCGCTGTCGTCGTCGCTGCAAGCCGCCAGCAGCGCCGCCGCAATGACCGTCACCCAAACGACTTGTCCGCGCATGGGCGCATTCTACGGGCCTTTTCCCGCCGGAGCCGAGGAATCAGCGTGCCGCCCTGCGGGCCCTTCGCTCGCTTTGGTTCGCCCCCTGGAAGTCGCCGCCACCGCGATCTGAATGCTGCGTTCGTGCGGGTCGATCACCATCGACATGATGCTCGCGGTCATCGCATCGCCATGAACGCAGGTGGTGTTCGGCTATCGGTGATCGAGGCCAAAGTCGGGGCCTTCGCGTTTGCGGCTCGGGCCGCGAGCGGCTACCGTCGGCGGTGATGTTGGGGTCAGGTGGCGTGGGGCTCGGATTTCGTCCCGAGCTTGCAGCAGACTTGCTGCGTTCGCCCGAGGTCGTGGATTTCGTCGAGGTGGTCGCCGAGAGTTGCTTCGTGCAGCCGGCGGCTCGGCGCGAGGCCCAGGCGCTGGCCCAGATCTGGCCGGTCGTGCCCCACGGCGTGAAGCTCTCGCTGGGCTCGGCCGAAGGCATCGATCTCGAGCGCGCGCGCGCGCTCGGCGCGCTGGCACGCACGCTTCGGGCGCCGGTGATCAGCGAGCACGTAGCCTTCGTGCGCAGCGGGGACCGCGAGATCGGCCACCTGACGGCGGTGCCCTGCACGCGTGCGGCCCTCGACGTCGTGGTTCGCAACGTGGCACAGGCCCGGAGGTCCTTGCCCGACGTCCCCCTGCTGCTCGAGAACGTGGCCTGGTCCTTCGCTTGGCCCGACTCCGAGATGCACGAGGGCGAGTTCTACTCGGAGGTCGCGCGTCGGACCGGCTGCCCACTGCTCCTGGACGTGAGCAACGCCTACGCCAACGCGGTCAACTCCGGACAAGAGCCGTGGGAGGCGCTCCAGCGCTACCCCTTGGACCGGGTCGGCATGATCGACCTGGCGGGAGGCGTCTGGGAGCACGGGTTCTACTTCGACGATCACGCTCACGCGGTTCCGGAGCCGGTCTTCGCAGCCCTCGACCAGGTGCTGGCCGTCACCGGACACATCCCCATTCTGATCGAGCGCGACGCGTCCTTTCCGGCGTTCGCCGAACTCGCGCGGGAGGTCGCCCGCTGTCGCGAGGCGCAACGCTGGCTGAAGAGCACTCATCGAGAGCCGCGCGCGCCCGCACCCGTGGACCCGCTCGACGAAGCACAGCGAGCCGCACTGGAGCAGGCCGAAGCCGCCGTCGCGCGCTATCTCACCGACATCGACGAGCCGCCCGCTGAGGCCGTGGCGCGCTTTGGTGCCGAGGCGCTGGCGCGCTCGCGCGCGATCTTGAAGCGCAAGCGGGTGGACGAGGCGCTGCCCCTCTTGGGCTCGCTCTCGCGTCGAAAGCCCGAACTCGAGCCCCTGGCGCACGCCGTTGTCGGGTGCACGCCCCGCGTGCCGCGCTTGTGTGCGATCTCGGACGCCTGGCACATTGCCGAGCGGGCGCTGTCGCTGCCTAGCCTGGCGGACGACGCTCGCCGCGACTGCCTGATCTTCCGCTCGCGATTCACCCGAGATCCATCGACGTTGCAGCTCCAGCCGCGTCGTGCACCCTTCGTGGGGCGCGAGACTCTGGAGGACGGCAGCCGCGTCTGGGCGATGAAAGGCCCCGGCTCTCGCTCCCGTGTACGAACCCTGGAAAGGAACCGAGCCCGACCATGACCGAGCACCCTGCGAAGCTCTCCGAGAAGCTGCCCGAGGCGATCCGTGCCCGCCTGAATGAGCTGTCGAGCACGCTCGCCACGCAGCTCGGTGACAACCTGGCGGCGCTGCTGGTCTTCGGCAGCGCCGTGCGCGGCGGCTGGCGAGCAGGCAGCAGCGACGTCGATCTGGTGCTGGTTCTGAAAGATCCGAAGCGGGAAGCGCTCCTGGCCATCGCCAATACGTTGACCGTTGCGCGCACCGCCTTCCGTTTCGAAGCCGTGATCTTCGGGGCCGACGAGATCCCCCAGGCGGCCGACGTGTTTCCGCTCTTCTACGACGACATCAAGAGCTGCCACGTGGTGCTGGCCGGCAAAGATCCCTTCGCCGCCCTCGACATCTCGGATCAGAACCGTCGGTTGCGCATCGAACAAGAGCTGCGCGAAGAGCAAATCCGACTGCGCCGCGCCGTGGTCGACAGCATGGGTGCGCCCCAGCAGTTGGCCGGCGCAGTCGAGCGCAAGGTCAAGCAGCTTCGAAGCCCGCTGCACGCGTTGTTCGAGCTGCGTCGCACTCCCGCGTCGAACGACACCCTGCCGGTCTTGCTCGAGAAGGCGACGGAGATCTATGGCGTGGACACTTCTGCGCTCTCGAATGCCCGCAAGGATCCCGAGGCTGCGCACGACGCGCTGCAGAAGCTGCTCGACCGCATGATCGAAGAAGTCGATCGGATGGAGACCTGAGGCGATGCAAGAGCTACTCGACTTCTTCCCCTTCAACATCGAGCCCGGAGGGCCTTTCCTCGACTTCTACCTGGTGCTCGCCTTCGTCGTCTTCGCCGGGGCGCTGATCGTGCGGGCCATCACCGCGCGCGTCCTGATCGACGCGGCACCTCCACTGGCCGCACCGCGCACCTCACCGATGATGTGGGCGGCCGCGGCCGGGACGCCGTACCGCATCCAGGCACCGATGGCGGCCGGGCCCCCGGCCGTGCGCGGCTTGGCCAAGGGCGTGGTGCCTCAGGGCGACGAGCTCGCGACGGTGGCCTATCTCCGGCGCGGCGTTCCGGGTGTGGCCAACCTGCTCGTCACCCAGGCCCTGGGTGAGCGCTGGCTTGCGCCGGGTGCTCCAGTGGTCGACGCCGCCGGGACATCGGAGTCCGTCTACGTGGTGAACCCCACGGTCGCGCCCGCCACCGAACTCGGTCTGGCATTTCAGCGTGCGCTCGTCGCCGCAGGTGGGCAGCTGCGAGTCTCCACCCTCACCCAGACCGCCGCGGCCCTCGCCGGCGAACGCGAGCCATCGTTTCAGGACATCCTGGCGCGAGCCGGTTTGATCCGGACGGGCGGGCGCATCGCGGCCTATGTGCTGCTCATTCTCTTGCCGGTTGCGGCGCTGATCTTGATCGCGGTGCTGCGCATCGGGTGGCTGATGGAGATCGACCGCCCCTTCGGCAACCTCTTCACTGCGATGGGTGGCGTCTTCGCGGTCGGGCTGGTGATTGCGATGCTGGGGCGTAAAAAGAGCACGCTCGCGGGCTCCTACGCTTCGTGGCTCAACGACGCGACGCTCTCGCTCCGCGCGGACGTGACGGGAGGTCGGCGCTTCGAGGCCAATGACGTCGGGCTTGCCGTAGCGGTCGGCGGCGCCGCAGCGCTGGCCACGGTGCCCGCCTTCGTCGCGCTGCAACCCGCCATTGTCGGGGAGCGCCTGCTCTCGGTCGGCGAGATCGCGTCGGGCACGACCGGCGCCGGCAAGTGGGTCTTCTCGTCATCGGGTTCGTCGTCCGGGTCGTCGAGCTGTTCGACGTCCAGTTGCTCGTCGTCCAGTTGCGGCGGCGGCGGCGGTTGCGGCGGCGGCGGCGGTTGCGGCGGCGGCGGTGGCTGGTGAGCTAGAATCGCCTTCGAGGTGCTCGACACGCTCGGCGGGCTCTGCTCGCTCACCCGCGCGAGCCCAACCCTGGACGGTTCGATTCCGCTGCGTGCAGCCCAAGCCTGTAGTCCTTTTCTGGACGGTAATCGCGTCGGCTTTCAGCTCGAGCTCAGCCAGCGCCTCGCGCTCGACAGGACCTTGGTAGGCGTCACGCTCCGACAGCCACCGGAGCTCCTGGTGCGAACGCTGCGGGGCACGGCGCCGCGGCTCGCCGCCGAGGGGCTGGTGCCTCCGGGCAGCGCGCTGTTGAAGCACCTCGCCCGCGGCCTGGTCTGGCGCGAGGGCAAGGGCAGCAGAGTGTCGCTCTTCACCGGGCTCTTTATCCGACCGAAGCCCGGCGTGGTGCTGAGGCTCGGTCACGCGGGCAATCGCCGCAACCTGCTCTTCGACGTCGAGCAGCAGTGGCTATGCGATCCCTCGCGCTTCGTGCCCCTGGTGCTCGGGCTCGAGCTCGCGGCGGAGACCCGGTTCCCGCTGAGCTTGCACGGAGAGCTCGCCACCGTCGTGCCGCTCGATCCAAGCGTGCAGCTCCGGCGGGTGGGGCTCGCCGATGCGAGCGAGGTGGGGCGCGCGCATTTTGCCTTCTACGACCAGAAGTACTTCGAGCAAAAGAAGCGCGCCGCGACCAAGAAGTACAAGAAGATGCAAGCGCAGGGGTCCGAGATCGAGGAAGCGCCCGAGTGCCGCCTCGACGCAGTGACGGCGGGCCCGGATTGCATCACGGCCCACGAGTCGGCGCCGATCCAGCACTACTCATTCGAGAACGCGGTGCCGCTCTCGGCGTGCTTCGACGGGCACGACACCGTGGTCGATCCCGACCGACGCGCGCTGGCGCGCTTTGCGGAAGCGACCCGGAGCGCGTGGGCCAGTGTCTTCGACGCCGCGACCTTGGAGCGAGCGCCGGGGGCCATCTGGTACTTCACCAAGTACGTCACCCCGCACCAAGCGGGAGAGCCGCTCTTCTTCGTCAAGCCGCCGACCTTGATCCGATCGTCGCCCGGTTGGTCCACGCTGGTGGAGGGCGTGCCCGGCGCGGGCTACGAGGTGCTGCGAGGCGTGGTCGCGACCGATCGGTTCCACGCGCTGCCGGCGGTGTTCCGACTGAGCCATCCCGGTCGTCGCGTCTCGGTCAAGGCGGGGGCTGCCCTCGCGCGCTTCATCCCGATCCCTCGCGCCTTGCTCGAGGCCGGCTTCGACCGCGTCGAATGGGGATACGCTCCGGGGGCGCCATGACCGACACGATCTCGTGGACCGCCGACGACGCGAGTCGCGCTCGCCTTCGAGAGGTGCTCGAAGAGCGCGGCTACGCCTTGCTCCGGCCGGACCCAGCGCAGCTCTCACCGGAGCTGGCGGCGAACAATCCCTGGGAGGCCGCGACCCGTCTGTGGGGAGAGCCGCCGGAGCTGATCGAGCGTCAGCCGATCGCCGCGGTGCCTTGGGGCAGGTCCTTCGCGTCGACCTCCGGGGTGACCCCGCTGCACACGGACAGTCAGCTCTACGCTGGGGCGCCGCCGGATCTCCAGCTCATGTTCTGCGCGCGCCCTGCGGATCGAGGAGGTGAGACCACGCTGCTCGACACCTGGCCCTTGCTCTCCGCCATCGAGCGCACCGATCCCGGTCTCTTTCACGCGTTGCTGCACGCGAGCCGTCGCATTCCTTTCGTCTTCGGCGACGTCGTCGGACCCACCGTGTCGCTGCGCCGCGGCTCGGTGGTGTTCACCCAGTCGCCCATGGCGGCACCGGGCGATCCCCTGGTCGAGAGGCTGCGACCGCACCTCGATCGCGCAGACGTCACGCAAGTTCGCCCCGCGGGCGGGGACGTGCTGGTGGTCGACAACCACCGCATGCTGCATGGGCGAACGGCGTTCGAGGATGTCGAGCGCAGCTTTACGCGTCTCCTGCTCTGGCTTCTCGCGCCGCTCCCGTGCCCCGCCCCCCTGCGTGAGCTGTGTACTCGAGCGCTCGAGCTGCAGACGCCGCTGCTTGCCGGGTTGCCGGAGCCGGCGCGGCGCCGGCTCGGGCTCCAGACGCCGGCGGGGCGCGGCGCCAAGCGACGGCGCATCGTGATCGAGATGCTGCGCGGCGTGCCACCCGGCGTGCTCGCGCGCCGGCACGGTGTGCACGAACGAGACCTCTACGCTTGGCGCGACCGCGCGCTCGGGGCCGCTGACGCGGAGCTCGCACTGGACGACGAGACCGACCAGGTCCTGGCACGTCTCGTCGCTGTGACTTCGTGATGCTCGCGTCGAGCACTTCAGACCCGCGCTGCCGAAAAATGCTTCAAAAGGCCGCCGCGTCACCTATGCTGACGCGATGATCGACTTCGACGACTTGTCCGAGTTGACGCGGTTCATCGACGCTGCAGGCGCCAAGGTCGGCCCCGGCAAGACCGTCGCGCTGCCGCTTCTGCGCGTCGCTTTTTCTATTCGGCCCGTCGCACACCTGTCCCAACTGCGGAGCGCCGGTGCAGGTCTGAACGCCCTGAAGGCCACTTTCGATCGGGAGCGACGAGGGCAGGGGGCACTTGACACACTTCGACAAGTGTCGTATTGATGCTGCGTGGCTCGCGAAACTGAAGTGAAGCGGCTGAGCCGAGCCTTCAAGGCGCTGTCGAACCCCAATCGGCTGCAGCTGTTCCTGAATCTGCTCGAGGAGAGCCGGCTCGATCTGGCCAAGGGCCGGGTCCACGACTGCTTTCTCTCCGGGGTGCTGCACAACCTGAAGATCGGCGCGCCCACCGTCAGCCACCACGTGAAAGAGCTGGAGGACGCCGGTCTCATCGACACCGCCCGTGACGGCAAACAGCTGGTCTGCACCATCAAGCCCGAGGCCATGCAGGCGCTGCGCGCGGTGTTCGAGGCCTCGCGCTGAAGCCGTTTTTTTTGCTCTATTAATTCGATACTTGTCAAACTGTGAGGAGGAGACCGCAACATGCAATCCGTCGAACGCCAGGTGATCGCCATCGAGAAGTACGGCCCCGCGAAGTCCTTGAAGCTGAAGCAGCGCCCCGCAGAGCCGGTCGGGGACGACGACGTGGCGATCGCCGTGAAGTACTCGGGCATCAACTTCGCAGACATCCAGATGAGACTTGGCTTCTACCCGGACGCACCCAAGCGCCCCTTCGTGCCCGGCTACGAGGTCAGCGGCACGGTCCGGCAGGTGGGAAGGAACGTCTCACGTTTCAAGGTCGGTGATCCCGTGGTGGCGGGCACTTACTTTGGGGGCTACGCCTCCCAGGTCACGGTCCCGGCGATCCAGGCCTTCGCGCTGCCCGCGAGCAGTGACCTCGCCAGCGCCGCGGCGCTCCCCGTCAGTTTCTTCACGGCGCAGCTCGCGCTCTTCGAAATGGGGCGCATTCGCGCCGGCGACCGGGTGCTGATCGAATGCGCCACGGGCGGGGTCGGCACCCTCGCGGTTCAAATGGCCAAGCACGTCGGCGCCCAGGTGGTGGGGCTGACCACGACGGCCTCCAAGAAGGAGTACATCGCAGCCTTGGGCGCGACGCCCTACACGCGGGAGGAGTTCTTTGCCGATCCAAGCGTCGGCGGTTTCGACTTCATCTTGCAGGCTTCCGGCGGCAAGGAGATCCGCCGGCAGTTGCCTCGCTTGGGATTGACCGGTCGCATGGTCTGCATGGGGATGAACTCCGGCGTGAAGGATGGAAAGCGCAACTACCTCCGGTTGGCGGCTGCGGTGGTGCAGACCCCCGTCTCTCGGTGCTCGAGATGCTGAACAAAAACGTGGGCGTGCTTCGGCTTGAACGCGCTGCATGTGCTCAGAGATCCAAAGTGGGTACAGCGCCTGACCGAGTCTTTGGAGCGAGTGGGTGAGATGAAGCTCGAGCCCCACGTGGGCAAGATCTTCCCGGCCACCGACGCCGCCGCGGCCCATCGCTACCTCGAAACCCGCCAAGCCACCGGCAAGGTCTTGCTCGAGTGGTGAGCGCGGGGACTGACTCGGTGGCGCTGCGCGCTAGCTATGACCGAGCAGGCTCGCCACGCGCTGGTGGGCGATGCCGCGCGCTGGATCTGCCGCAAAGGCAGTCGCCCAGTCCATGGTGAAGCGCGCGTTGATCTCGCTCAGCGGATTCAGGACGGTCCGGTGCGTTCCGTCGAGCGCGCGGTGTCGGAACGCATCGATGCCGAACGGGCCGAAGTAGCCAGCCTGGCTCAGCGCCGCACCCACCACGCTCATGGTTTGGGCGAGG
>CAVQUB010000018.1:0-156685 GCA_963716725.1 uncultured delta proteobacterium
GGGCAACGAAGAGATCGCTTATTCGCGCCACAAGCGCCTGATCGAGAACGATCTCGAGCGCTACCGGAGGGACCACCCCGAGCTCGGGCAGCTGGTGTTCCGCCCGGGAACCGTGATCGGCGCCGGCGTCTCGACTCCGGTGACGGAGCTCTTCGAGGCCAAGCTGATGGTCGGCGTGGCGGGCTCGAATTCGCCCTTCGTCTTCATTTGGGACCAGGACGTAGTCGAGTGCATCGTGCGCGGAGTGTTCGGCCCCGAGACGGGGATCTACAACCTGGCCGGCGACGGTGCCCTCAGCCCGCAGGAGATCGCGGCTCGCCTGGGCAAGCGCTACCTGCCTCTGCCCGCCGGGTTGATCGCCGGCGCGCTCAGCGTTCTGAAGCGCTTGGGCAAGTCGCCCTATGGGCCGGAGCAGGTGAAATTCCTGCGCTACCGCCCGGTACTGTCGAACCGCGCGCTCAAGGAGCGATTCGGCTACACGCCGCAGAAGACCTCCCGCGAGGCCTTCGAGCTGTACGCACTCGGGGTCGCGGCTCGCTGAGCCGACGTCAACGCGCCGACGCCAGCAGCTCCGGACCCGCCAACGCCCTCGCCAGCTGGGCCGAGTCACAACCGTACTTCCGCCGCACCGCCACCTCGATGGGCACCACTCGAAGGCTGGGGTCGGAGGAGATCTGCGAGAGCGCCACGCTCAAGGCGTCGGTACGGATGTAGTCGTGAATCAGGATCACTCCGCCCCTTCGCGCGTGGTGGGCGAGGTTGTGCGTCAGGTACGCAAAGTCGTACTTCCGCTGAGGATTCGTGTCGCCGGACTCGCCGTGCCACATGACGTTGAGCATGCCGAGCCGCGAAAGCGCCGCGGCGTAGAGCTGCTTCTGGGCGGGGGTCGACAGCCCGACGTAGGGCGTCCCGGCCGGCGGCCGCGAGTAGACGATGGGGTAGGGCCGACGTCCCTCGCCGAAACCACGTTCGGCCAGCACGCCAGCGTGGCGCTCGGAAAAGCTGCGCCACTTGCTGCGCAAGGACCCGCCCGGCAGGTAGGTCCCGGCCTTCTCCTCGAAGACCCGCCCGAAGAGCGCGTCGAAATCGTCCCCGGACTTTGCGACGAGGGCGAGCTCGATGAGGATCTCGCGTCACCTCGTGTTGACCGCGGATGTACTCGACGCTTCGTTCGCCATGGTTGCGCACCGCCATGCCGACGTCGTGGTTGTAGCTGTGCGAGGCCAGTGTGTGCCCCTCTGCCACCATGCGTTGCACCAGCGCGTAGGTGTCCTTGTTGATGGCGCGTCCCACCAGGAAGAAGGTCGCTGGCATGCCGTGCTTCTTCAGGAGCTCGAGCACCTTCGGAGTCTTGCCGGGGTGGGGACCGTCGTCGAAGGTGAGCACCACTTCCCCCTTGGGCCACGCTTCCGACGGGTAGAATCCGGCTGGCAGCTTCTCACTCTCTTCGAAGCTGCACGCCGGAGCGGCGTGTGGCTCAGGCGCCTTGGGCTGCGTCTCGGCAGGCAGCAGGAGCCCGGGCGCCGTGACCTTCGCCAACCGGTCGCGCGCACGGACGGTGAGCGCCGGCGCTTCGGAGGCGACCAGGCGCAGCTCCGGGCCGCGCGCCCCGCAGGCGGTCACCAGAGCGATCACGAGGCCGACCAGCGCTGCGTAGGCTTTGTCCATCTCGCAGCAGATACGGAGATCCGTGACAGCCGGCCGGGTCGCGCCGGTGGCCCGAGCCGCGCGCCGGTCGCCGGTCTCGGCTGGCTTGATTCATGCTGGTTTCGCCTCTTGTCACGCTTCGCCGTAAGGCAGTGATAACCCCTGCCCTGTGAGCCAAGCCCGCCGATGACGGACGACGACGAGCCGAGCGACGCAGAGCTGCTCGCGTCGATTGCATCGAGCTCTCTTGGGCTCGACGCGAAGCAGCGTGCGCAAGCGGTGTTCTACACCCGGCACGTCCGCTATCTGTATGGCGTGCTGAAGCGGCAGACCAAGCTCCTCTCGGCTGCTGGCATCAGCGCCGAAGATCTCGCGCAAGAGACCTTTCATCGAGCTTTCGAGCGCGCTCACACCTTTCGCCCCGCCGACGACCTCGATGCGGATCACACGCGCCGCCGTACGCGCGCTTGGCTCGGGCGCGTGGCGCAGCACCTGTTGGCTGATCACCTGGAGCGGTTCCGCGAGGTGTCGGCGTCGCCCTACCTCGAGCGGCTCTCGTGCGACGAGATCGACGAGACGCCTCGCAACTCGAGAGAACTCGAACTGGTGACCGAAGGCCTCGATGAGTTGAGCGAGCGCGAGCAGGACGTGCTCAGGGTCACCGCCCTGTATCAGCGCGCGGGAGATCACCAGCGACTGCCGAACGCGATCTCGGCGGAGCTCGCGTTACGCTGGGAAACGACCAACGAAAACATCCGAGCAATCCGCAGCCGGGCACTCAAGAAGCTCTCCGACTTCGTCACCGGCCGCATGGCGCAGGAGAAGGTGCAATGACGAGCAAGAAGGACGACGGCCAGGGCGAACGCCTCGTCGAGGCGTTGCTCGCGGACGCTTTCGCGGAGCGCGGCGAGCTGATCCCGACGACGGAAGATGAGGTCCGACGAGCCGAGCAGCAAGACCTGGAGTTCGCTGGCGACTTGCCCGAGAGCCTCCGCGCTCTTCGGCCTTCGAGCGAGGAGCGCAGAGCGCCGCTGCCGCCCCAAGACGCCACGCTGATCTCCCTGGTCGACGCCCGGAGGCGACGGGCCTCATGGCTCACTCACGGCATCGCTGCCGCGGTGGGCGCTGCGGCGGCTGCCGCGCTCTTTTGGGGACAGAACAAGGGCGTCGAACCGGGCGCCAACCTGCCCACCGGGGAAGTGCCGGCAAAAGCCGCCGCGGACGCCGCTCGACCGGACGAGAAGATCACCCTGCCCCCAGCCAAGACCTGCGGCGCATCCTGCTGCGCGGGAGAGGCCTGCAGCGCCGCCAAGAGCGGGCTGTCGAGCTGCAGCTCTGGACGGAAGTGCATCGCCTGTTCGAACGAGGAGCTCGCGGCCAGCCGCTACCGGCTCCGATTCGGCGCATTTGCTCCCACCGAGCTCGGCGCCAAGGCGGTCACGTCGGCAGGTCCGGGCGGTCTCGAGCTCTGCGTTCGCGTGGGAAGCTCGGAGATCGCCTGCGTGCCAGCGCACGCGAACAGCGACGGCACGGAGCAGTGGTCGCGGCTTCCGCTGGTGGCGAGCGCCCAGGACTTGTTGGCGGGCTTCGTGCTCGAGGTCCGACCGAAGCTCGCGGGCGCGAAGGCCGTCGGCGCGTGGAGAAGTCCCGTGCAAATAAGCCCCACCGTGCTGTGCAAGGGACTCTCCCTGCGCCCGCAGAACACCAAGGAAGAAGTCCTCGGCGTAGTGTCCGTATTCCTGGAGGACGCGCACTTCGTCGAGTTGCGCCGCGACGCCAGCGTCGAAGCGCTGCGGGCGCACCGAAGGCGTTTCGTCCTCAGCGACGTCCCGGCAACGCTCTTCGAGACCAGCGCGCACGGCGACCGGAAGTTTGCGTTGGTACTGGGACCCCTGGACAAGCCCGCGACCGAGCGCCTGCGTTGGTCGGTGCTCGAGGGCGGCGAGGACGCCCGGCTATCGGTGGGCGAAGACTTCGTGGGCGAGCCCACGTCCGCGGACTAGGAGCCATCCCCAGTTCTCGAGCGACGAACCCGCGGGGACGGTGATTCGAGCGCTGGGCCCGGTCACAGCGCGCGTACTTCGCCCAGCGCGCGTGCTGCCGCATCCCAATCGAACACCGGCAGACCGTGGGTCGACTGCCCCGAAGCCCAGCGACGACTCACCTCGCTGAGCGCCTCGGTCCGAGTCGTTGCCCAACCCGTGATGCAGACGGCGTCCTTCGAGCGCCCGAGCTGGGCATCGATGCGCCAGGCGGCGGGGTCGTCGCTGCTCATGCTCGGGGTGACGCGGACGCTCACCTCGACGTCGTTGCAGACCAGCTCGTAGGCCATCGACGCCCTCTCGCGATACTGCATCGCGATGCGCAGAACTCGAGGGTCGCGGGCAGGCGTGGCGCGGGACATTGCTTCTTTCTCTTCGGACGGAAGGCGCCCTGGCGCCCGACGGTTCGTAGCGCGGAACTCACTTCCGAAAGTCACACAGGCAACGGTCACTGCGGCAGATCCCGCCAGCTCACCCGCTGCGAACACAGGACATTAGCCCAGCGCCGCGAGATCGCAATGCGACGGCAGCCGACGGGCCGTTCTCGCGAGGAAAGGGGCTATTGAGCGCCGGCATCTGCAGGCGGCTTCAGCCGGAGCAGCGTCGCGCGCCCCAGGTCATCGAGCGCACCGCTCAGGTCACCGGCGTCGGCGCGGGAGTCACGGCGTGCCTCGAGGGCCTGTGACAAAAGCACCCGCACTGCCTCCGAGTCTTCGAGCTCTTGGGCTCGCTCCACCGCCGCTACCGCCGCCGCCGGTTCGCCCACCGCGAGGAGCGCGACGGCCAAGTTGTGGTGTGCACGAGACTCAGTGGGATCCAAGTCGATGGCCTCGCGGTAGCGCAGGATGGCTTCCTGGTGCCGGCCGGCGCCCGCCAGCGACACGCCTTCGCCAATCAAGAGCGAAGCTAGCGCCGCCTTCAGCTCCGGGGTGGGTGAGATTTCGACGGTCCGACGCAACTCCGCAATCCCGCCGGCTCGGTCTCCTGACTTGTCCAGCGCGAGTCCAAGATTGCGACGAGCGGTGGCGTTCGTGTCATCGACGGCGAGAGCACGGCGGTAGGCGGCGATGGAACCCGCGTCGTCGCGGGCTTCCGCCAGCGCGACGCCGTGGTTGATGTGGGCTCCAACCAGCGCGCGCTGGTGCCGATCGTCGGGATCGATCTGGTAGGCACGTTCGAGGTGGGTGATGGCGGCGTCGAATTGCCCCTGACGCTCGAGCGCGAGCCCGAGATCGTAGTGCGCGATCGCATCGCCGGGTTCGAGCTCGAGGGCCCGTCGGTAGGCGACGATAGCCCGGTCGAAATCTCCGCCCCGAGCGAAGTCGACCCCGCGATTCACAGCCGCTGAAGCGGTGTCGGAGCGGTCTCGGTTCAACACCGATCCGGTGAACGCCACCACGACCGCCGAGAGCACCAACGCCGCGGGCAGCTGCGCGTGGGTTCTTCGCGGCGCACGACGGCGAATGACGACACCCAGGAGCCCACCCGCCGCCAAACCGCCGACATGGGCGGCGTTGTCCGCGCCAACGAGCACGCCGAAGGCGAGCGTGACCACTGCCCACGTGACGAGCATCCGGCGTTCGTCGAAACGACGACCAAAATGAGCGTGCACCGCTCCAGCGGCGATGGCTCCACAAAGCGCCCCCGATGCTCCCGCGGACACGACCGGCGAGGAGTGGTGCCACCCCACCGAGGCCAGGGATCCCACTAGCCCAGACGACAGATAGATGGCGACGAAGGTCACTCGTCCGTAGTCGCGCTCGAGCGTCGGTCCGATGGACACGAGCGCAGCCGAGTTCAAGCACAAGTGCAGAAGGCCGATGTGCAGGAACATCGACGCGATCAGTCGATGCAGTTGGCCCTCCCGCACGAGCGGCGCGTAGCTCGCTCCGAATCGCATCAGTGTCTCGCTGGACGCAGCCGCAAGCTCGGCCCGGCCGCCGGTGAGCACCATCGCCACATGCGCCACGACGTAGGCTCCGAGCAGGATCGCGGTTGGGCTCGATGCCCAATCACTCGCGGGCGAAGACCGACTGGAGGACGACACGCCGACGTCTTTGTCACGAGACGGGCCCGTCTTGGAAGCCATGGTGTTGCAAAACCGCCACAGGCGATGACCACGGTTCACAGGGACAACCACTGGAAAATACCCAAATATTCGGCCGCGGAGGAAGCCGGGGAAGCCGCTGTTCCGAGCCACCGTAGCAGCTGGATGAACGCCTTTTCTTCGACTGGGAGAACGACATGCTGCGACGATCACTCACCGCCCTCGCCGTCTCGACGCTGGTGCTGGCAAACGCCTGCACCCTGCCCCAAGGTCCCCAGGACAGCGAGAACACCGCACCGCCGGTGAACGCCCTGACCGACCCGGCGCATCCCGGCATTGAGGCGTGCATGCAAGGTGAGGTCGAAGCCGAGCTGCAGATCGCTCGTGACTTCGAAGACAGCTGTCACGAGATGGTGATCTGTGGCGGGCTCTCGGCCGCGTTTACCGTCACACTGGTCGAGGTCTTGATCAACGCCGCCTCGGGCAAGTCCACCGAGCCCGGCGGCTTCGTTTACGTGGGCCAAGGACGCTACGCAGCGGGGACGCAGATGGAGCTGACTCTCAAGCTCGCCAAGGACATGACCTTCGGCAAAGCGGGGGACGTCATCGACTTCGATCTGTTCAACGTCGCCAACTACTTCACCAGCGCCAAGTTGGCGGCGTCGGCTTCCATCAGCACCACCGGCGAGGCGAAGACCAGCCTGTCGATAGAGTTCGAGGGAACCGCAAAGGGCTACGAGCTCCTGGGCCTGAAGCCCGGCGCCGACGGCACGATCCAGACCGATCTCGCCACGATCTCCAAGAATCTGGGCGCGAGCATCTTGATTGAAACCAAGATCTCGATGAGCGACGAACGCGAGAGCAGCACCATCGTCTACGAGCTCGAGAGCCCGGCCACCCTGCTCTCGAGCTACCTGGCGTCCGGGCCCATGGACATGCGCCTGGTCGAGGTCGCGGGCAGCGCCTCGAGCACGGGGCAGAGCATCACGGTCAAGAACTGGGCGATGCAGTTCAAGGCCTCGAGCTCGTCGGGCACGCTGGACGGCAGCATCGACTTCGAAATCCGTGGAGGAGCCTTCGACTACGTCGCGAAGTTCACCTATCCGCACCGCAAGGCGCCCGACGTGGCGCTCTCGTGTGCTCAGTGAATCAGCTCACTGGAAGTTCTGGATGGCCCAGACCGGCCCACCCGCGGTCTGGTAGAAGCCGCAGGCCACCTTGCTGTACTGCGTGCTCGACATGTTCAAGTAGTGACCGTGCTTCTGGAAGTCCGCGCCGGGTCCCTCCGCCCACATCTGCGCCAGGCAAGTCGTGACCGTGGCGTCTAGGGACGGGTACCCCGGACACTCGTTCTGCGCAGACTCCCCGCAGGCCGGGAAGGCGCCGTGGGCCTTCCCGGTCTCGCTGTCGCTCTTGGCCTCGCCGTCGGTGCACGCCTCGGCGCTCGTCCACCGCTGGTAGGGCGGCAGACTCAGCGTGGCGCGATAGGCGTTGATCTGCTCGAAGCACTTCACGCGGTAGCTCTCGAGCGGATCGCTGCTGCCACCTCCGCTGCCGGTGGCCCCACCCGTCGCGGTGGTCCCGCCCGTCGCGGTGGCTCCGCCCGTCGCGGTCGTTCCGCCCGTCGCGCCACCCGAGGTCCCGCCCGTTGCCGAGCCACCGGTGGCCGCACCGCCGCTGGCGTTGGCGCCGCCGACGCTCGAACCAGCGTCGCCGAACGACACCTCGTCGTAGCCGAGCACGCTGCTGCAGCCGGCGGCGAGCACGACGAGGACGGCGGCGCACGAGCGCATGCCTCGAATATGAGCCAGCCGCGCGCCAGGTACAAGCACACCCGCGGCGGCGATGGCCAGCGGGTCAGCGCGCGTCGGTCACGCGATGCCGAGCTTGCGCAGGCGGTCGTAGAGCTTGTGTCGGGAAATCCCCAATGACATCGCCGCTCGAACCTTGTTGCCGTTGAAGTGACCGAGAGTGGTGCGAATCAGCTGGATCTCGGCCTCAGCCAGGCTCGGCAGATCGCTCGCGTTGGCGTCGCGGGCGCCGCGCGACGCGAACCCTTGGGTCAGGCTCGGGGGCAGGTCCCCGACCTCGATCAGGCCGCCCTCACCCGTGGTGACGGCGTGCTCGATGGCGTTGCGAAGCTCTCGCACGTTCCCGGGCCAGGCCGCGGCGAGCAGCACATCGAGGGCGCTCTTGGACACGCCCCAGATGCAGCCACAGCGGCGATGGCAGAACGTGGACAGGAAGTGTTCGACCAAGGGCTCGATGTCATCGGTCCGCTCCCGAAGCGGGGCGAGGTGGATGGTCGAGCTGCGAAACTTGGCGAGCAAGTCCCCGCGCAGCTCGCCGCGTGCGATGACACCCTCGAGGTCTCGACTGGTCGCAGCCACGACCCGGACATCGACAGGCACGTCGCTGGTGCCCGACACGGGTCGCACGCTGCGCTCGTCGATCACCCGCACGAGCTGAGCCTGCACCTCGGGTGAGAGCGAGGTGATCTCTCGAAGGAACAAGGTCCCGCCGGCGGCGGCCCGAAATAGCCCGGGATAGTCCCGAGCGACCTGCCCGCGAGCGTGGCCGAAGAGCTCGCTCTGCGCGAGGTTCGTCGGAAGCGCCGCACAGTTGACCGGCACGAAGGCCGCTCGGTCTTCGCCGGCGGCAGCGTGAATGAGTCGCGCCAGCGTCTCTTTGCCGACGCCGTCCTCACCCGTAATGAGCACATCGCGACGGCTCTTCGCCGCCAGCTGCGCGGCCTCGCGAGCCGCGTCGATAGCCCTACTCTTGCCGACCAGGCCCGAGCGCGGCTGGGTCGGCTCTGCGCCGTTCCGCCGTAGGGGAACCAGAGGTTGAGCGCAGCGCCCACGGTCGTTTTCGCCGTGCTCACGGTAGGCACGCACGTAAGCGCGGGCGCGCTGAGCGCTCAAGCTGCTGAGCGCGCTATGAGCCTCGGTCGATAGCCCGGCTCCGAACACGCGCTCGGCGGCCGCCGTGCTACAGGCAGCGATGGCCAGGAGCTGCGAGAGCGCGACTCCGCGCCGCGCCAAGCACGACGCGGTGGCTTGGAGGGCGGCATCGAGAGATCCATTCGACCGGAGCACGTCGGGCTCCGCCAGGCGCTCGAGCTCGGTCTCGAACGCGCCTTCGAAGTCCTTGCTCTCGATGTCCAGCGCATCGCCCAGCTCGGCCGCGCACACTCGACGCCACTCCTCCAGGTACTCGCCGCGTCGCTCGACCAGGGGCGCTAGGGCGGACAACTGTGCGAGTTCCATGGTGACGGCGAGCCTGCCGCGCGCCCCGGCGCGCCGCACTGATGATTGTCATGATCGGGCACAGTCGTCTGGGATTCTCCGGCTTTGCTGGCGCTGCCTGGCCGGATCTGGGGTCACTTTCGGCTGATCAGCACGGGTCGGAGCGCGATGTTGTCGTGTTCGTCCGTCTCCGCCACCCGGTCGCCGTCGTCCATCACCATCAAAACGTAGCGGTATCCCTCGGCGGCCGTCGCCGGCACCTTGACGGCGATCACGTTGTCACCGGCCTCGGCCCCCTTGCCCAGCTGCTTGTACTCGCGTTCCCCGAGGCGCTCGTCCTTTGGGTCGAGGCGGGGGTCGGCGGAGAAATAGAAGGCCACTTTGAAAGGTCCGCTGAGGTCGGCCCCCGTGTTGCGGAGCGAGTAGCGGATTTCCAGCGACTCGCCCGGCGCGGCTGAGGACTTGTCCAAGAAGAAGTGGCGATCGGTGATGTCGACCTTGCGGATCGCAAATGGAACCGCCTTGACGTTGTTGCGTTCTTTGAGCTCACCGTTCTTGTCGTCCACATCGACGACCACCCCGACGAAGTACTTGCCGCTCGGCAGCGTCGGGACGTTGAGCTCCTGATACAGCATGCCGCTGGTGGTATCGGCCGCAAGGCTCTCGACCTCGAAGGTGTCGACCAGCTGGTCCTTGGAATCGATCTTGGCGTCCTTCGACAAATACGCGCCTACCTTGAACGGCGCGGCAGCCGTCTTGCCATCGTTTCGGACTCGATAGGAGAGCACTAGGCGCGTCCCGGGCGGTGCGGCGTCGCGACTCAGGGCGAGCTGACCGGGCACCAGATCCGGCGATCGGAAGACCCAGTATGGGGCTGACTCCGCATTGTCGGCTTCGTTGACCTCGTCCACTGCGCCCTGGAAGTCGGCCACCACGCCGAGCTCCACCTGCTGTCCGCGGATTGGACAGCGCGTATCCACGTCGATCTTGCGCGCTACGGCCAGCTGCCCACCGGGCCCAATCGCCTCGACCCACCACGAGGCGAGCATCAGATCGCTCTTGCTCATCTCGACGTCGTCCGAGCAGTACACGCCCACCTTGAACGGACCGTGGGCAGCGTAGGCCGTGTCGTTCTTGACGACTGCGGAGAGTTGGACCGAGCGCGCCGCCGGCCCGCGGTCGGGGCTCAATGCGACCTTCTCCACCCTGAGATTCGCTCGGTAGCGAGGGTCAATGTCGATGGAGGCCGCCTTGAAGTTGTTGTCTTCGGACCCCTCGAGCACCGTGCCCCAAGCGTCGGCGAAGACGTACAGACTGCCGGGACGACATTTCTCACAGGGCGGGATTTCGACCTGAACCGAGTAGGTCGCGTGCTTGCCCGCGGACAGGCCCTTGTTCACGGCAACCGCGCCGATCCGCGTCACGTTCCCGCGCCGCGGCACCACGACTCCGTCGCTGTGATAGATGGCGATTCGAAACGCCTCGGCGGCAGCCTCCCCGCGGTTCTCCACGGTGAAGTCCACCCTCACGGTGCTGTCCGGAGCCGCCTTGTCGTGACTGAGCGCCAGGGTCCCGACGATCAGATCCGGACGCGGCTCCGGGGCCCGAGCGGGGGTAGCTGGCGCGAGCGAAAACAGCGCGAGTCCGAGCAATGCGGCGAGGGCTTGGAGCGAGGTCGAGCGGGGCATGCCGTCCGCTACGCAACCGTTGTGCCAGCATCGCCGCTGCCTCCAAGCGGGCTCCCTGCCCGCGCAGCGACCGGTCCTCCGCAACGCTTGCGTGAACTGCCCGGTGCCCGGAGAGTTTTGCGCCGCCTCAGCTCGGCAAGGCCGACGCGTTCGCGGACCACCACGCTTCCAGCTCGGGCAAGAAGTATCGGAGGCGGCACTTCTTGTACTCGCGCGAGCTGAACAGGATCAGGTAATCGGCGAGCCCGAGTCGCTCGGCGAGGCCCCCGGCGACCTCGCGACACGCATCGTCGCTCGGTCCGTGCAACATGCTGTAGAGCGTGTAGTCGAAGCCGGGGATGGAGTTGCGCGCGTAGCAGTGGCTCACCTCCGGAGCTTGCGCGAGCAGCGGCCCGAGCCGCGACAACTCCGAACTCGGAACCCGCCACACCACCATGCCGTTGCCCTGCACGCCCAGCTTGCGGTGGTTGAAGGTGGCGACGTAGCGCCGCATGGCGTTCCCGAGGTGGCGACGCGAAAACCCGAGCAGCTCGGTTTCGCTGACCCCAGCGCGAGCCGCGAGGGCGGCGAAGGGCCGCTCCACGATGGCCAGCGGCGTCTGGATGGCGCGGAACAGCGCCGCGTCGCCGGCGCTCAGCTCCAGGGGAACCGGCTCCTCGAGCTGCACCGCGGTCGTGGTGCTGGTCTTGGACAGCAGGTCGAAATTGACCCCGACCTTGAAGGTATGAGTGCGCCGGAGCGGAAAGAACTCGCGGACCCCAGCCCTCGTTGCGAGCACGCGCAGCGTGCGCTCGAGGCCCATCTCGGAAGGCACGGCGATGGTGAACCAGAGGTTGTAGTCGTGGTTTCTCAGGTAGTTGTGGGTGACCGTCGGGTGCGCGTTGACCACTTCGGCAACCTCGTCCAGCCGATCTTCCGGCACCTCGCCCGCGACCAGCGCGCTGTCGTAGCCGAGCGTGCTGCCTTCGAGGATGGCAGAAATTTCTCGCAGCTTGCCCTCGGACTTCCAGGCCGAGATTTGCTCGAGCACCGCCGCCTCGCTGACGCCCAAGGCCTCGCCAATCTCGGCGAAGGGTCGGCTCACGAAGGGCACGTTCGCCTGAATCGCGTGCGCCAGCGCGTTCTGCTGTTCCAGAGTCAGAGCCCGGGGAAGAACCGTGGATTGCATCAGCTAAAGCCCGATCTTGTAGGCACGCCAGACGCCGAATACGCCCGACGGTGAGTTGACGGTTTCTCGATCGACGAACTGATGGGTCGTGGCATCGATCAGCACGAGCTGGTTGGCCTTGTTTGCGCTGACCAGCACGTGGCTGCCGCGCGGGGTGAAGTCGAGGTGATAGATCCGGCCTCCCACTTCAATGCTCTTCACGACCTCGAGGGTCGCAGCGTCGATGACTTCGACGAACGCATCGTGAGGCTCGCCCGAGAAGCTCACCCAAACCTGGCTGCCAGTCGGCGAAGCCACCGAGTAGACGGGGTGACCTCGCACGGGCACGCTCTTCTTGAAGGCCCAGGTGGCTCGGTCGAGCACCACCATGCGTGGCTCTCCGACCAGCGGAACGAATACGCTGTCGCCGGCCACGGCCCAGGACGCCATATGCGGCAGCTTGACCGGAGCAGCCTTGGCAAACGCCTGCTTGGGGTCGCGCAGGCTGATCTCCTTGACGCCACCGTTGGGGTCTCGAAGATCGAGCACCGAGACGTGCTCACTGCCCATGTGCCCGACCACGTACCAGCGGCCGTCCGGCGTGATCATCGCGTCGTAGGGCTCGTCGGTGCTGGTCTTCACCTTGCGCTCGACCTTGGGCTCGGCGCCCGAAGCGTCAATGACCCAGATCTCGGCTCCCTCGATCAAGACGCAGACGAAGCGATTGCCCGGCGCGTCCACCACGCCGGTCGCCCGGGAGGTGGTCTTCCGTCCGTTCTTCTCGATCTCTGCCGGCAGTCTCTTGGCGACGGCGAGGGTCTGCGCGTCCAGGATGGTGATGCCGCCGGGCTGGTACTCCGCCGTGGCGACGTAGCGCCCGTCCTGACTGATGGCGATGTCGATACTGTTCTTGGAGACCTCGACGTCGCCCGCCCGCTCCGCCTTCTCGAGATCGATCCGGCTCAGCTTTCCACTTTTCGTTGCGACGTATGCCCAGCGCAAGTCCGGCGAGAACGTCATCGTCGCGTGGCGCATGTTTCCGAGCCCCCGGATGCGGGACGCAAGGTAGGTCCTGGTCGAGAGATCGTAGACGCCGAGGCTCTCGGTCTCGCGCTCGACCACGAAGACCCGGGAGCCGATGCCGCCGGGCAGCAGCTGTGGCGCGGCTGCCGTGGACGCCGCTGCCGCGGGCGCATCCGACGCCGAGGCAGCGGGCGGCGGACCTGCGCTGGGCGACTGACACGCAACGGCGCAGGTGGCGCCGAAGACCACAGCGAGCCGTCTGCTCATGCCGTCCTCGAGAGGGTCGAAGGTCGCGCGATCTCGGCGTCCGTCATCACGCACGCCGGATCCGAAGCCCAAACGTCGCGGTGATGCGCGAGGGCGCGCTCACGGTGCGAACCCCGGCAGTGTTCGACGAAGCGGCAGCTGCCGCAGCGACCGGTCAGGTGCGCCGTCCGCTCGGCGAGCTCACGGCGCAGCGGGTGCGCCAGGATCTCTTCGAAGGGTTGCTCGCGTACGTTGCCCAAGGTGGCGGCCTGCCAGAACTGGTCGGGGTGCACTCGCCCGAGATGGTCGACGTTCAAGAGCTTTTCGCCTGCGGAGTTGCCCCGGCGCAAGAGCAAGAGCCGTTCCAGTCGCGCGGCCGCCTCGCCGCCGAAGCGCGCTGCCACGAAGCCCAGGAGAGCGGGCCCGTCGGAGTCGTTGCCACCCGTGACGATGTCGGGCCCCGTCCCGGTCTCGAGCTGCGCGAGCGCCCGCTCGAACAGGCCCTCGAGGGCCACGCGCGACTCCGACGGCGCGAGGTCGTCGTCGCCCATGCGAAAGGCTCGCCCCGAGTACAACAAGTGCGAAACGTAGAAGCGCTCGACGCCGATCTCGGTCGCGTGGGACAGCAGCGGCTCGAGCTCCGCTCGGTTCAGCTTCGACAAGGTGATCCGGAGCCCGGTCTTGATGCCCGCTCGCTTGGACGCGACGATGCCGGCGCTCGCCCGGGAGAAGCCCCCGGTCAGCCCGCGGTACCGGTCGTTGAAGTCGGGCCTGCCGTCGATGCTGATGCCAACGTAGGCGACGCCGGCCTGCTTCAGGCGCAGGGCGACGGCGTCGTCGATGAGGACGCCGTTGGTCGAGAGCTGGGGATTGAGACCGAGGGACTTCGCGCGGACGATCAGCTCGAACAGGTCTCGCCGCAGCAGCGGCTCGCCGCCGCTGAAGATCACGACCTTGGTCCCGGCTCGCGCGAGCTGTTCGAGGAGATCGAGCCCCTCCTCGGGATCAAGGTCCTGCGCTGACGGCTCCCGGGACGCGGAGGCGTAGCAGTGCGGGCAGGAGAGATTGCAGTGCCCCACGACGTTCCAAACCACCACCGGCACGCCGCGTTCCGGCGCGGCGTAGCGGTCCGGCGAGCGCCGCTCGAGCGCCAGGCACAGCGCGGGGTCTCGCGCGGCGCGCAGCAGGTCACTGACCATCAACATAGCGGACTCATAGGGTTCAAATTGCGTGCCGGGAGCCCGGTTCCCGGGCTGGCCTCAAATGACGACGGGGCCGGCAAGAGCCAGCCCCGTTTCCCGTCACGCGGTCCGCCGCTCAAGAGCTGTCGAAAATTCGACAGCTCTTTCACTTTGTCATCGGGGAGGCACGCGCCTCCCCGCCCCACCGAAGTGAATTCGTTGGGGCCCCACCCCACGCGACGCGCTTCGCGATACCCGAAGGGGTGGGCCGGCTCCGCCGGCTTGCGCTCCGCCATTCTTCGACAGACCTTCAGTACACGTCATTGGCGGTGTTGTAGACGTTGAACTTGCCGGTGGGCGTCACCAGCCAGTCCTCTTCGATGCGCTTGACCTCTTTGAGCGTCTTGTCGTCGTAGATGATGATCGCGCCCTTCTTGTCCCATCCAGACAACCAGACCTCGGTGCCGTCCTTGTTGTACTCGAAGTGGGTGGCGCGCCCGCGGTCGAAGGCCTGCCAGCACTTCTCGATCTTCGCCGCCTTCTTGCTGTAGACGCAGACTTGACGGGTCTCGTCTTCCTTGCCGGCAAGGGGCGAGTCCATCCAAACCCATGGGCTCTTGGGGTGGGTCTTGACGAACAAGCTGCCCGAGTTGCCGACCTTGAGCTCGCGCACGATCTTCCAGGCATGGTCGGGCTTCTTCTCGGGATCCGCGCCATACACGACAAACTTGGGCTCACCGATGTGCGTGGTGGCGTTGACCCACCCGTACTCCGGGTCCTGCCAGTTGGCGCCACGTCCCGGGTGCGGCTTGTTCCCGGTCTCGAACTTGGTGACGAACTTCTTCTCTTTGACGTCGACCACCACCATCTCGTTCTTCATGTTGGCGGCCATCATCACGTAGCGCTTGCTGTGGTCCCAGCCGCCGTCGTGCAAGAAGCGCTGCGCGGGGAACTTCTCGACCATCGGGAAGTCGGGCTTGCTGTAGTCCACGAGGGCGATGATGCCGGCCTCCTTCAGGTTCATCACCCAGAGGGGGTCGTGGTGAGAAGCGACGATGGCAGCCACGCGGTTCTCTTTGAGCTCCTCCTTGTCGATGGCCGGCATGAGCACGTTCTGCAAGCCCTTGGGCTCCAGAGTCAGGCCGTCGTAGACGACGTATTGCGGCGGCCAATAGCAGCCCTGGATGACCAGCTTGTCCTCCCAGCCCTTGGCTTTGCTGCCGTCGACGCTGCGTGCGTCGAAGCAGCCCTGGACCTGCGCGACCAGCGTGGGCGTTTCGGTCCAGAGATCGATCAGGCTCAGCCGACCGTCGCGGCCCACCGCGTAGAAGTAGCGACCGCTGACGGACGATCGCAGGATGTGCACCGCGTAGCCCGTCTCGATGATGGCCAGCTTCTCCTTGCTGTCGCCGTCGATGATGGCGACTCGGCCGGCGTCGCGCAGGATCACGCCGAAATAGTTCTGCCACTTCCGCTTGGTCTCGGCTTTCTTGGGCCTCTGATCGACCGGGACCAGCACCTTGTGCGTGGCCTTGATCTTGTCGAGCGGCATCTGCGGCGCGTCGGGCGGGGGCATCTGGACATAGTTGGCGATGAGTTCGATCTCATCCGCGCTCATGATGCCGAGCTTGCCCCAGGGTGGCATGCCGCCGGGCAGCCCGTCGTTCAGCACCTTCTTGAGCGTCGTGGTGCCCAGCTTCTTGGTGCGCTCGGGCTGGATGTTCGGTCCGGTGGCACCAGCGCGGAGCGTGCCGTGGCAACCCGCGCAGCGCTGAAAGTAGATGCCTTTGGCCTTCTCGAAGTCGGCCCCAGTGAGCTCCTTGGCGGCCTCTTGTTTCTCCTGGACGCCGCCGCCCGCGCTGGCCGCGTCGATGTAGGCGACCACTTCGCCGATCTGCGCGTCCGTCAGGTTCAACGGCGGCATCTGCGTCTTGTACTTGGCGAGCAACTCCTTGCCCACCGGATCGTCCTTGGTCATCGCGATCGGATCTTTGATGAACTTCGTCACCCAATCCTTCTCGCGCCGCTTGCTCAGATCCTTCAGGTCGGGTCCCGTGCGGTCCCCCGCGCCGATGCTGTGACAGGCCTGGCACTGGCCGTCGAAGACGGTCTTGCCCGCAGCGGCGGCGCCGGTCATGGCGGGCCCGGGCGCGGGCGCGGCGATCGGCGTGGGGGTTCCGGTCGCCGCGGGTTGAGCCCCGCCTTCCGGTTTCTTGTCGCACCCGGCGAGGCTCGTTGCCAGTGCAGCCATCGCCACGAATCCGAACGCTGATCGATCTCGCATCTTGATCTCCCTCGGCGCTGGCGCCTCTTGGACCTGGAGCGGCCCACGCATAGAGCAGAACGTCGGCGGCCACCGATGACGGACGTCAGCTCAGCGGATGGTTTGGTCGATTGAAAACGAGCCGGCGCGGTCCGATTTCCCGGTTCGCGAATTCCTTGCGCGTGAGCGCCCGCTCGGCGCTTGGATTTCGCAAACCAGCCGCTGAGCGCGCAAACGCCAAAGCCCGCGGGTCAACGCGGGCTTTGGCGCGGCACGGTCGTGTCGGGGCGGGATCTCAGGGATTCGCGAGGCAGGCGCTGAGCTCGGCGCTCGGCGTCCAGCCGCACTTGCCACCGGGCTGGACCTCGCACGTGCCCACGGACTTGTAGCAAGCGTACTCGGGCTTGTACTCGCAGGTCGACGCCATCTGTTGATCGGCGCAGATCTGGCCCGAGCAACCCGTGGTGATGCACGGGTTCGGACCGCTCGCGACGATCTTCGAATAGAACTGCGAGGCGCTGAGGCCGCTCATGCTGCCGGCAGGACCAGTGACGGTCTCCAGCTTGGCGGCGACGATCAGGCCGGTCTTCGACAGCTCTTGCCAGCCCTGATCGAGTTGATCCTGCGTCGCACCACTCGGCGACAAATCCACGCCCGCGTAGGTCGAGGTCGGCTTCACGTTCCGATTGAGCCGTGTGGCCTCGATGACCGGGCAGGGAAAAGTGATGCACACGATGCCGGAGCTCTCAGCGCGATAGAAGATCCCCGTTGGCGGGTTCTCCGTCGCCGCGCGCCAGCCTTCGCTCACCTCGAACACGTCGTAGCTGAACGCCTTCTCCTTCACCGTGCCGATCTTGCCGCGCACCACAGCGCGCCCCGACTTGGCGTCCGACGTCGCCTCGACTTCGTCCGCTTCGGAGAGACCGAGCGCCTTCCAGTCGAAGTCGGCGACGTAGCATTCCTTGGCCCACTTGCCGTCCGCGCACTTGGTCTTGGGCTGGTTGACGCGCTTGACGTAGGCGCCCCCGCACATCGGCCACATGCACTTTCGATAGTCCTGGCGCGCGGAGTAGAAGGTCCAGTTGTCCTTGCTCAGCCCGTCGGCCTTGCCCAGATCGACGGCCTCTTCTTCGTTTGGCCCACCCGCGTCTGGGGCGGTCTCCACTGCGCAGGCAGGAACCGCAAACAGAGCAACCAAAGCCGCGACGGTCTTGAACGCTGTCTTCATGTCGAATCCTCCGTGAAAGTCCCGGCCCCGTTGGGGGTAGGCAGGCGTAAGCAGAAGTGCGTGCCCCTCCTACCAAGGCGCACCCGAGATCGCAAGCCTTGCCTTCGACTTTCTCGGGCGCCTTCGCGTTGCTGCCCGGCGGGTTCGAGACGATGGTCCCGGCCATGTCGCTGGCCGGAAGAACCGCCGTCATCACCGGCGGTGGACGCGGGATCGGTGCCGCGGTCGCACGTTCGCTGGCCGAGCAGGGCGCACGTGTGCTCTTGGCCGCTCGCTCGCGGGATCAGGTCGAAAGTCTGGCGGGCGCGCTCGTGGGGCAAGGCCTCGACGCGCACGCCGCCGCCTGCGACGTCACGGATGAAGACAGCGTCGCCGAGCTCGTCCGAGCCGCCTCCTCCGCCCTGGGCCACGTCGACATTCTCGTCAACAACGCCGGGACCGCGAGCTCCGCGTCGATCGAGCGCACGACTCTCGAAGAGTGGAATCGCATCATGGCGGTGAACGCGACGGGCCCCTTCCTCTGCACTCGCGCCTTCATCGGCGGCATGGCCAAGCGCGGTTGGGGACGCGTCGTCAACGTCGCGTCGATCACCTCGCGGGTCGGCTCGAAGTACATCGCCGCCTACACCGCTTCCAAGCACGCGGTGCTCGGCTTCACGCGCGTCGCCGCGGCGGAGTACGGGGGCTCCGGCGTGAGCGTGAACGCCGTCTGCCCGGGTTACGTCGACACCGAAATGACGGCGGAGTCGGTGGCAAGGGTGGTGGAGCGGACGGGCCTCGATGGGGCCAGCGCGCTCTCCGCGATCCTCGACACCGTGAACCAGAAACGACTGATCTCCGTCGACGAAGTGGCCTTCGTGGTGACCTCGCTCTGCCACGAACACGCCGGAGGAATCAACGGACAGCCCATCGTGATCGATGGCGGAGGACTGCTTGCATGAGCCATGTGAAGATCAACCCAGAGAGTCTCGGCGCGCCCAAAGGCTACTCGAACGGCGTGCTGACCCCAGCCGGCGGTCGCGTTCTCTTCGTCGCCGGGCAAGTGGCCTGGAACGAGGAACAGCGAGTCGTCTCCGATGACTTCGCCTTGCAGTTCGGGCAAGCGCTGAAGAACGTCGTGACGGTCGTGACGGCGGCCGGGGGCGGGCCAGAGCACCTGGCGCGAATGACCATCTTCGTGACCAGCAAAGACGAGTACGTCGCCGCCGCCAAGGCCATCGGAGCCGCGTACCGCGCCCTGATGGGGCGCCACTATCCCGCGATGACCTTGGTGGAGATCAAGGCGTTGCTCGAAGAGGGCGCCAAGGTCGAGATCGAGGCGACTGCCGTTTTGCCCGCCTGAGCTGGAGACCTTCATGACCATCCAACCGAAGAGCTTTCTCTACGAGGTCGAGGCCGAGACTCGGGTTGCGACCATCACGCTCAATCGCCCGGATCGCCTGAACGCCTTGACCTTCGAGGTCTACACGGAGCTGGCAGACACCTTCCGCGCCCTCGACACCGAGCCGGGCGTGGGGGCAATCGTGATCACCGGCAGCGGCAAGGGCTTCTGTTCGGGCGGCGACGTCGAGGACATCATCGGGCAGCTCTTTGCCCGTGATCAGCAAGGGCTGCTCGAGTTCACGCGGCTGACCGGAGGGCTCGTGGTGGCCATGCGCCGCTGCCGTCGTCCGATCGTGGCGGCGCTGAACGGCACCGTCGCCGGTGCCGGAGCAGTGATCGCCACCGCAGCTGACGTGCGCATCGCGGCGGACAACGCCCGCATCGCCTACCTATTCACCAAGGTGGGGTTGAGCGGCGCAGACATGGGCATGTGCTGGCTCTTGCCACGCATAATCGGGTTCGGGCGGGCCACTGAGTTGCTCATGAGCGGCGACTTCATCAGCGCCGACGAGGCGTTCCGAATCGGGCTGTACAACCGCATTGTCAGCGGCGACGGCCTCATGCGTGAGGCTCGAGCCTACGCTGCCCGCTTGGCCCGCGGCCCCGGCTACGGGCTCGAGGTCACCAAGGCGCTCCTGAACCGCGAGGCCTCGATGGACATGTGGGCTGCCATCGACCTCGAAGCCGAGGCGCAAGCGGCGTGCATGATGCACCCGGATTTCCGCGAGGCGTACGAGGCGCTCCGTGCCAAGCGCTCGCCCAATTTCCGGTGAGTCGATGCCGAACACCAGCGACGTCTCAGCGTTCTTGGAGAGCCGACACGACACGCTCGCGCGCGAAGTCGCCGACCTGGTGCGACGCGAAGTCGCGCCGCTGCCAGTTGCCCACGATGACGCCTCGGCACGGGCGCAGGCTCGAGTCCTGCTCGAGGTGATCGGGCGAGCGCGCCTGGCGGCCCATGCACATCCTCTCGATCTGCGTGCGTGTTGCCTGATCCGAGAAGCGCTGGCTTACGAGTCACCCCTCGCAGACGAGGTCTTCGCCCTGCAATGCCTCGGCTCGACGCCGATTGCGCTGGCGGGTTCTGCCGCGCTCGCTGCGTCCATCGTACCCAAGGTCGTTCACGGTGAGCTGATGGCGGCCTTCGCCATGACAGAGCCCGAGGCGGGCAGCGACGTTGCGTCGCTCACCACGGTGGCTCGACGAGACGGGGACGATTACATCTTGGAGGGCAAGAAGACGCTGATCTCGAACGCGGGCATCGCGGATTTCTACACGGTCTTCGCCAAGACCGATCCGGCCGCCGGGCACCGCGGAATATCCTGCTTCGTCGTCGACGCCGACACGCCGGGCCTCTCCTTCGATCGGGCTCTCGAGCTGTCCGCCCCGCACCCGCTCGGCGACCTGAGCTTCGACGATTGCCGGGTCCCCGCGAGCCGGCGCCTGGGAGCCGAGGGAGACGGGTTTCGCATCGGGATGAGCACGCTGGACAGCCTGCGAACCACCGTGGCCGCCGCGGCCTGCGGCATGGCCGCGCGCGCGCTTGAAGAGGCCCTCTCCCACGTCGAGAGCCGGCGGCAGTTCGGCGCGCCGCTCTCCGAGCTCGCGCTGGTTCAGCACGAGCTTGCGGCCATGGCCATGGATCTCACGGCGTCGCGCCTGATGGTCTACCGCGCCGCTGCCACCAAGGACGCAGGTGCGCCCCGTGTCTCGGTCGAGAGCGCGATGGCCAAAGCCTTTGCGACGGAAGCAGCCCAACGCATCGTGGACAGCGCCGTGCAACTGAGCGGCGGACGCGGAGTGCTGAAGGAGAGCAAAGTCGATCAGCTCTACCGAGCCATCCGACCGCTGCGCATCTACGAGGGCACGACGGACATCCAACACGTCGTCATCGCGCGGGCGATCTTGAAGTCCCGTCGGCAAGGCCTGGCGTGAGCGGGGCATTTCTTGGGAACGGAGCGCGTGCGCTGCTACTCTGAACCTTCGGTGTCGAGCGGATCCGAACCCAGACCCATGCCCTCTCTGACCACCTGGTCGAGCCAGGGGCTCAGCGTCGGCGCCGCGGTCGGCGGGTTGGCGGGCGCCGTGGCGGCCCTCGCCAGCGTGGGCGCACAGGGTGCCTCGAATCCCGCCACGTTGACCCTCGTCATCGCCGCCGCGGCGAGCGCTGCGGGGGCAGCTCTCATCGCGTTCCTCCTGGCCGTGCTGACCTACCCGCTGCTCGCCTGGCGTGGCGGACGCCTCGTCGCCATCGCGCTGCAGGCGACCCTGGTGGCGGTCTTCTTCGGCACCCACGTCACCAGCAGCGTACTGCGGGCTCTTTCGGGCTCATTTCTCACCCTTGGCGCGGTGGAGTTCTTCCTGGCTGGCGGGCCCCACCTGCTCTCGACCATCCTGCTCGAGTACGGCCGCTGGGTCGCGCTGCTGGCGATCACGGTCGCGGCGGTGGTGGGCGCCGTCGTGTGGCACGCGCGACGCACCCTGAGCGCGGCCTCGCAGAGCAAGCTGCTGCGCTTGGCCCTGCTGACCGGCATCGCCACCGCGAGCCTCCTGCCGGCACTGCTGACGCCGAACCTCTCGCTCGCCAGCCCGGAAATAGCGTTTGCCGAGTCGCTGTCGCCGGAGGGGCCAGCCGCCGGCGACTCCGAAGCTCTCGCTCCGTCGTCGACGGATTCCGCCCGGGCATCCGTGCGACGCGAGCCCGCGGATGGCCCCAGCCTCGCCGCCGGCGCTCGGTGGGCGACGAGCGTGAAGTCCCTGCCCGCGCGGCGCACCAACGTGCTCTTGCTGACCCTCGAGTCCATTTCGATCCGGCATCTGGGCTACATGGGCTACGAGCGCGACACGACGCCGAACCTGGATCGCATCGCTCGGCGCAGCGTGAGAGCGCGCCGGGTTTGGAGCACGGCGACGCACTCGAACTACGCCCAGATGGCGGTGCTCTCGTCGCTCTTCCCTCGACGCACGACCGGGCTCGATGTGTACAGGCGCCTCGACTACCCCCGCGTCCTACACCACGACGTCTTCCACACGCTGGGGTATCGGACCGCGACCATCTCGAGCCAGGACGAAAACTGGCAAGGCATGATCAAGTTCCAGACCACGGAGACGCCGACCTTCTTCCGCCATTCCCGGAACTACCCCGGAACGCTCCAGAACATCGGCAGCGAGCTGGTCGTGCTCGACCACGTCACCGTCGACCTCGCCGCCGACTGGATCCAACGGCGCGGGGACCATCCGTGGTCGCTCTACGTGAACTTCCAGGCGACGCATTTCCCCTACAAACTCCAGCCCGGGATCCCGACTCCCTTCCAACCGACCGGGCTCACGCCGGGCAGCTTCAACTACCTGAGCTATCCGGCGTCGGATCGCCAACCGGTGGTGAATCGATACGACAACGCCCTGCACTACGTGGATGAGCAGATCGGCAAGTTGGAAGAGGCACTTGCCAGATCGGGAAGGCTCGACGACACCATCTGGATCATCACCGCAGACCACGGCGAGAACTTCCACGATCACGGACAGGTCACCCACGGCAAGACGCTGTACGACACCGAGGCGCGCGTCCCCCTCCTCATTCACTGGCCGAAGGGGCTCGAGCCCCGGGACGTGGACGACTCGCTGAGTCACCTGGACCTCATGCCGACCATCGTCGACCTCTTGGAGCTTCCGCCCCACCCGGCCTTCCAGGGTAAGAGCATGTTCGAGCCCGTCGATCCCTCGCGAGAGCCCGCAGGCGTGTACATGAACATCCAGGGGCTGAAGAGCGCCGAAGCCGTGGTCTGCTGGCCTTGGAAACTGATCGTGAACCGCAGCGACAAGACGCTGCAGCTGTTCCACCTCGAGCAGGATCCGGACGAGCACGACGACCGGGCAATCCGTGACGCCGAGGTGGCCGAAGCCCTCAAGGCGACGCTGTCGGCTCAGATTTCTGCTCAGCTCGCCTACCACAAGCAAGACAACCCGGCGCTTTCCGAGCGCTTCGCCCCGCGCATGCTGAGCTGCCCGAGCCTGCCAGGGGTCGTGCGCGCAGCCGTCCCGCCGATTGTGGTGCCGGTGGGTGCTCCCGCCGACACGCCGCCGGAACTGGGGCGACCCGTCGAGTCGCCAGAACGTCGAAACTGAGGCGCTCAGGCGCTCAGCGCGCGCTGGGCGGCACCTCGAGGTACTGCACCAGCTCTTCGAGATGCGCGAGGTGCTCGCGATTCACGGAGATGAAACCGGTGGCCTCGAGCAACTCGCTGGCAGCACGGCGTACCGCCGAGTGACCGTCGCCGGTGATCGTTTCGCACAGCTCTTGCGCAACGTCCGGCGAGAGGTGGACCGATGCGGCCAGGATGTCGGACGGGATCGGTCCGGCACATTTGATGACGTTGACGGGCAGCTTTCCCCAGCCCGCGTTGCGGATGCGCCCCGCGTCGTCGAAATGCGCAAACGTCGCGCCCACGTCCGCCCGTCCGTCACGCACCGCCGCCACGACGGCGTCGTGGGTGCCTAGAAACTGCTCCGAAGCGAAGCTCGCAGCGGGCTCCAAACCCGCGGCGCCCAGGGATGCCCGGATCACCAGATAGCCGGCCGAACTCATCTGGTCGACCCAAGCCGCGCGCGCACCTGGAACCTGCTCGAGTTCCCGAATCCGAGAGTCGCCGCGACTGAACAGAGCGCTCCAGTACCAGGCGGATCCCGAGCGGACGGGCGCCGCCAAGGGCACCGCGCTGCCACGCGCGATGGCGCGCACCGCGATCATCGGGGGCAGCCACGCGCAGTGGATCTCACCCCAGTGAAGCCCGGCCAAGAGGTCAGTGTAATTCTCGACCGCGTGGGGGACGACAGGGAACTCGAGCGCGAGGCTCAAGGCTTCGCACAGCGAGCCCAGCCGACCTTGGGTGGGCCCACCCGCGCGCGCCGTGGGGCGCACGGTGACGCGCCCCGCGTCGGACAACGTCGTCCCGAGACGGATCTCGGTGAGGCCTGAAACGAGGGGGCGGTCGACCATGGCCGATCGGCAGTAGAGTAGCCCGAAACCAGCGCCTAGACTCAGCCTCCAGATGTGGCACCCGGAGCAGGCGCGCAGACACCCGCTGCCAGATGCAGCCTGGCCCAGCGCAGAACGGGCGGCCCGCTCCCTCTGGTTCAGCCCGCTCTCGGCCGGCCGCCTGGAGCTCGAGCGCCGAACCTGGGTCCCCGCCATGGTTCCCTGGCGGGCGAGCGCGGAGGGCTTCGTGACCGACGACGTGCTCGACTGGTACGCACGTTTCGCGCGAGGCCGTCCGGGGGCGCTGGTGGTGGAGGCCACCGGGATCCGCGACGTTCCGAGCGGACCGCTGCTACGGATCGGTCACGATCGCTTCGTGCCCGGCCTGCGCGCGCTCTGCGACAGGGTGCGCCGTGAGTCCGGAGGTCGCACGCGGCTCTTGATTCAGCTCATCGACTTCTTGTCGATCCGCAAGCGCCCCGACCCGCGGCGGTACTTGGAGTCATTCCTCGCGCTCACGGACCGGCACCGCGCGTTGCTCGCCGATCGGGGCGAGAGCGACGACGACCTCCGGCGCGTCTTGCTCGAACTGCCGCGCGACGAGCTCAACAAGGTACTGAGCCCACGCGAGCTCGCCGACCTGGACTACGGCGCACGCGAGCGCATCACCGACGTCCACCTGCCCCACGTTCGTGACTTGCCGCGCGCGCTTCCCGCTCTGTTCGCCGACGCCGCCGACCGCGCTCGAGCCGCGGGCTTCGATGGCGTCGAACTCCACTTCACTCACGCTTACACCATGGCTTCGTTCCTCTCGGCGACGAACGATCGGGCCGACGGCTACGGCGGAACTCTGGCAGGTCGACTGCGCCTCCCCCTCGAGGTCCTGGCGAGGGTGCGGTCTCGAGTGCCCTCGGACTTCGTCGTGGGCTGCCGCATGTCTACCGATGAGTGCATCCACGGCGGGACCGGACTTCAGGAGTCGACTCAGATCGCGGTCGAGCTGGCCAGGGTGGGGCTCGACTTCTTGTCGCTCTCCCGAGGCGGCAGGTTCGAGGACGCCAAGCAACCGGCGGTGGGGGCCGCGGCGTACCCCTACACCGGCCCGAGCGGCTGGGAGTGCATGCCGACCACCCTCGCCGACCAAGCCGGACCTTTCGGCCGGAACGTGCCGGCTTCGGCCGCGCTTCGCCGAGCCGTGCGCGACGCCGGGCTCGGGACGCCGGTAGTGGTATGCGGCGGCATCGCGACCTTCGAGCAGGCCGAGAGCATCCTCGCGCGCGGTGACGCCGACGTCGTCGGCTCGGCGCGCCAGAGCCTCGCGGATCCGGATTGGTTCGAGAAGGTCCGCACCGGCGAAGGCAGCAGCGTGCGGCGCTGTGTGTTCACCAACTATTGCGAGGGTCTGGATCAGAAGCACAAGCAGGTCACGTGCAAGCTCTGGGATCGGGTGGCGCTCGATGAACCGGAGGTCAAGCTGAGCAGAGACGGGCGACGCAGGCTGATCGCGCCGGACTCCGACCCGCCGCGCTGAACGCGCGCGAAGCCATGCTACGGTCTGCGCCCTGACTGATGCCCGCTCCCACCCACGTCATCTTCGATCTGGACGGTGTGCTGCTCGACACGGAGCCGCTGTACACCCGCGCGACCCAGGAGGTCGTCGGCGAGTTCGGCGTCGTCTTCGACTGGTCGGTGAAGTCGGGCATGATCGGGCGCAGCGACGCCGAAGGTGCCCGTCACCTGGTGGAGTCCCTGGGCATCGACCTCTCACCGGACGAATACCTGCGGCGGCGCAAGCCGATCTTGGACCGCTTGTTCGAGTCCACGGCAGAGATGCCCGGTGCCCGGGCGTTGGTCGCGCGCCTCCAAGCAATGGGCGTCCCGCTCGGCCTCGCCACCAGCAGCGCGAGCTACCAGTTTCGGTTGAAGACCGGTCCCCACGGCTGGTTCTCGGGGTTTTCGGCCATCGTATGTGGGGACGATCCGCGGGTCGCCGCGCCCAAGCCAGCGCCGGACATCTTCTTGGTCGCCGCGCGCGAGCTGGGCGCAGCGCCCGATCACTGCGTCGTGTTCGAGGACTCGCTCTCGGGTGTGGCGGCGGCGCAGGCAGCCGGCATGCGCGTGGTGGCGCTCCCCGATCCCGCCGTGGACGCGGCGGAGTTCGCTCACGCCGATTGGGTGCTGCGATCCCTCGAGGACGCGCCGCTGGCGGCCATCGGCTTCTGAGCGCTCAGGCCAGTCGAGGCGGCGGCTCGCTGGGCGTCAGATGCGGGCGATCCCATCGAACCCGGAGCACGCCCAGAGCCGCGAGGCGCATCACTCTGGACAGGGCCATGCAGAAGTACGCGCGGTGGTCACCCTCGGTGATGAGCGGCACGATGCGGCGCTGGTCGCCCAGCCCGCGCAGCTCCTCGTTGAAAGCGTCCACGATGTCGTCGACCGAGCGCACGTTGGTCTCTTCTGCAGCGAAGGTCAGGGCGTTGTCTCCCAACAGCGTGGCCAGCGCCGCTTCGAAGGCACAGGTCTCTTGCTCCCCGTGATGGTCGACGAATAGATCGGCGCACCGGCGGCGTTCGCCGACGAACGCGTCCTGATAGTAGGCCGCCAGGATGCTCACCAGCTCCGCCGGCTGCTCGCCGGCAATGCCGAGCTCCGCGGCGAGCTTCTTCCGCTCCCAGTCGTCCAGCTCGAGCGCTAGGCCCTCGGCCTGGAGCCGCCGGACGGCCTCGGTCAAGGTCGTGGCCGGCCGCGTGGACACGGGCTGCGAGGCGGTCTCGACCAAGATGGCGCGCGCGGCGCCCCCGCGTCTCGAGCCGAGCACGACGCGAACGGGCTGCCCCTCGAGCGGCTCATCGACGCAGGCCGTGACGTCGAACAGGACCTCCCGACCGTCTTCCAGCTCCAAGGTGCCGAAGCCGTTTTCCTGCTTGAATGAACAGATCATTCCGCTGAGCTGCGTTTCCATTGCAATCCCCGCCAGACCCCGATGTGTGTCCATGTACGCCGGTGGGCACCTGGAGCTTCCTCGGCGAGCGCGCTGGACTCGGCGCAACGGTCGGCGTTGGGGCTCAGGCCTCCGGCGGCTCGGGCGTGTGGCGGGCCTCGATCTTCAGCCACCCGAAGAACTCGGCCATCTTCCCGCGCTGGCGCGGCGGCATGTACTCGAAATTGCGGCCCCGATCGATGATCTCCCAGAAGTCCTTGGTGGTGACCCGCTCGAGCTCCGAACGGATGGTGACCAGGCGTTCCGGAGGCTCATGCGCCATGTCGTCGGCGATCATGCGGGCCCGCGTCTCGTCGCCGTGCAGAAGGTAGTACGCGGCCAACTTCACTTGCGCCTTGCGGACTCCCAGCAACCCGCGCTCTTGGCTCCGCACCGCCAGCGGGCGATCGAGCTCGAGGAACAAGCCGACCATCTCTTGTTCGATGACAGATTCGAGTTCGTGGGCGTACTGGCACAACGATGACACGTCGTAGGCGATGGTCTCCGTGACGAAGGTCAGCTTCATGTCGAAGCTGACGTGCCCGTAGTACTGCATGTGCTTCACGCCCTCGAGGGCCGCCTTGATGTGGCCAAGGCGAAGCATGGACTCGACCAGGAGGCGGTACTGGTTCAGAACGTTGTACGCGGTGCGGACGTCGCGCGCGTTCAGCGTCGCGCGCAGGTAGGAGTTCATGTAGCGAAAGACGAGCTTGACGAGCTCGTCGTCTTTCGCTGCGGCGGCCGCTTCACCGATGTACCGGGTGTCGATGGCGATCAGGTAGCAGATGTCGCGCATCGCCCCCAGTGCCTCGTTGTAGATCCCGAGGTACTGCCGCATCACCTTCCACTCGACCCAGGTACGCCGCTGCTCGAGATCGTGCAGGCTCTCGGGATCCATGGCGACGAAGTCCGGATTGGCCCGGATCGAATTGCCGACGTTGAACCACACGTCGCTGGCCGCGTTCTTGGTCGTCAGGTACTCGAGCGTGAAATCTTTGAGCGCGTCGACGGCGCCGCTGGCGATGATCTTGTCCTTGCCGGAGATCGAGTTGCTGGTGATGTCGGTCAGCTCCTCCATCGATCCGAGGGTCTGGGCCTGGGCCTCGGCGCTGGCCGCGCCATCGACCAGCGCGGCGCCGCGCTTGGCGACGCTGACCGCCTCGCGCCGGATGCGCGAGATGATGTTGTTCGGCTCGAGGAACCAGAACACGTAGCCGAAGTAGGGCGCCATCAGCACGAGCCCGCCCGTGGTGGCGACCATCATCGCCAGCAGCGTGGCCCGCGGCACGTATTCACGCTGCAAGGCGACCGATAGCCAGACGCCACACACGCAGCAGATCACGTAGTACGCTGCGACCGTAAGGTTGACGCGGTCGCGCAAGAACATGCGCGCGACGCCGGTGTAGCGCTCGGCCGAGAGCTGAACGACGATGCTGACGACCGTGATCACGATGCCGAACACGGCCGCGGTCATGCCCGCCAGCGAGCTGACGGCGTCACTGATGTGATCGGGATCGAAGCGCAGGTAGCGATCGAGCGGGCCGCCCGCGGACGCGCCGGCGGTCGCTCTGAAGAAGTCGATGCTGTAGAAGAGCCAGAAGATCGCTAGCGCCGACGACGCCAAGAGCACGATCGGGATCAGCCACTGGCGCCAAAAGTTAGGCGTGCTCTGGCTCGTCGAGGGCGGCATGGGCGGCCGCCCAGTCTACCCGCCTCGAGCCCCGTCCGGGGGAGAACCGAGCCCGAGCTTCGACCCCGGGCTCCAAAGCTGGTTCCCGCTCTCAGAGGCTGCCGAGTGGCTTGCCGAACTGGAAGACACCGGGGGCCACGTGGCCGCTGATCATCGCGTGCCCGGGCACGCCCAGCAGCGCCACGAAGTCAGTCTCGCTCGAGGGCTGGCCGGAGACCAGGAAGGCGTCGAAGGGCGTCACGGGCGAGAGCGCGTTCGGGTTGGTGGGCAGCTTGCCCGTGACCGAGAGGTGCATGTGGTGATGGTGGAACTGGTACCAGCCCTTGCCGGTATTGGTGGTCTCGAAGGCGAGCCTCGACTTCACGGCGGTGCATGACTTCGCGGGCAACCAGCCGGTGGAGCAGAGCGCCGGCATGGCGCTCTCGACCAAGGGACCGACCTGACCGTCGACGCCGATGACGCGCACGATCTCGCTGGTCATCATCGCGCCGAGGTACAGCGTCGTGCGCCAGAGATCGAGTTTGTCGGGCGCCGAAACGCAGTGGTACTGATCCGCGCCACCGGACTTGTGCTCACAGACGGGACGCAGCTTGTTGTCGGCAGTCCCGGCCTGCCAGTACCCGATGTCGATGTCGTGGCCGTTGACGTGTGTGCCCGCCGGGTGTCCGGGTTGACCGACGGAGGTGCCGGGGATGGCGCCGTTGGACTCGCTCATGTCACCGAGCCCGAGCAGCCCGCCGTTGCCGGTGTTCCAGGCCTTGGCCTTGCAATCGACGTAGGCGGCCGCGTACTTGACCAGCATCTGCGCGTCCCGCCGCAGGTAACTGCGGTACTGGTTCGACTGCGTCTCCCCGTTGATCGCGTAGTCCTCGTAGCCCGGGCCGAGATCCGGCTCGAAGGGCAGGAGCTCCCCGCAGTAGGCCAGCGTGCCGGTGCAGTCGCGCACCGGCAGCTTGCCGGTGCAGTCGGGACCTGGCCCCGGGCCAGGACCGCTGCCGGAGTCCGGAACACACTTGCCGGAGGGCAGATTGCAGACGAGCCCGGAACCGCAGCTGCCCGCCGTGCAGGGCTTGGCCTCGCACTCGAGGGTCTTTGCGTTACAGACCTCGTTCGTCTCGCAATCGGAGGGGCCAGCACAACCCGGAACGCAGGCGCCGGCATCAGCGTTGCACGCGTAGGAGCTGGCGCACTCGCTGGAGTCGCCGCAGGTCTTCAGGCAGAAGGTGTTGCCGCTGGTCATCTTGAAACAGTCGCTGCCGCTGGAGCACGAGCCCGCCTGGCAGTCTGCGGTGGCGCAGTAGCCGTTCGGCCAGCCTTGGTCTGCGGTGAGGCACACCGAACCGGCAGCGCTGCAGTCACCGTCTTGCGCACACGCCGCGCCGATTTCTCCTTTACCCGGACCGCGGCCACCGCCGCCCGCGCCCACGGCGCCGGAGCCCGCAGCTCCACCCGAGCCCGAACCGGCCGCACCGCCGCTGGCCATCCCGCCGACGTTGCCGCCGCCGGCGCCCGTCGCGCCGTTACCGCCGGTCGCCTGCCCGCCGCCGCCACCGCCGCTGGACGAACAAGCGCCGAGTCCCGCTAGAAGTACCGCCGAAATGCCGAAGAAGATGCTGGTCTGATTCATGGTGCCCACCATGTCGTTGGTTGGAGGGCGGTGTCGCACAATGTAGGTGTGGAAGCAAGCGTTGCTCGCCGCGACTCCGCAACTAGCGGGAGTCGCGCGCGAATGCGCCACGCTGGCGGCGGGTGCGGCCACCCGCCGGCTCGGGTCGCGGCGATCAGCCGGGCGGTTCGAAGTCGCGATCGAGCACGGTCTTGCGCCCGTCCCGCGCCGCGTTGCGGATCGCTTCGTTGCAGAGCTTGCGCAGGTGATCGGACAAGATCCCGCTGACCGTGTCGGACGTGTTCATGCCGGAGCGCGCCCGCACGTAAGCCTTGAGCTTGGACATCACCACGAGCACGTCCTTCGGTAGCTCGTCGGCGGCGTCGCTGCTCACGATTCTGCGACGCGGAGCCTCCACCCGTTCCTCTGCTGCTTCCGAGGCGCGTTCATCTTCCTCACGTTGACGTTGCCATTCCGTCGCGGTCGGCGCGCTGCGCTCTTCGGCCCAAGCGTCGCGATGACGCGCCTCCGGGAGGTGCGCGTCCCAGCACGCCACCGAGCAGAAGTACAAACCCGTTCGTTTGCGGTTGCAGGTCGAGACGCTGCACACCCAATATTTCTGTTCGAACTCCAGGGGGCGCTTGCAAATCGAGCAAATCTTCCACGATGACAGTGCCATGGGCGAGCTCCCTCTCAAGACTTCTTGGTTCCGGGCTTCGGCGAGGTGCGGACCGACGAGACAGACCTGCGGGAGGGCGCGACCGACTCGATGGGCGAGACGCAGCGGGTGACCATGAGCAAGTACACGACCCGACGGATGACGTCGGGCTCGTGCCCCGCCTCGACGAGTTCTGGCAGCGACGCCTCCGTCATGCCGATGGCGTCGGCAACGGTCATCTCGGCTTCGTCGAAATCGAATGCGTCCAGGTCGGACTCAGGGTGCAGGTGGAGCGCGTTGCCGGCGACTCGGGTCAAGACGCGGTCCATCGACGTCTCTTCGGGGTGCTCGCGTAGGCCATGGGTCAGCGTCGCGAGCGGCGAGACCATCCCGGAGATATTCCCCCAAATGGCCTCCAGCAAGTCGAGGCCATTGTAGAACGAGTACTTCGTCCCTGACGGCAGCCCGAATAGATACACGAGCCTTTCTCCGAGCTGCTGGTTGCGAATCAGCGCGATTTGCTCGGCGCTCACCAGACCGAATTCGACGAGTTCCATCTCGAGGCTGGCTTCGTGCATTGGCGGCTGCGAGATCGGCTCGCTTTCGAGCTGAGCCTGCTCGAGGAGTCCGTTCGCGACGAGCGTCGCCCCGAGCGGTGCAACGCGACGGCCGATGTGCAGCTTGGTCGGGATGCCCTGCTGGAAGTACCCCGCGTGCTCCACGGGGGAGTCGTCGACGCGCTCCACCGGCTCGGTGAAAATGAGTGTTCCGGTCAGCGAACGATCCAAGAGGTAAAGTAGGATGTGCGAGAAGGGAGTCCGCTCGAAGGAACCGCTGGCACTGGGAGCGTGAGCTTGCTCGAAGCCAGCCGCGCCGCGTTCTGCGGGGGGCAGAGTCTTCGGCGCTCGGCGCCACTGCATGGATGGCGCCGACGGCTCGACCTCGGAGATTTCGTGAGGATCTAGGGAGAGGTCTTCGATGACGGGGCCACGGTCCGGCGGGGCCACGGCCGCGGACGATCGCCTCGTGATCGAGGGCCCGACGCTGGGCGGCGCCGGTCGACGCGACGGCACGCTCTTGCTCGGCGTGTCGTCCATGGAAGGAGGTGCGACCGATTTGCGCGGCGGCCCCACCGAGGGTGGCGATGGCGCGAGGCGCCGCATCAGGGCAGACGGCGTCGAGGGCGTCGACGGACTCGACGGCGTCGAGGGCGTCGACGGATAAGAGGGCGACGTGAGCTCGAAGCTGCGCATCTCTGCGCTCTTCGGTTCGGCGTTGCGCAGATCGGACGCGTCGTGGATCACGGTTCGGTCTTCGGACCCCGGCAACCGCAGCGCGCGAGGCGGCGCGACCGGCATGACGCCGGGCCTGTCCTGTCGGGAGGGTCGGGCAGCCGCGGGGGTCTCCACGGGCGGGAGGGGCACCGAGGCCGCGCGCGGCGGGCGCGCCGGCGCCGGCTCGGGTTCGCCCTCGGGCTCGACGTCGGGCAGCGAATCGGTCGAGAACGCCAGCTGCTCGTCCAGCAGCGCCTCGGAGGAGATGTCCAACACCTGATCGGGTCCCAGCTCCTCCACCTCTTCGGCGGGTACCTCCTCGGGTTCGGGTTCGGGTTCGGGTTCGGGTTCGGGTTCGGGTTCGGGTTCGGGTTCGGGTTCGGGTTCGGGTTCGGGGGCGGGTGCGGGTTCCGATTCGGGTGCGGGGGCGGGTTCGGGGGCGGGTTCCGATTCGGGTTCGGGCATGTCACCGAACACGTCCGGGAGCTCGGGCTCGTAGGGCAGACCGCCGGCCGCCTGAACCGGTCGAGCGGGCGGAATGGTGACGACCGCATCCGGGCTCGGCGCATCATCGCGCTGGGGCGGCACCGTGGGCACGGCGTTGAGCTCGTCGTAACTCTCCGGTGGCTCGGAGGGCGGTCGCTGCGGCGCCGGAGCCTGGGCCTTCACTGTCGCGAGCACCTTGGCCTGCGCCTCGGCCAACGCCGCGTCTGCAGCGACGACGCCGGCGACCTGGCGCGCAGGGTCATTCGCGAGATCGATGGCCACCCGCGCCTTCAGGTGCCCGCCCTGGGCGTCGTAGACGAGGCGGACCGTCGGGTTCACGTAGTCGGACGGCTCGGCGGGCGTCTTGAGCACCACCCCGCGCTCGCCGGTGTTGAGCTGTACCGGCGTGCCTCGTGGAAAGATCCCGAGCGCTCCCACCAGCAACGCCAGCATCGCTCGCGCAGTCGCGTCCTTCGCTTCAACACGCATCTGCTCGAGTGCCTCGTCCGGCGTGAGCGTGGCGGCCGCCGCCAGATCGGGCTCGAGCAGCTCGTTGAAGCGGTTTGCCGTCGCGACGATACGGGGCGCCACCATGGCTCGTCGAGCGCCCCCGTAGAGCGGACCGAATTGCTCTGCTTGCCGCATCCAGTGCGACTCGTAGCCAATCACGGTACGCACCATGGATGCCGGGCGAAGCTGACCGAGGGCGGTGAGCACCAAGGCAGTTGCAGCTGGAAGGCGCTGCTCGGCGTCCTCGGTCATTCGCATCACCACGACCTCATTGCCGCGTCCGACCACACCCGTCACGAGCGGGTGCGCCACGTCGAAGAACAGGGCGCTCATCGCGATACGCGCCAACGCTCCGAGGTCGTTCGTGAGCTGCCGCGCCACCGCCACCGCGAGAATGCTGCGGTTCACCGAGCGGCCCGCCGTATCGTGGTTCAGGTTTCGCATGGCAGTGATGCCGAGAAACGCAGGGGTGTCGCCCTCCGAGAGCATCACCAACCGCTGCGCCAGGCGCTTGGCGTGGTGCGGCAGTTGGTAGCGTCCGTTGGTGAGGTTCTCGAAGATGCGTCGCATGACCACCACACTGGTGGCGTAGGTGCGAACGACTTGCTCCTCGACCGTGAGATCTTCTTCTCCCTCGCCCATCCGAGCCGGATTGACGTAGCGCAGTCGAACGCGCGGTGATGGCTCGATGACTCCGTTCTCGGCGCGGGCGTCGCCCTGCTGAAAAAGGCGCGCCAGGGCCGTCAGATCGGCACGGGTGGCGTCGGTCTCGATCATGACCTCGGAGACGCCCAGCCTTCGGACCATGGCGCCGAGTTCGAGGGCGTTTTCGTATTCACCACGCGAGGCTTTGAGCAGGTGACCGGCCACGAACACCGTGCTCTTGGCGAAGAGCAAAGTCAGCGGCTCGCCGGTCGCCACGCCGAAACCCCGAAGCGCCTCGACGGTCTGATCGATCTGCTGGAGCACGGCCATGTTGTCGATGGCGTGAAGCTGGACAATCTTGAGCAAGCGGAAGATCTGAAGTGCCAACGACGCGCCGATCTCGCGTTGTTGATGGGCCTGTGCGAGTTCGGCGACGTTCCGCAGATAGGCGTTCTGTTGCGCCTCGTCGGCGGTCTGAATGCCGTCGCTCATCGCTGCAGTCTCGCCTTGAATTGGATCGCCGCCTGCTGCGCCGCGTTCTTGACCGCGGCCGAGTTGCCCCACTTGCCCGAGGCCTGCTCGAGGACCTGGAGGACTTCCTTGGAAGTGCCGACCCTGACCAAGAAATGCATGGCCAAGATCCGGGTATCGTCGACGTCCTCGCGGGTGAACATGCCCGCCTTCGACACCAGATCTTTCAACAGGGCCTCGCCTCGGGCCGGAGACAGTTCGTACAAGGTCTCGAAGAAGAGCTGCCGCTCGTCGACGGCCAGCTTGTGGAAGGCCGCGCTCTGGATGTGTAGGGCGAGCGGCGGCCCAGCTTCTTTCACCTTGTAACGCACCAGGGTGCGAAGCGAAGCCATCCGCACGGCGGGGTCGTGATCGGTCATCAGCTTGCCGAGCTCGTCGCGCAGGCCCTCCATGTTGGCGGCCGCGCGCATGGCCACTGCCTCGACGCGCAGCTCCGCGTGGGGGCTGGTCTCCGCCTTGCGCAACGCGACGGCGGCGGCCTCGGTCTTGAGCCGCCCCAAGAGCGCCAGCACGACCTTGCCGCGCGCGAGGTCGGGGTCGTCGAGCAGCTCACCAATGCGCTCCTCGCGCCCAACCGCGTGCTTCTCCAAGTAGCGAATCAAAGCGTTTCTAACGTCCTCGATCTCGGCGCGCGCCATGGCGCCGAGCACCGCTCCGAACGACTCCGAGCCCGCGTCCTCGAGCAGCACGGCGAGGTAGGGAGCACAGCGAGTGATCTTGGGCCACTCTGCCTCGGGCAACTTGCGCGTGAGCTCCTTGAGCACCATCGTCAGGGTGTCCTCGTCGAGCACCCGCCGCACCAGCTCGCTACGGATCTCGGGGCCGCCACGCACCGACACGCTCTCCGCCACGGCCACCACCATCCGGAGAGCAAACTCCAAGGTTTGGCTGGCCGCGTTCTCGTGCAGCGCGCCACCGAGGGGCACAGCCGCCAGGGGCAAGTTGCCGAAAGTCACCGCGTCGTTGGCAGCGTCGGCCAACGCATCGACGAAGCGCGCCTCCCACTCGTGCTCGGGCATGTCCATGGCTGCGGCGATGGCGGCCCTCGAACGCTCGTCGAGCGCCAGCGCGGAGGAGGCACGGACGGCGCGCAGCGCGACCTGACGCGCGGCGATGGCCGCGGCCTTTTCTTCGAGGTCCATGGCCTCGTCAGGCTCCGCGTTCTCGCCGCGGCGGCGGTTGATTGCGGCCAGGATCTGATGCCCGTCCTCGAGCAACGCCTCGTACTGGCGAGCTACCTCGTCGGAGGCGTTGAGCGCCAAGAACGACATCACGACCAGGTATCGCACGTGTTCGAACCCGCGCTCCCAGAACGCGGTGGCCATGTCGTCTTCGGGAGAGAAATCCCGATACGGGTCCTTGCGAACGAGTTCGAGCCAAGCGCGGAGCTCTTCCGCCGTGATGCCGGGCAGAAATGTGAACTTGCGGAACCCGCTGGCGAACAGGTTGTAGGGGATCTCGTCGAAGGGATGCAGCGGCTCCCAGAGTACGGCTCCGCGCTTGGTGAACGAGTGCGGCTTCACGTCGAAGACGAAGTCTTCGGGGTGGCGGGCCAGAACCTGGCCGAGCACCTCGGCGGTGGCCGCGATCTGCTGCGAGGTGACCGGGTGGTCCCAGGTGTACTGGCGGACGGCCGTGAGCGCGCGTTCGATTTGACGAAAGGCTTCTTGCAAGTGCGCCACGAGTTGCTGCTCGTCGGGCGAGAGCGGCGCTTCGCGTTTGGCCCCTTCCTCTTGCTCAGCCAGCGCGGCGAGCTGGCTGGCCGCTGGGGCCTTCCGCTCGGGCTCGGCAGCTCTTGGTTCCGCCGCTTGGTCCTGCAAGACGCCGAGGATTCGCGCGATTTCGTCGCGCATCTCCTGGGCGTTCTGGAAGCGGTTGCGCGGATCCCATTGCAGGGCACGGTCCACCAGCGCCACGGCATCGGGCGGCAAATCGCCCTTTGCTCGGGCAACGCTGGGCGCGGGTCGGGTGGCCGCGAGCACGAAGGCCTCTTGATGCGAGCGCCCTTCGTGGAGGCGCTTGCCGCTGAGCATCGCGTGCAGCACTGCGCCGATGGAAAAGAGGTCGGTGCGCGCGTCGATACGGTCGTTGGATCCGAGCGCCTGTTCCGGAGCCATGTACGCGGGCGTGCCGAGGGCGGTGCCGGCCAAGGTCGGGTCGACGCCGGCTTCACGCAGGCGGGCGACGCCGAAGTCGAGCACTTTTACGTAACCGGAGTCCGTGACGAAGATGTTCGCGGGCTTGAGATCGCGGTGAACGATGTTCATGCCGTGACACACCGCGAGAAAGTCGAGCACGCGGTCGATGATCTCGAGCGCGTACTCCACCGGCAGCGTGCGGTTGTGGCGCTTCCACAGCTTGTCGAGGGTGACCCCTTCGAGGATCTCCATGACGAAGTAGGGCTCGCCGTCCGCGCTGGTGCCTTCGTCGTAGATCTCGACGCGACCCGAGTGGTCCACCGCTTGAGTGAGCTTTGCCTCTCGGATGAAGCGCTGACGAACCCCGTCGTTGGTCGAGAACTCCGAGTGCAACACCTTGATCGCGACGGGGTTGCCGTCCGGATCCTGGGACTGGTAGACGGCCGCCATTCCGCCGAGGCCGATCAGCTTCTCGATCGGCCACTTGTCCGCGACGACGGTCCCGATGCGCTGTTTGGCGAGGCTCAGCTCGTCTTGAACTGGCTGCTCTGCGGCCATGGCGTGCCCCGACGGGATCAGCTCATCATAGAAGCGTCACCAGGCGAGGCAAGCGTCTGGACCTTGGATTCCCCTTGGGATTTGCCGCACCCCCAGGAACACTCGTTCAGCGCTTCGAGCGCCGCGATCGCCCGAGGCGCCGGAGCGGCAGCGCGACGGCGGAAAAAAGCAGGAAAAGCGCGCTGACGCGGAGCCGGCGGGGTCGGCTGCGGATCGAGCAATCGCCGCCGCTGGACCCCGACCCGCAGCTGTCCCCGCCTCCGGCGTCGCCTCCGGAGCAAGTGTCCCCTTCGGCGCCGGACCCCGAGTCTCCACCACAAGTGTCAGCATCCCCATTCCCGGTGGAGTCGCCCGCGCAGGTGTCGCCTTCGTCACCCGCGCCTGTCGAGTCGCCGCCGCAGGTATCACCGTCATCGGAGCTCGAATCGCCGCTGCAACCGTCGTCGGATCCGTTGGAGCTGCTGCCGTTGCACGACTCCACGAATTGAACCCCACAGCTCACGTCGACCCGCGGCTCGGGAGTCGGATCGGGCTCCCAGTACCCCGTGCTCGCGCCGTAGCCGCCTTGGGCTCCGTCGCCGCCGTAGCCCGCGCCGCCGGTAGTGCCTCCGGAGCCCGTGCCGCCGCCGACCCCACTGGTGCAGCCCGTCGTATTTTGGGTGGCTGCCGTCACCAGCAACGACACGGGGGGTCCTTGGGTCAGGGCGAGGGCTGCGGCATCCGGAGAGTTCGGGCCGGCGATGGTCGCGTGTCGGGTGATGCTGACCAAGTCTGCGCGCATCCCGGCGAGTGCGAAGGCGATGTCATCGGCTCCGCCGCATCGCAGCGACGCGACGGAGATCTCCCCAGCCCCGGGCGCCTCGGTGCAGGCCGGCGCGCCGGCGAGATCTGGAACCGAGACGAGGGCTCCCGCGGCGCACGCGCGAGCAAGACGGGCACCGGTCTTGCCCGCAGCGATCGCGTCCCAAACCGGCGCGACGCAGAGGTCCGAGGGCGAGACTCCGGCGACCTCTTTCTTGGCCTTCTCGAAGTAGCTCTTCACGCCAGGCGCGAGGGCGCCGGCGCCCGCAGGCAGGACCGTCCAGCCGAAGAGCGGTGTGCTGCCGCTGCTCTCGATCACCGAGAGAGCGCCTTGTTTCGCCAGGAGCTCGGTGCGGCGGTCCTGCACGTAGCTGCTGATCCCGTCGACCGATAGCCACTCGTTTCCGACCTCGCTCGCGCCGATCTCTTCCACCCCGGCCACCCAACCCGCTCGGCCCTCCGCGATGCTGAACAGCGTCACGTCCGGCGAAGCGTCGGAGGCAAGGAGTGCGATGTGAGGCGACGGACTCGCCGTCGGCTGGGCGATCCGGAGCGGCTCCGAAATGCCTTTTTCCTGGCCCAGATCGTACACAACGGCGACGAAGCGCGGGGCCCCTGTCGCTGCCAGCGCCGCGACGTCGTCGTTGTCCAGACTGACTCCTTGCTGAATGGCGAAGGACCCGACCTGCGTGAGATCGTCGAGCACGGCGATGGTGCTCGGAGCCAGGGAGCTCTCGGGACTCGAGCTCGTGTTCTCGAGGGAGCCCTCGTGAGTCGCTCCGCAAACAAGCACGGGCTTGGGAGGGCGAATGCGCGGAGCCGTCACGCCGTCGATGGCGAAGAAGAACGCTTCGAGGGACGGATCCACCCTGGTGCCCGGGGCGACGGGCAGCACCACGACGAGCCGCCCGGGACCGCCCTCGACACCGAGCGAGAGCCACTGGGTCGTCCACAGGGGAGCGCGGGCAATGGCGACGCGCGACGAGCTGACGAAGATTGTCCCGTCGGAAGCGGTGAGCACCCTGCCCGCGCCCTGCGCTGAACTCGCCGCTAGTACTAGCGCCAAAGAGAAAGCAACCCGACGAACCATGCCACTCGCGTCCAGAGCAACGATCGTGCCGCGAGGGGATCCGCGGGGCACACGGGCGACTTCTCGGTCCCGCGTGAACGCCGGTTGGCCGTCGAGCCTGTGCGCCTGCTGCGTCACCCGGCGCTCACTTGGGCGCGCACGTCGCATAGCCCGGGGGCAACGCCGAATCTGGCGAGCATGCCGTCCCGGACGCGCAGGCCTTGCCCCCGGGATGACACACCTCGCGCCGCGTCGCACCCACTCGGTCGCTGGTGCAGGTCTCCCGACATTCGAGCAGGTCCCAGATGGAGGACACGAGGCCCTTCTCGGCGCAACACACCTTGCCCGCTGAGCAGTCTTCGGGTCCGTCGCACTTGATCTCCGATCTCGTGGCAGACGACGCCGCTGCATTTGCACGGATTCGAGAGCTTCGTGTTCGAGCAGTACAGCGGCTTGCCGTCCGCCTTGCAGCAGGCGTCGCCGGCGCTGAAGGCGCAGCTGAGGGCGCCGCAAGGCCCGGTGCCGATGCCCGGCGGACCTCCGCCGCTGCCTCCGCCCGTGCCTCCACCGCTGGACGTCGCTCCCGTGCCGCCGCTTCCCCCACTGCCACCGGTGGCGGCCGAAGCGCCGCTGCCGGCCGCACCGCCGGACGCCATGCCCGCGGCGCCGCCGCTCGCGCTGCCCCCGGATCCGGCGCCGCCACCAACGCTGGTTCCCGCCGCGCCGCCCGCTCCGCCTTTGGCCGTGCTGTAGAGCCCGCCTTCTTCGGAGCCGCCGCAGGCCGCGACGCAGGCGCCCGCCGCGAGAAACAGCATGCGAGCCATCACCGCCATCGCCCACGAATCCTGGCCCGAAGCCGGGCCGGAAGCAACCGACCTCGGAGCCAACTCGGCGTAAGCTGCCCGCGTGGACTACGTCGGACGCATCTATCGGCCGCCCAGCGAGAGCGGGAGCCTGCTCCTGCAAGTCACGGTCGGGTGCAGCCACAACCGCTGCTCGTTCTGTGACATGTACCGTGACAAGGCTTTTCGAGCCAAGCCGCGGGAGCAGATCGAGCACGATCTCGTCGAGGCCAGCGGGCTCGGCCCCGGCGTCTCGCGCGTCTTCTTGTGCGACGGCGATGCGTTGATCCTCTCCACCGCGCGCTTGATCGAAATCCTGAGCTCCATCCGCAAACACCTGCCCTGGGTCCAGCGCGTGGGCACCTACGGGGACACGCGCAGCGTGGGAAAGAAGAGCCCCGCGGAGCTGCGCGAACTCGCGGACGCCGGGCTCGGCATCGTCTATCACGGGGTCGAGAGCGGGAACGACGAAGTGCTGGCCTTCATCGACAAAGGTGGCACCCGCGAGCAGTGCATCGCAACAGCAGGCAAGTTGCGCGACGCCGGCATCGTGCACTCGGTGATCGTTCTGCTCGGCATCGGTGGTACGCGCTGGTCGGAGGCGCACGCTCGAGACACCGCCACGGCGCTCACCGCAATGGACCCACCCTACGTCGGGGCGCTCACGACCACCGTCGTGCCGGGAACGCCGCTGGCCGCCGCAGAGGCCCGAGGTGAGTTCACGCTACCGAGCAAGTTCGCCTTGCTCCGCGAGCTGGGCACCCTGGTCAGCGAGAGTGAGCTGTCCGCGTGCCGGTTCTCGTCGAACCACGCCAGCAACTATTTGCCCGTGCGGGCTGAGCTGCCGCGTGACAAGGACGAGCTGGTGCGCATTCTCTCGGCGCTGATCGCCGAGGGAGACGAGTCGCGACTGAAGCCCGAGTGGATGCGGGGCCTCTGAACGCGCTCAGCACTTCTCGGCGAAGGTGAACATGTACTGGTAGGGCAGCCCGTCGAAGGACGCGCATCGGAGGTAACCAGCCGCGATCATCTCCTTGTCCACGACCTCGGGGGCGAGCTTGTGGTCGTCGGGAGGCCCGACGGGCAGCTGGCCCATCTTGAAGTCGACGATCACCACGCGCCCTCCCGGCGCCAGGCGCTCGCGGACGCGCCGGAAGTACTGGGTGCGTTCGCCGATGTGGTGGTACGTGTCGACGACGAGCACCACGTTCACGCCGCTGGGCAGTCGGGGGTCGGACGCGCTCCCTAGGATGACCTCCACGTTGGCGGTTCCCTCGCGCTCGGCGCGCTTCAACATGAAGTCGATCAGCTTCGGCTCGATGTCGATGGCCAACACCTTGCCCTTGGGCACCACCCGCGCGAGTCGCGCCGCAAAGTAGCCGGTGCCAGCGCCGATGTCCGCCACGACGTCGGAGGCCGCCAGTCGCAGCTCGGCCACCACCGCGTCAGGCTTCTGCCACGCGTCGCGCTTCGGATCGTCGAAGACCTTCGACCAGCGCTCGGGGTCGTTGAAGCGGTGGTTGGCCGTCCCAGAGGAGTGCCCGTGACCCGCCGAGTTTCGCTCATGATGACCCGGCTCGTGTCCCTGGGGCGGCCCTGCGTGGGGGTGGCCCGCGGCGGGCCCCGAACTGGCAGCCTCAGGCGTCTCGGGCGCTGCCGCCGGTCCGCAGCGGACCAAAGCCAGGAGCGTGACGATGGAAATGGCTCGTCGCAACATGGGCACGGTCGATAGCACGTCCCGCGCGCGCCGACTCACGCCCCGAGGCGCTTCTCGAGTCTTTCGATCTCGCGGTTTGCGTCGAGGAATCGTTCGGCCAGAGCCGTCACGAAGGTCCGCATCCAAGAGCGTTGCCCGCACTCTTGCTCCAGCGCGTCGAGCGTGATCTCCATCACCTCGACGTCGTCAATGGCCACGACGCTGGCCGCACGCGGCTGATCGGTGAAGATGCTGGTCTCGCCGAAGGCCTCGCCGGCACCCATCATCCGCAGCGACTGCCGCTTTCCGTCGGCGATCTTGTAGGCCTCGCAGCGGCCGCTGTTGATGATGTACGCCGCATCCGGGCGCTCGCCCTCACGCACGATGACCGTGCCGGCCCGGAGTTCGAGCGTGCGAAACCAGCCTCCGCCGCGCAAAAAGTCGGACACCGCACCCTTGAGCGCGTCGACGCTCGGATAGCGTTGCGACTGTTCAGCGGACAGCGCCTTCATTGTGATCCGACACAGCCCCGGCGGAAGGCGGAGCGCAGCCACTACTTGGCTAGGCGGGTCGATGTCGCCACGGAGGCTCTTCTCGATGGCTTGCTGGGAGCTCTCGGCGGCATGGGGCGCTCGATTCGTGAGGATCCGATACAGGATGCCACCCAGGCCGAATACGTCTGTGCGCTCGTCGATCTCGGAGACCTTGCCTCGCGCCTGCTCCGGCGCCATGTACGCCGGCGTGCCGATGACGGATCGCGACAGCTCGTAGGACGCGACACCGATGCCCCGAAGCGCTCCGCTGTCGAGGCCAAAGTCCGACGGCCGGACGCCGGCCGCGAGGCGCGCGATGCCCCAATCCATCAGGTAGACCTGGCCGTGACTCCCGACCATCACGTTGTCGGGCTTCAGATCGCGGTGAATCACGCCACGGCTGTGCGCAAAGGCCACCGCGTCGCAGAGCTTGAGGAATACCTGCAAGAGCCCTTCGATATGGGCGCCCGTGAGCTGTTCCGTGTGGGCCTGGGTCACCAGCTCTTTGAGCGTCTTGCCCCGCACCAGCTTCATGGTGAAGGTCGTCGCGGCGCCCGTCTCATCCACGCCGATGTCGTGAACCGGAACGATGTTCGGGTGATCGAGCTGACCGGTGATCTGCGCTTCTTCCAGAAACCGCGTCGCGGCGTCGGGCAGCAGGCGCACGCTCGGGTGCAGACGTTTCTCGGCCACGGTGCGCAACAGCGCGCGGTCGAACACCCGGTGCACGCTGCCCATGCCGCCGCGACCGATCTCGCCCTGGTCTTGGAACCGCTCTTCTCTCGCGGTCGGCACGGGGTCGGAACGGTCCGACGCGGGAGAGTCCGCGCCGCCCTGGACCCTCACGCTGTCGGAGCCGTCGGCGTCGAGGGCCAAGGTGTCGAAATCTGCAGCCGTAGAGGGCTGCTCCCGGGGCTGTGCCGCCGCGCTGCTGGGGCCGACGCGGCCGATGTCGCGTGTCGCCTCGTCCTTGCTCACACTGCACCTCCACCCGCGCCGAAGTGGCGGTCCAAGAAGGCATAGGTGTGGGCCCAGCAGCGCCGCGCGTTCGCGGTGAAGACCAAGGCGTGAAAGGCGTGCAGTTCGCCTTGATAGTAGCGGGCCTCGCACTCGACGCCCATCTCGTCGAGGGCGCGTGCGAGCCGCTGGGTGTCGTCGATCAGCGGGTCGGAGGTCCCGCAGGGCGCGAAGAAGGCAGGGAGGGGCCGCTGGGGGACGTCGCCGCGTTCGAGGACGACCAAGGGGTCCGCCAGCTCGAGCTGCTCCGGTTGGTGGCGCTGAACGTCCCCGAGGTACGACTCACGGACCTCGCTCAATCGATCGTGGATGAAGCCGCTCATGTGGGGCCAACGGCGGCGGAAGCGCTGCACGTCGCTGACGTGGTAGATGCCGCAGGCCGCCACCACCGCCTTGGGACGGATGCCGCTGTCGAAGACCCGAGCCGCCCAGGGCTCGCTGCGCCGATAGCTGCTCATCAGCGCCAGCGAAGTGACCAGGTTCGCGCCGGCGCTCTCACCGGCGAAGGCCAGGCGGTCCAGATCACCCCCGTAGCGGGCCGCGTTCTGTCGAACCCACTCGAGCGCCGCGGCAACGTCCTGCACTGCTGCGGGAAAGCGGTGTCGCGGAGCCAAACGGTAGCTCACGTTGAACACCAAGTAGCCTCGGCGGGCAAAGGCGAGGCCCATGACCCAGTGGGTGTCCTTGCTCAAGATGCGGAAACCGCCGCCGTGCACGTAGAGCACCACCGGAACTCGATCGAGCTCGCCGCGCGCGAGCCCTCGAGGCCGGTAGATGTCGAGGCGGTGCTCGGCGAGGCCGCTATCGTCGTACGCGACGTCGCGGATCACCTCGACGTCGTGGCGTTCTGGGCGCGCCTTCGGATGAAGCTGCCCTAGGCGAGACAACCCACGAAAGAAATTGTCGACGAGCAGCGAGCCGGCATTTCGGCGAAGCCGGGTCGGCAGGCGGCGCAGCGGTCCTGTGGGTGCCACGCCAGCGAGTGTAGGACGGTTTTCGGAGCGGCGACAGTCAACCGACCCGCGACCAGACCGCACTCTGGTCGCCGCGGTAGCAGACGTCCCCTTCGTGCACGAACTCGAATTGGTAGCGCACCAAGTGGCGCGAGCGACCGAGGCGGACCTTGGCGGCCGTGCATGCGCACTCAATGGGCGTACCCGGCGGCACGAGCTTGCGGAAGGTCGCGCCGTGGATGTGCGTGCCGTAGCCGATCCAGCCCTCACCGTGCCGGAGGCCAATCAGGTAGTAGGCGTGGACGAAACCGAGCATGCCCGTGGCGTGGATCATCGCGGCACCTGCGACGTGACGCGGGTGGCGCTCGGGGTGCGCGCGCTGGTCCACCGTGAAGGGGATGGGTCGATCCGTCGGCATGCGGCAGACGACGCGTCCCTTGGTCGCATCGACCTCGAGCAGCTCGTCGAACATGAGGACCGACGGATCGTAGGGCAGGTCGGCGAGGAATTCAGGATCGAAGGGCATCACTCCCCCGCGACGTGCACGACCAGGCGACGCTGATGAGTGCGCGCTCGGTGCTCCCACAGGTAGAGCGCCTGCCAGGTCCCCAGCGCCAGCCGACCGGCGGTCACCGGGATGGTCTCGGAGGTCTTGGTCACCGCGGCCCGGGCGTGCGCCGGCATGTCGTCGGGGCCTTCCTCCGCATGCCGCCAGCGCCGGGACTCGGGAGCCAGCTCCCCCATCCACTCGGTCAGGTCGACCAGCACGTTGCGGTCGGCGTTTTCCTGAATCACCAGGCTGGCCGAGGTGTGCTGCACAAACACCGTGCACAGCCCGACGCCAATCTTGCTGCCGTCGACAACCGCTTGGACGGCCCGCGTCACGTCGGACAAGCCGCGAGCCGTAGTGCGAACCTCGATGGTCTCCTGGTGTACCGCCACGGGCGGGTCGTATGCGATGATTGCCGCCCAAGCAAGCCCCCTCATGCGACGAGTGACCAACGAGATCGGTGCGCTGGTGCAGCGTGCCGAACAGGCGACCGTGGACTTCCTGGATCGAGGTCCAGCCAGGCGCGGCTTCTACTCGCTGTGGAAGGGCATGGCGCTGCACAACGCAGGCCGCGTCGCCAGCGCCATGGCCTTCAATCTCTTCTTGGCGGCCATCCCCATGCTGGCGCTCGGGGGCTATCTCGCCGCCACGCTGCTCAGGCAGAGCCAAGACGCGCTGGATCTGATGTCGCTCTACATGGACCTCAGTCCGCTCGAGGTCCACCAGATCGTGCAGCGACACTTCAAGCGCTTCTCCGGCGGCGCGGTGGCCCCCGTCGCCATACTCGGTTCGCTCTGGCTCGCCTCGAACGCCTTCTACATGCTGATGAGCGTGTTCGAACGCGCGGTGCGCGCCGCGCCCCGTGCGTGGTGGAAGAAGCGGCTCATCGCCATCGCGTGCGTCCTGGCCACCAACTTGATCTTCGCGGCGACGACCGTTGCGGCGGTCACGATCACCGGCGGGCCCTCGAAGCTGCTTTCTTTCCTGCGCACGGGCGACGAGCTGGTGGGCCCCCTCGAACGCGCCGTGAGCATCGGAGTCGCCCTGCTGGGCGCTACCGGCGCTCTCGCGCTCTTCTTCCGCGTCGCGGTGAATCGGCCCGGCCTGAACCGTCGCATCTGGCCCGGAGCCGTCGCCACCGTCGCCCTCGGCGGATTGGCCTCGAGTGCGTTCGCTGTCTACGCCTCCAGCATCCAGAGCTTCGCGGTCTTCTACGGAAGCCTCGCGGCCGTCGCCATCGCGCTCGCCTGGCTCTGGATCTGGTGCGCCGCGCTCTTGCTCGGCGCAGAGCTGAACGCTCAACTCGAAGGCGGCGACCGAATCGCGCCGCCGAGCACGGTCCGCATGGCGATGCGCGCGAGACGAAACGCCTGAGGCCGACCGGAGTCAGCCGCCGTCGCCCAAGCCGCCGAGCCCGCAGATGCCGAAGCCCTTCGGCAAGCCGGCGACGGCGAGGCACTTGCCCGTGCCGCAATCGGCGGTGCCACTGGTGGTCGAGCAGAGCTTGAGGCAAGCGTTCGTCGTCTTGGAGCAGACGAAGCCCGCGGCGCAGGGGCAGGGCTCGCCGGCGCGACCTTTGCCGGGCGGGACGCAGCTGGTGGTCCCGTCGTCCTTGACCACCGCGCAGGCCGTTCCCGCCTGGCACTTGCATTGTTTGTTGGTTGGACAGGGATAGGGATCGTCGAGGCTGCAATCGTCTGCGGGAACACAGACGGGCACGCCGATCGCGGTCTTTCCGGACGCTCCTTGCAGCGGTCGCTCCGCGCAGTAGGCGCCGGCGGCGCAGGTCGTCGCTTGCGCGCAGCAATAGGGTCGACACGCCGCGGTGGATCCCTCACTCACGCACGCCAGTCCGGGAGCGCAGTCGCCACCATCGACGCAGGGCGACCCGCCCTCGCCGCTGCCAGCGGGTTGGCACGCACTCGTGGGCTGCCCGTTCGTCGAGGTGACGCCGCACCCGAGCTTGGCCGGGGGCTCCGGGGCCGCATCTGAGCCGCCGTCGGGAGTCGACGCTTCCGCGGCGTCGCTGCCTGGGTCTGCGCCGCCTTCGATCGCGGCGCACTCGAGAGGGTTCGGATCGTCGGGCAGGCAGCTACCCGCCCCGCACAGCAGATGGGTCGTCGGCGGCTTGGCATCCGGCGCGGCCTCGGGCACCGGCACGTCGGCGACGATTTGATCGCGCCCGGCGTCTTCCGGATTGCACGACGGGCCGACGCAACTGCCGCCCGTTCCGGCTCCAGCTTCGTCCGAAACCGAGGCGCAGCTGGCGGAGGCTCCCAGGGCCAGCGCGCCCAGCGCACCCGCGACGGTCAAAGACAGGAATGAAAGGCGCATCAGAAGAAGCCAACGTGAATGTAGCAGGGCTCGAGGGAGCACGCCGCGTGCCGCAGCATGAAAATTCCTGACGCAGCCGCGGCCGGCGTCTCCTTGGCACCTTAGAGCGAGGTCCGGGCGGCCGGACCCCTGACATTGCTGTCAGGGAGTCGGCGAGGCGTTCACTTGACCGAGACGCTACGGACGACGAAATTGTTGGCCTTGTCGTAGACGCGCACGCTGAGCAGCGCGGCTCCCGGAGGCACGAAGCTCGAGACGTCCGCCTCGAAATCCTCGCTCTGCTGGTCGAAGATCCCGTCCTTGGAGTCGAAGGGGAACCAGTCGTCCGAGCCAGCGACGCTGATCTCGATGCGTTGGATCGGACCGACACCGTCGATGGCTCGCCCCTTCACGCGCCTCCCGGTCACCTGCAGGCCTTCGACCCGCGGCGGGGTGTTGTCGACCAGCAGGATGCCGCTCTCGAGCGTGTGCTTGCGGACTCGCCCGGGCGAGTTCGACAGTTCGTCGCTGGCGGTCACGCGCACGCGGTACTCGCCCTCGGGCAGCGTCGCCGTCTCCCAAGAGTAGGTCTCAGCCGTCAGCTTCTCGCCGGGCTTGAGCAGGTCATACCAAGTCGTGGAGCCCACCAGGCGGTAGTGCACGAGAAAGCGGAGCTTGTCCTTGTCCGGGTTGTCCACCTTCCAGTTCAGGGCGAGCTTGCTGCTCGGGCTGCCGTCGACTGGACCGCCGGACTGCGGCACTTCGCCCGCGGACGCCTTGGTCTTGGGTCCGGAGTCGATGCCCGTGATGACCGCGCGCAGGTTGTCGGTGACGAAGGGGATCGTGACCTCGGACAAGACAGCGCTGGCGTCCTTGTTCCAGCGCGCCCGTACTTGGAAGTAACGCGCCGTAGGGGCGTCGATTGGCCCGGGCGCGGCCAGGGCCTTGCCCCATGCGCTCCAGGTGTCGTCCGGCTCTTTGGTGTTGCCGCTGCGCGTCGACAGCTCGAGAGCTGCGGTCGAAACCCAGCTCAATCGCCCCCACTTGGCGCGGATCCCGGCGTCGAGCACCTTGCTGGTCCAGATGCTGTCGGTGCCGCCAACGCCGCGCACCGGGTGCAGAACCGCCGGGTCACTGGCGGCCACGAACTTGTTCTTCCCTGACATGGACAGGGCGCCGATCATGCGCTCGTCAGTGTCGGCCACGAGCACGGAGTTGTGCGCGTCGTCCACCGTGTAGACGCGCCCTTCGGCGCCGGTACCCACGTAGGGCTTTCCGTCGTCACCGAGCGTGAGGCTGGTGAAGTGTTCGTCCTTGTCGTCGAGCAGGGTGTCCGGGGTGCCGTCGGCTTCGAAGTGGACGAGCGTGCCCTTGCCCTTGGTCTTGGGTGGCTTCGAGGTCGGGCCGGCTGCTTCGGGGCCCACGCGGCCGGAGCGCGTCGGCACGTAGGCGCCCGACGAAATCTCGTTGGCGATGGCGTAAACGTCACCCTTGGCGCCGACGGCGATGGCGCGCACCTCGGTACGACCGAAGTCGTGCATCACGCTGCCTCGACCGGGGGCGGTGATCTTGTAGAGCTTGGCCTTGTCGCTCGCACCCGCGTAGACGGTGCCGTCAGCGGCGACCGCGACGCTCATCAGGTGCTGCTCGGCGGCGTCGAAATGGACCTGCGCCGTGCCGTTCTGATCGACCCGGTACAGCTTGCCCTCGGGGCCCGTGGCCGCGAAGACACTCTTCGACTTCTTGTCGAAAGCCACCGCCCAGACGTGCTCGACGCCCTTGATGCTGACCAAGTCGGTGACCTTGCCGCGGTCCAACTTCATCAGCTTGCCGTCGGGCATCGTGCCCATCACCACGGTGCCGCCCCAGGCCTCGGTGAGGGAGGTGATGACCAGCGCCTTGGTCTCGGCCACCGTGCTGATCTTGCCGTCCTTCAGCCGGAGCAGCTTGCCTTCGTTGCCGGTGCCCATGAGCACGCCGCCGTCCTTCTCGGGCAGTGTCGCCCAGATGGTCGAGGCGTCGCTCACGGGGCTAGCGCCCAGGGTGAGGCCGGCGCGCACCTTGCCGCTGGAGTCGACGGCCACCCCCTTGAGGTCACCACCTTTGAAGTCCTCGCCCTGGTCCAGCAGGAAGGTACGCGTGCCCACCGCGGTAGCGTCGGCTGCGCCGAGCAGCGCGGCGACGCCCACCGAAAAGGCGGTCAGCCCAAGCAAGGTGTTCTTTGCCCAATGAGTCCTGTCACAAGCCACGGTCGAGCCTTACCCTTTTCATCTAGTTGCGAGGTCTGTTCGCGAGTCTCAGCGCAAGATCGGTTTGACGACCACGTCGACGCGGTCTTGCCCCACCATGAACTCACCCAGCGGGATCACGGTTCGGACCTCGGAGCGGAACGAGTCCGGAGCCACCGACGCGGTGGTTGGCCGGATGGCGTCCAGCGCGCCCGGCGGCAGGTTCTTCGCGATCCGCCCTTTGTAGGCCACCGCGCCGGCCTGATCCTGATACGAAACCACGATGCTCTTGACGGGGAAGAGCGGGTTCTGAAGGTTCTGCACGAGCTCGGACACGTTCTCGGGATCGGCGAGATCGCGGCGCTCGAGATAGCCCGGACCGATCTGGAGCGACACCGTCTTGCCCGCCAGGTGCTTGGGCAGCGCCACGCTCACGATCTTGGTGATGGTCTTGCCGGCGTAGGGCACCAGCGTCAGGCGGATGCGGGCGCGCTCCCCAGCGTCCACCTCGGGATCGAGCAGCTCCGCGCCGCGCAGGCGCAGGATCTCGCGCGCGTACTTGAGCTCGATCTCCATCTCGGCGCCCTCGATGATGACGGGCTCCCAGGCGTTGTTGAGCAGGCTGCCCACCGCCCGGGACAAATTCGATCGGATGAACTCGTTGGGATCGGGCGTGCCGCCGATGCTGACGCCGAAGTCCTCGAGCACGATGGTCCCGTGGTTCTGGACGCGCAGCTTGCTCTTGGCGGTCCAGCTCACGTCCTGCTTCTCGTTGGCAGTGGCCTGTAGCGCGCTGCCGAGGGCGATGGCCAGGAAGGCCGGCGTCATGAACTTCTCGTGCGCGACCTCGAAGGTCCAGCTCTGGTCGGGCGCGCCCGGGACCCCTTTGATCCTCATCTTGACGGGAATGACGGGAGCCTTCGCCGAGTGCGACACCACGATGCTGGCCTGGCGATCGGCCACCAGCGCACCCACCGGCCGAACAGCCATGCCGATCTTGAAGGATCGCTGGTCGCTCGCCAAAAACCAGAGCACGCGTCCGATGGCGGTGGGCAGGGCCGTGACGCCGGACTCCATCATGGGGTGACCGAAGGCGACGAGTTTGTCTCCCTCGACGCGGGTCACGGTTCCGAGTCCCTGCGCGCTCATCTCACCGCGGATGAGCTGCACGCCAATGGCGCCACCGTCGACGTAGCGCGTGGGCGCGTCCTTCTCGACGTCGCCGCCGCCGCCGGCCTGCAGCGGCTCGAGGCCGAGGGGAGAGAGCAGCTCCTTGGCCAGCTCGACGGCGCCGGCGGTCATGCCGCCGATCATGAGCGGCGTCGATACCGGGGTCGCCGAACCGAGTCCGCCGCCCGTGGACTTCTGCTGGCGCTTCGCGAGCTGCTTGGCGTGCTCGCCGAGGTCGTAGCCCGAGATGTTGCCGGCGAAGCGGATCTGCGAAGTGCCGCGCGATGCGTGCTTCTGTTTCTTCGCGGCGCCCCGGGGCAAGGCATGCAGGGGCCAACCGTCGACGGTCTTCGGCAAGGGCCGTTCCATCTCGTCGAGCATGTTCCGGATCGGCGTGACTCCCGCCACCGGCTCCTTGCCGAAGGTCCAGCCATAGGCATAAGCGCCGATCATCTTGCCGTTGATGTAGATGGGGCTGCCGCTCATGCCGGCGACGACCTTGACGATCTCGAGCCGAGGGTGCTTGGTCTTGATCAAGATCAGCTCTTGGCGCGGCCGGAAGTTCTTCAGAACGTCGATGATCTCGACATCGAACTTCTCTGGCTTGGTGCCCTCGAACACGGTCAGGCCGTAGCCCTTCATTCCCGGCTTGATGTCCTTCACCGGCATCACGTCGGCGCGGGTGGCGGTGCCTTCGGCTTGGGCGCTCCGCAGCACGGGCAGCGGGGCCAACAGGCCGATCAAGGCCGTCGCAGCGATCAGGATGGGAAAACGCACGGTGCGGCAGTCTAGCAGGGGTCCGGGCGGCGGTTCCGAAAAGACGCGCTGCAAAAAAGGGGCGCCAAACCCCCGCCCTCCCCCGGTACCGCGGGGCCGGATTGGGCCGCGGAGCAATCGTCAGTAGGCTCCGGGACGTGGACGCCGTGGTCTTGGTCGCACTCGCCCTGTCCTTCGCCAGTCTGGTGACAGCCCACCTCGCCCTCGCCTTCGGCCTCACCCTGGCCCGCCCGCGCTGGCGGGGCCCGCTGGCCTTCTTCGTCCCGCCGCTGGCGCCGTACTGGGGAATGGAAGCCGGCATGAAGCGCCGCGCTGGGATCTGGGTCACGGCCCTCGTGATCTACTCCCTCGCGCGTATCGTGGCGGAGCTGTGATGGAGACGGTCGTCGCGGAGTTCATCGCCTTCGTGCGCCAGCGGGCGATGCCCGCGCAGTTCGTCTCAGCCTACGAGCAGATCGCGCAACAGTTCTTGGCGGCGTTCCCCCAGGTCCCGCCCGCGCACTTTGGCCCGGAAGAAGTGGATGCCTTCTTGAAGCGGGCGGCGCGGGGGGGAGCGAGTGAACAACAGCTGAGGAACGCGCGCACGGCGGCCGAGGCGCTGGTTTGGTATTTGAAGCACCGCGCTCGCCCCTCCCTGCAACCGCCGCCGGCCTCGACGACTCGCAGCGAAGAACGCGTCTCGTTCATCCGCGACGTCGAGGTCACGGACTTGGGCGCGTGCCGCAGCTCCGACCTGAGCTCGCGCGGCATCTTCGTGGAGACGCTGGCGGCGCTGAACGTCGGCGACCAGCTCGAGCTTCGCTTTCGCCTCGAGCAGAACGACCCGCCGATCACGGTCCTCGCTCGCGTCGTCTACTCGCACCCGATGGGCGGAGGGCTGTCGTTTCGCGAGGTGCCCCCCGGGGTCCAAGCACGCATCGATCGCTACATGGCCATGGCTCGCGGCACGGATTGAGGCTTGCGGCCGGCGGTCGGCGGGGCAATAGCGGCGGGCATGTGGAAGTCGATGGTCTCGGTCCCAGCCGCCCTGCTTGCCACCCTGCTCGCGCTGCCATCGTCTGCGCAAGACGCGCCGGCGAAGCCCAAGAGCTTCGAGTCGTCGGCGGGGCTCAAGCTGCTCGCGGGCGGTAACGTGTGGTCAACCCCCGGCGACGTGCCCGGCGGCTACGACGGCTTGGGGTTCTCCGACAGCGGCGGCGGCTTCGGCTGGGGCGGCGCGGCCTACTACGAGGCGCGCTTCATCGGCCACCTCGGGCTCGAACTCGACCTCGGCTACGACAGCTCGACGCTGCAGCGCGACGTGACCTACAACGCCACCGTCAAGGTGCGCGAGAAGGTCACGATGAGCGGGCTGCGCGCCGGGCTCTTGGCCAAGGGCATCTTGCCGACACCCTTCGGCCGCTTGTGGCTGGGCCTGGGGCCCGAGCTAGTGACGGGCGGCAGCGTCAGCGCCAAGAACGAGATCACCAGGAACCGGCAGCTCGTCGCCAACGCCGATGAAGTCGAGGGCCTGATCAGCGCCAAGAGCAAGAGCTCGACCATGATCACCTTCGCCTTCGGGATGGCGATCCACCTCGGCGACCACCTGGAGATCCCGGTGGATCTCCGCGCTGCGAAGAACCTGTCGCAAGACAGCGACTGGCCCGACCGCGTCAAGATCAACAACGCGACCAACGAGTACGAGGTCACCGCCCAGAGCAGCTGGGACTTCCGGCTCGCAACCGGGCTCGGCTATCGGTTCTGATCAGCGGTAGACGAAGGCGACGCTGCGATAGCGCTCGAGCAAATCCGGCGCCGACGCGCCGACTTCGAGCTCGAGGTCGAGCCCGCTCTCGTACTCGACGACGTCGCTGAGCAGGTGCCAGCGGCAGCCCGTCACCTGGCCTTGGCTGCCCCCGGAGGCGATGCCCCAGGCCGCCGCGAAGGGCGAGGCAAAGGCCCCGGTGAAGAAATAGAACGCGCCGTCGAGGTAGTCTTCGGTTCCCGTCCCGGCGGTGCGGTCGCCGTCGAGGGTGAAGCGCTCGTCGCCTTCGAGGAAGTTGAAGGGATCCGTGAAGCCTTCGCCGGTGCGGCCCGCCAGCGTGAGGCACACGCCCGCCAGCCTCCCGGATCCCTCGACCTTCGCGATGGGGTGGGTCGCGGCGGCCGCCGCGGTCTCGTGGCGCACGACGTGGAGCGTGCGAAAGGGTGCAGCGGGCGCGCTCGACTCGCCGGTGAAGTGCAGCGCGAGGCTCGCGCTCTGGGAGCCGCGGTTCTCGACGCTCCAGATCTGACGCGACGCGCTCGGGATCGGCAGGCGCAGCTCGAGGCCCGGGCCCAGCGCGAGCGTGCGCCCGGTGGGCGAGGTGGCGCTCGCGGCAAAGAGCTCGAGCAGCGGCAGCGAGGCGGTCGTCACGCCGTCGACCTCGAGCGTGAGCCAGAGATCCGCGAGCTCGCTCGACGACTCGACGCGCGCGCTCTGCACGGTGACGGGGCCCTTCATGTCTGCGGCGTCGACGCTCTGGCCCGGCGCGAGGCTCAGCTCGATGGGCGGGCCGAGCGGCGGGAAGGTTTCAGGAGTGGTCGCGCTCGCGATGGCGAGATCCCGCGCCGGCAAGCGCGATTGACTTGCCGATCGCGGCCCGTCGCTCAACAGCACGTCGGATTGGTGATAGTAGAGGTCGAAGGGTCCGAGACCATCGACGGCGACGATCAGCTTCTTGGCGAACACCACCGGGTACCTCCAGGCCAAGCGGTCATTGGCGCCGAGCCCGAAGGGCGGCGCGAACATCTCGCCGAGCAATCCGTCGACCACCGCCGCGAGCGACGCCTGCACCCGCGGCACCGGATCGTCGTCGACGTACAGCCGCAGGATCTCGTCGTCGAAGGGCATGTGCGGCAGCGAGAACGCGGTCATCCAGAGGCGCACCAGCTCCCCGCTGCCCTCGAAGCGCGAGAGCACGGCGCCGCGCACGTAGCGCTCCGCGCAGGTGTCTTCGTCGAACACGTAGGGCACGACCTGCTCGTCGGCGATGGCCGCGTCGGCGCTCCGACACACGAAGTTGTTCATGTCGCGGTTGCCCGGGGCGACGTAGGTCAGCGTGGGCGGCCCGCCGCCCGGCCGCTCTCCGCTGTTCTGGTGCCCGCGCCCCACGCGGGCGGGCGACGGCAGGCTCGAGAGGCCGGAAAACCGCGCCAGCGCCGCTTCGTCCGCCAGCTCGGCGGGAACGATCACCCGCTTGGGATCGACGGGCTTGGCTGGCTCGGCGCGCTCCGACTCGGAGCAACCGAAGCACAGAAGAGCCAGCGCGAGCGCAGCACGGGACACGTGCCTTCCAGGCTACGCCGGCGATCGTCACGAGTCGACTCGCACGCTTCTCGGGTCGCGAGGCCTGGGCTAGCCTGGCCGCCGGATGACGGAGGGCCCCAACGGGAAGCGCCGCGCGCTCGCGCCGTCGGCGGTGGCGCGCACGCTGATGGGCCAAGCCGACGCCGCGCCGGACCTCCGTGATCGCGTCCAGACCCGGGCCGCGGGCGACGCGCTCACCGTCAACGCCAGCGCCGAGAGCGGGCCGCGCCCCTCGGCCCGCAACGCGCTGACCGTCGATGCCGGCGTCAGCGGCGCTGCGCCGCTCGTGTCGGACCCCGCATTGCCTCGTTACGAGGCGATGGGCGAGCTCGGCCGCGGCGGCATGGGCTGCGTGGACGAGGTCTTCGATCGCGTGCTCGGCCGTCCGGTCGCGCAGAAGCGCCTGCTACGCGTGGCCGATCCGCGGAACGCGACCATGCTGGTGGCCGAAGCGCAGACCTGCGCGCAGCTCGAGCACCCGTCCATCGTACCGGTCTACGATCTGGACGCAGCCGCCGACGGTCGCCCGTTTTACACCATGCGGGTCGTGCGCGGCCGATCGCTGCGCGAGGTCATCGACGACAACGCGGACCAGAACAAAGCGCGCACCCCGCTGGCCCGGCTGCTCGGCACCTTCCGCCAGGTGTGCCTGGCCGTGGACTACGCCCACAGCCGCGGCGTGGTGCACCGGGATCTGAAGCCCGAGAACATCGTCGTCGGCGAGTTCGGCGAGGTTTACGTCGTCGACTGGGGCATCGCCCACCTGATCGAGGGCAGCGACGTGCGCCGCAGCGGCTACGCGCCGGCCATCGCTGGGACTCCGGCGTACATGGCGCCCGAGCAGATCTCCGGTGACGACCTCGACGGCCGCGCCGACGTGTTCGCGCTGGGCGTCATGCTCTTCGAGCTGCTCACCGGCGCGCGGCCCTTCTCGGACGACAGCGTGCAGGGCGTGCTGACCCGGCGCGGAAAGCGGGTCGACCGCGGGCCGAGTCTGATCGCGCCCGGCGGCGCGGTGCCGAGCTTCTTCGATCAGCTGGTGCTGGCCTGCCTTTCTCCCGAGAAGCACGGGCGACCGGGCCGCGCCCGGGTGATCGCCAGCACCATCGACGACTACCTCGATCAGGAGCGAGCCCGGGCCGAGCGTGAGCGCGAGGCGGCGGAGTACGCCCGCGAAGGCGACGCCGCGCGCGAGCGCTTCTCGACGGCCACCCAGGAGGCGCGAGAGCTCGAAGAGCGTGCCGAGGCGCTGCTCGCCGACGCCAAGCCCTGGCACGACGCCGCGAGCAAGGCGCCGGCGTGGGAGCTGAGCACGCGAGCGAGCGCGCTGCGATCGGACGCGGCCCGGGAGCGCGCCCGGGCGAGCGCGGCCTTCACCAGCGCCCTCGGTCGGGTCAGCGATCACCCGGCTGCCCGCGGCGGCCTGGCGCAGCTCCACTTCCACCAGTTCGTCGAGGCTGAAGAGGCCGGCGACGAGCAACGCATGGCGCAGTACCTGGATCTGGCTCGCGCCTACGACGACGGCGAGTTGGCGCTGGAGCTGCGAAACCAGGGGCAGCTCGAGATCGCGACCCGCCCCGCCGGCGCGCGGCTCCGCATCGCGCGGTACGCCCGGAAGGGCCCGCTCTTGGTGCTCGGCGAGGATCGCGATCTGGGAAGCGCGCCGGTGAGCGCGGGCTGGTTCGACGCGGGCTCGTACCTGATCAGCGCCGAAGTCGACGGGCGAAGTCTGCGCTACCCGCTGGTGATCCGCCGCGCGCAGCGTCACCTGATCGATCTGCGCCTGCCCGATCCGGACGAGCTCCCGGACGGCATGGTGCTCGTGCCCGGCGGCCCCTTCCTGAGCAACACCGATCCGCGCGCGCCCAAGCTCCGCGAGCTCGAGCTGCCGGATTTTTCCATCGGGCGCTTCCCGGTCACTCTGCGCGAGTACGGCGAGTACCTCGACGACCTCGCGGACGCGGAGCGCGAGCTGCGCATGCCGATCATCGACGGCGTGGCGGCCTATTCGCCCGAGACGCGGAGCTGGAAGACCGAGCTCTTCGTCTCGGGCGACGCGCTCCGGCACCTGCCTCCGGGCCGCGAGCTCGATCTGCCGGTGGTGGGCCTCCGCTGGAACGCGGCGCGGGCCTACGCCGCCTGGCTGGCGAAGCGGACCGGCCGGCCGTATCGCCTGCCCACCGACTCGGAGTGGGACAAGGCCATGCGCGGTGCGGACGGCCGGCCGTTCTCGATGGGCATTAAGCTGGATCCGGCATTTGCGAAGTTGAGGGATTCGCGGAAGGAGCTGCCCGCGCCCGAGGCCGTCGGGGCCTTCGCCAGCGATGAGTCGCCGTACGGGATCCGCGATCTGTGCGGCGGCGTGGGCGATTGGACCGAGACCGCCGCGGACGAGCTGCCGCTGCCGGATTTGGCTGAAGCCGACAGCGGCGACGCGGACTATCGGGTGGTGATCTGGCGCGGGGGGACCTGGTCCACGACGACGCCGACGTCGCCCATGCGCTACACGCAGGCGGTCCGGCAAACCGGTGCGTGGATCGGCTTTCGGCTCGCGCTCGGTGATCCGGCGACGGTGCCCTCGCGCACGGCCAGGAGCCCGCTCGCGGGGTGAGTCCGGGCTTGCATCCGAGGCCCGGGCCGGCTCGACTACCCCGGCTCGCGCAGGCGCCACCGAGGGACGCGCCGGGAGACCGCAACAGCTGCGGCCTGCGCGAGCGCGGCTCACCGGCGCGGAGGAAACGACCATGCCTGATGACGTAGACATCGACGATCGCGACGAGCCCGGCACCGACGCGCCGGCCATCATCCGCCGCCTGAACAAGGTTCTGGCCATTCAGAAGCGGGTGCTCGCCCGGCTGGAGCGGATCAAGCCCCACGTCCCCAACCCGGGCCCGCCGGAGCTGCCCACCGTGGTGAACCAGATCGTCGCCGAGGCGCAGAGGACCATCACCGTCGCACAGTCGATGCTGACCCGCGCCTGATCGCAACCCCCGAGAGCCCGCGGCGCGACGCGTCGCGGGCTCTTGATTTTTGTCTTCAGCTACTTGCGCACGGCCTTGGTCGGCGTGAGCGGGTTCACGCGCTCGAAGGCCTCGGTCAAGAAGCGATCGCGGACCTTGCGCGCCTGCTCGGGCTGATCGCGCCAGGGCACCGCCACGGCGTAGATCAGGCAGGCGTCCGGGTAGGCGGGATAGGCGGCCCAGGCGGCGGAGAACTCGCGCCGCGAGAAGCCGACGTCGGCGTAGCCGTCGACGAAGCGGATGGTGAGCGGCTGGTCGCGCCACTTGCTGATGCGCTCGCCGATGGCGTCGAGCTTCGGCTCGAAGCTCTTGGATCGGGCCCGCGCCCAGGTCTCGAAGCGCCGCGCGCAGGTCTTGCTGTCGACCGTGACCCCGGGCTCGACGTCGTGCACGAACGCCAGGGTGATCACGTGGTGGTCGTCGCCGTAGCGAAAGCCCAAGAAGTGCTCGACGCCCCAGTAGCGGACCCGCTTCCACTTGCCGGTGTCGGGCAGCGGCACCAGCAGCTGGTTGTCCTTGTCGCCGCGATCGCCCCACGCCTCTTTGATCTGGCGATCGAGGGCGGCAAAGTGGGGGTCGTGGGCGTCCCCGCCCGGCTCGGCCACGGTCACGGTGGCGGGACGGGGCGGCGCCCCCGGAGGCTGGGTGTTCGTGGCGCTGGATCCGCAGCCGGCAGCCGCGAGCGCGAGGGGGAGGGCCAGTGCCCGGGGCATGTGGGTTGGACGGACCACGTGACACAATGATGGACCGAGCGGCGACCCCTGCCAACGCGGGCTCGCAATTCACTCGATCGTCGGCCCCAGCGTGACAGTGACGCCGACGCCGAGCTGAGCCACAGCGGTGATGGGCGGCGTCTCTCGCCGGCCGTCGGCGCTCGAAGCAGCCCCGCCGCCTTCGGCGGGCCCGGCCCTGCCGAGCCACATCCAGTCAGCCCGCGCTCGGGGACCCATTTTCAGGTGGTCCCAGACGATCACGTCCAACCCCAAGCCCACGCCCATGCCGACGAACGCGGGGATCGGGTCCACGTCTGGCGCAGAGGCTCCCATGGTCGGAAAGCTCAGCGCGTACTCGAGCCACCCGTCGAGGCGCGCCGTTCGCAAGGGATAGAGTCGCGCCGCGAAGCGATAGAACGTCACGTGTGCGGCCAAATCCCTGCCTTCGGGCCGCCATCGAAACCACGCTCGGTCCCACCCCACGCCGATGGCGTACGAGGGGGCGGGACGGATGATGGCCGAGAAGCCCGCGGCGTAGCCGAACGTCTCGGAGTCGGAGCATCCGAAGCCGCAGTGCGCCGCTGCCCCGCCGCCATGCACGCCGAGCTCGACGGCGCGCCGTGGGAACACGCGCGGCTCCCGCTCGGGGTGTGCCACCACCGGACGAAGCTGTGCGAGGACGATCAGGGTCAGCGTCCAGACGGCCATTGCAAGTCCCCAGGGTGAGAGTCCGAATCGCATGGTCTACTCCGGGTCAGTTCCGTGCAAGCGCCCGGGGAAGGTCCGCCGCGGGGCGGGCGTAGTGGGGAGCACCCAGCCCATGCCCAAGCGCAGAGCAGTGATTGTCGCCCTCACGGGGGGAGCGCTGGCGGTGCTCAGCCCTGTCGCGGGCGTCGGGCTGACGGCTCTCTTCACCTCCTGCTCGTTCTCGGCAGCCGGCAGCGTGCCGGCTGAGTCCCGCGCCGCTCACGTGGCCAACGGCATCGACAGCGCGATGAGTTACACCATCGCAGGTGGCGCGGTCGGCGCAGTCGGTCTCGTGACCGTCGTCGTGGGGCTGATTCTGCTCTTGCGCGCCCACCCCGCCGACGCGCCGGATCGGCCCTGACGCGATCCGATCCCGGCGCGAAACTTCTGGCCCCCGCGCTCAGACCTCGAAGGTCTTCAGCCGGATCGCGTTCGGATCGGCCACGCCCAGGCCGAGCTCGCCCGCGGTGCGGATGTAACGCGGCTCGCGCTTGGCGTCCTTCAGGCTCTTCAGGCCCTTTTCTTTGCGCAACTCGTCCACGAGCTGCCAGCCCACGGTGTCCATCGCCACGGGATCAGTGGCGGCGTAGACCGCGCCGTAGACGAGGCGCGTCTTCGGGTCTTTGTCGAGGGGGCCCCTGTCGTACATCACCTTGAACGCGTCCGTGATGTGCAGCCGCACCCGGCTGGTGACGATCGGGTGGTTGTAGAGAATGGCGATCTGCGGGCTGGCCAGGTGCGCGTGGTGATCTTCGGGGTTGTTGATGTTGCCGTGGGTGATGTTCTTGAGCGTGCCGGTGTAGCCGCAGATGGAGTGATCTTTGATCTGCGTCATGTCGATCACCGCCGTCGCCTCGAGCAGCTGCCGGCAGTACTTGGTCCCGACTCCCTGGTAGACCTTGATCTCCGGCATCGGGTGGTCGTTGTTGTTGTGGGTGCCAGCCCTGACGCCCGCCGGGAGCTTGAAGCTCCGGACGTTCACCCGACAGCCCGCGAGGTAGGACGGGTACTGCTCGTAGACCATGATCTTGTCTGGCGGCACGCCAAGCGCGAGCACGGCCTCGACCACGGGCAAGATGAGCTCGAAGTTCACGGCCATGGTGGCGCCCTTCTGACCCGCGATGCCATTGGGCTTGATGGCAACGACGTCGTTCTTGTGGATGAACTTCTTCATCGCCTCGACCGCGCTCGACGCGCCGGTGAGCTCCATCATCGCCTTCTCGAACAGGCGCTTCGCGACCTCGGCCTTGGGCCAGAGCATATTCGGCTGCATCACCCCGTCGGCGTCGCCCTTCGCGGTGACCTTCACCACCTTGCCGGGGACGGCCATGGGCGAGAATCCGGCGGGTGGCGCGGCTACCAAGGGGGGCTGCGGCTTGGCCTGGGCCTGGGCGCTCGACTCGAGCGTCGCCGCCGTGGCCAGAGCGGAGGCGCCGGCGAGGAGCGTGCGGCGCGAGACCGGAGCGGGATTTCGGCTCATGAGTTTCGCGTACCACGCGGGCTTTCTTCGGGCAAACTGGGGGGTCCGTCGTCGTCGTCGTCGTCCTCCGCGCTCGTCTCGGACGCGGGCTCATCACCCGCACCCCTTCGGGTGTTCCGCAGCGGCGCACCCGCCGCGCGGAAGATCACGACCCCGGCCGCCCCGCCGATCAGCGTCAGAACGAGCCATCCCCAGAGCACGCGTCGTCGGTCATCAGGGAAACGCGACCCGATCTGCACGATGCCATCGCCGAAGTCTCCACGCGGAGCCATCTCTTCGTGTTGGTCGCGACGCTCGGCGGCGCGGGTGCAGGGCTCGCCGGCCGCCAGTCGCGGGCCGTCGTACACGCCTCGGTAAATGTCAGCGGCTATCGGAAGGTTGCCGTCGTGGTCGAGCCCCGTCTCGCACACCGGCCACGCATCCACCAGCGACGATCGGTAGCGAGCGACATCGTAGGTACGAGGCACCGCGTACGCGAGCGCGGCGAGCGCCGCCAACAGGAACACACCACGAGCGCCGTAAGGCGACGATGCCAAGAGTTGGCGCACGATCAACGCCGCCCCCACTGCCCCCGCCACGAACAGCAGCGCGGTGGTCGGAGCCTCGGTGCCGGGCGCGCCGCGCACGGCGTCGGAGAGCGCGCCGACGGAGGTGGCGGCGCTGAGCGCGTCCCAGCAGGGGAACAACGCGACCAAGACCAGGACGAGGGAGGCCGCCAGGTTCCGGGAGCCTGCGCCAGCGGGAGCAGGGCGGGGCGCCGGTGGGGCGGATTCGGGCTCCGATTCGGGCTCGATCGGCGGCTCATCGACCTCGACCGCGGGGTCGGGACGGGCGCTGGCGGCCGCGCGCCTCACCCGCCGTGCGAGATCGATCAGCAGGGCGGCGAGGGCGATCTGGACCACCAGCAAGATCCCTCGCTGGGTCTCGTTCTGAGCGGCGACGGACGACGCGAGCAGGCGGTGCAACGGAAAGGCGGTATCGATGACGACGAAGGCGAACGCCGCTCCAACCTCGCTCTGCGGCGCACGCGCGTCGAGCGCTGCCGCCATGCGCGCCAGGGCGAGCACCAACGCCACCAGGCCAACGGCTCGCGCTGAAGCGGCCAGCACCCAGAGTTCTCGGGTCGAAATCGACTCGGAGCCACCGCCGCCCGCGCCGAGCAGCAGCGCCACGCTCGCGAGTCCGACCACCACGAACGCTCCCGCCGCCACCAAGGCGGGCGTCACCGCCCGCGTCGAGGGCGGCACGCGAGTCAGCCGCAGCAACGCCGCCACCAACGCCACCGACGACACAGTGTAGAAACCCTGGAACCCCACCGACACCAACGTCATGACGACGAGCGCACCGGGATCCTTCGCGGCGACGCCAGCTGCCAGCTGCATGCTTTGAAGCTGCACGCCCGCGCTGCCCAAGGTCAGGACGACCCAGACGCCGATCAACCAACCGAGACCGGAGCGCACCGAGATCCAGCTCGCGGTGCGCGCCAGCTCTCGACGTCCGCGCGCGGTCACCATGGCGAAGGCATCATGGCCGAGGTCCGATGGCGATCGCCATGGCGAAGCAGGGTTTCGCCATGGCCGCTACGACTCCCGGGGCCGAAAACCAGCCCCGACCGCCCTGGCACGACCTTCGCAATTCACTCGCTCGAGCGCACGGCACGACGCCGTGACCACGGAGGATAGCAGCATGAAAGACGGAAAATTGAAGGTCGCCTACGTCATCACCCAGCGCAACGGCAAGAACCACTGGACCAGGATCGGCGTCGGCTTCGTGAACCGAGACGGATCCATCAACATCAAGCTCGAGGCCGTGCCGGTGTCCGGCGAGCTGCAGATTCGGGACCAGGTCCCGCGGGAGAACAACCTGACGTTGGTGGGCCGCGACCAAGGCAAGAACGGTCACGCGACGGTCGAGCCCGTCGCCGAGCTGGGGTGAACGTCATGGCGACCCCGGATGCCAACGAAGCAACTAGCCACCGGAGCCCTTGGTTTCCGGTGGCGCTCAAGGTCGGCGGCATCGCGGCGCTCCTGATCGGGCTCGCCGGCATCGGCGCCGCATCGATGATCCTGGGCGATGGCGGCGTGGCCGTCGCCCGGGGCGCGGCGCCGGCGACCAGCAGCGCGGCGTCAGAGGCTCGAGCACCGGCCCCGCTGGCCTCGACGGGTCCACGCGCGCCGAGCGCTGGCGTCACGGCCGACGGCAAGGTGATCCTGAACCTCGCCGAGGCCGACGATCTGCGGCGCCTTCCCGGCATCGGGCAGCGGCGCGCCGAGGCCATCCTGGAGCTGCGCGGCAGGCTGAAGCGCTTTCGACGAGTGTCGGACTTGCTTCGAGTGCGCGGGATCGGCGTGCGTGCGCTGAGGCGCATCACGCCGCTGGTGGTGCTCGATCCGCCCAAGCCACCCGCGAGTCCAGACGCCGGGGCCGATGCGGCGGACGGCGCGATCCACTAAGCTGCGCGCGTGCTCCGCCAGCTCTCGCGTACTTCGGGCGCCATCGCTCTCGCGCTGCTGGTCGCCTGGGCCTGCACGGCGGCGCCACCGCCTGCCACCGAACCGAGCCCGCCGCTGGTGGGCCCAGGCGCTCCGACGCCCACGCCCGCCGACGCCTCGGTGGCGCCGGCCGTCGACGCGAGTGCGGACGCTTCGGTGGACGTGTCGGCACGCGAGCGCTGTCCCGCCGACATGCTGCACGTCGCCCGCGACTTCTGCACCAAGGTGGATCGCCAGTGCCTGAAGAGCGAGTACGACAAAGCCAACCACATCACCATCTGCCACCGCTTCAAGCCCGGCAGCACCCAGTGCGTCGGGCCGCGGTTGGCTTTGGACTACTGCATCGACCGCTACGAGTATCCGAACGAAAAGGGCGCGCACCAGCCGGTGATGGTCAGCTTCTACGACGGCAGCGGGCTGTGCGCGGCCAAGGGCAAGCGACTCTGCTACGAGAGCGAATGGACCGCGGCCTGCGAAGGCCCCGGCGAGACGCCCTTCCCCTATGGCTGGGAGCGATCGGCCGAGAAGTGCAACATCGACAACGCCTGGGTGAACCCGAGCTTGAAGAAGATTTATTCCAACGATCCGGCGCTGCGTGACGCAGAGCTCGCGCGACTGGATCGCAGCGTGCCGAGCGGATCGATGCCCGGCTGTGTCAGCGGCGACGGCGTGCACGACCTGACGGGCAACGTCGATGAGTGGGTGCTGGCCGATCGGGATCGCCCCGAAGAAAAGGGGCGTTTCTCTGCGCTCAAGGGCGGCGCCTGGGGCCACGTGCGCAACGCCTGCCGTCCCGTGACGACCAGTCACGCGCCCGAATTCACGTACTACTTCGTGAGCTTTCGCTGCTGCAAAGATCCGGGTTGACCACTGCGCCGCGCAGCGCGCGCAAGAGCGGCTCGATCTGTGCTCGCCGCAGCTTGAACTGCGCGCGATTGGCGACCAGCACGCTGGACACCTCGGCGACCAACTCGCGCTCCTCGAGGTCGTTTTCGACCAACGTGGTTCCGGTCTCGACCAGATCGACGATCAAGTGCGCGAGCCCGACCAACGGCGCGAGCTCGACCGAGCCCTGCACGTAGATGATCTCGGCCTGGATCGCCCCGTTTCGCGAAGTGGCTCGCCGCGATGTGCGCGTATTTGGTAGCCACCCGGGGCACCGCGGGCACCTCGGCGCCGCGCTCTGCCGCCACCACCATGCGGCAGCGCCCGATGCCGAGATCGAGCGGTTGGTACAGATCGTAGCGGCGCTCCAGCAGCACGTCGCGACCGCTGACGCCGAGATCGGCCGCGCCGTACTCGACGTAGGTCGGCACGTCGTCGGGCTTGAGGAGCAAGAACCTGAGGGATCCGTCGGCGCTTTCCCGGACCAGCCGCCGGTCGTCGGCGAGGACGCACGAGGCGTCGACGCCAGCGCGCGCGAGCAGCGCCGCGAGCGGCTTGGTGACGCGACCCTTCGGGATCGCGACCGTGAGCGGTCTCACGGCATGCCCTCGAGCGGCACACGCTCGAACGTCGGCGCCGACGCCCGCGAGCTTCTTCTCGATGTGCTCGTAGCCGCGATCGAGGTGATAGACGCGGCGCACGACGGTGTCGCCCTCCGCGACCAGACCGGCGATGACGAGCGAGGCGCTGGCGCGCAGATCGGTCGCCATCACGCTGGCGCCCGAGAGCGGCTTGACCCCGGTCACGAAGGCCGTGTTGCCGCGGGTGTCGATGTCGGCGCCCATGCGGCACAGCTCCGGCACGTGCATGAAGCGGTTCTCGAAGATGGTCTCGGTGAGCACGCTCCGCCCTTCGGCCACGCACATCAGCACCATGAACTGCGCCTGCATGTCGGTGGGGAAGCCCGGGTGCGGCGCGGTCGTGACGTCGACGGCTCGGAGCGGGCCCGTCGCCGCACGCGCATGTGCTCGCCCTCCCGCTCGACCTCGACGCCCGCCTGACGCATCTTCGACGATCACCGGCTCGAGGTGGTCGATGGGCGCGTTCTCGAGCAGGACGTCGCCGCCCGCCGCGCCCACCGCCACCATGAAGGTGCCCGCCTCGATGCGGTCGCTGATGATCGCGTGGTCGAAGGGCTCGAGGGTGTCGGCGCCTTCGATCACGATGATGTCGGTGCCGGCGCCCTCGACGCGCGCGCCCATCTTGTTCAGCACCCGGCCGAGCTCTTCGACCTCGGGCTCGCGGGCGCAGTTGACCAAGGTCGTTCGCCCTTTGGCCAGCGCGGCCGCCATCATCAGGTTCTCGGTGCCGGTCACCGTGGGCAGATCGAAGACGATCTCGGCCCCGCGCAAGCGCGGCGCCTCCGCCACGACGTAGCCGTGCTCCACGCGGATGGTCGCGCCGAGGGCCTCGAGCCCGTGGAGGTGCTGATCGATGGGCCGCGCGCCGATGGCGCAGCCGCCCGGCAGCGAGACCTTGGCCCGCCCGTGGCGAGCGACCAAGGGACCGAGCACCAGCACGCTGGCGCGCATCTGGCGCACGAGCTCGTAGGGCGCTTCGGGTCGGACCGGGCCCGCGGCGGCCGCGACTCTGACCTCCGGGGACGCGACGGACACATCGCGCCCCAAGAAGCGGAGCAGCGCGGAGGTCGTCTCGATGTCCCGCAGCCCGGGCACGTTGCGCAAGAGCGACGCCCCGTCGGAGAGCAGCGTCGCGCATAGGATGGGCAGCGCTGCATTCTTGGCCCCGCCGACGGCGATGCGGCCAGACAGCGGGCCGTTGCCTCGAACTCGAATCGCGTCCATGGTGCGGCGGGTCGCGTACGCTCGGGCGCGCGAAAGGGCAAGCAAGAAAAACCCGACGGGTCCCGGCTCCCGATCCGCGCTAGTCTCCCCCCACCGCGGAGCATGAGCCGAGACGAAGCGCGCGAAGACGACCCCACCATGGGCATGACGCCGTGGTCAGCGCCATCGCATACTGGCGAACACGTCGTTCTCGGTGGCCGCTACGAGATCTTGGGCCTGCTTGGCAGCGGCGGCATGGGCAGCGTGTACCGCGCCCACGACCGCGAGCTCGACGAGGTGGTGGCGCTCAAGACACTCCTGGCGGACACGGTCGCCTCGGCGCCCGTGCTCGAGCGCTTCCGGCAGGAGGTGAAGCTTGCGCGCCGGGTCACGCATCCGAACGTCGCCCGCACCTTCGACATCGGCGAGGACGAGCGCGGGAAATTCCTGACCATGGAGTACGTGGAGGGCGAGTCCCTCGCGGCGCTCCTGGGACGCGAAGGGCGCCTCTCGCCCGCGAGAGCCACGGAGATCGCGCTGTCGATCTGCTCGGGGCTCTGCGCGGCCCACTCGGTCGGCGTCGTGCATCGGGATCTGAAGCCCGAGAACGTGCTGCTCGACGGCGTCGGGCGCGTCGTGATCACCGACTTCGGTATCGCCTGCGCGCGCGTGGACCGAGCCGACGCGCCGGCGACGAGCGGTGGCGTCGTGGGCACCCCCGCCTACATGGCGCCGGAGCAGGTGGAGGCCCGGCCGGACGTCGACGAACGAGCCGACATCTACGCGCTCGGCGTGCTGCTCTTCGAGATGCTTACCGGCAAGATGCCTTTCTCGGGGAACTCACCCTATGCGGTCGCCACCGCCCGGCTGACTTCGGACCCGCCCGATCCCCGCCGGGAGCGAGGGGACTTGCCCGAGGGGATTTGTCGCATCGTCCAGCGCTGCATGGCGCGGCAGAGGGATGAGCGCTACTCGAGCGCCGAGCGGGTGTCCGCGGATCTGAGCACCGCGGCTCCGACGCAGTTCGACGAGCTGCACGTCTCGCATCCGTCGGCGGCGTGGCAGCCGCCGAGCCCGGCGGCGCCGACGCGACCGGGGGACAAGACGCTGGCCGTTCTGCCCTTCAGAAACTCGGGGCCGCCGGAGGACGACTATTTGGCGGATGGCTTGACCGAGGATCTAATCGATACGCTCAGCGTCTCTCCGGGCCTCAAGCTCCGCCCCCGCGCCAGCGTGCTTTCGTTTCGCGGATCGACCGCAGATCCCAGGGAGGTGGGCCGGCTCCTCGACGTGCAAGTGGTGGTCGACGGCTCAGTTCGTCGCGTCGGCGGATCGCTGCGCATATCGACCCGCTTGATCGGCGTCTCCGATGGCTTTCAGCTCTGGGCCAAGCGCTTCGACCGGCCCGAGGCCGACGCCTTGGTCGTCAGTGACGAAGCGGCGCATGCCATCGCCGACGCATTGAGCATCGACCCGGCCTCGCCGCTGCGACAGGCCCCGAGCGACGCCAGCGCCATCGACCTCTACTTGCGGGGAAAGCAAGAGCTGCGGCTCATCTGGCGCGAGCCCGTGCGACGAGCGGTGGAGCTCTTCGAACAGGCGCATCGACGCGCGCCGGCCGATGTCACGCTGTTGGCTGCCTACGCCCGGGCGCGCGCGCGGCTCTGGTACTTCGACGGCGGAGCGGCCGAGGCCCGGGAGGCGCGTGAACTCGCCGAGCGCGCGCTCACTCTGGCTCCCGAGCGGGGCGAGAGCTGGCTCGCGCTCGCGTCCGTGAGGTTCGCAGAGCAGGACGTGGCCGCAGCCGCGCAGTTGCTGTCGCAGGCGCTGCGCCGCTCGCCGCAACTTGCCGAGGCCCACGAACTGTGGGCCGAGGTCGCCCTCGATGTGCTCGACCCGGAGGAAGCGCTGGCCCGCTACCGCACCGCCCTCGCGCTCGATCCGGAGCTGCGATGCCGGTACCAGATGGCGCGCCTCCACGCCTACGCCGGGCGATGGGACGAAGTCGACGCGCTAGAGAGTGTTCCAGTCGACGACGAACAGACCCGCACGCTGCAAGCGGCGTCCCGCGTTCGCATGGCGCTCTGGAGCCCGAACGCGGAGGAGCGCGTGAAGGGGATTTCGGCGCCGACCTCAGCGGAGGATCTGATGCCGGTGAAATATGCCGAGGCCTGTCTCGCGGTCATTCGATCGGGCGGCGTGTCGGAACAAGTGCGCGCGTTCATGGATTCCCAGTTCGCCCAGCAGCACCAAGCGCCGCGCCTGGCGACCTTCAAGCACATGCTGGCCACCGAACTGACCGCCTTCGTCCTCGACCTGCCCGCCGCCATGAGGCAACTCGAGTCGGCGGTGAGCGCGGGGCTCACCGACCAGAACTGGCTCGAGCGTTGCCCGGTCCTCGCCCCGCTGCGCAAGCTCCCCGAATTCGAGCGGCTTTCGGCCGTGACTCGCCAGCGAGCCGCTCGGGCGCGCGCGATTTGATTTTTTCCTTCGGCCTTCGGCGAGCGCCGAGACTAGTCTTGTCGACCATGCGACCGCGCCAGAGGCTCGCCCTCCTTGCGAGTGTTCTCGTCGTCAGCGGTACCGCGGCTGCGGAGCCGCAGCCGTCGCTCGACCTGCGAAACTTCCACCCACCCGCCGACCCGCAGGGGTCGCTGTACCTGGAACCGACCTCGACGCCCGGCGCCGGCGAATGGAACGTCGGCGCGTGGCTGTCCTATGCCAATCGGCCGGTCCGACTGGAGGACGCTTCGGGTGCGCGTGTGGCGGTGCCCCTCGAGAACCAGCTCTCCCTGGACTATGTCGCGTCGCTCGGGGTGCTGGACCGGCTCGCGCTCAGCCTGACGCTGCCGACCGTGCTCTACCAGAACGGCGATGAAGTCGGCGCGCAGCTGGGCGATGGTCGCCTGCCGCAGACTGCGATCGGAGACGCGGCCTTCGGCGTCAAGGCCACGCTCGTGCCCACCAGCAGCCTGGGCGGATTCGGCCTGGCAGCGCTCGCGCGAGTGGCAGCGCCGACCGGCGACAGCCGCTCGTACGTCTCGGATGGCGCGGTGGCAGGCGAGCTGCGCCTGCTGGGCGAGCTGAAGCTGATCCTGCTCACGGTCCAGGGCTCGGCCGGCGCGAAGATCCGCGGCGAGCAGCGCACCTTCGTGGGTGAAGAATTCGGGCACGAGTTGCCTTGGGGCGTCGCCGTAGGGCTCAGACCTCAGGCGCTGGGCATCGACAAAGACGGGCGCTGGACCTGGACCCTGGAGACACGCGGGCAGGTGGCCATGTCGCCGAAGTTCGGCGGCGCAGCCGGTTCGCCGGCGTTGGCCGGCGCGTCTGCGCGCTACGCGCTCGGCGACGTTTCGTTGATCGGCGGGGTCGAGCTCCCGCTCAACCAGGCCGTGGGAAGCCCGCGGGTCCGCGGCGTGCTGGGCGTGTCCTGGGCGCCACGCTTCTACGACGAGGACGGCGACGGCGTCGCGGACGACCAAGATGAATGCCCGGAGTTGGCGGAGGACAAGGACGGCTTCGAAGATCGCGACGGCTGCCCCGAATCCGACAACGACGACGACGGCGTCTCAGACGAGGACGACAAGTGCCCCGCCGAGCGTGAAGACGAGGACGGATTTCAGGACGACGACGGATGCCCGGATCCCGACAACGACAGCGACGGTGTCTTGGACGTCGACGACTCTTGTCCCGACGAGGCCGGTCCCAAGAAAGGCTCGACGCGCGGCCCGGGTTGCCCGTCCAAAGACGCCGACGCCGATGGCGTCGACGACGCGGCGGACAAGTGTCCCGATCAGCCGGAAGACCGCGACGGCTTCGCCGACGACGACGGTTGTCCGGACCCAGACAACGACAGCGACGGCGTACTCGACGAGGAAGACGCCTGCCCCACGGTCAAGGGTGACGCGCGCTCGGATCCCAAGTTGAACGGTTGTCCGACGCCGGATCGCGACGGCGACACCTACAACGACGCGGCGGACAAGTGCCCGGATGCCCCCGAAGATTTCGATGGCGTGGACGACGACGACGGTTGCCCGGACGACGACTCGGCAAAGCCGGCGGCGCAACGGGCCAAGCCGCTGTTGACCTTTCGAGCCAAGGGCGACCGACAGTCGTTGAAGTGGCGCGTGGCTCCGAAGGTCACCGGCAAAGCAGATGCGGTCGCGGTCGATCCGAAGACCTTGCCCAGCGTTCGCGCGCTCGCGACCGAGCTCAACAAGAACCCGTCCTGGGTCGTGTTGGTGGGCTTCCGTACGGCAGGCGGTGCGGCCACCGCCGATCAAGACGCTCTCAACAAGTCCTTCGCGCTCGTCAACGCGCTGCGATCGCTCACGCACCGCGACGACGTCGCCGAGAGCATCGGCTGGAGCGCCGTGAAGGGTGAGCCCGACGCCAACGCAAACGGCTTCGGTATCCTGGTCCTGGGCGCGGCGCCCCAAGCCAAGCTCCAGCTCGCGGAGCCGGTCCGACAGATGCCGCGCCTGGTGGCACCGCGGCTGGCCAATCCGCCGAAGCTGGCACCGCCGCCCACCAAGAAGACGCCGTGAAGCTCTGCCGGGCAGCGGCGTTCGTCGCCTTCGCCTTCTTCGCCAGCCCGCCCCTGGCCGCGGCCGCCCCGCCTCGCCCGACGACGCCCGTGCGACGTCCGGTATCGCGTCGACCGCCGCCCAAGCAGGTGCGGCCAGCCGTAAAACCCAGGTCCGAACCCGCGGGTCTCCAAGCGAGAACCGGCATTGCAATTGCGACGCGGGCGATCAAGTCCACCGAAGTCGCAGAGCGGGTCCGCGGCTTCGAGCGCCTGGGGGAGGTCGGAACTCCCGCCGCCACCGAGCTCTTGGCCAAGGCCCTGGAGCCCGGCGGCGCGGCCAAGGGCTTCGAGGATCGCTTGACCGTGGTGCGCGCGCTGGCCAAGCACGCGCGTGAACCGGGTCCGCGCCAGGCGCTGGCTCGCGCGATGGCGAGCGCTTCCTCGGGGCGGGCAGACGACGCTGGCGAGATCATGGTCCGGGATACGGCGGCGCTCGCGCTGGCGCGGTCCGCACACCGGGAGGCCCTCGAGATCCTGGGCAAGGCCCTGCGCCAAGAGGGTCCCATCGCTGCCTCTGCCGGCCGCGCGATCGTCGCGCACCCGCCACGGAGCCTCGAACCCATCGTGTCCGCTCGCGGAGCGCCGACACGCGCTCTGGTGGACGCCATCGACGCGTTGGGAGATCAACGCGCGTTTTCCGCGCTGCGCAGCTGGGTCAAGCACGGTTCGCCGGAGATCCGAGGACGCGCTGCCATCACGCTGACTCGCCTCGGCGACTACGAGACGGTCGCGCTCGCCCGTCAGTGGCGGGCGAAGAACAAGAGCGACACCCAGCTGCTCGTCGCGGCGACTCGGATCCTGGTCTCGTCTCGGGCGCCCGAAGCCGGTCGCGCCCTCGAGTCACTGCTGGCAAACGCCGAGACGGTCGAAGCGGCGCTGGAGCTGGTGCCCATTGCGCGCTCGCCGGAGCTGCTGCCAGCGCTGGAAAAACGCCTGGCTCGGGCAGATGCGGGCAGCGCCCCGGTGCTGCTCGGCGCCATCGGTCGCCTGGGAACGCCGGCCGCCGCCCGCCGCTTGTCCAAAGAGCTGAAAAGCGTGAGCCATGGAAATGCGGCGGCGTATGCCCTGGCAACCTGCCCAGGCCCGGTGGCCCGCGATCTCATCGCGCGGGCGCTCGCGACTCGCACCACGCTTCGGGCGGCGGCTCGAGCGGCGGTCGTGCGTGAACTCTTGCTCGGCGAACGCGTCGCCGACATCGACGGCGCCCTGCGCACGCTGATCGTTTCCGCAGATCCCGCAGATCGAGCGGCGGGAGCCTGGGGCATCGCGAGCCGCAACGCCGACCACGCCCGGACTTTGCTCGGGCGCAGCGATCTCGTGGTCGTGCGAGCGGCGGCACGCGCCGCGATGAGCGAGCCGGCGGCGAGCGCTGCCGCCCAGCGCCTGGCAACCGAGCAGGACTCGCTCACGCGCACCGCGCTGGCCATCAGCTTGCTGAGCGAGTCGAGCGCCGCTCGGGTTCCGACCGCGGTGGTCGTCGAACTCGTCGAGAACGGCGGCGCCGCAGCCGCGCTCGCCGCCAAGGCGCTCGCCACTCGAGACTCGGAAGCCGAGCGCCCGCAGATCGAAAGGCTCTCCAAGAGCGGTGATCCGCTCATTCGCGCTCACATCGCCCTCGGGCTCGCGGACAGCCGGGAGGCCTCGGCCGTGGGTCTGCTGCGGGAAATCTACCGCTTCGAACAAGATGCGGACGTGCGGCACGCCGTGGTGACGGCACTCAGTCGTCGCAGCGACCGCTCGAGGCTGCGCACGCTCGAGCTAGCCGCAGACCTCGACGGCGACGAGCGGGTGCGCAGCGCCGCGCGTCTGTCGCTGAATGGCGCCCGCCTCTCGCCGCTGCCGCGGGGCCGCTCGGGTCTGTGGCTCACGCTCGCGGCCAGCGGTGAGGCCGCGAAACGCCCGGCCCAGGCTCGGATCGGGACCTCGAGCGGAGCGGCGCTTCCTGTGGTCGCCGACCCCGACGGGCAGGTGCTCTTGATGGGCCTGCCGGAGGGCCCCATCACGCTGCGGGTTGCCGCCGACCCCGACGAGAGCCAGGCTGCGGTCCCCTGAGGAGACAGCACGAGCCATGAGCCCGGAACCCAAGAAGCGACGCGGCGCCAGCACGGAGTCTGAACCCAACTTCGAGGCGTCCCTCGGGCGCCTCGGAGAGATCGTCGAGCAGCTCGAGTCCGGCGAGCTCGCCCTGGAGCGGTCCCTGGAGTTGTTCGAAGAAGGCGTCCGACTCGCCCGCACTTCGCAAGCCCGGCTCGAGCAGGCCGAGCGTCGGGTGGAAGAGCTGCTCTCGCTCGACGAAGCAGGCAATCCGGTGGTGGAAGTGCATCCGACCGAGTGAGCAGCGGTCGCATCCGTGTCCAGCAAGCCGAACATGAGTCCGCTCATTGCCGAGAGCGCCGCCGTCGTCCTGATTGGCAACGAGCTGTTGAGCGGCAAAGTCCACGAGGCGAATCTGGTGGAACTCGCCAAGACCTTGCGGGTCTTGGGCATTGGCTTGCGCCGGGTGGTGATGATCCCCGACGAGTTGGATCTAATCGCGAAAGAAGTGGCCCACGAGAGCGGGTCGCACGACCTGGTCTTCACCAGCGGCGGTGTGGGGCCCACCCACGACGACCTGACCATCGACGGGGTGGCCAAGGCCTTCGGCGTCCAGGCTCGGATCGACGAGTCGATGGCCACTATGCTGCGCGCGGCCTACGGCGAGCGCTGCACGGACCACCACTTGCGCATGGCATTGATCCCCGACGGCGCGACCCTCGCGACCACGGAAGATGACCGTTGGCCCGTCGTCGTGATGCGCAACGTCTGGGTCCTGCCAGGTGTTCCGCAGATATTCCGGATGAAGCTCGGCGTCGTGCGCGCCTGGGTGCGCGGTCCAGCGGCGTTCCACTCGCGGGCCGTCTTGACGCGGCTGGACGAGGGAAAGCTCAAGCCGCTGCTCGACGAGATCGTGGCGGCCCACCCCGGCGTCGACGTCGGCTCGTATCCAAAGTGGTTCGACGCGGCGTACAAGACCAAGATCACCTTCGATTCGCGGGAAACCGGCCGCGTCGACGAGGCCTTCGCCGCCTTCGTCGCCTTGCTGGACCCGGAGGACGTGGCCGGGGTCGAGTGAATCGCCGGCCAATCGCCAGCCGGATCTTCTCGGCAACCCGCCCCGATCGGCGAAGTTGGCGTGGCCACGGCGTGACCCTTGGCGCCACGAGCGCAGGGATCTGCGCGTCCGGCGCTTGGCACACGGCGTGCTCTTGAGGCGCCCATGCAGCGCTCCTCCCTGGTCGTGTTCGATCTCACGCCACCGCCCCCCGAACCGACCGAACGCGGCGACGTCGAGCTGTTGTCGCTGTTGATCGGCCCGGCGAAGGCCGAAGGCGCGCTGACACCGGCCGCGCGATTGCTCGACCACGCCGGTGGACTCGAGGGCATCGCCAAGATGACGGCCCGGGACATCGCGCTGGTAGCCAAGGTGCGCGCAGACCGGGCGCTGCGCGTCGTGGCCACCCTCGAACTCGGTCGACGCCTGAACGCAGCGTCGAAGCGCACGCGCCGTGACGCGCTGGGCAGCTTCGGCGCCGTCGAACTCTGGGCAGCGCCGCGCTTGTCGCATCTCGAGCACGAAGAGGTCTGGCTCCTGTGTCTCGACGGCAGAAACGTGCTCAAGGCGGCCCGCCGCGTCGCTCGCGGCGGCGCCCACGGCTGCGCCCTCACGCCCCGAGATGTCTTGACGCCGGCCCTGCGCGAGGCGGCGAGCGCCGTCGTCTTGGTTCACAACCATCCGAGCGGCGATCCGACGCCGAGCCCGGAAGACCTGCACATGACTCGAGCGCTGGCCGCCGCCTGTGAGCTGGTCGGGGTGCCGCTGCTCGACCACGTGGTCGTGGCCCATGGGGGCGCCGCCAGCGTTTTCGAAGCCCTGGAGCCCGCGCTCTAACAGATCGGCTCGCCGTCGCTGTTCCATCGCAGTGCAAGACACTCTATGGTCCCCGCCGTGACCGAGAGTGGCGTCGCCCAATTCGCTGCGTTGACCGACGTCGGACGTCAGCGCGACCACAACGAGGACAACTTCCTCGTCGACAAGAAGCTCGCCCTGTACGTGGTCTGTGACGGCATGGGCGGACACGCTGCCGGCGAGGTGGCGAGCGCCATCGCCGTGCGCACCGTTCACGAGGAGGTCAAACGCGAGTTCGACCTCGTGAATGACTACATCGCGGGCAAAGTCGGCGTCGATCGCGTGAGCAAGCGCGACATCATCAACATGCTCGAGTTCTCGGTGAACCGCGCGTCGAACCGCGTGCATGCCGAGGCGGTGAAGGACTCGGCCAAGCGCGGCATGGGAACGACGCTGGTCTCGATCCTGGTGGCAGGGCACCAGGCCTTCGTGACCTACGTCGGCGACAGCCGCTGCTACATGTTGCGCAACGGCGCCATTCAGCAACTCACCGAAGACCACAACGTCTACAACGAGCTGATCAAGAAGAAGAAGCTGCCCAAAGAAAAGGCGGAGAAGCTGCTGGCTCAGAAGAACGCCGTCACGCGTGCGGTCGGCGTCTACGAGCACTGCGAGCCCGACACCTTGGTGATCGACATCGTCGCGGGCGATCGCTTCCTCTTGTGCACCGATGGTCTGAGCATGTACTTCGAGGCCGACGAGGTCGCTGAGCTCGGCAAGCTGCTCAGCAACCGCGACGCGGAGGCCGCGGTGAAATCGCTGATCGACGCGGCCAACACCCGCGGGGGTGGCGACAACATCACGGCCATCATCGTGACGGTGGGAGACGTCGAGGTGCGCGACGACGCGCGCGCTCAACGGCTCCAGCTCAAGCACGATATCTTGGCGAGAATGCCGCTGTTTCGCATGCTGGGCGAGCGCGACCTGTTGCGGGTGCAAGAGGTCACCGACGTGGTCACGTTCAAGAACGGCGAGCGCGTGATCAAGGAGGGAGACCGCGGCGAAGAGCTGTTCATCGTGCTCGGCGGTCAAGTGAAGGTCCAGCGCGGCGGCACCCCGCTCGCGACGCTCAAGCAGGGCGAACACTTCGGAGAAATGGCCCTGATCCGCGCGCAGCCGCGCTCCGCCACGGTCATCAGCGACGGCGACAGCGAGCTGATGGTGATCCGCCGCGTGGACTTCTTCGACATCTTGCGCAAGGAGCACCAGCTCGCGGTCAAGTTGCTCTGGCAGTTCCTTGGCGTGCTCTCCGATCGCCTGGCGGAAACCAATCGCGAACTCGACCACGCCCGCGAGGAGCTCGCCGAGGACATCACCTCCGAGATCTTCGACGACGACGACGACGAGAACCGGAAGACTTTGCTGATCCCCCCCCGCCGAAATCCCTCCGAAACCCCGGTGGCCAGTCGTGAAAGGCACTGGCTTTTGGGTACTGCCCTTGGCGATCGCGACCCTCGGAGGCTGTGATCCCGAGCCGAAGCCCACGGCACCGAGCGCGGCCGTCGGCCCCAGCGCCGCCCCGACACCGAGCGCGAGCGCGGTGGCGAGCGGTCCGCCCAGGCCCCCGCGGGTTCCAGCTGCGACGCAGCCGGGCTGCCGGGTTCTGACCCTGACGGGGGACGTGAAGACCAAGAGCGGTCCGGTCCCGAACGGCGGCGTCATCTACGGAACCGAGTGGATCGAACTCGCCAAGGGTTCCGAAATCAGCGTCCGTCACACCGTGAGCACCCGCGAGCTGACCTTGAGAGGCCCTGGCGTGGCCCTGCCCTGCCTGGGCGGCGAGGAAGAGGTCCTGCTCACCGAGGGCGTCGTGGAGACGACCGCGGGGGCTGGTGCGCGCCCCGGCGCAGAGGTCATCGTCTTCACCCCCCTCGGCAGCGTGAGCTTTGGGGATGCCCAGCTGACTATCCGCGCGTCCAAGACCAAGGTCGAGGTCAAGTCCGGCAAAGGCGAGGCGTGGATTCGGCCCGCCAAGGCCGTGACCCGCCAGGGACCCGAAAAGCTCGGTGGAGCCGGCGCCAAGGCGGTGCTGACCGGTGCGTCGCGCTTCGAGGTTCTGATCGAGGACTGCGAGGCCGCCGCGGGGGCTGCCGAAGCCCTCGCCCGGGCCGTTCTGGCTCCCGCCGCCACGGACGGGGGGACGCTGGGTGACCGAGCCGCCGCCCACCTGGTGGCCCGCAGGGCGGCCCGTGGCGCCTGCGGCGCGGCCCGGGCCGCGGCCCACGGGGAGCCGGATGCCGACAGGCGAGCGGGGCACGAGGGCCGCGTCGCCACGGCAGATCGCCGCTGGCAGTCCCTCGGGACCCCCGGCGCGCCGGCCCCAGAAAGCTCGGGGCATTGATGCGTCGTTGACAGTTTCGGTCCCGCACCGCTAGCGTCCGCTACGGGCGACGTCGATGAGTCTTCGTAGGGATAGTCTCGACGCGATGCGGCCTCTGGCGGGGCTCGCCATCGCTGTCTACCTGGCGGCCGGTACGGCCAACGCGGAAGAACCTCGCAAGGTCACCGAACCATCGGTGTTGCGCGAACCGGCCGAGGTCACCCAAGTGGTCGACGCCTTCGACGAGGACGACCCCTTCGACCTGCACCTCTCGCTCGGCTATCAGCACACCTGGAAGAGCGCGAAGATCCGGCGCGAAAGCGCGGTGAACCAGGCGGGGCTCACTTCCGGCGGCTTCACCTCCGACGACATGAACGTCGCTCAGTACTCGGAGACGACCAGTCGCCTGAACACGAGGGCCGCGATCGGCGTGTTCAAGGACATCCAACTCGTCTTCCGCTTGCCGATCATCCTGTCGAACAAGCGCAAGCTCGAGGGCCTCGACGGCAGCGACAAACAACAATCGGTCGCCTTGGCCGGGGGCCCGGGCGAGCAACTGTTCCGCTTGCCCTTCGAGTCGCCGACCCGCAGTGGCATCGAGTACCTGGCCGTCGGGCTCGATTTCGGCGTGATGAACCAGTTCCGCGATCTGACCAAGCCCACCTGGGTCATCGGCTTCGAGGGGCGCTTCAGCGTTTCCGAGCCGATGCGCGCCTGCAGCACCAACGCCAACGGCCTGAACCAACCCGGTCCTCAGAAGAAGTGCGCGCACCCGTCCGATATCAATCGCAACGGCGTGCGCGACGTCATCGACAGTGCGTCCGGAGACGAGCTCGAAGGCAGAGATCTGGGCGAGCGCGACCCCGGCGTGAGCCGTGGGACGACGGGGCTCGAGGTTCACACCTATCTTTCGAAGCGAATCAAGTACATCGAGCCCTACGCGGGCTTCAAAGCGCTATTCGAGTTCCAGAACGAGGACAGCGAGTACGGCACGACGGATCTCAAGGGCTCCCTGGTGAACCACCCGCCCCTCGCGGGCAGCATCATCATGGGGCTCAACGTGATCCCCTGGGAGATCCGGGACCAGTTCCAGCGGGTCACCATCGACTTCCGCTTCACCGGGACCTACCGCACCGAAGGACGGGACTACTCCGAACTCTACGACGCCCTCGGATCGAGCGACGCGCCGAGCCTGCGCATGCCGACCTACGCCTCGTATCGCGAAAACCCGGCCTTCGACCCGAACCAGGCAGACGGGCCCACCAACCCGCGCTCGGTGGTGGATGCAAACTCGCAGCGCGTCTACACCACCGGCCTCACCGACGTTCAGCAGCACGGCGTCTACACGCTGAGCACGGAGCTGACCTGGCAGGCGGGAGAGTACGTGAAGTTCAGCCTCGGCGGCGGCTACACGCTGGTGCAAAGCCACCTGATCACCTTCGATCAGGCCTGCAACCCGGACTTCTCGGACGACATTCGGAAGTCCGGGCCGTGCAAGAGCACGACCCAGTCGGGGTACTCCGCCACCGGCATTCCAAACCCCAACTATCGGCCGACCATCAACACGCCAGGGCGTCGCTTCAAGGTCGACGACTCTCACGCCTTCGACGCCTGGCTCAACGCTACCGTCATGTTCTGAAGGCGGCATGGCCCGCGCTCGACACGCCCTGAAGGCCGCAGCGATGGGCCTCGCGCTGGCGAGTTGGGCCGCCTCGGCGGGCGCCGATCAGGACGAAGTGGTCTTGCTGCCCACGGTGATCCCGGTAGCCGCTTCCCCCAACACGCTGCCGGAGTTCCGCCGGCCTGACGCCGAGGATGCTTCGACGCTGGCGCGCTGGGCGCGTCAGCTCGACGCCATCGTGACCGAAGCCGTGCAAGATCTCGGGCTTCGGCTCGATGTGTCGGATCGGTCTGCTCCCAACGCGCGCACACTCTCGGAGGACGCTTTGGTAGCGCGTGCCGCGGCCAGCTGGGTGATCTCGCCCCGACTCGCCTTCGACGGCGACAAGCTACGCCTGCACATCGTCGCTGTGGCCCCGGGTTCGAAGGTGCTCCTGGTCCGGACCCAAGACGTCACGCCGCGAGAGGTCGCGGTGCGCGCGTTGGTCATGACGCGCGACGTGGTTCAGGCTGGCCGTGGCTCCGCTGACGAGGCGAAGGTCGGTGAGGGTTCGCCGACGACGCCCGCTCCGCCCAGCAAGCTGATCATGCCGGCGCGCTCGGCGGGCCGCGCGGTCTTGGCACTGAACTCGGCGGCCTTTGGCGGCTACGTTGGGCTGTCGCTGCAACGCGCCAGCGGGTCGGACGATGACCGGCTCACCTACCCGCTGATCGCGCTGGGCGCGGGCATCGGGCTCGGCGCGTCGATGATCGTCGCGGACGAGTGGGATGTCGGCCTGGGCGACGCCTGGTTCTTGTCGGCGGGCGCGTGGTGGCCGCTCAGCGCCGGCTACCTGTTGGCGGACGGATACGCCGTCGACCCCAAGGACGATCGCTTCGTGTACGGGCTCGTCGGCGCGGGGGCGGGCATGACTCTGGCCACGACGGCCCTCACCTTCCGAGGCATGGGAGAGGGCGGGGCGACGCTGACCCACTCCGGAGGCGCGTTTGGCATGGCCCTGGGCGGCATGGCGCAGCTCGCGTTCGAGGGTCGCACGGACAAGACGCCGACGCTGGGCATGGGATATGGCGCCGGCGCGGGGGTGCTGGTCGCGGGTGCCGTCGCCACCCAACTCTCGGTCTCGTCCTACCGGGTGCTGCTGATCGACCTGGGGGTCGTGCTCGGCGGGCTCACCGGAGCCGCCGCGGCCAGTCCGCTGGTCTTTGGTGAAGAACAGACCGAAGGCAAGGATCGCGCGTGGGTGGGCAGCGTGACCGCTGGCTTCGTCGCAGGTGGCCTCGTCGCTTACTTCATGACCGAGCCGAGCGACAAGGGCGCAACATCCGACCAAGGACCCTGGGTCGCGCCCTACGGCGGAGTGGTCGCCGAGAGTGTTGCCCGTGACGGGCGTCGCGAACCGGTCTACGGTGGCGGTGTTCAGGGCCTTTGGTGAAGACACTCACGTTCACTGTGTCCGCGAGTGAGGCGGGCCAACGCATCGACAAGCTGGTCGTCGCGCGGACCGATCTCGGCCGCCGGCGGGTTGCCGAGCTGTTCTCCACCGGAAACGTGGTTGTGTCGGGTCGACGCGTCCCCAAAGGGGAGCCCGCCCGCGAGGGTGACGAGATCGCGGTCAGCATCGAGGGCGACGATCGAGCCTCGCCGGAACCCGAGGCTCGGCTCGCCGTGCGCCTCGAGACCCCACACTGCGTCATCGTGGCCAAGCCCGCGGGACAGCCCAGCGCGCCGCTCCGGGGCGAGAGCGGGACGCTGGCGGGCGCTCTCCTCGGGCACTACCCGGAAATGGCGGATGTCGGACACTCGCCGCGAGAGCCGGGGCTGCTGCATCGCCTCGACACCCAGACCTCGGGCCTGATCGTGGCGGCTCGAAGCGTAGACGCTTTCAATCGCCTCCACTTGGCCTTGCGCGAAGGCGCCATGACCAAACGCTACCTGGCCATCGTGGACGCCGAGGGTCTCGGAGAGGCGGGCGTCATCGACGCGCCGATCGCACCCGATCGCAAGAACCCCAAACGAGTGCTGGTGGACGAAGGTCTCACGCCGAGGACCGGCAAGAATCGCGCTCGCCCTGCAGCAACCAACTACCGCGTCGTGCGTCGCCAAGGCGCCCTGGCGTTGATCGAGCTCACCGTGTCACGGGCGCTGCGGCACCAGATCCGCGCCCACCTCGCATCCATCGGACATCCGCTGATCGGCGACGCGACCTACGGCGGGCGCCAGGCGCCGGAGCTTGGGGAACGTCACGCGCTGCACGCCAGCTACATCGCCTGGGCGGGCGACGACACCATCGCTGGTTTCGCCCTCGACGAAGCGCTCCCGGCCGACATGGAGAGCTTGATCGCCGGCTGATTCGGTTTCGGTCGTGCACCCGCGCGCTCTGCGACGGTGGCCGTGACCGACCGAATCAAAGCGAGGCACAGGGCGCGCGTCGGCAACTTGGGGCGGACGACTGCCGTTCTCTCCTCCGGTTTGCGCCCGCGGGCCCAGGTCACCGTGCGCGGCAATGCCGCCTGCGCGGGAGACCCCTCGGCGGCCCGCAGCATGACCCAGGGCAAGGCGACACTCCCACCGAGGGCGCTCTGGTACTCGATTCCGAATTCGACGGCAGCGAGTCCCGCCTTCGCGCGTCGCGGCATCACCAATAGACGGAGCTCGTCGGGGCTGTCTTCGCCTTCAGGGATCCTCGCCCACGGCACGACCTTCAGCTGAGGGTCTTGGCGCAGCCGCGCCGCAAGCCAAGCGAGAAGCGGCGCCGGACGGCTCGCCGCGTGCGGTGGCAGCTCGCCCGCGCGACCGGTGCAGAAGATCGGCAAGAGCACGGCAGACCCGAGGGCGGCGCAGATCCCGTGGTAGGGCGAGCGCAAGAACAGATAGACGCTCGCCACCGCGACGCCGCTCGCGAGCAGCAGAAAGACCGCAAACCCGGGGAGCGTCCCGGCGTCGAGCCAGCGACCCGGCAGGGCCGGCTCCCGCGGCAGAAATGCCTCTTCGTCACTGAGCGGAAGCCACCGCCCCGGGCGTCGCGGCGACGAGATCCCGCGCGGCGTGACGTGAGCGGCCAGCACGATCGAGAGCGTGAGCAGCACTCCGGCCGGCGTCGCCAAGTTCGTGTTCAGGACCAACGCCACGGCGCCGGCAAGGCACGCGCCGGCGAGCACCGCCCGCGGCGCGGCAGGAAGGGGCACGAGGGCTCTCGGCTGGACGTTTCGAGCCTGGCAGGCGCGATGAACCATGCGCCACTTGGCGAACACGATCAGCGCGAACAGCAGCGCCACTCCCACCAGCAGGGCAATGCCCACGAGTCGATCCCGTGGCCGCTCACCTTCGCTTGGCCGGACATCGGCAAGCGTGGGCGAGAGCTCCTCGTGGCCGAAGGCGTCGAAGGCCTTTGGGCTGGCGAGCACACGCCACACCACCGGTTCCCCTTTGGCAACATGCGGCCTCACGATGTCGAGCTCGTCTTTGTCGCCGGTGCGTCGCAAGTTCGAGAGAAACGTCCCGCCCGACTCTTCGTCGCTTTCGGGCAGCCGCGGTTCGCTGCCGCCGGGAGGCAAGCGGAACAGAACTCGCGCCGAGTCCACGCCGTCAGTCGATCGCGGCGCGACCCAGCGCACTTCGGCCATCGATCCGTGCTGGCGGATCATTCCGCGATCGGCGAGGCGTGTGCGATACGCGAGCTTGAAGACGTACTTTCCACGGCTCACGCCTTTGGCGTGATCGACCTCGGCTCGGAGCGTCCCGTCGTCGCGCCTCTCGAGCAGCAGCGGGATGGCTTGGCTCGTCCCTTCGGCTGAGGCGACGGTCGCATCCGGCATCGGAGCGGCGTCGGCGTCGACCCCGTCGAGCTCGATGGCCATCAGCGGGCCGCCCTTCACCCGGATCACGATCTCGTGGGAGACCGTCGCGCTACCGTCGCGCTCGACGTCGAGGGTCACGACGTGGGCCTGAGTGGCGGTCTCGACCCAGGCCTGGGCCCCAGCGGGCACCAAAAGCGCAGCGAGAAAGCCAATCGCAGCGCCTACATGTCGGCTAAGGGCGTACATCGTACGACCTGTGCTCACACGGACGCGACCCGTCTGCCAAGTTTCCGACCGGCGAACCGGCGACAACCCCCGCGTTTTGGCCCTAGGGCATCACGGGCCGCTCTGGCATGCCCGCCTCGGGGACTTCGAGGTTCCGGTCGCGGCGGGACGCCGCGAAGCTGGGCGCGATGGCGCCAATGTCCTCGACCACCGCCTTCGGTACGCGGAAGGTCCACTCCATCGATGGCGTCGCGCCGCCGGTCACCGTCGTCCACATCAACATGGGCGTCTCACCGTGATGGGGCATGAGGGTGAGTGCCTTGAGGTGATCGCCAAGACCGGAGTCGTTCATCGCGGTCGCGAGGCTCTTCGCGAGGTTACCGATGGTGAAGAACCCGCCGGAGACGGATTTCGAGGTCTTCAGGGGAGCGATGCCCTCCCGGCCGGCGAGCGTGCTCGTTCCCTTGCGCATTTCGATGAGCTTCGCGGTCACGGACTTCTCGTCTGCGGACAGCCCGACCCACGAACTGTCGCCGTCGGGGACGAGGATCATCACCACGGAGAGCGCTGGCGTGGCGACCTTCGGTGCGCTCACCTTGCCGTCCATCTTCGCGAAGAATGCGCTCGGAAGGTTCAGCTCATAGACGATGGACCCCGGTGGCATGCCGGGCGCGCGTGACGGCCGCGACGACAGCTTGGGCAGGTCCTTGGCCTTGACCTTCAGCTGCTTGTCGAGCAGTTGCCGAAGTTGAGCGTCGTTGTAGAGCTTGACCAGCCTGTCGAGGTATCCCTTGTACTTCGCGGGCTTCTCGTCGATGCCGATCACATACCAGCCGAGATACGAACGGATGCGTTCGCGCACCAGCGCGCCTTCGCCCTTGGGAGCGACAGCCGCGGTCGACGCGACGTCGCCGTGGGCATAGACCACTTCCCCTTCGGTCGTCCAAGTCTCGAGCATCAGCTCGGAGATCTGGTCGCGCACTTTGCGCGGGACCCGCTCTTTCTCCAGGGCACCGTCGATGAGTTCGCTCAACGTCTTGCGGATCGCGTCGTAGCGCTTGGCGCTGGCGCCAACGCCAAATGTGGCCATCTCGGCCTCCTTGGGCAGCTTCCAGAACTTCTCGGGCGCGCCTTTTCCGCGTTTGCCCGCATCGAGCATGGTCTGGACGGTCCACGAGTTCTGCGCTCTGAACTTGAGGCTGACCGTGGTGTTGACGAGGCCTCCCGCCTTGTCGATGCCGGATTCGACCCGGATCTTGTCGACGTCCTCGGCAAGCGCGAGGACTTCATCGGCCATACCGTGCGCCGCATCGGCCAACGCGCGGTCGAAGCGCGGACTGTCGAGCGACAGCTCGCTCATGATGAAGGGCATGGCCATGGTCCGAAGCTGACGGAGCTCCTTGGCGTATCGGCGACGGAGCGGCTCGGCCTGGATCTCGATGTGCAGATCGGATTTCCCGAGCGCCTCGGTCGGTAGCCCGCGCGTCGCGTACGACAAGAGCGCGTCCACGTCTTCTTCACGATCTCCGCACACGAGTCGGGCCGGAGACTTTCCGACGGAAGCGGCGACAGCACACGCCGGGCCGCCCTCGCCTTTCTTGATCAGGTACACGCCGGGCCGCAACATGCGGGCCGACTGACGATGTCGCTTGGCGAAGTTCACGACGCCATCGACGGAGTTCACTCCGACGGAGACCACGACGAAGGGCTGAGGGAAATCACCGATCCCTTTGTCGTCCAGAGCGACGGCGATCTCGACGGGCGCGTCGAACACCAAGAGCTGAGCCATCTCCGGATCGCCCTTCCGGACCATCGCGCGCACGTCGATGGGGAACTTCGCCCAGCTCGCGATGGTGTCGATGGCCTGGGCGGGGTTGCCCAGGCGGCCCACGGCAACGAGCCCCTGCGGTGCCGGGACCGGGGTCAGGTCAGGCGTGGGACCCGTGGCGATGCCGCCGGGTCCGGTGACCTTGGCGGGACCTCCGGGGGCTTGCGCGGGGGTTTGTGGCCCGCAGGCCAGCAGGACCAATGAGCTGGCGAGCAGCAGGGAGTTGAGGGGTCGAGTCATGACGGCGGCGATTTATACACGCTCCGCGATGCGCTGAAACGCCCCATGGGGCCACCCAACGCGGCTCGCCGGCCGGCTCAGCGCGCCTCGCCGGACGCGTCGTCCGACCGGACCGGCGTGTGTCCGGCAAAATACCGCGCGGTGTGCAGGAGGGCCCGCCCGCTGGAACGGAACAGCCCCGCGGTGGACCAGGGCTTCCCTCCGAAGTGCTGGCAGCCGACCCGGATAAACTCCGGAGAGGCATGGAGGAACGCCTCCACGTTCGCGCGGGGCGGGCCATAGAAGAGCCCGACACCCAGCGTACGCACGATGAGATCCCGTCCGATGGAGCTTCGACGAATCGTGCTGGGCCAGTCTTCGAACCCAAAGTCGCGAACCGCCAGCTTCTCCGCGAGGTATTTGGCGGCGGCGGCGCCGTAGTAGATGGCCTGCGCGATCCCCTCGCCCGTGACGGGATCGATTCCTGCGGCCTCCCCGACCAAGAGCACGTGGGGGCGCGAGACGGGCACGTGCGGATCGAAGGCCAGCTCTGCGTAGCGCTTCTTCTTCAGCTTTGCGAGATCGATGCCGCGGCGCTCGAGCTCGAGCTGGAGCACGGACTGGATTTCGATCACCGCCGGTCCGTCCGTCGGCCGCAAGATGTACACGCCACGAACGACCATCTCGCGGCCGTCGACGAGCGTCGGGAAGTCCCAATAGTACCCCGGAAGCTCCCGATGACTGGCGTCGAAGAGCAGAACGTCACGCGGCAAGTCCGACTCGACCGGCTCCGTGTCGACTTCGATGGCTTGCGCCCGATATCGAGCGGTTTGAAAGCCGAGGGTCCGCCGGACGACGCTGCGCACACCATCCGCGCCGATCAAAACCCGGGCGTGGATCGGGCCGGAGCTGGTCTCGACCCGGTATCCGGTCGCGGTGCGAGCGAGCCCGAGCACGCGGGTCCCGCCCGCGAAGGGGATGCCGCGCCGCTCAGCGATGCGCACGAGCTCGTGATCGAACTCCACGCGGCGCACGACGCGGCCAATGTCGTCTTCGCGAACGACGGTCGTACGCCCCATGGCGCGGAACGCTATGCCGTTCACCCACACGCTCGGCACATCCACGCTGACACCGATGGACCCAAGCAATTTGTCCGCGCGGGCGCCGACTCCACCGGCGCAGAATTTCTCCCGCGGGAAATGCTCCGAATCGACCACCAGCATGCGGTCGGTGAGCGCCGGCACGGCGTGCGCGAGAAATAGCGCAGTGGCCATGCCGGCGGGACCGCCGCCGACGATCAGAACTTCGACGTTTCGAGGGGCCGCGGGCACTGACGGCTACTAATTCGTCTCTTCGAACTCGGCGTCGATGACGTCGCCCTTCTTCTTGTCCGCATTCGGTTTGGGTCCGTCGGCGCCGTCGGCGCCGTCGGCGCCCGGGGCGGCTCCTCCGGCTCCCGCCGACTCGTAGAGCTTGCTGGCCATCGCGTAGGCCTCCTTCTCGAGACGGCCGAGCACGTCTTGGACCTGAGCGTCGTCCTGCTTCTCGATGGCCGAACGGCCCTCCTTGATCAGGCCCTCGAGGCTGGAGACGTCAGCTCCCTGGAGCTTCTCCTTGTTCTCGCTGATCTGCTTTTCCAAGGTGTAGCAGAGGTTGTCGAGCTTGTTGCGCCGCTCAATTTCGTCGCGGCGACGCTTGTCGTCCGCCTCGTGCTCGCCTGCCTCTTTGACCATCCGGTTGATGTCGTCGTCACTGATGCCGCTGTTGGCGGTGATGGTGATGCGCTGATCCTTGCCCGTCGCCATGTCCTTGGCGGTCACCGCCAAGATGCCGTTGGCGTCGATGTCGAAGGTGACTTCGACCTTGGGGATGCCGCGTGGCGCCGGCGGCAAGCCTTCGAGGTGGAACTTGCCGAGGGTCCGGTTGTAGCGCGCCTCGGCCCGCTCGCCCTGCAGCACGTGGATTTCGACGCTGGTCTGGCCGTCGGCCGCGGTCGAGTAGACCTCTTTCTTCTGGGTCGGGATGGTGGTGTTGCGTTGAATCATCACCGTCATCACGCCGCCCAGGGTCTCGACTCCCAAGCTGAGCGGTGTGACATCGAGCAACACGACGTCCTGGACTTCACCGCCGAGGACGCCGCCCTGAACCGCGGCGCCGATCGCCACGACCTCGTCCGGGTTGACTCCCTTGTGAGGGTCCTTGCCGAAGAACTTCTTGACCGTCTCTTGCACGAGCGGAATGCGGGTCGAGCCTCCGACCAGCACGACCTCGTCGATGTCGCTGGCCTTCTTCTTGGCGTCGTCGAGGGCCTTCTTCACCGGCGTCATGGTTCGCTCGACCAGCGGCGCGATCATCTGCTCGAGGCGCGCGCGGGTGAGCTGCTTCTGCAAATGCTTCGGGCCGCTCGCGTCGGCGGTGAGGAAGGGCAGGTTGATGGTGGTCTCGACTCTTGTTCGAGAGCTCGATCTTCGCCTGCTCGGACGCATCCTTCAGGCGCTGGATGACCATCTTGTCCTCGGAGATGTCGATCCCGGTGTCCTTCCGGAACTCGGCCGATCAGCCACTCCATGATCAGGTGGTCGACGTCGTCGCCGCCGAGGTGGGTGTCGCCGTGGGTCGCGATGACTTGCACGACGTTGTCGCCCACTTCGAGGATCGAGATGTCGAAGGTGCCGCCGCCGAAGTCGTAGACGGCGATGACCTCGTTGGCCTTGCTGTCCAGGCCGTAGGCCAGAGCCGCCGCCGTCGGCTCGTTGATGATGCGCCTCACCTCGAGGCCCGCGATCTTGCCAGCGTCCTTGGTGGCCTGTCGCTGGGAGTCGTTGAAGTAGGCGGGCACGGTGATGACCGCCTCGGTGACCTTCTCGCCCAGGTAGTCCTCGGCGGCCTTCTTCAGCTTCTGGAGGACCTTCGCCGCCACCTCGGGCGGAGCCATGACCTTGCCGCGCACCTCGATGCCGACGTCACCGTTGTTGCCCTCACCACCTTGAAAGGAACGCGCTTCCGCTCTTGCTCGACCTCGTCGAAGCGGCGACCGATGAAGCGCTTGGCCGAGTACACGGTGTTTTCGGGGTTGGTCACCGCCTGGCGTTTCGCGATGGTGCCGACGAGGATTTCACCCTTCTCGTCCCACGCCACCACCGACGGAGTGAGGCGCGCGCCCTCTTCGTTGACGATGACCTTGGGCTCCTTGCCCTCCATGACCGCGACGACGCTGTTCGTCGTTCCGAGATCGATGCCGATGATCTTGCCCATGACGATCTGTTCTCCTAATGCTTCGGCGAGCCGCAGGCCTGCGGTCGAGATTGACCCACGCGGCGTGAAACCTCGCACCCCGCGGCGTTCCGAGAGTTCTGCCGCGGGATGGCTCGGAAGATAACCACCGGGCTCTGGGGGTCAACGGTGCTGACCGAGCACCGGGACGAAGGATTTGGTTGACAGGTCGAGTTCCGCGGATACCCTCGCGGTCCCTTCTCGGGGCTGTAGCTCAGCTGGGAGAGCGCCGCGTTCGCAATGCGGAGGTCAGGGGTTCGATCCCCCTCAGCTCCACCGAAGTCATCGAATCAGATTCACGCGCGCCGCCGGCGCGCGATGCCAATACACAGTCCCAGCGTCGCGAAGACCCACGGCACGGGTTTCACCGGGCCGCGGTCGCCGCCCATGGAGCATCCGCCGCCGCTATCAGCGCCCTGCGGGTTGCCGGCGCTGGGCGCGAGGCAAACGCCGAGCGACGAACACTCGAGCCCTCCCGCACAGGGCGCCGACGGGTCACACGTCGGGGCGCAGGTGGCGGCCTCGGGCGTGGACGCGGTGAAGCAAGCGTAGCCGTTGGGGCACGGTTGCCCCTGGGCACAGCTCTGGCCCTGGGACCCGCTCCCGCCGGTGCCGGGGGGCGGGGGCGGCGGCGGCTCTTCCGGATCGCTCTTCCCACTGAGGGCCCAGAACGGCGGCTCGGTGCCCGCCATCTTCGCGGCGTCCTTCGCGGTGTCGATGATGAACTGGCTCCACGACACCACCGAACCGTAGATCGGCGTCGTGCAGCCCTCCCCACCGCGGGACACCACACCGATGACCTTGCCCTTCTCGTCGAGGGCCGGCCCACCCGAATCACCCTGACAGATCCCGGTGTCGCCCAAGAATTCGCTGGAGTCGATGCTGGGATGACCGCACTCGCCGGTCCCGCATTGCACGCTGAGGCCACCGAGCGCCATGCGCTCGCCTCCGCTCCAGCCCGCGGTGCCTTGCTGACCGTACCCCACGGCGGAGTAGGCCTCACCGGCAAAGACCGGCAAGTCGATCCGGGGCACGCGTGGCTTGATGTCGATGTTCTCGGCCAGGATCAACAGCGCAATGTCATAGCCGCAGGTATCGTCACTCTCTTGAGGGACACGCACCTCTGCGCCCTTGAACCACTTGCCCTGCTGCGACAGTTGCTGATCGGTCGAGACGAAGAGCCCGGTGCCTGCGTACGCGGGGCCAAACTTGGACACTCCGCAGATGACCGAGCCGCCGTTGTCCGGCGTGATGGGCGACACGCAGTGGCGAGCCGTGAGCACGAGATTCGGTGCAAGCAGCGAGCCCGAGCACATGCCCCCGTTCATGGCGAACATGCCGACGACGTTCACGTCTTCGAAGTCCTCTTGCCCGCCCTTGATCGCGCTCGAACTTTCCGCGGCGGAGGGCAGCGCCTCCGGTGACGCACCACAACCGACGACCGAAGAGAGCAAGAGGCAGGACACGATGAGGGAACGTTTCATGTCGATCCTTCCGGGTGCAGGGCCGCCGACGGTTCGGCGACCAGAGGCGAGAGCCGAGCGCGTCGCGGTGACCCGTCCTACTTACGGTGGCGCCCCACGCCCGGCCAGGACGATCCCCAACCTGCAGACGTTTTCGGGTGGACCCCGTGCGCCTGAGATGGAAAGAAGCAGCGTGGCTAGAAACCGGGTGCGCAATTGAGCCGGGAAATTCGCTTGACCCAGCCCATCTCTGCCCCGCGCGACAGGGTGTGGCGGGCCTGCAGCAGCGCCCGGGGCATGACGGCGTGGCAGGCGGACGAAGCGAACGGGGAAGTCAGCGTCGGCTCGATGCTCTGGCTGCGCTGGCCTGCGCTCGGCGTCGAGCTCACGCTCGACGTGCTCGAAGTCGTCCCCGAAAGCCGCGTCGTGCTCGCCAAGGGAGCGACCCGAGTCGAGCTCGCGCTCGACGGCCAGGCCGTCTCGCTCACGCACGCGGGAGTGAGCGACGGCGACGAGCGCGAAGGCGTGGCGTCCTCGTGGCAGCTCAGCTTGGGCTTACTCATGCACTATTGCGAGCTGCACCCGGACGCTTCGCGCACGGTGCGCTGGCTGATGCGGCCCGCGCGCACGACCACCGGTGCGGCCCACGTGTTCTTCAGCGAGCAAGCAGCGCTCGCCAGCTGGCTCGGCTCCGGGAACAGCATCGGTGCCGCGGGCACGCGTTACGCCCTCGACCTGGGCCCGGGCGTGACGATGACCGGTCGGGTGTTGGCCCACTCGCCCGGGCGAGACCTGGCGCTGAGTTGGGAAGAAGACGACCAATCCGTGGTCGTGCTGCGGACTCTGCCCCAACCTTTCGAGCCCGACGTTCGACTGGTCGTACTCTCGTACTCGCGGTGGATCGAGCGGGCCCCGCCCCAGAGCCGACTGGATCTGCTGGAGGCAGCGCACCATCGTTTGATCCGGTTGCTCGACTCCGATCGCGAGGCCTGATCGCCGGTCACTTCCGCGGATCGGCGCAGCAGCGCGTCCCGGTCGAGTAGTCGTAGTAGCTCGGCGCGTGACCGCTGATCTTGGCCTCGCAGCCCTTGCTGGTCATGCGTGCGTAGAAGCCGCCGACGAAGACCCCGCTCGGGTCGTCGAGCCACTCGTCGAGGTTGCCGACCATGTCGTGCACTCCCCCGTCGTCCCAGGCGCTCACGCACCCGAGGGTCGCGCCGGTCGAGCGCAAGAGCGGGTCCCGCCCCGCCTCGACGACCAGATTGAGCCGAGGGTCCGTGAGCCCCATCGAGGCGTTGTCGTGCAGCACTGCCGCGGGGTGGAGCGCGCGATGTACGTTGCAGCGCCCCGGGACGTAGTGGGCTCCATAGGGGAACTTGGTCCCAACCCGGCCGCGACACGCCAGGGTCCACTCTTCTTCCTTGCACAGTCGCTTGCCCGCCGCCTGACACGCGCTCTTCGCTGCGTGGTAGGTCAGGTATCCTTGGGGCACCACGCCGGGGCGAGATACGGCCATGGGTTCGTAGCGCTCGCTGAGCTGGAACGACGGCAGCTCGGGCAGCGGCAGACCGCGCGCGCCCGGATCACCGGTGCGAGAGCGCTCGACGAGCCACACCTCGCGCACGCGGCTGAGCGCCGCCGGTTGAGGCGGATAGTACGGCGACAGCGCGCGCCCCGACTTCCGGTCGACCAAGGACGCCTCCCACCGGTCGATGCAAAACCCGGAGACCAGCGCCATCGGCGCCGGACAGCGCCGGGCGGATAGAGGGCGGGGGCCGCTCGGTCTCGCGGCGGGCTGGGCTCCGGCCAGGGAAATCGAGCCCAGAACGACCAGCATGGCGCCCCATGTTCGAGCCCGCGGCATGACCCGTCCACGGTGGCACGGGCGGTCCGCGTCCGCCACCGTTTGCCCGGTGCCCCAGCCCGAGGCAGGTTCCAAGCGTGCACACTGACGAAAGGTGGACTGCGCTCGCGGAGCGCATGATTCGGTCCGTCGAGCTCGCCGCCGCGCCGCGTGATCCGCGGGTGCTCGAGGCGTTCCGGCGCATCCCGCGCCACGCCTTCGTACCTGAGGTCAGCCGATTGGAGGCGTACGACGATCGCTCGCTGCCCATCGGCGAAGAACAGACCATCAGTCAGCCTTCGATGATCGCCATGATGCTCGACTCCCTCGAGTGTGAACCAACGTCACGAGTGCTCGAGGTCGGCGCAGGCTCGGGCTACGCCGCAGCGCTCCTGTCGTGCCTGGTCGAGCGCGTGGACGCCGTCGAGATTCGACCGCAGCTCGCGGCGCGGGCAGCCGCGACGTTGAAGGCCCTGGGCATCGACAACGTCTTCATCCACGTTGGCGACGGCAGCAAAGGCTGGGCGGAGCGGGCGCCCTTCGACCGCATCTTGGTGTCGGCCGCGCCGGGGGCCATACCTCCGGCGCTCATCGAGCAACTGGGCCCTGGCGGACGCATCGCAATCCCCGTGGGCGACTGCCAGCATCAGGTGCTCATGGTCGGCGAGCGCGGCGCCGATGGTGAGGTCCGGATGCGTCGAGACGTTCCCTGTGTCTTCGTCCCGCTGGTCGAGCCCTGAAGCTCAGGCGCTGCCGACCGTGCGCGTTGTGAACGCGATGGGTGTGGTGCCAGCGCTGTGATACGCACGGGTCCACACGTCGCCGTTCTCGCCGTCGAACACCACGGAAGGATCGACGTCGACAGGAAGCCATGCTCCGGCTCGGATTTCGTTCTCGAGTTGATCCGGCGCCCAACCCGCGTAGCCCACCAGCCCCATCAGGCTGCCGGGCGCCTGGCCTTTGGCCACTGCTTCGAGCGCCTGGCGAGACGCGCAGGCCGTGATGCCAGCGCCCACTTCGAACTGTCCCTCGACCTCGCTGAAGCGCTCTTCGGTCCGGTAGATGAGCCAGACCTGCTCCTGCGCCACGGGACCTCCGACGCGAACCAACCCCGGAACGATGATGGGGCTGTCGGTGACATCGGCTCGCACCAAGAGCTCGGGGATGCTCATCACCTCTCGGCCATTCACGACCCAACCAAACGCACCCTCGGGACCATGCGCGGCCAGCAAGACCACCGATCGGTCGAAGTTCGGGTCCCCGAGGGGAGGCGAGGCCACCAAGAGACCGGGCGCGAGAACGGACATCGTCGTTGGTCTCCTTCAGTGCACGATCACGCCGGCGTAGCCGACGACTTTTGCCAAATCACCCGAGACTTCGCCGGAGTTTCCGTAGCGTACCAGCTCGGCCTTGGTCGCTGAAAGCTCGCGGGCAGCGAACAGGCTGACGGTGGTCGGTATGTAGCCACACATGGAAATGCCTTCGCGCTCGCACACCTCGAACAATCCTTCGGGATCCAAAGAAAGCACACGATCGATGGCTCGCAGGTCGTAGTGGCGAGCGGTGTCGGCGGGCACGTAGTGCGACATGTCGGTACTGGCGACCATGAGCACTCCTGCGCCCGTCGCGGCCTCGGACTCACGGACCACCTTGCCGATCTGAACACCGAGCGCGCGGCACTCGGCAAGGCTCAGCCGCCCGAGGCAAATCGGCACCACGCGGACGTCGCTCCGGCGCGCGTACAAGAATGGCATCTGCACCTCCGCTGCATGCTCGCGCCGGTGTGCCAGTTCGTCGGGGGTGAGCTGCTCCGTTTTCAACAGGCGCTGCGCGAGATCGACGTCGATGCCCAAGGAAAACCCGGGGAAGCTCCAGTCGCCTCCGCTCCAGAGCGAGCGACGGGCCCCGAGCCCGGTGTGATTCGGACACAGCACGACGGCAGACGCTGGGACTCGAATGCGCGCGTAGGTCGCCCCGGCGATGGCGCCGCTGTACAGGTAGCCGGCGTGGGGGACCATGACCACGCGAGCGTCGAGGAGCGCCGCCTCGGGATCGGGCAGGCAGCGTCGCACCTCGAGCTCGAGCCGGTGCGGCTCGCCGGGGTAGAACCGCCCGGCTACCGCCGGCTGTCGGGCACTCTCGAGCATCCTGCTGCCAGGATAGCGCGGACCCGCCGCGCGGCGAGACCTCAGCCGGTCCGCGCCGCTAAGTCCCGCGCGAGCCTGCAAAATGGCCCGCTCGCGTGAGTATCGCCGGTGACGAGTCGTTGCGATACAGTGCCCGTCGATGCGGGTGACCTTCTACGGCGTTCGGGGCTCGGTCCCCGCACCTGGACCAACGACGGCGCGGTACGGCGGCAATACCTCGTGCGTCGAGGTGCTGCTCGAGGACGGCACCACCTTGGTGCTCGACGCGGGGACTGGAATGCGCGCGCTCGGCGCCAAGCTGCTCGAGAGCGGTCGACACGAGAAGGTGCACCTCTTGCTCTCGCACACCCATTGGGATCACGTGCTCGGGCTGCCCTTCTTCGCGCCGCTCTGGCGCAAGGACTCCGAGATCCGGGTCTACCCGCTGCCGACCGATGCGCAGGAGCGATTCCAGCGCACGATCTTCGACGACATCCACTTCCCCGTCAGCGTCAACGACATCCCCGCCAAGGTGGAGTTCGAGAAGCCGAGCGCCGAGCCCTGGCGCATCGGCTCCGCGACCGTCCGTCGCATCGCGCTGAACCACCCCGGCAGCGCCCAGGGTTTCCGCATCGACGACGCGAGCGGCGCGTCGGTGGCGTACCTGACGGACAACGAGCTCGTCCGAGGCGCGGCGGGCAAGGCGGCGCTCGATGACCTGGCTCGATTCGCTGCCAACACCGGCCTCTTGATCCACGACTCGCAGTACCTCGACTCGGACATGCCGGACAAATACGGCTGGGGACACTCGGTCATCGACGACGTGGTCACGCTGGGTGCCCGCGCCGAGGCGCGCGGCGTCGTCCTGTTCCATCACGATCCCAACCGAACGGACGACGACCTGGACGCGATCAAGGTGCGCGCGGCAGCGCTGCTCGCCGAACAAGCGCCCGAGGCCGAGCTGTGCGTGGCCATCGAGGGACAGAGCATCGAGCTCTGAGCGCCGGCGCGCTCAGCGGCTGAGGCGGATGTCGGTCTTCGGCTTTGGCGAGGGCTCCGGCTTCTTCGGGGCTGGCTTCGCCGGGGTCGGTCGCGAGCGCCCGGGGGCAGCTGCGGACGAAGCTGCGGGTGCGGGCGCTTCGGCAGCAACCGCGGCCCCGACCACCGCTACCAACGGCGCGCGCACTTTCACGTCAACCGCGGAATCGCCTTGCTGAATTCGATAGGGCTGATGCCCCTCGAGCTTCAAGCTGAACTCGCGCGGACCGGCGCCGACCGAGGAACGCTCGACATCGATCGAGAGCGGGGTCTTGCCCAGCACACGATCTGCCTCGATGACTTCCGCTGCGGGGGGCACCGACTCGATCACCAGGGAGAACGCCGTCGCCGGGGGCGCGGGGGCGACTGCCGTCCCTTTCCGCGCCGTAGCCAGCGTGCTCACCCCGATCGCGAGGGCGCCCAGCAGCACCACCGCGGTCGCGCCCAGGACCAGCGGCAGACGCGAGCGGCGCCCCGCGACGCTGCGGGTCTTCGAGAACGGTGCGTCCGAGGGCGCATGGGGGGCAGAGGCGGCGACGCGAAGGACGGTCGGCGCGTCGGGATCGGAGCGCTCGAAGGGACCATCGACCCGAACGGAAATCGGCTGCGAAGCGCCGGAGCTCAGCAGCGAGGACGCGACGTCGATGGTCTCACTCGACCCCAGCGCAGCTCGGCCCGAAGCCGGCAGGGGCTGAGCGGACGCAATCGCCAAAGGCGGGGCGCCGGACGCGACCGGCCTCGCCGGCGCGTGGCGACCCTGGAAGGGCTGGAGCGCGGCGCACAGCTCGTCCACCGTCTGGTGGCGTCGTCCCGGATCCTTCTGGAGGCAGCACGCGGCGACCAACAGGAACTCCGGCGGAAGGTCGGGTCGCGCCGCCCCCAAGGACTCGGGTTGATCGGCCGCAATCGCGGCGCAGATCGCCGGTAGCGACTCGCCTCGAAAGGCGGGTTTTCCGCTCAAAAGCTCGTGCAAGATGACGCCGAGGGACCAGATGTCCGACCGGCCGTCCACGCTCTTGGCGTCGCGCACCTGCTCGGGCGACATGTACATCGGGGAACCGATCATGGCGCGCGTAACCGTCAACGCCGTGTCGGTCAAGGGATCGTGGGAAGCCTTCGAGATCCCGAAGTCGAGGACCTTGACCCAGGGCCTCCCATCAGTGCGTTGGGTCAAGAACAGGTTCGAGGGTTTGAGATCGCGATGCACGATACCGGCGGAGTGTGCCTCACCAATCGCGTCCGCGGCCTGCAACACGAAGTCGACGGCCTGCTCGATGGGAAGCGGCCCGCCGAGCTTGATCACCCGGCGCAGATCCTGCCCGCTGAGCAGCTCCATCACCATGTAGGGCAGGCCCGACGGCAGCGTGTCCACGTCGAAGATCCGCACGACGTGCTCGCTCTTGAGCCCTGCGGCGGCCCGGGCCTCGCGCAAGAAGCGCGGGATCGCGGCGGTCGAGTCGTCGCTGGCCTCGAGGGGAAGCAGCACCTTGATGGCCACGATCTGGCCGAGAGCCAGGTGCGTCGCCGACACCACGACCCCCATTCCGCCGATGGCGACCATGCTCTCCACGCGGTATTTCCCGGCGATGACGTCGCCTTCCGCGATCGGCATGCCGGGCGGGAAGGGCTTCTTGGGGGCCGCGGCAGAGCTCATGGTGGGTCGGGTGGCGACGAGGCGCGCCCGTTGTGGAATTGAGTAGTTTACGCATCCTCGGTCGCAGCGTCCACCCACACCGGGGCCAGGACCGTCGCCAAGTCCGCGGGGCAAACCGCCACCAGAAAGCCACGCGCGCCGCCGTTGACGTAGATGCGGTCGAGCGCCGCGATGGTCCGCTCCGCGTAGAGCGGCATGGGCTTCTTCAACCCGAAGGGGCTCGTGCCGCCGACCAAGTAGCCCGAGTGTTTCTCGGCCACCTTGGGATCGCAGGGCACGACGCGCTTCTTCCCGATCTGACGCGCGAGGTTCTTCGTCGACACCTCACGGTCGCCGTGCATCAGCACGCACAGCGGCGCCCTGTTCTCGTCTTCGAGGATCAGCGTCTTGACCACCTGATGCTCGTCGACTCCGAGCGCCTCCGCGGAGTGTCGGGTGCCGCCGCGAGGCTCGTAGTCGAAGACGTGGGCTTCGAAGGGCACTCTCGCGGCGCGTAGCGCACGCACGGCCAGCGTCACGGGGTGGTCGGTAGCCACGCGCAAGACGCTATCAGAACCGCGGGGGCCCCGGCGCCGCCAGATGCCGGGCCCCTGAGCTACCCGCGCTCGGGCCGAACTCTACCCGCCCTCTCGCACAGCCGGTCGTAGATCCGGCGCGCGAGGGGCAGCTCCATGTCGCGAAAGTTCTTCGGATTCTGCCAAAACTCGTCGAGTTGCCCGCGCTGCTGTCGCTCGTACACGTGCGCCTTGATCATCATTTGCAGCTTGTCGGCGGCTTTGACGATGCGTGCCTCGAGGCTCGCTCCGGCCTCGGCCTCCTGCCAGCTCGCATAGAGCGCATCGGGCAACAGGTCTCTGGCCAGCGCCTCGTCGATCCGATCGAGCACCGACTCGGCCTCCGCGGTCTTCACGGGCATGGGCACGTCGCCGGTGCGCGCTTCCGGTGCGTCGTGCACGAGAGCCATTCGCAGCACACGCTCGCCGTCCACGGTCTCGCCCTCGGCTCGGAGCGCATCGGTGAGCAACATCGCCACCATCGCAACGCCGAAGCTGTGGTCAGCGATGGATTCGCAGGGACGAACGCCCCGGAGCAACCAGCCCGTGCGCGGCAGATCGCTCAGCGGATCGAGGCGAACCAGGGTGTCGATGACGCGGTCTTCAACGCACACGGCGCGGAGCTTATCCTGGATTTGTCGTCGCGGGTCACGCTAGCGTCCGCACCGTGCGGTCATTGCTTGTCGCCATCGCGTTGGCCTGGACGTCGAATGCCGGCATCGCGGCGGCCGCGCCGAAGCAGGCGCCGCGTCCCGATCCGCCCATCGCACCCGATCAGAAGCGCCCGGTCCCCGACTACGACGGCCGCGGCGACGACCCCGTGACCGTCGGCGACGTGCTGCTCTGGATCCCGCGCGTCGCGCTCTCGCCTTTGTATCTGGTCAGCGAGTACGTGATCCGTCGCCCGCTGGGCTGGGGGGTGTCGGCGGCAGAGCGAAACGACGTGCCGCAGAAGCTCGTCGACCTCTTCACCTTCGGACCTGACGGCAACATCGCCCTCGTGCCCACCGGGCTCATCGATTTCGGCTTCCGCGCGAGCGTCGGCGTCTACCTGCGCTACAACGAGTTTCTCGCCGAACCCAACAAGCTCCGGGCGCGCGCGGCCACCGGCGGTCTCGATTGGTGGCTCTTCAACCTGAGCGACCGCGTGACCGTCGCGCCGCAGCAGGAGCTCGGCCCACGCGCCGAGTGGAGCACACGACCCGATTGGGTGTTTCACGGAATCGGACCCGAGTCCGGATCTCGCGAAGCAAGATTCAAGATGCGCAAGGCCGAGGCCGGCCTGCAGTACGACGCCAAGCTGTGGCGCTCGAGCGCTGCGTCGAGCTTCGTGGGCGTGCGCGACGCGAGCTTCGACCCAGCGGGCGGCACCTCCAATGATCCGACGGTCGCCCAAGAGATCGCGCGAGGACGCTACCCAGCCCCGCCCGGCCTCGCCGACGGCTACACGGTGATGGTCCAGAGCCTGATGCTCGAGCTCGACACGCGACCCCGGCGCAGCCCCGAAGACCTGCCCGAAGCCAGCGACTACGTCTCGCCCCCGGGGAGCGGAGTCCGGCTTCAGCTCCGCGGCGAGCACGCGGCGGGGCTGCGAGACCTGCCGCGTTCGCGCGTGAGCACACCCCAACGGCACCACTGGATCGAGTATGGCGGGACCCTCGGCGGCTTCGTCGACCTGACCGGAACGCAGCGCGTGCTCGGCCTCTCCCTGATCGCGGACTTCGCGGACCCCATCGACCCCAGTGGCGAAATCCCGTTCACCGAGCAGGCGTCGCTCGGAGGCCCGCGACCGCTCCGCGGCTTTCTCGAAGGCAGATTGGTCGGACGGAGCTCCATCGTCGCCGAGCTCGACTATCAGTATCCGATCTGGGTCTGGCTCGACGGGGCAATGCACTATGCGCTGGGCAACGTCTTCGGCGAGAGGCTCGACGGCTTCGATCTCGAACTCGCTCGGCAGTCTTTTGGCTTGGGCTTCCGCTCCATCGGCAATCGTGACCACAGCTTCGAGTTGCTCGTGGCCTTCGGCACGGACACCTTCCGCGGCGGCGCGGAGGTCGAATACCTGCGTTTCACCCTGGGCGCGACCAGTGGCTTCTAGTCGCCTCTTGGCCCTGCTGGTCGTGGCCGTGACGGGTTGCGGCGGGGGCACACGCTGGTTTCCCGCGCAGGAGCCGCTGTGGCGCGATCCGGACCAGCGCGCCTTCGATCGCGAGCCCGACCAGTACGACTCGCCCTTCGCCTGGGACGCCGCCAATCAGACGGTGTTCCGACCCGTGTCGCGCTTCTTCGCCGTCGATCCCGCGAGCGAAGCCGCCAACGTCAACGCGATGGACGAAGTGCCGAGCTCGAGCTGGTTCGAGAACCGGATCGGGCGCTTCGGCATGAGCCCCGAGGCCGCTGCCCAGGGTCCCTGCACCACGCCGCCGCCCGCTCGCAGCGGGCCGTGGGTGATCACCGCGGCCAAGCCCAACGGGTTCAACCCGGGCTTCTTCATCAAGGCCAGCGATGGCAAGCGCTACCTGGTGAAGTTCGACGGCGTGGTCGAGGGCATGCGCCCCACCGCCGCGGACGTGATCGGGACGCGCCTATTCCACGCTGCGGGCTACTTCGTTCCCTGCAACCGCGTCGTGTATTTCGACCGATCGATCCTGAAGATCGACGCAAAAGCAAAGAGCGAGAACGCGCGCGGCGACGAAGTAAAGCTGGAGGAGCAGGATCTCGACCGGGTCTTCTCGAAGGCGCTGCGCCTCGCCGATGGCCGCTATCGCGCCACCACGAGCCTCTTCGTCGAAGGCAAGCCGCTCGGGCCGTGGACCTACGAGGGCCGGCGCTCAGATGACCCCAACGACGTGGTCAATCACGAAGATCGCCGGGAACTCCGCGGGCTAGAGGTGATGGCGGCGTGGCTCGCCTGGTTCGACACCCGCGAGCAGAACACCATGGCCACTTGGGTGAACGACGGCAAGACCGGCCACGTGCGCCACTACTTGCTCGACGTGGGCAACGCCTACGGCAGCATCTGGGAGCCCCCGATGATGGGGCGGCGCATCGGGCACAGCTACTACCTGGACGTGCCTTACGTGCTGGAGGACTTCGTCACCCTCGGCGCCATCGAGCGGCCCTGGGATCGCGCGCGCTTCGGCCGCACGGGCAAGGCATTCTCGTACTTCCGCGTCGAGGACTTCGATCCCGACCGCTTCCGCCCCGGCTACCCGAATCCGGCTTTCGTCCGCAAGTCCGAGCGCGACGCGGCGTGGATGGCGCGCACCGTCGCGCGTTTCTCCGACGAGCATCTGCGGGCCATCGTGAAGACCGGGTTGCTCCTGCCCGACCTCGAGTCGCGCCTGCTCGAGGTGCTGATCGGTCGGCGCGACGTGGTGCTGCGAAGGTACCTGACCCGGCTCTCGCCGCTGGCCTGGCCCGAAGTGCGGGGCAACCAGCTGTGCCTGGAGGATCTGGCGCTGAGCGCGAAGATCGTGAAGAAAGAGGCCCGCCGCTACGCAGCGCGAGCCTGGGTCGGAAAATCCCTGGCGCTCTCGGCGATCGCCGCCACTCGCTGGGACGGGCAGGGTCGGATTTGCCTGGCACTGCCGTCCGCGGAGGCGGGCTCCCCGCTGCTCCTCGACGTCACCGCGGCGACCCGCGACGGGAGCTCGACCTTTCCCGCCCGCGTGCACCTCTACGCGCTTGGCGATCTCCGGTATCGTGTGGTCGGCCTCGAACGACCCGACTCCCACGATCCGCCGAGCTGATGTGACCGAGCCAAACCCAACGCGCGACCGATCGGCCCTCGAGCGCCTGCTCGGCGTCATCACCCGCGTCGAAGCCGGAGAGGGCGTGTCGGCCCTGCTGATGACGCTCAACGTGCTCGTGCTCATGACCGCCTACTCATCCATCAAGCCCGTGCGCGAGGGCTTGATCTTGGCGATGGCGTCCGGCGCCGAATACAAGGCGTACATGGGCGGCGCCATCGCCATCGCGCTGCTCTTCGCCGTGCCCGCCTACGCACGTTTTGCCGATCGACTGCCGCGAAACCGTCTCGTCGTGGGGGTCACGCTGTTCTTCGCCATGAACTTGGTGCTGTTCTGGGCGGGCAGCTCCGTCTCGTCGATCCGCTCGCGGCTCGGGCTCCTCTACTACCTGTGGCTCGGCATCTTCAACATGATGGTGGTGGCGCAGTTCTGGGCTTTCGCCAACGATCTGTACCGTGAGGACCAAGGCAAACGACTGTTCCCGCTGCTCGGCGTCGGGCAAACGCTGGGCGCGGTGCTCGGTGCCGGGCTCTCGGTCTGGCTCTTGGCGCGCGTTGGCGTCTTCAACATGCTGCTGGTCGGCGCGGGCCTGCTCACGGTCACGGCAGGGCTGACCCAAGTCGTGCACACTCGTGAGCGCGCGAAGGCCGCCCTCCGACCGCAGCCTCAAGGCGATCGCGGCGGCGCCTTCGAGCTGGTGCTGCGGAGCCGCTATTTGCGCTTCATCGCCGCCTTTGCCTTGCTCTTCACCTTCGTGAACAGCAACGGCGAGTACATGCTCGGGAGCTTGGTCAAAGAGGCCGCCGACGCCGCGGTGAGGGCCGGAACCCTCGAGCCGGACGCGGTAAAGGAGTGGGTCGGAGACGCCTACAGTCGCTTCTATCTGTACACCAACGTGGCGACCGTGGCCGTGCAAGCGCTGCTCGTCTCCCGTCTGGTCCGGGTCTGGGGCCTCGAGCGCGCGTTCTTCGTGCTGCCGGTCATCGCGCTCGTCGACGCCCTGGGAGCAGCGGCGTTCCCCGTCATGGCCGTGGTGTTCTTCGGCAAGATTGCCGAGAACTCGACGGACTACTCCCTGAACAACACTCTCCGCAACATGCTGTGGCTGCCGACGAGCCGCGAGGTGAAGTACAAGGCGAAGCAGGCGGTGGACACCTTCTTCGTCCGCATGGGCGACGTGAGCTCGGCGGTCGCCGTGTTCGCGCTAGCCAGTCAACTCGGGCTCGGCGTGCGCGCTTTTGCTCTGGTGAACGTCGCTCTCGTGATGCTCTGGTTGGTCTTGGCCAAGAAGATCGTGACGGGCTACCTCAATCTGTCTCGGGCGCCGGAATGACCTGCAGGCGTTCTGTGTGCACGACGCCCCGAGGCGCTGGACGCGCCGAAGCTCTCGTGTGACACTCTCGTGTCGATTTGGTAACCAGCACTCAAAGACCCGAACCGTCTCCAACTTCCGCTCATCGCCCGTCGCAGCGGGCACCGGAACGCCCGAGCGACTGGGGATCGCTCGTCGCGGATCTCTCTCGCGGGCGTGACGAGCCGACGGTCCACCTCCACGACCGGACCCACCTCGAGCTGGCTATCGACTACCGCTTGCGCCCAGGCCGCTCGGTCGAGTCGTTCGTCTGGGAGGCCTACTTCTTCGCGCCCGAGAGCCTGAGGCTCGACAGCCGCACCTACGACAAGACCGACATCTACACCGATCTGCAGAGCTACGTCCGCTTCGAGGTGCCCGATGTCTCGTTCACGGATCTCGCAGGCGCCCCCATCGACAAACTGCGCACCGCCCTCGAGGGCAGCGACGACGCGGCCGTGCGCGAGATGCGGCTCTTCGCGTGTCAGGTGCGTGCCGCCGGCGTCGAAATGCGGCAGCGCATCATCAGCGCGCTCGAGGGTGGCGAGGACGAGCGCGCTCGTGCCGAGCAGGCCGCCGTTCGCATGACCACCGACTGCAAGCGGATCGCTTCGAAGCTGCGAGAGGCGTTGGCTCCCGCAGCCGATCGCGGCGACCCCCTCGACACCGCGGCCAAGTGGGTCGACGAGGACGTCTCGCGGCTGCTCGAGACGCTGCTGGCCACCATCAGCCGCCGCCTCGAGGCCGTGGGCAGCTCTCGTTCGCTGGTCGAGCTCGTCGAGCAGGGAGCTATCGCCGAGGCCACCTATCGCGACGAGAGCGGAATCGGCCGCACCGGACGGCTGAAGATGACGCCACGCGAGATCGAAGCGCTGGAGTTCCGACGTCACCTGCTCAAGCGGTTCACGTCGTCGGTATTGTGGCTGAGCCCCGAGGTGCGTCCGGCGGGCACCTGGGTGCGCGAGATCTCCTACGCAGCAGCCGCATCCATCGCCATGGCGTTTGCCATCGGCGCCGCCATCTGGAACGGCTTCGAGGTCGGCTCCGAGGGGCTGATGACCTGGGTGTTGGTCGCCGTGGTCGCCTACGCGGTCAAGGATCGCTTCAAGGCGCTGCTGCAATCGAAGATCTCCAGCGTGGTTGATCGCCACTTTCCCGACCGCCGCTGGCGCATTCGGGACCGCGAGCGTTCCGTGGTCCTCGGCGAGATGAAGGAACAGAGCGGATTTCTGGCAATGGACGATTTGCCGGCTGCCGTCCTCGCGGCTCGACGGCTGACGCGCGAGCACCAGCTGGAGGAGCAGGCGCGTCCAGAGACCGTGCTCTTCCACAAGAAGGAAGTGGACGTCCAGGCGCAGCGCGTCGCGGTCGCCGATCCGCGTTTCTCCGCGCTGACGGAGATCTTCCGCCTCGACGTGGGCCGCTGGCTCGCCCACACCGACGACCCCAAGCGTGACATCGTGTTTGCGGATCCGGTCGCGCGGAAGGTCGCCGCCGCCAAAGCACCGCGCGTCTACAACCTGGCGGTGGTGTTTCGACTCCGGCGTGAGGCCGACGACTCAGCGCCCTGGCATCGCCTGCGCGTCGTCGTCTCCCGCAAGGGCATCCGTCGCATCGAGCGCATCGCCTGACCGGTCTCGCCCGGGCACGCCCAACCGGCGCCGCTCAGTGACCGCCGCCGGCCTTGGGCTTGGCGCCCCAAATCCGGAGTGAGAGAACGAACCCGATCAGGGCAAAGGGCAGCAAGAACCACGGCCAGTACGCCCAAGACTTGGTCGTCAGGAACCCGAGCGCCACCGACTGTAACGCAGTGCCCAGGTAGACGAAGCCGTCGATCACGCCGACGGCGGTGGCTGCGCCCTTCCGACCGCCAAAGTCCATGGTGGCCGTGCCGCTGAGCAGGCCGTGCGTGCCGATCACGCACAGGCTCACGAGAAAGACCAAGACGCCCAACACGTAGGGACTGATGGGCAAGACCGGGCGAGCCTTCAAGAGGCGCATGTCACCGGCGCGCTGCGTCGGCTTGGGATCGGGCAATGCCAGATCTTGGACCTGGCCGCTGCGCTCCACCTTCGCCGCGATCACTGGGTCGCGCTTCTCGGCCGGTGCTGACGCCAATGCCGAGACACACATGCACTTCTTCGAGTCCCACCCTGCGTCTTTGCACTGCGCCGGGACACAAGCCACGGCGTTTCGCACCTCGGGCCAGCCGCTGACCTGCTCATCGCCACCGATGGCCAAGATCTTGTCGCCCGTCTGAAGCCCGCTCTTCGAGTCGGCCGACTCGACGATGTTGGTGGGTGTAGCCAGCGCGAAGCCCATGCCGAGCACACACACCGCCAACAGTCCGTAGAGGAACGCCGCGGCCGGACCGCGTCGACTCTGGAAGAACAAGTCGCTGACCCAGCCCGCAACGTTGCCGCCGATCACGCCGGCCACCATCAAGAGCCCGCCCCAACCGCCCTGCATGAAGGGAGCGAGGAAGGCCAGCGCCGCCCCCACCGCGTAGGCGCCGCGCCGCCTTCCGTGTGCTCGCTTGGCCAGAACCGCCGACACTACCGCCACCGCAAAGCACGGCAGCGCCGGCCAGAGCGGCAGCCAAGCGCCGTCCCGCATGGCCATCAGGAGCGCGCCGCCGCGCAACGCATGTTCGTTGGGCAGCGCCCAGATTTCGTTGGCGTAGATCGGAAACCAATGCATGACGCCGTTGCGCAAGACGCCGGTGCAGAACTCGATCAACGCCACCGTGATGATGACCGGGTTGCTCAGGATTTGCCTGAAGAGCTTCATCGCCGGAATGGGCGTGTCGCTGGTGTCGCCGGACGAAGCGTCCCCGGTGTCGAAGTCCGCGTGCCCCGCCTGTCCCGGCCGGTCGCGAAGGAGCGACAGCTCGACGAAAAAGAACAGAGCGAGCATCACCGCTGGAATCGCGAACACCACCCACGCAACGCTCGGTCCAGGAGCCCCGGGCCAGACCCGCTGCGCCGCCTTGAGCAAGAGCTCGTTCACGGTGAAGGCGAGAAAGATCCCGCTGGAGATCATGGTGCCGAAGATCCCCGAGAACCCGCCCCGCTCGCTGACGTGAAACCAGTGAGCGTTCACCTTGACGATGGAGACCGCGCCGAAGCTCTGGAAGTACATGTTCAGCGCGTAGAGCACGCTGAACACCAGCCGGAGCGGCGCGCTGGTTGCCTCCCCCGACGAGACCACGTGGTAGAGGTAGGCGCCCATCGCCAGGTTCGCGACGGCGGAGCCCGCCGCGCCAGCCAGCATGCCTTTCCGGCCGCCCATGCGGTCGACGAGCGGACCGTTCAGGAGGAACGCGAAGGCGTAGACGAAAGTGCCGGCGCCGAAGATGATGCCGAAGTCCTCTTTGGTCATCAGCTCGCCCAGCGAGTTCTTCGCGACCGTGAGGTTGTAGCGCCCCATGTAGAGCAGCGCGTAGGTCACGCCGAGCGGGAACCAGTTGAGGAAGCGCCGGCGTCGAAAGGCGTCGGAGTGCGCTAGAAACGGCGCGGCGGCCGTCGCGGAGGTCCCGGACATCGAGATGAGCCGCTAACACGCTCCGGGGCCGGCAGAGAACCCTTCGTCGCACGCTGCACGCGCGACTGGGGCGAAATCACCCCATCCTCACCCGAGCGCCTCCGGCGCTCCCACGGGTCAACCACCGGCATTGCAAAGGGAAGTTGACCGTCGCTCGGGCAGGCGCTATCCACCCATGCCCCACGGCGAGGTAGCCAAGTGGTTAGGCAACGGTTTGCAAAACCGTCACACGCCGGTTCGAATCCGGTCCTCGCCTCCGAGATCCGTTTGAGGGTGGAGAGCAGAACGATGGATACCAGACCGCGCTGGACAGTCCCCGGGGCAATCTTGCTGTCACTCGCGACTGGCTGCGGAGGCGACGAGAGCAGCGGGGGCGGCGGCGGCGGCAACCCGAAGAAGGTCGACGCCTGCGCCATCGTGACGCAGACCGACGCCGAGCAGCTCTTCGAGGTGTCAGCGACCCTGGGCAAGCCGAGCGGCGTGGTCGATCCGGCATTGATCGGCGAGTGCGTCTGGGAGTGGCAGGACGCCGACGCGAACAGTCGGCTGTTGCAGTTCTACGTGTGGGAGGGCGAAGACCGCTACATCCCAAATAAGAACTCGACACCCTTCGCCATCGGCGAAAAGGGCTCGATCGACGTGAGCGGTGGCTTGATCGGAGTCGACATCCAGTGGCTGCAGGCCGGCAAAGTCGCGGACCTCTCGTACTTCACCTACGGGGACGTTCCCGACGAGTTGACCAAGGTCGATGAGCTGAAAGCCCTCGCCCTCGCAGCTGCGACCAAGCTGAAGTAACCGTCACTTCTGCGAGGAGCCGTCGAGGTCTTCGGCGAGGTACGACAAGATCACCTCGTCCAGCGACTTCTCGCCGATCAGCGAGTCGCCGAAGATGCTGCGGCTCTCGGGCGGCGGCGCGTCAGCGAAGATCGCCGCCGGGCGCGAGATCGAATAACGACTCGGTGCCGGCTCGGCGCCAAGGGCGGAACGCCGACGCGTCAGCGGTGAGGGTTGGCTCAGAGGAGTGCCGAGCGGTGTCGCCGAACGCGGGAGGGAAACTCCGGCGGCCTTGGCGGCCATCGCCTCGACGGCCGAGCCGATGGACTGCGACGGTGGCGGCAGGGTCGGGATGCGCGGACGGACCGGCGGTGACTCGACCGGGGCCTCGGGTTCAACGTCCGCGTCCGCGGTCGGCGGCTGCCAATGGACTGGCTTGGGAGTGACGATGCGCGCGGCCAGCTCCTCCGGAGTGGGGGCGGGGGGAGCGGGGGGAGCGGGGGGCGGCGCTGGCGCGGCCGACGCAAGGGGCGCCTCTGGCCGGGCTGCTTGCGGCTCTGGCGGCGGGCCGAACGCCGCCTCGATGACGGCGTCGAGCTCCCCGGCGCGCAGGGAGACGAAGATCGCCTTGTGCTGCTCCTTCATCATCCGCTTGACGGTGGCGGTCATGTCGGGCGTTCCGACGTGCTCCGAGTAGTCGGTGCGGATGCTCTTCAAGATGCGACCACCGTCCCCGAACAAGTGAGTGATGATGTGCGGACGTTTGGTCCCGCTGTCTTCGGTCTGAATGTGGAAGACGCGCCCGTGGTGCCTCACGTTGTTGTTGAACCCGAGCATGGGGGGCGGGGTCTTGGGCACGCTTCACTCCGACGGAATCGACAAAGAGAGTATCACGGCCCATGCTCGGGCACATCACGTTGGTTGGGCCTTTCGCCCTTCGCCAATCACCCCGTTGCGATCGTCGGCAGCGCTTCAGACGCCTTCGTCCAATCGGCGCATGCCTTCGAGCAGCAGCGCCTCTGGGCTCTCGGGGATCATGCGTTGCGGCGCCTCGAAGCCCGGATCGAAGACGAAGGAACCCTCCCGCAGCTGCAACATCGCGTACACGGCCTCGGAGCCGCGCGCCCCGGCGAAGAGCGCGTTGTAGATATTCCCGCTGACGAAGTGGAGTTCGCCCGCATCCGTCGCGGTGCGAAGCTTGAGCGCGCCGGTCTTGCGACCCTGCCACAAGACCTGCACCAGCTCGGGCAGACCCATCTCGACCAGCGACCCCGACACACCGCCGGCCCCGGCGGTGTCCGATCGCGCCAAGATGGTCTTGATCTTGGCAACCAAGAGATCCGGGCTCACGGGCTTGGTCAGGTAGTCCGTGGCGCCAGCTTCGAAAGCCATTTGCGCGTCGGCCCCGGAGGTGCGCGCCGTGAGGAAGACCCACGGCAGCTTCATGCCCCACTGCCGGCGACGCGCCCAACCGAGCAACGTGACGCCGTCCATCGGCAAGAGGTCCATCTCTGCGATCACGATCTGGATATCGCCGCACTCGAGGAGCTGCATGGCCTGATCGGTGTTGCGGGCCGGCCGCACGTCGAACCCCTGCTCGAGCATGCGGAGCTCGAGCACCGTCGTCTCTTCGGGATCCGGGTCGACGATCAAGGCCACGTGACGCGTCGCCAGCAGCCGAGCCCGCAGATCGTCGCCGGTGATGATCAGGCGGAAGAGGTCCACGATGTTCGGATCGAAGACGCTGCCTCGGTACCTCGCCAGTACGTCACAGGCCGCCGCGGGATCGAGCAGCTCTCGGAACGGGTTCTTGGGGTTCTGTGTCAGATCCGCATAGGTGTCGGCGACGGCGAGCAGGCGCGCGATCAGTGGGATCTCTTTGCCGTGGAGCGCCCCCGGCAGCCCGTCACCGTCGTAGCGCTCGTACATGGTCTCGACGGCGGTGGTCACTTCCCGCGGCAGCCGCACGGCCTCCATCAGACTCGACGGAGCGCGAAACAGCTTGGCAGCCACCGCCCGGTGTTGATCGTACTGCGCCACGTTGAACGCAGTGAGGTGATAGTCGGTGACTTTGCCGAGATCGTGCAGGTAGCCCACGATCGACGCGCTGGTGCGCTCGGCGTCGGGCAGCCCAATGCGCTCGGTGATCCGGCGCATGAGCCTGGCCACGTAAGCCGAGTGTCCCCGCATGTCGGGACGCGTGCTCTCGATGAGGGAGGTCAGGACGTTGAGGGTCTCGAGGTAGGAGCTGGTCGACACGGACTCCGCGCCGACGCCGCGGGTCCCGCCGGTCAAATCGTGTCCGGACAGAATGCGTTCCCGCCCGGGGCGCTCGGCGGACAGGGCCGCCGCCAAGGTCTCGGGACTGACCAGGTTCCGCTCGTACACGTCGAGCATGCTGGTGAACAGCGCCTGTGCCTGGCGGTCGAGCACGGCGAAGGCGTGGATGTCACCGCCGTAGGCCTTGGCGATGGCGGCCTTCACAGCGCGGGGCCGGCCAACGAAAGCCCGGACCGTCTTCACCCCCGACACGATCTGGGTCTCGTGCAGGGCCTCGGCGTTGTCGGGATCGGCCGTGACTACCGAGAGCACACCGGACTGCGCGTCGTAGAGCACGGGAAAGAGCTGGTGTTGCTCCGCCAGGCGCTTGGGAACCTTCTCCATGGCAAAGCGATCGAGCTCGGCCCTGGACAGTTTATCGGTGGAGACGAAACGCGTGCGGTGCAACCCTGCCAGGTACTTGAGGAGCGACACCTCGTCGACAGCTCGCAGCTCGAGCAAGCACTCTTCGACTCGCTCCCCCGTCCGCTGCATGTAGGAGATGGACGCCTCCTGCTGCTCGCGCGTGATTAGGCCGTCGGCCACCATCCGCTCGACGAGTCGCATGCCTGAGGCGGGGTTCATGGAGCGGGCTCGAGAAGTACGGGGCCCCGGGAGTATAGCGGACCGAGGCCTCCCCGGGGCGTCGAGCCGGCGGCAGTCATCCCGACAAAATGCCGGCAATCCCGCCGGCGCTCATCCCCGGGAAATGCGAGACCGAGGCCGCGCTTGACGGACTAGACCGCCGAAGCTAGAAGTGCCGCCCCTTTCTAGGCGGGCCTCCCGCTCGCCATCACAGGAACTTTCGGTCATGCGCCAGACGAAGCTCACGTATTCGGCAAAAACTGCCGAAGCGCAAGCCACCCGCCGGTGGTGGGTCATCGACGCCAAAGGACAGCCCCTCGGACGCCTTGCGAGCCGAGTTGCGACGCTGCTCGCTGGCAAGCACAAGCCGACGTACACGCGGCACATCGACACCGGGGACTTCGTCATCGTCGTCAACGCGAACGATGTAAAGCTCACCGGGTCCAAGAGCACCACGAAGCTCTATCACCGCTACAGCGGTCACCCGGGCGGGCTCCGCAGCCGGACCTTCGCTGCCGTCAAAGAGACGCATCCCGAGCTACCGATCACCAAAGCGGTGAAGGGCATGCTGCCCAAGAACGTGCTCGGCCGCGATATGCTCGCCAAGCTCAAAGTCTACGCGGGTGCCGAGCACCCCCACGTGGCGCAGAAGCCCGAACCGCTCGCCGTCTGACAGAGATCCGATCATGGCCGAAACGACTTCCATCTACGCCACTGGCAAACGCAAAACCGCAGTCGCACGCGTCTGGGTCAAGGCGGGCACTGGGCAGATCAGCATCAACGGCGGCTCGGCCGACCTCTACTTCGAGCGTGAGACCAGCCGCATGATCATGCGGCAGAGCCTCGAGCTCTTGGAGCTCACGGACAAGTACGACGTCGATGCGACCGTTGCGGGCGGCGGGCACAGCGCCCAGGCCGAGGCCATGCGCCACGGCATCGCACGCGCCCTCACTTCGGAAGATCCAGAGCGTCGCAAGTCGCTCAAGCGCGCCGGCTTCTTGACCCGCGACTCCCGTAAGAAGGAGCGCAAGAAGTACGGCCAGGCCGGCGCCCGCAAGCGCTTCCAGTACAGCAAGCGTTGAGCGCAGTTCGGGTCGCCATCATCGGCGCCAGCGGGTACACCGGCGCCGAGCTCTTGCGCCTCGTGCTCGGCCACCCAAAGCTCGAGCTTGGCTACGCGGGCGCGCGCGAAAAGGCCGGCCAGCGCCTGGGCGACGTGCTGCCCGGGACGGAGGGCATCGCCGGCCTCGGCGAGCGTCGGCTCGAGGCCTTCGAACCCGGCGGAGCACAGGCGCTGGCGGAGCGGGTGGACGTGGCGTTCTCCGCGCTGCCTCATGCGGCGAGCGCCCGGGTCTGCCAGGCGCTCCTCGACGCCGGCATCCGCGTCGTCGATCTGTCTGCTGACTTTCGCCTGTCCAGCGCCGACGTCTACGAAAAGTGGTACGGCGAGCACCCCGCCAAGGAGCTGATCTCGCGTGCCGTGTATGGCTTGCCGGAGCTGCACCGGGACGAGCTCCGCGGTGCGCGGTTGATCGCCGCTCCGGGCTGCTATCCGACCAGCAGCATCTTGCCCTTGGCGCCGCTGCTCTCCAGCGATCTGATCGAGCACGACGGACTCGTCATCGACAGCAAGAGCGGCGTCAGCGGAGCAGGCCGCAGCGCCGCGGCCAACACTCACTTTCCCGAGACCTCCGAGGGCATGCGACCCTACAAGGTCGCGGGCACCCACCGCCACGTCCCCGAGATCGAGCAAGAGCTGTCACGCGTCGCGGGGGCATCGATCCAAGTCGTCTTCACGCCACACCTGGCGCCCTTCTCCCGCGGCATCTTGACCACCGCGTACGCAAGAGCCAAGGCGGGGGTTACCGTCGAGCGCTGCCGCGAAGCGGCGGAGAGCCTGTACCGCGACGGGCTGGTGACGGTGCTGCCCGCCGGACGATTGCCCGACACGCTCTGGGTGCGTGGGTCGGCGCGGGCGCATGTGGCCTACGCGCTGGACGAGCGCTCGAACATGGTCGTGGCCATGTGCGCCATCGACAACCTGGCGAAGGGCGCCTCCGCGCAAGCCATCCAAGCCCTCAATGTTTGCCTGGGTCACCCGGATGCGCTGGGTCTTCCAATGCTGGGAGCGTTCCCGTAGGCGGCGACCCGACGCTGACCGGAACTGCCACGTCGTTCACGAACACGGTCATCGCCACGGCGCCGCCGGCGTCACGGAAGCGAGCGCGGCCGGCAACGTCGGTGGTCGCCTCTAGGGTCTGCGCTCCAATCCGCACGGCCAAGCGTGCGGCGCCTACCGGTCGATCCCCGCAGGGTGCGAACTCGCCGCCAGGGTCGACTTGCAGGCGCCTCGGAAGCTCGCGTCGGTCTTCGCCCTCGAACACCATCGGGATGACGACGACGGCCGCCGCCGCGCCCAGCAGCAAGCCGCCGAGGGTGTCCGAGCCCTCCCCGGCCAGCAGCAGCGTGCCACCGGCAACTGCGGCCCCGGCCCCGATGAAGCGAGCGGGCGCCGGGCGACGCTCGAGGATTTCGGTCTCCGCGACGGACCGGGTACGTCGCACGAGGCAGAGCGCCGCGGCGCGGACGCGGATTTCGAGCAAGTCCGTCCGCGGCACGACCAAGGCGTAGATCCGCTCCGAGCCCCCAAGCGGGGCGCTGCGCGCGTCGCCTGCGGGGCCAGGCGCGCTCTCTATGCGTCGCTCGTGCACCATGCAGCCGCCCCAGAGGGCGACCGACAGCAGCAGCGAAGCTCGAACCAGCCCGCGCTTCACTGCGGCCTCACGATGACGAGCCGTTGGACCAGCGCGCCGTCGACCTTCACGTCGAAGTCGACTTGATCGTCGACCCAAATGTCGTCGGGCAGGCGCACCCCCCCGCGACCCATGCCGTCGAGCAGCGTCACGAACCGACGCCCCGCCGGGGTGATCAACTCCGCTCGCGTTGGGCGTGTTCCACGGCGCTCACAGGGCACGACTCGCGGCGCGGCTTCGGGGACCAGTCGCGTGCTCTCGACCTCGGTGTCGGAGTACCTGCTGGCATCCACGCCCAGCGCAACCCCCGAACCCATACCGACGGCGAGCGCGGTGACACCGACCACGTCGCCGCCGTCGAGGTCGCCGTCGGCCGAACTGCCACGCCGCAGACCGATCCCGACGGCGAGCCCGATAGCCATCAGCGAGGCTTCCGCGGCCAACGCCGCAGCGCTGGGGGTGCGCCGCACTCGCTCGCGGGTCCTGATGCGTTCGGCAAACTGCACCAAGCAGCGCGACTCGGCCCGCACCAAAAGCGCGAGCCCGCCGTCCGAGAGCGTGGCCTTCACGCGGGCGTGAGAAAGCTCAGGGCGCGGAGTCTCGGTGAGGCGCACGCTCTCGTCGTCGAGTACCTGGCGGACCCGAACCTCCTCGACGTGCGCACACGCGGCCGTGAAAGAGAGGACGAGCGGTACGACCCGGGCGAGCCAACCCACGCCGGAATGGTATCATGTCCCCATCCGACCCGACGGGCGCTTCCAAGGGCTCGGCGCCAGGAGTCCGCGTTCGTCGGCCAAGCCCTCCGTCTCCAGCGTGGGCGTCCTGCCCAGGTTGCCCGTCGGATCGTGCCGAGTTCGCCGTCGCGCCCTAGGAGCAGCCGAGCGCGGCCATCACCTTGCCCTGCTCGTCCGCGGTACACTCCTCGAATCCTTCGACGGAGGGCCAGCCGCCATGGGTGACCCGGAAGAGCCGGCCGTCCGCATCGCGCTTCGCACAACCGGCGTCGTTCGCGTACGGCGGCTTGGGCTGCCGGCAGCTTGCGATCTGGGGTTCGAGACAGCCGGCCGCCGTCAGCGCCGGCAGCTCATGAGGCTGACACGCACTGGGACAGACTGTGCCAGCTCCGGGACAATTCGACGGTTCGTCCGCCCCGTCGTCTTCCGCCCCACACGAGAAGCTCAGGGCCGCCGCGGGGAGAAGTACCAAAGCGCAGCGTTCGATCCAAATGCGGTGTGCCATGAGCGCTGGGCGAAGCAAGCCCCATGCCCGCACCAGCGCCGGTCAGGGACTTCGACGCTTCGTCAGGGGCAGCGCGCGCCGCCCTGATGCACCGTGATCTTCGACAACCCGAGCTTCGAGTTCAGATCCACGTAGTGCTTCTTCAAGGCGACGAACCAGTCGATGTGCTTGCCGATGATGGCTCCCCCCGTGTCGTCGGCGCTGAAGCAACCGTCGTGAAGGAAGCTGCCCCACGGCGTGTCGCCCGGAACCATCACGCCGTCGAGCTCGGGCACGTAGACCTTGCTGCCGTAGGGGATCACTGCTTTGTCCACGGCGAACGATCGGAACGGGACCAACGCCTTGTTCTGGACGCCGTAGCCCCAGGGATGCTGCGCATCGGCCACCAGGTAGCAGGGCGACGTGGGACAGCTACAGCTGCCCGAGTAGTTGAGGATGGTGCCGTCCGTGAGTCGACCCGTTCCCTCGAGCTTCAACGATGCCGCGAACTTCGCCGTCACGGTCGCGAGGAGCTTGCAGCTCTTGTCGTAGAGCTTGGTGTCCTTGGTGCCGGTGTACTCTTCCTCCGTCGTGACCCAGTAGTACGTGAGCTGAAACGAGCCGAGCGTCGGGCCCGGTGGAGGAAGCGCCGCGTCCGATCCGGCATCCGCCGGCGCGCCTCCGCTGCCACCGGTGCCGCCGGCGGGGCTGCCGCCCGAGGGGCTGCCGCCACTGCCGCTCGTGCCGCCGGAGGGACTGCCAGCGCCGCCGCCGGTACCCGCGCTGCCACCCGTTGCGCTGCCCGCCGCTCCGCCGCTGGCGCCGGAACCCGCAGCGCCCGCCTGGCCGCCGCTGCCCGACGCCGTGCCGTCATCCGACCCACAAGCAGCGACGGCGAGCATGAGCAGCGCGGCGATCCGGATCATGATGGTCACCGACCGCAAGATATCTCATTTCGAAGTTGGTTGACGTGACGTAGGCACGCGCGCTCTCTTGACCGCTCTCGATGACCAGATCTTCGGCGCTCGCTGGGCTGCTCCTTGCCTTCGGTGCCTCGACAGCGCTCGCCCAAGGGGCCCCGCCCGCCAGCCCGCCTGGGCCTTCGAGCGCGGCTCCGCAACCTGCGGCTGAGCCGACGAACGCGCCGGCGCCGCCAGCACCACCGCCAGGTCAGTACGCTCCTTCCGGCCCCCATCCACCGCCGGGCTACTACCCTCCTCCCGCCTACTACGCGCCGCCTCCACCGCCTCCTCTGCCACCCGCCGGCTCTCCGAGCCGCGGCGCCCACGAACACGACGGCTTCTTCCTCCGGATGGGCCTGGGCTTCGCGTCGATGGTGACCAAGACCGAGTCCACTCTGGGCCAGGCGGAGACCGGCGGAGAGCTGAGCGGCACCGGGGGCACGATCGAGCTGCTCCTGGGCGGCACGCCGGTTCGTGGCTTCGTCATCGGAGGCGGCCTCGTCGGCCACACATTTCTCGAACCGAGCTACGAAGCCGGCGGAAGAGAGACACGTCTGGCGGACACCGAGCTCGGACTCACCTTTCTGGCGCTCTTCACCCAGCTGTACTTCGACGCCGAGGGCGGTGCCTACGTCCAGGCGCTGCTCGGCGCGGCTCAGGAGAGCTACCGCTATCAACTCTCGGGCGACGAACGCGAGTCCGAACTCTCTGGCTTCGGGCTCGGTCTCGGCGCCGGCTACGATTTTTGGGTCGGCAACCAATGGAGCCTCGGCCCGGAGCTGCGCGTGAGCTTCGCCACCGTGAAGCACGACGACGAAGGCCGGGTGACTCGGCACAAGACCGCGGCCCTTGCGCTGTCGCTGACGGCCACGCTCCATTGACGAAACTCCGAGGTTGAAATGCCTGGAGAGCCGCCAGATGATGCGGGGCTCTCCATGACGCGCCCCTTCGAGCTGCGCAGCGACTTCTCTCCCAAGGGAGACCAGCCCGCGGCTATTTCCACCCTGACGCGGAGCCTCGACGCGGGGGACCGCTACCAGACCCTGCTCGGGATCACCGGCAGCGGCAAGACCTTCACCGTCGCCAACGTGATCCAGCACGTGCAGCGCCCGACGCTGATCATGGCGCCAAACAAGACGCTGGCAGCGCAGCTCTACGGCGAGATGCGGGATCTCTTTCCGAACAACGCCGTGCACTACTTCGTCAGCTACTACGACTACTACCAGCCCGAAGCCTACATCCCGACGACGGACACCTTCATCGAGAAGGATGCGATCATCAACGACCAGATCGACCGCATGCGCCACGCAGCGACGCACGCGCTGCTCTCGCGTCCGGACGTGATCATCGTCGCCAGCGTGAGCTGCATCTACGGCATCGGCTCGGCCGAGACCTACGCAGGGACTGCTTGATTGAGATCGTGAAGGGCGAAGAGCTGCTGCGCGACAACCTGCTGCGCCGTCTGGTGGACATCCAGTACGAGCGCAACGACGTCGACTTCCACCGCGGCACCTTCCGCGTCCGCGGCGACGTGGTCGAGATCTTCCCGCCTACGAGGACAAGGTCGCCATCCGCGTCGAGTTCTTCGGCGACGAGGTGGACGGCGATCAGCGAGGTCGACCCGTTGCGCGGGCGGGTTCTGGCCGAGCTCGACCGTTACGCAGTCTTTCCCGGCTCGCACTACGTGACGCCGCGACAACAACTGCAGCGCGCCATCGACGCGATCCGCATCGAGCTCAACGAGCGCCTCGAGTACTACGACAAGCAGGGACGCTTCCTCGAGAAGCAACGCCTCGAGCAGCGCACCATGTACGACCTGGAGATGCTCGAGCAGATGGGCTTCGTGCAGGGCATCGAGAACTACTCGCGCCACCTCTCGAACCGCGAGCCCGGCGAGCCGCCGCCCACGCTGATCGACTACTTCCCCGAGGACTTCCTGCTGATCCTGGACGAATCGCACCAGACCGTTCCGCAGATCGGCGCGATGTATCGCGGGGATCGCTCGCGCAAGGAGACGCTGGTCGAGTACGGCTTCCGACTGCCGAGCGCGCTCGACAATCGCCCGCTGAAATTCGACGAGTTCGAGAAGTACATGCGCCGGGTGATCTTCGTCTCTGCGACCCCGGGCGATTTCGAGCTCGAACAGAAGCGGCTGCCACGTCGTCGAGCAGCTGATCCGCCCCACCGGCCTGCTCGATCCGGAAATCTTCGATGCGCCCCGTGACCGGCCAGGTCGACGACCTGCTTGGCCGAGATCAGGCAGCGCGTCGCGAGGGACGAGCGCGTGCTGGTGACCACGCTGACCAAGCGCATGGCGGAGGATCTCACCGAGTACTACGCCGAGCTCGGCGTCCGAGTGCGTTACCTGCACTCGGACATCGACACCCTGGAGCGCATCGACATCTTGCGCGACCTGCGAGCGGGCGAGTTCGACGTGCTGGTCGGGATCAACCTCTTGCGCGAGGGCCTGGACTTGCCGGAGGTGAGCCTGGTCGCGATCCTCGACGCGGACAAGGAAGGTTTCTTACGCAGCGCGCGCTCGCTGATCCAGACCACCGGCCGCGCTGCGCGCAACGCTCGCGGCCAGGTCTTCATGTACGCGGACCGCATCACGACCGCGATGAAGTACGCAATCGACGAGACCGACGCGCCGCCGGGAGCTGCAGGCGAGCTACAACCAGGAGCACGGCATCACCCCGGAGACGATTCGGCGCGCCATCTTGGACATCAACCCGGCCAGCGGCGCGACGGACTACTACGCGGTGCCGCGCTCGCCGCGCGCTTCAGCCGAGGGTCGCCCCAGGGCCGAGCCGAAGACCAAGGACGAGCACGACCAGCTGGTGGACCGCGTCGAGGCGCTACGCCAGCAGATGTTTGTGGCGGCCGAGAACCTCGAGTTCGAGACGGCCGCCCGGCTCCGCGACGATCTGCACCGACTTCAGGCCGGGCTGCCCGTCGAGGTGCGCGAGGCGCTCACCCCCGCCCCCCGCGACGCGCTTCGCGACCCCCGAAGGGGTACAGCGGTGGCAAGTCCCCGCGGCGGGGCGCGGTCGGAAGGGGGGCCGCCCAAGCTCCCCGCCGGGCAAGCGGCGAAGCTGAGGAGCGCGAGCATCGGCGCGCGGACGCCCAGAGCTCAGGGTGCCTGACAGAAGGTGTTGATCTGATTCACCAGGTCGTCCTCCTGCTTCACGATCGTGTCGAACTCCTTTTGGGCCGAGTCGGCTTGGTCGGGGTTCTTGGTCTCGATGGCGGTGGCGACCTGCCGAGCGGTGGAGGCGGCTTTGGTGCACATCTCCTTGTAGTTCGCGGCGTGAGCCTTCAACTCCGGGGTGGTGACCTCGAGGGCGGTCACGTCTTTCGCGAGCTGATCGTAGAGCTCTCCCAACTTCTTCATCGAGGCGATCACCTGGGCGTCGTCGGAGCCCTTCGAGCCGGAGTGCTGCTCTATCTCCTTGATGGCGGTGTTCACCTTGTCGATGAAGGCGTTGCACTCCTTCGTCTTCTTGAACTTGCCACAGCCCGGCAACACGAGTGCTGCCGAAATGGCGAATGCGGCGAGGACGAAACGCTTGCGCATGGGCTCTCCTTCGAAGCCTCCCTCATACCTTGGGGGTCGGCGCCCGGGCTAGGGCCGTTTTTCCGGGCGGCCGATTTTCCTGCGGCCTGTTGCCATCAGGAGCTGTCGAAAGTTCGGTCCCTCTCTCACTTTGTCATCGGGGAGGCACGCGCCTCCCCGCCCCAACGAAGTGAAATTCGTTCGGGCCCCACTCCAACGCGGGCCAGTTGCCGCCAGCCATCAGCTCTTCAGAGCAGCTCCGTCGCCCCGCGCTTCTGGAGCGCTTCGACGACTTTTCGCACGTCTTGGGCCTGCTCGCGCGGCAGCACCAGGAGCGCGTCGTCCGTCTCGATGACGCAGAGGCCCTCGACCCCCACCAGCGCGACGACGCGCTTGCGGCCGTCCGTTCGCAGATCACGCACCAAGTTGCCGGTCGCTTCCACCAACACCGCCTCGGGAGGCGCGGCGTTGTCTTGCTCGTCCTTGTCAGCGAGCTCCCACGCCGTTTGCCAGCTGCCCAAATCGTTCCAGCCGAAACTCGCCACGACCACCGCGAGCTCCTCGGCCTTTTCCATCACCGCGTAGTCGATGCTGACCGAAGGAAAGGCCTCGAACGCCTCCGCCGTGGCGGCGCCGCGCTCGGCGACAGAGAGCTTCGCGATTTGATCGAGGGCGGTGGCGACCTCGGGCAAATGGCGGCGCACGGCTTCAGCCATCACGTCGGCACGAAAGAAGAACATGCCGCTGTTCCAGAAATGGCGACCACTCACCAGGTATTGCTCGGCAAGCGCTCGGTCGGGTTTCTCCACGAAGCGGTCGACGGCTCGCACGCCGGTGCCTCGCTCGCTGCCAGCCTCGATGTAGCCGTAGCCAGTCTCGGCTCGCGTCGGCTCGATGCCAATGGTGGTGATCAGGCCGCTCACCGCCGTTTCGACCGCCGCGCTCAACGCGCGGCGGAACGACTCGGCGTCCCCGACGTGTTGGTCGCTGGGCAGGACCATGATCACCGCTTGGGGATCCCGCGACAGCACCTCCCACGTGGCCCACGCGATACAAGGCGCCGTGTTGCGCGCGACGGGCTCACCGAGGAACGAGCTGTCGGGCAACCACGGCAGGAGCCCGCGCGTGGCGCCGAGCAGATGCGCGCCGGTGGCGATCAGCGTGCGCTCGGCCGGGCACAGCGCCTCGATACGCCGCACCGTGGCCGCGATCAGGCAGTCCGGCTCTGGACCGATGGCAAGCAGCTGCTTGGGCGAGGCCTTGCGCGACGCAGGCCAGAATCGTGTCCCGCTGCCGCCGGCTAGAACCACGCTGAAGAGATGAGGGATCATGGCGCAGCTCGACTATCACGGTTGGGCAGGGTCGCCGATTCGGAGCTGGGGGGCGCCGTCGGCTGAGCCTGCGGGGCTGGCCCGAGGGCGACCATGCTGACGATGCCGAGGGGCGCCACCCAAGCGGCGAACCAAGCAAAGTGGCCGCGCATCACGATGCGGCGGAGCAGGAGCAGCGCCACCACACCGACCACGAAGGCCACGGACGCGCCGATGGCCGCGGGCAAGATCGCCTCGGGGGTCTTGCCGAGGTGACGCGCCTCGAGCGCGATGGCGCCGGCCACCGCGGGCAGCGACATCAACATCGAGAGCTCGAAGGCGCGATCGGGGCGCACCTTGAGCCACAGCGCAGCCGCAATGGTCGATCCGCTGCGCGACAGACCGGGGAGCACGGCGAGCCCTTGGCACAAGCCGATCAAGATGGCTCCGACCACGCTCGGCACCTCCCGCTGGCCGACCCGCACGAAGCGCGTGGAGAAGACCACCGCCGCAGTTCCGAGGAAGCCGAGCCCGATCACCATCGGCGAGTGTGTCCAGCGTTCCACCGCGTCGCGCAGGACCAGCCCGATCACCGCGGTCGGCAACGAGGCGCAGATGACCACGAGCGCGTCACGCCCCCCGGAGCTCGACGAGAATCGCGACGGCTTCACCAGCGCCTTGGTCCCATCGACGACCGCCGGCGCCACGCGACCCCGCAGCACGAGCAAGGTGGCGAGGAGGGTGCCAGCATGCAACATCACGCTGAACGTGAGCCCGCCCTCCTCGATGCCGAGCAGGAGCTGAGCCAACGCCAGGTGCCCGTCGCTGGAAATGGGCAGAAACTCGGTGATGCCTTGGATCACACCGAGCACGATCGAACTGGACACCGGTGCGCCCATGAGCGGTCTTCTACACCTGTTGGCCCGCTCTCGGCACGGACAATTCGGAGACCGCCGGGCGTCGTGGAATCTGGCGCGCGCTGCGCTATGGTGTGCGCCTTCGAATCCTCGGGTGCTCATATGAAGAAGTTCACGAAGATGGCTCCTCGTCACCGGAATGTTGCGCTCGGCCTCAGCGCCATCGCCCTGGCATGCACTGCGGGCTGCGGCGACTCCAGCGGCGGAGGAGGCGGCGGCACCGGCAACCTGGGCGGCACCGGCAACCTGGGTGGCACCGGCGGCGCCGGCGGCGGCGGCGGCGCCGGCGGCAGCGCGGGCAGCGGCGGCAGCGGCGGTCTCGCGGGCAGCGGCGGTCTCGCGGGCGGCGGCGGCACCGGCGGCAGCACGGGCGGCACCGGGCCCGGGACCGCCCTGAAGATCACCGAGTGCAAGACGCTGGCTCCCGGCGCTGGGCTCTGCAGCACCAAGGCTGGCCAGAAGGGCGTGCGCCTGGTCGGCACCGTGCTCGCTCCGCAGGAGATCCTCCGAGGCGGCGAGGTGTTGATCGACGAGAGCGGCACCATCACCTGCGTGGGTTGCGACTGCTCGAGCGCCCCCGGTGCGGCCACGGCGCATACCGTGACTTGCGCCCAGGGAGTCATCTCACCCGGTCTGATCAACTCCCACGACCACATCACCTACGCGAACAACGCGCCACACGACGCAGGCACCGTGCGTTACGATCACCGCCACGAGTGGCGCATCGGCGCCGGTACGAGCAAGCCGAAGATCACCTACGCCAGCGGCGCGGCCAAGAACGTAGTGCTCGCCGCGGAGCTCCGCTTCGTGATGAGCGGCGCGACCTCGGCCGTGAGCGCTGGCGGAACGCCGTTCTTGTTGCGCAACCTCGACACGGCGAGCAAAGAGGGTCTGCCCGCCGCCACGGTCAACAGCGACACCTTCCCGCTCGACGACGCCAGCGGCAAGATGGTGACCTCGGGCTGCAACTACGGCTCGAAACCCACCACAGCGCAGGAAATCGCGGGCCTCGACGGCTACCAGCCGCACATCTCCGAGGGCGTGAACCAGGCGGCCCGGAACGAACTCACCTGCACCAGCGCCGGCACCACCGACGTCATCGAGCCGCAGACCGCCATCGTGCACGCCGTGGCGGTGACCCCCGTCGAGGCGAAGGCCATCCGCGACGAGCGGGCCTGGGTGGTCTGGTCCCCTCGCTCCAACGTGGCGCTCTACGGCAACACCGCACCGGTCACGCTGCTCGACACCATGGGTGTCGGCATGGCGCTCGGGACGGACTGGATCCTGAGCGGTTCGATGAACCTCGCCCGGGAGCTTCGCTGCGCCGACGAGCTGAACCAGACGCAATACGGCAAGCACTTCTCCGATTTCGACCTGTGGCGCATGGTCACGACCAACGCCGCGTTCGCCGCGGGCATCGAGCGCGGAGTTGGCATGCTGAAACCCGGCTTCGTCGCGGACGTCGCCATCTTCGACGGCAGCGTGAACAAGGATCATCGGGCCGTGATCGCGGCGGAGCCGAAGAACGTAGCCCTGGTGCTGCGAGGCGGAGCGCCGCTCTACGGCGACGACGCGCTGCTGAACGACGCCGCCATCGGCGGCTCGAGCTGCGAGGTCATCGATGTGTGTGGGGCTCCCAAGCGCGCTTGCGTCTCCAAGGACACGGGCGGCACGGTCACTCTGGCCGCGGTCAAAGCGGCAGGCGACGCGTTCGCGCCGCTGTTCAACTGCGGGGCACCCCTCAAAGAACCGAGCTGCCTGCCGTCACGGCCAGGCGAGTACGGCGGGCAGAGCACCGCGACGGACAAGGACGGCGACGGGATCCCCGACGCGAGCGATCTCTGCCCGAGCGTCTTCGATCCGACGCGCCCCTTGGACGGCGGCAAGCAGGGCAACGCCGACGGCGACGCCAAGGGCGATGCCTGCGATCCCTGCCCCTCGGATCCGACCGACAAGTGCGGCGCGGCCAATCCGGACGACCTGGACGGCGATGGCTGGGCAAACGGCGTCGACAACTGTCCGGACACCGCCAACGGCGGCCAAGCGGATGCCGACGGCGACGGCAAGGGCGACGCCTGCGACACCTGCCCAACCGCCAATTCAGGGTTCACCGCCTGCGCCATCGGTATCGAGGCGGTTCGCGACCCGGCCCACCCGCAGCACCCGAAGGTGGGCTCGAAGGTCAAGCTCACGGGGCTCTACGTCACCGGGCTGCGTCCGCCCACCGGAAAGAACCAGGGCTTCTACGTGCAAGACGCCTCCCTCAAGCCCTTCACCGGCATCTTCGTGTTCACGGGCAGCGTCAGCCCCACGGTTGCGGTCGGGAACAAGATCGACCTGGCCGGAACCTACGACGAGTTCTTCGACCTGAGCGAGCTGACCAACCCAGTCGTCACCGTCACCGACAGCGGAACGACGCTGCCCTTCTCGCCCATCGCCGTCACGAATCCAGCCGAGATCGCCACCGGCGGCGCCAAGGCTGAAGGCTTCGAGTCGATGTTGCTGTCCGTCGCCGGCGTGAAGGTGACCAACGCGAATCCCGACGCCCCGGGCGACTTCGACGAGTTCACCGTGACCGGCAACCTGCGCATCGACGACGAGCTCGATCCGGCCATCGACAATACCTACGCCGTTGGCGCGTCGTTCTCGAAGGTCACGGGGATCCTGATCTATGGCTTCTCGAACCGCAAGCTGGCGCCACGCAGCGTGAGCGAGCTGGTGCCCTGAGTAGCTGGTGCCCTGAGTAGCTGGCGAACGAACGCCCTCCAGGACCGAGTCCGGGAGGGCGTGCAGCGCCTCAGTTGGGCGGAAGGCCGCTGTGTCAGGCCGGGTTGGTCGGCTTCTTGTCCTCGGGAGCCGGCTTCTTCACGTCCTTCTTCTTCTTGTGGTCGTGCTCGCCGCCGCAGAGCTGCGTGGGGGTCAACGAAGGAGCCGCAGCAGCCGAGGCGGCAAACGTGAGGCCGGCCGCCAAGAACAGCGCGCAGAGGGATGTCGAGTGCATGGCGCGTCATTTGGAACGACTGACCCGCGCCGTCAAGCGCTCGGGGCGCGGCAAATTGCCGCAGTAATTGCCGACCGGGGCGGCGGCGCTGGCCGAGACGCAGCTCCTTTGCCGATAATCCCCCGCGCTCGGAGGAAACTGTGAAGATCGCATGCATCGGCGGTGGCCCCGCGGGGCTCTATTTCGGCATCCTGATGAAGCGGGCCGATCCCGCCCACGAGGTCACGGTGTGGGAGCAAAACCGTGCCGACGACACCTTCGGCTTCGGCGTCGTCTTCTCGGACGCGACCATGGGTAACCTCGCGACCGCCGATCCGGAAAGCCACGCGGCCATCATTCGGAGCTTCGCGCACTGGAATGACATCGACATCCACTTCGCGGGTCGCGTCGTGCGCTCGACGGGCCACGGCTTCGCGGGCATGGGCCGGCAGCAGCTCCTCACAATCTTGCAGGGCCGGGCTCGCGAGCTGGGCGTCGTGGTTCGCTACGAGCAAGCAGCGCCACCTCTCGACGAAACTGACCGAGAGTCATGACCTCGTAGTCGCCGCCGACGGCGTCAACAGCGCGGCGCGCAACGAGCTCGCGGCACACCTCGGGCCGGATCTCGACTTTCGCCCCAACCGCTTCGTATGGCTCGGCACGACGTTTCCGTTCCAAGCGTTCACCTTCTACTTCCGCGAGAACGAACACGGGCTGTTCCGCGTGCACGCCTACCGTTACGCAGAGGGCTCTTCCACCTTCATTCTCGAGTGTACCGAAGACACTTGGAAGAAAGCCGGACTGGACCAGGCCAGCGAGGCGGACACCGTCGCCTACGCAGAGGCGCTATTTTCCAGCGAGCTCCGCGGGCACCGCCTGCTGGCGAACCGCAGCATCTGGCGCGCCTTCCCCACCGTCAAGAACCGCGCTTGGCACCATGAAAACGTGGTGCTCATGGGGGACGCGGCGCACACCGCTCACTTCTCCATCGGGTCGGGCACCAAGCTGGCGATGGAAGCCTGCATCGCCCTCCGCGACGCCGTTGCGTCCCACCCCAAGCTCGAAGATGCGCTCGAAGCCTACGAGTCCGGGCATCGCCCTGGAGTCGAAGGGACCCAGCGGGCCGCCCAGGTGAGCCTCGAATGGTTCGAGAACACCGAACGATACATGAAGCTCGATCCCACGCGCTTCGCCTTCAGCCTGCTCACCCGCAGTCTGCGCGTCACCCACGAGAACCTCGCGCTCCGGGATCCCGACTTCGTTCACGAGGCCAATCGCTTGGTGGTCAGCGAATCGCGGGCGCAGTCTGGGCGTGAGGTGCGCGAGGGGACGCCGCCGATGTTCACCCCTTACCGCCTGCGCGACTTGGTGCTCGACAACCGCATCGTGGTCTCTCCCATGTGCCAGTACTCCGCGGACGACGGAGTGGTCGACGACTGGCACCTGGTGCACCTCGGCAGCAGAGCGCTCGGCGGCGCGGGCTTGGTCATGACCGAAATGACCGACGTGAGTCGCGACGGGCGCATCACTCCCGGCTGCGCCGGCCTCTACCGCCCGGAGCACGCGACCGCCTACCGTCGCGTGGTCGACTTCGTGCACCGGCACAGCAGCGCAAAGATCGGCGTGCAGCTCGCGCACGCGGGGCGCAAAGGCGCCACGAAACTCCCGTGGGAGGGCCCCGACCTGCCGCTGGGGACCGGCGATTGGCCGCTGATTTCCGCGTCTGCCCTGCCCTACCTGGCGGAGAGCCAACTGCCTCGCAGCATGTCCCGGGCCGACATGGACGCGGTAACAGCGGACTTCGTGCGAGCCGCGGAGCTGGCGAACCAAGCGGACTTCGACCTGCTCGAGCTGCACTGCGCCCACGGCTACCTGCTCGCGAGCTTCATCTCCCCTCTGACCAACCGGCGCGACGACGAGTACGGCGGCGCCATCGAAGGGCGCATGCGCTATCCGCTCGAGGTGTTCGACGCCGTGCGCGCCGCCTGGCCTGCCCATCGCCCCATGAGCGTACGCATCTCGGCCTGCGACTGGGCGCCCGGTGGCGTCGATCTGGCAGATATCGTGAAGGCCGCCACGCTCTTGAAACAGCATGGTGCGGACATCATCGACGTGTCGGCGGGACAAACCGTCAGCGACGCCAGGCCGATCTATGGCCGCCTGTTCCAGACTCCCTTCAGCGAGCGGGTTCGGCTCGAGGCCAGCGTCCCCACCATGACCGTGGGCAACATCTCGTCCTGGTCGGACGCCAACAGCATCATCGCGGCGGGTCGCGCGGATCTCTGCGTGCTCGCTCGCGCGCACCTCTACGATCCTTACTGGACGCGCCACGCCGCGAACGAGCAGGGCTGGGAGCTCGAGTGGCCAAGCCAGTACGCCAGCGTGAGGCGATACGTCCCGCGCTTCCGCTGAGGCGAGCCCAGCGATTCAGCTACCGCTGCGCTCGGCGATACGTTTGTCGAGCCGGGGATAAGGCTGCTCGACCACTAGGTTCCAGCTCTCCCCATTGCGCCAGAATCGTCCCCAAATCTCCGGGGCTTGCGCCGCGCGCGACCCGATCACCACGCCGATCACGTCGCCCGGGCTGAGCGCGGGTCGCCCCGCAGCGTGGGTGAGCACGTCGCCATCCACCAGGCCGATGCCGAGCCCGCCCACGCCGGTCAGCGCAAGGCCCGCCGGGCGATCGCCGCGCGCCGATACCGGGACGCCACCCGGCCGCGCGCCGGAGTTGGCCAGCCGCAGTACGGCGCCCGCTCGCACTCGAATGCCCTTTGGCACCGGCCTGATCGCGCGCGCTGGCGGGCTCGGGCCCACGCTAGGCTCGGCGCGCGGGGTAGCCACAACCGGTGACGTTGGAGGCGGTAGCGCCTCGACGTAGACCGGTCGCACCTCTCGCTGGGGCGCGCGGAGCAGGCCTCGGGTCGCAAGGTCGAGAGACCGCGCAGCGGCGCGCCCCAGCGTGTCGGCGAGCGTCGACGCACCGACCGCGAGCACTGGCAGCGGTAGCGTCAACGCGAGCGCGAACACCCAGGACGAGCGCCTCACCATCAGAAGAGTACCACAGCGCAGGAGGCGCCGTCTTCAGTTCCGAATGCGCCAGTTCCCGGCGTAGGTGCGCCCGAGTTCATCGCAGGTGGGATCCGTGACGATCAGCTCGGGCCGGGCGTTCTGACATACGACGATGGTGTTCTGCCGGAAGGTCCGTCCGAAGTACACCGCCTCTTCCCGCTGGATCCCGTGGACCAGCCAGGCCGGCTCGCGCCACACGCCCTCGGGCTCCTCGTCGTAGCCGACGCAGTGCTCGACCCGATAACAACCGAGAATGAGCAGGTCGCGCATCACGTGATGCCTCGCCTCGTTGACGCGGCGAGGAAGCAGCATGCTGCGCGGATTGTAGGCCGTCAGGATCGCGAAGTCGCGGCGGAGCAGCTCCGGGATGTTGCCGATGTCTTGGACGATTTCGCCGTCCAGCGAGACGCGAACCAGCCCCGACTCCGAGGGCAGCTCGTAGACGGTCGCGAAGTAGGAGCGAAGCAGGTTCTGATCCACGGCGCGTCGGTTCTAACGCAAATCGGCGCCTGTCACCACTTCGGGCTCTCAGGCCTGGAAGCGGTATCCGACGCCGCGAACGGTGACGAGATGAGCGGGCTCGGCAGGATCGTCCTCGAGCTTCGCCCGCAGCTGCAGCATGAAGTTGTCGATGGTGCGTGGTGTGCCGTGGTGGCCCGGGCCCCACACGCGTTTCAGGATTTGCTCACGCGAGAGGACCCGACCTGCCTCTTCCACCAGGCAGAGCAAGAGGTCGAACTCCGTCGCTGTGAGCGGCACGGTCTCGCCGGCGCGCTGGACCTCCCGGGCTCCGATGTCGATCACCAACCGGCCGGCGTTCACGACGCGATTGCCCGGCCGCGCGATGGCGTCTCGCCGGAGCTGAGCCTTCACCCGGGCCAGGAGCTCCGCCAAGCTGAATGGCTTGGTGATGTAGTCCTCGGCGCCGAGTTCGAGGCCCATCACCTTGTCCAGCTCGGCACCACGCGCCGAGAGCAAGACGATGGGTGTCTTGCAGCCTTCGCCGCGGAGCTGCCGGAGGATTTCGAGGCCGTTCACCTTGGGCAACATGATGTCCAAGACCACGAGGGAGACCTCGGGGGCTCGCGCCATGGCGAGCCCCGACTCGCCGTCGGTTGCCACGATCACATCGTAGCCCTCCGCCTCGAGGTTCATGCGCAAGCCGAGCGTGATGCTCTCGTCGTCTTCGACTACCAGGATGCGCTTCTTGGGCTCAGGCATCGCCATCGTCCTTCGTGGGCGCGTGGCCCTCGGTGGGCAGCACCCGAGATAACACGACCATGAACGTGCTGCCTCGACCCGGTGCGCTTTCGACCTCGACCCGACCGCGATGGGCGCGGACCACGTGCTTCACGATGGCGAGGCCAAGCCCCGAACCCTCGCGATCTCGCGACAGCCGGTCGTCGACCCGGTAGAACTTCTCGAAGATCCGGGAGTGCTCGCGCTTCTCGAGCCCCTGCCCGTTGTCCTTGACCATGAAGCTCACCTCGCCGGGCTCGGCCCGGACGATCAGCTCGATCTCTGGCGGATCTCCGCCGTACTTGATGGCGTTGGTCAGGAGGTTCAAGAGCGCGTCACACAGGGCGGCGCGATCGGCATCGACGAAGACGTCTTCTTCGGGCAGGTCCACCCGAAACTCCGCCCGGCGTCGGTCGAGGACGGGGGCAAAGGCCGCGGTGGTCTTGGCCACCACATCTCGCACGCTGGTGACCTCGATGCTGAACTCTTTGCGCCCGCTCTCCATGCGGCCCCAGTCGAGCAGTCGATCGATCAGCTCTTGCAGCCGCATGCTCTCCCGCGCCAGGCCCTCGATGCACTTGTCCTCCGCCTCGAGGTCACCTCGGCGCAGCGCCAGAGTCTCGGCGAACAATCGAATTGATGTGAGCGGCGTCCGAAGCTCGTGCGACACTTTGGAGACGAAGTCGCTCTGGAGTCGCGAGAGGTTGGCCTCTCGACGCACGAATACCCAGACCAAGATGACGCCGGTGACCGAGGCGCCGCTGAAGCTGACGACGAGGATGCCCATCAGCAGATTGGCCTGCAACTCGCCGAGGAAGAGCATCACTGCTCCCACGGTGAGCAGGAGCGCGGTTGGCACGACGATCAGCGAAACGAGCAGGATGACTATCCTGCGGTATCCAAGCTCGCGGGACGCCATCACTGCGCTCCGTGAGCGCCCCCAAGCGCTTCCAGAAGCATCGCAGTGCTCCAGGCTTGGGCGGGGCAGGCCCGCCAGCGATGCGGCTCCTCGCCGTCCGCGAGCTGAGCGACGTGCCCGAGCAGGGCACCGCCCTGGACCGCTCTTTCGATCAGCCCGACCAGCTCCGCTTCCACCTCGCGGTCCCCGGGGTTTTGGGCCCGCAGGGCCCGCGCCCAGAACCCGAGCAGGTAAGGCCAGACCGAGCCGTGGTGCAGCGCTCTCTCGCGCTGGTCGGCGTCACCCTCGTAGTAGCCGATGAAGCCGCGATCGTCAGCCGCCAGAGTTCGCAGGCCATGGGGGGTCAACAGCTCGACCTTCACGCGCGCGATGATGGCGTCGGCCTGCCACGACTCGAACAGCTCCGGTGCCAAGGCGAGGGCGAGGAGCGCGTTGGGACGGATCGCTCGGATCCGCCCACGAGTCCGCGCTGGCGGGCTCGGAGCTCGTGCAGTCGAAGGGGTAGTCGGTCTCGTTGCACCAGAAGCGCGCACGGAAGGCCTCGGCGACGCGGGCCCGGGACGCTTCGGCGCCGCGAGCCAGTTGCTCGTGACCGTAGAACCGAGCCCACGCCGAGAGCAGCTTGCAGGCAGAGAACCAGAGCGCTTGATGCTCGATGGCGAGGCCATTGCGCGGGGTGACCGGCAGGCCTGCGGCCCGGGCATCCATCCAGGTCCCCGGCTCGGGGGCCTCGGTGAACATCGAATCCGGCGTCGTTGACCCAGGCTCCCTTCCGAATTCGGCGACTTTTCAGGCGCAGGAACGCCCGGACCAAGCTCGGGAAGAGCATCCGCTGCACGAAGGGGTCCTCGAGGCCGCAGCGCTCGGCCACCGCGCGAGCAGCCTCGAACAGCCACAGCGTGGCGTCGGGGGAGGGCACGCGTCGGGCACCCGCCGACGGGAGTTCGCGCGGGAGGAGCCCGCCCCGCATCCACCGCAGCGCCTCGGCCAGCGAGTGTTTTGCCTCGGCTAGGCGACCTCGCGCGAGGGTGATGCCCGGCAACGCGATCAGCCAGTCGCGGAACGAGACCCCGAGCCACGGGTAGCCAGCGACGATGACGGGACGCGGAGAAGCATCACAGGCGAAGCTGTCCGCCGCCACCGACAGCGTGCGTTGGATCGGTGACGCCTCGGGTCCTGGATCCTGGGCGAGCAGATGCCGGCGCGCCTCTTCCATGATTTCTTCTGGCGTGCCGTCGGGCAATGCTCCCAGTGCCGCCACGAGGTAAGTATCGCCGTCCGGTTCGACGCTCATCTCGAAGGTCCCAGGCGTCCACATGTCCTCCTGGAAGTCAGGGTAACGACGCAGGTCTTCCGTGTACTCGAAGCGCCGCCACCAGTCGGGCGAGCCCATGAACACGCCGCGATGCGAAAACACGATGGGGGGGATCGAGAGGACCGGCTGAACCTCCACCGCATTGGGGCGCAGCGTAACCTTCTGCTTCATTCCGCCATGCTCGCGCGCCAAGCGCTCGACCCGGCGCATCGGCATGAGCGGCATCAGCGAGATGCGCGCGGCGGAGTTTCCGAGCCAACGATAGCGAAGCACCACCGCGTTCGTCCCGCGGGCAAGGGCCAAGGTGCGCTCGAGCACGCCCTTGCCGAGTCGGTAGCTCCAGCGCGGCAGCGGATCCTGCGCAAAGGTCTTGAGATTCCGGTAGCCGAGGGTCGGCGCTACGCCCGGGAACTGGTGCGTCGAGAGCTTGAACACGCGACCGGGCACGGTGACGGTGGTCTCGGCGTGGCTCAGGATGACCCAACGGTCGATGGGAGACTCGAGCGACGCAACCAAGAGCCCGTGGTGGCGCCGGGTGTGCTTCAGAGCGAGCGTGCTCATGGCATAGGCCCCAGCGCCGTTGGTGTGCAGGAACTCGCGCTCTGCGCGGTCGAGTTCGCCGTCGATCGATACCTCCGGCCAAGGTCCGCGGCGCAGGTCGTGACTACCTGATCGAGTCACGCCTCCGCCCGCAGCGCGCGGCGTGCCGCGGCCTCCATCTCGCGGAGCGGAGGCTCGACGTCGAGCCAAACGCGGATCGCCGCCGCGGCCTGGCCGACCAGCATGCCGAGCCCTCCGCGAGCCCCGAGCCCCCTCCGCCGGGCTGCGTCCAAGAACGGCGTCACGGCCGGGGTGTAGACCACGTCGTAGGCCAGCGCGGAAGCAGGAACCCGCTCCCAGGGAACCAAGTCCGCCACGACTTCCCCTGGAGGTCCCCCCCGCATGCCGGCGCTTGTGGCCTGAATCAACAGATCGGCCCCCGAGAGTAGGTCCGCGAGCGCAGAATTCGCGTGCTCGGTGGTTGGCCAAGCGCACTGACGCACGCCGAACCGGCTCAGCGGCTCGGCCGCCGAGAATCTCCGCGCGACGACCGTGATTCTCACGCAGGCCGCGCGCACGGCAGGCGCTCACCGCGGCTCGCGCCGCGCCCCCGGCGCCGAAGATCACCGCCGAAGTCGCGCTCGGTGCGTGGACCGCCAGCTCGTCGACGAGAGCGATGACGTCGGTGTTGTAGGCGACGATGCCTCCGTCTCGGCGAACCAATACATTGGCCGCGTCAGTCTCTCGAGCGAGGGCGTCGGCGTCGTCGGCGAGGGCGAGCGCGCGCGCCTTGTGCGGCAGGGTGACGTTGGCTCCGGCCGCCAAGCCCTGTCTGAGCTCGGAAATCGCAACCTCGAAGGCGGCCGCGTCAGGGCAATCCACGAGCTCGTAGCGGTGCGAAAGGCCGAGCGCCCGGTACGCCGCCGAGTGGATCTCCGGCGACACCGAGTGGGACACCGGGTGCCCCAGCAACACAAAGCGACTCATGAGCCGCCTTCACCGGGATCGGTATCGATGACGCGCGCGCCGATCCGACCGGACGATACCCGGATCTCGATGGAGTCGCCGCGCTGCACGTCGGTGGCCGCGCGGACGGCGCGACCATCCGACGCAGTTGCGATGGCGTAGCCGCGGGCGAGCACCGCCAGCGGAGACAGCGCCGAGAGCCGTGCCGCCAGCTCACCGACGCGAGCCCGACAGCGGCCGAGTTCCGAGGCGGCAGAGGCCTCCAGTCGCGCCCGAAGGGGGGCCAACTCGGCGCTAGCCTGGGCCAGAACCGCCCGGGGGTGACGGGCGCTCAGGCGGCGTTCGCTCTCCACCAGCAACGAGCGACGCCGCGCCAGGCTGCGCAGCGTCGCCCGCTCTAGGCGAGATCTCGTCTCGTCGAGAGCCTGCTGGCGTGCCGCGATTACGAAGCGCGGATCGCTCAGCCGCCCGCGCAGGCGTTCGACGCGCGATCGCTCCTCGTGCAAGCGGGCCTGCACGGCGTGGTGGAGGTGGCGCGTCTGGCGCAGCAGTGACGAGAGCTGCGCCTCGGCATCCGGGATCACCAACTCTGCGGCCTGGGATGGGGTCGCGGCGCGGACATCCGCAGCCAGATCGGCCAACGTGGTGTCGATCTCGTGCCCGACCGCGCTCACCACCGGCACACCCACGCTAGCGATGCGGCGGACGACACGCTCGTCGTTGAACGCCATCAGATCGTCCGCAGAACCACCACCCCGACCGACGATCATCACGTCGAGGCCAGGGTACCGCTCGAGCAAGTCGATGGCGGCGACGATGCTCTGCGCGGCCGAGTCGCCCTGCACCAGCGCGGGACTGAGCACCAAGCGGACGCCTCCGCGCCTGAACGCAACGGTTCGAATGTCCTGGAACGCAGCCCCGACCTTGCTCGTGACCACACCGACGATGCGCGGCTCAGCGGGCAGCGGACGCTTCTTCTCGGGCGCAAACAGGCCCTCCTCGGCCAACCGGGCCTTCAGCTTCTCCAGTGCCTCTAGCAGCGAGCCTCGCCCGGCCGGTCGCAGGCTCTCGGCCACGAGCTGCAAGCGTCCGCGAGGCGCCCAGAGCGTGGCTCGTCCGAAGAGCTGGACCCTCCCACCGTCAGTCAAGTGCCGCCGCGCGCGTTGGGCGTTGATCCGGTACATCACGCAATCGATGACCGCGTCTTCACGCTCGTCCTTTAGACTGAAGTAGGCGTGTCCGCTCGGCGCGAGCTTGAGCGAGGCAATTTCGCCCTCGACCCACTCACGCCCCGTTGCCGACTCGACCGCACGCTTGAGTCGGCGATCGAGTTCGGCGACGCTGATGACCTCTTCGGAGCCCGCCACGGCCGCGGTTATAGCGCGGTTCTCCCCACCTGGTATCCTCTCCCGCCGCCCATGCCCACCTGGCTATTCGCCCTATCGTGTGTGGTCCTACCTGCCGCGTGGGGCGTGCTCATGTATTTCGTCTTTGGTGCCTTCGAGCGTCGCTACCGGCGCGTCGCACGAAAGGACGCCCCCCCTCCCATCGACTACTCGATCTGATGCTCGTCGCCGGACAGGAGGTGAGCATCCTGGCGCTGCTCGCGCTGGGGGTCGTCGTGGGACTGGTCGCCGGACTCTTTGGCATCGGCGGCGGCTTCATCTTGACCCCGCTTTTGTCCGTGGTGTTCGACATTCCCCTGCCCATCGCCATCGGCAGCGGCCTGTGTCAGATGGTGGGGACCGCCGTGGTGGCCTTCCTGAAACACCGGAAGCTCGGCCAAGGCGAGCCTCGAGTGGACTTTCTGATGCTCGCGGGAGCGCTGCTCGGAGTGTCCGCAGGCGCGCGAACCGTCACTGCGCTCGAGCGACTCGGCGACGTCGCCTTCGGGGCGAACCGCATCCCCGTCTCCACGTTGGTGCTCTACCTCTCGTACATCGTCTTCTTGCTCGGTGCCGCCCTCAGCTTGATGCGGCGGGGCTCGGCCAGCATCGAGGCGCTCTCACAGGTCCGCCGCGGCCCCCTGGCTCGGATCGGGCTCCCGCCCTACGTGGACTTTCCCCGGCTACCGCTGGCCCGAGTCTCTGCCGTGGTCGTGGCGTACATCGGGCTCGGGCTCGGCTTCTTGAGCGGCCTGCTCGGCGTGGGCGGCGGCGTCGCGCTGCTACCGATCTTGCTCTACGGCTTTGGCTTCCCGATCAAACAGGCCGCGGGCACGGGCATCCTGGTGCTCATCACGACCAGCGTCAGCGGCACCTTCGCCCACGCGATGCTCGGCAACGTCCACCTGCCGCTCTCATTGACCCTGCTCGCGGGCGCCAGCGTGAGCGCTCAAGTCGGTGCGCTCGCGACCCATCGCCTCCCGGACCGTGTGCTTCGATGGGGCCTGGCGTCGCTGATTCTTTCGACGGCGCTGGCCCTGATCTGGACGCTCGCGCGGCGTCTCTGAGTACAGACCCCGCCGGGGCGATTCCAGAAGCCGGCCGCTGACACGGCGTTGATCCAACGTTTCGAGCGCGAAGCCGTCGCGCTCGCTCGCCTGCGCGGGACCGCGGCGCTCTTCGTGCACGCCTTCGGACGAACGCCGGCCGGCGCGCCCTAGTGCCGCGCGGCAGAAGTTTCGCTGGTTTCTTTTCCGTGTGCGTGTCGTCGGTGTAGTGGGGTGACATGATCGACTACAGCGCGTTCGCGGGCCGAGCGCACGGTGGTCGTCCGACGGTTCCGCTCGCGCTGAGGGCTGAAGAGCGCGCGCGGATCGAGGAGGCGTTGCGACCCGCCAGGGCGGAGCAGCGGCTGGTTCGTCGGGCGCAGGCCGTGTTGATGATGGCGGACGGAGTGCCTGCGACGGACATCGCCCGGCTCCTCGGGGTGCACGTGCGCACGGTGGACGACTGGCGCAAGCGCTTCGTTTCGGCTTCATCTCGGACGGGCACGACAGCGACACCTTCGTCGAGCTACTCGACGTCATCGAGGCGGTCTACCCGCCGGGTCGTGGCCACATCATCATGGACAATCTCTCCGCCCACGACACGCCCGACGTGAACGAGTGGTTTGACGAGCACCCACGCTGGACGCGCCACTTCACGCCGAAGCACGCGTCGTGGCTCAACCAGATCGAGTGCTGGTTCTCGATCCTCACGCGCCAACTTCTCGCACGAGGCTCGTTCACGTCAACCGACGACCTCGCGGCGAGGATCGACGCGTACGTCGCGTGGTATCTGCAGACCGACCGACCCTTTCGCTGGTCGTACCGCCCCAAGTCGTGGGCCGAATCCAGAAAAATCCCCTCACTTTCTGCGAAGAAAGCCGCAACTGTTTCGGAGTGAGGCCCGACCCCACGGGGATGGCACAGGAAGGGCGAAAGCTCGGAAGATTTGGGGATGGGACGGACGAGGTGATCGGTGCGCTGATCGAGGTGCATCGGCATCTCGGTCCAGGGCTGATGGAATCCGCATATGAGGCCTGTCTATCTGCCGAGCTGTCCGAACGACGGCTCAAGTTCGAGCGGCAGCGACCGCTACCAATCCGCTACAAAGGCGTACACCTTGACTGCGCCTATCGCCTCGACCTGGTCGCTTCCAGATCGTATCCTCCTGGAGCTCAAGGCGGTCGAGCGGCTGCTCCCGATTTACGAAGCGCAGGTCATCACCTATCTGCGCCTTTCGCGGTTGCCCGTCGGCCTGCTCGTCAACTTCAACGTGACCGCGCTCAGAAATGGCCTGCGGAGGCTAACGCCTGACCACCCCAAATCCTTCCGCTCTTCCGCCCTTCCTGTGAGAGCCCAAATGAGCGCAGGTCTCAGGGGCGAATCCACTCGAACTTCGGCCGCGCGGCACTAGATCGTGATGGCCAAAAACCGTTCCCTCACGCTCAGCGCGAAGCTCGAGCCGCGCCTCGGTCGAGGTCCACTTGCCGGCCCGGAAAGAAGTCGGCGAAACTCGGCGCGATGACTCGCTCGAGCCGCTCGGCGACTTCGCTCGCGCGGTCCAAGGCAATGCTGAACCCGTGAGCCTCCAGGTCGCCGCTCAGCCGATGCATCACGCGCTTGATCCGCTCGAAGGTCGACAGATAGGCGCCGCGCCAGATCGCCAGATACGGGCGATGATCCATCGGGTTCATGGTCAACAGGCGCCGCACGCGGTTCGATGGCAAGAAGGTGTAGGTGCTCACCTGCGGATGCCTGCGCAGCGCCCACTGTCGCGCATGCTCGAATCGCGTGTACGAGAGCGCACGCACGCCCTGGTCGATGTTGTAGAGCACCCCGCGGCGGTGCGCCGTCCCAGCGATCTGAGACACGTAGGGCACGAAGGGGTCCAAGATGAACACGAGATCGGCGCCGCGCTCGATGGCCTCGACGAAATTGCTGGTACGCGTGACGGCGCCGTCTTCGTAGTAGCGGTCGTCGATCTCCACCGCGGAAAACGCTGGATTCACGCTGAGTGAGCCCTGAACCGCGACGCTGATGGGGACCGCGTCCCGACCCTCGGAGCCGAACACCACGTGGCGTCGCGCGTCTTGATCCGACGCACCAATGTAGAGCGGCTTCTTCAGTCGGCGAAAGTCGTTGTTGGCCTCCGACGCCGACAGGATGCCTCGCAGGGTCTGCTCGAAGTCATCGGAGTGGAAGGGCGGCCCCACGAGCGAGGTGTAGTCGAGCACCAAGTCGTTGAAGCTCGGCAGCGTCCGATGCCAGGCCAACTCGTAGGCGGCGTGCCAGAAGATGTCCGTGGCGGCCCCGAACCGCGCCGCCATGTCCTTCCAGTTCAGGTGACTGATGCGGAAGAGCTGCAGGTCGAGGGGCGGGATGCGTCCCCCTGGATGGTGGTCGATGGCCGCCATCAGCTCTTCGACCGAGTAGCCGGCGCTCAAGACGCTGGCGACCACGGCGCCGGCGCTGATCCCGAAGTACATGTCCAGATCGGCGATGCCCGGCGAGAGACAATCGTCCAAACACTTGAGCGCTCCGAGCTCGAAGAAGATCCCCGTGATGCCTCCGCCCGAAGCCGCCAACGCAGTCTTGCCGACGCACCGACCCGCCAGGAGCTCGACCAGCGTGCTCGAGACGCGGTGCGGAAAGTCGGGGTCGACGCCGCGCTCGCGAAGCACGTGGCCGACACCGCTCTTGCCAAGCTCGTTCATCAGGTCGTCGGTGCCGACGTCGTCTCCGGCCACCAGCGCCATGATGCGATGAAATCCGTACCGGACTTCGATGTCGGCAGGACGGTCGAGGCGCGCGAGCAAGGTCCTTGCGCCTCGAATCGCGCGTTCGATCTCCGGGCCCGTCTCGCCGCGCAGATCGAGCAGGATCGCGTGGAGATACTCGCTGGCCAGCCGTTCTTCGACCCCTTCGGGGGTGAACTCGAACACCAGCTCGAAGAGCGTCCCCTGGTACTCGAACACGGGGGGCTCTGTCGAAAGCGCTCGCGCGTGCCCGGACCATCGCTCCAAGCAGGCAGCGGGCGTGCGACCGGCACCGGAGAAGTACAGAACTCTCTTCGTCAACCGGCGCATTGTCGCTCGGCCGCCGGCGCCGCGATAGGCGAAAGGTTTTCGCGAGTGCGGGCCGAATACGGGGGGTTCCGTGGTATGGACGCGCCCGCCATGTTCAAGAAAGTGCTGATCGCGAACCGCGGAGAGATCGCCGTCCGCATTGCCCGCACGTTGAAGGAGATGGGCATCGTGCCCGTCGCGGTGTACTCGGAGGCGGATCGGGACGCGCTGCACGTGCGCGTGGCAGACGAGGCACACGAGATCGGACCGGCCGCCGCCGCCGAGAGCTACCTCCGCATCGACAAGCTGATGGATGTCGCGAAGCGGTCGGGCTGCGATGCTCTGATCCCGGGCTACGGCTTCCTCAGTGAGAACCCGGCGCTGCCCGAGGCCTGCGACGAAAACGGCATCGTGTTCATCGGTCCGCCAGCCAGCGCGATGCGCGCCATGGGCTCGAAGACCGCCGCTCGCGAGAAGATGAGCGCTGCCGGCGTTCCCATCGTGCCCGGTGGCGCCGCCGACACCGTCGAAGAGGCGAAGGCCACGGCCGCCCGCATCGGCTACCCGGTGATGCTCAAGGCCACCGCTGGCGGCGGCGGCAAGGGCATGCGGCTGGTCGCCGGTGAAAACGATCTCGCCCCCGCCCTCGAACGCGCCAAGAGCGAGGCCAAGAAGGCCTTCGGCGACGACACCGTCTACATGGAGAAGGCCATCGTGCGCCCGCGCCATGTCGAGATCCAGGTGCTCGGCGATCGCCACGGCAACGTGGTGCACTTGTTCGAACGCGACTGTTCGGTGCAGCGCCGTCACCAGAAGGTGGTCGAAGAAACGCCCTGCCCGGTCCTCGACGACGCGACGGCCCGCAAGATGGGCGAGGTCGCCGTGAAAGGCGCCAAGGCGGTCGGCTACTACTCCGCCGGAACCTTCGAGTTCCTGCTGGCGGAAGACCGCTCGTTCTACTTCCTCGAGGTGAACACGCGACTCCAGGTCGAGCACCCGATCACCGAGCTTTGCACGGGCACCGATCTGGTGCGCGAGATGGTGCGCATCGCGGCGGGAGAACGCCTCGGCTTCGATCAAGAGGCCATCGAGCGGCGCGGAGCCGCCATCGAGTGCCGCGTCTACGCCGAGGACCCGAGCACCGGCTTCTTGCCCAGCCCGGGGGTGATCGAAGAGCTGCGCGTCCCGGCCGGCCCGGGCGTCCGGGACGACAGCGGTGCCTACTCCGGGTGCACCATCAGCTCGAACTACGATCCGCTCATCTCCAAGCTCTGTGTCTGGGCGCCGACGCGCGACCTGGCCATTGCCCGCATGCGGCGCGCACTCGCCGAGTACGTGGTGACAGGGATCCGCACCAACCTGCCCTTCCACGAGCGGCTGTTCGAGCACCCGGAGTTCACGTCCGGCCGCTACGACACCGGGCTCATCGATCGGAACAAGGAAGCACTGCTCGGTGGCACGCGCATCCCGGAACAGGAGCGCCAACTCTACGCCGCGGCGATCGCGCTCTCCGCGTTCAAGGATCTGACTCCGCCGAGCCTCTTGACCCACACCAACGGCGGCGGTTCGGAGACCGCGCTCTCACCGTGGGTCGCCGCACAGCGATCGCGCTTGGGCAGGAGCTAGCACCATGAACTCGCTCGATGGGATCCGCGTTCTCGACCTGACTCGGCTCCTGCCGGGCCCTTTCGCCACCCTCGTGCTCGCCGACCTCGGCGCGCGCGTCGACAAGATTGAGGACCCCGGGCTGGGCGACTACACCCGTCACACGCCGCCCATGGTCGGCGGCGCGGGCGCCGCATTTCATGCGCTGAACCGCGGAAAGCGCAGCGCGGTGCTCGACCTGAAGAGCCCACGAGGGCGGGCCGCGTTCGAGCGTCTCGTGCCCCACTACGACGTGGTGTTCGAGCAATTCCGCCCCGGCGTGCTGGCGCGTTTGGGGCTGGGGCACGAACGCTTGCTCGAGCTCAGTCCCAAGCTGGTGGTGTGCGCGCTGACCGGCTACGGCCAGACCGGCCCGCTGCGAGACCGGGCAGGCCACGACCTGAACTACCTGGCGCGCGCGGGCCTCGTCGGCCTGGCCGGTCCGTCGGATCAGAAGCCGAGCATTCCGCCCTTTCAGCTCGCCGACGTCAGCGGCGGGCTTTGGAGTGTGATCGCCATTCTCGCAGCGCTCCGCCAGCGCGATCTCACCGGCAAGGGCGCGATCCTCGACATCGCGATGCTCGACTCCGTGATCCCCTTCGCGACCATCGGACTCTCGAAGCTGCTCGGCGGCGAGCTTCCCGCTCGGGGTGCGGAGCTCTTGAGCGGCGGCATCGCGGCCTACGACACCTATCTCGCGAAGGACGGCGAGGTGCTCACGCTCGGCGCTCTCGAGCCCAAGTTCCTGATGAAGTTCTGTACCCTGAACGGCGTCGACGCGGACATGTCGGTGATCCTGCCCGGCGCGCACCAGGCCGAACTCAAGCGTCGCTTCGCCGAGGTGATCGGCGCCAAGACCCGCGCCGAGTGGGAGGCCTTCAATGCCCTGAACGACACCTGCCTCGAGCCGGCGCTGCGCCCCGAGGAACTGCTGAACGATCCCCAAATCGTGGCACGAGGCGTGTTCTTCGAGCGCCAGGTGGGGGGCGACTCCGTCCGCTACTATCGCACGCCGGTGACGCCGAAGACCCTGGAGCCGACACCCGCACCGGCGCAAGGTGAGCACACCGACGCCATCTTCCTCGAGGCGGGCCTGACCGAGGCAGAGATCGCCGAGCTCAAAGCCGAGGGCACCCTCAGATCTTCTTGAATTCCTCGACGAATTCCCAGTCCGCGATCAGGTGCTTTCTCAGCAGCACGCTCAAGAGCGCGGCGAAGAGCTTCTCCCACTGCACCCGCTCACCGAGAATCTCGCTGGCATCGGCGCCATGGGAAATCGCCCGGAGCGCTGCCACCAAATCCCGCGCCGTGAGGTGGTCGTCGTGCTCGTCCGCCGCGGGCTGATCGGAAGGTGCGGCGCGTGAACGGCGCGCGGGAAGATTGATCGTCGTCCCGTCGAGCAGCGTGACCGCGACCATCTTTCCCCGCCCCTGTCGGGGCGGCGGCAAACTGACGTCTCTCGCCGAAATCTGCGGACCCGAGTCGGGCGGAAGCGTGTCGGGTGTGAGGGCGGCGCGCGGCGGCCCAGGACGAACGGACGCTCGGCGCGGAGCCGGAGGCTCGGACGCGCGCGCTGCTGCGGGTCGGCTCGGCGTCGCCGGGGCGGCCGCCGTTCCCGCTGCTGGAGTGGCAGCGGCGGGGCGCTCCGACGACGAGGTCGGCGGCGCCGCGGCACGAGCGGGGGCGGACGGCTCAGCGTCGCTCCCCCCGTAGTACGCGCGAATCGCCCCGCGGATGTCCGACAGCGGCGCGATCATCGCTCGCACCGGGAGCCCGGCGTAGCGCCTGACCTCCTCCCGGGCAGACTCGTCCTCTGGGTTGTCCATCGCGAGGTAGAGCGTCTCGCCGCTACCCCGGACCCGACGCACGAAGATCGGCACGAGTGAGTGGCGCTCGGCGAGCTCCCGGGGCACCAGGTTCAAGAGCTGCCTCGAGAAATCGATGTGGTAGAGCGACACCCAGGGGACACTGAGCTGCTGGCTCAAGATCTGCGTGACCTGAGTCTCGGTCACCATTCCGGTCGCAACCAGGAGGGTTCCGAGTCGCCGGCCATCCTGCTTCTGGAGGTTCAGGGCTTCCTCGAGCTGCTCCCGAGTGACGATCTGAGCCTCGACCAAGAGCTCACCAAGTCGAACGCGCGGGGCGGTCATCGCGGTCGAGTCTAGCAGCGGCGAACCCAGGCCCGAAAATCTCCGGGCTTTCACCGGCCCCGAGCTCTTGTCGAAATCGCGATGGCAGGGCTTCTCCCCCGGGCAATGCTGGGCAATACTCCGCCATTGTGCGGGGGCTTTGGACAATGCTCGACACCCAACCCGCAAGCAGCCCGGCACCCGGGACCAAGACGATTCGTCGTGACCAGGGGGTTCGCTGATGGCCACCTCGACGAGCACCCGCGCGTGCCCTCAGTGCGGGACGGGCTGCCCGGACGCCCACCAGTACTGCCCGACCTGCGGCTTCCCGGTGGGCAACGTCAGCCACACGACCGAAGACCGCATGATCGGCAGGACGCTGCCGGGTGGCTACCACATCTTGGACCTGATCAGCGTCGGCGGCATGGGCCGCGTCTATCGCGCCGAACAGAGCGTGCTGGGCCGCACCGTCGCGGTGAAGGTCATCCACCCGCATCTCTTGGCGGACGAGAACGCCGCGTTGCGCTTCATGACCGAGGCCCGCGCGGCTTCCCAACTCAATCATCCCAACTCGGTGTCGGTGTACGACTTCGGTCGGACCGAGGACGGTCAGCCCTACCTGGTGATGGAGTTCTTGCGGGGCAAGGACCTGGCAACCGTCGCGTGGGAGGAGGGCCCGCTCCCGTTCACCCGCACGACCGACGTGCTTCGACAGGCGCTGGCTGCGCTCGGCGAAGCCCACGAACTGGGGATTGTGCATCGGGACCTCAAGCCCGAAAACATCATCCTCGAGCCCCTGCGCCGAGGCGGCGACCACGTCAAAGTGGTGGACTTTGGCCTCGCCAAGCTCAAGGGCGACGCGTTGGGCCGCAGCATCACCAACCCCGGCATCGTGTGCGGTACCCCGGACTACATGTCGCCGGAGCAGGGGCGCGGCGACCCACTCGACGGACGCAGCGATCTGTACGGACTCGGCGTCGTGCTGTTCCAACTCCTGACCGGTCGCCTGCCTTTCGACGCCGACACGCCGACTCAGATTGTGATGATGCACCTCACGATCCCGGTGCCCGATCCGCGCCAGGTGGCGCCTGAACGCAACATCCCCGAGCCCTTGGTCGAGGTCGTCCAGAAGGCGATGGCGAAGGACCAGGCCGCGCGCTACCAAGATGCGGCCGAGTTCTCCGACGCGCTCACGGCCGCTCAGCGCGCCTTCGAGGGCGTGGCCTCCGGCCCCGCGTCGGCCCTCGCAAACGGCGCTCACGCGGCCGGCACCATCACCGCGACGAGCATCGAATGCCCCTCGTGCAAGGCCACGGTGGCTGCTTCCAAGTTCTGCGGCGAGTGCGCCACGCGGCTGCCGGCGAGATCGCGCCCGGCAGCGCTCGGCGCCACGAGCCTGCCTTTGCCCCTGATGGGCCGCGAGGAAGACCTCGCGTGGCTCGAGGACCGTCGACAGCAGGTCACGTCCGGCGTCGTCGGCGCGCGCATCGTAGCCGAGGCCGGCGGCGGAAAGACGCGCCTGCTGAACGAGTTCGTGCGACTCGCCGAGGCCGGCGGAGATCGCGTCGTCGTGGTCGGCCCGGACCCGTTCTGGTGCGAGGCGGCCAACTCGGCGCTGCGCGACGCCATTCGCGGCCTGACCGGCCTCGACGAAGCCACGATCCGGGCCCTCGCGGAAGATGCGAACCCCGAGGCTCGGCGCGGCATCCAGGAGATATTCGACGGCGAGCGGGGCCGCCGCGACGACAAACGCTCGGCAGCGGAGCGACGCTTCGCCGCCGCAGAGGCGCTCCGCTGGGCTTTGGTCGGCGCCGCCAAGTCCGGCGACCGTCGCGTGATCCTCGCCATTGACGAGCTGCACCGCATTGACGGCCCGAGCCGTGCGGCGTTCGCGGATGCCCTCGGCGAACCCCCCGAGGCGCGGGTGCTGATGCTCTGCACACACGCTACCGGATTCGAGTCGGGCTGGGGGGCGGGGCACGCGGCGCGCGTGCTGACCGGACTGCCGCCGCCGGCGCTGTTGCGGGCTTTGTCGTCGGTACCTCCGGAGCAGCTTCAGGCCGCCGAGGACGAAACGGGTCGCGGCGTTCTGCCGATGTATGCGGAGCAGCTCCTGCGCTTCCATCTGGACGGCGGCCACGATCCACCTCAGCGCCTCGGCGACCTGATCGGCGTGCGCGTGGACACTTTGGACTCGGCAGCTCGTCGGACGCTCCAGGCGCTGTCCGTGCTCGGGGACCGCGTTCAGCCGGAAATGCTGTCGGCGCTCCTACCCAAGGGTCACACGGTCGATGCGTCCCTCGAGCAGCTCGAGATCGCCGGCATGGCGGAGCGGAGCGGCGAGCTTTGGTCCACCTCCCATCCGCTGCTCCGCGAGCTCGTCCTGATCGGCATCCCCGCAGCCGTCCGACGGGAATTCCACGCCAAGGCGCTGCGTGTCTGCGAGAAGCACGCCGCCCCCATCGAGGCACAAGCGCTGCACGCCTATGAGGCTCAGGACTCGTTCCAGGCCCTGCTCTTGCTCGAGCAAGTCGCGGATCGCGCCACCGGGCGAGGCGACCTCAATTCCGAGATCGAGGCCCTGCGGCGTGGGCTCGAAATCGCGCGGCGCGACGTCGCGCGCGGGGAGCTCGATGACCCGCTCCGAGCGGTGCTGATCTTCGCCCGCAAGCTCGGCAGCGCGCTGACTCGCGCGGGCAACTTCGCCGACGCCGAGGGCATCCTGCGCGAAGCGCTGGACATCGCCGGTCCGAGCGGACCCGACCGGGCGCGCGTGCTCGGCAGCCTCGCGCAGGTCGCTCATGGACGTCATCGGGAGTCCGAAGCCCTGGTCTACATCGACCAGGCCATCGAGACCGCACGGCAATCCGGCAACTACGACCTGGTGAGCAGCTTCAGCGACACGCGCAAATCCTGGGCGAGCTGAGCGCGGGGACGTACGCCCGCGCCAATTCAGTCGGCCGGCGGCGTCGTGCCCCGGATGAACTGACCGATCTTTCGGTCCGCCGTGGTCGTGTGCTGATAGAGCCAGTCCTTGAGAAAGTGCACCAAGGGCATGGACAGCTCGGCTTCGCCTTTGCGATAGCGCTCCACCATGCCGAGCGTCTTCTCGAGCAGCGCTTGGTGTTGCTGTTTGTGCCCTTCGATGTCTGGATAGCCGACCGAGGCCATGATCTCTTCCTCGGCTCGGAAGTGATAGACGGTGTAATCGAGGAGTTCGGTCAGCGCGACATCGACAGCGCCGCGCCCCTCCCCCGCGAGCAGCGCGTCGTGAAAGGCATTTACGAGGTCGAACAGCCTGAGATGGTGGCCGTCGACAACCTCGACGCCAATGGCGTACTGTGGTTGCCAGGTCATCAGCGCCATGGGGTCTCCTGAAGCCGAGAATACCTCGGACGGCTTTGCTTTTCCACGTGCCGTCGCCCTGGAGCAGGCAGCAAAGTTCGCGCGGGGGATCGTGTTCATCGTCGACCACTCGACCGATCGAGTCCAATTCCTGAACCGGAGGGCCGAAACGATCCTGGGCTTGACGACCGATGAGATCGAGCCCTTGGCACTCGTTCGCTCGTGGGTCCTGGCCGAGGACCTGCCCAGCCTCGATGCCTTGCCGGACCTGTTCGAAATCGTCGGCGTCGGCGAGACCATCGAGACGCAGCTCCGACTACGCCACCGGGGCGGGGGGATCGCGCGGGTTCGAGGCATTCACGTGCTCCTGTCGAAGTCCAGTGCGGGGACCGCGGCCCAATCGCTGGTCACGCTCGAGGACGTGAGCGAGGCCCACCTCGTGTTCGAGGCCCTCGAGCGCAGAACCCACGAGCTCGAGACCACGCTGGCAGCGCTCCCGGATGCGTTCTTTCGGATCGATCGCGATCGGATCGTGACGCGCTGCTCGGCGGGGCGATGGAGACCGGGGCAATGGGACGCCACGCGAGCCGTCGGGCGTGCCATCGACGACGTCCTTCCGCCCGAGAGTCTGGCGAAGGTCCGAGAGACGATCGAGCAGGTGCAGAGCACCCGACGCGAGGCCTCGGTGGAGTGCGTCCATCCGGAGCGACCAGATTCCAGTCTCGAGGCCCACGTCCTCACGTTCTTCAACGACGAGTTGATCGTGCTCGTGCGGGATCTGAGTGACCGGGCGCGGGGCGAGCGAGAGCTGACCGAGCAGCGGGCGCGAAGTGTGCAATCGGCCAAGCTGGCGGCGCTCGGCGAGATGGCGGCCGGCGTCGCGCACGAGATCAACACGCCGCTCGCCGTAATCTGCGCCGGGATGGAGTTCCTGAAGGAGGAGCTGGACCAAGCGACACTCGACCGGACCGCGCTTGCCGAAGAGATCGACATCGTCCACGCGACCAGCCTGAGGATCGCCGAAACCGTGCGGAGCCTCCGGGCCTTCACCACCGACGAACAACGGCTGCCCGCGGCGGCGACGCCCGTGAACGCCTTCTTGAGCGACGCGCTTTCGCTGTGCAGGCAGCGGGTCGAGAGCCGAGGGGTGCCGGTCGAAGCTCCCGACGTCCCCCCAGACTTGCGTGTCCTCACCCGGCGCAGTGAAGCCGCGCAGATCATGCTAAACCTCGTGGGAAACGCCTTCGATGCCGTCGCTGCTCTGGCGGAGCGTTGGATCAAGATCGAGGTCGCGAGCGGGGCCGATCGGGTGACGATTTCAGTCACCGACAGCGGGATGGGCGTCCCGGAGGAGCACCGAGGTGGGCTGTTCAGACTGTTCTTCACCACCAAGCCCGTGGGAAAGGGCACCGGCCTCGGGCTGGCGGTGTCCCGCCAGCTCGCCGAGAGCCACGGCGGGGCCCTGGAGCTCGACCCGACCTCGGAGCACACGCGCTTCGTTCTGACCCTGACCAAGGCCTGACCTCGTGCAACCCACCACGGAATCGCCCGCACCCGCCCGCTCCGAGACTCGCCTGGTCGCGCGCTGGGATCTCGACAAGACCTATTTGCGCACCGAGTTCGACACCGTGCGGGACTTGATCCGGACCGCCGTTGAGCGGCCCGACCTCAAGCGCTCGGTTCCCGGGGCCGCCGCGCTGCTCCGAGAACTCAAGCGTTCCGGTGCGCGGGTGCACATCCTGAGCGGCAGTCCCCGTCAGATGCGCGGACGCCTCGAGGAGAAGCTCGCCATCGACCGGGTGCGCTACGACGAGCTGACGCTCAAGCCGAACCTGAGTAATGCGCTGCGACTGCGCTTTCGTGCCATGCGCGACCAGCTCGGCTACAAGCTGCCCCACCTGCTCGCCGCCCGCGCCCGCGATCAGTACGTGGCCCCGAGCCCGTCAGCCCTGGCGGAGGTGCTGGTGGGGGACGACGCGGAGGCCGATGCATTCGTCTACTCGCTATACGCCGACGTGTGCGCCGGCAGCGTGGACGCGGCGCTGCTGGCGCGGGTCCTCGACAAGGGCCGCGTCTACTCCGATCAGGCAGAGCTGGCGCTGTCCTCTCAGCGGCTCATCGAACCGGCGACGGTCGTGCGCCACATCCTCATCCACCTCGATCGGCAGACGCCGCCGAGCCGGTTTCGCGAGTACGGGCCGCGCGTCGTCCCCTTCTACAACTACCTGCAAGCCGCGATTGTGCTCTGCGCCGACGGGCACGTCTCCGCCGAGGGGGTGCTCCGGGTAGCGTCGGAGCTGGTCCAGCACCACCGCTTCGACGCCGACGCCCTGGCACGCAGCTACTTCGAGCTGGTCCGCCGGGGCCACCTCATGGAGAGCCCGGTGGAGGCGCTGAGCCGTGCGCTGGCCAGCCTCGAAGGGCGCCTTCCGACCCTGAATGAGCTCGGAGCGATGGTGGACCTGCTGGGGCGAAGCCCGGCCGTGCCGGGCGTCCCCCCCGAGGAGCGCGCCATCGACTACCTGGCGCTTTCCGAGACCCACCGAGCCGGCAAGAACCGCCGGCGCCCCGGCGGCCACTGACCCCGCGCCGGATTTCCGGTGTGCGGGCTGGACTTCCTGGGCGATTCGAGGCACGCAATCGCTCCGCGGGAGAGGACGGAGCTTCGTGGACAGCGATTTGGCGGAGGCCATCTCGGCCTTCAAAGAGGTGTTCGAGCGGCGAGGGTTGGAGGCGCGCTTCGGCACGGCGCCGGCCGAGCTGATCACGAGCCTTCGAAACAAGCTGCGGGTGCCCCGCCGCTACCGTGATTTCTTGGCCGAGGCCGACCCGCTGGATGTCGAGACCCGCACCCCGACCGAGCGCGTGCGGCTGATTCCGTCTGCCGACCTCGAGAAGGAACAGGTCGGGTCCGCCCTCGACGAGCAGGGCGCGGCGATCACCGGTCCAACCCCGCGCGGTTGGAGGCCGAGCTGGGTCATCGTCGGTCACAGCACTCTCCTGGGCGACCCCTACTTTCTGGACACGTCCAGCCCGGATCGGAAGGCGACTGTCCGGTCTACACCGCGATGAGCGGCACCGACACCTGGAAGCCGCGGCTCTGCGCCACGAGTTTTGCGCTCTTCGTGCGCATCTTGGCGGTGAGTATGGAAGTGGCCCAGGGGTTCGCGGAAGAAGACTTGGATCACGAGGATGAGCTCACCTTCCGCGATGCCCTCGGTCCGCGCCTGCGCGGGTATGACCCGGCCGCGCTGAAGGCCGGACACTGGACGTGAGCGCGGGGCTGCGCCGCGCCGTCGGCGCCGAGCTCGAAGCCGTCGTCGGGCAGCTCGAGCGACGAGGGGCGTCCGATCTCGAACGGGTCGAACCCGCGGTCCGCGAGGTTCTCGCCGCGGTGCGCGACGAGGGCGACGCGGCCGTGATGCGCTACGTGAAAAAGTTCGAGAACCGTGCCCCGGCCGGCCTTTTGCTGCGGGACTACGGCGGGGCCGCTGCCCTCGCGGCGCTGCCGCCAGCGCTGGCAAATGCCTTGGCCGGAGCCGCCGAACGGATCCGGCGCTTCCACCAGCATCAACTCGCGCAGGCCGCGAGCTTCGAGTACGAAGAGCGCGGCGTTCGCCTCGGCACCCGCGTTCGTCCCCTGGAACGCGTGGGCGTGTACGCGCCGGGCGGCAAGGCGCGCTACCCGTCCAGTGTGCTCATGTGTGCGGTGATCGCGCAGGTCGCCGGCGTGAAAGAGATCGTGGTCGCCACGCCCGACGCATGCCCCGAGGTGCGCGCGGCCTGCCACCTGGCAGGCGTCGATGCCATCCTCGACGCCGGCGGCGCGCAGGCTGTGGCCGCCCTCGCCTACGGGACGGAGTCGGTGCCGCGGGTGGACAAAATCGTCGGCCCTGGCAACATCTACGTCGCCGCGGCCAAGCGCTTGGTGTTCGGCGAGGTCGACATCGACAGCATCGCCGGCCCCAGCGAGATATTGGTGATCGCCGACGACAGCGCGGATCCCGAGGTGGTCGCGGCGGATCTTCTCTCTCAGGCGGAGCACGACGAAGCCGCGTACCCGCTGCTGCTCACCACCAACGCATCGCTGGTGGACCGAGTCCAGAGCGCGCTGACCCGGCAGCTCGCTGCCTTGCCGCGGCGAGACATCGCCCGAGCCTCCATCCGCGACAACGGCTGGGCGCTCTTGGCGCCAGACCTCGACGCCGTCGTCCACATCGCAAACCGGCTCGCCGCCGAGCACGTCGCGCTACACCTGCAGGCGGCCCGCGCCGTCGCCGACCGGATCACGCATGCGGGTGCCCTCTTCGTGGGCGGCATGACCCCCGAAGCCGCCGGGGACTACCTCGCGGGGCCGTCCCACGTGCTGCCCACCGGCGGGGCCGCCCGCTACGGTTCGCCCCTCGGGGTCTACGATTTCGTCGCCCGCACCTCGATCATCGAGTACTCGGCCACCGCCCTTTCCCAAGCGGCGCCGGAGATCGAGGCTCTGGCCAGGGCCGAGGGCCTCGAGGCCCACGCGAGGGCGGTCTCGCTGCGCATCGACCGCGGCCCCGGCCGGTAGCTCGAGGGCACCCAAGGGCCCCACGGTCCCCTTGCGAGCCTCCACGTAGCCCTCACGCTTCGCCTTCCCGACCTTCCCCCCTTCCCGTTCCTCTCCCCCGGCGCCCCGCTTCGCCTTCCCGACCTTCCCCCCTTCCTGTTCCTCTCCCCCGGCGCGCCATTCGCACGCTGCCAGCCGCTCAGGGAATATCCGAGAGGTAGCCCCGGGCCATCAGCGACTTCAATATCTCTGCCGTCTGGAGATCGGTGACGGCGGTGCGATCGAAGAGCGCGGCGATCGACGAAGAGTTCAGCGCGAGCTGGAGCACGTCCAGATGGGAGGGCTCGAGCTCATGCAGCGGAGCTTCGAGCGGAGTCCTGAGCTGGAGCCGGTGTTCGAGCGGCGGAAGACTGTCGAGCAGCCGGTTTAGCTCGTCCTGCTGCCGGAAGCCTTCCATCAGCAAGCTCTGCACGCTCGTGTTCCAGGGGTTCTCGGGTTCTTCCGCGGCCGGGGGCTCGAGCTCGAAGACACCGCTCTGCCAGGCCAGCATCCGGTACGCCGCTTTGGCGGGGGACAGCTGCGGCATGCCCTCGATGGCCGCAAGCGAAACCAATCCCTGGCTCAGATAGATGCGGCCGGTCAGGGTCTCGGTGCGGATCACCAGCACGCCGTTCTTCTTCGAAGTGCCAAAGAGCTGCAGCAAGTCGGGCAGCGGGATCTCTTCGATGTTGCCGGTCATCCGCGGCGCTTCGCCCACGATCGTCCGGTTTTGCAGCGTCGGCGCCGGGCGACGAGCAGCGCCTGATCCCTCGGTCCGGGTAGCGTCCAACGGAACCGAAACCACCTTCAAGATGCTGGTGCCCACCAACACGCGATCACCCTCACGCAGGCTCGCGTGCTGGATCTTCTCACCGTTGACGAAGGTACCGTTGGTCGAGCCCAGGTCCTCGATGGTGATGGCGCCCCCGCTCATGCTGATTTCGGGCATGGCGCCTCGAAACCATCTCCTCGACCAACACCATGTCGAGATCGCTCGAGCGACCGATCACGATCTGGCGCCCGTCCTCGAGCGGGTACTCGCCCCCTTGGTATTTGCCGGAGATGAACCGGAGCGCGAGGCGGGTGGCGCCGCCGGCGGGAGAATTCGCGAGTCTGTCGGGCATCACGGTTGGCAGCCCTCGGACGCACCACCCGAGTGGGGGATGGGCCCGCGATGAGCGTATGGTCCGTAAAAAGATAGAGCGTGCGGGAAGATAGGGTCAAGCAAGGCGCGAAGACTCCCGCGCTTTGCCCGATTCGGGGCACCCCGCGGACGGGGCCCCGCCAGCTCAGGCCGGTTCTGCCTCGGCGGGCCCCGGCGAGCCCGGTTCCGCCCCGCCAGCCGGAAGCGACGCCGCAAGGTCGATCCCGGCCGGCAGCACCACCGAGAACGTGGATCCAGACCCCGGCTGCGAGACGACCTCGATGCGGCCTCCCCACTCCTCCACCAGCCGCTGGCTGATCGCGAGTCCGAGGCCGGTGCCCTTGGCTTTCGTAGTGAAGAACGGAACGAACAAACTCTTCAGCACCTGCGGCGTGATTCCGGTGCCGTGGTCGCGCACGGCGATCTCCACGCTCTCGCCCCTTCCGCGCCCGCCCTGCCTCGCCCGCGTGGAGACGCTCACGCCGCCACCCATGCTGGCGGTCGCCTGGAGCGCGTTCTGCACCAGGTTCATCAGCACCTGTCGCAGTTGCTCGGCGTCCGCCCGAACCAACGGCAGCTCATCGCCAAACTCGGTCGACACACTCTGCTCGGTCGGTTGGGCCGACGCGAGAACCTGGAGCGTACGACGAACAACCGCGTTCACGTCGACCGCGCCGGGGTTGCCCTTCGACGGGCGCGCGTAGTCGAGCACCGAGCCGACCACCCGGTCGAGACGGTCTACCTCTTCGAGGATGATGCCCAGGAACTCTCGCGACTGAGGATCGGTGACGGTGCCTTCCTCGGGCTCGCTCAGGAGCTGCGCCGCGCCCTTTGATGGCGCCGAGCGGGTTCTTCACCTCGTGGGCCAGGCCTGCAGCCATCTGCCCGAGGGCCGCGAGCCGGTCACGCTCCTGCATGCGTCGGTACTGCTGCGAGTTCTCGATCACGACCGACATCTGCACGCACAGCGCTCTCGAGCAGCGTCACGTCCTCGCTGCTGAAGGCATCGGAGACTCGATCGTCGACCACCAACAGGACACCGACCACGGCCTGGCCTTCGCCGCGAACAGCCAGGCAGACGCCGTGCTTGTAGGGGCCCAAGCACCTCCGCTGCGGCCAGCACGCGCTCGTCCGCTTCGAGCGACACGCTCGACCCCGCCGCGCCGTCGCTCCGCTGCGTCGTGCCGAATCATCTCGAGGACCACCGAGGGCGAGGCGGCGAGGCGGTCGAGCAGCGGCCGGGCCGTCGCCGAGTCGATGCGAGGGGGAGGTTCCGGTCCGAAGGAGTGCCCGAGCTCGAAGTCGGGCCCCGTCGGATCACGCAGGTAGAGCGCCGACGCGGTCGCTCTTCGAGAGGCTTCGAGGGCCGATAGCGCCACCTGCATCATCTCTCGCGTCTCGAGCACGTGCGCGAGCTGCTTGGCGCGCCTTGGCAACGGCCCGGTCCAGATCGACGCGTTCGCGAAAGAACGCGAAGTGGATGTACTGCTCGACCTTGTCCCTGAGCGGGTCGAAGAGCACGAGGATGACGATCGCGGCGAGGATCGCGTTCAGGTACATGGTCGAGAAGCCGCCGACCAGCACCACGAAGACGTAGAAGATGCCGGCGAGGGTGAACGCCAGCGCGGTCGACACCATGAGGCGACCGAGGATGTCGTAGAGGTCGACGAGTCGCTCACGGATCATCGACTCGGAGAGGATGAACAAGAAGACGATGCTCAGCACCGCACCCGACCGGCGGCAGCGGCGCGCCGACGAACCAGAGGAAGTCCGCCAGGGTGAACGCAGCCGCGAGCGCGCCGACCACGACCAGAAACGCACCCGCCGCTGGGTCGCGCGCGATCGGCTGCGTTCGCCGCGAAGCGCCAGCGACCAGAGGCCGGCCGCGATCAGCCCGAACACGTAGAGCATGACCGCTCCGCGCACCAGGCCGTGCTTGTGCTCGGCGAGAGCACGAGCGACCATCATCGGCATCATCAGCACGCCCGAGACGCGCACCAGCGTCGAGCGCTTCTCTCGCTGGGGCACCAACACCTCGAACAGGTGCACCGCGAACTGGGGCAGCAGCACCGCCAGCACGGCCGTGAAGCGCACCGCACACCTCGGAGCGCACGAAGTGGTACAGCCCACTGAGTCAGGTACCAAAGGCCGATGTCCGCCGCGAACGCGGCAAAGAATAGGTGGGCGCGCCGCCTGGCGGCCGCGAAGCAGAATCGAAACCGCGATCGCCAGAGCGAGTGCGCCGCAGAACAGCGAGGTGCGCGACGTAGATCCACGCGCTGGCAGCCTACACCGGAGGCGGAGAGCGGGGGCGCTGATCCCACCGAAGCTGCGCGCGAGACCCGACGAATCCAGGCCACTCTCGTGCCCAGGCGTGCGCGGTGCTGCCCGAGTTGGGTCGCTGGGCTGGGTGTGGCCATCTTCGGTGGGATCGTCGCCCTCGTCATCCCAGGGATAGGGCGTGGGGCCGCTCGGGTCGTCGGAACTTCGCCAGGGGTAGGCGTGGGACCGCTGGGCCATCCGGGCTCACGATCGACGGTGGCCGTCCCGCCGCATACACGGCAGGTGTGGCGGACCCCGCCCGTAGGTTCCGCGCCCAGCGCAGCGCCGGCCTCGCCGAGCTCCTCGCCGGTGGGCTCGCCGCTGTCGACCATGCAGCCGAAAGGCCATGGATCTGGCAGGAAGAGAGCCAAGCATAAGCAGATGCGCTCACAGCAACAGCAGAGAGCCACATTGAGTGCGCTGCGTTCTGCTGGTCTGCCGCCGCTGTCCTGCGATCTGAGCCTCTGCCACAAGTTGTAAAGATATACGCTTCTTGGCCTGATATCATCCCTGCCAAAAGGAACTGACAGGATTGTGCGCAAGGCCCCATTACAACTCTGTCCTTTCGGCCCTCTCACGTCTTCGCGACAAGAACTGGTCACTCCAAACAGTCCAGAACGGCACACTCTCAACGACCCAGGCCTGCGCATGCCATCCCCTAGCGGAGAACAGCGGGAAAAAGGACCTGCCATCCCCTGGTGGCACACTCTCCCCAACACTGGACACCCAAAACCCGTCCCTTGCACACTTGCAACCCCTCCTCCCAGCCCATCTGTGTTGGTTCTGTGCTGACACAACGGCGGCACACCTAATTCAGGTCTCTGCCCCTCCTCAAAAGAACGCAGCACAAACACGAACATGTTCACTCTCAAAACAACCCTCGCGCCTGTTTAAAAACCCCTGACACTGAGCTGTGCAGACCTCAGACAACCAGCACAGAGCCTCAACACCCTCCAGCCACCAGAACACACTGCAGCTGCCTCAGCAGCGACTGCTGGTGAAACAAACACAGGACTGCTCCGAACACCACAACCGATAAACTGACTGCTGCCAATGAACTGACTGCTCCCCACACCACCTAGGCCTGCCTCAGCACCAGTTCTAAATCAGTCAGCAGGCAGTGAAACAACGCGCGACTGCTCCAGCCACGTCAACCCCTGAACCGATTGCTGCTGACACCACTGCTCTGCCTCTAGCTCTGCCGCAGCACCAGTTCAAAGTCGGTCAACAGGCAGATGTGGTCGCTCCCAAGGGCCTTGCTTGGCAGCCCCTTGTTCAGACTCAACCCATCCGGCGGCTGCAGCACGGCCACAGGACGCAACTCATAGGAGCCGCCGCCGCCGCTGCTGCTGCTGCTGTCGGTGCCAGGCTGGCATGCATTGCTGCTGCTGCCGCTGCTGTTGGCGCCAGGCTGGCGTGCATTGCTGCCCAGGAGAGGGTTGCTGGTGTACCAGATGTAGTCACCTGCAGGGCAACAGCAAACACACATAAGTACAGCAGTACTATTTTGCATTTTGATTTGAATCTGCAGTACCCTACTAGACCTGTTTTGGTGCACCCCACTCAGTCCAGTTTGCTGCTGCTACTGCTGCTGCTGCTGCAGCATGACAGCCAGGGGAACAAAAAATTGAGACAGAAGGCTGCCCCCTTTCTCCTGGACGGCTGCTAGTGCCCCACTGCTGATGCTGCTGGTTGCCTCACATGTGTCCATGAATTGTGAGTGACTGCTGGTGTAGTCCGGCTCTTGACCTGCAGCAGCAGTGACAGCAGCAGTGACAGCAGCAGCAGCAGCAGCAGCAGTGACAGCAGCAGCAGCAGTGACAGCAGCAGTGACAGCAGCAGTGACAGCAGCAGCAGCGGTCAGCCTTCCATCCCAGACTGCTGGCCAATCACCAGACAGATCAGAATATGTTTGATGGCAGGAGCCAGGTGACAACCTGATGTGGCTGTGTGGAACCAGCACAATGTGACCACGTGCTGCCTACAGGCGTCAGAATCAGACTGCTGGCAGAACAGACTAAGCAAGGAACCAGAAGCCAGGAGCCCTGTAACATGTGCAGCCACAAAAATGCGACAATCATCATGGCTGTGTGCTGCCTGGAGCCACCAGCAAACCACCGGCTGGTGCTACACTGTGTCTGTCCACACCCAAATCCACACTCACACCCACCTAGTACACTCTTGTAGCTGCTCTGCAGCTTCAGGCCATGCTGCAGCAGCAGGGGCTGCCTTTGCCCTTCACCAGAGTACGCAGGCTGCCCAGCCCTCGACATGGCAGCAGTAGCAGCAGCAAAGAACCCAGTGACCCCAGACCGCTGCTGCTGCTGCGGGCGTCCCGTCGCTGCTGCCGCTGCCGCGGCCCCTGCTGCTGCTGACGCTCCAAAGGCGTCTGCTGCGCGACTGATGATCTGCCTCTGTTCGTTTTCTTCACAGGACGCGTCAGCAGAGACCGAGTTTGACTCGCCCTCACTCGAGCTCTGAGTGCTCTGAGTCGAACTCAGGAGCGACAGGCTGGCATCAACCAACTCGTCATATGACATACCCGCTGCCCGTTTGACTTCCCTGTCTGACCACTTGTACTGCCTGCTGCTACTGCCGCTGCTGTTCTGCCGCTGCATTGGAGAGGAAGCAGTAGCAGCAGCAGCAGCAGCAGGAGGCTGTGCTGGGCTGCTGCCTAGCAAGGGGGATTGCTGGCCGCCAGTACTGCCGCTGCTGTGCTGCCGCTGCATGCCGTTGCTGCTGCTGCTGCCACCTCGCATTGGGATGTCCACTGCTGCTGATGATCCAGCAGCAGCGGCGACAACAGTAGCAGCAGCTGGTTGCTGCTGCTCCTGCTGCTGCGTCTGCTGCTGCTGCAACTCGACAGAGCGCCGCCTGTTGGCCCGCCGATAGCCCCTGTACCCCTTGTGATGCTGGCTGCTGCTGCTGCTGCCCCCCACCATGTGTGAAACATTGCGTTTGTTCACTGTCTGCAGGTCCAGCAACCCTTGAGACAGGTAGGCATACAGTGGGCTGTTGGGTGTGGCGTTGAAATCACCTGTCAGGATTGCTGCCACTGCCTGGGTGCCTGTCGGCACCACTGACCCACAAGCATCCTCGCTGCCGCTGTTGCCGCTGTTGTTGCCGCTGCTGTCATTGTTGCCCTCGCCGGCTGCTGCCGTGCCTGCTGCTGACGGAGAGGGAGAGGCAACACTGACAGCGCTCCCGCTGCTGCTGCTGCTGTGGCCATTGGCTGCTGCTGTGCTGGCAGCCCCCTGCTGCTGCTGCTGCTGCTGGTGCTGCTGCTGGAGGTACCATTGAGCCATCTGCCCCACCTCCTGTACCAGCAGCCTGGCCTGACCCAGCTTCACTTCACCCTTATCAGGGGTGAATATGATGTGGGTGTTGGCAACCAGCAGCCCACAGCGCACCCAGTCTGGCTGCTGCTGCTGCTGCTGCTGCATGGCGGACCCAGACCGAGGAGCCTCACCGTCCCCAGCAGCAGCGCCACCCTGCTGCTGCTGCACCTGCCGCTCCAACGACCGCCGCCTGCCGCTGCTGCTGCCGCTGCGCCTGTGCTTCAAAGTTGCTGCTGCCGCCTCAAGGAGCGCCTGGATCCCCCTGCGCCCACCTGCTGCTGCTGCTGCTCAGCTGGCAGTTGAGCTGGCACCTGGTACACCACCCCAGGGGGGCTGCCTGCCCTGACATCAGCCTGAGAGTGAGAGTTTGAGAGTGACTGTGAGCGGGAGGGATGCACGGGGCGCAGCAGCAGCTGGCTGCTGCGTGCATGGTGGCCGCTGCCGCTGCTGTTGCTGCTGTTGCTCCAGAGCCAGCCCTTGGGCAACCACTGGCTGAGCACACCTGGCTGCTGCTGCTGCTGGGGCGACTGCCCAGACTGCTGCTGCTGCTGCTCAAGCTGTTCCAAGGTTTGGTCCAGCCGCCGCTGCTGCTGCTGGACCGACGGAGACGTGTCCTCCTGCACAACACCTGACATCTGTCCGTCCCGCTCCTGCTGCTGCTGCTGCTGTGCCCCGCCGACTGCTGGTACTGCTGATGGCGGCAGCAGTGCGGCGGCATGCTGTGCCGTACTGTGCTGTGTGCATGGCTCAAACAGCACCAGGAGAGCCACATTGTCTTTGAGGTCATGGTGGCTGAAACGGACCTGTGTGACAAAAGTCAAAAGTCAAAAGTCAAAGTGTGACAAAACAAAGTGTGACAAAAGTCAAAACAACAACAACAAAGAAAAATGTCGGTTGGAGGGCTAACACCGCTGAGTTAATGATCTGCTACTGCTGCACACGTGCATGCACACAACTTCACTGCACCCCCCCCCACACACACACATGATTAGGACACATGACAGTGTTGTCTGCTGTACCCCCTAAATGCAATCCAACAAACCAACACACCTGGCGCACGACAGCGGGTCGCAGCAGGGAGGTGCGCCAGAATGTGGCACAGCCGTCACGCCGGCCGCCATCACGCTGCAGGAAGATGCCTGAGTACCTGCAGCAGCAGCAGCAGCAGCAGTAGCAGCAGCAGCAGCAGCAGCATTGCAGGCAAAGGCGGCGCAGCATCATGCAGCTCTGACTCACTGACTTTCACTGACTCAAGGCGCCCTGAACCGCCCCCAAGAAAGTCACACCCCACATGTTGCCTCCCTTACCCCAGCTGACCCGACCGCACGCAACAGGTGGGGTGTGACTTTCTTTAGGGCGCTTTAGGTCACGTTGAGCACCTCATCCTCTTGAGCCTTGAGGGCGCCCTCAAGGCAAGAAACCCCAGCAGGACCCCAACGAAGCCCCGCCAAAGAAGACTCCCCCAGCAAACCCCCCAGCTAAACCCCCCAAGAAGCCCCAGCAAAGAAGCCCTGCCTGCTGCCAAACTGCAGACCTTGCCTGCCCCCCCCCCCGGGCCTCCAACCTGCAAAACCTTGCTTGCTGCCCCCCCCCTTCTTCCGAAGTGCAAAACCCGGCCTGCCTGCTGCCCCTGTCCACACTCACCCCAGGTGTGCCAACTCCTCCTCCAGGTCCTCATACCTGTCTACCTCCTGTCACAGCAGCAGCAGCAGCAGCAGCGGCAATGAGCAGCAGCAACAGCAGCAGCAACAGCAGCAGCCACAGCAGCAGCAGCAGCAGCAGCAGGCGAGCAGCAGCAGAGCAGCAGCAGCAGCAGCAGCAGCAGCAGCAGCAGCAGCAGCAGCAGCAGCAGCAGCAGCAGCAGCAGCAGACAGCAGCAGCAGGTTGGGTGGGTCAGGTGCGGCCGCCAGACGTGAAGGTTCCTGCCTGCACATGCTGTAGGGGCCCTGGCACTGCTGTAGGGGCTCTGCCAGGGCACCAAACGTACAAAGCACGAGCATCAAACACAGCCAACGCACACTTGTACCCACACATGCCCCCCACCTCTTGCCAGGCACCTGGAGCCACAATGAGTCTAGCAGCAGGCGGACCAGCTGCGCACCACCCCCACCCCCACACACGGACGCCCCACACCCAAACTCCTCTGCACAGCAACAACAGCCACACCCACACGCAGCAGAGGCCTGACTTGCTTTTACCCTGTCTGTCTACACACCTGGCTGTTCAGCCCTGCCAACCCCCACTCTGCCACCCCCTCCCCTCCCCCAACACACTATGTAACCCCAGGAACCCCAAAATGCAATCAACGTTTTGGACACTCACCTGAGGGCAGATGACGTCGGGCAGCAAGTGTGCCAGCTCTGTCAGTATTGCTGCGCGCCTGTGGTGCCAGTCCAGGTAGGTGGCAGGCACCTCGTGGTACAGGTAGGAGCGGTAGTGCCGTGCCTGGTTTTGTTTTCGGGGGGAAGGGGGG
>CAVQUB010000019.1:0-7047 GCA_963716725.1 uncultured delta proteobacterium
TGTAGGCTGCGCTCATGGGGCGGTTGTGCACTCTCGTCTTCTTGGGCGCAGGAGTTCTTGGATTGCTCTCCAGCGCAAGCTGCGACGGCGCGTCGTCGTCCGAGCCAGCCGGGACGGGCGGATCGGCTGGAGCGCTCTTTGCCGACAGCCCCTGCGCGGCGTGCGATCGCAGCGCGTGCGATGCCCAGGTGAAGTCCTGCGAGACCGATCCGGAGTGCGCGGCGTTCTTGGCTTGCGAAGGCAAGTGCCCGGTCGGAGCGACGGGTGACGTCGACTCGGCTTGCCAGGCAGCGTGCGCGGTTCCCGCGAGCAGCGCCGGCAAGGGCAAGCTCGACGCCCTGGACGCGTGTCGGCAGACTGGGCCCGGAAGCGCCTGCGCCCCGTGCGGGCGGTCGCCGGACGCGGGAACTGACGCCGGCGGCGACGCTGGTGCGCCGGGCTGTACGATGCCGAGCGCGATCACGCAGAGCTGCGCTCCCGCGACCGGTGGCACCCCCTGCAATGACTGCCAATCGAGCAAGTGCTGCGACTCCATGTCAGCAGTGTTCGACGGCGGACCGGGGACGGATCTGGCGGACTGTTGGCTGGCCTGCACCTCAGCCCAGTGTGAGAACGACTGCTACGATCAGTTTCCGGCCGGTGTCCCGGCGTTCGGCGAGTACCAGGCGTGCCTCGGTCTGAACTGTCGGGCCAAAGGGGCGTGCGAGGCCCCAAACCCTTGCCTCCAGTGCCAGTACGACTCCTGCGCGTGCGAGCACGCAGCTTGCCTTGTCAACACCGATTGCTTCCGGATTTTCCAGTGCTTCACCACCTGCGCGCCGCACGACGTTTCATGTGCCGCTGCGTGCCTCACGAAGCACCCAGCCGGCGACCAGCTCTACGAACGGCTCAGCGCGTGCCTCTCGCACGGCTGTCTTCTGGCATGCGGGGGTTGAGCGCGAGGATCTCTCAGTCTGCGGCGCAGCGCACGCCCAGCGCGCCGGAGACCGCGTTTTGAGCAGCGGACCGGCGTCTGGTTCCCCGGGCGTCGCTGCCGAGATTTGCGAAACCGCCGCCGCGAACGACGCGGCCGCCGCCGCTGTTGGTGCACAGCGGATCGACCAGCGCGCCCGGCTGCGCCCAGCACTCGCCGTCGTAGCTGTCGGAGGAATCCTGCACCCACTCGAGTAGCGAGCCACCCAGGTCGTGCACGCCGAGCTCGGTAAAGTCGAGCGGGCCGCCCGCCGCGATGGGACCGGGGTCTAGGGTGCCCGACGGCGTGATGCGACAGGCCGACGGCGATACTGGCCCACGCTCCACGATGGCGATGGCGCACAAGTCCTCGCTCTCACCCCAGGGGTACAGCGTCTCGGAGGCGCGATTGACCGCGGCAAATTCCCACTCCGCCTCGGTGGGCAGGCGGGCCCCGCGCGCGGCGCAGTAGGCCTCGGCCTGATACCAGGTGAGGCAGTTCACGGGCATTGCGTCGTTCGCCCCGCTCGGGTCGAAGGTGCAGAACTCCGCCAGCCCCGCGTTGGCAGGCTGTTGGGTCAGGGGGGGCGACAGCTCGGGATGGTCGACCAGAAGCGCGCGCAGCTGTCCGACGCGCAACTCCTCTCGGTCCAAGTGAAAGGCAGGCAAGACGACGAGGTGTTCGGGGGCGGCCGCTTCGCCGAGGTCGGCCAACGCAACCCGGGTGGCATCACCCAGCAAGAATGCGCCTCCCGGCACGCAACTCATGCCCTCGGGCTGCACCGTCGCGCACGCGGTGGGTTGAGCTGGAGCCCAGCCGGCGACCGTGAGCGGCGGCTCTGAAGTGGCGACTGCGAGCGGAGCGAGCGCATGGGTCTTGGGATCACACGCCTGATCCGACGAGAAATCCGCGACGACTCCGAAGCACTCCATCGAGAGCCGCAGGCTGACGGGCGTCACGCCCGAGGGGCGGGGCAGTAGCGCACCGGCGTCCAACAGCAGCCCCGCGCCCAGCGTGTCCTGGGAGCCGAGGAGCGGCGAGCGCAAGAGGCGCACGCGGATCTGCTCCGCCCGCGCCGAATCGACGACGCCGAAGGAGACCGGCCAGTTCTCCGCCTTGGAGGCATCGAAGAGCCGACGACAGCCGGTGCACACCTCGCCGTTCTCGTCGTCGATTTCCACCACAGTCGGTCGCCGAACTGCGGCACGTTGGCGTCGGTGGACACTGTCACCAGCCATTGGTCACGGGTGTCCGCGCTGCCGCCGCAGCCCCAGATCGAGAGTGCAAGCGCCGCGCAGGCCAGAGCCGGCCGGGGTCTCATGGCGGTGCTCCAGCATCCGGGTAAGCACAACGGAATCCCAAAGCGCTGGAGCGCTGCTGATCCAAGCTGGTGAAGCGCAGGGCGAGCATTGCGCGCTCTGCAGAGGAATGCCAGCTGCCGCCACGAGCCGCGTGCCCAACCGTCGCACTCTCGCACTTCGGATTCTCGACCACGCCCTGCCCGCCCCAACACGGGTCCTCGTAGGGCAGGAGGGCGCTCCGGGCGCGTTCCTGGAGATTGCCCGTCATGTCCAGCACGCCGTCGCGAGTTTGGTCGACATGCTCCCCGCAACCAGGCCCTCCGTTGGCCACACCCGGACCGTCGCCCGGGCAGACGCCCTCTCCCATGCCAACCGTTGCATCGCAGCAGGTCGGGGGAGTGTCGCCCCAGGCGTAGGCTCGCCGCTGCCCACGCCCGCGCGCCGCGAACTCCCACTGGCCTTCGCTCGGCAGATCGCCGCCCGCCGCCTGGCAGAGCTTGCGCGACGCCGCAAACGAAACGCAGTTGAGGGGGAACGCATCGTGACTGGTGTCGGTCAGCCCGAGGAAGGTGCAATTTCGCAGCGCGTCGGAGGCCGAGATCGCGCACCGTGGGCAGCTCGTCGCCGATCAGCAGCGAGGGTGACGCGGCCAGCGCGGCGCGCAGGCGACCGACGGTGTATTCGCGGATGTCGAGCTGAAAGGGAGAGAAAGCAGCGGGACGAGCTGGGGTCGGATCGAAGGGCGAGAGGACCCCGTCGGAGACGTGCGTGAGCGACGGCTCGCCCACCACGGCGAACCCACCCGCGATGCAGGTCGCGCCGTCGGGCGCCGCGGACGCGCAGGGCGCCTCCCGGGCTCGGCCCCAGGTGCCGACCTCGGTCACGGGCATGCTGCCGTCGAGGGCTTCGACGCCCTCGGTGGTGAGTACGCTTTCGCTGCCCTTGCGCAGGCAGGTGCGCGCGGGATCCGCGAAGGTCGACGGGACGCCCATGCAGTCCCCGCGCAACACGGCGCGAACGCGGCGAACACCTTCGGTCGGAAATCCGAAATCCATGACCCGGCTCACGCTCAGCGCATCGACCGGCTCGAGCACGCTCTCTCCCTTGGATTCGCCCGAGCCCGCCCAGCTGCTTCGGAACGCGCGCGCGCGGACGCGAACGGTCCCCGATTCGCCCGCGATCCCAAACGAGACCGGCCAGTCCGCGGGATCCGACGCCACGACCGTCAGGAGCGTGCTGGTCGCGCCGGAGGCGTCGAGCACGTCAATCCGCAAGGTGTCGATGGCCGCGTCCGGAGAGAGCGCCGAGTCGCTCAGCACCTGGGCCGACACGGGCAAATCCGTGTCCAAATGGACGAGCAACTGTGGCCGGTCCGTCGCTGCGGGCGAGCAGCCGGTCACGCTCGCAACGAAGAACGTGATCAGGCCGCCCCAGCGTCTCGACACCGCGCCAACCAAACGCTGTGGCGTGCGGGCGACAAGCGATTTCCAAGGAGCGCAGGTCCACTCAGAAGGGCGCCTCGACCGCGACACCACCGGGGGCAGGGGCTGGCGTCGCCGGCTTGCCGGCGGGAGCTGGCGTCGCGCTCGGTGGCGGCGGCGCTTTGGCTGACGGCTCTGCCTTGGTCGGCCTGGCGCCTGCGTGTGCGAGTGCGCTCTTTGGGGCTGACACAGAGGCAGGCGCCGCATCGGCCAGGGCCGTGAGCTCGAGGGCAGAGCTACCGGGACCTGCCATGGGCGCCACCTGAATGGCCGGAGCTGCGCTGTCGACGGGCGTGGCCGAGGCTTGCTCCGTGCTCGCTGCCGGCTCCGGCGTGGTGCCGCTCCGCACACCGACGACTATCCCGAGCACGGCAATGAGCGCCACGCCACCGGCGACGAAGGGCCACGCGGGCACACGTCGGATCGGGACTACGGGGGAGTCGTGGGTGGTGGAAAAGGCACCCGCGGTCCGAGGCGGGCCCACCGCAGCATCGTTGGGATTGGCGGGGGTGAGGGCGTGGGCAACTCCGCTTGGGATTTCGCTTGCCCCCGGCGCCAGCAGCGACTCCCGCGGAAATGCTTGGACCTCGGAGAACGACTGCGCGAGCTGGTTCGTGAACCGACCGAGCACCTCGAACGCGGGCTTCAAGTCCGCGAGCCTGGCGTTGCGATCCGTCTTCAGCATGTCGCCTATCAAGCTGCGCATGGCCAGGGGCAAATCTGGCGCGACGGTATCGATGGGCGGAATGGATCCGGTGGCGATGATCTTGAGTAGTTGGCCGAGATTCTCGCCGTCCACCGGCCTCACACCGGCCAGTGCCTCGTACAAGATGACCCCGACGGCCCAGACGTCCGCTCGCGCGTCGACGTCCTTCTCGCCGAAGACCTGCTCCGGTGACATGTAGTAGGGCGTGCCGAGCATCGCGCCGGTGCGCGTGAGCTCCGCGGACTGGGCGGCTTCGGGGCGTTTGGTATCGAGTTTGGCGATGCCAAAGTCCAGGACCTTTGGCGACATCTGGCCTTCTGGCATGCGCGCCAGGAAGATATTGTCCGGCTTCAGGTCACGGTGAACGATGCCCGCGGCGTGCGCGGAGCCGACGGCCGAGATCACGGGAAGCATGATCGTCGCCAGCTCGGGCAAGGCGATTCGCCTTTCCCGCTCGAGCTTCTGCGCCAACGACTCTCCGGCCAAGAGATCCATCACCATGACCGGTGAGTCGTCGTCCTGAAGGAAGATGTCGTGCACTCGGATCACGTTCGGGTGATTGACCGAGGTGGCCGCTCGGGCCTCGCGCATGAAGCGGCGCACCGCGCCCGCATGCTGCACTGCCTCGGGCTTGAGAAACTTGAGCGCAACCTGGCTGCGGGTCAGCGTGTGCGTCGCAGCCCACACGGATCCCATGCCACCTTCGCCAATCAGGCGCTCCAGGTGGTACCGGCCGCCGATGATCACCCCGGCGCAAAGGTCCACCGTCATCGCCGTTGAGGGTACTCGCGGCGTGGACAGGTGGCGAGCGCCTCCATCTAAAACCGGAGGCCTTGCGGCTTTGCGACCCACCCGGTGCTGCCACCTTCATAAGGGGGGACTTCGGGGTCTGGTCGCGTGAGCGCGTAGGTCAGCACGACGCCGCCGACGAGCACTGCGCCCGCGCCGGCCCAGAACCACCAGCGCTTGGTGACCGGGACCTGCTCTTCCGAAAGCCGCGCCTTGAAGTTGGATTCTTCACCGGCGCTCACGATCAGCACGGTCTCGGAGTCATCGTAGCCGGACTTGCGAACCAGCACCTTGTGGGTTCCTGCGGGGCGCAGGACGTCCACCGGGACCGGTCCCACGTCTTGGCCGTTCACACTCACCAGCGCGTCTGGAACGTTGGCGGAGACCCGGAGGGTGGCCGGCAGCTTCGAGAGTTCGAGCGTCAGCGGCGGTTGCCTGCCCGGAGCGAAGGTCTTGTTCACGACCACGTCGGCGAACCCCTTGCGGCTCAGCGTGAGGACGTGAACGCCGGCGTCGAGCACGAGATCGATCTCTGCGGCCGGTGCCGGTTTGCCTTTCCGGGCGGCAAGACCCCGGCGACGAGGGTCGGACGCTTGCTCGGCCTCTGGTCGAGTTCGAGCGGACGACCGTCGACGGAGATGGTGACCTGCGCCGGTCGGAGCGAAACGCTCACGACCGAGAGCAGGTTCGACTCGATTTGATCGATGAACCCCTTGGCGTCGGCGGCCAGATTGGGTGGCAGCTCCGCTCCGGGCCGCTGCTCCGCGAGCGCACGCCTGAGCGACTTGCGAGCCAGCGCGTAGTGACTCATGGCCCGCTGACACGCGCCGATGTTGAAGGTCGTGACGGGATGCGGGCGGTCTACGGCGGAAGCCTCGAAGGCCGAGAGTGCATCGCCCCAGCGCGCGGCTTGAACCAGCTCGACTCCGCGTTGGAACTGCTCACGAGCGCGCGTCGTGCTTGCGTCTTCCGCTGCGGGCGCGTCGTGCGAGCCTGGCGCCGGCGCAGGCGGATCTGCGCGGCTCGCGCCTGTTGCGCACGTCAGCGCCAACGCCAAGAGCGCTTCGATACATTTCAGCCTACAACTGCAATCCGCCATTGTGACCCCCGGCCAACGCTATCTCCAGGCCGCATCCTCGCACGAAATGAGGGCGCGAACCGCGCTCAGTGCACGCCCCGGACCGAGATCGGACGGCACACGTCGAAGTCCGTCGGGTCGCTCGCTTGTTCCGGCCGGCACCCCTTGGCGAGGGCGGAGTCTTGCTCGCTCTTGCTGACACAATCGAGCTTGCGTGCCTCGTTGGTTCCCGCGCAGCTGGAGTCGGTCAGGGTGTCCGCGGGTTCGGTGCAAGCCAAGGTTGCGGCTTGTTCGGGCTGACCCGTGACGGTCGTCGGGCAGCATACGTCGTTCCCCCCGGGCTTTTCGACGACGCACCCGGCGGCGACGGCCTGATCGGTCTGATCCTGGTTGCTGCAGTCGAGCTTGCGCGGACCGCCAGCGTTCCCGGCGCAGTCGGGGTTGTTGTTTGCGTCCGCCTTCTGACGGCAGGCTATCGGGTTGGGACCGCCGCCTCCATCGGAGCCCGATCCGCAGCCGGCTTGCGTGAGGGTGGCGAAGTGAGAACGTGAGCAGCAGTGAGTGGTAAATGAACTGCCTCGACATGGGGTGGCGCTCCTCGGGAGCAAGCTAGCCGATCGGTGCGTGTTTGGGGGGCGATTCGTCGGCGGGCGGGTTTGTGCCGCACGGCGGGCGACGCGACCGATGTCGCCGTAGGCCCGCCACCGGCGCCACCGGCGTCACCGGAGCCGTGGGCGCCA
>CAVQUB010000020.1:0-261039 GCA_963716725.1 uncultured delta proteobacterium
TCGAGCAGCTTCCCCACGAACAACACTGCTTTTTGGTCTGGATCTATGCCCAAGCGCATGCGGCTTTCCGCGCGGTTGACAGCTAGTGCGCGCGTTGCGAACGCATCGTTGTCGATGCAATGTGGCGAGAAGAAAAGACGCTCGTCCGGCACGCCGTAGTGTTGCAGGTATTCCCGATTTTTATGCCCCACATACAGACAGGCGTCGAACTGCCGCAACACACGTGGATAGACGATTGCCTTGCTCAGTTGCTTTAGTCTGCTGCGTGGTGTTCCCAGCTGTGAGTCCCCGCGCACCATCACCGGCACCCCCGCTTTGTGGCAAGACCGAATGGCCTGCCAATAGGATTTGAGATACCAGCCCGTCACCAAAAAGGCATCGTACCGACCCCGGCGGATTTCATCGGCAATCTGCGGTGTGTCACAACCAAAAAAATTGTCTACCCCTGGATGCCTGGATTGGTTCTGCAAAAACGTGTGGTCATAGCCCCCTAGCAAGTCCACATCCCACTCGAATGCTACTTCGAACCCCGAGGCGGCCTGGCCTTGTGCCGTTTGGCGATGGGCAAAGTACACCTTCAGGTCCACATGCCTGGCCAGTTCCCGGAACAACGGCGCCTGGTACTGGATGGGGTGGCTGGCAAGGATGCCCAAACGATGAGACAACATATCAGATAACTGAGCGATATACATCCGCCCAGGCGCGCGCAAACCGTTGCCGACCAAAGCGTGCTTCCGAGTCTTCACGCGCCGCTTCGCCCATGCGCTCTAACCGACCAGGATCGGCGAGCATCCAGCGCAGGCCTTCTGCCAAGGCATCAACCGATTTTTCCCGACAGATATACCCATCCACTTGATGGCGCACCATTTCAGGCAGACCACCCGAAGGGAAGACGACGGAAGGCGTGCCTTCGCGTTTTGCTTCCAGCACAACATTGGCGAATGCTTCGCACATAGGGTTGGTGCCACATGAATCGCAGAGCGCCTGAAGAAAGCGGATGGATCGTCGACATGGCCATGAAAAAACACCCGGCTGCCCAAATTGCTTGCTGCGATCAGTTGATTGAGTCGGCTGCGAAATGAGGTGTCCCAGCGGGAGCCGCCCAGAATGTCCAATCGCAGGGAAGGATAAACGGGAGCTAGCCAGGAAAACGCTTCTATCAGGGGAATCAGCCCTTTGTGCTCGGAAATCGCACCAACGTATATCAGGCTTGCCGGATTATCCCGGTCTGAGAGAGAGCCAATCGAATCAGCGGTCCAGGCGCTGGATGGTGCAAGATTATGGATGACCGAAATCTTCGTATTCGAAACACCTGCGGCCATCACCGAGTTGAGTACGAATTTTGAATTGGCCACGACCCGAGCGCATCTGCGCATTGCCATCCGCCAGATTCGCAGATTAAAAGCCGAGTCCACCGGTGGAAAATCTCCCATTCGATAAACCAGTGGCACCTTGCTTAGACCCAAGGCCAAGGACACATATGAGTAAACCAGCGGCGAACCAAGATGGATGTGCGTGGCGCGGCATGACCAGATTGCGCGGAGAAAAAGCCAACTACATTGCAGCACAGCCCAAAAATTGGTCAGAGCAATGCTAGGCTTCTTCTTGACCCACTGAATCGACCATTGGGGTCCGAACGGAAGCGGGAACGTGGTAAAACCATACGGCGTAATTCCACGTCGACGTGGTTATTGGATTTTACGTCCACGCCCACCGTCACTTCCGCACCCAGGTCACGCAAGGTTTTGAATACTTCGATGTTGCCACGCTCATGGCCGAACAACTCCAGGCCGTTCAGGGCGGCAAGGACGCGTACGCCGACAAGGGCTTGTATCAGTATCAGCCATGCGGCAAACGTTCTTCCAGAAAGCGGCACAGTAGGCAGCACTTCCATGATCGGTGTAGGGCTCGAAAGCGGAATCGTTAGCGGTGGGGCTTGGTACATCGTCCATCCACCAACCACGACTTGGTGATGATTTGCGCCAGGCTTCCTCATCAGAGGTGTGAAAATGGTACACAGACAGCCCCGCCCACTTCGCGAATAAGTCCAACGACGGTACTTTTCTCGTGAAAATGGCCAGCAATGGTTTGCGTGCGAGTAAATAGGGATAGATCTTTGACGCGGTATAGCCGGGTCGTTTGAGCCCGATGCGATCAGGGCGTCGGCCCTCAGATAGGCCTTCAATGCTTGCGCATAGGGAGATGCGATCGGTTATTCCTCACCCGATAGTTCAGACCTGTTCTCGGCACCAGGGCAGTACACGAGAGTTGCTCCCCTACCGGGTGCGTAGGACGTACCGATGAAGTGGAGTTTGAGCAGTTTTAGGTTTTCTGGGCATATGGTTGTATGGCCATGAACAGGCCCGCAGCGCCGTTTGCCATACCGGACCACCACTCCAATGTACACCCAGTGAATGTTTCCATCCTCGGATCAAAGTGTTGTTGTGTCCTGCGAGCCGGCAAGGCGCTCTAAATCGTGCTGTGCACCGGGAAAGGGCTGGACAAGGCTCGGAAGCCACCTAGCCACGGATAGCGCTGCGAGCTGCTTTGGGTATTCAGGCGACACGCTAGTAATTCCGGCACACTCCCGTAATACCCGTGGCTCCGTCCACCGGTGCAGTGCATCGGCCAACGCGTACTTCAGACGCCCGCCGGGCGGCACGATCTCGGGTGTTCGCGATAATAGTCGTTGACCCACGGGTCCTGGTAATCCATCACAAAGGGCACGCCATACTTTCGCTTCCAGCGCGGGCCCAGCAGATGTACCTCGGAACACCGTGGTGGAGAAATAAACGAGGTCGAAGCGGCCTTTTGACCAGCAAGTGGTCGCCGGTCCTGGCCATAGGCCACAACGCACGCGTACCCAGCGTGCCCAGCCCGGGAATGCGCGACCAGCCCAGACCTAGTGCCTTGATGCGGTGCACTTTTACATCCGGAGGCAGCCCATCCACCAGCCAAGGGTCTAGCGGTGCTGCCACTTGTTCAGATGCCACCGTCAGGACTTCGGCCTGCCAGCCATTCTCCAGGAAGAAGGGCAGCAGCATGCGCACACGCTGCATGTCTGGCGCATTCACGGGTGGGAAATGGGGCGAAACAATCAGAACGCGGCGCATCATGTCAGTGGACGCGCGAGTCCGTCAGCGATTGCATTCACCAGTTTCGGCGCGTGCCCTTCCCAATTCCAGACCGACTTGCCAGCTTCTGTTGAAAGATGGCGGCAGTTTTGAAGATAGGCAGCGTCATCAATCATCTTTTGCATGGAGGAAGCCAGCGCAGCAGGGTCCTCTGGAGCAATCAGCGCGCCAGCCCCCGGACACGCTCGTCACGACTTCTTCCTGCCCTGTGTACGGGTCGCGATGACTGCCAACCCGGCGCGCAGGTACTCGAGTATCTTGTTGGTTGCTGTCAAGTCGCGACTGGGGCAATACGGTACCTCCAACGCCAGGCCGACGTCATCGGGGCATCGTGCGTGCCAATAACTCCTCATTAGAAACTGGATCAAGCAGGTGAACTCGTGTGCGCACAGCTTCAGGAAAGGTTTGATCGAACCAGCCCTGGTAACCGCGCAACGCACCGCGCAAAGTCACTTGCGATTCGCCTTTCAGCAGGGGGAGCGCCTGTGCCAGGGTTTCCAGGCCGCGTCCGGGGCCGATGGTCTGGGAAAACCAGTGAAAAGACACTACACCATCAGGTTTGGCGTCACGTGGGCCGCTTAATGCCTTGTCCCGAACGGATGCCGGGAAGCAGTTGGGCACAACCACTGGCACGCGACCTGTGCCGGCATCACTCGCGAGAGCATCTGCCAGAGACTGGCTGGTGGTCAGGCAACAGTGTGCTTGCCGCAGCAGTTGCCGCTCCAGTGCCTGCATCGCTGCAACAGGCCGACCCTTGCGGTCGGCGAGCGGCAGATCCTGGGAGAACCAGTCCTCGAAATCCACGCCAACCTGATGCCCCCCATCAGCAGCTTCTTGCCAACCCACAAGCCTGCTTCCGAGTGAACCATCGTCAGATCGGCGTTGATGTGTCGGGCCTCGCGCAAAAATTCAGGTGCGCCCAGGCCGAATGTCCGTGGCGTCACCCAACCCAGGTGTGTGTAGCATTCGGCCGCGCCAGGCGCTGCCGCAAACGCAGTGCAAAACTTCCACGGCCATCCCTACGCAGGCCAACGGGGCAAAGTCCACATCCATTTCCCGCGCCAAAGCCATGTCCTCCTCAGCCAGGCCGGGGTGCCGCCAAGTACCGCGGACAAGCACACGCGCGCCGGCGGCACGCAGCACCGCCGCTTCTTTTTGGGCGCGGGGTGCTGTTGCGAGATGACCGATGATCAGAATCAATATTGTTCGGCCACTGAATGTCGAAAAATTGGGTGATTGGATTGGATTAACCATCATTCACTGCGGAACTGCCACGATAGTTGGGCTATAAACATCCTCCGCAAATTGCGTGGCGTAATCGATACTCGCGAAGTAATCTAGAAGCTTGGCCTGCCCGGGAACATTTGTATTGGTGGTTTCATCCAGCGCTTCGCACACGATGAAAGGGCGAAATCTCCTAATCAAATTTCGCGCTCCTTCCAGTGCGACAAGCTCACCGCCCTCGATGTCGATCTTGATGACGTCGATACGTTTTGGCGTGCCAGGACTTTCTATCCAGTGATCCAGAGCCATCATTTGCACCGTCCTACCGTGGCCCACTTGGTGCACTGAACTATGACCACAATCCGGCGCGGCCACCAACACGCCACTCGCCGGCCCTGTCGCTTACTGCTATTTCATGGATGGTGAGGTTATTGTTGCTGCACTCTTGGGCATTTTTTCTTAAGCATCGCAAGGGGCGTGGATCAATTTCGAACGCATGTACCTGCCCAGCTTTGCCAACACGACCTGATGCAAGCATCGAGTAGTAGCCAACGTTTGCACCGACATCCAGAAACACGGAACCGGGGTACAGGCGCGGTTCGATAGCCCGCCACACTGCCTGGTCGAATTCGCCCTTGACCAGAATTGCACGGCCAACTGACGAACGCAGGTCGACCCACATGCGGTCGCCGCTAGCCAAGGTGGCCAGAACAGGGTATGGCCAGCGCTTGGCTAGGGAAAGCGCGAGTTTGCGTATTGGATAAATGACACGCTGCTTTGCGTATTTGTCGATAATTAAATTCATGTGAATTTATGCTATTTGAATGCGGAATAAGAAGCTTCGTTTTGCAACGCCGACGATGTCTGCTTGCGCAGGTAGTGCAGTGTTTCTGCCAATATCGTGCGGCCCGCGGGCCTGTTTGATTGCCGATTTGCAAACTCTGCGGGCACTCTGCATCGCCACGTTAAACTCTTAATGACCATGGAGGGGTGAGTTTTCAGCGCATGCCTAGATGTCTGCTTTACGAAGTCGCCAATGTTGTAAAAGTGTCAAGATTCGCATCAAATCGTTTGGCGCCCTCGACCACTCTTCCAATGACCTAATCCATGGATTGGCACCTTGCAATTGTGTCATCTGGACGATCCTGATGTGATGTCTGGTTCCAAAAGGTCTGCAAGGTTGGGCTATGAATTGCATACCATCCAAAGTCTGGCCACGATGCATGTGAGGGGGGATGATCATAACTGCGTTGGATTTGCTGCCCACCTATACGTCGTTTGACCCAGCCTTTTGCAAAAGCAAATAATTTTGAGGTGGTATTTGCATTAACGGCCCAGCCGAAGTTCGAATCGACAATATCCGATGCTTCCGCACAAACCTTCCCTGCTGCCAACCCCCACACTTCACCATTCAGTTTCCATTTTGCCGGGATGCGTGCATAGCAATCGGCAACACCGTGAATCAGCCAGGAATGAGTCGTAGGGATAGGTGCGGTACATGATTTGCCCCGATACGGAAACCGTGTAACAAGTAGGCCGTATACGGCGATCCTCGACTAGCAAACGGTCCCTGTCGGTTTCCAGGATTGTGGGCGTCCCTTGAAACCAGTTGTTCATCCGGTCATTAATTGCGTCTGCATATTGAGCGGGTGCAGGGAGGGGATAATTGGGCAAAAATCCATCAACGCGCTGATCAATAAATTGCTTGATGGGCAGGTTTCTGCCAAGGAATTTGCGGTACGTCTTTTCAAGGCCGTATCCTTTGAAAACCCAGTCAGTGGTGCATGCGGTCATGACCAGATCGGCACCGATTTGCTGCACAACGTCATGCACGCCAAGGTAGTGGTTGTCCTCTGCGGACCACATCGCGCCAGACCAGCGAACATTTTCGGCCTGCATGCGTGGGTAGTAGTCGTTATCCCGCCCAAATCCAACGTAAGTAGCACCAACACGATCACACAATGCTTTTGCTATCGCAGATTCGTGGGTGGGTTTTTCGTAAAGATTGATGCCCCAAACTTTTGTGGGGTCGTTTGCCGCGTACAGCATCACGCGCGAGTCGGCACCGCCGCTGACAAAATGCCGATCTTTCGGCAATCGCGGTACGTTCACTGACCGCGACGCTTAAGGCGCTCGCCAGGGCGTCAGCAGCCTCTGTCAGTGTTGGGAAAAAATCATTCTCGAACGGCCGCCAATACTCATGGCGTAAAACGGCCCCCGTTCCAGGTCTCGAACGCGTATGTGTAGCCGCACCGGCATGTTTCAGGTTTTCATAGTAAGTGTTGGGTGGCGTTGCTCGCCAGGCGCGCAGGAATTCGGCCATGGATATGTAGTCGGGACGCACCTCCAACGCGGGATCTTCCATGACCGCATCAGGAAATGTGGTCAAAGACTGTTGGTCTGCTCGGGTCATCGCCATACAAGAACGCGGGATGGTAGCCGAATTGGTCCGTCCACAAATGAACGACACGCTCACGGGGATCCCAAATCAGAACGGTTGCTGCGCCGTTGTAAGGCGCAACGGATTCCGAGCCATTGGTGAGATAGCGCTCAAGTATCACCCGGTTTGCAACGCCCCCCTCATAGGGCAGCCGCTCGGCCCTTTGCCAGGTCTTCAGTTGGCCAGCAAAGCCTGCCCCCTACTACACATTGCACACCCGTGCCAGGATCGTGCGCTGGGGCGAAGCGCTTTTCACTGTCATGACTCAGCCATACATAACTGAATTCCGATAGCGAACGGCGCTCGGCTTCGCCACTGAAACACATTCGTTTTGCGACGGCATCGAGTCGTGCAGGATCCGGCTTGCCGATGGTTACATAAAGTCCTGCCATGATTTCAACTATCTGTTCTTTAATGGGTGAAAGTGGGTGCGTATGTTTAATCGCATTAAGTCGTCAGGTAACTTTCAAAGCCAGAACTCGGCTTATGCGCTTGCTTGCTGGAAAGTACTTGACGAGGTCAGCCATCTGCTTCGCGAATCCGATCCGGAGTGTGGCCAGATAAAGTAGCGAGAAAATCAGACCCAGATAACTGCACGAGGGACAGAAAACTCCGCTTGGCCATAGATGCTCAGGATAAAAATCTGAAGGATTCCCCACGCCGCAAGACAGGCACCCAATGGTGGGGCGAATGCATGAACAATTCCGCTCAATGACAAGGCGCGGTGTTGTTGTAGCCAAAACGATAACAAGCCCACGATGATTAATTGGAATCCGCTCAGTGTCCCGAGGTAGACGACCAACCCGTTGGGCAGCGCCACGGCAAGCGCGATTGCCGTACCGAGAAGCGTTCCGATGTCGGCGTAAAGGCACAATCGAGTCTGATTTTTTGCCAACAGAAGCATATAGGTTGCAGTGCTCAGTGCCGAAAGCACACCCCACGCCATGGCCCACGGCAATAGCGGCGTGACGGCCGCCCAGTTCTTGCCATAGACGACACGCACTACAGGCTCGGCGAGTTCTGCAAATACGACTGCGATTGGCATGGCTGTCCAGGCGACGTATTCGTAATACCAAACCACCCACCCGCGCAGGGTCGCCTTCACGTCCGTCGATGCGGGTGAGTATGGGATAGATCGCGTACATCAGTTGGGAGGCGAATTTCTGGCAGAACATCTCGAGCGAGGCCGATTGCACGCCCAAATACCCCTAGCATGGCGAGGCCGCATCACAGCTGTCAGAATCCCTGACTCCAGCAACTGGCGCCCGCTTCCCACAAGCCCGCTACCAATGCGGGTCAGTCCAATCGCCAGGCAGGTCGATAGCGATCCCACGACCAGGACCAGGTTGGGCGCCATTTTTCGATAACGAACAGATCGTAGATGAACGGCAGCGTGACGAGCATGCCTGGAACAAGCAGGGTGTACGTGCCTGCGCCGGCCCATGCCATGCTCAACGCCAGCAACGCCCCGGCGATCAGGCCGATGGCTTCGAGCAGGCGCAACCTTTTCCAGTCGAATTCACGTTCGATCATCTTGCGCCGCAATTCGCAAGGCCATTCGAGCAGGAAGGTGATCGACATGGCACGCGCCGAGTGATACCCTTCTTCTTGAACGGCACCCGCGAAACGGTGGGCATCGCCAAGATCGCGATGGAGAGCCGCCTGGTTCCCATGCGCGGCGGCTTCTCCGGCGGTTGGGAGTGATGAACATGATGAGAACGAAACATCTGCTGAGCTTGTCGGCCGTGGGTCTGCTGATTGCCTGCGGCGGGCGCTACCGCGGCTCGGACATGGCCCGAGGGCCCAACGGCCAGGGCGGAGCCGACGGCAACGTGATCGCCACCGGGGATCCGGCAGAGCCCGGCGGCGACGACCCCGAGTGGGGCATCGTCGGAGGCGCGGATCCGGCCTACCCGACCGTGGTGCAGAAGGTCGTCAACATGGTCGGCGACTCGCAGATCCGCGACGCCGTCAGCCGGCGCGGACTCGATCTCGTCAACGTGATGTGGGAGGACACCGGGCGCGCCGAGGGCTCGTCGCTCGGACCGAACATCTCGGATCTGACGCTGCAGGTCCGCTACCGCGCGTCCGAAGGCGGAGGCGAGACCAGCGCGCTGATGCCGGTGATCCGCTTCCCGAACTTCAGCGATCGAACCGGCGACGTGCCCGCCGACAAGTTCTTCGTCCGGGTGGGCAACCACAAGAACAAGAAGAAGCTCGACACCGTGCCGCTCACGGACGTGCTGCGCGACCTGAAAAAGTTCGCCTCAAAGCCCTGGAGCATCCAAGGCAGCGGCAACATGCTGGCCGCGCGCGACACGCACTTCTTGGTCAGCGCCCAGGCCGTGTTCCTGCCGATCCCCAAGAAGGGCAAGGCCGAGTTCAACCCGGCGATCTTCAACTATCAGTCGGCGCCGGGCTCTCCCGCCGTCTTGACCCTGCTGGTCACCCGTCAGGGCACGAGCATGAAGGTGATCGAGAACCGCAGCGAAGAGTCGGCGTCCCAGGGCATGGGACAGGAACTCTACTTCAACAACGAAGGCCTGCGATCTGCCTTCACCGCCGAGCGCAAGACCGACGTCGAGCGGCGCATCAAGGCCCAGGGCGGACCCAAGACCCAGGACGACCGATCGGCCATGGCCCGCGGCGCCGACGTGCTGTTTTTGATCCAGATCCCGCTCAAGCACCGCGACCGCGGCCGCCTCGGGGGGCTCGAGGGCGACGCCGAGATGGCCCAACCCTCCTCTGCTGGCATGGCCGCTCCCTCCAAGCCCTCGGCGATGGCGCCGATGGACGAGTCGAAGAAGGAGAAGAGCGACGTCGAGCAGGCCGTCCTCGGTCACGGCCGCGCGCGCGGTCCCTTCGAAGAGGGCGGCAATCTACGCCTCGAGCGCGATCCCAAGTTCCCGATCCGCATCACGGTGCAGTTCTACAAAGCCACCAGCAACGGCGTGGCCGACGAGAAGGATCTGGACGCCATCGCCAAGAGCATCGGCAGCGTGTACGAGCACGCCGCCTTCGTGGGATCGTTGGTGTTGCCCGAAGGCGATCGCCGGCGGCCCACCAGCTGGCAGCGCATCCCGAACGAGTGGTGGCCGTGGTGAGTTGACGGGCCATGTGCAGCCGCCTGGCCGACGCTGGAACGGAAAGGCCGAACGTGGCCCGACGTCCGGCCCCGGCCGGCTTGGGGCGGTTCGATCGGCGACAAAGACGCTGTAACGGCCTGGCGATAACCCGCGAACGCCGAGACTCGAGACATCAGAGCGCGCGGCGCTGCACACGCGGGCGAGTGCCGCAGAACAACAAGCGCCCGCGGCCGCGGAACGGACGATGCAGCAGGGCGAGCCCGGCGCTCGGCGGGTGCAACGCGAGTTAGGCGGCTGTCGCCTGGACGCGAACGGGCTATGCTTTGCTCATGGCGCAGCCGACTGGGAGCGAGTTGCTCGAACAAGCGTTGCAGCTGCCCGCCGACGAGCGGCTCGCACTTGCAGCCGAGCTTCTCGATAGCGTCGAGGGCCGCGAGGACCCCGCCTGGGCGGCGGCGTGGGCAGCGGAGCTCGACCGCAGGGTGAACGTGTTGGACAGCGGGACGGCGAAGACCATCCCGTGGGGACAGGTGAAGGCGGACATCGAAGCTCGCCTGCGGGCGAAATGAAGGCGGTCGAATTCGCGCCTCTTGCGCGCGACGAGTTCGATGCGGCTGTCGACTGGTACGAGTCTCAGGCCGAGGGTGTCGGGAGACGGTTCGTCCAGAGTGTTGCTGAAGCGCTCGACCAGATCGCGGAGGCCCCACTCGAATGCCCGGTGTGGGCGGAAGACCCACGCTTCCGAAAAGCGGTCGTGGCCTGACCGTGTCGGTGAGACGGAGGGTGCATGCACGGCTCGCGTCCCCCAAATATCACCCGCCCCGAGGATGGATCGCCTCGAGCACAACTCCTAAGCTGAGAGTGCAAGCCGCACCGCGGCGCGCGCACTGCGGCGGCAAATCGCCGCAGTCGGCAGCCAGAAAGAGGAGGACCATTCCAATGCTCTCGAACGCGACTAGAACCGGAGCCACTTGTGTCGTGTTGGCCGTGGCGTGGGCGCTGGCCGGTGGGTGCGGCAGCGACAGCGACGCGGGCAAAGCATCGTCGTCCAGTGCGGACGGCGCTATCGCCAAGGTGCTCAGCGAGGTCGTCCCGGACGACGGGGGCGACGCGCCCGTCGTCGTGAAGATCTCCACGCGCAGCTTGAAGGCGAGCGAACAGGTCGTTCCGGGTATTGGCGCGAGCAGCCACGTGGCCACCGGCAAGTACTGGTTCGCCCTCGTCGACTACTCGTTCTCCGCGCTGTGGGGAAAGTCCGTGCGCTACGCATTTCTCGACGAGGGGACCGGGCAAGTCAGCATCGAGGACCAAGGCTGGTGGCCCCAAATCAGTGGCCAGTCGCTGCCCGACGCCGGAGTTGGGCTCACCAGCATCTTCGCTCCCCGGCTGCCGACGGCGCTGTCCCCGGCCCAACCGGCCTCCGGTGGGGGCTCGAGCACCGGGGCACCGCCTCACGTGCTGCTCGCGGTCACGGCGGACCACGACACGAACACCGTCAGCGCACGGCTGATGGTGGACGGTTCGCTGGGCGGTGGCTACCTCAACTTCGCAGCCGACTACGACGGCGATGGCAAGTTTGCCAGCAGCGGAGCCGGTGACGAGTGGGTGGTGCGCAACGCCTCGACCGGCCGCTCTGGAGGCCGATGGACCTTCACCGAGCCATTCGCCCTGCCAGTGGGTCCAGACAACAAGTTTCCCGGCCAGTTCTGGACGCGCGTCCGTCTCTCCAGTACCGCATTGCCCGCAAACGCAAGCTGGGACGGCGCCTGCGACGGCGCCACCTGCAAGGACCAGCTGACGCTCATCGACGCGCTCGACGCGCCGAGCCAGCCGGCGAACCAGCCGGCGCTCGGACCTCGGAGTCTGCCAAAGGTGCTGATCGACACCAGCAAGATCCCGGCAGCATCCTGTAAGGCGACGTGCAAGACGCAAGGTCTCACCTTTGACGTACCGTGCAAGGCGCTGGTCATCAACTTCGGCGACAGTCCAGGGCGTACAGAGACGGTGATTGGGACCGACGCCGACAACGCCGAGGGGCTCTTCAAGAAACGCTTTGGCGACGACAACGTGCAACGCGTCGATGGAGCCAACAAAACCGCCATCAAAGCTGCGATCAAGGCCTTCGTCTCCGCTGCCCAGTGCATGCAGCAGTCGCACATCTACTTCGCCGGACATGGCGCCTCCAAGGCAATGTTGAACGGCGAGCACGAGAGCGCGATCTGGCTGAAAAACAGCGACGACGGCATGGGCAACGTGATGACCGCCACGGAAATCCGCGACGCGGTCACCGCGGCCGGCCATTGCCCAGATCCGATGAACTACTACGCCAACAAGTGTGGAGGGGCGGGCTACTGCAATCTCAGTCTCTACATGATGAACTGTTACTCGGGCGGTTTCCTGCAGGGAGAGACCTCCCTCGAGATGCCTGGCCTGAACGTGCTCACTCTGACCAGCGCCGACATCAAGGGAACTGGAAGGCAAGGAATCGGCACCGCAGTGGGGCTCGCATTCGCGGACGCTTTCCGTGACAACCAAGCGGACGCCGACAAGGATGGTGAGACGACGACCTCCGAGGCAATGACGTGGGCGAGAGAGCACTACGAGGGGCATGGGAAGGTCGATGATCGTCCGGCCGCCGGCATGCCGATGAAGGCGATGTACGACACCGATCCGCAGCAGACCAATGGCGCCGACTGCAACTGCGTTTGCGTGAAGCCCGGCGGGTGCTTCGACGAACCAGGCTCAGAGGCGGCAAAGGCCATCGAGTTGTTGCTGAGTATGAATGAACCGACCTGCCAGCACGACCTGATCAGCAACATCACCCATTCGTCGGCGGCAGTGGCAGCGAAGTCGGTAGCGCACGACCACAGCACCATCACGCAGCACGCCAGCGCCAAACCGACGTGGGACGCTGTCCACGTGACCAAGCTCTACGGCAATACGGACTTTCCGTGTGGCTCCGGACCGAACGGCACCACGTTGTGCCCACAGCCGCTGCAGACGGTCCCGGCGGGCGATTTCATCGTATTGTTCACGCTGGTCGAGAAGCCGATCCCCCTGGCGGATCCCACGAATCTCTATCAATACGCCTTCGTGTTCGATGCCGACGGTGTCGCTGCGAACAACTACCAGCCCTCGGCGGCGTACCCCAATGACTTCTTCAAGGGCAGCGATCGCTGGTACGAGGTCAGCTACAAGCCGGGCGCTGGCTGGTCAGCGAAGGTCTCCCGAATCGTGAACAACGTGCCGCAGACGGAGGTGTCGGCTGCCCGAATCACGATCAACGGCAACGTGATCGCGCTCGTCGTGCCGGCCAGCGAGTTCAGCGCGCCGAAGCCGAGCTTCCGCATCACCGCGTTCCGCCATACGGGGGACTACGGGCTGAATCCACCCTACAACTGGGACGGCAGCATTTGGCCCAACGTGGCGACGGGCCTGGCGGCGTTCCCCTGAGGCGGAGCCTACCGCCAGCAACAAAGACGAAGCCGGACGCGCGCTCAATCGGCGCGTCCGCATCGCCTGCAAACAGCGCGACGGGGCGTCCGCTCGACCATGGCTGGGTCGCCCGCTACGAAGGCGCTACTTCAACTCGTCTTTCGCCCCGGTGGCGCCGAACTTCGCGAGCTCCCAGGTGCGGGTGCCGTCGTTGCCCTTGACGACGCCGGTGATGGGGACGTCCGGATGGGACCAGAAGGTGGTCTTGTGCTTCGTGCCCTGCCACTTGGTGTCTCCGACCCATTTGTAGGCGCCCAGCAGCTTGCCCGCCGGTACATCGAGGTCTTCCCTCGGGCCCTTCTCGATGGCGCCGGGGTCCATCTTGATCATGATGCCGTCGGTGGGCCGGTACTTCCCGGCCATGCGCAGCATGCTGCCGCCGATTTCCTGCACTCCGCGACCAGGAGCCTTGAAGCGCATCTTCTCGGGCTGTGCGTCGTTGATGTCCGCGGCCGTCTTGACCGCCATCAACATTTGCACGACGCCGCCTTGCCCCTTCATGTTGCTGGCCATCTGCAGCCAGAACGAGTCGCCCTCTTTGTCCGTGACCGCCCAGGCGTAGCGCTCGGCGCTGCCCCCGCCTTGCATTCGGTACTCGACGAACTGACCCACGGCGATGGGCATGAGGGCAAAACCCGCTGGTTTTGCCGACGGCTGGGCTGTTGCCGCCGCACCTGGCGCAAGGGCGGCGTCCGCGGCGGCGCTCGTTGCGTCCGGCTCTTGCTGCTTGTCACCGCCGAGCATCTTGCAACCCATGAGGACGATGGCCAACCCGGCGAGATGCGCGCGAGACATGGGGTCACCGTCGCATCCGTGGCTGCTGATTGCAACCGCGCGGCGAGCTCAGCGCTGGACCGCCGGGAACCCACGCACGGCAAGTCCAATTGACTTCCGCGACACCCGCGTTCAAAGACTCCGCATGAAGACCGGCATCACACTCTCGCTTTCTTTCGCAGCCCTCGCGCTGGCCACCGGCTGCCACCGTCACGCGCGGCTCGAGACCGTTCAGGCAACGGAGCCCGGCCTTCACTGGGTCGCGTCCCCCGGCGCCGTCTCGGTGGCGCAGCTCGGGAGCAACGCGCCAAGGGTCTGCACGCTGCGAACGCCGCAGGCGCTCGGCAAGGGCATGCCCGGCAAACCCGGACACCCCACCGGCAAGGCTCGCAAGGGCAAGCCCGGTGGCCACCCCGCACAGGGCAAGCCGGGCGCTCCCGGAGCCGGTGGCGGCGGCGCTGGCAGCGGACCCGCAATGCTCGACACGTTGATGTTCCGCCTGTGCGAGGCGCGCAGCAACGGTGACATCAGCGCCGAGCAGTATGCGGCGTCGATTCAAGAGCTGATCAAGACCATGGCCGAGATGGCCAAGCACCGTGCGACGCCCCCGCCCGGCCCGAGCCCCTTCGGTCCCGCCGGCACGCCCCCCGGCATGGGACGCCGCGGCGGCATGGGTCCCTTCGGTCGCGGGTGGCGAGAGCGTGACGCGGATCAGACCGACGACGCGGTCGACGACGCGCCTGAGAAGAAGACGGACGAGCCGAAGAAGGACCCCGGCAAGGGCAAAGGCAAGTAGCACCTGCCGCGCGCCGGCCGGCGCCCATCCGGTCCCCCTGACATCCCTGCCCTGCGCGTGCCACGCGCGTTCTTGGCACAGCCAGCGACGTGCGCCTTTCCGCTGGCGCGCGCCCGGCACACTTGTTGCGGAGTCCGCGAGCATGAATCGCGTCGTTCCCCTCTTTCTTCTCGTCTCCTTGTCGACCGCCTGCGGTGGACAGTCATCCGCTGAGACCAACGCCACCGGCGGCGCCGACGCTGGGGGTGGAGCCGCTGGAAGCGGCGGCACGGGCGGCACCGGCACCGGAGGCGGAGGCACGGGCGGAGAGGCGGGCGGCAGCGGCGGCACGCCATACGCCAACGTCGTTGGTGAGTGCAAGACGGACGCGGACTGCACCCTCCAGAACAGCTGCTGCTACTGTGATGCGGTGCCCAATGGGGTCCCGGCGCCCTACTGCGAGCCGACTCCCTGCTTCGCGGATCAGTGCTCGGTGATGGGCGTGAAGGAGGCCCGCTGTATCGCCGGGCAGTGCACGGTCGCGCGCGACTGCGACGGGAGCAAGGTGACCTGCAACGCATTGCCCCCGGACTGCCCTGCCGGCCAAGTGCCCAGCGTCGAGAACAGCTGTTGGGGCGAGTGCATTCCTTCCACCTCGTGCAACTTCGTTCCGACCTGCATGCAGTGTGGGCCGGGCAAAGCCTGCGTGGTGACCGAAGACATGGGCGGCGCCCAGCACCACTGCGTGAACCCGACCGCAAGCTGCAGCCAGGGGTGCGGTTGCTTCGGAGACAAGGCCTGCATCTCGCCCTACACCTTCTGCGTGGACGGCGTGAAAGACGGTTCCGCCGTCCACTGCGAGTGCCCTACCTGCTAGCCGCGGTCCCTCGGGCAAACGCGCCCTAGCGCTCACCCGACCCCAAAGGCTAGTCTCCGCGCGCTCCCTTGACCTTGACCGCGGCAGCTCTTTCCCTCGGCGTCGTCGCCGGCGTCCTCGTCGGCGCGGGCGCGGTGGAACGGGTCGTTCACCGGCGAAACCTGCGCAAGATCCCGGTCCGAATCCACGTGAACGGTACGCGGGGAAAGTCCAGCGTGACGCGCCTCGTCGCCGCCGCGCTGCGCGAGAGCGGCACGGTCACTTGCGCGAAGACCACCGGCACCCTCGCGCGCTTCATCTTGCCCGACGGCCGCGAGCTGCCGATCTTCCGACCCTCGGGTCCGAACGTGATCGAGCAGCGCCGGATCGTCTCAGTCGCCGCGGCTCATGAAGCGCAGGCGCTGGTCATCGAGTGCATGGCGCTGCAACCAGAGCTGCAGGCGCTCTCGGAGCTCGAGCTCGTCCGGGCGACGCATGGGGTCATCACCAACGCACGCCCCGATCACCTCGACGTGATGGGACCTGGCGAGTCGGACGTCGCACGCGCGCTCGCGTCGATGATCCCGGTCCGCGGCAAGCTGTTCACCGCAGAGCAGAAGCAGCTCAGCATCTTCGAGCAGGCATGCAAAGATCGGGGGACCAGCCTGATCGCCATCACTCCCGGCGAGATCGAGGCCGTGCGCGACGACGAGCTCGCGAAATTCCGATACACCGAGCACCGTGAAAACGTCGCGCTGGCCCTCAAGGTCACCGACGACCTCGGCATTGAGCGCGGCGTGGCCCTCACCGGAATGCAGCAGTGCCGACCTGATCCCGGCGCCCTGAAGGAGTACAGCTTGGACTTCTTCGGTCGCAGCATCGTGTTCGTGAACGCTTTCGCGGCCAACGACCCGGTGTCGACGCAGCAGCTCTGGAACATGTCGCTCCAGAAGTATCCCGATGTTTCCACGAAGATCGTGCTGGTCAATTGCCGCGCCGATCGGCCCGACCGCTCCCTGCAACTCGGCCAGGATCTGCCCAACTGGCACGCGCCGGACTTCGTCGTCGCCATGGGCAGCGGCACCTACCTCTTCGCGCGGGCCGCCGAGAAGGCCGGTCTCGATCCCTCGAAGCTCGAGATCGTGGAGGATGCGACCGAGGATCAGATCTTCGAGCGGGTGGTCGGACTCATCGAAGATCGGGCGCTGATCTTCGGAATGGGGAACATCGGAGGGCAGGGTCTGCCGCTCACTCGGTACTTTGCCAACCGGGCGCACCCAAAACGCGCTACCCACACCAACGACAAGTCATGATCGAGCTTCTGCCCATATCGATCGGCATCGGGCTGGCCATCAGCCTGCTCTTCACGGAGATGTTCGGAATCGCTGCCGGCGGCATGATCGTGCCCGGCTACTTTGCGCTGAACTTGACCAAACCGGTCGACGTCGCCGTGACGGTGGGTGCCGGACTTGCGACCTGGGCCATCGTGCACACCCTCTCGTCGTTCACCATCGTCTACGGGCGCCGACGCACGGTGCTCATGATCCTGATCGGATATCTGGTCGGAATGCTGGTGCGATGGAGCACGGGCGTCTACGGCGACGGCTCCGTCGAGCTCAACGTGATCGGCTTCATCATCCCCGGACTCATCGCGCTCTGGCTCGACCGCCAAGGCGTGGTGGAGACCATCGCGGCGCTCATCACGGCCTCGGTGGTGGTCCGCTTGATTCTGGTCTTGGTGGTCGGCACGGAGCTGCGCGGATGAAGCGGATCTACTGGCGCCCCCAAGGCGTCCCTCGTCGCGCGATGGTGCTGATCGCGATGGTCGCGCTCTCGGCGCTGGTCGCCGTCGAAAAATTCCAGGTCTCGACTCGCCAGCGCAACTACCCAGAGAAGCTCCACGCGGCACGACTGACGCTCGAGGCGTTCAGCGCCGTCAAGTCCGAGAAGATCGCGCGCCGCATCCCCATCGACCCAGAGGCCGATCCCTACCAGACCGGCCTCATCGGTCGCTCCGTGACGCCCGTGACGTCGAACACGGGCTACCTCTCGGCAAAGCGCCTGAGCGTCAACCCGAACTTCGCGGCGCTGGTCGTCCACTGGCTCGCGCGCGCGGGTGTATCGAAGGGCGATGTGGTCGCGGTGGGCGCATCGGGCTCGTTCCCCGCTTTGTGCATCGCGACCTTCGCCGCAGTCCAAGCCCTGGAGCTGACGCCAATCGTGATCTCGAGCGCGTCAGCGTCCGAGTGGGGCGCAAACGACCCGAACTTCATGTGGCTCGACATCGAGAAGGCGCTCTTCGAAAAGCGCATCTTCGGGTTCCGCTCGGTCGCGGCTTCGCGAGGCGGCATCGAGGACCGTGGCTTCGGGATGTCCGAAGAAGGTCGTCAGCTCATCGACCAAGGGATCGCCCGCTCGGGAGTGGAGCGGATGGACGCGACCAACCTCGCCGACGGGATCGACCAGCGCATGGAGCTCTTCGACGCGAGGGCTGGCACCAAGCCCATCAAGGCCTACCTGAACGTCGGCGGAGGAACGGCGTCGGTGGGGACCCACATCGGCAAGAAGCAGTTCAAGCCAGGCCTGAACATGGAGCTGCCACGGGGTGCCGACCTGGCTGACTCGGTGATGCTGCGCTTCGCTCGAGCGCGGAGTGCCGGTCGTGCACTTGACCAGCCTCGAAGCCCTGGCCAAGCAGCACGGCTTCCCGGTGGAGCCGCGCGGCATGCCTCGCGTTGGAGAAGGCAAGGTGTTCGTCCGCGAGGAGTACAACCGCTGGATCGCCGGCGTGGGGTCTGCTCGCGGTGTTCGGTGCAATGCTGGCGTTCATCAGGTTGGACGTCGGGGCCCGCATCTTGCAAGGCGTTTGGCGCCGCAAGGATCGAGCTCGGCAGCCCCAGCAGATGGTCTAGGGGACGGGCGGAGCGCGAGGAAATGCCGGTGTCGCCGCGCTGGCGTCCCCTCAGCCCGGCGTGTTACGAGCGCCGGCTCATGCTCGGATACCGCGACCTGGATCGACTGGGCGGCCTTCGCCGGCGCGGTGCTCGCGACGATGCTGCTCGACCGTTTGCTGATCGGAAAGGGACCTCGAACGCCGTCTCGTTCCGCGAGGCCAGCGTGCGCAGCGTCTTGGCCATCATCGCGGCGCTGCTCTTCGCCGGGTACGTCTACTGGCGCATTGTCCTTCGACAAGGCGGTGACCTACTCGTCGCCTACTTGGTCGAGAAGTCGCTGTCGGTCGACAACCTGTTCGTGTTCCTGGTCATCTTCTCGTACTTCGGCGTACGGGAGCGACAACAGCAGCGCGTGCTGTTCTGGGGCATCGTCGGCGCGGTGGTGATGCGCGCCATCTTCATCCTGGCCGGCAGCGCACTGCTCCACCGCTTCCACTGGATGATGTACGTCTTCGGCGCCTTCCTCGTGATCACCGGCGTCAGGCTCGCGCTCAAGAAGGACGAAGAGACCATCGACCCCGAGTCCAACTTGGCGTTGCGCTTTGCGCGCAAGTACCTGAGGACCACCGACCAGCGTGATGGCGACAAGTTCTTCATCGTCAAGGACGGGCTGCGCTACGCCACGCCTCTGTTCCTCGTGCTCGTGGTGGTCGAGTTTACCGACGTACTCTTCGCGGTGGACTCGGTGCCGGCGGTGCTGGCGGTGTCGAACGACGTCTTCATCGTCTACACCTCGAATGTCTTCGCCATCCTCGGGCTCAGAGCGCTCTACTTCATGCTCGCCGGCATGATGAGCCGCTTCCACTACTTGGGCCTGGGCCTCGCCAGCATTTTGGTGTTCATTGGGGCGAAGATGCTGCTCGCCCAGATCGTCAAGATCCCGAATCTGATCAGCCTGGGGGTGATTGCCGGCTTGCTCACGGTGGCTGTGGTGGCTTCTATGCTGCGCCCCCACAAGCCAGAGCCGGAACCTGCGAAAGCCCTCTCGAACGGGGAGGATTGACGCTTGGCTCGGGTCGCTGAGCTGACCGAGCGAGCCAGCGGTGTGCTCCTTCACCCGACGTCGCTGCCGGGACCGCACGGCTTTGGTGATCTCGGACCCAGGGCTCGAGCTTTCGCCGACTACCTGGCGGCGGCAGGCCAGACCTGGTGGCAGATGCTGCCGGTGGTGCCCCCGGGCTACTCCGGCTCACCCTACGACAGCCCGTCGTCGTTCGCGGGCAGTCCCTGGCTGGTCAGCCTCTTCGATCTGCAGGCAGACGGGCTCCTCGACGCTGCGGACGTCGACGCGAGCCCGGCGCCGGGCCCAGGTTTCGAGCAAGCGCAGCTCTTTCGCGAAGCGCGCCTGCGCAAGGCCCACCGCACCGCCCTGGCCCGAGGCTCGCGAGCGGACCGCATGGAGCTCGCCGAACTCCGCTCCACGAACTCCTGGCTCGACGACTGGTCTCTGTTCTGCGCGCTCAAATCCCGCGGTCCGGGAGCGTGGACCGACTGGCCCGACGACCTTCGGCGCCGCCGGCTCGACGCACTCGCTCGCGCACGACGCGAGCTCGCCGACGAGATTTCGTTCCACGATCACGTGCAGCTGTGGTTTTGCCGGCAATGGCGCCGACTGCGCGAGCACTGTCGCTCGCGCAACGTGGCGCTCCTGGGCGACATTCCAATGTTCGTCGCCCACGACAGCGCCGATGTCTGGAGCACCGCCGAGTCGTTCTTTCTGGACGACGCCGGGGCGGCGACGGTCGTCGCGGGTGTGCCGCCCGACGCTTTCAGCGCCACAGGCCAGCTCTGGGGCAACCCGCTGTACCGCTGGGACGTGATGGCCGAACGCGGATTCGACTGGTGGCTTCAGCGCCTCCGGACAACCCTCGACCGATTCGACGCGGTGCGCCTCGATCACTTCATCGCGTTCCGTCGCTACTGGGAGATCCCCGCGGGCTCGGCGGACGCCCGGATCGGCCGCTTCGTCCAGGTGCCCGGTGAGGCCCTCTTCGAGCGGGTGCGCGGCGCGCTCGGCGGGCTGCCCTTGATCGCCGAGGATCTGGGCATCGTGACCCCCGAGGTGACCGCGCTCCGGGATCTGTTCGGACTTCCGGGCATGCGAGTGCTGCAGTTCGCCTTCGGGGGCGGCGAGCCGAACGACTACCAACCCCACCGCTACGTCCGCAACACGGTCGTCTACACCGGAACCCACGACAACGACACCACCGTCGGTTGGCACGCCGGCCTCCCCGAATCCGAGCGCCGTCACGCGCGCAGCTACCTCGGGTCCAACGACGCCGAGTTCCACTGGACGTTGATCCGCGCCGGGCTCGCCTCGGTCGCGAACCTCGCGGTCTTCCCGATCCAAGACCTGCTCGGCCTCGGCAGCGAAGCTCGCATGAACACTCCGGGTACCGTCGAGGGCAACTGGGCCTTTCGCGTCGCAGCCCATCGCCTCACGCCGGAGCTGGCCGGCCGGCTCCGCGCGCTCTCGGGCCTCTACGAACGCACGCCACGGTGGAACGACGGCGACCCCGCGGCCTTCGTGCCCGCGTGATCAGCTCTCGATCCCAAGGAACTCAGCTGCGCTTCGGTCTGCCGTCTGCTCGTGGTTCTTGAACCACGCCTCGAGCAGCTCGACCAAGACCCCCATCAGCTCGCTCTCGCGGCGATCGCACTCCGCCCGGAGCGCCGTGAGACGACGCAAGAACGACGAGTGCATCGCTCGATGCTGCTCGAACGCCGGGAAAGCGCCGCGCTCCATCAACAGCTCTTCGTGCTCGAAGTGCCCGGCGACCTCTCCGAGCAGCTGGTCGACGAGCTCCGTGAGGTCTTCCCACTGGCCGCCCGCGGCGTGGACGTGGCGGAGGCGGCGAATGCCGGCCGCCAGGTGCCCGTGCTGGGCGGCGACGCCATCCGGCAGGGTGGGCAATCTCGCGCGGGAAGATCCACGCTGGCTACTTCGTGCAAAAGTGACTAGTCGTCAACCTCGCACGGGCCCTTGACAGTGGTTTTTCCGACTGAAATCGTGATCAGCCATGACTGACCTGGATCGAATGATTCGTGACCGCGTCGACGCCTTCGTGGACGAGATCAGCCAGCTCGTGCGCCGCGCGGCCCTAGAAGCGGTATCCGAGGCGCTCGGGGGCGACCGCCCAGCCAAGGCTCGGGTCAAGCCCGCCACGCGGGCCAGCAAACGCGGCGGCAAGCGCTCGGCTGCAGAGCTGGACTCGCTGGCCGATGGCATCTTGCGCAGCGTCGGCGAGCATCCCGGAGCGGGTGCTCGCGAGATCGCGCGGGCGCTCGGCGTCACGACCACGGCCTTGGTCTTGCCCACCAAGAAGCTCGTGTCGGCGGGAAGCCTGACCACCAAGGGACAGAAGCGAGCCACCCGGTACTTCCGCGCAAAAAAGTGAGCGCCGTCAGTCGTCCTCGTCGTTGGGTGGCTCGCCGATCAACTCGAGCACCGCGCGGCTCTTTGCGATCGGGGACCCGGCGGCACCTCTCTTCACCAGGGGCAGCGCCGACTCGCTGGCGAGATCGCCCGGCACCGCGCCTACGCGCTGCACGAGCGGGAGTGGAAGGCTCTTCGTGCGCTCCCGCGGAGCGGTCCGACGAGCCGGAGGCGGCAGAAACCGGACCAGCTCCTCCAACAGATCTTCGGCGCTGGCCGGGCGCAGGGCGGGATCTTTGGAGAGGCAGCGGCGGATCAGCGCCTCCAGGGCGGCCGGCAGAGTGCGATCGTAGGCTTTGAGCGGCATCGGCGGGCGCTGAAGCACATTCGACATGATCTCGGCCTCGCTGCGCCCGGAGAACGCACGCCGCCCAGTGAGCAGCTCGTAGAGAATCGCTCCGACTGCGTAGAGATCGCTTCGCTGACTGGCGGCCCGACCCAGCACCTGCTCCGGTGCCATGTAGCTCGGGGTACCGAACACCCGGCCGTCCGACCGTGTGCGCTCGGAGCTCAGGCGGCACGCGATTCCAAAATCGAGGACCTTCGCTCGAGGCTGGTCCGGCTCGGGGTGCACGACGATGATGTTGGCGGGCTTCAGATCTCGGTGCACGATGCCTTGCTCGTGGGCGACGCGCAGTGCCGAGACCACCTGGCAACAGAGTTCGCACGCGTACTCGAATCCAACGGCACCTCGCGCGGCCAGGGTGCCCTCGAGCGTCTCCCCGTCACAGAGCTCCATCACGATGAACGGCACGTTCTCGGTCGTCGCGCCGATGTCGTAGATGGCGACGACGTGCTCGTGGGAAATGCTGGCTGCGGACCGCGCCTCAGTGGCAAAGCGGTCCACCGCATCGGGGTCGCCGGCGAGCTCACCCCGAAGGAGCTTGAGCGCGACCGGCCCGAAGAGCGAGCTGTCGGCCTCCCACACCACGCCAATGGCCCCCTCACCAAGCGCGCGTCGCAAGGTATAGCGACCCCCGACGACGTTGCCTCGTTCCAACGGCACGGGCGAAGTCTAACTTTTCATTCGGCCTCGTGTCTCACGAAACGCGCCCACCTGTAGCCTTCGCTGACGCCGGGCCCGACCTGGACTACGCTCCCGCAGCGTGAGGTGTCGGCCGCACCAATGCTTCGATCGAGCGGGCGGCGACGTCCGTTTGAATCGACGGCGCCCGACCTGCGTCGAATTCCCGATGCGGCCATTCGCCGCGCTCGTGCTCACGCTCTCATCGCTGTTTGTCTCGCGCCAAGTGCACGCGCAGGCGGCGGCGCCGCCGAGCGACACGCCACCTCGAGCGGCGCGCGCTGCCCCCGCGACCGAGCCCGCTGCGCCGGACACTTGGGGCACGACGCGCGCAGCAGCGCCCCCGTCCATGGCCGAGCTGCCGGCGCCCCAGCCGCCCCCTGAGGCGAGCGCCCCCGAGCCGTCGGCCGATGCCGATACAGACGGCCCCGGGCCCGTCGAGCCACGCGTTCGCTACACCCTCGATGCCATCGAGGTACGGGGCAACCGCCGCACTCGCTCGCGAGTCGTCATGCGCTACGTGCCCTTCAAGCCCGGCGACGTCATCGATGTCGATGACACCGAGGTCGAACTCTCGCGCTACCGGCTCTTGGGAACCGGATTCTTCCGCGACGTGCAGTTCTCGCTTCGCAAGGGTTCCGCACGCGGTCGAGTCGTACTCGTGATCGACGTCGAAGAGCGCAACACCATCATCGTCAACGACCTGTGGATGGGGCTGTCGGCGGACGCCGACAAGCGCGGCAACGCGCGACCCCTGACCGCCTATGCCGGATTGGACGTCGCCGAAACCAACCTCGCCGGTACCGGCATCACCTTCGGCGCTGCGGTCGGACTCGCCCAAGAGCAACTCGCGCTCAGGGTGCGCTTCCTCGATCCGGCCTTCTTGGGCGGTCGTTGGATGACCAGCGCCACGCTGCTCTTCAACGACGCCCAGGACTTCTTCGGCAACGCCGACGTCAAGTGGTCCGACCCGTCGCAGCTCAACCAGGTCCCCGACTACGCCGTCGTCCGCTACCAGCGCTTCGGCGGCATGCTGGGAGTCGGCCGCGACTTGTCGGTGCCGACCCAGCTCTGGCTCAACTACCGGCTCGAACGGATCAATGCGTCGCTCCCCCGGGCCGCGTCCCACATCCGCGGCATCGATCGCGAGCCTATCCTCTTCGACCTCTTGCCCGGCAAGAGCGTGCTCTCCACCGCGCGCGCCACGCTCCAACACGACACGCGCGATCACCCCTTCTTGCCGACCCGAGGCTGGTTGGCCACGGTCGTCGGCGAGGTTGGGCTCACCCCGCTCGGTAGCGACTACTCCTATCAGAAGCTCGACCTGCGCGCCTCTCGTTGGTGGGAGCTGCCGTGGAAGAAGCACGTGATCCGCCTGGAGCTCTTCGGCGGCTCGATCGCCGGCGACGCGCCCTTCTTCGAGCAGTACTACGTCGGCGACTACAGCGACTTTCTGCCGGGGCGCGTGCTCGGCATGAACGTCGACCGTCGGCCGCCGCCGAACTTCCTCGACAACGCCATTGTCGAGGTTCGCTACGGTCACTACGCCGCCAAGATCGGCACTGAGTACCGCGTACCTTTGTATCGCGGTCAGCGCGCGGTCTACGGCATCGACTTCTTCGGAAGCGCGGGCGTCTACGGCGTCGCGCACCGCCGAGACCTCAGCGATCCGCCGCGCGGGTATTCGCGCTTGCAGCTGATCCCCATCGACCTCACCGCCAACGTCGGCTTCCGCATGGACACCTCGGCGGGCGGGTTCGCGTTCGCTTTCTCCAACGTCCTCGGGTTCGTGCCGGTGCGCAGCGAGGGGCATCGGTGAGGATGCGAGCCCGACCAGCTCGGGCGCTGGCAGCAGCCTCGACTGCGTGCTGGCTCTTCGTCGCGGGACCGGCCTCGGCGCAAGAGAAGAAGGAGCCGCAGCGCGACGCTCGGCTGACCTGGAATCACCAGAAGACCCAGCTCTACATGGACGTCTCGTACCGCGACATCGTGGACGCCGAGATCAGGCAGAAGCTCAGCCGGGGTTTGCCGACGACCATCGTGCTCACCGGCACTGTGCACCAGGTGGGCGTGAAGGAACCCGTGTCGACGACCGCCCAGACCTGCAAGATCACCTGGCACGTTTGGGACGAGGTGTATTTGGTCGAGACGACCCGCCCCGGCGGCTCGAAGTCGAGCGCCGCCATCAGCGTGGACGGCGTCATCCGCCGCTGCGCCGACGCGCGGCGACTGCCCATTGGCACCAGCAGCCAGGTGTCGGTCGGAGCGAGCGTCTACGTCAGCGCGAAGATTCAGGTGAACCCGGTCAGCGCTGAAGTCTTGAACAAGATCAAGCGCTGGGTGAGCCGGCCCACCGGGACAGCCACGGCCGCGCCCGGCGACGCCCTGTTCAGCACCTTCACGGGTCTGTTCTTGCAACGCATTGGAGACGCGGAACGCGAGCTCAAGTTCGCAACCAAGACAGTGGTCCCGGCGGTCGAGAAACCACCGCCGCCCAAGGAGAAGAAATGAGCGACGGCCCGAGCTTCCTGCTGGCCCTTCAGCTGAGCGGCAAGCCCTGCTTGGTCATCGGCTCGGGCAGCGAGGCTGCGCGGCGCGCGCGGGACCTCGCCACTGCGGGCGCGCTCGTGACGGTGGTTGCCCTAACCCCATGCCCGGAGCTCGAGCACCTGGCCGCCGGCGAGCGCATCGCGCTCGAGCGGCGCGAACTCGACCTCGCCGATTTGGACGGCCGCTGGCTCGTGGTCTTGGCCGATCGCGACCCAACGCTGCTCGAGCAAGTGGGCCCGCGCTGCTTGGCGCTCCGAATCTTCTTCTGCGCAGTGGACCAGCCGGGACATAGCAGCTTCCACCACGTGGCGCTGGCGAGGTCCGGCCGCTTGAGCGTCGCCGTCAGCACCGACGGAGCCGCTCCGGCCTTGGCCAAGCGCTTTCGCGACGAGCTCGAACGTGCGCTAGGCCAAGCCGATGCGGCGAGCTTCACCGAGCACTTGGCCGAGCTCCGAGCGCGCACGGAGCCCAAGAGCCGAGGACGAGAGCTCGGGGACGAGGCTGCTCGATTGGAAGTGACCGTGCGGATCGCGCCGCCGCGCCAGCGAAGCTGAGCTACGGTGGGCGGTGACTCAGCTGCCGCTGCCGCGGGCCCGGGTGGTGAGCTCCCTGAAGGCCGCTTCGAGCACCGGCAGCGTGAGAGGCTTCAGGAGCACCGGCCGCTCGGTCCGCTGCCAGTCGATCTTGAAGCTCGACCCCGAGCACACCACCGGTCATGAACACGACCTGCCCGCGGCTGGTCGCGTCCAGCGAGTCGAAGAAGTCGACCCCTGACTCCCGCGGCATCATCACGTCGCACAGGACCACGTCGTAGAAACCCGCCGAGAGCAGCGCCCTCGCCGCCGGGGCGCCGTCGGCCGCGTCCACCCGGAATCGCGACGCCAGCAGCCGCTCCAGGGAGCGGCGGACGCCGTCGTCGTCGTCGACCAGCAGGATCCGGTGTGGAAATTCGGGCAAAGCTGCATCCCGGGGCGACGCAGCGCGGCCGCCCGGTCGCAGCATGCTCCTGGCGCCCATCCGCTGTCACCTGGCCAATCCGCCAGTTGTGGTCGGCGCAGATCCTGCGAATTATCGGGCGAGTGCCCCGGATCTTCCTCAAAACCCCCGCGCCGCCGCGACCGCCGTGGGCCCTCCGGGAGCACGCGGGACGCGACGCCGGCCGAGCTCCGCCTGAGGGAGCAGTCGCGCTTCGTCGGCGCCGTGTACGAAGTGACGGTCGATTCCGGTGACCTGGTCGAGTTCGAGCCGCTGGTGATGTCGGCGTCCCCTCGCTCATCGGCTCGCTGCCACGAGACCTTGTTCAACGCTACGAGGCCCTGCACCGGATGTCCGGCCCTGGCGCCGCGCCGACCCGGCGGCCGCACCAATCCGGCGCTGCTCTTCGCGCCGGGAGGCAACTACCGGCTCGCGCTGGCCGAGCCCCTGGGCAACGGGCGGTTTCGCATGCACGTGTTGCAGCTGAGCGACTCGGCGCTCACGGCCCTCGCCCGCGCGCGCATCGACCGCCGGGTGCAGCGCGCGGCTCTCTCGAAGCGCGAGCTCACAGTGCTGGAGCTGTTGCTGCTCGGCCGCACTTCGCTGGATATTGCCGGCTCCCTCGGGATAACGGAGCGCACCACGCGGTTCCACGTGGCCAACGTGCTCGCCAAGCTCGGGGTCGAATCCCGGACTGAGCTGTTCCGCCTGCTGCTTTGAGCGCGTTCTGTCGCCACCCGCCAAGGCCCTTGGGCCGCGCCCGGGACGGGCGTATCGTCTGCCTCCCGACAGGAGACGTTGATGGCGGACACCGGAATCGAGCGTGAAATCCAGGTCGAAGACGACCGAACCGGGATGAGCCCAAAGACCTTGGAGCGCGCCCTGCTCGACCATCTGACGTACACGCAGTCGAAAGATCTGCACTCGGCGACGTTGCTCGACGTCAACTTCGCGCTGGCCCACACCGTGAGGGATCGACTCGTGCGCCGCTGGATGAAGACCCAGCGCACCTACCAGGAGCGCGACCCGAAGCGGGTCTACTACCTCTCGGCCGAGTTCCTGCTGGGGCGCTTCTTGGGCAATAACCTGCTCAACCTCGGGGTCTACGAGCTCGCGGAGCGCGGCCTCGCCAAGTACGGAATCGAGCTCGCCGCGGTGCTCGGCGAAGAGCGGGACCCCGGCCTCGGCAACGGCGGCCTCGGCCGTCTCGCCGCGTGCTTCTTGGATTCGATGGCGACGCTCGAGCTGCCCGGCTACGGCTACGGCATTCGCTACGAGTTCGGCATCTTCGACCAGGCCATCGTCGACGGCCGGCAGGTCGAGCACCCGGACGACTGGCTCGAGTACGGCAACCCTTGGGAGATTCCCGCGCCACGAGTACGCCGTCGAGGTGCAGTTCGGCGGGCGCGTCGAGGCGGGACAAGACGAGACGGCTACTTGTGCGCGCTGGGTGGACGGCAGCCGGGTGTTCGGCGTGCCCTTCGACTATCCGATCGCCGGCCACGGCAACAACACGGTCAACACCCTGCGGCTCTGGGCGGCCCGGGCCAGCCGCGAGTTCGATCTCGAGGTCTTCAACGACGGTGACTACCGGCGCGCGGTCGAGGAGAAGTCCCTCTCCGAGAGCATCTCGAAGGTGCTCTACCCCAAGGACGAGACCCCCGCCGGCAAGGAGCTGCGGCTCAAGCAGCAGTATTTCTTCGTCGCCTGCGCGATCAGCGACATCCTGCGCCGCTACAAGAAGGCGCACACGAGCTTCGACGAGCTGCCCGAACAAAGTCGCCATTCAGCTCAACGACACCCACCCTGCCATCGCCGTGGCCGAGCTGATGCGGGTCTTGGTCGACCGCGAGCGTCTACCCTGGGAGCAGGCCTGGGAGATCACGCAGCAAGACCCTGGCGTACACCAACCACACGCTGTTGCCCGAGGCGCTGGAGAAGTGGCCGGTCGAGTTGTTCGAGCGTCTGCTGCCGCGGCACCTCCAGATCATCTACGAGATCAACCACCGCTTCCTGCGGCAGGTTCACCTGTGTTGGCCGGGCGACGACGAAAAGAAGCGCAAGCTGTCGCTGATCGAGGAAGGTCCGCCGCGCCAAGTGCGAATGGCGAACCTGGCCGTCGTCGGCTCCCACAGCGTCAACGGGGTCGCAGCGCTGCACAGCGAGCTGGTCCAGCGCGATCTGCTTGCCTGACTTCGTCACGCTCTGGCCCGAGCGTTTCAACAACAAGACCAACGGCGTGACGCCGCGGCGCTGGCTCGTCGGCTGCAATCGCCCCCTGGCCGCGGCCATCGAACGTCGGATTGGAGGCACTTTCGCCACCCGGCTCGAGGAGCTGGAGAAGTTGGCTCCGCTGGCTGACGACGAGCAGTTCCAGGCCGAGCTCTGGGCGATCAAGCGAGGCCACAAGGTCGCACTGGCGCGGATGATTCAGGAGGAGGTCGGCGTGACGCTCGACCCGAACATGCTCTACGACGTGCAGGTCAAGCGCATCCACGAGTACAAACGGCAACTGCTGTGCGCGCTGCACGTGGTCGTGCTCTACCGGCGCCTCCGCTTCGAGAAGAAGGACGTGTTGCCGCGCGCCGTGATCATCGGCGGCAAAGCGGCGCCGGGCTACGCCCGCGCGAAAAAACACATTCGGTTCATCAACGACATCGCTTCCGTCGTGAACGCCGATCCCGTGGTCAAGGGACGCTTGGCCTGTGTGTTCGTGCCGAACTACAACGTGTCCCGGGCCGAACGCATCATTCCTGCGGCAGATCTGTCGGAGCAGGTCAGCACCGCAGGCAAGGAGGCTTCGGGCACGGGCAACATGAAGTTCCAGATGAACGGAGCGCTCACCATCGGTACGCTCGACGGTGCCAACGTCGAGATCCGTGAGCAGGTCGGCCCGGAAAACTTCTTCCTGTTTGGCCTGACGGCGGCCGAGGCCGCTGCCACCTACGCGCGCGGCCACGATCCTCGCCCGCACGTCGAGGCCTGCGACGAGCTCAGCGCAGCCCTCGAGCTCATCGAAAGTGGCTTCTTTTCTCCCGACGAGCCGACGCGCTATCAAGACATTGCGAACTACGTTCGGCTCCAAGACCCCTACCTCATCGCCGCGGACTTCGCCGACTACCTGGCCTGTCAGGCGCGAGTGGAACGCGCCTACGGGGATCGCGCCGGCTGGATGCACAAAGTCGTGAAGAACATCGCGCACTCGGGCCGATTCTCCAGTGACCGCACCATTGGGCAATACGCCAGCGAGATCTGGAACGTCGAGCCGGTGCACATCGAAATCGACCCCTACGTCGATCCGACCTGAATTCACTCGAGCATCACGCCGGCAGCATTCGCCCGCTCGAAGGGCGTGGGAACGTCGCGGCCCTGCACCCGCAGCAAGTACTCGGTGACGTCCCAGTACTGCCGCTCGGACAAACTGCCGGCCTTGTCAGCAGGCGGCATGCGGCTCTTCAGGTAGTCGAACAGGTCGAGCCCGTTTTCGAGGCCGGGACGGCGTCGCAACGCGTGCTTCCCCATGGCCGGCGGCGCCATCGGCGCGTCCCCGTGCTCTCCGTGGCACGACGAGCAATGCAGCGCGAAGACCTTGGCGCCGGCCGGGGCGGCCTTTCGAGCCGAAGAGAGCTGAGCGTCGGTCGGGCCCGCGCCCGGCCCCCGACCGCAGCTGCAAAGAGCCAGACCGATCAAGACGAAGGCGAAGAATGGGATTGAACGCATGAGCGGCGTCAGTAGGTGAAATTCCTCTGAAACGTAAGTCCCGTGGAAACACCGGCGAAGGGAACGTTCTTGCTGACTCCATCGACGGGCGGGTCGAAGGAGGCCGAGAGCGTGAGTTGCCAGTACGGGTAGCTGAGATAGTGAGAGACGCCGGCGCCCAACCGCCAGCGCCGGGAGTCGCTGTCGGCTATCCGCTCCCCGTCGCTGGACGCTGGCAGGGTCCACCGCAGCGTCGAGAACACGGTCGCGGACCAGAACATGTCGAGCACATTGATGTAGGCGAGCTTCGCGTCTACTTCGTTGCCGGGCGAAAACCGCCGGGTCTGACCCTGAACTCCCGATACGTCGTGGGCAAAGCGGTGCGCATAGCTGCCAGTGACAACGACAGCTTGATGCAGGGTCAGGAACTTGGTGACTTGCGCGCCGCCGAGCGCGGTCCAGGCGCCCTCGCCCATCACGTCGGCTTGAGTCGGCGTCTCCGAGTCGCCCGCATCGCGGCCGGTCGGGAAGCGGGCGGCGACGAACAGCTCCGCAAATGGCAGGAGCGTCCCCGGCTCCGAGAGGTCCAGGCCAGCGACCCAGTCCTCGAGCACCATCGCCCGAAGCCCGAGAGAGGCGTCGCCGGCACCGATTCGCGTGGCGGGCGCCAGCCCCCGCAGGTCGCGGTGTTGAAGCCGGACGGGCATGGTTCCGTGGACCTGCAGCGCGGGAGTCCCGAGCCGCACGCCCCCGGCCAGAGTGAACACCGCGTCGTCGACCTCGGCGCCCCCGAGACTCCGAAACCCACCGGAGGAGTCGAAGCTTCCCAAGCCGCGGTCGTAGCCGAGCTGGGTCGCGAGAACGGCAAAGTGACAGCGGCCGACCACGCCAAGCTCGCTCGACCCCGTAGCCGTGCAGCAGGCTTGTGCGGCGGCGTTCCCTGCATCGAGCAGGAGCGCGGCTCCGAGCGCCGCAGACGCAATCAGCGTGCGCACCTTCGGTCCCTACTTCACGTCGTAGGCCACCACGAAGGTGTCCCGCAGGTCGCCGGAACGCACGCCTACGGTCAGCTCCCAGAAACCGGGCATCATGAAGTCGATCTTCTGGGCGTGATACTTGCCAGCGCCGAGGTCGGTCACCACGGGCACGATCGGAGTGCCGTGGCCGTGGCCGGGCATCCATGGCTCGATCTCGATGGACGCCTGGGCCACCGGCTGACGGTTCGGATCGGCCAAAGAAATCTCGAGAGCATTTTCGCCTGTCGTGGGCGGGTCGGGATCGGGCGTGAAGGACGCGTAGAACAGACCCTTCTCCGACTTCAGATCCAACAGCTCCTGGCTCGCAGGATCACTCTGGCTGCTGCACGCAACCAGCGCCGATGCCCCGAGGACGAGGACGACCTTCGCGATGACTCGCATGCCCGCTCTCGTAGCGCGAACCGGCCAGAACGGACCTGCGACACGTTGTCGCAGCTGATCCCCCGCGCTATTTCCCAGGCGGTAACTTTTGCAGCTTCCGCTGGAGCGACCGCCGGTGAAGCCCGAGCCGGCGGGCGGCCTCCGAGATATTGCCCCCAGTATCGGTGAGAATGCGCTGGATGTGCTCCCACTCCGCTCGAGCGAGTGAAGGAGCCGCCGCGTCTCCGGAGCTGGTCGACGGTGGTGCTCGACCCCGATCGAAGGCCGCCAGGATATCGTCTGCGTCTGCGGGTTTTGGCAAAAAGTAGACGGCGCCGAGGCGGACCGCATCGATGGCGGTGGCGATGCTGCCGTACCCGGTGAGGATCAGCACCTCCGTATGCGGTTCGATTCGCTTGAGCTCGGTCAGGAGTTCGAGGCCGCCGCGCCCGGGCATGCGCAGATCGACGACGCAGAGTTCTGGGGCTTCGGCCTCAGCGAGCCTTACCGCCGCGTCGAAGCCGCCGGCTCCGCGGGCGTCGAAGCCGCGATCGGCAAAGGCGCGGACGAGGCGCTTCTGGAGCACCTCGTCATCGTCCACTACGAGAATTGTCTGGCGTTCAACACCGTCGGTCATGTTCCGATCTCCATGCTCACGGTCGTGCCCTGCCCCGGCTCCGAGCGCAGTGTCAACTCCCCGCCGAGCTGCTCGGCGATGTTGGCGGCCAAGAACAGGCCGAGGCCCATGCCCTTGCCCGGCTGCTTGGTCGAGTAGAAGGGGTCCAGGGCCCTCGCCGCCACTTCCGGCGACATGCCGCACCCGTCGTCCGTCACCAGCAGGCGCAGGCGCCCTTCGCGGAGCTCTGCGTCGACCTGCACGCTTCCCGACGGGCCGACGGCGTCGAGCGCGTTCTCCACGACGCTCTTGAGCGCTCGGCTCAAGAGACGCGGGTGGGTAAAAATCTCGCGATCGCCGAGCCCATCTTCGAAGGCCAGGCTGATGCGGGCGTCGTCACCCAGCGTCTTCTTCAAGTTCGTCAGCAGCTCTCCGACCCGCGTTGCGGTCGGCGGCTCGCCTCTAGCTTGCCCAGCGTCGACCGCGAGCTCCGACAGGATCTCACTGCAGCGTCCCACCTCGCTGCGAATCAAGCGCGCATCTTCCCCCGCTGGCGTCTCGGACAGCGCGCGCTCGAGCTCCTTGGCGACCACCGCGATGGTCGCCAGTGGCGATGCAAGCTCGTGGGCTGCGCCCGCCGCCAGAGCCGCGAGCCCCGCGAGTTGCTCCTGCCGCGCGGTACGTTCGCGGGCGAGCCGCAGCTCGCCTTCCCGCTCCGCGAGCGCGCGCTTCAGCCGGTCGAGGAAGTAGACGATGAACGCGGCCGCCACGCCGAGGGCCACCCACATGCCCTTCAGGTGCATGCCGTAGTGGCCCATTGCGGCGTGGTCGTGCCCTCCCATCTCGAGGGGGACATGGCCTTGAAACAACGCGGCAGAGCACGCCAAGGTGAGCGCCACCAGCGCCCAAGTGTGACGCTGGCCGACGGCCAGCGCCGCTAGAGACAGGTGGACGAGGTACAGCGAGCTGAAGGGATTGGTGGGACCGCCCGTCAGGTACAGGAGCCCGGTGAAGAGCAGCAGATCGATGGCGATGAGCCCGGAGAGGTGACGCTCTCTCACCGTGATCCGCCTGCGATGCCACTGGCTGCACGCGACGTTGGTGAGCACTTCGACGGCGACGATGGCCGCGAGCGGCGCCAGGGGGAGCGGAACGCCCATCGCGAACTCGACGCCGAGAATCGTCGCGACCTGGCCGATGACGCTCGCCCAACGCAGCTTGACCAACCAGCCGAGATTCAACCGGTTCACCTCGATGGAATCGACGCTAGCCGGAGGGCGGACCGCACTCGCCGCGGGGGTCTGCATGCAGCGCGACGAGTACCACCGCGAGGCGCGCTTGTCAGGTCGCGACGCGGTGCGGTAGCAGGGCAATCACCCGACTCGACTCGCCGCTGTGGCAGTGGGCGCGAGTGACCTAGTGCCGCGCGGCTGAAGTTCGAGTGGATTCGCGCCTGAGACCCGCGCTCATTTGGGCTCTCACAGGAAGGGCGGAAGAGCGGAAGGATTGGGGGGGGTCAGGCGTGAGCCCCCGCAGGCCATTTCTGAGCGCGGTCACGTTGAAGTTGACGAGCAGGCCGACAGGCAACTGCGAAAGGCGCAGATAGGTGATGACCTGCGCTTCGTGAATCGGGAGCAGCCGCTCGACCGCCCCGAGCTCCAGGAGGATATGATCTGGAAGCGACCAGGTCGAGGCGATAGGCGCAGTCAAGGTGCACGCCTTTTTGGCGGATTGGTAGCGGATTGGTAGCGGTCGCTGCCGCTCGAACCTGAGCCGTCGTTCGGACAGCTCGGCAGATAGACAGGCCTCGTATGCGGATTCCATCTGCCCTGGACCGAGATGCCGATGCACCTCGATCAGCGCACCGATCACCTCGTCCGTCCCCTCCCCAAATCTTCCGAGCTTTCGCCCTTCCTGTGCCATCCCCGTGCGAGCGGAACCGTCGGACGACCACCGTGCGCTCGGCCCGCGAACGCGCTGTAGTCGATCATGTCACCCCACTACGCCGACGACACGCACACGGAAAAGAAGCCAGCGAAACTTCTGCCGCGCGGTACTAGCCGACCGCGCCGTAGTCGCGCTTGGCCACCTCACCAATCTGCGAGCCGCGCGACGACCGGCCCAGCCCGGAGAGATCTCGCATGATCTGCGCAGCGGCGCTGTGACGTCGCGCTCGCGAGCGTTGCACAGGTTTCGGCGATAGCGCATCCTGTGGCAATGAACAGAACCTGGCCGGGGCTCGGTGTTGCGGCGGCCTGCTCGATTTCCCTCGCCTGTGGCAGTAGCGACGACGGCGGCGGGACAGCCGGCGGCGGCGGTGCCACCGGTGGTGCGACCTCGGGCGGTTCGGGCGGCGTCGGCAACGGCGGAGGCTGGGCCGGCGGCGGTGGAACAGCGGGCGCGGGCGGGACCACCAGCGGCGGCGGGACCACCAGCGGCGGCGGGACCACCAGCGGCGGCGGGACCACCAGCGGCGGCGGGACCACCAGCGGCGGCGGGACCACCAGCGGCGGCGGGACCACCAGCGGCGGCGGGACCACCAGCGGCGGCGGGACCACCAGCGGCGGCGGGACCACCAGCGGCGGCGGGACCACCAGCGGCGGCGGCAGCGGAGGCAGCGCGGCGACCCCCACCTGTCTCGCGGCGGCGGCCGGAGCGTACTGCGGCAACGACATGATGAAGAACGCCAACGCGAACACCTTGTATCAGTGCCCGGGAGCGAACCAGGCCCCGACGAGCAGCACGCCCTGCCCGAACGGCTGTGTCGTCGAAGCGGCGGGCACGGCGGATCACTGCAAGACCGCGACCTCGCCGGGGGGCTACAAGCTGCCGTGGAAGTCCGGCGTCAGCATGCAGCTCACCCAAGACTGCAACGACGCGTGCTGCAACGATCACGTCGGCGACGCTAAGTACGCTTGGGACTTTGCCAACGGAACCGCGTTCACGGTCGTCGCCGCTCGCGGCGGCACCATCACCCACTTGAAGATCAACTCCACTTCGGGCTGCGGTACGAGCTCGTGCGCCAATCAGGCCAACTTCATCGTCATCGATCACGGCGACGGCACCCACGCGACGTACCTGCACCTGGGCGGGATGACGCTGTCCTCGGGCATCACCTGCGGCGCCAAGGTGCAGCAAGGCCAGGCGCTGGCCAAGGCCGGCACCACGGGTTGGTCCACGGCGCTCCACCTTCACTTCCAGGTCTCCAAGGTTCACCCGGGCGCCCCGACCTGCGAGTGCGGCAGCGCGGGCACCGGCTGCGGCGCCGGCACGGTGCCGTGGGGAAGTTTCTGGTCGTCGGCCGCCTACCCGACGCTCGCAATGCAGTTCGACGAGTGGCCGGCGACAACTAGTTGCAAGAACCGCCGGATCCCGATGCCGGCGTCGCAGAACTGACCGGCCGGAATCGCTTGGACAGCCGCAAGAACGGCCCCTCGACGTATCGGTACGAGAGCGCGGCGACGCCGATGCTGGCCGCCGCTGCCACCACGAACACGACCAGCGCCTCGGCGCCGGGCAGGAGCCACTTGGTCGCCGTGATGACGGACACGTGCAGCAGGTAGATGCCGTAGCTCACCTCTCCGATGAAACGCGGAACACTTGCGTCGAGCGGCAGCGCAAGCCCGTGATCTTCACGGACCACGACGGCACCGACCACGAGCACCATCAGCAAGTGGATCGAGAGTAGCGGTGCGTCGCCGGCGATGGCAGCCAGCAGGCCGAGCAGCAGCAGCGGCGAGCTCGCCTTCGAGCCCAGGACCGGCGACAGCCATCGGAAGCTCGTCTCGCGGTGCAGCGCGATGGCGAGCAGCGAGCCGAGGCAGATCGGGGCCGATAGACTGGTGGCGATCTGCACGAAGATCGCGCTCGATCCGAACAGGAGCCCGTTCTCCGTGGCCAAGTCGAGGCAGAAGAACCCCGCCATCAGCGCTGCCGGAAGCTTCCATCCGCGGGTCAGCGCCACGAGCGGCGGCCACAGCGCGTAGAACTGCGCCTCGGTGGCCAGCGACCACGAGAATCCGAAGACCACCGGATGCGACACGGCGTAATCGACGAACCAATTCCCGGTGTAGGTCGCGTAGAAGGGCAAGCTGCGGACGAAGTGATCTCGGATCGGCGCGTCGTCCATCAAGAGCGCCGCACGCAGCGCGTAGATCGCGAGCACTGCGTAGTACAGAGGCAGGATGCGCAGCGCGCGCCGGGCGAAGAACGGCCCCAGCGCGATGCGCTGGTTCTGCTCGCGTTCGCGCAGGAGCAGCGTGGTGATCAGGAAGCCGCTGATGGCGAAGAACAGATGGACACCGAGGGGCCCTCGGCCCAGCAAGCCCTCGAGCGGTCGCTGCGTCGAGTGATGCCAGACGACCGGGAGAATACTGACGAAGCGCAGGCCATCCAGCGACGGGAAGCGCGCCCGGCCACGAAACGTCGCATGCGCCGGGTCCACCTTCGCCTCGACGATTCAGCGGGAGCGGGGCGAGAGCCAATCGATCATCGGCTGCCACACTTCGCGCGGCGCGGCCGAACCGGCCACCACACCCACGTGTCCACCCGACACGGGAACCAGGGTCTTGTCCGAGGAGGCAACCAGATCGACGATGGCCTCCGTTGCCTGCGGCGTGGCGATGTTGTCACTCTTGCCGGCGAAGGCCAGAATCGGCTGCGTCACCGCGCCGAGATCGCAGGGTTTGTCGCCGAAAGAGAGCCCGCCGACGATCAGCCGGTTGCCGCTGACCACCTCGCGAACCATCTGTTTGAACGCCTCCTTGGGATAGGGGATCAGGTCGTTGACCCAGGTGTTCACCGCGTCGAAGGAGCGCACGAAGTCTTCGTCGTCGAGGTTCGCGACGAAGTCGCCCCACTTGGTCAGGGCTCGGGCCCCGCTCATCAGCTTGAAGCCGAACGACGAGACCTTGCCCGGGACGTTCCCGATCAGGTTCATCAAGGGACCTATGCCCAACGCGCCGATGCGCGAGGCGAGATAGGCCGCCCGCATCTTGGTGAAGTTCACCGGTGCACCAATGGTCACGATGTTTCGGACGCGGGCGTCGTGATGGGTCGCTGCGTGCATTAGGCAGAAGATGCCGCCCATGCAGTAGCCCGAGAGGGAGACGCCGGGGGCGCCCGAGGTCGACAGCACGGCATCGACACAGGCTGGGACATAGTCGAGCACGTAGTCGTCGAGCCGCACTCGCTCGTCTTCGTGGTCGGGCACGCCGAAGTCGACGACAAACACGTCAAACCCCGCGTTCCGAAGCGTGCGCACCATGCTGTGCTCGGGGCGCAGGTCGTACACGTAGGGACGGACCATCAGCGGGGGGATCAGCATCAGCGGCGTGCGGTGGCGCTCAAAGGCGATCTGATGAACCTCGGAACCGAGTTCGTACTCGACGTCGCGGATCGGACGGATGCGCGACAGCTCGAGCTTGCCTTTCGAAAACACCACGTCGCGGGCGGCGCCATGTCGTCCGGGCCTCGCCGCGCCCTCCGTGGCGTATACGAAGCCGTTCACCGCCGAGAGCACGGCACGATCCGCGAGCTTGCGAGCTCCTCGACTCAAACTTTGGCGCTTCGATGCCATGGTCGAGGCTCTCACTCGAAGAGCGGCGGCGGGCCGGCGTCGCTGGCCGGCAGCGGCGCCGAAGCCGCGGGGGGCGGCGTCGCCGCTGGTGCCGGGTAGGTCGCCATCAGCGCCAGCGAGTAGTATTTGCGCTGGTGGTTCAGCGTCGCCCACTCCGGGGCCGAGAGTGCGCGCTTGACGCAGGCGGCCGCCTTGCGCGCCGCCGGCCCCCGCCAGGAGCCGCTCTGCCCGGGAAAGACGTGGATCTTGCGCACCCTGAAATCGACGGTCAGCACGTAGTTGATGCTGCCCTCTTTCGCGATCTTGGGAGCGCAGTCGACGTTGTCGCGGATGGCGCGCGTCAGCTGTTCTTCGAAGAAAGGCAGGCGATCGCAGAGGCTGCCTTCTTGTCCGCCACGCGCCGACGCTCCGCACTTCACCCGCTGCACGCTGCCGAGTTTCACGCGCTCCGGTCCGCCGCCCGCGTCGAGCGTCAGGGGCAGCGGCAGCTCCGAATCGGAGTTCGCCCCCCCGGCATCCGACGCCAACCCGGCATCCACAGGCGCGTTTTCGGTGCCGCTCGGTCGCCTCCACAGGTACAGCGGCACCGCCAGCAGCACGAGCCCCACGATCAGGGCGACGATCAGCTGTGCGCGGAGGGGGCGGTCGCCTCCTCCACCACTGCCGCCCACGCCGAGGCGCCGCATGCTGGGCTCGCTGGGGAGGGAGGGGCGACTTTGCACTCTATACTCGCCCGCTCGGGCTGCACCGGCTCACGAATCGAGGAGAGACTCGACGGGTTGCCCCGGTTCGCACTTCACCAGTGTTGCAGCCAGGTCGAGGGACTCGGGCATCAAACCTTGCACCTGAGAAACCACCTGCTCCACGACGTGGCGCGCTTCGTCCACGTTGGGGCCCGTCATGGCAACGGCGAATCGCAGAGGCCCGTTGAGACCCGCGGTGACCGGAACCACGCTGAGCAAGAGCATCTCGGTGAGCTCGATCACGCGCTGAGCCGCGCGGCGCAGCGCGAGCATCTCGAGAATGGTCGGGCGATCGCTCACGTGTCGATTGGGTCCCCGCACGTGATAGCGGGCGACCGTCAGCGGCACGCCGTCCCACTCGGCAAACGCGGCGTCGTCTTTGAGGGTGCGGAGCAGGTGCTCTTGCCGGAGAAGCCCCGTCAGTCCGTCGCGCCGATCGAGGTAACCTTTGGCGCGCTGGTGCGGCGGTGAGCCCTCTTGGAAGCTCACCAACTTGAGTCGGCACTCGCCGAGCTGCACCTCAGCGCCGTGCAGGAGCGCCACGCTCTTCTTGCGATCGAAGCTGTGGTCGGCGTAGGTCCCGTTGGTGCTGCCGGCGTCTTCGACCACCCATGAACCGGCCTGCCAGCGCACGGCAGCATGCGCCCCGGAGACGGTGGCCTCGGGCAATAGCAGGTCCTGGTTGTTGCGGCGACCGAGGGTCATCAGCGGCTTGTCCAGGGAGAACAGCAGGCCGGCTGATTCGCTGGCATTGGTCGCAAAGGTGAGCATCAGCGCCTGCGCGCCGGGCATGAAGGACTCTGCGGTCTGCCGCCCGAGCGGCGCTCCGGGGTTGAGTCGCTCGCGGGGGATCTGAACCTGGCTGGTGGTCAGCGCCGTCGGATTGAAGAAGCGCATGTGCCGCGCCTGCGGGCGCATGTTCGGCTCGTCCGCGAGACAGCGAAAGACCTGCTTGACCTCGTCGACGCTGAGCCCGGCGGGCACGTCGAACATGATCTGCGTGCGCATGGGCTTGGCGCGGGGCCGGTACCCGGGCTCCGGTACGCGACAGGTCCACATTTCCCAGAGCGTCAGGCCAAGCGCATACATGTCGTCGTCTGGGCTGGCGCCTCCGGATCGCAAGCGCTCCGGCGCCATGTAGTTCGGAGTGCCGCCGTCCGGTGGAGCGCCGGGGCGACGCGCGCTCAGCCGAGCGCGCTCCTGCGCGAAGCCAAAGTCCAGGATAATGGCGCGGTCATTGGTGACCATCACGTTGCCGGGCTTGAGATCACCGTGGACCAGACCCTGGGCGTGGATCGCCGCCAGTCCGGCGCAAGCCTCGCTGGCGATCTTCCGGAACTCGTCCGACGTGTAGCCCCCTGGGCCTTCCGCCTCCGGATGTGGGTATGCAGCGTCTGACCGGCGATCTGCTCCATCACCAGAATCGGCCCCCACGGGCTCGGCGCCAGATCGTGCACGCGACAGACGTTCGGATGACTCACCGAGCGGGCGAGCAGCAGCTCTTGTCGCAGCGCCTCGTCGTCACCGGGCATGCGCGACTCTTCGCGCACGACCTTGAGCGCCACCGGCTGCTGAGTGCTGCGATCGTAGGCGAGGAACACCTCGCCCATGCCGCCTTTGCCGAGGCTCTGCCGGATTTCGTAGCGGTCATTGACCACTGAGCCTTGCCCGATAGGCGGCACGTTACGGGGGGACTGGGACATGCGACGCCTGGGCTCGCCCCGCGAGCACCGGCGCTAGCGTCCTCGATTTGCCTCGCTGATTCAATTGCCCATCGCTCCTCCATCGTCGAAAGCTTGCGAAACCCGCCCTGGCGCGCCCGGCGCCGGCACCCGGGAAGGCGTTTACCCGGCCGGCAACGACGTGTTAGTACCCGCGTGGAGTCGGCAAAAAGCCGGCTCCACGTCGTTGGCCAAGGGAAGCCGGTGTGATGCCGGCGCGGCCCCCGCCACTGTGACCGGGAACGACCGCGAGCGCAGCCACTGGGCGAAGAGCCCGGGAAGGGCTCGCGGAAGGCTGAACCGGAAGTCAGGAAACCTGCCCTCGACGCGCCGTTAAACCCCGCTTCTCGCGAAGCGTTGCGACCCGGAGGGGGTCGCGTCCGGAGAGAATGATGAAACGAACAGTGAGCATGGGTGCGATCGCATGTGCGATCGCCATGGTGACGGCTTGTGGCGACGACGAGGCTGTCGGGCCAGGCACCGGCGGGTGCTCCGGCTCGGGGGCCAGCGGAGGATCAGCCGGCAGCGGCGGCTCGGCCGGCAGCGGCGGATCAGCCGGCAGCGGCGGCGGGACCGACGCGGGGACGGGTGGGAGCGGGGGCGACGCCGGACCACCGCCCGGGCGCCTGCTCGTCGCCGGGACCGACTTCTCCTCGAAGACGGAGGTCGCGACCGTCGATTTCGACGACCAACACGGTGACGGGCAGCGTCACGGTCAACGATGGCGATGCGGTCCCGGCGCAGTCGAGCGGGCAAGGCTTCGTGCTGGAGCGGACCCACGCCAAGCTGCATCACCTGGACGCTAGCGGGAAGATCTCGAAGACGATCGACGTCGGCAAGGCGGCGCTCGGACTCACCGGCGCCGGTTCCACGAACCCCGTCGGCGTGACGGCGACCAACGGCAAGGCGCTGGTGTTCTTGAACGACGTGAACCGCGTCGCGGCGGTAGATCTGGCCGCGGGCACCGTGTCGAAGACCATCGACCTCGCCGCGTACATGGCTGGCTCCGACGCGGATCAGTCCGTGGACGCCACCAATCCGGTCCTGCGATCGGGGCGGGCGTACTTCCTTCTGGGCCGCGTCGATCGCACAACGGTGACCGCGCCGAACTACCAGCTGGCTTGCCCAGCGGTGCCGGCGCTCTTGATGGCCATCGATGTCGCCACCGAGAGCCTGGTAGATCTGAACGGCAGCGCCGCGGGCGAAGGCATCGAGCTTTCGCTGGCAAATCCGGTCGACGCGGCCATCGACATCGCGCAAGACCGACTGCTGGTGCTGAGCGCGGGTTGTCATGCGGCGGCCGACGGCGGCGCGGCGCGGCTGAAGCACGGCGTCGAGAGCGTCGACCTCAAATCCGGGGTGGCCACCACGCTCTACGCCGCACCGAACCAGGACTTCTTGTCTCGGCTGCTGGTGCGCTCGTCGAGTGCAGCCCTCGTGAACAGCTTCGACCCGAGCTACGCCGAGCACTGGTCCACGTGGTCGCTCTCACAGAACACTCTGGGCGCCGAGCTGAGCGGCGTACCGACGGCGTCGAGCCTCGATGGGGAGGCTCACCTGCTCGGCGTCGATATCGCGACAGCCGACGCCGGAACCAGCGTCACCGTGGTGCGCTACGAGATTCGGGGCTCAAAGCAAGACCAACATCGTCAGTTCACCTTGGACCGGCAGCTTCACGTCGGCCGCGGGCACGGCTCTCGTGCGTTGAGTCCCTGGCGCTAGCCTTCGGACACCGCTGCGACCTCACTCCACAGCCAGGCACGAGCTCGCGGTTCGCCTGCCGCGAGCTCGGCCAGATCGACGACGCTGCCGAGGCGAAGCGCTTGCGCTCCGCCTCGCACCAGCCGCGCCAGCGGGCCCGGGGGGCGGAAGTGCGCCGGCCCGATCACCATCGGTTCGAGCTTGGCCCCGACCGAGCCGATGCGCCGGCGCACATCGGCAAGCGCCAAGTCGAAGCCGCCGAGCTGATCGATCAGCCCGTGCGCGTGAGCATCGCGCCCGCTCCAAACCCGACCGCCCGCCAGCGGCTCAATCTGGTCGACCGAGCGACCCCGACCCCGCGCGACCACCTGCAAGAAGCTGGCGTAGACTTCGTCGAGCTGAGCTTCGAGCGCTGATCGTTCGTCAGTGGTCAGTCGACGGGAGGGGTTGGTCATGTCCGCTCGCTTCCCACGCTTCACGACCTCAATGGCCACCCCGAGCCGCGCCAGGAGCGACTCGGCCACGAGTCGTGCCGCGACGACGCCGATGCTTCCGGTCACCGTAGTCGGCTGAGCCACGATAGTCGGCGCTCCCACCGCGATCAGGTAGCCACCGCTCGCGGCGACATCGCCCATGTACACCGCCACCGGTTTCTGCTTGGCCAGCAGGCTTAGCTCCCGGAGCATGCGATCGCTGGCGAGGGCGCTCCCGCCACGCGAGTTCACGACCACGACCACCCCGCTCACCCGCGAGTCCTCGCGGGCGCGCTCGAGCGTGCGGCAGACCGGGCCCTCGGCCGCGACGGGCATCAGCGAGAGGGGAGCCTCGGACACGATGGCGCCGACGACCTCCACCACGGCGACGGAGCGCGGACGCCGAAACGGGACGAATCGTGGGGTTCGGCGCCGTAGGTAGCCGGCGGCCGGGACCAGAGGGGCCCCCTTCGTCCGAGTCGCATCCAGGCGCCCCGCCAGCTCATCGGGGTAGATGACGTCGTCGACGAGCCCGGCGTCGAGGGCGGCGCGGGCCGACCACGGCGCCTGGTCGACGAGGGACTCCGCCGCCGCGCGGTCGATACCGCGTCCCGATGCGAGCGCGTCCAGCAACGCGCCATGGGCCACGTCCAGCACGGCTCCGAGCTGCTCCCGCTGGGCTTCGCTCATGCTCTTTCGTTCGAGAAACTCCCCGGCGGTCTTGAACTGCCCCTTGGCGAATACCTCGGGCTCGACACCGACTCGATCGAGCAACCCCTTGAGATAGGTCGCCTCGATGGCGAAGCCCGTCAGCTCGAGGTGCGTCTCCGCGCCGACCAGTACTCGGTCCGCCGCACTGGCCACGTAGACCGCCAGAGTGCCTCCTCCGTGCGGCAAGTACACCGCGACCTGTTTGCCGGCTGCGCGAAACGCCAGCAGCACGTCGCGGAGCGAGGTCGCGCGAGCCGTGCCCACCCGCAGAGACTCGATGCGGACGAGAACCCCCGCGACGCGCGGGTCGGAGCCGGCTGCCTCGAGCAACTTGCGCAGAGCGTGCAGCGCTACGGGCTGACGGCCGCGTTGCCAGAAGGGAAGGGCGCGTGCGACCTCGACCAGCGCCCCGTCGATTCGTAGGTCGAGGAAGGCGCCCCGTGGCGCGGCGGTCCGGCGACGCAGCCAGCGAAGTGGCGTGAGTATCAACAGGAGCAGGTTGACGACGAAGGCGAAAGGGAAGCGCACCGGGACGATCTTTACGCGATGCGGCGTGCGCGTCGATGCTCCCGCGCTAACCTAGTGGTATGCCTCGGTCAGCCCTAAGCATCGCTCTCGCTGGCGCGCTGGCTTGGGGCTGCGCCGCCGCCCCTCCCCCGGCCATCCAGCCGCCCCCGCCCGCCGAACCCCGGACCCGGGTCGATCACCCCGGCCAGCGCGAGGAACAACCCGAGCTCATCGCGCCGCCGCCCGCGTATGGCAACAAGGTCGTCCTGGCCTGCCGCTGATCGGCTGCAACCGCCTCGTTCCTGGGTATAATGCAGGGCATGTTCCCGGCCGGCGGACCCGAGCACGAAGTACGCGCCGGCACGCGTCTGGGTCGCTACGAGATTCTGGTGCCCGTCGCGCAGGGCGGCATGGCACGCGTGTGGGCGGCCAAGCAGCACGGGCAGCGCGGCTTCAGCAAGCTGGTCGCGATCAAGACCATCTTGCCGCAGCTCGCCAAGGACCCCGCGTTCGAGTCGATGTTCCTCGACGAAGCTCACCTGTCGGCGGGTGTGCACCACCCGAATGTTTGCGAGATCTTCGATCTCGGCGAAGAACAGGGGACGCTCTACATCGCCATGGAGTGGGTGAACGGCGACGCGCTCAATCGCATCGTCAAGCCACCCGTGCCCAAGGGAGAGAAGAGCGTCTCCCAGCGTCTGAACGGCCGCATCGCCGCGCGGATCGTGGCCGACGCGGCGAAGGGCTTGCACGCTGCCCACGAGCTTCGCAACGACGGCGGTGAGCTGGTCGGCCTCGTGCATCGCGACGTCTCGCCGCAGAACATCTTGCTGTCCCTCGACGGAGTGGTGAAAGTCACCGACTTTGGCGTCGCCAAAGCCTTCAACAGCCAGCAAGAGGCGACCCTCGCCGGACAGGTGAAGGGCAAGGTCGCGTACATGTCGCCGGAACAGGCTCGAGGCGCCGTCGTCGACCGGCGCAGCGACGTGTTCGCGCTGGGTATCGTGCTCTACGAAGTCACGACCGCGCTCCGACCATTCTCGGGCGTGAACGAGCTCGAGGTGATGCAGTCGCTGGCCCACGGGCATTTCGACCCGCCGAGCGCCGTCGTCGCGGGGTTCCCCAAGGAGCTGGAGAGCATCATCTTGACGGCCATGAGCATGGACCCGGCACAGCGCTACCCGAGCGCCGACGCCATGCGACTGGCCCTCGAGGAGTGGCTCACGCGCTCGGGTCCGGTGCTCGCCGAGGCGCAAATCGCCGAGATCGTGAGGGAGCGAGTGGGCCACCGCATCGAGGAGCGGTTCGCGAAGATCCGCGAGCGAACTCGGATCGCCTCCCCCGACGCCTCGTCGGTGCCACTCAGCTCGATGCCGCACACCTCCGCACCGTTCCCCCCCCCACCTCCGCTTCAAGAGAGCTCGAGCTCGTTTGCGCAGGCGCCGAGCGGGGTGAGCACCGTCAGTCATACCTCCGCGCCCAGCGCAGTGAGCACCGTCAGTCATACCTCCGCGCCCAGCGCCATCAGCCATTTTGCGCCCGTGGTCCAGACCTCGGCGCCGCCACCCAGCAGGGTCGGGCGCAGCTCGGGCGCCGGCGCAGCAAAAACCGCGCTCGTGGGCGTAGCGGTCGGCGTTGGTGTGTTCTCGATGCTGGTGGTGGGCGGCGGCGGCCTGTACGTCATGCGCTCGAAGTCGAGCGCCGCTCGCGCCAACGCGACGGTCACGACTCCCGCGACGCAGACCGCGGTCGAGGCACCGCCGCCGCGTGACGTGCGCGTCGAGCTCGTCTCGCCGAAGTCGGGCGTGACACTGCTCGTCGATGGAGTGGTGCAACCCGTGGGACAGCTCACGCTGCCGCGTCCCACTCCCGGTGCAGGGCGCAAGCTCACTGCTCGGGCCGAAGGCTTCAAAGACGCAGAGCTCGCCTTCGACGACAAGACCGAGAAACTCGAGATTTCCCTGGTGCCTGCGGCTCCGGACGAGGACGAACCCCCGCCCGCTGCCCAGCCGGCGGCGAGCGAGAGCCCGGCGACCGAGCCAAAACCCACGGGTGCCGCGCCCGAGAAGAAACCGGAAACGAAACCGGAAGCGTCTGGCCCGGCAAAGCCCAAGGGCCCGACCAAGATCGACATCCCCGACAACCCGTTTTGAGCCGCATGGGTGGTCGCGCGCTGCCGCGACCGTGTACACTCGTGCCGATGCGCATCACGGCTCGATTCGCCGCCGTCGTCGCCGCGCTCTGCCTGCTCTCGGCGAGCGGCACGACTCAGGCCGAAGACGACGAGCAAACCGCAGAGGCCCGCCGCCTGTACGGCGAGGCCAAGAAGCTCATGGGCGCCAAGCAGTATCGGGAGGCCGCTGTGGCGTTCGAGGCCGCGGGCCGCCTGAAGACCAACGCCGTGGCCTACTACACCGCCGCGCAGGCTTGGGAGCTGGCCGCTGACGCCGCGCGCGCCGCCGACGCCTATGCGCTCGCGCTCGCGACCCCGAAGCTGAACGACGCACAGAGCAGCAAGTCGGAGGAGCGCCTGACCGAGCTCGAGAAGCAGGTCGGTTCGGTCAAAGTCAAAGGAGCGCAGGGCACGCGCGTCCGTATCGACGATCACATGGAACTCGGTGCACCTGCGACGCTTCACGCTGGAGCCGGAGAGCACACGCTGGTCATCACGCGAGCGGACGGCTCGAGCGAGACTCGGAAGCTCGCGTTCGAGGCGGGCAAGTCCATCGAGGTCGACACCGGAGCGGAACCCGAGCTCCAGCCCGAGACCAAGAAAGTGAAGCGGGTCACGCTCTCCGAGACGCGCAAGGCCCCGGTCGACGAGCCGTCGACGGGCCCCAGCCCTTGGAAGACCGTCGGTTTCATCGGCATCGGGGCAGGCGTGGCCGCGCTCGGCGGCGCGCTCGTGCTCGGCCTGTCGGCAAAGGACGCCGAAGACACTTACAAGAAACGGCCCACCCGCGAGACCTTGGACCACGCCAAGGGCCTGGAGTCCTCCACCAACATCATGTTGGTCGTCGGCGGGGTAATCACGGCGGTCGGGGTCACGTTGGTGGTGTGGCCAGCGAAAAAGCAGCACAAGCCGTCCGCCGATACTGCCCTGAGCTTGCACCTCACGCCGACGGGCGTGAGCGCGGGGGCACGGTTCTGATGCGCAGGCTCTGGATTGCGGGCGGCGTGGCGCTGGTCGGTGCGGCGGCGGCAGCCGCGTGCAGTCTCGATCTCGACGAGAGCCTGATCGACGCGGGTGACGCCAGCACGGACGGCGCTGCGGGATCCGGCGGCAGCGGTGGCAGCGGTGGCAGCGGTGGCAGCGGTGGTGACAGCGGCGGGACTGGTGGACAGGGGGACGGTGGACCGTGCGACGCCAATGATCAGTGCACGACGGATGCTGCGTGCCTCGAAGGACTGTGCGCCGGCGGGCAGTGCCTGTTCGCCATATGCCCAAGCACCGAAGCCTGCAAGGGCCGGAGTTGCGAGCCTGCTTCGGGTGTCTGCAGCGAGGCCAAGCCCTATGGCTTCAAGGCTGCCAGCATCGAGCTCAATGACGACGTCGGTTGCGGAGGCAATGCTTCGCGTTGCGTCGCCGCCTTCGGCGATCTCGTCTTCGTGTCCACCGCGGACGGCACGCTGCACGCCTGGAGAACCAGGAACGCCGCCGAACCGGACAAACTCACGGTCGAGTCCCCCACCTTCACCGTGGCACGCATGGTCGCGAGCGAAAACCGCCTGCTGCTGCTGTCTGCAGTGGCGTCCGGCAAGCTCCAGATCGCGTGGCTGGATGCGCCCACGGACCCCGAAATCCACGAAGCTGACGCTGACTTCGGTCGGCGTGAACTTCGCCGGCGCGACCAGCGCGGTCCACCCCCGGAGTCCAGGCTCGTTCTTCATCGTGGAGGCCAACCCCGCGGCGTTCTACCCCGCCGCCATCGTCAATCCCCCGGTGCAGAACAACAGCACGGTGTCCGCGTACCCGTCGACGGGCCTGGCCGCCGGCGCTTCCATCGTGGCCGCATCAGCCGACCGCTTGGTCAGCTTCCGCGTCGATGTGAGCGCCAATCCGGTGGTACCCACCTTCACTCTGGTGGACAAGCCCGGCACCCAGAACGCCCAGAACGGCGCCGAGCAGCCCCTCGCCTTCGAAGCCCCGCCCAGCATGTCCGCTCACCATTTCGCGAGCAACTTCGACGGCACTGTGCTCTGGAGCACCAATCGCGTGTTCCGAGACGGCACGAATACGCCGCTCACCAAGGCTGTCGTGCTGCGGTGGCTGCTCGAGCCCGCGGCTACCAGCGTCAGTGGCAGCATGGACATCGACCTCGCCACCTACCCCGACGCGGACTGGGGCACGGTCCGGAGAGGCCCCATCGCGTTGATCGATTCGAGCACCGCGCTGACGACCGTTGCCAACAGTGCCGACCCACAGCAGACCCTGGTGCGTGCCGTGCTGAAGAGCGGAACTTCGCTGACGCTGGGTACCGCCACTGCGGTCGTGCCCTTCACGGTGGGGCAGATCGGCGTGGCAGCCAACCGCAAGGTCGGGGTCGTGCTCACCCCTGCCAACACTACGCTCTCGCTCCAGACCACCCTGCACGTGTTCGCGCCGGGCTGCGGCTGACGCTCACTGCACCAAGATCTGCTGGCGCGCCCAGGCCGAGCCGCCGCGATTGTCGTGAACGACCGCCCAGACGGTCATCGGCCCCGGCTTCTTGGGCGCAAACAGCTTGGTGCCGTAGTCGCCGTTCCAGCCCGTCTTCGCGTCGTTGAGCAGGCGCAGGTCGCTCTTCACGCCGCCTCGGTCGACGTAGTAACGAATCCACATCTGCTCTTCGTAGTTCTTGCCGTATGCGTCGACGGAGATTTGATCCACCTCCGCGCTGGCCGGATCGACGATGGGGCCGATGGAGATCTCCGGGCAATCTTCGGTGCCGTCATCCGGGCACGCCGCGACGCAAGGAACGCTGTCGCAACTCAGCGCGTCGAGCAGCGGTGTGTCGACGCACGCGCCGTCGACGCAGCTTCCCTTTGCCTCCTGACCGTTGACTCGGAAACCCGAGACGATGGCGTTTTGGTTGCGATATCCGTCGTAGGCGTAGACGGCGGAGAAGCCCGCCACGAAGTCCTCGGCGCCGAGCAGCTCGTCATCGGATCCGTAGCAGGCGACGGGAAACCCAACTTCGTCGCTCTCCGGCGGTGGACCGAGCTGTCCCGCGCAGGCCGCGAAGAAGACGAACGAGAGGCCGTAGGCGGGTTGCTTGGGATTCGGCGGAGGCGGACGGCTCGAGATGACGTCCGCGGGCATGGTGAAGCTGAAGCGATTGCCTACGCCAAAGTCGAATCCCGGGGGACCGCCGGGACCGGGCGGACCCGCCGTTGCAAACTCGACGAAGCACCCGGCGTAGAGATCACCCGGAGGGTTGAAGCAGCCGGAGAACCAACCGATCTGCACTGGCCGCGGCGCCTGCGTGGAGCCGTCGTGCCAGAGCATCTGAAGTTCGACCTGCTCGCCGGGCTTGGCGTAGGGCGCGCTCTTCTGCACGCCCAGGACCCGCAAGGTCTTGAGCTCCGACGGTGGGTCGAATTCGGCTCCGCACCCGGCTGCGGACGCGAGGACCAGGGCGATGACGGCGAACTCGCGGGGTCTCAAAACTCACCTCGCACACCCACGCTGGGGATGATGGGCAGACCGGTCTGGAAGGTCTCTTGGGTGTAATTGTAGTTGTAAGCGAGGTCCTCGACCGCCTGATTGTTGTAGACGTTGTACACGTCGAGATACGCCGAGAGTCGCCAGTCTTGGAACTGCCACGACTTGTCGACCCGCATGTCGAGCTGATGGAAGAGCGGCAAACGCCGGCTATTGGGCTTGCCCGTGAGCTGAGCGTAAGAGCCGGAGTCGGCCGCGTAGAGCGCCGGCAGCGCGGGCGGTTGCAGCACCGGCGTCGTGAGCGGGCCGGACACCAGGCGGAAGCGGGAGCCGAACTCCCACCCGCGTCCGAGCCGGTAGCTGCCGAGCGCGATCAGGTTGTGAGTCTGATCGAACTGGTAGAGATACTCCTCGTCGTCCGGCCGGTTCTGACGCACGGAGCGCGACAGTGTGTAGGCAATCCATCCGAAGAAGTTGGCGTCTGGCTTGTATTTGAGCAGAGCTTCCAGGCCGATCACCGAGCCCTGACCCTGGTTGTCGTAAGCGAACGCCCCGCTGGTGTCGGCGCTGCGACTGACGAGCTGAGTCAGGTCTTTGTAGAAGCCTTCGAGGGACAGCTCGATGCGACGGGACAACTCTTGCTCCGCGCCGATGGAATAGTGAATTGCGCGATTCGACTTCAGGTTCGGCGTGCCGAAGACCGGCTCGGTCTCCTGGAACTGAGGCGCCTGATGGAAGAGCCCCACGCCGCCCTTGATGGTGGTGCGCAGGCGCTTCTGCCCAATGGCCTCGTCTTCGTCGGACGCGACGGACGGCACCAGGTCGTAGCGAGCGTTGATGCGAGGGCTGAAGTCGGCGTGACCCGAGTCGCGGGCGTAGTCGACGCGGAAGCCGGGCACGATGCGCGCCCGCCTCGTCGGGGTCCACTCACCCTCGAGGTACCAGGCCGGACGAAAGGCCATCCCGGAGGCCTGGGTCTCGAAGATCTGCCGCGTGGCGAAGGGCCCTGGATCCGGCTCGCCCGGGCGCGGCGGCAGCGGGGCCCGGACCTGCACGTCGTAGGGAGCCACCAAGAAGTCGTAGCCAGCATAGAGCTTGAAACCCCGCGTGGCCTTGAACGCGAACTCCGTCCGGGCCGCGACGGGGTAAGTGTCGATCTGCAACTTGATGTTGCCCAAGGAGAACTGGATCAGATCCGATCCAGCCGAAACCATGGTGTTCACGTCCACGTCCGCCGAGAGCTCGCCCGTGTAGAGCGCCTGCGCACGGTGAGAACCCGTTCGGAAAGTGAGATTCCCGCCGAGCACGGGGTCGGCCGCCAATGGATCGCGGATCAGGATCTCGAGGCGATCGTCCGAGCCCCAGGCGCGCAGACTGAGCTTGCTCTTGGCCGAGGGTTTGTTCTCGGCGATGACCTGATAGTCCCAGTACACCGGCGCCGAGGTGACGCCCGCGCCGGTCTGCTCGAGCACGGGCTTGACCCAGGCGTCGATCCAGCTGCGGCGCGCGCCCGCCGCGAACGACCAGCCCTTGAGGGGTCCGATCGGTCCCTGAGCGAGCACCCGAGCGTCGATCAAGTCGACCTGCGCCAGCCCGTGATAGCAGCCCTTCTTCTCCGTCTTCTTGCCGTAGGGGCCGTCGCAGTTCGTATTCGGAGACCGCAGCCCGACGTCGACGATCCCGCCCATCACCCGCCCGTAGCGGGCGCTGAAATTGCCGGGATAGAAATCGATGCGCTCGAGCAGCTCGGTGGGGACCACGCTCGACAGTCCACCAAAGTGGTAGATGAGTGGTACCAGCGTTCCGTCGATGAAGGTGTTGGTGTCCTGGGGCGCGGAGCCGCGCACGATGAGGAGCCCAGCCAGACCCGGCGGGCGGGCGACCCCGGGCAGATTCTGAATCGACCTGAGCGCGTCTCCGCTGGTGCCGGGGATGCGGGAGATTTCCCGACGTTCGAGCGTGCGCCGGGTCACCTCGCGGGGTGGGCGCTCCCCTTGCACGGTGACCTCGAAGCCTTCGGTGGCGGGGGCGAGTCGATAGGTGATCTCCGCGGCTTCTCCCGCGACGACCGCTTCGTCGCTCTCCTGCCCGCGATAGCCGTCTGCCCTCAGCGCCACCTTGTACGTGCCGGGTGGGAGGTTTTCGATGCCCCACTTGCCGTCCGCGTCCGTGGTGATCCGACGAACCCCGCCATCGGGAAAGGTGACCACGACCTCGGCGCCCGCGAGGGGCACATTGGTGCCGGCAATCCGCAGCGAGCCCCCGAGGTTCCCAGTCTTCGGTGCGGCCGGGACCTTGGGTTTCTCACCCGGGGCGGGCGGGATCTCTTTCAGCGTGAACGAGTACTTGTACAGGATCTTGGCGGCGATCGGCTTGCCGTCGCGGGTAGCGGGCTCGAACACGAACTCGAGGGCCGCGGTCTTCGCCGCGCCGTCGAAACCGTGTCCGGCTGGCTCGGCCACCTCGGCTCGGGTGACCTTCCCCGTCGCGTCGATGGAGAGCTCGAGCACGACGTCGCCCTGGGTGCCCGCCTTTTGCGCCTCGGGTGGGTATGGGGCGCTGACGAATCGAAGCAGCTTCGGCGGGACCACCACCGGCTTCTTGGGGGCGTCTTCCGGGGGCGGTGCCTTCACCACCGCGCCAGCGCCGCCGCGTGGGACCGCGCCGGTCCCGCGGTCGTCCTCCTGAGCGCGAGCAACCAGAGACCACCCGCTCGTCGCGACGGCGACGATCAGAGCAATCGATGGAGACGCGGGGGATCGGAACACGATGGGACGAGGGGCTCGGGCGCGCCCATGGCGCGGCACGTCAGGAACTCTCGTAGCGCGCGGGTCCGCCGCTGACAACGGCCTTGACGCTCCGGCGAACTTCCGGCCATCCACCAAGTCGTGATAGTTGCGGGCACGGTCCACGTCGGACCCTCAGGAGCGTCCCGGTGGCGACCAAGAAGAAGCGACCCGAAGTCTCGAACAAGGTTCCTTTGACCGAGGGTGCGACGCCGTCGTCGGCCTTCGACAACGCCCTGGTCCAGTTCAACCGGGCAGCGAAGATCATCAAGCTGACATCGGATCAAATCGCGCTGATCCGAGAGCCCCGCCGCATCGTGGAGTGCAAGCTTCCCGTGCGCATGGACGACGGCTCGATCCACGCATTCAAGGGCTACCGCGTGCACCACAACATCGCGCGAGGTCCGGCCAAGGGCGGCGTGCGCTTTCACCCGGACGTTTCTCTGGACGAGGTCAAAGCGCTGGCATTCTGGATGACCTTCAAGTGCGCCACCATCGGCATCCCCATGGGCGGCGGCAAGGGGGGCGTGATCGTCGATCCGACCAAGCTCAGCCTGGGCGAACTCGAGCGCCTCTCACGGCGCTACTTCGCCGAGATGATCGAGCTCTTCGGGCCCGACCGAGACGTGCCCGCCCCGGACGTGAACACCAACCCGCAGGTCATGGCCTGGTTCATGGACACCTACTCGATGCACCACGGCGGCAACTACTTGCCCGCGGTGGTCACAGGCAAGCCCATCGAGATCGGCGGCTCGGTCGGACGCAGCTCAGCCACGGCGCAGGGCATGGTGTTCTGCGTCCGTCGCGCCGCGGCGCACCTCGGCCTCGGCCTCGCCGGCGCGACCGTCGCGGTCCAAGGCTTCGGCAACGCCGGCTCCTTCGCGGCGAAGCTGCTCGCCGAGCAGGGCTGCAAGATCATGGCCATCTCGGACGTGTCCGGTGCGTTCACCTGCAAGGCCGGCATCGACACCGACGCCGCCATCGCCCATGTGGCCAAGCACAAAACGCTCGCCGGCTTCGATCGCGTGCGGGGCGTCGAGAAGATGAAGGAAGCGCTCGGGCTGCTCGAGCTCCCGGTGGACATCCTGATCCCGGCCGCGCTCGAGAATCAGATCACGAGCAAGAACGCCAAACGCGTCAAGGCCAAGCTGATTGCCGAATGCGCCAACGGACCGTGCACGCCGGAGGCCGACGACATCCTGGAAAAGAAGCGCGTGTTCGTGATCCCGGACATCTTGTGCAACGCGGGCGGCGTGGCGGTCTCGTACCTCGAGTGGGTGCAAAACCGCATGGGCTACTACTGGCGCTATCCGCGGGTGCTCAGAGATCTGGAGGACATGATGAACACTGCCTTCGACACCGTGCTCGAGACCTCGCTCGAACACGACGTGCCGCTGCGAACCGCGGCTTTCATCGTGTCCATCGCCCGGGTGGCCCGGGCGAGTGAGCTTCGCGGCCTCTACGCCTGAGCCATGCGCATCGCGACCTGGAACGTGAACTCGATTCGGGCGCGGATCGACGCCGTGGTGGATTGGGTCGGGCGGTTGGAGCCCGACGTCTTGTGCATGCAAGAGACGAAGGTCGTCGACGACGACTTCCCGACCGACGAGCTCCAGCGGCTCGGCTACGCGGTGGCCATGGCCGGACAGAAGACCTACAACGGCGTGGCCATTGCTTCCCGCTTGCCCATGCGCGACCTGAGCATCGGTCATTCGGATGGCGCCGCCGACCCCGAGCAGCGCCTCATCGCAGCCACCATCGGCGGCCTGCGCGTGCTGTCCGCGTACATCCCGAACGGCAAGGCCATCGACAACCCGAGCTTCGCGGCGAAGCTTCGCTTTTTCGAGCGTCTCACTCGGACGCTCGAACCGCTCGGGAGCGTGGCCTTGTGCGGCGACTTCAACGTGGCACCGGACGAACGCGACGTCTTCGACCCCGAACAGATGCGGGGTCAACTGCACTTCCACCCGGACGAGCACCAGGCCCTGGCCCGGCTGATGGCGCTCGGGCTGGTCGACGCCTACCGCCTGCACCACCCGGAGGCCGAGCGCTACTCGTGGTGGGACTATCGCGGCGGAGGGATCCAGAAGAACCAGGGCCTGCGCATCGATCTGGTGTTGCTCAGCCGCGACTTGGCGGAGAGGTGCACCGGCGCGGAAATCGACCTGGCCGAGCGCCAGAAGTCGAGGCCCTCGGACCACGCGCCGGTCTTCGTTGACGTCGATTGCGGCTGACCCCCCACTGCCACACCGCGCGGGCGTGCGCTAAGACAGCGAGCGATGTTTCGGACTCTCCTGCTTTCGAGCCTGGCGCTGTGCTTCTCGGCCTGCGCTGCCGCCCCAGCCCCACCGACCACGCCGGAGCCGGCGGCTCCCACCGCACCCGCGCCAAGCGCGCCGAGCACGCCCCATGCCGACGACGCCCCCGCTGCGACGCCGGTCGAGGTGACACTCGAGGCCAAGAGCGGCAGCAAGCTGGCGGGCAAGGCCGTCCTGGTTGAAACCGCCGACGGCGTGAGGGTGACGCTCTCGGTGAGCGGTATCTCGCCCGGGCTCCACGGCGCTCACGTGCACGAGAACGGCGACTGCAGCTCCGCCGACGGAAAGAGCGCGGGCGGGCACTTCAACCCGGGCGGGCACGACCACGGGATGCCATCGGTCGACCAGCGGCATCTTGGCGATCTGGGCAACGTCGACGTGAACGCCGACGGCGAGGGAAAGTTGGAGATCCATGCGCCGGGGGCCAACCTGAAGCCAGGAGATCCGAGCTCATTCTTGGGGCGAGCGATCATCGTTCACGAAAAGAAGGACGACGGGGGTCAGCCCGTCGGCAACGCTGGCGGCCGCATCGGCTGCGGGGTCATCGCGCGCTGACTCACTCGGCGGCGGTGAGCGATGCCGCGTGGGCGAGTTCGATTTCACGCAACAACGGCACCGCCGCGACCGCGATGCGACCGCGCTCGAGCAGGTCTTCGGCGGCCGGATCAGCTGCAAAATGCCGCGTCACCCGCGCCAGCGCCGTGAGGTAGACGATCTCGCGCGCGAGTCCTCCGCCACGATGAACACGCATGGAGATGGCGATGGCCGGGTCGATGGCGGTCCCCAGCCGACGGAGCAGTCGGACGGTCTCCACGAAGTTCGCGCCACGCTTCACCGCGAGCGCTGCTAGATGCCGCTGCCCCAGCTCCGCGCGGCGCTCGGTCCCGAGACAACCGGCCCGCTGCTCGATCAGGAGCGCGCGCCCCTCCTCGTCGTCGGAGCCGACCGCCGTGCCCACCGCGAAAATCCCCAATCGCTCGCGCTTGGCCCGGGCCCGAGGCATCGCGTGCCCGTCGACCTCGTGACGTACGATGCGCTCGGACTCGGACCCCAGGAGGCGCGCGCCGCTTCTGATCACGATCACCCCGTCACCTGTCGCCGCCAGCGATACGAGGTCGGGGCGGACGACCACACGAAAGGGCAAGCGCCGCTCGCCCACAGCCTGGCGCATCAGCGAGATCAGGCTCTGGGTGTTGCTTTCGTCGTCGCTCGCGATGCCGTCCCCGGCGTCGCGTCCGCCCCGATCCCACGCCCACTGGCGCGCCCAACTCAGCGCTTGGTCGCCGTCCACGCCGGCATCGACGGGGTAGCGTCGGGCAGCGTGGACCTCGAAGCGATGCGCACCGATCTGCTCGGCCAGCTCTGCCTCGATGGCCAGCTCCCGCGCGCGGGCGGCCAAGAGCGGAAAGACGCCCTCCCACTTCTCGGTGCGCGTCGCGATCGCTTCGAGCGATGCCCGCAGCCCCCGCAGATCGACCAAAGGCGCAAAACTCCAGGCCGGATCAAGCTCTTGGCCCCGCTTCCATGCCTCCGCGAGCCGAGCACACTCGGTCCGCGCGCCCAGCGGACGACAGCGTTCGATGAGTGCGATGCTGCGCTCCGCCCGCGCGAGCCCCCGCTCGATCGTCAGGGGCTCTCGGCTCATAGCTTGTTGGCGGCGATGTTCGCGAGCTCGCTGCGTTCACCTTTGGCGAGCAACATGTGCGCGGTGATGCTCTCACCGCGCAATCGATCGGCCGCGACGCTGAGACCGTTGGTGGCGCTGTCCACGTAGGGGTTGTCAATCTGGAAGGGATCCCCGGTCAGGACGATCTTGGTTCCCTCACCGCAGCGGGTGATCACCGTCTTGACTTCGTGAGGCGTGAGGTTCTGCGCCTCGTCGACGATCACGTACTGCTGCGGGAGGCTGCGCCCACGGATGTAGGTGAGCGGCTCGACCTGGACTTGCCCGGAGTCGAGCAGCTCTTCGAAGCCGCGCGCACCCCGACGCTTGCCGCCGCCGGCAGCCAACAAGAACTCGAGGTTGTCGAAGATCGGCTGCATCCAGGGGTTCAGCTTCTCCTCGATGTCACCGGGAAGAAATCCGAGGTCTCGACCCATCGGCATGACCGGGCGACTCACCAGCAGGCGCGCGTAAGCGCCGTCGTCCACCGTCCGCCTCAGACCAGCAGCGAGCGCGAGCAGGGTCTTGCCGGTGCCCGCCTTGCCCACCATGGTGACCAGCCGAATCGAATCGTCGAGCAAGAGATCGAGCGCGAAGCTCTGTTCCTTGTTGCGCGGCCGGATGCCCGAGAGCCCCTCCCGCGGCGTCCGGAGCGCGCGCATCTCGGCCTTTTCGGCGTTGAATCGCGCCAGCCCCGTGCGCTGCCGCGGGCTGTCGTCGCGCATCAAGACGCAGACGTTCGCGTACAGGTTGGCCTGCCCACTTGCGGCGAGCACGCCGGTCTCGAAGAAGCGATCCATCTCGTCAGCTTTGACCAAGAGCTCGACCACGCCCGTGTCCAGGTGCTCGACATCCACGGACTGATTTTCGTAGGCCTGAGTCGGCAGCCCGAAGGCGTCCGCGCGAATTCGCAGGTTCACGTCCATGGTGACGAAGATGGTCGGACGATCGGGGTACTGCGCCTTGAGCTCGACCGCGCACTGCAAGATGGCGTGATCGCCCGACGAGGGGCGCAATGCGATCTTCACCTCGGGACGCGTGCGTCGGCACGTAAACGCGGAGCGTTCCGCCTTCGCTGGTCTTCACGCCCTCAGAGAGCGATCCGTACTTCTCGCGTTGAGCGTCGAGCAGGCGAGACACCGTCCGGGCGTTCCGACCGCGCTCGGCGTTGTCGCGCTTGAATTGATCGATCTCCTCGAGGACGTAGATCGGTAGGATCAGGTCGTTGTCCTCGAACTTGAAGATCGCGTAGGGATCGTGGAGCAGGACGTTCGTGTCGAGGACGTAGTTCTTCTTCATGAGGCTCCGGTCAGCCGCGAGCGGTACGTGTCGTCTGAGCAGTGTCCTCCCGCGCCGGTTGTCCTGCAACGAGCAATCACGGCGCGCTGCCCTTGCCTGACGTCGCGAAGCGAGCGACCCTCCGCCGCGTGTGCCCCAGGTTGGCGCTGTTTTCTGCGGCTTTGGTCCTGGGAGCCTGTTCGCTCGCCACGCCGGAAGTCGGCCAAAAAGTAGTCTTTTGATTGGTTCGGGCCAAGACTTTCCGAGCCGATCCTGGGTACCCCCGTGGGCTTCTCTCTGAAGAGCTTCGTACTGCCTGCCGCCGCCGTGGCCTATGTGTGCTTCGGTGCGGTGTCGACGCGAGGCGGCACCTGGCCGTGGGTTGCGCTCGTGGGGCTGACCCTCGCGCTCGGGCTGGTGTGGCGCCGAACCGAGACCCCGCGCGCCGGCGAAGATCACACCGAGCTGATCGCTCGGCGCGTCGTGAGGGCGGTGGCCTGGGGCGCAGCGCTCTGGATCGCCGCGCGCACAGGCAGCGCAGGCAGCGCGGGCCTAGACGCCGTCGCCAACGTGGGCGTCGGCACGGCCACCGTTGCTGCGTTGGTCGGTCTGGCCCGAATCGCTTCGCTGGGTGGGTTACTCGCGCCGCCGGCCGCGACGCGCTCGCTCGACGCGGCCGGTTTCGCCGCGTTCCTCTGGGCTATCGCCGTTGCTGCTCCGGCAGCCCGGGCCACTCTGCCCGAACAGATGCTCCGGCTCGATCCGCTCGCCATCGACTACGCGACGACCAGCGCCGGCGCGGGAAGTTTGTTGGTGCTGGTGGCGGCGAGCCTGAGGCTTCGCGTTCTACGCCGTCTCGAACTCGGCGCCGCTGATCGCGCCACCGGCTCGCTGGCCTTGTCGTCGACGGCGCTGCTCGTGAGCGTGCCCGCGGCTTTGCTCGACGTTGCAGCTCCAGATCGCCTGCTTCCCGTCGCGGTGCTGTTGGCCGCGCTCGGAGTGACCTGGGCCGCCGCGACGCGCGAGCCCACCAGCGTGAGCCGCACCCTCCGCGGAGTGCTCGCTCTCGCCATTTTGGGCGCCCCGACCCTGCTCTTGACGGGCTTCGTCGCGAAGAGCGCACCCGCCCACGCAGGCGCGGTGGTGCTGGTAGCGTCGATCCTGGCGATCCTGATCGGGCTCATCGCCCGCCGGCTCGCGTCATCTCTCGCACCGGAGCAGGCGCGCTGGCTCGAAGCCATCGACGAGGCGAGCCGTGGGGCGCTCCAACCGGAGCCCGACGCCGCGATCGTCGCGGCGCTCTCGGCACTGTCGAAGGCCACGGCGGTTCCCGGAGCTCGCCCTGAGCTGTGGCGGAGCGATCCCGAAGAGGTGTTGAGCGTGGACCTCGCAGGTTACCTGCACGTCGAGCAGAGCGCCGCGCCTGAGCGGCTGTACGAGCTGGCCCTCGCCGAGCCCGAACGCACGCTGCGTACAGACGTGCTCGCCGCGCTTGAAGTGCGGCGACCCGAGGTCCGCCCGCTGCTCGCGTGGTTCAAGAGTCGAAAGGCGCTGAGCGCTACCGTCGTGCTCGACGAGGACGGACCCCTGGGGTTCCTGCTATTGCCACGAGGCGCTCGCACCAGCGCGATGATGCTGGAAGAAGTTCGGGCCATTCGTACGCTGACCGATCGCGTCAGCGCGCTGCTCGCCGTCTCATCCGCGTTGGCACGGTCGCGACAGCGGGAGCTCGCGGCCGTCGCCCGTGCGAATCGCGCGGACGACGAGGTCGATCGCCTCGGCCACATCATCGGGCTCGAGAGCGGACGCAACGTCGCGGTCGCCGAGCGCGCGGCGCGGCGCGCAAGGAGCGCCCTCTACAGCCCCGCCGCGCGCATGGCCGCCGACGAGCTCGAGCGCCTGGGTCGGCTCGGCGCGCCCGTCGTGCTGCGCACCCCGGCAGGAACCGACGCCGTGCCCTTCGCGGCGCTGGTGCACCTGGCGAGCCCGCGCTCTGGCGGACCATTCATCGTCGTCGACGGGAGGAGCGGACCGGACCACGATCTCACGACCTGGCAGGACGCCGATCGCTCGCCCCTGGCGCTGGCCGACGGCGGTACGCTGTGCCTGCTCGACGTCGCCGCGTTGCCCGCCGAAGTCCAGGAGCACATCAGCCGGACCCTCTCGCGCCACAACGATGCGATGACCCGCGGCTCGATCACGCCCGCATCGCTCGTGGCGAGCGTGCGCGATCCGGTCGCGTCCCTCGCGGCTCAGGGTCGACTCGACGAGACCCTCGCCCGCTTCCTGGGCAGCGCAGAAGTGGTGTTGCCCGGCCTGGCAGAACGCGCGGAGGACCTCCGTTCGCTGGCCCTCGCGGCCCTCGCTCGAGCTGGCTTGGAGAAGAACGGCCGCCCCATGGGTCTCGACACGTCTGCGCTGCGCCTGTTGTCGGAGCACGAGTGGCCTGGCAACGACCACGAGTTCGAAGACGTACTGGGGCGCGCGACCCGGGCGGCCGCGGGCTCGGTGCTGACCGCGAGCGATCTCGCGGCCGTGGGGTTTTCGCCGCTGTCGCCCCTCGCTGCCAGTGTCACGCCGATCCCCGCGGTCACGCGCCGGCGGATCCGGGCGCGGCGTCCGCCTCGGAGCCGTTGACGGCTCCACGCGCGCGCGCGGCGAGCTCGCTCCAGCCCCGCAGCTCCGTCAGCAGCTCCGCGACGGCAGCCCCAGCGTGGGCGGCCTCGGGCGTGACGCCACGCCGGACGCTATCGGGCAGGGTGGCAAGGGCCTTGATCAGGGTCTTCTGGGCCCGCAGCCCCGAGAGTGCCCTCAGTGACAGCCGCCGACCTGGAGTCGTCGAGACCAACGAGAGCGCCGCGCCGGTCCAGCTGAAGGGGGGGAACTCCCGGGTCGCCGTCGACAGATCGGTGAGCGGCGATGCCGCCAAGAGGCTGCTCAGCGTCGCTTGGAAGAGCGACGTGGCTTCGGCAGTCGCCGGCGTCATTTCGGACAGGCCCACGCGCTGCTCGCGTTCGCTCACACGCCGTAGTCCCCGCCAGCGCGTGATTCGCGGCGGTGGCTTGGCGCCGCGGTAGACCCGACGCCCCACCCAGAAGCTCACGTGGGTATCCAGCCTCACCACCTCGAGCAGCCTCGAGAAGGTGGCGTGACGGCAGAGCGCGTCGCCGATGGTCTTGGGAGCTCCCGCCAGCTGCACGGTCGCGCTCGCCATCTGCAACAGGCGCTGGGGTCGATCGGCAGAAAATGGCCCGACCAGCGTCGGATTGGTGGACTGCAGCAGATCGTTCAACGCGCACAGCATGAGCCACTCGCCCGGTGTCGGATCAGGCAGCACGTCCGTCGGACACAGGCGACGGGCCTTTCGTAGCCGACGCGCGCGTGCCTCGTCCACCGCGGTGGAAGCAAACGCACCGTGCTCCGCCACGCGCAGCGCTCGCTCGTGCCCAATCGGCGGCAACGGACGCAACTCGCCGCCGGCGAGCAGCGGGAGGAGCACCCGGCTCGCGAGCTCGGCAACCAGCTGCCCGCTCAACTCTTCTGCGCCCCTTTCAGCGGATTGATGCCCAGGGCGTCGAGCCACACCGTCGGGACTTCTTCCGCGAATACGTTCTCGAGCTCCGTGACCTTCAAAGGTGACCACGAGTGACCCTCGACCAGCGCGGTCTCGAGGGGGACAAACGCCGCCATTTCCAGGGCCGCTGCGCTGCCGTCGGGCCAGAAGAAGACCGCGCGATCGGTCGGCGCGCCCAGCGCACGAAACACGACGTCTGGGGGAACCGCGGGCACCACCCGATATCCCGAGGGCACGAAGACCGAGGGATGAATGCGGCGAAAGAGCATGCCCAAGGGCAGAGCGTCGATGCCTTGCTCGCGGAAAACGAAGGCGCCAAACTGCGTGATCGCGATGCGCGTCGTGCGAATCACCTCCGCGCCGAGCGCATAGGACAATCGTCGAAGCAGGGGCAGCTCGTCGGTCGGCACCAGCAGCGCAGCCACGGTCGTCGGCGGCGCCATGTCCGGAGCGAGGCGGATCGGAACACCTATGCTGGGCGCGCTCGTGAGCGCGCGCCCGGTCTGCGCCTCGATCTCGCTGACGCGAGTCCGGCCAAGAGCGCTCACCTCCGCCATCGCAGGCAGCGTTGGCAAGTCGAGCGCCGGCTCGCCGCGGCCGCGAAACAGCACGAGCCCGCCTTCGTGAAATACCGGGCACGCCTCGAGCGCGATGGGATGGCGCCAGAAGACCTCGACGGCGGCGCCGGGCGCGACCGGCACGAAGGGCACGATACCGGGTGTGCGGCAGAGCATGGGCAGCATTCGCTCCGGGAGATCCCGGACCTGAAACAACCAGCGCCGAAGGGGCTCAGAATCCAACTCCGACTCCGGCGGCCACTCGGCGACGCCCGCCCGGGCCGACACGCTGGACCGGGTGAAATACCCGAGCAGAGAGGGGCCGAGCCCGGGCTCCGCCAAGATCCAGAGCTCCGAGTGGCGAAGCGACGCCTTGGGGTCGGCATGCGGCATCAACTTCAGGAGCAGCGACTGGATTTCGACGGCGCGCTCGACCTCGTAGCTCTGAGAAAAAGCGTTGTGGTAGAGCGCCAGCGCCGCGTCCGTCGCGCTGATCTCGGGGGCGTCGTAGCCGAAAGGAGCCGCTGCATCTCGGTACTGGACGAAGTGGCGACTGGTCCCCGTGAAAGTGAAACCACCGGCGAGTCGTGCGACGTCGGCCACGCGGTCCATGCGGTCGCTGGCTCCGGCGTCGAACGAGAGCGCCACTTCACGTGTGCCCAGCCTGCTCTTCAAGATGTCGACGCGCAGCGAGTCCCCGAGCGCTCCGAGCGACTGCTGCTCGGTGTACACGGCCAAGAACGCAATCAGCCGATCGATGGCCGGGAGCAGCACGAGGCCTTTGGCGCCGAGGGCAACGCCTCTGGAATCGAGGCCGAGCCCGGGCACCTTGAGCCGGGTCTGGTGAACCGCAATACGCTCGAGCACTAGCTGACCTCCACGCCTTCGACCGCCGCGAGGTGTCGGCGCACCTGCTCGGCGACCCAGTCGGCTTTCGGCTCGGCGATGGCCGCGCTCCCGCCCGCAGCACGGACCCGTTCCAGGGCAGGCTCGAGGTCGTACTCGAGCTCGGAGCGAAAGCCGGCGAGGTCGACGGTGGTCGCGGACGGCAGCTCGGTGACGAGCGGTGCGTCGATGGCTCCGCTGATTCTGAACAGCCGGCTCACCCCCGGCCGAGGGTTGTAGGCCAGAAAGGCGCTCACGCGGCCGTCGACGCCGGCCCGCCCTTCGACGATGCCGCCCGCCAGCATGTAGAGCTTGCTCATCGCGGCGATGATAGCCAATGCCCAGCCGATATCGACTCCCCGCTGAGAGACCTATACTCTGGCGGCCGTCGTGGTGTCTTCCGCCCCTCCCGATGGCCAGCTGATGGGTGGCCGCTTCGTCGTCGAACGCGAGGTCGGTCGCGGCGGCGTTGGCATCGTCTACCGGGCCTGGGACAAGGAGACCGAGAGCTACGTCGCGCTCAAGGTCATCGCCGCGGACGCGGGGGTCTCGCCGGAAGAAGAGGCCCGGCTGACCCGGGAGGGCGAGCTGCTCAGCCACCTCGACCACCCGGGGATCGTCAAGATCGTCGCTTACGGCATCCTCGAAGACTCGGGCCTGCCCTTCATCGCCATGGAGTGGCTGGACGGTGAAGACCTGTCCCGCCGACAGCGCAAGGACCCGCTGAGCATCCGACAGGCCGTCGAGCTGAGCATCTTGATCGCGACGGCGCTGGAGACCGCCCACCAAGCCGGGGTGATCCATCGCGACATCAAGCCCGGCAACATCGTGCTCACCTCGCGGACCGGCGATCCCGGGTCGTTGGACGTGGTGCCGAAGCTCGTCGACTTCGGCACCGCGGCGAGCGGTGACATCCGCATCACGCGCAACGGTGATGTGGTCGGCACGCCTGCTTACATGGCGCCCGAGCAAGCTCGGGGTGACGCCCCGATCGACGTGAGGTCCGACATCTACTCCCTCGGAGCCACCCTCTTCGAGCTGGTGGCCGGACGCCCCCCCCACGTCGGCCCCACCCCGATCGCAACGCTAGCTCGCTTGGTGACCACCCCTCCCCCGCGGCTCTCCGAGCTGCGGCGCGACACACCGCCGCTGCTCGAGGCGCTGGTGCATCGCATGCTGTCGACCGATCCGGACCAGCGACCCGCCAGCATGCGCGAGGTGATCGCCGCGCTCGAGGACGCCAGGCTGGAGCGCAACCTGTTGGTCTTGCCTTCCACGGGCATGAGCGAGCCGGCCCTCTCCACTCGCTTGGGCTCCAGCGCCTCGCGGCTCGTCACCAGCATCGTAGCCCTGCGCTTTGCCCAGGGATCGGCCCGGGAGCGCGCCCTCGAGCACCTGCGCTCCCGGGGCGCGGACGCGGTCCCGCTCGGCTCCGACTCCATCGTGGCTCATCTCGGCGCCCGGCACTCGGTGGGAACCGAGGCCACCACTGCCCTCGAGCTCGGTCGCAAGCTCGCTCACGCAGGCGCGCGCGTCGGGATCGCCAGCGGACGTGCGCGCCTGAACCTGACCACCGACACCGGTGAGCTCCAGCCCGTCGGCGAGGTCGTGGACCGCGCCTCGTCGCTGGCTCGCGACGCCGATCCGTCCATGGTCCTCGCCGACGCCACCACCAGCGAGCTCGGGCGCGGGCGTTTCGAGTTTCGCGCGCGAGACGACGGCTCGAGCAGCATCGTCGGCGAGCAACTGCGCGGACCCCGGGCCGAACGGGCCGGCGGTGCGCCCTTCGTAGGGCGCGAGCCGGAGATGGCTCAGGTGGTCAGCGCCTTCGAACGCTGCCGAGGTGACTCGACGCCAATTCTGGTCACGGTCACCGGGCCTCCGGGCATCGGCAAGAGCCGCCTGCGGCGCGAGGTGCTGGCTCGCATCACGGCCAGCGCGGATGCACCCGTGGTGGTGTTGCAGCGCAGCGACGCCTACGGCAGCGGACACGCCCTGGGCGCAGCCGCGGACGTGTTGCGCTCCATCGTTGGCCTGTCGAAGGGCGCGACGGCCAAAGAAGCCGAGACCGCCATCGTGAGCCGGCTGGGCCCGGCGACTCGCAGCGATCTGACCAGCAAGAATCGCGAACTCTTGGCGCGCCTCCTGGCAAACGAGGCGCTGCCCGAAGGGCTCGACCCCCGCGGCGCCCGCGACGTCCTGTGGTTGGCCATGACCGACTTGGTTCTGCAGGTCGCCGCCCAAGAACCCACGGTGCTCGTCATGGAGGACCTGCAATGGGCCGACCAAGAGAGCATTGGTTGGATCGACCACATGCTGGGTCGCGCGGCGCAAAAGCCCCTCTTGGTCTTGGCGCTGGTTCGACCCGCGTTTTGGCACGACCACCCCCTCCGCTTTGCCGGTCGCGACCACGTGCGGCTCGAGCTGCGACCGATTTCGAAGAGGGCAACCCGCACCATCGCTCGGGCGCTGATGGGCGAGAGCGCCCCCGAGGACGTGCTCGATCGCATCGCCGAGCAGAGCGCCGGGCTCCCGCTGTTCGCCGAAGAGCTGGCGCGGATCGCGGTCACACGCCAGGAGCCAGTCAACGCTCCCACCATCGAAGCCGCCATCCAGGTGAGTCTGGACTCGCTCGACGACGAGTGTCGCGACGCCGTGGGGCGACTCAGCGTCTTCGGCCAGAGCTGCTGGGACACCGGGCTGGAGGCGCTGGGGCTGCCCAACGCCGAGAGCGTCATGAAGGCGCTGGCCGCCGCCGAGATCCTGATGGAGCAGAACGTCTCGCGCTTTCCCGGCACCCGCGAGTGGGTATTCAAACACGCATTGGTGCGCGAGGTCGCCTACTCGAGCTTGGGAGATCGCGAACGCGACGAGTTGCACGCGCTCGCGGCGGGGTGGCTCGCGCGCATGGGTGAAGACGCCGCCACGGTCGCTGGCCACTACGACCTCGGCAAGGAGCACGTCGCCGCCGCCGCGCATTGGTCCCGGGCAGCGCAGCGCGCTCTTGCCACCAACGCCATCACCGACGCGCTTCGCATGGCCGAGCGCGCCCTGGCCTTTGCCGAGGAGAAACCAGACGCTTTCCTACGTGCTTCGTACCTCGACGAAGCTCACAGCCGCCTCGACCCGCGGGCCAGCGAGCGAGAAACGGCCGTCGGCGCCATGGAAGACAACGTCTACGACGAGGCCAGCGCGGTGCGTGCAACCGGTGCGCGTGCGCGCTACGACGATGCGCGCGGCGTCGGTCACGACATCACCGAGCGCCTGGCCGAAACCCGGGACAAGGCCGCGGCGCTGGGCCTGCATGACGAGGAAGCTCGCTGCTCAGCGGTGCTGGCGAACCGCCTCGCGTTTGCGGGCCGCTTCGCCGAGGCCGAAGCCGAAGCCACCCGCCTGCTCGAGCTGGCCGAGCGAAAGGCAACTTCCGCGGCGGCCGTGGACGCCTGGCAGACCTTCGCCATCGTTCGGCAGACCCAGGGAGCCGTGACCGCGGCGCTCGACGCACGTCGCAACGCCGTCAAAGCCGCGCGCTCCGCCGGGCTGAAAGAGCGGGAAGCCATGCTGATGACCAACTTGGGCTTTGCGCTGACCAGCATCGGGGCTCGCCAAGAGGCGCGGGGCGCCCTGGAAACGGGGCTTGCCCTGGCGGACGCCATCGGGTCGTCCGGAGCGGTGCGCCACGCGCAGATGAATTTGCTCGGCTGGGCGGCGACCTTCGGCAACGACAAAGCACTCGAGGTGCACCTCGCCGAGGTCCGCGCCGAAGCGGACTCGACGGCGAGCGGGGTGTGGGCGGCCCCCGACCGAGCAAATCTAGGCGTGCTCTTCTACCGAGGCATGGAGCTTTTGCGTGCGAAGAACGAGACCTCATGCAAGCGCGCGGCGGCCCTCCTGCGCATGGCCGCTCAGGGTTATCGGGCCACGGGCAATCGTGACATCTTGCCCGCCGCATTGGGGCTCTGGGCCGAGGCCGAGCGCCGTTGCGGGAACTCCCAACGCGCCGCCGAGCTCGCTCGAGAGGCCGCGGAGTTGCTCGAGAGCGGCGCGCCCAGTCTCCTGAACGAGTCCAGCGTATATCTGCCGCTGCACGACGCCTGCGTGGAACTCGAGGACGCAGAACATGCGAAGCAGGCGGTGATCAGGGGACTGCAACCGCTGCAGCGGCGCCTCGAGGGTCTGCTCGGCACCACCTACGCGCGCTTGTTCTTGACCGAGTTGCCCAACAACGCGGCGCTCCTGGCCGCGGCTGAAGGCTATGGCCTGGTGCCGGAGCGTATCCACCGGCTGCTCGAGACGAAGAACTAGTGCCGCGCGGCAGAAGTTTCGCTGGTTTCTTTTCCGTGTGCGTGTCGTCGGTGTAGTGGGGTGACATGATCGACTACAGCGCGTTCGCGGGCCGAGCGCACGGTGGTCGTCCGACGGTTCCGCTCGCGCTGAGGGCTGAAGAGCGCGCGCGGATCGAGGAGGCGTTGCGACCCGCCAGGGCGGAGCAGCGGCTGGTTCGTCGGGCGCAGGCCGTGTTGATGATGGCGGACGGAGTGCCTGCGACGGACATCGCCCGGCTCCTCGGGGTGCACGTGCGCACGGTGGACGACTGGCGCAAGCGCTTCGACTGCGCGGCACCTAGCGAGAGACTGGCGGACGCCCCGCGCTCGGGACGGCCGCCCTCTCTCTCTCGGACACCGTAGCGGCTCGAGTAGAAGCAGAAGCGTGTCGACCGCCGAGCGACGTCGGCGTGCCCGTCACGCACTGGTCAGCGTCGTTGCTTGGCGTGCACGTTCGCGCGCAAGGAATTCAGATCAGCGACCGGTCGGTGGGCCGCATACTCAAGGATGCTGACCTGCAACCGCATCGGCAACAAATGTACCTGACTTCGCACGACGACGAGTTCAGGGGGAAGCGCGACGACGTGCTGCGCGTCTACTACGAGACGCCAAAGAAGGAGCACATCGTGTGCGTCGACGAGAAGACCGGCATCCAGGCGCTCGAACGCCGCTACGCTGACATTCCGATGGTGGCCGGACAGCCCGTCCGCCGCGAATTCGAGTACGTCCGCCATGGCACGCTCTGCTGGATGGGAGCGCTCGATGTCCGCCGCGGCAAGCCGTTCGGCTTCATCTCGGACGGGCACGACAGCGACACCTTCGTCGAACTACTCGACGTCATCGAGGCGGTCTACCCGCCGGGTCGTGGCCACATCATCATGGACAATCTCTCCGCCCACGACACGCCCGACGTGAACGAGTGGTTTGACGAGCACCCACGCTGGACGCGCCACTTCACGCCGAAGCACGCGTCGTGGCTCAACCGGATCGAGTGCTGGTTCTCGATCCTCACGCGCCAACTTCTCGCACGAGGCTCGTTCACGTCAACCGACGACCTCGCGGCGAGGATCGACGCGTACGTCGCGTGGTATCTGCAGACCGACCGACCCTTTCGCTGGTCGTACCGCCCCAAGTCGTGGGCCGAATCCAGAAAAATCTCCTCACTTTCTGCGAAGAAAGCCGCAACTGTTTCGGAGTGAGGCCCGACCACACGGGGATGGCACAGGAAGGGCGAAAGCTCGGAAGATTTGGGGATGGGACGGACGAGGTGATCGGTGCGCTGATCGAGGTGCATCGGCATCTCGGTCCAGGGCTGATGGAATCCGCATATGAGGCCTGTCTATCTGCCGAGCTGTCCGAACGACGGCTCAAGTTCGAGCGGCAGCGACCGCTACCAATCCGCTACAAAGGCGTACACCTTGACTGCGCCTATCGCCTCGACCTGGTCGCTTCCAGATCGTATCCTCCTGGAGCTCAAGGCGGTCGAGCGGCTGCTCCCGATTTACGAAGCGCAGGTCATCACCTATCTGCGCCTTTCGCGGTTGCCCGTCGGCCTGCTCGTCAACTTCAACGTGACCGCGCTCAGAAATGGCCTGCGGAGGCTAACGCCTGACCACCCCAAATCCTTCCGCTCTTCCGCCCTTCCTGTGAGAGCCCAAATGAGCGCAGGTCTCAGGGGCGAATCCACTCGAACTTCGGCCGCGCGGCACTAGCGCGCGAGCGCTTTGCCGATCCGCGTGCAGGCTTCTTCGACCCGCGGCGGATCTTCGATCAGCGCAAAGCGCAGGAATCCCTCGCCGCCGGGCCCGAAGCCCGTGCCGGGCGACAGCGCAACGTGCGCCTCCTCGATCAGCCACGTGGCGGCGTCCCGCGAGCTCTTTCCCGCGAGCTTTCGCGGGATCTTCGCCCAGACGAACATGCTGCCACTCGGCTCGGGCACGTCGCCCCAGCCCGAAGCCGCGAGCCCGCGGGTCAGGGTGGTCGCGCGCGTTTGGTAAAGGGACCGGATCTCGTCCACCAGCCCGTCGCCGTGGTCGAGGGCCCAAGCCGCCGCGTACTGCAGCGGCATGAAGGTGCCGTAGTCCATGTAGGTCTTGAGGTGCGAGAGCGCAGCGACCATTCGGGCGTTGCCGGCCATGAAGGCGATGCGCCAGCCCGGCATGTTGTAGCTCTTCGACATCGAGAAGACTTCGACGGCAAAGCTCTTCACCTGATCGTGATCGACCCCGCAGTCGAAGATGCTCGGGGCGTGGCGCGTGCTAAAATCGAGATCCGCGTACGCCGCGTCGTGCAGCAGCATGGCGCCCCCGCGCCCGACGACGCGCACGAGATCCGCGAGGGCCTCTCGCGAGATGACGAACCCGGTGGGGTTGTGCGGGTAGTTCGCGATCACGAGCTTGGTCTTGCCGCCTGCCTTCTCGACCTTCTGCATCGCATCTGCAATGGCCTTGGCCGGCTCCAGCTCGGCGGCCACTGAGTAGCCGACCACGGCGGCACCCGCGATGGCGGGCGCCCCCTCGTGAATGGGATAACAGGGGTCCGGAACCACCGCGGAGTCCCCACGGTCGAGGATGGCGAGGCACAGGTGGCTGATGCCCTCCTTCGCACCCATGGTGACCAAGACCTCGGAGTCGACGTCGAAGCGTGTCTGGTAGCGTCGCTCGTACCAGCGGCCGAAGGCGGCCCGCAGCGCCGGCAGACCACGCCCAGGGTGGTAGCGGTGGTTCTTCCCGATGTCGGCGGCAGCGTGCAGCTGATCCACGATGGCCTGGGGCGTCGGCCGATCGGGGTTGCCGAGGCCGAGATCGATGAGGTCGGCACCCGCGTCGATGGCCTTCTTCTTCACCGCGTCGGTGGCGACGAAGGCATAGGTGGGCAGGGCTTCAGCACGGGGGAAAGGCCAAGGGTTCGTCACGCCGGGTCTGCTACCAAAATCCGGAGCCGGCGGCGAGGGGCTTCGACGGAAAACCCGCTCACCAACGCCGGGCGCGACCGGAGCGCTGTTCGGTGAGGGTGGACTGATCCTGTTCCTTCTTGATCAGCACGCCTCCGAATGGCAGCTCGCTCTTGATCCTATCTACGCCGACGTTGCTCTTGGACAGCACCGCGATCCAGTCGATGAGTTCGCTCGTGCTCGGCCGCTTGCGTACCCGGGGCACGGCCCGCACGTCGTAGAACGCGCCGATGGCTTGATCGACCAGGTCGTCGTCGACTTCCGGGTGGTGGACCCGCACGATGCGCTTCATCAGATCCGGCTCGGGGAAGTCGATGAAGTGGAAGACGCAGCGCCGAAGGAAGGCGTCCGGCAGCTCCTTTTCGTTGTTGCTCGTGATGATCACCACCGGCCGGTGCCGCGCGACGATCTCGTCCCCCGTCTCCGAGACCACGTAGCGCATGCGATCGAGCTCGTGGAGCAGGTCGTTGGGGAACTCGAGATCGGCTTTGTCCACCTCGTCGATCAAGAGCACGACGCGCTCGGCCGACGACAGGGCCCGCCCGAGGGGACCGAGCTTGATGTAGCGCCGGATGTCCTTGACGGCCTCGGGGCCCGCGTCGCCAAAGCGGGCCTCGTAGAGGCGCTGCACGGTGTCGTAGACGTACAGACCGTCCTGAGCACGCGTGGTGGATTTTACCGGCCAGTGAATCATCGGATGGCTCATGGCCTCGGCGATGGCGGCGGCCAGCAAGGTCTTGCCCGTACCGGGCTCGCCTTTGACGAGCAGCGGTCGTTCCAGGGCGATCGCCGCGTTCACTGCCGCCTCGAGCGACGGGTCGGTGATGTAGCTCCGCGTGCCGCAAAATTGCCTAAATGACTCGATCACGAGCCAGGTTCTTAGCACGGGCGCCGCGACTCGCCCACCGCGATGCGGCTCGTGATAGACCCCTGGGTCCCGATGTCGGTGCGCTACGAAATCCGAGCGGCTCTGCCGGAGGACGAGCAGCAGATCCTCGTGCTCGCCCAGCATCTGAACACGGTGAACCTGCCCAACGACCAGGGCCACATCCATCGCCTACTGGACCACAGCAAGAAGAGCTTTGCGGCGGAGATCCGCAGCGTATCCCACCGCAAGTTCGTGTTCGTGCTCTGGGATCTGAGCGAGGATCGCGCGGTGGGGACCAGCATGATCGTGGCCCAGCTCGGTCGCCGCGACGCCCCCTACATCTACCTCGATGTGATCGACGAGGAGAAGTACAGCCGGAGCGAGGATCAGCACTTCCATCACACGGTCTTGCGCATCGGCTTTTCGTACAAGGGGCCCACCGAGATCGGCGGGCTGGTGGTGCTGCCGAGCTACCGGGCCGCCAGGGAACGGCTCGGCCTCCTCATCTCGTACGTGCGCTTCCTGTACATCGCCAGCCACCGGGATCTATTCCAGACCGAGGTGCTGGCCGAGCTGCTTCCGCCCCTCGAGGCCGACGGGACGAGCCACCTGTGGGAAGCGCTGGGGCGCCGCTTCTGCAATTTGAGCTATGCCGCCGCCGACTTGCTCTCCAGCGAGAACAAGGAGTTCATCAAGGATCTGTTCCCGAGCGGCCTCATCTACGCGTCGCTCTTGTCGAGCGAAGCGCAAGCAGTCATCGGCAAGGTCGGCGCGCAGACCAAGGGAGTCGAGAAGATGCTCAAGCGCGTCGGCTTCCGCTACGCGCACCGAGTGGACCCCTTCGACGGTGGCCCGCATTTCACGGCGCCGACCGACGAGATCAGCTTGGTCCGCGAGACCGAGGTGCGCCGGGTGCTCGGCCCCTCGAGCCCAACCGACGCCAGCCTCCCGGGCTTGTGCGCCTGCGAGGCGCCGGAGCGGCCGTACTTCCGCGCCGTGCCCGCGGCCTTGGTCTTTCAGGGCAAAGACGGCGTGCGCCTGCCCGCCGCCGTGATCGCGCACCTCGGCCTCGCCGAGGGCGACGCGGTCACCTGCCTGCCGGTTCGCTGACGCGCTACTTGATCGGCGGCGGCGGCGGCGCGATGAGCGTCAGGTTCAGCCCACCGGGATACTGATAGCTGGTGTAGCTGCCGTAGCCGACGACCTGGATACCCACCGGCTTGTCGCTGATGAGCAAGTGGGCGCCGCCCAGGCCCGACGACAGCTGGGCGCGCAAGATCGAGTAGCCGTTGCCGATGGGCGTCGCGCCGCCCACGGCGGACCCGTCGATGACGACGTTGGCGCCATCGGGCATCACGACGTCCACGTACGAGACGTCGTAGTCGTCTGGCGCGAGGAACACGTACTTGGTGCGGAACTGCTCCACCGCGGTGGCCAAGCTCTGCGCAGGGTCGCCCTTCTGGTTGGGCGCGGGTGTTCCGGGGTCGACCATGGCCGCACCCAACTGGAACATGCCCACCGCGAACTCGTGATCGCCCACGACCTCGAAGGCCTGCTGCGTGACTCCCAGGTCGACCACCTGTCCGGCGCCGATGGTGGATGGCGCCTTGGCGGGCTGGCCCCCCGGGTACGTCAGCTGCGTGTTGTCCACGTTGCCGTAGATGCGCACGACGTGACCGGGCGCGTTGCCCTTGGGTCCCGTCGGCGGCACGACGAAGTAGTGCTTGCCGAGGGTCTCGGCGGGGAACACGCTCTCTTCGATATGGTCGCAGGCCTGGGTGCCGACGGGCGACTGGACACAGGGGATGCCGTGGATGATCTGGATGGGATTGTTGGCCTGGACCAGCGTTCCCGAGAGATCGCCGGTGGCCGCGCCGAGGAGCTGCACGACCTCGCCGCGGTTCACGTTCAGTTTCAACACCGAGCCAGGACCGGTCTGCGCGACGCCGCCGCCGGCGATGATGGTACCCCCGAGTCCGGTCAGCACCGTGACCTCGGTGTTGTCCGCCGTGCCGGTGACCGCGAAGTACGGGCCCATGTTCAAGCCGGCTGTCGCCCAGCCTTTTTGACCGGTGATGCGATAGTTCCCGGTGAGCGCGCTGGTGGGCAGGAGTAGCGACGCGTCGTTGGAGAACGAGAAGCAGCCAATGCCGCTGGTATTACCGGGACACGACGCCCAGCTCTTCCCGGGCGGGCCGCCCTGGCCTTTGTACTCGAGCGCGTTGAACTGGTAGACCGTCACCGGAATGGTGCTGGTCAGGTGGTAAGCGCCGCCCGGCGCGCGGATGGTCTGACTGACCGGAGTCGCCGCACCCGTCGGGCTGGCATCCGGGCCCTTCAGCTCGGGCACCCAGGGCAGGTAGAACTTCTCGAGCCCGTTGGGCTGGACCACCCCCGTCGCGATCTGTGAGCCGTTGCGTTCGATGATCACGTTCGCGGGCAGGTCGCCCGCGTTGGCGACCACAACCGCGAAGTCGAAGACGGACCACACGTTGTTGGCCACGACCGTCGGCCAGAAGTCGCAGCCGATGTACGTCTTGGCCTGACCCGCCTGCTCGCAGGTCTTCGGATCACCGACGAAGCCGCCGCCGGTGCCGCCAGCGCCACCGCCGCCGACGTTGAGGCCGCCGGAGCCGCCCACGTTGAGGCCACCACTGCCACCGCTGCCGCCACCGCCGCCCCCGAAGCCCGCGCCGTTCCCCGATCCCGCCGTGCCGCCGCCACCGCCAGCGCTCGAACAGGCCGACATCGCCAACAGCGAACCAAGGACCGCCGAAACGGTCCCACCCCAAAGCTTAGGCTGCATCCGGGGATTATGAACGAGCCGGCGAGCCAGGTCCAAGCCTCGGCGACGCCCCCCGGGGAAATCGTGGCGGAACCCGCCCTCACCCTGGCGGCTTCCGCCTACCTCAGTCCGCCGCGGGCGGAACTTCGACCTCGGCTGGAGCGCCCGGGTTCGGCACCTGGCGAGCGCTGGTCCCCGCGTCGTCCTTGAACACGCGACCGTCCACCATGCGCACGACGCGGGGCATGCTCTCGGCAAATCCCGAGTTGTGAGTCACGACCACGATGGTGGTGCCGTGCTCCTGGTTGATCTGGAAGAAGAGGTCGTGGATCGACCCGCTGGTGGTGCTGTCGAGGTTGCCGGTGGGCTCGTCGGCCAAGAGCAGCTTGGGACCGAGCACCAGCGCGCGGGCGATGGCGACCCGCTGCTGTTCACCGCCCGACAGCTCGCCGGGACGGTGCGTCGCGCGCGCCGAGAGGCCGACCTCGTCGAGGAGCGCGGCGGCCTTCTTTTCCATCTCCTTCTTGCTGCGACCCTGGATCAACCCCGGGAGCATCAAGTTCTCGAGGGCGTTGAACTCGGGCAAAAGGTGGTGGAACTGAAACACGAAGCCGATCTCGCGGTTGCGAACCGCGGCCAGCCGGGTGCCGCTCATGGTGGTCAGCTCCTCACCCGCCAGACGGATGCGCCCACTGGTGGGCAGATCGAGGGTGCCCATGCAGTGCAGCAGGGTGCTCTTGCCGGCGCCCGAAGCTCCGACGATGGCCATGATCTCGCCGGCGTTGATGTTCAGATCGATGCCCTTGAGCACATGAAGCGTCCGCCCCATGTGCTCGAAGCTCTTCTCGAGGCTCTCGATGATGACCAGCGGCTCTGCCATGACGTCCTTCACTCGTAGCGGATGCCATCGACGGGCCGGAGACGGCTCGCGGCGATGGCCGGGTAGATGGTGGCGATGGTGGTGATGACCATCGCCGAGAGCGCGACCAGAGTGTAGTCGACTGGGTCCACGGAGATGGGCAGGCGATCGACGTAGTACACGTCCGGATCGAGGCGCACGCCGAACCACAGGAGCCCCAACACGGTGCACAGGCCCGTGACGACCCCGAACACGGTGCCGATGCCCCCGATGATGACGCCCTCGGCCATGAAGATGCGCAAGATGGCGCGATCGCTGGCGCCCAAGGCCTTCATGATCGCGATCTCTTTGCTCTTCTCGGTGACCATCAAGAGCAGCGTGCAGATGATGCAAAAGCTCGCCACCGCGATGGCGATGCTCAGGATGATGAAGGTCGCGATCTTTTCCAGCTTCAGCGCCGAGAACAGGTTCTTGTTCAGCTCTTTCCAATCGCGGATCTTCATGTCCTCGCGAGCCAGCGCCGTCGCGTGCCGCTTCACCAGCGCCTCCAACTCGGGACGCACGGCGCCGACCAACTCGGCGTCGTCGAGCTTCACCTCGACGGCGGTAGTCTTGCCCCGGAGATCGAGGAACTCCTGGGCGTCGTCGCGCTTCATGTAGAGGTGGCTGGAGTCGTACTCGTACATGCCGCTGTAAAAGATGGCGGCCACGCGGAACTTTCGGCTGCGCGGCAAGACTCCCATCGGCCCGAGATCACCGAGGGGAGCCACCAGCGTGACCTCGTCGCCCACGTAGACGTGCAGGGTCTTGGCCAGCTCGCGACCGACGACGATGCCGGGATACACGGGCTCGGTGGCGGCGCTCACGTCGTCGTCGAGGTCCCGCTTCAGCCACGACTTGACCCGCGGTCCCTTCAGGAAGATCTCACCCCCGGTAGAGATACCAATCACCTCGTCCGCAGGCAGATCCGCCAGCTTTGCCGGCTCGTCGAGGTACTCGAACTTGCCCACCTCGATGTTCTGCACGAGATCGATCACCGATCCGATGCTGGTGGTCTCGATGCCGCGCACGATGGTGCCCGCGGTGTTCGAACTCGACGAGGCCATGGCTTCACCCGCGGTCACGGGCGTGGCCGCCTTGACGCCCTTGAGCAGGCGCAGGTCCGTCAGCAGATCGTCGACGCCCTCGAAGCCGCCGTGGGCGCCGGCCTCGATCTTCATGTGGGCGTTGTTGCCGAGGATCTTGCGCTTCAGATCGGCGCCGAAGCCGCCCATGATGCTGACCACGGCGCAGAGCGCGAAGGCGCTGACGGCGACGCCGGCAATGCTCAGCCCCGAGATGACGGTCAGAAACCCGCTCTTGCTCGCGCGCACGTGGCGCACGGCGATGAAAGGCACGAAGCCGCGACCTTCCACCCGGTCGAGCAGGCGCGGCAGCGCCAGGGTCATGAAACCCACCATGAACCCGGTTCCCGACAGCGCGGCCCCGACCCGCACGACTTGGTGCCAGAAGACGAAGAAGCTGCCGCGGTGTTCGGGCAAGGTCGCGGCCCAGCCGCCGAGCACGAGCACGCCCACCAGACACACACCGGTCAAGACGTAGAGCAGGCTGCGTCGTCCCCGCTGTCCCAGGCGGCGGACCGCCTTCCAGATCAGGACACCGACCACGACCGCGACAAGAGCGACGACGGCGACCCGACCGTAGAAGCCGAGCATCACCCACAGCTTCGCCATCAGCGAGAGCTGCTCGGGTTTGGGAGAAGGCGGCGCAAACATCAATCGGCCTCGGGACGCAGGAGCGGGAACGCGATCACGTCACGGATCGAGGGCTGGCAGGCCAACATCATCACCAGCCGGTCGACCCCCAACCCGAAGCCGGCTGCGGGCGGCATGCCGTGTTCGAGCGCCCGGATGTAGTCCGCGTCGAAGTCCATGGTCTCCTCGGCTCCGCGCGTCTTCTTCTCGACCTGCTCGACGAAACGAGCAGCTTGGTCTTCGGGATCGTTGAGCTCACTGAAGGCGTTGCAGAGTTCCCGCCCGTCCACGAAGAGCTCGAAGCGGTCCACCAGCGTCGGGTCGGCGTCTTTGCGCCGCGCGAGCGGTGAAACCTCAGCCGGGTAGTCGATGATGAAGACCGGCACGCTCTTGGAACCGTCTTGGCTCCGGTAATCTTCCGCGAGGAATGGCTCGGCCAGGTATTCGTAGGCACAAAACAGACGCTCGCCCGCGTTCTCGCAGACGCCGAGCCCTTTGCGGAAGTTCGCCCAGTCGATCTTCCGCGCCCGCGGGCTCTTCTTGGCCCACTCGCCCACCAAGGCTGCGCCAGGGCTCGCCGCACCGGGGGGCGCGGCCTTGTCGATGGCGATCTCGGCCATGCGCTCGAAGAGTTCGAAGGGGATGTCGGCGCGTTCGAGGGCGCTCGCCACGGCCTGCTTCATGGGCGTGCGGGCAAAGGGCTCGTCGAAGGCGAAGCTGCGTGCCGCCTTCCAGGCCTCGTAGCGGGCAGCCTGCCCCAAGACGACGAAACGCTGCTCCAGGAAGCGATCCACCGACCGAAGGAGCTGCTCGGTGAGGTCCATCAGCGTGTCGTAGGTGGCGTACGACATGTAGAACTCGAGCATCGTGAACTCGGGGTTGTGCCGGGGGCTGATGCCTTCGTTGCGGTAGCAGCGCCCAATCTCGTAGACCCGCTCGAAGCCGCCCACGAGCAGGCGCTTCAGGTAGAGCTCCGGCGCGATTCGCAGGTAGAGGCCGAGGTCGAGGGTGTTGTGGTGGGTGGTGAACGGCCGCGCGGCGGCGCCGCCGATCACCGTGTGCAGGGTCGGGGTCTCGACCTCCATGAAGCCCTGCCCGTCGAGGAACGCCCGGAGACCCTGGACGATGGCCGAGCGCGCGGCGAGGGCGGCGGCCGCCTCGGGGTTCGCCACCGTATCCACGTACCGGCGCCGATAACGCAGATCCACGTCCTGCAGGCCGTGCCACTTGTCCGGCAGCGGGCGCAGCGCCTTGGTCAGGAGCCTGAGCGAGTGCAGCTCCAAGCTGAGCTCGCCGGTCTTGGTGACCATGGGTCGGCCCCGCACCTCGACGTGATCGGCGACGTCCACGTCGTCGAGGGCCGCGAACGCCTCGCCCATGACGTCTTGCTTGGCGAAAAGCTGAATCTCCCCGCTGCCGTCCCGCAGGCGCATGAAGGTGGCCTTGCCGAAGCCGCGGCGCGCCATCAACCGGCCGATCAGATGCGGCTGGTCGTCGCCGCCGAGGGCGACCACCTTCTCGGCGTCGTAGCGGAGCTCGTGGGTCGGCTCGAGCAGGGCTGGCGCGAAGCGCTCGCGGAGCGCGCTGCACTTGACGCGATCGCCGACGTCGACGTCGTTCGCAAAGGGATTGTGCCCCCGGGTTCGCACCCGCGACGCTTTCTCGCGTCGCGCCTGGATCAAACCTTCTTCGCCGCTCTCGCCGGGCGCGTTCGCCTCCGCTTCGGGCTTCTCGGTCATGGGGCCCGGCCGTCTAGCGCGGGCCGGCGTGGGCGTCCACCGGCTGGGCGGGGCGTAGCGGAATCGACGAGTGGGCGACCGAGAGCGGTCAGAGTCGCGATCGGATGGCACTCGCGAACCCGAGCAGATCCACCAGGTGGTGCTCGACGACGTCTCGAACGACCTCTGGATCCACCGCGGAGTAGCCGTGCACGACCACGTTTCGGAACCCCGCCGCGCGCCTCATCGCAGCCGCGAGGTCTCGGGTCAGCCAGCCGGCGTCCGCGAGCAGGTCAAAAAGCGCTTGGTGGGTGCGCGGCTCGCCCAGGCGCGAATCCGATACGATGTGAGAAGCGACGTCGAGGGCTGCTTGGATGGCGATTTGGAGCGTGTGCTCGACGAAGCGTCGCTCACGAACGTCGGATGCGATCTGGTCGGGACGCGCCAACCGCTCGAGCTCGGCAACGTAGGTCTCGATCAGGGCGAGCTTCTTCGCGACCAACTCCGCGTCCGTCATCGCTCCCTCGGGAGGCGGCGATACTCAGCGAGAACGGGCGCGAGGTCGAGGTATCGCGCACGCAACCGAGTCTCGACGGCGACGCGACGCGAGCGATCGGCTTCATGAACGAGGATACCGTCCCGCAAGACGCGGTGCCCAAGGTCCACCGGCGCACCTTCGAGATCGATGACCTCGACCCTGCGATCGAGCAACCGTTCCAGCTCGCCGGCGAGCTCGGCATGGAGTCGCTGCGCCGGTCGCTCCACGGGTTGGCTCCGAATCAGCGCCAAGTCCAGATCGCTGTCGTCTCGAAACGAGGCGCGGGCCACGCTGCCGAAGAGGTACACGGCGGAATAGTCGCCGGAGCATTGCCGGAAGAAAGCCCGGAGCTTTTCCACCAGGGCGTCGCGCTCCGCGGCCCTCCGGGGGTCGAGAGACGATTGGGCTGCCGGCTCCACTCCCCGAGCATAGCGCCCATCCGACCCTGGCGCGAAGCAACCAGAGGCGCTCAACCCAGCGCAGCGATGACTTCTGCGTGCTCGGGAAAGCGGCCCGCCGCGGACTTGGAGAACACGACTCGGCCATCAGCGACCACGTCGAACTGCCCCACCTTGCCCGAGACGAGCGTCACGGTGTGACCCGTGGCCGCCTGGATGTCGGCCGCGAGACTCGCAGCCCGAGGCTTGTAGTTTCAGACGCGGCAGTAGTGAATTGCGATCTGCATGACGCCTCAGGACTTGGGGCTCTTGTCCGCGTTCTGCAAGAGGTAGGCCTCGATGAAGTCGTCGATCTCTCCGTCGAGCACGCGCTGGACGTCGCCGGTTTCGTGATCGGTGCGCAGGTCTTTGACCAGCTGATAGGGCTGCAGCACGTAGGATCGGATCTGGTTGCCCCACGCGATGTCGGTCTTGGAGGCTTCGTAGTCAGCCTGGACCTGCTCGCGCCGCGCGAGCTCCATCTCGTACAGCTTCGCCTTCAGCATCTTGAGCGCCATGGCGCGGTTCTGATGCTGGCTACGCTCGGCACGGCAGACGATCACGATGCCGCTGGGCAAGTGCTTCATGCGCACCGCCGTCTCGACCTTGTTCACGTTCTGCCCGCCCTTGCCGCCGGCGCGCATGGTCGTGATCTCGAGATCGGTGTCCTTGACCTCGATGTTGATTTCGTCCTCGATGTCGGGCGTGACCTCGACGGCGGCGAAGCTCGTCTGCCGACGCGCGTTGGCGTCGAAGGGGCTGATGCGCACCAACCGGTGCACCCCGACCTCCGCGCGCAAGTAGCCATACGCGTTCGGGCCACTGACCGTGAACGATGCGCCGTCGATGCCCGCGTCGTCACCGACCTGATAGTCGACGATCTCGGTCTTGAAGCCGCGTCGCTCGCACCAGCGGAGGTACAGGCGCAAGAGCATCTCCGCCCAGTCCTTGGCGTCTGTCCCGCCCGTGCCCGGATGAATGCTGATGATGGCGTTGGCGTGGTCGGCCGGACCGCTCAGCATGCGCTGAAGCTCCGCCTTGCGCACGCGAAGGCCGAGCACCCGGCCTTGCTCCGCCGCGTCTGAAAGCGCGCTCTCGTCGTCCTCGGCCGCGCACAGCTCGAGGAACTCCGCGCCGTCGTTCACGTCCTTCGACAGGGCTTCGATGCCGATCAGCTTCTCGCTCGCGAGGGACCGCTTGCGCAGCAGCGCTTGGGCTTTCGCCTGATCGTTCCAAAAGTCCGGAGCTGCGGACAGCGTGTCGAGCTCTTCGATTTCCCGCGTCAGTGCCGGGACGTCAAAGAGACCCCCTTAGCGCATCGACACGCCTTTGGAGGTCCTCGAGAACGGAGCGAACTTCTGCAACCACGATAGCCATGGCAAGCGGAGGTCTACTCCGAGCGGCGCCTCCGGGAAAGGGCGTTTTTTCGCAGCGCCGGCGCCCGCGGCGAGAACCAGCCCCCGGTCATGACGTCGAGGCGGACTTCGGCCTCGATCACCCGCAGCTCGGCCAACTCGCGCTCTTCGGGGGGAGCGTCGGGGGCAGCCGCGTCGACGACCGCGCGCTGCCACGCAAACAAGGCTCGGAGCACGTCCTCGACCAACCGCGCGTCTTGCTGCGCCCGAAGCCGCCGGAGGTGCTCGACCTGTAGCTCTTCATCGGCAAATACGGCCCGGTCGAGGTTCCACGTGGCCTGGGCCTCGAGCGCCAAGCTCACGCCGCCGGCCTGCGTGTAGCGATAGGGATCGCTGGAGGTCGGCGTCAGCCGCAGCGACTCGTCGGTGGTCCGGGTAGCGCGGAGTCGAAGCACGGGCAACGCCGCCGACGCGCGCGCGCGGCTCGCCAGGCTGCCGTAGCGGGACTCGGTCCGGGCCCGACTGCCTGCGCGCAGGGCCGCGCGAATGGTCGCGTGGGCCAACCCGGGGGTGACCAGCAGCGACGAGGTGCGCGGCGACGGCGCAGCTCTCGGCGCAGCAGCCGACTCGGTCAGCTTCAGCGCGCCACGCGGCGCCAGAGCGCGGTCCAATGGCACGCCAAGCGACAGCATCGCTACTAGCTCGCGTGCGCCGTCCGCGCGGGCCACGTAACCTCCCCTGAGCGCGAGCTCGAGCGAGCTGGTGGACGCACTCGCGTCCACCGCGTGGAGGCCAGCACTGAGAGTCAACGCGAGCACACGCACCTTCGTCATGCGAGCTGCTCGGGCACGACGAGAGCGTGGTTGCGTGATTGGTCGCTGGAGTTGGAAACTGGCGGATTGGCGGGCGCGCTTCCTGGGTGACGCTCGGCGGTTGCCGTGATGGGGCGAGCCTGGGTGGGCTCTGGGTCGATCAGGCCAGCGAGCCGTCACGATCGTACGGGTCAGTCGCTCGCCTCGATTCGGACCTGCGTGCCCGCATCGAGCAAGTAGCCGTCGTCGCGCGTGACCAATGCTGCGCCGAGCCCCATCGACCGCAGGCGCGATACCGCGGCGTAGACCCGATTGCAGGCGAGCTCGTACTCGGTGCGCTGGCCCGGCCAGCCCACCTCGAAAAGCTCGAGGACCGAGAGCGCAACCCCCGGCTTCGAAACACGATCTGCGAGCATCCGGGCCGCGATCTTGCGCAAGGCTCCTCGTCGCCCGAGCGTGACGCGCTCCGCGCCCGGCTTGGCGAACCAACTCGCGTCCGGCGCGAACGCGATGCCAGGGCGCTCCCCATCCGCAGCGACGGGCTGCGGTGGTCCCGAGCGCTTCGAGTCCTGGCCTTCGGCCCCTCGCGCCAAGACCTGAAGCGCAAAGCGCGCGTGTGAGTCGAGACCTGAGCACTCTTCGAGGTTCCTCAGGTCTTCGGTGAGCTCGCTTGGCCTCACTTGCCCTGCCGCGCGAGCACGCGACAGGTCGATCTGAGCGTTGGCGATTCGGAGCAAGGTGAAGAAGCGTGCGCCCGCAGGCTGGAGCGCGCGCTCGGCCGCCATCAGCTCACGCACGGACTCGTCGACATGACCGAGACTCGCGAGGGCCATGGCGGAGCGCAGCCGAACCAGACCTCCGACTAGTACGTCACCGACCTCATCGAGAAGAATCAGCGCGTCGGTGTAGCGGCGCGTCGCGAGAGCAACGTCGCCTCGCAGAAACTCGACGTTGCCGAGTTGAGCCACCAACCACGCCTCGAGATGAGTGTCACCGATGGCACGCAACTGGTCGATCGCGTCCCGGCTGCGCGACTCGGCGGCAGTCAGGTCTCCGTCCTCGAGGTCGATCGCGCCGAGCTGACCCGAGAAGTGGGCCGCATAGCGGCGCTCCCCGTTTTCGACGAGAACCCCGATGGCGCGTTCGAGAAGGTTCCTGGACTCGACCAGGTTCCCCAGCTCGTGGTGTCTCACTCCCATTTGACCAAGCAAAATCGCCGCTTCGCGCGGGTCTTTGCTGCCGCGAAGCAAGCCGAGCGCTGCTTCATACTCTGCGAGCGCATCCTCTGCTCGATTGTCGCGCGCGAGGCGATAGGCGCGCGTGCGGTGAAAGAATGCTCGAACTCTCGGAGCATTCGTTCCGTCCAGCGCTAGTCGGGCGCGTGCCAAGGCATCGTCGCCCAGATCGTAGCGCGCCCGTGCGATGTGTGAGGCTGCAAGAAGCGACAGCGCGAAGGCTTCGACTGACGCCTCCTTCGCACATACCGCACTAGAGACTGCGCGCTCGTAGGCGTCCTGAGCCGCGGCGTGCGCGCCCTGCGCAACGTGGACCAACCCTCTGGCCACGTGCAGTCGGGCGAGCGACGACGGAGCGAGGGACTCGAAACGCTCTTGAGACAGCATTGCGTCGAGCAGGCCGGCGTATCCATCGGCGGGACCTTTCGTCAAGAACACCGGCTCGAGCGCCAGCGCAATTGACGCGGCCATGCTCATCGCCTCGGTGTCCTCGCCCTGCTGTGCCAGCGCCCAGGCGTGGGCGCGCAACAGATTGTCGAACTCGGCCCCGGCTTGCTCCGCGACCTGCAGCGCGGCGCCTTCCTCGGCGAGCTGGGCCCAGCTTGCGCCGAGCTCCGCAAAGTACGCCGCGTGGGCCCGCTCGGCGCTTGAACGCAGGGGGTCATCGAGCTTGTCGGATGCGTATTCGCGAACGGCCGCATAGAGACGGTATCGCAGCCGACCGCTGCCGATCTCGTCGGCTCGGACCAGGGATTTGTCCACGAGCCGCGCCAGCGCTTCCACTCCACCAGTCGGGTCCGTCGAGATCGCGGTCTGCGCGAGCAATCGCTCGGCTGCTTCCAGCTCGAACCCCCCGGTGAACACGGAGAAGCAGGCAAGCGCCGCGCGATCCGCGGGAGCGAGCAGCTCCCAGGAGCGCTCGATTGCGGTTCGAAGCGCGCCCGCTGACAACGCTTCGGGCCTCTGCCGCGACATCGACAGCAGCTGAGAGGGGCCGAGCGTCGCGCCGCGCGCCGCGCAGAGCTCGATCGCGAGCGGATTGCCGTCCAGGTTGCGGACCAATTCGGCGACAATCGGCGCCGTTGCGTCGGTCAACGCGAAGTCGGAGCGGACGCGTCGAGTTCGGTCTTCGAACAGTTGTACGGCCGGGCTCGCTGCGATCTCCACCATCGTTGCCATGGTCCCAGGTACGACCAGACCATCGACCAGCACCACGTGCTCGTCGGCCAGGCGCAGCCGTTCACGTGATGTGGTCAAGAAGCGCAGCTCCGGAGCTCGGTGCATCCAACTGACGAGAGTTGGAGTCGCGAGCTCGAACAACGGGTCGATGTTGTCGAGCAGAAGCAAAATCGCACCGCGCTGGTCGAGCACACGTCCGAGCACCCGGCTGCTGGCGTCGCCCACCGTCGTACTGCCGAGCGGGGCATCGAGCGCCTGGGCCACGGCGCGCCAGAGGTCGCTCGGCGTCCGCGCCGAGGCGAGATCGCAGGCCGCGGTGACCGATGCCTGCCCACTCGCGGCGAAGCTCGCCGCCAACCGCGACTTGCCGACCCCCGCGCTACCGCTCAGGGTGACAAAACGCGCGCTTTCGGCGAACAAACGCGCCAGCTTGGCGAGGCTTTCGTCTCTTCCAAAGAGCCCGACCGGTGGCATCACCCGCCAAGAATACACCGCGTCAGGTTCTGTCAGGTTCTGTCAGGATCTGGAAGGGAGTGAAGGTTGTCGGTCGGGACAGGCCGTCCTAAGGCCGCAGCTCGTTTCGCTACGGAAATGGGCCAGGGAAAGCCATGATGAAGCCTGAACTGATTTGCTCGATTTCACTCGCCTGCCTCTTCGTCGCTCTGACGGCCTGTGGACCACGGCCCCCCGAGTTGGATCGCGCCGACGGGGCCAACACCCAGTCCGCGCTGATCTTCGAGGCCGAGCCGGCCCTGCAGAGCGCGGCGCGGGCGCGTCTCGACCCCCGCGTGCGGCTGGCCCTGTCTGCGCGCAGCACCGGGCAACCGAACGGTTTCAGCGCCGACGCGCGCTTTGACGAGAGCGGGCGGTTTCCCGTCTACGTGCGCTTCGCTGCGTCGGGCGCGCCCGGCGGCGTGGCCCCCGAGCTTCCTGGCGTCGAGTGGGGCAATGGCGCTGAGCCGTTGCCGTCGGGGGCCTACCTGGCCCGCCTCGACCAGGCCGGCCTCGGCGCTCTCGAAGCGGATCCCGCGGTGCTCCGTGTCGAATCAGGCATGGAAATGGAAGAGTTGCAGCTGGACGCCGCTGCTGAATCCGTCCGAATCACTCCGCTGCGACGTAAGGTCCTGGCCGTCGATGGAACGCGCCTGGATGGTTCCGGCCGGCTCATCGCCGACATCGATTCCGATGCCTTCGTCTTCCACCCCGGATTGTTCCGCGCCGATGCGGGGGCCTACGCCTGGCTCGACGTCGACAACGACGGCCACTTCGTTCCCGGCGTCGATCTGGTCGACATCGATCGGAATGGCGTGGCGACGCCGGAGGAACTCGCACATCAGCTGTTGGTGCAAAAGGTCAACAGCCAGTTCGCCCCCTTCGATTCGCACTCCGATTTTCGCTCGGACGAGGACTTTCTGTTCCTGGATTCGAACTCCAACGGAGAGCGTGACTACGGCGAGGGATTCACGGAAGACACACCTGCCTACGGCGAGCCGCTGTTCGTCGCGGACGACGCCAACGGCAACGGCGTCCTCGACCCCAGCGAGCGAGTGCTCCGCCTCGGCACCAGCGTGTTCCAGCGGATCCGAGACGAAGAGGGAGCCGTCTTCGTTCGTGGCGCGTCGCAAGCAGGCATCATCGACTACGGTCGTGCGCTCGTGCAGGACACCGAGCGACTGCGATCTGCGGCGCACGGCACGATGATGTGCGGCATCCTCGCGGGGGGTCCGTACCCGGGGCACCGGTGGTCCGGTATGGCGCCGGGCGCGGATGTCGTGCTCGGTGCCGGCAGGCTGCGCCCCGAAGGCATCGCCTGGGCACTGAAGTTCGCTCCTGATGCGATCAGTATGCCCTTCAGCCAACACATCTTCAGCCCGCTCGACGGCTCGAGTGAGCTCGAGCAGCTAGTGGACTCGGTGATGAAGTCAGGATCGATTCCGGTCGTTAGCGCGGGCAACAGCGCGATCCGGGCGACGCACGCCGAGGTGACGCTTCCTGTCGGCAGCTCGTCCCTGTCCCTAACCGCCAATCTGCCGTCGTCAGGGCTGTACATCTCGGTGCTATCCCGCCGGCCCGTCGAATCGCTGGCGCTGTCGCTGAAGCTTGCCGACGGTACGCTCGTGGACATGCCTTCCGACTCGACCTCGACCCCCGTGACGATCAGCGGTGGTGGGCGTTCGTTCAACCACATCGCCGACGTCTCGAACCGCGGCACGTTTCAGCGGCACATTCAGCTGTGGGCGCCCAACCAATTCCCCACCGGTACTTACACACTGAATGCGACGCTCTCGGATGGGAAACCACTCGAAGTGCACGTCTACTCGTCCGACGACTACCGCTATGGGTTCACCTTCAATGATCACGCGACGGTCTCGAGCACGATCGGGTCGCCGGCCACCGCCGACGACGCTCTGACGGTCACCGGCTACTCGGTTCACGAGGGTCCGAACGCCGGATTGGTCGGTCCGGCCGGTCAGCTCGCCGATTTCGCAGCGCGCGGACCACGCATTGACGGCTTCCACAACCTCGATCTGGCCGCGCCCGTCAATCCGCTGAGCACATCCATCGACGCCGACCACCCGCACACCGCCACGCAGATGGTCTGGCCGGGCACCTCGTGCTCGGCGCCGATCGTCGTCGGCGCAATTGCGCTGCTTCGACAGCTCTATCCCCACGAAAGCGCAGAGAGCATCCGGCAACGCATACTTTCCACCGCGAGCAAGGACGCCTACGTGAGCACGGACGTGGACCAGTGGGGTCAGGGCAAGCTCGATCTCGCTGCGGCGGCCGGCATCGAGCCCTCCGCCGGCACGCCGCCGACGGTTCAGCTCGAGCTGCCAGCATCCATCGAGCTCGGCCAGACGCTCACTGCGCGCGTGGTGGTGACCGACGATGGCGTCGCTCACCGAACGCGTTGGGACGTCGGCTACGACGGAAACTACGATACCGAGTGGCTCGACTCGAGCGAGCACCTGATTGAAGCGACGTCACTCGGCCCGCTTGCAGTCCGCGTCGAGACACACGATGAGGACGGCTACCTCGTCGGCGCAACGGCCACGGTGAACGTGCTCGAGGGCACCTCGGCTCCGCCGCATTCGGCAACCGGCTCCGCCGCCAGCGACTCGTCGTGCGCCATGACCGGTCGCAGTTTGGCCGCGCGCGGTCGGTTGGGCTGGCTCATGCTCGCGGTCATCGCCGGGATTTTCGGCCTGAGGCGGCTGGCATCGGGACCAGTCGTCATGCTAGCGCGCGCTGCGGGACGAGCGAGGCCCAGCGCCGAGGAATAGTGAACCGCCAACGCGAGTTCGCCGTTGCGGGATGCGGAAGGGACAACGCGGCCAACGACTCATCTCCCGGGCCCAGACCGCCCTCCAGTGAACGCTGCGGCTGACGCCCGTCAGCTCGGAACCTCGAGACTTCTGATCAGGTCGGCCGAAAGCGCTAGAACTGCAAGCATGTCTCCGCCCGAAGGCCGGGGCAGCCGCGCAGAGCTTTCGTGGAAGCGTGGCCGCGCGAACCGCTAGTATTGCGGTCGGGACTCGTTACCATCAGCTGCGCGGGGTCCGCCGTCAGCGCTCGGTCAGTATCGAAGGAAGAGCCAAAACCATGAAGCGAAGCCACCTGTTTCTCATGAGCGCCACCCTGTGCGCGGGGCTGGCCGCGCTGCCAGCATGCTCGGACGACGAGGCCGGGGGCGCGACGGGCGGCACCGGCGGAGGCAGCGGCGGTTCGGTGACGGGTGGCGCGGCCGGGACAGGCGGAAGCATTGGCGGCGCGGCGGGAGGCGGCGGGACCAGCGGATCCGGCGGCGCCGCCGGCAGCGGCGGAGCCGGAGGCGCCTTCGCCTGCGACTCGACCAAGTACGACCCGACGACCTACAAGACCAGCAAGGGACAGAGCATCCCGCAGGTGTACGCGGGTGCCTGCCAGGGCTGTCACGGCGTGTACCGCCAGGGCAACCTCGGCCCGAACCTGCTGCCGGAGGGCCAGATCGCGGGTCAGCCCGATCAGCAGCTGTGGACGACGATCAAGAACGGCAAGAAGGGTACTCCGATGGACCCCACCTACTTCCCGGAGCTCGCCGGCAGCGACGCGGACATCTGCGCCATGGTCGCGCTGCTCCGCAGCCCGGTCGACAGCAGCAAGCTCACCTGGACCACGGCGGACATCAACGGGTCCATGCGCATCACGTACCCGGGCTCCGAGTGCGGAGGGCTCAAGGACGACGGCAAGCTGGACGCACCATGCACGGTGACGCTGGCTCAAGTCGAGGCGCTGCTGCCGGCGACGAGCACCGCGACGCACGACCTCGAAAACTTGATGCTGGTCACCGAGCGCGAAAGCCGCAAGATCGCCGTCTTCGATGCCGCGAAGACCGACACCGGTGGCAAGAAGGGCGTCTTCGTCGGCGAGATCGCCGCGTCGTACCGCGCCCACGGTTACACCTTCGATCCAGCGATGTCGGTCAGCGACGGCAGCATCGTCAGCAACCGCAAGCGCTGGGTCTACAACGTGGGACGCGACGGCTTCCTGTACAAGATCGATCTGGTGACGCTCAAGGCGCTCGCTAGGGTTCGAGTTGGGATCGACGCCCGAGCCATCGCTGTCTCGGACGACGGCAAGCACGTGATCGTCGGCAATTACATCCCATACAGCGCCGTCATCGTGGACACCGCGACCATGCTGGTCGCCCAGTATCTGGACACCACGGCGGCGGGGACGATGGCGGGCAAGGACAGCCGCGTCGCCGGCATCAACGCCACGCAGCGCTGGATTGGCTACGACGGCAGCGCCTACAAGAAGGCCGGCGTCGGGGGCTACTTCTTGATGTTGCTCAAGGACGCGGGCGAGGTCTGGCGCGTCGACACCACGGGCACGTCCGGTTCGTTTGCCATCAAGAAGCTGGACAAGGTCGGGCAGATCCTCCACGAGGCCTTCAACTCCAGCGATCAGAAGACGCTCTTCGCCACGGCGCAGGCCAGCGGCTACATCAGCGTGATCGACGTCCCGAGCTGGACCGAGAAGGTGAAGATCTTCAGCAGCAACCAACCTCACCCTGGCCCGGGGGCGGTCTGGACCTTCGACGTCAACAAGAACAACACCATCGACGCCGACGAGACCTTCGCGGCGACCATCCACATCGGTTCCGCCCAGCTCTTGGTCTGGAACGTGGACAAGGCCGCGGCAGGTACCGAGGACGCCTTCTCGGTAGGCACCGGCGGCCCGGGACTGTTCGTGAACACCACCGACAAGGCCACGGGCGTTTGGGGCGATCAGACCTTCAGCACGACCGACACCGCCAGCATCACCAAGTTCTCCAAGGACCCCGCGGTGCTCGCCGACGCCAACAAGCGCTCCGACCTGTCCATCGTCGGCGCGAGCAAGTTGGTCCACCCCGAGATGGACGCCAGCGGGAAGTACGTGTGGGTGAGCGACTGGACCGGACACAAGGTCTACGTGCTCGAGGAGAACCCGACAAAGCCCTACGCCGCGGGTAAGAACTCGGTGACGCCCTACAAGACCTTCCCGAACATCCCGGACCCGACCGGGATCTTCAACACCCACCGCCGCTACAGCCCGCTGGGGCACTGAACGGCTCGAGCCTGTCGCGCGTATCAGCTCGCCGCGACTCCCTCGCGCTCGACGCTGCGGGCCCCATTCTATTTGCCATCGTCTCGCCCTAGTTCGGGCGAGGGAGCGGACCCAAACCATGGGCAGCGACGATCAGATCGAACGCAATCGGCCTGGAATCGGCCTGCGCGGAGCGGCGATTGTAGCGATGCTCCTGGCGGTGACGGCCATCTTCAGTGCCGTCGACCACACGCTCTCTCCGGCCGCATCAGCCCCTGTGGGCGCGGCCACCGCCGAACCCGAGCCCACGACGCCGCCAGCCGAGCGAACCTTGGTGCTCTTCGTCGACTCACTGCCGTTGGCGGTGACCGCCGACCCGAAGCTGATGCCGAACCTTGCGCGATTCAAAGCGGAAGCCGCCTGGGCACCGTCCAGCGGGTGTCGCGATCAGGTCACCGTTCCCGCGGTGCGCGCGGCCTTCTCGGGGCGCGATCACTTCCGCATCTTCGGCTTCGTGGAGAACTTCGCCAAGGGCGGCCAGGCCTTCGAGTCCATCTTCGATCAATGGCGCGCCGCGGGGCGCAAAGTGCTGGTGTACTCCGACGACTCCTTCGATCAGTTCGGGGCGGCCGCGCTGACCCACCGCGCGGTCGATGCGCCGCCCCAGAACCAGAGCTTGGCTGCTCACCAGTACGGTCTCTTCCAGCAGGCGCTGGGGGAGTTCGGCGACGGCAACTGGGACGCCCTGCTGTTTCACGCGACCTTCGCCGACGAGACCTCGCACCGCGTCCCGCATGGTGGCGGACGCTACCGCTGGGCTTGGAGCGAGGTCGATCGCTGGATCGGCCAGGCCATGAGCGTCGTGCAGCCGGACCAGAACCTGATGATCATGGGTGATCACGGCCACGACGAGCGTGGCGTGCACGTCATGGGCCTCGACCTGCACACCTTCGTTGGTGTTCGGGGGCCACGTTTTGCCAAGGGCCACGAGCTGCCCGAGCAACCGATCACGTCGGTGCGCTACCTTCTCAGCTGGGCCACGGGCACGCCGCTCTCGCGTGGCTACCAGGGAGACAGTCTGCCCGCGGCGCTGTCGAGTCAGTCGGTCGTGCCCGGGTCCTTCACCCGCACAGCCCTGACCGCGCCAGCGCGCCCCGCGGGCTGGGCAGTGGCAGCGCTCGTCGCCTTGATCGGCTCACTGTTCGGGCTCTGGTTCTTCGGCCAGAGACGCGGTTTTGGCCTGGCGGACTCCGCGGCCGTGCTCGTGCCCAGCGTCTTGGTGCTCGCGGCAGCGCACCACGCTTGGGGTCTGCCCGCTGCGGCAGCCGTGGCCCTGGCTGCACTGGCGCTCCGGCTCCGCTCCGACAGGCCGGCACCGGCGAACGACCGGCGCTTCGCCGCCGCTGGCGCAGCGCTCACCGCGTCGATGGTCGGCTATGGCTACGTGAGCGCTGCCCAGGTCTTGAGCGAGCGGCTGTCATGGTCGGACAAGTTCTCGACCGTGCTCACCCCCGCGCTCGGTGTCGCCTGCGTGGTGTGCGCGGTGCTCGGTCCGAAATGGGGAAGCTGGATTTGCGCCGGCGCAGCGCTGCTGCTCTTGCCCACGACCAACTACGCATGGGGAGCCGTCAGTGTCTGGGGTCCGCTGCTGCTCTTGGTCGCGCTGGCTCACGCTACGGCCGCCGAACTCCCTCGATTCCGTGACGGGACGCGCGGCTGGTCCCGCGCCGAGAGCGTGGCCAGCGTGCTTGCCGTGCTCGCCGTCTTTTGGATCGTTCAGCAACACTGGGTCGTCGTCGGCTGGGACTTCAAGTTCCGCCGCTTCGACCCTTGGTTCGTTGCGCTGGCGTGGAGTGGCTCCCTGGGGTGGCACACGGCGTCGCTGGTCGCCAAGTTCGTGTTCTTGGTGCGCTGGACCCGCAGTTGGCGCTTGCACTTCATCTCGTTCGGCGGAATTGCGCTGCTCACGGCCTACGAGTGGGGAGTCTTGCCGCGAGCCTCGCTCTACAACGTTCCGCTGATCGCGGGCTTGTTCGCCGCGGCAGCAGTGGTGCCGCGGCTCTTCGCGCATCCGGACACGCGACGGGAGTCCCGGCACGTGCTCCTGCTGGTCGCTTCGATGCTGGCGTTTTTCTTCCTGGTGCGCAGCCCGGTCAACATGCACCTCTCGCTGGCTCCGGCCGCGGCGGCCCTCGGCCTCAGCGCCCGCCTCGTGCGTCCGCTGCGCCCGGACGTGCGGCGCGCCGCGCACGTCTTGCTCCTGTGCTTGGGGCTGATCATCGCCGGATGGGTCGGCGTCTGCTGGTCGACCACTCACGTGGAGTGGGCCTTTTTGTCCGAACACTTCGGCGCCGAGCAGATCCGAAGCCACATCTTGCTCTTCCTACCGTTGCTCGCACTCCGCTACGCGCTGCCCGTATTCGTGTTCCGCCAGGTGGTGCAGGCGGAGCTCGGTGACACCGATCGTCAGCAGCACGACTGGGTCTGGACGGCCTACGGCGCGAAGCTCGGTGCAGTCGTGGCCGGGACCCTTGGCGTCGGCCTGGCGATCGGCACGACCGCATTCTTCCTCGAAGGCGTCCAGCAGGCAGCCGTGTTGGCGATCCTCGGCTTCGGGTTGCTCGGATTGCCCCGCGCGGCTCGCGCTCAAACGCCCGCTGCCGAGACGTCCTGGCTCTGGGGCACGGTGGCCGCCGCCGCGCACGCTCTCGGGCTGGCAGGACGGTCTCCGACCGACCCGCCCGGGGCTGTCGACCTCGTGTCGGTCGCTAGAAATCCCCGAACGCCTGCTGGATCAGGCTGACACCGACCAGCACCGCGGTCTCGGCACGGAGCACCCTGCCGCCGAAACTGAGCGCGGTCGCCCCGCGGTCGGCGAGCCGGGCGCGCTCGTCGTCAGTGAACCCTCCTTCAGGCCCCACCACGAAGGCAACGCTCGCCACGTCGTCCCCGGGCACGAGCGTCGATCCGTCGCGCGCGCGATCATCGAGGGTGTAACGCCGGGTCGCACCTCGAAAGCTCTGGGCGTCGAGGGCGTCGACGAGGGGGATGGCGGGTTGAACGTCGGGGACGCTGGCCCGGCGACACTGCCGCGCCGCGCGCAGGGCTTGCCCCGGCCAGGCGTGGGCCTTCTCGTGCGCCAGCCCGCTGCGTTGCACCGAGCGCTCACACAGCACCGGCACGATCCGCACAACGCCGAGTTCGGTGGCCTTCTGCACCACGCCCAACATGCGCTGCCGCGCGAGCACCGCGCACACGAGCGTGATCTCCACCGGCGACTCCGTCGATTCGGACATCTGCTCGTAGACGAGCGCCTCGCCACCGTCCGATCCGAGAACTGTAAGCGACGCGCGAAAGAAGTCGCCGCACTGATCGACGATGGTGAAGGCCTCCTTGGGATTGATCTGGCGAAACCTCAGGCCTCGAGCGTGCGTGTCGTCGAGCTCGATGCACTGCCCTGCAGCCAGCACCTGAGCGTGACGAAGCGGAGCGTTGGGTACCGGGAGCGGCACTCGAGTGGTCTTTCAAGCTCCGCGCAGCGCCGCCGCACGCGCTCGGGCCACCGAAGGCGCGTCGACGTGGGCGCCGGCCGGCAGGAATGCGACGCCGTTCTCGTCGAGCACCGTCGCGATCACGCGAGGCAAGAACTCGCTGGCATCCACGTGACCGAGGGCGGCGCGAACGACCGCGCTCGCGCCGAGACCCGGCACCACGAGGGACCCCGCCGGCTCTCGCACGACGACGTCGCGTTGCAGCTTCCTCGCGCCGGTCACGCAGGGCGACAGCGCGGCAATTCTCAAGACCCAGCTCTGATCGGCGGCGGCAGCCCGAGCGCGGTCGGACAGCTCCCAGTGCAGGAAGAGGGCGCCGCCCCGTGGGATCGCGACCAATACGTCCGTCCGCGAATGAGGATCGTCCGCGCGGGGCTCGGGCGCACGCGCCGGGGCTTCGACGGCAACTGCGACCTCGACAGCTTCGACCTCGACGACTTCGACCTCGACGACGGCGCTCGCCACCTCGACGACTTCGACCTCGACGACGGCGCTCGCCACCTCGACGACGGCGCTCGCCACCTCGAAGCCGGGGGGAGTCGCGGGCAGCAGCTCTGCTTCGACCGGCGGGGATTCGTCCGGCGGGGATTCGTCCCAGACCTCGTCGCCAGGCGCAGGCGCCGCCGGGAGCTCTTCGGACTCGGGGGCCGGGACGTCTTCGGGCGCTTCCGGCTCGACGACCCGAGCCGGTGCCGGTCGCGGCGTCGCAAGGCGATCGCGGAGCGCTCGCGCAGCGGCGTGGTCGGGCTCGTTCTCGAGCACCTGATCGAGCATGCCGAGGGCACGCTTCAGATGGCCCTGTGCGGCGTAGATTTCTGCGAGCGTCACCGTGGCCACGGGCGCTTGGTGCAACACCCGAGTGGGCGCGACTCCCTGCCGCACGAGCTCCGCGGCGTCGGGCATGTTGAGCCCCTGCTCGATCAAGCTGGCGACCAAGTCGCGCGCCACGCCCAGCCACCCGCGGGCTCTACGTCGGGCGTTGACGTCGGTCTCTTGTCGCCGGATGATCTCGTCGATCATCTCGACCCGCGTCATGACTTCGGGCCGCGGGACACCGAGGCGGCGCGCGCGCTCGATCAGCCCACTTCGGTTCAATGCCTCGAGCTCGTTACGCGTCGTCACCGGGCCGCGACTGTACTAGTGCTGCGTCCCAGAAGTAACCGTCCATGATCGAGGCGCAGCTTAGGGGACGCAGCACTGGCAATCGGTGAAGCCGATTGACTCGGGGTGAATCGGCCGAAGGCTGAGAGGGGCCCGAGGGGCCCCTACGAAGAGATAGTGTTGGCGCTGCTAAGCAGCGCATGCGGCGGAGCCGCGCCCAGAATTCGCGTAGCGCGAATTCTGGGACAGGACACTAGTGCCGCGCGGCAGAAGTTTCGCTGGTTTCTTTTCCGTGTGCGTGTCGTCGGTGTAGTGGGGTGACATGATCGACTACAGCGCGTTCGCGGGTCGAGCGCACGGTGGTCGTCCGACGGTTCCGCTCGCGCTGAGGGCTGAAGAGCGCGCGCGGATCGAGGAGGCGTTGCGACCCGCCAGGGCGGAGCAGCGGCTGGTTCGTCGGGCGCAGGCCGTGTTGATGATGGCGGACGGAGTGCCTGCGACGGACATCGCCCGGCTCCTCGGGGTGCACGTGCGCACGGTGGACGACTGGCGCAAGCGCTTCGACTGCGCGGCACCTAGCGAGAGACTGGCGGACGCCCCGCGCTCGGGACGGCCGCCCTCTCTCTCGGACACCGTAGCGGCTCGAGTAGAAGCACCGACGACCTCGCGGCGAGGATCGACGCGTACGTCGCGTGGTATCCTGCAGACCGACCGACCCTTTCGCTGGTCGTACCGCCCCAAGTCGTGGGCCGAATCCAGAAAAATCCCCTCACTTTCTGCGAAGAAAGCCGCGGCTGTTTCGGAGTGAGGCCCGACCACACGGGGATGGCACAGGAAGGGCGAAAGCTCGGAAGATTTGGGGATGGGACGGACGAGGTGATCGGTGCGCTGATCGAGGTGCATCGGCATCTCGGTCCAGGGCTGATGGAATCCGCATATGAGGCCTGTCTATCTGCCGAGCTGTCCGAACGACGGCTCAAGTTCGAGCGGCAGCGACCGCTACCAATCCGCTACAAAGGCGTACACCTTGACTGCGCCTATCGCCTCGACCTGGTCGTCGAAGATCGTATCCTCCTGGAGCTCAAGGCGGTCGAGCGGCTGCTCCCGATTTACGAAGCGCAGGTCATCACCTATCTGCGTCTTTCGCGGTTGCCCGTCGGCCTGCTCGTCAACTTCAACGTGACCGCGCTCAGAAATGGCCTGCGGAGGCTAACGCCTGACCACCCCAAATCCTTCCGCTCTTCCGCCCTTCCTGTGAGAGCCCAAATGAGCGCAGGTCTCAGGGGCGAATCCACTCGAACTTCGGCCGCGCGGCACTAGTTCCAGGCGCCATTCGCAGCAGGATCGGGCGCTCGGGACGAAAGCAGTTGCCGGGCTCGGGCCACGTCTTGGCCGATTTGTCCCACCAGCGCCTCCAGACCATCGAAGCGCTGCTCGTCGCGGAGCCGCTCCACGAAGTGAACCCGGAGCTGTACGCCGTAGAGATCCGCGTCGAAATCCAGCAGATGAACCTCGGTGCTCGCCCCGGCCCCCAGCGTCGGCCGGACGCCGATGTTGACCACGCCCTTGCCGAGCGCCCGCGCGCCTTCCTCCTCGATTCGGTCGACCAGGCAGGCGTAGACCCCGCCCCTCGGCGCCAACTCCTCCGACGTCTCGAGGTTCGCGGTCGGGAACCCGAGGCCTGCGCCGCGAGCGTTTCCGTGGACCACGCGTCCGCAGATCGAGTGCGGCCGACCCAAGATTTGCCCAGCAGCTCCGACGTCGCCGCTGCCCAGGGCGCCGCGCACGCGACTGCTGGAGAACGCTCCGAGGGCGTCGCCCTCGAGCTCGTGAGCACGCGCCTGAAACCCGAGCTCTTTGCCCAGCTGGCAGAGCAGCGCGATGTCGCCCTTGCGCCCGCGGCCAAAGCAGAAGTTCTGCCCCACCAGCACGGCGGCGGCGCCGAGATCGTCGAGCAGGAGGCGGTCGACGAACTCCCGGGGCTCCAGCTCGGAGAGCTCCAGGGTGAAGGGCTCGACCACCACCGTGAGCGTCGGCGACACCCGTTCCATGAGCTCGACACGACGAGCCATGGTGGTGAGCACGCTGGGCGTGCCCTTGCCGAGCACCACGCTGGGGTGCGGGTCGAAGGTCAGCACGACGGGCGCCAGCCCGAGCGACCGCGCCTCGTCCACCGCAGACGCGATCACGGCCTGGTGACCGCGGTGCACGCCGTCAAAGTTGCCGATCACCACCAGCGTGCTCCGCGGCGGAGCGCGGAGCAGCGACGAGCGGGCGACCTGACGCAGGGACACGCGCGGGGAAATAGTACAGCTTTGCGCGCTCACCAAGGCGCGCTCTTCCCCCGCGGCAGGAGGCGTGTCAAACAGGCGCGGTGACGCCCGATCGAGCGCTGGCCGACCTCCGCGAAGGCAAGCTCGCGCCCGTCTACCTGGTCGCGGGCGAAGAGCGACACCTGGCGCTGGACGTCGTGCGCGCGGTGCGCGACGTTGCTCTCGCGGGCGCGACTCCTGGCTTGAACGAAGAGCAGATGGTGGCCGGCGAGGTCACGGCACGAGCCGTGCTGTCGGCCGCCCGCACCCTGCCGATGTTCGCGAAACGGCGGCTGGTGGTCCTGCGCTCTCTCGAGCGCTGGGACGCGCACGGTGAAAAGAAGGCGAACTCCGAGGCCCTGGATCAGCTCGCCGACTACCTGGACGACCCCTCGCCAAGCACGGTGCTGCTCCTGGTCGCGGGCAAGCTGGACAAACGCCGTAGGCTCTACACCAGCGCACAGAAGAAGGGCTTCCTGGTGGTGTGCGAGCCCCTCAAGCGCGACGCCCTCCCGGGCTGGATCACCCGGGCAGTGCGCGAACGCGGCAACACCGCCGCGGCCGGCGTTGCCGACCTGATCGCGGAGCTCGCCGGTCCCGAGCTGGGCGCAGTGGCCGACGCCGTCGAACGCGTCTGCCTCTTCGCCGGTGAGGGCGCCGAGCTGACCGAGGATCACGTCGCCGAGTGCATTGTCCGCCTCAGACCGACCACTGTCTGGGAGCTGGTCGATGCCGTGGGGGCGCGGGACGCGGGGCGCGCCCTGTCGACACTCGCCGGTGTCTACGATCCCTCCGATCGTGGTCTGAGGCTGGTGGGTGTGCTCGCCTGGTCTGCCAGGCAGCTGCTCAAATTCGAGTCCGCCACGCGTGGCGGGGCGAGCCCGGAGGACGCCGCGAAACGCGCCGGCGCGCCGCCCTTCAAGGCCCGGGACCTCGCCAAGCAGACGCGGCAGACCTCCCGGGCCGACCTGGAGGACTGGCTGGAAACCCTGGCAGGTCTCGATTTCGCGCTCAAGGGTGGCTCCAAGCGACAACCGCAAGCCGTGCTCGAACACGCCATCCTGGCGCTCTGCACCAAGGACCGCCCGCGGGCCGCGCCGGCGCGCCGCCCCGCTTGACCGATCCGGAGCCCAGCCCCATGCTCCGATTCGTTGAGCGCGGCCCTAGCGCATGATCCGCTTCCCGGGCCGCCAGACACCGCACATGACGAAGGAAAGCCGCCATTTGGAGCACTTGGCTCGCGCGCCGCTTCCGACGCGTTTCGGGACCTTCGAGCTACACGTCTATCGCTGGGACGATCCGGACGCGGATCCGAGTCTGTCGGACGAGCACCTCGCGCTGGTCATGGGCGACGTTCGAGGTCAGAGCGGCGTGGCGGTCCGCGTTCACTCCGAGTGCCTCACCAGTGAGGTGTTTGCGTCGTTGAAATGCGACTGCAAGGGCCAGCTCGAGCGCGCCCAGGCCGAGATCGCCAAACGCGGATCCGGAGTGCTCCTCTACCTCCGCCAAGAAGGGCGCGGCATCGGCCTCGCCAACAAGATCCGCGCCTACGCGCTGCAAGCCGAGGGCGCCGACACCATCGAGGCCAACCAGCGGCTTCACCTGCCCATTGACGCGCGAGAGTACGACGTCGCCGTGGCCATCTTGCGAGATCTCGGCGTGGAGTCGGTCGTGTTGATGACCAACAACCCGGCCAAGGTCGACGCGCTCTCGGCCCTGGGCATGACCGTCGAAGAGCGCATCCCGATGTTGGTGGCCGCCAACCCCTTCAGTCAGGCCTACCTCGAGGTGAAGAAGCGCAAGATGCAGCACGAGCTGCCGAGCGGCGTCTTCAACCAGAAGCCCGAGCCCGAGCCGACTGAAGGATCCGAGGGCCCCGATCCCGCTGCGGCGCACTGACCCTGCAGTGCGTCGTCTTCAGTGCTCCGCGCCGCACTTGCCGAGCACATAGTCGGGCTGGCACTGGCAGACGCACTGGGCGTAGCGCGAGCCCGCCGCGCAGTTCGGTATCACCCACACGCTGCTCGCGCCGCTGCGCTGCGCCACCGCGGGATCTGTGACGCGCACGCTGAGGATCCACGGGACCCCGTTCACGGGCCGCGCCCCGTAGTTCGGGCACGGCACCAGGTGGGAGAAGTCCGCGCTGCTCTGGTTGTCGGACTCGACCGCGCCGGCCTCGGCGAGGCTCGGCACGAAACGAACCTCCCGCTCGTCCGAGACCAGCGCCGTGCCGTCCTCGGGGTTCACCAGCTCGGTGGCGATCCGCACCGTTCCCGCATCGAGCCCGCGCACCCGGGCTCCGATGAACATGGCGTAGCCGCCCTGCGAGGCGAAACGCACCGCGACGGGATCCCCGTCGGACACCAGCGTGATGGGCGAGCCCTCAGCCTGAAAGAAGCCGGGCTGGACGACGACCGGGGGCCAGACCGTCGCCGCGTCGGCCTTGACGGGACCGGCTGTGCCTTCGTCGAGGGTGCGAGCGCCGCAGGCCGAACCGCCCACGCAGAGCACCACCGCCAACGTGGTTCTGACCGCGAGCGGTGGCACCTCACTCGCCCGCCTTCTTCCGCCTGGCCGCCGCGGCCAAGCGCGCCTTGAGCCGCGGCGCATAGCCGGCCTTGTTCTCTTGGCTGATGCGGCCGATGGCCAGAGCCTCGTCGGGCACGTCCTTCGTCACCGTGGTGCCGGTCGCCACGTACGCGTCGCGGCCGATGCGCACTGGCGCGACGATCTGGCTGTCGCTGCCGATGAACGCGCCCGGTCCGATCACGGTGATGTGTTTCTGAAAGCCATCGTAGTTGCAGAAGATGGTTCCGGCGCCGACGTTCGCTCCCTCGCCGATTTCGCCGTCGCCGAGATAGGCCAGATGATTCGCCTTGGCCCCGCGCGCGACGCGGGTCTTCTTGGTCTCGACGAAGTTGCCGATGTGGGCGTCGGGGCCGATCTCACTCCCCGGGCGCAGGTGGGCAAAGGGGCCGATCTGGGCTCCGGAATCGACGCGGCTCTCGGTGATCACGCTGTAGGGCTTCACCGTGGCGCGCTCGCCGATCTCCGAGTCGGTGATCACGCTGCCGACGTCCACCAGCGCGCCGGCGCCGATCTTGGATTTGCCACGGAGGATCACGCCGGCGTCGATCACCGCGTCGATACCGACCGCCACACCGGCGTCGATGCGGGCATCGCCGCGCACGGTCGCTCCCTCGAGTTGATGGCTGCGAGCGATCCGCTGAAAGAGCAGCGTCTCGGCCTGCGCAAGCTGGCTCCGATCATTGACGCCCAGCAGGTTGTCCGCGTGGCCGACGATGGCGACCGCTCCTCCGCCGACCGCCGCGAGGGCCACGGCGTCAGTCAGATAGTACTCGCCCGCGGCGTTGTCGGCGGTGATGCCCTCGAGCGCCGCGCGGAGCGCCGCGGTGCGCGCCACGTAGACTCCGGCGTTCACCTCGCGGACCGCGCGTTCAGCGTCGCTGCGCAGATCCCGGTGCTCGCGGACCTCGAGCACCTTGCCACTGCCATCGCGCAATACGCGACCATAGCCCTGGGGCTCGTCGAGCAGAGCGCTCATCAGGCAGAGCTCGTGCTCGCCAAGGGCGCCGAGGAGCGCACGCAGATCGTCGGCGCGCACCAGCGGCGTGTCGCCGCACAGGATCATCACGCGGTCGGTCCGGACCACGCCGATCCCCGCCTTCACCGCGTCGCCCGTCCCGCGCGGCACCTCTTGCACCGCCACGCTGACCGGTGCGTGCGGTAGCTCGGCGGCGAGCACCGCGGCGACGCGATCCTTCACATCGGGACTCACCACGCAGACGACGGCCTCGGCGCCCGCGTCGAGGGCGGAACGAATTGGAAACAGGACCAAGGGCCAACCCGCGGCGCGGTGCAGCACCTTGGGCAGCGTGCTCTTCATGCGTTTGCCGAGACCGGCGGCCAGGACGATGGCGGTGAGAGCGCTCATGGCTGCGCTGATTTCGCACGGTCTGGCCCGCGGGTCACGGATGCCGCGACGCGTCACACGGCGCCACCCGCCCGGACCGCCGAGGCAGCGTAAACTAGCCGACCATGCGACGCTCCTATCGGAAGACCACGCTGGTGGTCGGGGTTGCCTTGTCCCTGTCCGCCGCCTGCTCCGGGGACTTCGACGACCGGCGCAAGCTCCGGGAGCCGGTTGGCACCCTCGGCGACGACATGTACTCGGCGCTCTGCGATCGCGTCGGCGCCTCCGTGCTCACCGAGGACGTCTACGGCGCCTCCTACCGCGGGGTCTGTCACCGCGACGCGGCGGGCAAGTACCGAGATCAGGTGGACCAGAGCAAGCTGCCGGCCATCAAGGATCCGCTCAGCGGATCGGGCGTGGTTCGCACGCTGGCCATCGCCAAGGTCGAGGCGATGGGCAAGCGCCGCGTCGATCTGATCCAGGCCTTCAACGCCACCTTCAGCGACGAGCCGATGCCGGATCCATTCCATCCGGGCAAGACGGTGAAGGGCCACGTCGCGCTCCAGCGCTTCTTGCAGCGCATCGTGCCGCTCTACGAGACGAACCCGGTGAACAAGCAAGGCTCGGGATCTCGCGAAGGCCTGATGCCCAGCGTGACGCGCTCGACGGGGCGCCTCTTCGCGGCCCTCGCCGGTCCCGGCAAAGACCCCTACGCGAAGTACGGAGATCCGGCCAAGGCCAAGAAGGCCCAAGAAGCGCTGTCTCGTCTGTCGGGACGCCTGGGTTATCGCCCGCTGCGCGTGGCCCTCGGCGCCATCAAGCCCTCCATGGCCTACCCGGAGCTGCGCCAGCTCACGCAGACCCTGGCGCTGCGCTTGCGCCCGCCGAGCAAGAACGCCGCGCCGGGCACCGGCACCATGCGCGACGCGTTCCAGAACGTGCTCGGGATGGCGCAGCACGAGCTCTCGACCAGCCTCGAGGCGCCGCTGCCCATCGCCTACGCGCTCAGCGACGCGGCCAAGCTCCAACCCAATCGGCCACGCACCAACTCGGAGGTGGCGCGGGCCATCATGCTGAGCACCGATCCGGCCTTCGAGAAGCCCGGTGCGCTGCCCCACTACCTGGTGGTGCGGGACTCGCGGGGCTACGCGGTGCCCACGGGCAACCAGCCGGGCGTGGTCGGGACCGTCGGCGGCGCGTTCTACGACGGCGACGGCGACGGCTTCGCCGACGTGGACGCGCGCGGGCGCTTCCTGGGGCCTGCAGGCGTCGCGCAAATCGACACGCCCTTCTTCGTGCCCGGCCTGCCGCGGGTGCTGCCGCCCGATGCCTTCGGACGCGCCGTCGATCCTTCGGGCACGCCCCTCTTTGCCTACCTCGACACGAGCCAGACCTTCGTCGGCTCGACCACGCGCGATCTCGAGCCGCTGCTCAATCCCGATCCCGTCGCCGAGAGCGAGGCCCTCGCCGATCTCTTGAGCGGCGCCTACGCGCTCTACGGCGATCCGATCCAGAACAAGGCCGACTGGGGCGTCGGCGGCGTCTACCCGACCTTCGACACCGCGCAGTCGCCCCTCGCCGATCTGACCCACGCGACGGGCTGGATGTTCGCCCACAAGAACAGCGACGTGCACCTGAAGATGGTCGGCAAGCTGTTCAAGGATCACGAACAGACCATGGCTCGACTGATCGGCGCCTCACTGAAGATCCGAGAAGTCAGCAACGCCCACCCCGAGGCCAAGTTCGATCCGACGGTCACGATCTGGGACGAGCTCCAGGAGATCATCGTCAAGACCGCCAAGGATCCGAAGCTGTTCAAGGACGTGCTCCGGGCGCTGGCGCACCCTGACACCCAGGCCTACCTGGGCAAGGCCTACAGCAACTACGCCAAGTACAAGGACGCCCTCTACTACAACACCAACGACATCAACGGCGCGCTGGTGAACCTGACGGATCCCACCAACCCCGAACCCCACGTGCCGCCGGACACCACGCAGCCGGACGCCGGGGACAACCGCAGCAACCTGCACCGCATCTTCCAGCTCATCCACGACGTGAACGGCGTGAACGCCTGCAACAGGCCCGGCGCGAAGGTCCGAATCCAGGTGCTCGGGCTGAACATCTCGTGGCCCCTGATCGGCTCGTACGAGGAGTGCGAGCTCTTCGACTTCCAGAACATGGGCCTGTTCTACCTGGACTCGATCTTGGGCAAGGCCAAGCTGAACGTGAAGTCAGACGTGCTCAACTCCCTGATGAACGCGGCGAAGGTCTTCTCGGATCCGAACCAGATGTTCGAAGAGTCGAGCGGCATCGACGGCATGACCCTGACCCCGGAGCCCCGGGGCCTGAACCGCCTGGTGTTCTTCGGCGCGCAGACCGCCAAGTTCGATGCGCTCTTTGGCGGCACCATGCCCGACCGCGACCCGAACTTCAGCGGCAAGAACAAGGTCACCAACGACTTCGTCGCGGCGACCATCGATCCGGTCTCCACCTCGGTCTGCCCCGAGCGTCTGGTCACGAACCCCAAGGGCCAGCCCCCGCAGCTTTGGCTCTCGGATTGCTCGCTGCCGGGCGGCATGCCGAGCGACGTGCTCAGGATCCGCGGCAAGGGCACCATCTTCCTCTGGGAGAAGTACGAGTTCTACAAGGCCATGAAGCCGCTGCTCGCGGCCTTCGCCAACAACGGCGCCGGCCAGACCTTCCTCGACAGCGTCGAGACCTTGTACCGCCACTGGCCCACCGAGCAGCACGGCCCAGAGTGCAACGCGAACATCCCCGCGGGCCTCGGCTTCGCGGATCGCCCCTGGCAGAAGTTTCTGACCCAGTCGGACGCCCAATCGCACAAGGTGAACCCGGCCTACAACGCCAAGTGGTGCAATCCGAGCGGCGGCACGCGCTACGAGCCGGTCCTGGCCGAGGCCTTCGCCGGCGACATCATCCCGGCCTTGGGCGAGCTGATCAAAGCCCTCGACGACCCGAACTTCGTCAAGGACGAGCGCAACGGCGGCGTCGCCAAGAGCGGGCTCGACGTGCTGCACGAGATGACCGTCGCCATGATGGATCCCGACTACGCCGCGAGCGTGGGCATGGTCGATCGCGCAGGCGACAAGGGCGGCAAGTGGGCCAACGGTCTGATCGCCAAGCCCCAGCTGACCCTCTTCGACATGTTCGCGGACTCGATGGCCAAGATCGACGCGCGCCTCCAGCCGGGCAGCCCCCGCTTCACGCGCTGGAAGCGCGCGCGCAGCAAGCTGGTGGACCAGTTCTTGGCCGTGGACGGCGACGGCACGGCGGCGGTGTTCCACAACCAGGCGTTCATCAAGAGCGTCCCGATTCTGGTCGACGTCATCCGGGAGCAGATCAACGCCAACTGCCCCGACCGCGAGACCAACCCCATGGCCTGCGCGTGGGCGGTCAAAGATCTCGGCGCCAAGACCGCCGAGAGCATCGGCGGCCCAATGTTCGGGACCACGATGACGCTCCTGGATCTGATCAACGAGGACGAAGAGGCTCGCCGCGCCCTCGAGCGTCACCTGCGCTATCTGGTCCAGGAGGCGAGCTCGAACGACGCCATGATCAGCATGCTGGCCAGCTCCGCCGACATGATGCAAATCTTGTCGGACGATTTGAACATGCCCGCCATCTACAACGCGGTGGCCACGGCCGCGGCGCCCGAAGACGCGACCGCCAACGACCAGCCGACCCCCGGCACCGCCGACCGCGTGCTCGAGCTGCTGGACGCGCTCACCGCCGAGCCGGTGGTGAACGGCAAGGCCCAGCCGAACCCCTACGATCCCTACCGATTCCAGGACCGGTTGCTGGCCAACCTGGTAACGCCGCTCGATCCGAACAACACCGACAGCCTGACGCCCCTGGAGATTTTCTTGGACACCTTCGCCGAGGTCAACCGCCTCGACGCCAGCGCGGGGCGCGAAGAGCCGCTCTCACCCGACGACCTCGAGCTCGTGTTCGCGACCATGCGGGACTTCTTGACCAGCAAGACGCGCGGCATGGAGCAGCTCTACGAAATCATGCGACACCGAAACGGCGAGTAGCGGTGGGCGCACCAGGGCCAGGCAGCGCGGCGCCAGATCCGGCGGCCGCCGCCCAGAACCGCCGGCGCGGTCCTGGCTCGGAGTCGGGCGCGCGATCGCGCTCGCGATTCGGGCTGGGATCTGCCTTAATGCTCCAAGGTGACAGGAGGGCGATCGTTGCGAAGCGCTAGCGCATGCGCGTTCGGATTGGTGCTCGCGACTGCGACGCACTCGCAGGGCGCCGGCCTCTATTTCGGAGACCGCGGAGTGCGGCCGCTGGGACGGGCCGGGGCCTTCGTGGCCGGAGCGGACGACGGCGGCGCCATCGCCTACAACCCGGCCGGGCTCGCCTTCGCGGGCCACGCCTATCTGGGTGACTTCGCCTGGGTGAACTACACCAGCACCTACCAGCGCAAGCAGCTGGTGCGCCAGGTCGATCCAAACACCGGGCAGCCCACCGGACAGACCTGGGAGTTCACCTTCCCGGAGGTGGAGGGCCGCACGCCGGTCATTCCGATCCCGACGGCGGTCTACTCGAACCCGCTCGGCCAGAAGGACTTCAATTTCGCCTTCGGGCTCCACGCGCCCTACGCGGCAATCACCAGCTTTCCCGAGAAGGTGAGCGGCCAGCCGGCCCCGCAGCGCTACTCGCTGATCACGCTCGACGGCTCCGCGCTCGCCGTGCTCGGCGCCTACGCTTCGTATCGACCCTCGAAAGAGATCGCGCTCGGAGCCGGCATCGAGGCGCTCGCGGGCTACTTCCAGACCACTGTCTACTTCAGCGCGTGCGTGCCCGAGCGGTTCATCTGCGCCCCCGAGCAACCCGAGTACGACGCCTACGGTCAGCTGCGGGTCGGCCCCATCGTTGCGCCTACCGGGATCATCGGCGCCATCTTCCTGCCCAGTGATTCGCTGCGCATCGGCGCCTCGTTTCACCTCCCGGTCTGGATCAACTCCCCCGGAACCCAGAAGGTCCGGCTTCCGGCCGCCGCGGTCTTCGAAGGCGCGCGCGTCACGGGCGACGCGGTGAACGTGAAGTTCAACCTGCCCTGGGTCGCCCGGCTGGGCATCGAGGTCCGCCCCGCCGACGGGCTCGCGGTCGAAGCCGGCGTCGCCTACGAAGCCTGGAGCATGCACGACAAGATCACGGTCAGCTCCGAGGACATCGCGATGGAGAACGTCGCGGGCTTTCCGCCGGTCTACAAGATCCCGCCGCTCAGCATCGAACGCGGCTTCCGCGATACGTACTCGGCTCGCGTCGGCGGCGAGTACAAGTTCCCGGTGTCGAGCTACGCCCTCGGGCTGCGCGGCGGCGCAGCGTACGAACGCAGCGCCATCCCCAAAGAGTACCTCTCGGCGACCACCATCGATCTCGACAAGGTGACTCTCTCGGTCGGCGGCAGCCTGTACCTGGGCAAATGGCGCTTCGACGGGGTCTTCGCCCGGGTGATCGGGATGCCGGTCGAGGTTGGCACGGACGAGCAGCGCATCGCGCAGCTGAACCCCGTGCTGGCGAACCCGCCGGCCAATCCCAACTACATCAACGCCGGCAAGTACTCTGCCAGCGCCAACGTACTCGGCGTCGGCTTGGTCTATCAGTTCGACTCTGCCGCCGAGCCGCCCACCCGCCCGATCTCGATGCCCGCTGAAGACGACGAAGCCGCGCCTCCGAAGTCGAAACCCAAGAGCTCGGAGGCGCCCGAGGAGAAGTCGGAGCCCGAGCCCAAGCCCAAGAAGGCGGACGACGATTTCGAGAAGGCCTTCGAGCAGGAGCTCGAGAAGAAGCCCCCGAAGAAACCCGGCAAGGGCAAGAAGTGATCAGCGCGACTCGTAGACCCGGAGCGCCGGCAGCTCGAGCGCGGTGAGGAAGCCACCCTCCTTGCCGCAGCGCGTGTCGATCGCCACCACGTCACCGCGGTACCAGAGGTCGGTCGGATCCTCCGGCGTGTAGGTCGATAGCTCGGGCAGCTCTTCGGTGGCGGTGTGGCCGCACACCACGCGCTTACCGGCGTACTCACTGAAGAACTTTTCGCTGCGCGACCAGAGCAGGACCATCCGATCCTCTGCCTGGCTCGGGTGGAGAAAGCTCCCGTCTTTGTGCGGGAGACCGGCGTGCACGTAGATCGCGTGCTCGTCTTCGTAGAAATGCGGTAGCCCCGACAGCCACTGGCTGACCGCTTCGGGGAAGAAGGAAGCCGAAAACAGGGCTTCCAGATCCTCCTTGTCGGGCGTGGTCTCCGGCAGCGGGCGCCCACGATACGAGCGCACGCAAGCCCAGCAGCCGTTGGGCTGCGGCAGCAGGAACTCGGGGAACCCGCCGTTCATCGCCCGGAGCCAGCCGTCTTCGTGGTTGCCCCGCAAGAACACCAGCTTGGCCGGCAGCTCGTCGTGCAGCGCCATCAGGCGCTCGATGACGCCCTTCGAGTCCGGTCCACGGTCAAGGTAGTCACCGAGGAAGACCAGGGTGTCGCCCGCATCGAGGGCCGGCAGGCGCCCGAGCAGCAGGTTCAGGTGCCCGAGATCGCCGTGCACGTCTCCGACCACCAAGGTGCGCCCCGCCATCTGTGCTCCGATCAGCCCCCGACCGCCGGCTCGGGCTGCTCAGCTGAGCCCCCGGCAGATGGCTCGACTGGCACGGACTCCGACGCCGGCTGAGAGGGCTCGGGATCGTTCGGCGCAGTGAGCGCGGCGGCCTTGGCGCTGGCGCTGCCAGCGGGAACGTACACGACCAGCTTGTCCCCAGACTCGAGCTTCTTCTGGCGCGACTGCCGGTTGACGCGTTCCATCCAACCCACGCTCATGCCGTGCCGGCGACCCAGGCTCGCCAGGGTGTCGCCGCTCTTCGCCTCGACGGTGATGCGCTTCTTGCCTTTCAAGCCCTCGAAGTGATCGAAGAACTCCGGAGTCCCCGCGACGAGCACCCTCACCTCGCTCTCGGAGAGCACGCGGACACCGGACAGATCCGCGCTGGGTTTCACCCACATCGTCAGCACCATCCCGGACACCAGCCGCGCGTTTGCATCGACGGCGTTCCAAGCCACCACCTCGCTGTTCGAGACGGCGAAGCCCCGGGCGATTCGCTCGAGGGTGTCGCCGCTCTGAACGCGATAAAACACCCGCTTCTTGTCGGAGTAGCGGAACTCGCGGGGAGACGTCACCACGACCTCGCCGAGGGCCGGGGCCGCAGCCCCACTCGCTTCACGCTTGGGCAAGAGCAGGACGGTGCCCGCTCCGAGCCCTTCGTCGTCGCGGAGCTTGTTGAGCTTGGCCACAGTGGCGCGATCCGTCCCCCGCACTGACGCGATCTTGGCGGCGTCATCGCCGAGGCGCACCACGTAGGGCTCGAGCTCGGGATCGAGCTCGGAGACGTTGGCGAGCGCTCGAGTGATCTGCTGCGCCTTGCCCGCAGGCACGCGCACGAAGGCCCGTGGCTGCGTGGTGCCCACCAGCGGCGGCACCCGTCCCAAGAGCAGGTGTGGATTCAACGCCTCGAGGGTGGCGACCGGTGTCTGGGCCGCCTCGGCGATCTTTTCGAGTGAGAGTCCGCCGCGGGCCACGACGCTGTCCAGGTTCTCCGGAGCATCACCGGCCACATCCGCGAGGCCGAAGGCCTTCTTGTTCGTCATCACCAGGGCGATGGCGAAGATCTTCGGGACGTAGAGGGTCGTCTCCCACGGGATGCCCGCTTCGTAGCGGCAGAGTTCCCAGTAGTCGTTGGTGTTGAACTTGCGGATGGACCGGGACAGCCCGCCGTAGCCCATGTTGTAGGCCGCCATCGCCAGCTCCCAGCTGCCGAAGCGGCGGTACAAGTCGCCCAGATAGAGCACCGCGGCGTCCGTCGCGCGTTTGGGATCGTAGCGCTCGTCGACCCAGCGATCGACGTTGAGCCCGTACATGCGCCCCGCGTCCGGCATGAACTGCCAGAGTCCCGCCGCGCCCGCCGGTGACACGATGGTCGGGTTGTGGCCGCTCTCGATCAGGCTGAGCCAGACTAGATCCGAGGGCAGCCCCGCGCGGGTCAACTCCGACTTGAGGAACGCCACGTAGCGTCCGCTCTTGCGGGCCCAGACCCGGGCGATGGCCCTGCCCTTGGGGTTGTCTCGGTAAAACTTCAAGTAGCGGACGACCCGCGACTCGAGGCGCACCGGCAGATCCGGCATCGTCAGCGATCGAATCCACTCCGCGTCGCTGGCGTTGTCGTTCGAGTCGTCGAGCCCGGGATCGCTCGCAATCGCGGGCGGCACACCGGAGGCGTGCACGCGTGCCCCGGCGCTCGGGGCGGGCTTCGGCAGATCCCAGCTGAAGCCCGAGGTGGAGCCGGGCAACGGCTTGGGGAAGAGCACTCGCTCGGCGTCCTTCAGCGCTTCGAGCTCGGGATCCTTCTTGTCGGTGCCCTGCTTGGAGGTCGCGGTGACGCGGCGACGCGCCGCTTCGTTCGGCGGCGGCGAGGCCTTTCCCGCCGGGAGGGTCGCCGCCGGACGCCGAGGCGCCTTGCCCTTCTTCGTGGGAGCTGGCTTTGCCTTCGGCTTCGACTTCGACTTCGCCTTCGCCGGAGCGGGCGCAGGTGCCGCCGGTCCCGTCGCGGGAGCGGGCGCCGGATTCGCTTTCGGCGCGGGCGTGGGATTCACCTGCGGTGCCGGCGCGGGATTCACCTTCGGCGGCGGCGGGAGGTTCACCTTCGGCGCGGGCGCCGGATTCGCTTTCGGTGCGGGCGCCGGATTCACTTTCGGCGGTGCTTCGGGGAGCACGTCTTGAGCACGAGCGACCGTCGCGAGCGACAGAATCGCCGCGAGCACGATCGAAGCTCCCGCGCGCTGCATCGCCCAGTCGTAGCGACGAAGGTGGGTGGGGTCAAATCGCGCGGGGATCTCGCGGAAGTCTTGTGCGCGAGCCGCGAGGTGTGCGGGGGTCAGAGCACGGCTTGTTTCGAGACCATCATCCAGAGCACGGCCATGGTCACGGTGAACGACGGCAGTCCGAGCAGGGCCCACGTGCGCTGCATACGATACCACTCGGCGGGCAACGCCCGCTCCTCAGCCGCCGCGAGCTTTGACAGCGTTCGCATGCGGATCTGGAGGTACGCGGCAGGAAGCCAGGTGATCCCCGCGATGGCGTAGCCCGCGAGCCCTTGCCAGACCCACGGCGTCTGGAGCGGGAGCCGATAGATGACCACCAGCCAGAGCCCGGTCACCGGCATGATCAGCCCCGCGGGCACGGTGAAGATCCAGTCGGCGCGGACCACCTCGGCGTCGCACCACGCCACCACGCGGGCGTCCTTCGAAGCGCCAGCGCGGAACTTGTAATACGCGCTGCCGAGCCCGGTCCCCAAGAAGAGCACCGCGCCGAGCACGTGGATCGTCTTCAAGACCAGGATGAGCATCGGCGGAGGATGACCAGGGTGCCGAGCAGGACGGGCACGTTCTTGGTGAAGGGACCGAAGGGGTGGAACCAGAGCCAGGGAACGAACCAAGAGACCACGACCGGGAGCACGATCAGACCACCGGCCTGCGCGATCAGCAACCAGCGGAGCACCGGGCCGCGAGTCGCGAGCACGGCGACCCCAGAGGCCACCTGCAACGCGCCGATGACCAGGAGCAGCGTGCCCGGGCGCCCGAAGGCGAGCCCGGTCTGCGTCGCGATCGACAGCTCCTCCGCCTGCTGGAACAGGATCTTGGGAAACAGCCCCTCGGTGATCCACACCGACGCCATGCCACCCCGGAGCAGCCACCGCGCCCTCGGCGAGTAGCCCTCGCGCTCGATCAGGTACGCGACCACCACCGCCGCCACGATGGGCACGTTCTTGGTCAGCATGCCGAAGGGGCTGACCAGCAGCCGAGGCTCCCCGAGCGCGAGGATGGCCGTGAAGCTGGCCACCATGGAGACCTGGAGCAGCGTGATCCACCAGGAGGGTCGCCCGAGCGCGACCCAAAACGCCAACGCCACCTCGAAGGCGCAGGTCAGCGGCATGAGCCACTCGGGCAATCCGAGGCGGTGCAGGTAGCTCGCGCCGATGGCGCGATAGGTCGCGCTCACCACCATCACCCCCGTCGCGAGCCAGACCGACGCGACTCCGACCCTGAGCCAGAGCGAGTCCCGGGAGATGTCCTGTTGGTCCACCACCCGCGACGTCTATCACGGAGTCGTGATTCAGCGCTGGGCTACGACGAAGAGCGCGCTGCCCTCACGGAACAGCAGAAGCAGGGTTCGGCCACGGGCCTTTCCATAGAGCTCGCGGAAGCGTTCGACCCCGGTGACCTGCTGCCGATCCACCTCGAGCACCACGTCACCGGCCCGAAGCCCAGCCCGCGCCGCCGGGCTGCCGCGGTCGACCTCGACCACCACGGCTCCGGCCGCGACTTGCGCGGGCAGGTGCAGGCTGCGCCGGGCGTCCGGCGTGAGCTCCCCCAAGGTGAGCCCGTCGAGCGCGTCGGCCTTCGACGGCGCGAAGTCACGTCGAAGGTCGCTCGGTTGCTCGTCCAGCGCTGCGCTGATCTCGACGGGCTTCTTCGCGCGCAGGAGCCCGAGCTTGACCTTCTTCCCGGCGCCGCTGGCCGCGATCTGGTTGCGGAACTGACCCACGCCGGCGACCGTTCGTCCTTCAAGCTGCGTGATGACGTCACCCCGCACCAGGCCGGCGCGCTGGGCCGGGGAACCCGCCTGCACGTCGGAGACCAGCACGCCGGTGGGCGTCGGCAGCGCCAGCGCCGTCGCCAGCTCTTGATCCACGTCTTGGATCGACACGCCGAGCCACCCGCGCACGACCTTGCCCTGGGTGCGCAAGCTCTCGACGATGGGCTTGGCCATGTTGGTCGGGATCGCGAAGCCGATGCCGACGTTGCCGCCGGTCCGCGACAAGATCGCGGTGTTGATGCCGACCAGCCGGCCCTCCATGTCGACCAAGGCGCCGCCGGAGTTGCCGGGATTGATGGCGGCGTCGGTCTGGATGAAGTCTTCGTAGTCGACGATGCCCATGTTGGCGCGCCCCTTCGCCGACACGATCCCCATGGTGACCGTCTGCCCGACCCCGAAGGGGTTGCCCACCGCCAACACCACGTCGCCCAGACGCAGCCGCGCGGAGTCGCCGAGCTCGAGGGGCACCAGCCCCTTGGTATCTCCCGAGAGCTCGAGCACCGCGAGATCGCTCTTGGGATCGGTGCCGACGACCCGAGCGCCCAGCACGCGGTTATCCGCGGTCTTGACCTCCAGCTTCTCCGCGCCAGCCACCACGTGGTTGTTGGTCACCACGATCCCAGGGCCAATCACGACCCCGGATCCGATGCCCGCTTGCCGATCGGGTGAGCCGGAGCCAAACGGGAAGGTGACGGGCGCGACACGCGTCGACGCGACGCTGACCACCGAGGGTAGGACCCGCTCCACGACGTCCGCGATGCTCACGCCACCGGCGCGCGCCAGCGCAGCGCTGGGCAACACCGCCGGTGCCGAAGCGGCGGGCTGAGCCGACGCCTCGGGCGACTCCACTGCCCGCGCTGGTGGCTCAGGGGCGCGCGCACACGAGACACACCAGAGCAGGGCTGCGGATCCGAACGCCGCCAAGGCGAGTGAACGCCATTGAATCGAGAAGCGCATGTGGCTGGGAAACAGCGCGGAGGGTCCGGTCATTCCCGCCGGCCTCAGCCGACCCGCACCGGGATCTTCCGCGGCGTCTGCGCCGACTGCTTGGGCAGGTGGAGGCGCAAGACCCCGGCGTCGAGCTTGGCCTCGATGCGATCCTTGTCGATCACCTGTGAAATGGTGAAGGTACGGCTGAAGTCGACCGGCTCGTACTCCGTCGCCAGCGCCGTGCCAGACGCTGCGCCGCTGCGCCGTGCCTCGAGCGTGAGCGTGTCGCCGTCGGCCTGAATCACCAGGTCGTCTTTGGTGACGCCGGGCAGATCGGCGAGCAGCAGGATCTCCTTCTCGTTTTCGTAAACGTCGACCCGCGGGTTGACGTGGCGTCGTTCTTTGGCCTGCGAGAGCTTGTCGTTTCGAGTCATGGCTTTCTCCTCAAGCGACGCGAACTGCGATCTTCCGGGGTTGGGCCTCGGCGGCCTTCTCGAGCGTCACGGTCAGGACGCCGTGCTGGAGCACGGCCAGGGTCTTCTCTGGGTCGACCTTGGCCGGGAGCGCGAAGCTGCGCGTGAAGCGATGAGGCGCCCGTTCTTGGCGATAGGCCGCGTATCCCTCCGGCGCGTCCGCCCTGCGCTGCCCGCTCAGGGTGAGCACGTCCTGCTCGAGCGTGAGCGAGAGATCAGCGTCCTTCACTCCGGGCAGGTCTGCCTGGAGCACAAACGCGGTGCCCGTGTCGCTGAAGTTGACCCGAGGGATCCCCCCGGTCGCGGGCTCGGGCGCGCCGCCGGCATCGACGTCGTCGAAGACGCGATCCATGCGGCGCCGAAGCTGGTCCATGATGGCCAGCGTGCGGTCGAAATCACTGTGATAGCCGAACATCGGTCGTTCTCCTGATCGAGTGGGGTCCGACCTGCGCCGAGCGGCGAGCCGAGTCGAACCCAGTCCTCCACGACGGGCCTTTCTGAGGGAAAAGCCCGAGATCCGTGGACACCAGCACCATGTGCACCGGCCCCCGACGTGTCAACCGCCGAGGGCTCACCTGAGCGCGCGCAGGTACTCCGCGATCTCGGGCAGCGGCAGCGTGTGCGTCGCCACTCCAGCCCGCACCGCCGCCCCCGGCATCCCGTAGACGATGGCTGTTGCGTCGCTCTCGACCACCACCACGCCGCCGGCGTCGCGGATGGCGCGGGCTCCCTCGGCCCCGTCGTCCCCCATGCCCGTCAAGATGACGCCGACAGCCTTGGGTCCGTGCGCGCGGGCGAGGCTCGTGAACAATCGATCCGCGCTGGGCACGTAGCGATCTTCCGCCGTGGGCGGCCACACCCGGGCCTTGGGAGCCGCAAACGACGTGCTCGCCTCCAGCGTCAAGCAGCGCCCACCCGGACAGACGAGCCCGAGGCCGGCGACGACCTCGTCACCGTCGGCGGCCTCGCGCACCCTGAGCTCGCTGCGGCGATTGAGCCGTTCAGAGAAGGTCCGCGTGAAGTTCTCCGGCATGTGCTGGGTCATCAGCAGCGCGTTTGGGTATCTCGCCGGCAAGCGCGCGGCGATCTGCATCAGCGCTGTCGGGCCACCGGTGCTGGAGGCGATGCCGACCACCTGGCGAGCCGGCTGCGCGTCTGCAGAGCGCGGCGGCTCGGAGTCGGTACCGGAAAACGAATCGAGCTTGGGGCGGGTCACGAATACGCCGCGCTTCAGCGTGCGAGCGAGGAGCACCTTCGCCAACAGCTCCCGGCCTATCCGCTGGAAGTCGCCGTCGGGCTTGTGCTCGGTCTTGGCGACGAAATCCAGCGCACCCAGCTCGAGGGCCCGGAAGACGTTTTCTTTCGCGCTGTAGCTCGAGACCACGATCACCGGCGTGGGTTGCCGGCTCATCAAGATCCGCAAGAAGGTGAAGCCGTCCATCTTCGGCATCTCGAGATCCAGCGTGATCACGTCCGGCCGCAGGGAGAGCGCCAGCTGCAGTGCCTGCTCGCCGTCGGCCGCTCGGCCCACGACTCGTACGTCCGCAGCGCCGTCGAGGATCTCGGCGATGCTCCGGCGGTTGACGGCGGAATCGTCGACCACGAGCACGGTCGTGGGAGTTACGCTGGGCAGGTTCATCTCGCGAGTCATGGCAACAGCGAACCCGGCGCCCGTGCAGCCACGGGCTTGCGGTACACCAGATCTTCTCTCAGGTGGCAGAGTTCGAACGCCGTCGAGACGTTCCACAATGATTCCGAGTGTCCCAGGAGCAGGTAGCCGCCGGGGAACAAACGTTCGTACAGATTTTCGATGACGCGAGCCCGAGCCTGCGTGTCGAAATAGATCAGGACGTTCCGACACAATACGACATCGACGCGGCCGACGATGGACCCACGCGACGCGTCGAGCAGATTGAGCTGGCCGAAGTGGCAGAGTCGTCGGACCGCATCCGCGACGTGGGTCCCGTCCGGTCGCTCGTCGAAGTACGCACGCCGGATCTCGGGTCCGGTGGAGCGAAAGGCGCTGGGGCGATATACGCCGCGACGCGCCGCCGCGACGCTCTTCTTGGACAGATCGCTGCCGATGACCCGAACGTCCCAGCCCTCGAAGAGCTTGGACTCCAGCACGCAGATGCCCAAGGAGTAGACCTCTTCGCCCGTCGCGCAGCCGGCGCTCCAAATCGCGAGCCGCCGCGAGCGCTGATTCGACTGCGCGAGCGCTGGCAAGAGCTCGTCGCGGAGCGCCCTCAGCTGGTACTCTTGTCGAAAGAAGTAGGTCTCCTTGGTCGTCAGCAGATTGAGGGCTTCCTCGAGCTCCGCGGCGCCGCCGCGGCTCAGGCGCAGATACTGATAGTAGTCGTTGAAGCTCGGGAGCGAGAGCGCCGCCAAACGCTCGGACAGCCTGCGCTCGAACGCGTAGAGCGCGTCGTCGTGATACTCGAGGCCGGCGCTCGCGTTGATCAGGTCGCGCAGCAAGCGAAAGACCTCCGGCGTCAGCCGCGGCCTCTGGGAGGCCGGCGTCATTCCCGTCGCATCCCCCGCAGACTCGGCGGCGGAGCGGTTCGGCGCCGACCGCTCGTGGTCTCGGCTGCGGTGATGGCGCGCACGATCTCGTCGCGCACTAGTTCCTGGGCCTCGACGGACAGCCGGCCGCGCAGCAAGTTCAGCGCGTCGTCGCCGCCCAACGCGCCGAGCACCTCGGCTGCCAGGCGTCGCACGTCCCACTCGACGTGGTCGAGGCAGGCCGAGAGGCGCTCGACCGTCCGAGCATCCCGGGCACTGGCCAGCACCCGCATGGCCGACTTCACGACCTCAGAGTCGGCGTGGGCGAGCCCGACGGCCAGCGCCTCGTTCCTCTCCGCACTCTGGAAGCCGCCGAGGGTCTCCAGCGCGACCACCGCGACGAAGGGTTCTCGTTCGAGCAACGCTCCCAGAACCGGGAGCGCTCTCGGATCCGCCACCGCTCCGAGCGCACGGCACGCCGCGGCCACCAGGGTGGGCTCGGTCGCGGTCTGCGCGACCTCCAGCAGCCGCTCGACGCCGAGGGGTGCTCCGCCCGCGCCAGTGATCATGCCTAGGGCGTGCACCGCGGCCAGACGAACTTCGGGCTCCTCGTCGCCGAGGGCAAAGGCGACCGGCTCGAGGGCGTTTGCTCCCCCGATGGCGGCGAGCGCCGAGAGCGCTGCGCAGCGCGTGGTAGCGGCAGGACTGTCGAGCGCTGCGTGCAAGAAGCCGATGTGTGACTCCCGGTCCGGGAGTTGAACGGCTAGTGTCTCGATGACGACAGCGGCGGCTTCTGCCTCGGCACCATCGGGCGCAGCGCGACGCACGACCTCGAGGGCGTCCGCCGGGTAGTGGCGCGCCAACGCCACCAGCGCACGCTGAGCCGCTTGGCGCACGACTGGCCCAGCCGAAATGAGGCGCACTGCGTCGCCCAATGCTCCCCGATCGCCGGCGCCTCCCAGGGCCTCGAGCGCGGCAGCCACGACCTCTGGGTACGGGTCTCCGAGGGCTCGCTTGGCCGCCGCGTTGGCGTCCGGGTGAAGACGGACCAAGGGGCCCAAGAGCGTGATGCAGGCGGAGCGTTGCCCCGGCGCCGGAGCCTGCGAGCCGGCGATCAGCGCATCGACGGCGACGCCGCCCAGCTCCGCGAGGGTCGCCTCTGCCTGCTCGGCCAAGGAGTCGTCAGCGAGGGCCGCCACCGCGACCCGCGCAGCGTCGGCTTCGCCGACGAAGGTCGAGACTCGCAGGGCGCTACGGCGCGCTTCCACGGGAGCGTCTTCGTCGCCGGCGAGCGCAAAGATCGATTCTCGAACGTGCGCCGGGACACCCAGCATGCCTTGGCGCAAGGCGCGGTGGGCCGCGGTGCTCGAATCTCCGAGCATCGCGATGGACTCGAGGCCTTCGACGAAGGTCCGGCCGCGCTCCGACGCGAGGGCCGCGAGCATGATGGGAACGGCAGGCTCCGCGCCGCTCCGACCCGCGGCGGTGAGCACCGCCGGGCGCAGGATCGGATCGTCCGCGAGGGGCTCGAGCCGCTCCCAGGGCACCTCGGCGGAGAGTCGATTGAGGCCAGAGAGGGCCGCCAACCTGGAAAACTGCTCGGGCGAATCGAGGCAGGCGTCCAAAATGGCGATGGCCTCTTCGGCGCAGGCCTCGCCGATGCACGCCACAGCCTCGATGGCCGCCCCGCGCACGTTGACGTCATCGTCCCGGAGCAGCGTCCGCAGGATGGGCAGCGCCTCGGGGCGCGCGCCCTTCGCGAGGATGTCCACGACCAGCTTCTTGCCGTCGGCGTCCAGATCGACCAGCGCCGCCGCCAACGCCGGGATGGCGTGCACAGCGTAGCCTGCCAAGGCCTCGACGGCGCTGTTCCGCGCCCCGATGTTGTCGCCAGGTCGCAACTCGTTCACCAACGCTTTGAGCACGGCGGCGGAGGGCGCCAGCGCCAGCGCGGTGAGAACGGCCTCTTTTCGCACTCGCCAATCGCTATCGCCGAGGGCCTGCGTCAGCAGCGCCACCGACACGGGGCCTTCGGCGCGTCTCATCGCGGACATGGCGCGGCGTCGCTCCTCGGCGTCGTTCGCCTCGAGCGCTCGCTTCAGGTCCGAGGCATCACTCACGTCGCCGCGGCTTCCTCGCCGATCAGGCCCTTCGCCGCGAGGGGGGCCACCAGCGCGTCGAATCGGGCAACGTCGAGCACGAACACCAGAAGCTCGTCGTGACGCGCGACCCCGATGATGCCGCGGATGTCGTCCCCGCCGCCAAGGCTGGGCGCGGCGCCGAGTTCCTCGCCGCCAGTGCCGAAGACCTCGGTGACCCCGTCCACGATGAGCCCGACCGTGCGCTGTTCGACATCGACCAAAATCCACTTCGCGCGGCGCCCGTCGTCCCGGCAAGGCAGCCCGAAGCGAGCGCGCAAATCCACCACCGGGATCACCGTGCCGCGGTGGTTTGCGACTCCGGCGACCGCGGGCGGTGAGTGCGGAAGGGCGGTGAGGTCCAGGGGATTGACGATTTCACGAACGGCGCCGATGGGAACCGCGTAGTGCACGTCGCCCACGGTGAATCCGACGAGGCTCTTCTGGGGATCGGGTCGCGCTCTGTTCGTCACTATCAGTCACCCTCCGGCAAATGATCCACGAGGCGGACGAGGTCGAGCAAGACAATGACGTCGTCGCCCGGTTTGGGACGTCCAATTCCAACGACGTGCTCCGCTACATCACCGCCAAAGACCGCGCTCGAGAGCTCGACTTCGCTCTCGGACAGCCGTACCACCTGCCGAACCTCGTCGGCGAGCACGCCGAATATCTCTCCAGAGGTGCCGACGGTGAGCAAGATCCGCGAGCGACGGGTCGGGGGCGCGGACGGCAGCCCGAGGCGCCGACGCAGATCCAGCACCGTGACCAACAGGCCGCGGACACTGCACACTCCCAGAACGGCCCGAGGCGCCCGGGGCACGAAGGTCAAGGGCGGTGGGCTCAAGATTTCTCGGATGCCCGTCAGCTCGACGCCGTAGTCGTCCTCGCCGGCTCGAAGCACCAAGAACTCGCGCACCGGCCCCCGATGCGCCATCGCACGCCGACCGGCGCGGCCACCGAACCTCGCCAGGTCAGCCACGCTGGAGTGCCTCCTCGGGCGCCGCATCGGCGACGGCCAGCACTTCTTCGATCAGAGATGCTGCGTCCAGCACCAGCGCGACCTTCTGGTCGCCGAGCTCGGTGGCTCCGGCCAGGCCTCGCACCTCGGACAGGGACGGGCCGAGGGGCTTGATGACGATGTCTTCTTGACCCAGCACGGCGTCCACCACCAGGCCGAGTCTCCGGGTGCCCAGCCTGGTGACGACGACGAATCGACGCGGGCTCGGCCCAGCGCTGGCGGGCAGCCCCAGGTGCGTGGCCAGGTGGCATACGGGCAGCGTCACGCCTCGAACCGACACGACCTCACGACCATCGACAGTCCGCAGCCCGCGTGGGTCGAAGACGATGGCCTCCGACACGTGGCTGATGGCGACGGCGAAGACGTGACCCGCCGCCCGCACCAGGAGGGCGTTCACGATGGCGAGGGTGATGGGCAGCGTGATCGTCATCTTGGTGCCGATCCCGCGCTCGCTGCGCACGTCGATCACCCCGCCGATCTTGGCGAGGTTCGTCTTGACGACGTCCATGCCCACTCCGCGCCCGCTGAAATCGCCGGCGGTGTCCCGAGTGCTGATCCCGGGCATGAAGATCAACCCGAGCAGATCGTGGCGGGCGAGATCGCCGGCATCGACGCGCGAGATACGGCCCATGGCCACCGCCTTCTCGACCAGGGCCTCCTCGTCAATGCCCGCGCCGTCGTCCTCGATCTCGATCATCACGTGATTGCCCTTTTGATAGGCGTTGAGCGCGATGGTGCCAGCCACGGGCTTTCCGGCGCGCTCACGTTCGCTCGCGGGCTCGATCCCGTGATCGATGGCGTTGCGAATCATGTGCATGAGGGGGTCGCTGAGTTCTTCGACGATCAGCTTGTCGATCTCGGTCTCCGCTCCGGTGATCACCAGGCGGATTTCCTTGCCGACGTCCCGCCCGATCTGCCTCACCACGCGAGCCAAGCGATCGAAGACCTGACCCAGCGGGACCATGCGCACCTCGAGCATGGCGTCTCGCAGCTCCCCCAAGCGCCGTTCGAAGCTGCGATGTAGTCGCACGATCTCGGTGGCCAGCTGGCGCTGACCGTCGGCGCGCGAGCGGTCCGCGAGACGCGACAGCACTCCGCGCACGATGCCGAGCTCACCGATGATGTTCATCAGGTGGTCGAGCTTCTTGATGTCCACGCGCACGGTCTGCGTCACGGACTTCAGCGTTTGCGCGGGTTCGGCCGCGAGCAGGTCCTCGGAGGTCCCCACCGCCGGCATTGCCGGCTCCGACGGCAAGGACACCAGTGTTCCGCCCGCCGCCGCCGGCGCCAGCGTGCCCGCTCCCAGCGAGGGGCGGCGTCGCCGCGGCACCTCTTCGATGACGACGTTGTCGGCGCCCAGGGTGCCGATCAGCATCGCCAGGTCGTCGCGAGAGGCCATCAGCAAATCGAGTTCGATGGTGTCGGAGCTCGCCGATGCGCCGGTGGGCAGATAGGTGATGATCTCTCCGTGGCGCTTGGCTTGGTCCTTGATCTCCTCAAGCGCGCGATCGATGGTCACCAGGTCGAACTGCACGCGAAGTCGATACAGCGCACGTCCGTTCTCGATGTTGGTGCGCAGCCGGTGCTCCTCGTACTCGGTCAGCACCGCGAGCATCCCAGGGTCAAACTCGTACTTGCCGTCCAAGCTCGGCTCCGAATTGCTCGCAGCTCCGAGGCCATCGATGCGTCGGCGCAGCTCTTCGATGGCCGCGGCGGGCGGCGCGGTCCCACTTCGCTCCGCCTCGAGGACTCGAGCGAAGACGTCGACGGAGCCGAACAGGATGTCGAGCACCACCGGGCTGAGCGGCATGCGTCCGAGCCGGAGCGCGTCGAGCAGATCTTCGAGGCGATGCGACACCAGGCCCAGCTGCGTGGCGCCAAACAGCCCTGCGAGGCCCTTGAGGGTGTGAACCGCGCGAAAGGCCTCGTTCACCAGCGCCGGGTCGTCGCCACCGACCTTCAAGGTCGCGTCGAGCGAGAGCAGGTTTCGGGAGAAGGTCTCGACGATTCTCCTGCGCTTCGGTGAAGAACTCTTCGCGCGCCCGATCCCCCGGCTCAGCCATGGCCGAGATTGTCCTCTTCGAAGCCCAGGTGTCGGAGAGCTTCTTCCCTCAACTGCTCGGGGGTGAAGGGCTTCGCGAGGTATCCGACCGCGCCCATCGCCAGCCCGCGCTCCCGATCTCGACCGGCCGTCTGGGTGGACATGAGGAGCACGCGCGTCGCTCGGTGATGCTCGCTGGAGCGAATGAACGACAGCAGCTCGAGCCCGTTGATATCGGGCATGTTGACGTCGGTAATGACCAGATCCCAAGAGCCGCGCGGCAGCAGCCTCAGCGCCGCGAAGCCGCTCTCGGCTTCGACGACCTCGAGCGGTGCGTTCCCAAAGTCGACAGACGCCAGCGCCCCGCGCACATAGGCGCGAGTGACCTCGGAGTCCTCGACCACCAGAACGCGGGCCATCAGCCCGGTCCTCGAGGCTTCTCGGGGGTGGTTCGCGGCTTCTTGGGCTCCTTGCCCGGCGCCAAGTAGAGCGACTTGCGCTCCTTCGGCACTTCGGCGAACACGCCCAGGAGCCAGGTCTCGAGATTGGCCCACAGCTCGGGGTGCTCTTCGGCCAGGAACAGCGCCGAGTGGCGCGACCCGTCGTAGCGCTTGACCGTGCCGTTCATCGCCATCTTCTCCAGGGCGTCAACGGGCGCCTTCGAGACGGTGTCGTCCTTCGCGCCCGCAATGAAGGTCGGCAGGTTCCGAACCTCCGAGTAGGGTCGGTAGAGCGGGTGCCCACTGATGCCCTCTCCGGGCGAAACCAGGCCGAGCGCCGTGACGTTGCTCGCGGCGAACGCGACCTGACTGGCGAGGGCGGCGCCCAGCGAAGTCCCGACCAGCACGATCCCGCGCGGCTTGGTCGCCTCGGTCACGTGGGCGATGGCGGCTTCGACGTCTTTGCTCAGGTCTTTGGTGTCGCCGAGCTTGGCCTTCTCGGGAGGCTTCGAGGCGCCTTGTCCCCGGAGGTCGAAGCTCAGGACGGTGAAACGTTTGGGAGCGATGACCAGGCGCTCGCGCAAGGGCGCGAGCTCGCTACGGTCGCCGCTGAGGCGGTGAATGAGGATCACCGCCGGCGCGTTGGGCTCGGATGAGACGAACAGCTCGCCCGAGAGCGCCGCTCCGTCCGCCGACGCGAAGGTCGCGGGACGGCCCGGCGTCGGCGCGATCATGATTGAGGGCACCTCGCTCGCAGAGGGAGACGCCGTCGGCGCCTGGCCGGCGGACCCCGGCGCGCCGGACTTGGACGGGCTCGAGTCGCATCCGGTCGCTAGGACCAAGGCTGCGAGCGCGAGGAACAGCGGCCGTTGCATGGCGGGTCATCGTAGCAGCTCCGAGGGCCGGAAAAATGCTCTATCCTCCGCGCATGGGATCTGAGCCAGGGTCGACGCCGGCCGAAGACACCGTCGAGGCGGCGCCCGGAGGCTCCCCCGCCACCGGCAGCCGATCCCCCTCCAGCCACGATCAGACCGTCGAGGCGGCCCTCGCAGCCAGCTCGCGCGCCGAGGCGACGCTGGACGCGCTGTACCAGGCCATCCAGCACGTCACTCAGGGCGTGAGCGGCGCTCGCGAGGCCAACGACCAACTCGCCGAGGAGCTGCATCGCGTTCGCGAGATGCACGCTTCGAGCAACGAGCAACGCCTCGTATACCGAAACCAAGTCGCGCTGCTCCAGGAGCAGCTCGAGGACGCGCGCAACGATCGCGAGTTCCTGGTTCAAGAACAGGACCGCTTCCTCTCCGGCCTCCTCGAGGAGCACGAGCAAACCCTGTCTCGTCTCGCGGCCGAGCGCGACGAAGCGTTCGCGCGCGTCGAGAATTTGCTGCGCGAAACCCAAGACACCGCACCGCCGAAGTCCATCAGTCTGCGACGAACCAACCCAGGGCTGGGCGATGTGACGCCGCCGGTCCCTCAGGTGGTGTTGACGACGCGCCAGGACCACGATCGAAATCTCGAGAAGCTGCTCTCCGAGCGCGATCGCTCACGCGACGTCCTCCGACGCCTGCAGCAGCAGCGCGACGAAGCCCAGCAGTCCTTGGCGCAGGTGACGCGCGAGCGGGACCAATACCTGTCGGAGCTCAGCCGATTCGCTCCGGGCAGAGTCATCCTCCAGCGGACCGCGCCCTCTCCGACGGCGAACCGACGCACGCAGCCCGCGGTACCGCACCTCGCGGCGCGCGCGACGGATCCGAGCCCGCCCGACCCGAGCGACGCCCTCGGCGACAGCGTCGGCGACCGCGCTACGGCTCCGCCGGGCAATGACCTACAAGCCGCCATCGCGCTCTCGCGGCCGTCCCCGCCGACGGGGATCCCCGCGCAAATTGGACCGAGGCCGCCCCTCAAGCGCAAGCCCGACGCGGCGACGCAGCCGCTGGGCGGCTATTCGGTGCGCGGCGATGATCGCGAGGACGGCGACGGCTCGTCGGGACGCGGATGAGCGACGCCGGCGACGAAGCGACGAAGGGCATCGCAGGACAGATTGCCCAGCGTTCCGATGACCCGCCGGTCGTCGCGCGCATGATCGTCGAAATTCGCTCCGACGGAACGCGCACTATCGCGCGAGGCGCCATCGAAGAAGCAACGACAGGCGAGCGCGTCGCCATCGAAGCTCATGGCACCACTCCGCTCGCTCTGGCGCGCTCGCTGGCCAAGAGCATGTTCAGCGCTCCGGCGCTGGCGCGACAAGCCGTCCGCGCGTTGCTGTCCACCAAGAAGCACCGCTAAAACGGCGCTGCCCTCGCCGCAGGTCCACGAACACGCACGTGCAGAACCCGCGGTTGACGCAGGCCGCTGATTCTTCGATGCTGTTCCCCCTGCCGGGCCGATGCCCAACGCGATGTCCATCCCGCTCGATTTCAAGAGCTGCGACGAGATCACGCCCGCGTTGATCGAGCGAGCGTTCGCAGCAGAATCCGGCTCCCCGCGAGACCAGGTGCTGAAGCTCGTCGAAAAGATGGCGCGGGTCGCGTCGCCGGGAAAGGGAGCCGAGCGAATCCTCGAGGTGCTGGCGCGACTCGCGCACAGCGCCTGGGTCGATGGCACGCTAGACATCGTGCTCCGCGACTTCGACTTGGCGACGCAAATAGACATCCGGGTCGACGTCGGGAAGCACTTCGAAAGGCTGAGGACGATCTCGGTGGCGGTGCCCCTGGCCGAGTTGGCGGAGTGGGCCACCGAGAACCCGGAGGCGCTCACTCCTCTGGTCGTCTTCGACTCGCGACGGGACGACGAACTGCGCCTGCGCAAGGGAAGCGTTCTGCACGTCGCGCGCGACCGCGCGCCCCACTCGCGCCTGTCCGCGGCGCCCCAGAGCGTTCGAACCCGCATCGCGGCAGCGAGCCTCTCGGCGGTCCCGCAGTCCGCGCGCCCCGCCAGGCCGGATGCGGCGGCGGACCCGCAGACGCCCGCACCACCCTCGAGCGCGGTCCGCGGGCCCATGTCCGCCGCCCTGCGCAAGAGCGTGCCCCCACCCGCGGACGTGCACGCCCGACGCACCCTTCCGGACACGGACGACGGCGTCGGGCCCGCGGACGTACACCGCCGGCGCACGCCTCGAGTGCTCGAGCTTCAACTGCCGCCAGAAGCCTACCCGCCGCGGCCCCAGGCCGACCAAAGAAAGGCAACCACCCGCATCCCCGCGGTTCGACCGGCGCCGGCCCCGGAGCCCACCGACGTCGATCCGACCGACGAGGGTTGGGAGTGAAGGTGTCGGAGAGCACCAAGCTGAAGGTGGCGTTTGTCGGCAGCCACGGCGTCGGCAAGACGACCCTCTGCTACGGCCTGGCCGCACGCCTGAAGGCACGGGACCTGGTGCTCGAGGTGGTGCACGAAGTCGCGCGACGGTGCCCGCTGCCGATCAACGAGGAGACAGGCGTCGCCAGCGAATCCTGGATCTTGCACACTCAGATTGCGGAAGAAGTGGTCGCGGCCCAGCGCTATCCCGTGGTCATCTGCGATCGCAGCGCGCTGGACAACTACGTGTATCTTCTCCTGGCCGCCGGACCCCAGGAAGGTCTCGAGCTGCTCGTGAGTTACTGGATGAAGACCTACGACCTCCTGGTGCAGGTGCCCGTCGTGCATGAACCGAGCGCCGACGGCTTTCGCACAACGGATCCCGAGTTCCAGCGCCGGGTAGACGACCGGCTCACGGTCGAGCTCGCGACCCGGGGTCTCGCTGCACATCGACTGGACCCAATCCGTCGAGCCGATTGGCTGAACGACGCCGAAGCGCTGGTCTGGAGTCGGGTGCAACCCCGCCAGCTCTCGTTGCTCTGAAGACCGTGGACGCCACTTACCAGAGCGCAGTCAACCGAGACGTGCCGCCAGCGCGCGACGGCGAGTTCTCGCCTCTGCGAATCGGCCCCCTCGAGGTCTGGCCCCCGGTTGTCTTGGCGCCGATGGCGGGCGTCACCAATTTCCCGTTCCGCGCCCTGTGCCGCCGCTTCGGCGCCGGGCTGTACGTGAGCGAGATGATCACGGCGCGACCATTGGTCGAGGGCCGCGACAAGACCCTGCGGCTGGCGGACTTCGGCCCCGGCGAGCACCCGCGCAGCCTCCAGCTCTATGGCGTGGACCCTCATTACGTCGGAGAGGCGGTCAAGCGTCTGGTCGGCGAGGGTCGCGTCGACCACATCGACATGAACTTCGGCTGCCCCGTGCGAAAGGTCACGCGCAAGGGCGGCGGGGCCGCCATCCCGGTGAAGCCCAATCTGCTCCGAAGCATCGTCGAAGCTGCGGTGAAGGGCGCCGGCGAGGTGCCCGTCACCATCAAGTTCCGGATGGGCATCCACGACGGGCTCCTGACCTACCTAGACGCGGGCCGCGTCGGCGAAGACGCCGGTTGCGCGGCGGTCGGACTGCACGCGCGCACGGCTGCGCAACTCTACGACGGCGAGGCGCGCTGGGACGCCATCGCCGAGCTGAAGAGCCGCTTGCGCATCCCGGTGTTGGGCAACGGCGACATCTGGGAGGCAGAGGACGCCCTGCGCATGATGCGCACTACCGGCTGTGACGGGGTCATCGTCGGCCGTGGGTGCCTGGGCCGACCCTGGCTGTTTCGCGATCTCGCCGCCGTGTTCGGCGGTCGTGCACCGGACAACCCTCCGGCGCTCGGGGAGGTCGTCGACGTGATGATCGAGCACGCGCGCCTTTTATGCGAGTGGATTGGGGAGGGGCCGGCGATGCGCGCATTCCGCCGCCACACGAGCTGGTACACCAAGGGGTTCCGCGGGAGTGCCGAGCTCCGGGAACGTATGATGAAGATCACGACCCTCGCGGACCTCCAGGAGATCGTCGCAGTGGTGGATCGGGCCCAGCCCTTCCCGGTTTCGGCCATGCGGGTACCCCGCGGAAAAGCCTCGGGAACTCAGGACGTCAGCCTGCCCGAGGGCTACCTCGACGACCGGCTCGACGCGACCCCGCCGTCCGAAGACGCCGAAGACGCCTTCAGCGGCGGCTGAATCGGGCTGGCCGGCCCGCGGGTCTCGGGTAGACTCCGGCCGAGGGAATAGCCGTGCGTGCGTTGAAGATCCTGACCTCGCTGGTGTCTTGGCGTTGGACGCCCTGCGTCGCGCTCATCGCTTCGTCGCTCCTCTACGTGTTGATCGTGGTGCTCGTGACGCCCACCACCCTCGCCTTCGGTGGATCGCCCGCCTTCGGTGGATCGCCGAAGGGGGTCAACGTGATCGAGGGTCCCCCCACCACGAACGCGATGGGCGCGCCGCGCACGCCGCCCGACCGACAACGCGAGGCCGCCGCGCAGCCGCCCGGCGTGATGATGGTGGCGCCCGTCGCGCCTCAGCCCCCCACGCCCGCGCCGGCACCCGTCGAAGAAATCCACCGACCCGAACCATCGCCACCTCCGCCGCCGGAGCCGGAGCCGGCGCCGGCCGAAGCAGATGAACACACTCAGGCGCCCCCTCCGCCGGTGGTGAACACGAAAGATCGCGTCTTGGCGGCGCCGCTCCGCATGATGCCGCAGATCAGCGCGACCGTGACGCCGGTCACCGGACCGCCGCCGAGCGAGTGATTTCACCCCTCGCGCAAGCGCTGAAGGGCGCGGCGATCCATCTTGGTGGGGCGACCCGCCCCGCGATCGCGGATCCCGACCCTTGGTTCACGCGGCGGTGGCGGTGGCGAGTGGTCGGCGTAGAGCGCCCTGGCGTCGGCGGCTGATGCTCGCTTCTCGGCGAGTCCAACCACTTCGAGCACCAATTCGCCGCGCGGAGCGAGGGCGCGGATCTGATCTCCCACTCGGACCCCGTGGCTGGCGCGAACCGAGGCCCCGTTGAGCCGGACGTGCCCCCCGCCGCAGGCGTCGGTGGCCTGTGTCCTGGTCTTGTAGATGCGGGCTGCGCACAGCCAGCGGTCGATGCGAACGGCCTCCACCACTCAAAGATACCCCAACGATGGCCACGATGTTGGCCCGAGGACTGCTTGGCACGCGACAATTTCCCCTGCCAAAGGAGTTCGCCGTGGTCCTCACCCATTCCGAGAAAGCCCTGCGTCCGAGTCGCCCGCCTCCGCTCTGGTTCGTGACCAACGGAGAGATCACCGTGGGGCCCGTGCGGACGGATTTGCTCCAGCGAGGGGTCTTCCACGGGCGCATTCCGGAAGACTGCTTCGTGCGGGAGCTGACCTGGCGCACGTGGCGCCGCCTGGACCAGATCCGGGAGGTCCGCGCGGTGCAGCGGGAGCCTGGCGGCGGCGCGCTCCGGGCCAAGAAGACCGTGGTCGCCAGCCACACCGCTCTGCTGAGTCAGCTCTGCCTCGCCGCGGACGCCGCGGAGGTCCTGACGCTGAGCCTGCACGCAGCTTTCGAGGCCACCAACGCGAGCTTCGGTCTCGTGCATCGCGCGTACGGCGAGGGCCCGGCGCCCATCACGACCTGCGTGCGGGGCGTGGCCATGATCGGCAGGCTCGGCGCCGCGCTGCACGATGACGCTGCCGTGCGCCTGGCCCGCCTCGGCGGACTGATCGTCGCTCCACCCAACGCGGGCGAAGCCGAGCGCTGCGTGGCAGCGCGGCTGGGCGCGCCTCCCGACCTGGGCGGCGTCGCAATGGTACCCGTCAGCATCGGCCCAAGCCTCATGGCCATCATCGAACTCGGGCGTGTTGGGCACGCTTTCCGCGCCAGTGACGTGCTCGACCTGGAGCAAATCGCGGCGGCTGCGGCCCTCGCGATCCACGGATCCTGAGTCGAGCCGCCCGGCGCTGGCGCCGAGGCCGATCGCTCGCTGGGGCATCGTCTCGCGGCGGAGTACCTCGACCAGCAAGGCGCCGGAGACGGCGTGCTGCTCGCATCGATGACTCGCCGCAGTGACGACGGTCCGGACCAAAAGCGTGAATCGCTGAGCGCTGCTCAGGCGAGCTCCGCGGCCGCGGCGTCGACGCCGTTGCGGAAGATCGCCAGGCCGGCGCCCTCTGGAGCGGCCGTTCCGAGCACGCGGCGCCGAGCCCATCGGGTGGTGGAACGGGTAGAGGTAGGCGTCGGGGTGCGGCATCAGACCGAACAGCCGGCCGGACGGGATCGCAGATGCCGGCCACGGCGTCCGGGCGAGCCGTTGGGGTTGTGCGGCCACTCCTCGGTCGGCCGCTCCGTCGGCGCCGACGTAGCGCGCGACGATCTGGCGCTGGTCGCCTCGCAGCCGCTCCAGCAGCGTCGTCGCTCTCGGCGAGGAACTTGCCCTCGCCGTGCCGCGCGGGCAGGTCCATGCGCTCGAGGCCGCGCGTCCAGACGCAGGGCGACGCGGGATCGAAGCCCAAGCGGACCCAGGCGTCGCGGTAGCCCAGCGCGGTCGTTGGGCGCCAGCGTCGCGCGCGGCGTGCGGTAGTCGCCGTCGAGGCCCGGCAGCAGCCCGAGGCGCGACCATGGTCTGGAAGCCGTTGCAGATCCCCAGGGCCAGGCCGCCGCGGCTCGATGAACTCCAGCAGCTGGTCGTAGAGCCGCCAGCGGATCTTGTTGGCGAAGACGAAGCCGGCGCCCAGGTGATCGCCGAAGGCGAAGCCGCCGATGAAGGCCAGGATCTGGTAGTCGGCGAGCCGCGTGGCGCGCCGCGCCGTCGAGCAGCTCGAGCAGGTGCACGCGCTCCGGGCGGGCGCCGGCCATGCGGAACGCCGGCCTCGGTCTCGGCCTCGCAGTTCAGGCCGAGCCCGGTGAGGATCAGCACGCGCACCTCGCGCCGCGAGCCGGTCCTGCTCCGCGCTCGGGCAGCCGGTCGAACAGCGCTCCAGCGCCGGCGTCACGTCATCGCCCAGCGTCTCCTTGAAGGCCGCTCCGAGCGCGTCGACGTCGAGGTCGATCGAGCACGCGCTCCGGCCCGGCGCACCACGAGGCGCGGCGTCGGCCGTGACCCGGCCGACGCGCCGGCAGGGCAGCCCGTCGAACATGCACCGCTCGAAGCCGCCGGCCTGCGCCCGGCGCGACGGTGACCAGCGAACCGCCCGTTGGATTCGGAGAACAGCGCGACGTCCGCGGGCAGAGCCCGGCGAGGTCGGCGCAGCCGCGCCAGGTCGAGGTCGAGGCCGAGCTCGCCGGCCATCACGCAGCGCGCGAAGGCCGACGCCCAGCCCCCCTTCGCCGGCGTGGCCGCCGAGCGCACCAGCCCGTCGCGGATCGCCGCCTCCAGCGCGCGGTAGCAGCGGCAGCGTCTCGGCCGGGTCGAGGCGCGGCACCTGTGTTGCCGACGTACGGCGCCGGGCTGGCCCAGCTCGCGCGGCCTCGCCGTCCAGCGTCGCCGCAGGTAGCGGAAGTACTCGCTGCCGCCCGTCTCGTCCCGCGTCGCGCCGAGCAGGAAGACGACGTCGCCCGGCGCCTTGCGGCTCGAGCGTGAGCGCCGTCGCGACGTCGTCGATCTGCCCGATGGCCGAGACCAGCAGCGTCGGCGGCACGCTGATCTTCACGCCCGCCCATCGGTCGAGTCGTTCTTCATCGAGTCCTTGCCCGAGATCAGCGGCGCGCCGTAGGCCACGGCAGGCCTCGTACAGGCCGCGGCAGGCGCGCACGAGCTGGGCCAGCTTGTAGGCGCCGTCCGGTCGTCTCGGAGCCTGCACCGGGTCGGGCCAGCAGAAGTTGTCGAGCAGCGCGATGCGATCGAGCCGCGCGCCCGGCGCAGAGCTGGCGCCGCACCGCCTCGTCGACGACCGCCCGCGCCATCGCGTGGCGTGTCGATGTCCGAGTAGAACGGGTTGATCGCCCTCGGAGAGCACGAAGCCGCGCAGCGAGCCGTGCCGCGCCAGGAAGACCGTGGCGTCGGCCGGCACGTCGCTGCCCACGCCGATGAACGGCTTGATCACGCTGAGCCCCTTGACCTCGTGGTCGTAGTGGCGCGCCTTGGCCTCGCCCGAGCAGAGGTTGAGCCGGCGCCAGCATCTCGGCAGCGTCGCGTCCGAGATCCGCGGGCGGCGGCGCCGGCGGCTCGTCGAAGCGCGGCGGGCTGCCAGCGCGCGGCGAGATCGAGATCGGGAGCGCCGTCGTGCAGGAACTCCATGTCGAGGCAGGCCGACCGTCTCGTCGCCGTAGGTGACGTGGAAGCAGCCGTCGTCGGTGAACTCGCCGAGCACCGTCGCCTCGACCTCGCGCCGCCGCGGCCAGGTCGAGGAACGCGCTCGATGCTGCTCCGGGCGGCACGGCCAGCGTCATGCGCTCCTGGGCCTCGGAGACCAGGATCTCCCAGGGCGCCAGGCCCGCGTACTTGAGCGGCGCCGCGCCAGGTCGAGCCGGGCGCCGCCCGGGCTCCTGCGCCATCTCGCCGACCGAGGACGAGAGCCCGCCGGCGCCGTTGTCGGTGATCGCGCTGTACAGCCCGAGGTCGCGCGCCTCGAGCAGGAAGTCGAACATCCGCTTCTGCGTGATCGGGTCGCCGATCTGCACCGCCTGGACCGGCGCGCTCTCGTCGAGCGCCGCCGAGGAGAAGGTCGCGCCGTGGATGCCGTCGGCGCCGATCCGCCCGCCGATCATCACGATCGGTCGCCGGGCCGCGCGCCCTTCTCGCTCGCCGGGCCGTCCGGCCACGGTGACCGGCAGCGAGCCGACGGTGCCGCAGAAGACCAGCGGCTTGCCCAGGTAGCGGTCGTCGAAGAGCTCCCAGCCCGCGGCCGTAGGGGATGCCGCTCTGGTTGCCGCCGTCGATCACGCCCTCGGTGCACGCCGTCGCGGATCCGCCGCGGGTGCAGCAGGCCCGTGGGCAGCTCGCCCGTCGTAGAACGGCGAGGCGAAGCAGTAGCCCCAGACGTTGACCAGCAGCTCGGCGCCGAGCCCGGTGCCGAACGGGATCGCGGTTGACGCCGACGATCCCGGTGATCGCGCCGCCGTAGGGATCGAGCGCCGACGGGGAGTTGTGCGTCTCGACCTTGTAGACCAGGTGGACGCTGGTCGTCGAAGGCCGACGACGCCGGCGTTGTCGTGGAACACCGAGACCAGCCACGAGCGTCCGTCCTCTCGCGCTCGATCACCGCACGTTCGACCGCCTCGGTCGTCGCCGCGGATGTAGGTCTTGAACAGCGGAGCCGATCGTCTCCGGCGGTCGCGCTCACCCTCGTGGTAGCGGATCGTGGCGTTGAAGATCTTGTGCTTGCAGTGCTCGCTCCAGGTCTGCGCCAGGCACTCGAGCTCCACGTCGGTCGGCTCGGTCGCCCAGGCCCGCGCTGCGCCTCGCCTCGCTGGCTCGGCCTGGCGCGCGGAAGTGATCACGGATCGCCCGCATCTCCGCCGACGAGAGCGCCAAGCAGCCTCTCGCGGCTCAGCGCCTCAGCTCGTCGTCGGTCCCGCCAAGTCGACGATGGCGACGGCCGGGGTGTCGTGGCTCGCGACCACGCGGCACGGAGAGGTCCGGGGGCGCTGCGCTCCACTCGTCGCAGGTCTCGATGCGCGTGGTCTGGATCACCGGGTTGGCCAGCAGCTCGAGCGCGATGCGCTCCGCCTGGTCGCGATCGACTCCGTCGAGCAGGTAGAGCGTCGAGGCAGTAGACGGCCGCCCGGTCTGGCAGCTTGCGTCCCAGCGTGTCCTCGACCGCGACCTGCGCGCTCTTGCCCACCGGGTCGGTCACGCCGGGCTTGAAGCCGACGGTGATCGCGACGTCGAAGTGTTCCCCCTCGAGCTTGCCGAGCGCGCTGACTTGGAGGACCGGACAGGTGAACTCCGCGCGAACCTTCTCGGCCTCGCCGGCGCTCAATTCGCCGGTGATCCGATACACGTCGCGCGTGCGCACCCGGCCCACGTCAATCCCGAGAAAGCTCCGGATGGTGGCCGATACTCCGGCCCCGCGCGCGTCGGAAAGCTCGGGACGCACGGCGACTTCGATGCGGGTCACGGCGGAGGAGGTCATCGGCTGGGCGCGCGGAGGGTAAGGGGCTCGCCCCCGGCGTGCAACACGAGTTTCGAACGGACCCGCTTTGATCCGGCTCGGCGCGGACGCGATGCTAAATTCGGCGCCAGCGGGGGAGGGCCACGAGCTCACCGTGGTTCCGCAGCTGCACCATCACCGTGAACGGCAAAGAAGTCTACGCCAAGCGCCTCCGCTGATCGCGCCGCAAGGAGCTCACCAATGTTCGAATCCAAAGACCCCGACTGGCGCCAGCGCGTCAGCGAAATATTCAGCCAGGCGAACTTCGTGCGCGACCTCGGCGTTTGCCTCGTTGACCTCGGTCCGGGTTGGGTCGAATCGGAGCTGACGGTCGAGCCTCGCCACCTGCAGCAAGACGGCGTCGTACACGCTGGGGTCCAGGCCACGCTCGCGGACCACAGCGCGGGGGCCGCTGCCGGCACGCTCGCGCCCCCCGGAGTCGCAACGCTCAGCGTCGAATTCAAGATCCAGCTGCTCCGGCCTGCGCTCGGCGAACGCCTGCGCTGCCGCGCCGAGGTAATCAAACCGGGACGCAACATCGTCGCTACGGAGGCCTGGGTGTACGCCCTCGCCAGCGGCGAAGAGAAGCTCGTCTCGAAGCTCACCGCGACGATGAGCTACGTGCGCTTCGAATCACGCTGACGTTCACTTGCCGACGCGCTTCTGAAACTTCAGCGTCATCCGGTCGCTTTCGCCGATGGCCACGAACTTCTCGGGGTCTTTGTCGCCCTGGCGAAGCGCGGGAGGCAGCGACCACACGCCCTCGGGGTAGTCCTTGGTGTCCTTGGCGTTGGCGTTGACTTCGCTCTTGGCCACGAGCACGAAACCCACCGCCTTTGCCTGCTCGATGACCCACGCCTGGGGCAGATATCCCTTCTCGGCGCTCTGGTCGGCATTGGCTCCTTCGGCTGCGCGGTGTTGGACCACGCCCAGGGTGCCGCCCGGCTTCAGCGCCGCATGGATCTGCTCCAGGTTCGCCTTCACGCGCCGTCCGCGGCGATGCCAGTTGTGCATTTCTCGGAACACCAGGGCCAAATCGACCTGGCCTTCGTGGCCCAAGACCATGTTCTGGGGATCGACAACGACCACCTCGACCCTACCGGACAGCTCCTCGGACTTGTCCAAGTAGTGGCGAAAGCGCCGACCGTAAAACGTGCCCGGCGCGGTCTCCGGGCCCTTTGGATCGAGGGCCGTGACCACCAGCTTGCCTCGGCTCCGCAGTACCGGCGCCAGGATTTCCGTGTACCAGCCGTCGCCGCCGCCGACTTCCATCGCCGTCATGTCTTGGCGCAATCCCAGGAACGTCAGCGTCTGTAGTGGGCGGCGGTGCGGATCGCGCTCGGCGTTGCCGGGCTGGCGGTGCGGGCTGGCGAGCGCAGCTTCGATGGCTGCGCGCGGATTCGGGAACTTCTTTTCGCCAATCGCCTTGACCGCAGCGCGAAGCTCGTCGTTGAAGCGCGCGCGCTCGGCTTTGGCGTCGACCTCGAGCTGAGCGAGCTTCTTCCTGGCCGCATCGTCGACCTTCCGCTTCTCGAGCTCTTCCGCGCTGGGCGCCGGGGCTCGGGTGCCGTTGCCGGCGTGGACGGGGTCGTGGGCGGCTCGGCGGGCGGTGCTTCGGCCTCAGGCTTGGGGCCACAGGCGGCGCAGAGCAAAACCAAGAGGAGCGAAGGACGAAGGTGCATGGCGAGCCAGCGTAGTGCCCTGGCTCGTTTCAGCAAGCTCGCAGAGTTTCCTCCGCGTCATGCGGCCGCGCGGCGCTCGAGACCCCGAACCCCGACTCTGGCGGCGATCCCCCGCGTCGTCCATCGACCGGTGGAGGCAGCGCCAGTCGCCACTCAAGAGCTGTCGAAAATTCGACAGCTCTTTCACTTTGTCATCGGGGAGGCACGCGCCTCCCCGCCCCACCGAAGTGAATTCGTTGGGGCCCCACCCCACGCGACGCGCTTCGCGATACCCGACGGGGTGGGCCGGCTCCGCCGGCCTGCGCTCCGCCATTCTTCGACAGACCTTCACTCGATGATCACGTTCTCGGGGCACACCTCGAAACTCGCGAGGCACGGAAAGCTAAGCCCGGCGAGCACGCGGCGGACGCAGCGCGCGTGTGCCGGCGATCCGCCGTCGACCCGCTGAACGCGGCCCTTGGCATCGAGCACCACGCGCACCGCGGCGTTCAACGCCATGCTCGGGCAGGCGGCGACGGCTCTGGCCGCTGCGTGCACGTCGCGCTGGCTCCTGCCGCTCACCGGCATCAACAACTCGTTGCCATCGGGCTGCGCGCACTTCGCGCCACGTGTAGCCAGGGCCTGCTCGACCTTGCGCACGTCGCCACGTGCGTCGAGTCGGCACAGGGCACCGTATCCGATCGTGGACTCGGTCGCCCGAGGGGACTCTCCCAAGGAGACGTTCCCGGTGAAACACGCGTCCGCGGCGGCGACGATGCCGAGAGCGGCGCGTTCGATTTCTTGGCGCTCGTCCGCCGAGCACACTCGCGTCTCGGAGGCGTCGGGCGTGACGACTTCTTCGCTCGCTGGGGCGGAGTCGGCGAGCGCATGCGGGGGCGTGCTCGCGTCCGCCATCGGCGCGACGGCGCCCACCGACGAGGTGTCGACCGGTGCGGGGCCCAGAGCCACGGCCGGCGCCGGTTCCCGAGCGCAGGCGGCAGACACCACGAAGCTCACGAAGGAAGCCGCAGCAGCCCGCATCGGCGCGAAGATCCGACGTGACCCAAGCCGTCCGAGCTTGTCCTCGATGCTCTCGAGTTCCGCCTCGATCTCGGCCGCCCGTGACCTCGCCGCACGCACCAGGGGAACCGCCTCCGCGAAGCCGCCGCCCGAAAGCGCTAGATTCGAGCGCGCTCCGGTAGCTCTCGACGTACAGACGATTGACCCGGGCCCGCGCCCGCTCCAGCCGCTCGACCCACGACGGCTCCACGCGCTCGGCATGCAATCGCCTCGCGAGCCCGAGCGCAAGGAACGCGTCGTGCGTGCGGAACGCGACGCTGTAGTCCCAGAACGCTTCGGCACGCAGACGCATGAAGATCTCCGCGAAGCGCTCCACTCGCGGGTCGCTGAAGGTGTAGCCGTATCGGAACGGGTTGCCGATCAGGCGCTGCTCTTCTTGCATGGTCTGATGCAGGCGCGTGCCGTGGTAGACCATCATGCGCGTCGCCTCGAACACGCCGCGCGGCACCCGGTCGAGGAGATCGATGCCGCTCGCGATGGTCTCGGGAGTCGAGCACGGGTTGACCAGCATCAGGTTCGAGACCGTCACTACGCCCAGGTCGGCGAGTTGCTCGAGCAGCGCGAGCTCCGGTTCGCCCGGCGGCGGACGTCCGAAGCGGAGCCCCTCCTCGGCTGTCGCGAGCTCGAGCCCGACGAATACGCGCACCAGCCCCAGCTCGGCGAAGGCCGCGACAATGGCGGGCGTGATGCGGTCGGCCCGCAGCATGGTCCCAATACCGAACGCGCCAACCCCGCGCTCGGCGAGGCCCCGCTTCCAAAGCCTCAGGTACTCGAGGGCCTCGTGCTCCGCGTAAGGCAACAGGTGCTCGTCCACGAAGTAGAAATAGCGCACGCCTCGGCGGTGCCAGAGCTCCGCCATCTCGTCGCACACGGCGTCGATCTCGCGCCGGCGCACCCCACCAACGCCAGCGCGCGTCAGCACTTCTTTGGCGACGCCGGCCCGCACGCCCTCGCGGCGCTCGAGCGTGTGCAGCGCTGCGGGACCGCAGTACTGGCAGCGGCCCAGGCACCCGCGAGACGCGGCCATGTGCGCGGCCTTGTAGCCCAGGATCTCCGGCAGTTCGTCGCGAAGCGGGTGAACGCTCTGGGACACCGAATCGAGTACGTCTGCGGGCGCCCCGTCGCCCGCCCGCGTGGTGACGCCCCCGATGCCGTCGACGTTTCGTCCCTCCGCGACCCGGCGCGCAATCTCGACGATGGGGCCCTCGCCGGCGAAGCGGACCACGCTGTCGAGCCACTCGTGCCGCCCGAGCAGCCAGTCGCGGGCCAGCGTCGCGAACTGCCCACCCGCGGTGACGTGACCGCGAAACCCCGCGCGGCTCAGCGCTTCGCCCACGGCCAGCGGCAAGATCGCCGAGCCGCCGTCGGCCAGCGAGAGGCCAACCACTTCGGGAGGGCGCGCCAAGATCGCGGTCACGGCCCGCTCGAGCTCGACGGCGTCGTTGACGTAGTGGCGCTCTACGGTCATCCCGGCCTGCACGAGCGCGCCCGCCAGGTACGCGAGCCCGAGGTTCTCGTTGTGCTCGAGCCGGCGACCGACCAGCACGACCCGAGCGCGCGACGTCAGCGTCATTCCTCGATTATGGGCCCTGCCTCGCTGCCATCGCAACTGCCCGCTGCTAGGCGCGGGACTGTCTCGGAGACCCCGAAGATGCTCTAACCGCAGGCGTGACTTCAGCTCAGCCGAAGTCGAGAGACTGGTTCTGGGTCGAAGCCGGCTCGCTCGTGGCCACGCTCGTGGGCGGCGCCGTCCTGCGCTACTGGCTCTCGACGGTGGTGCCCTTCGACCCGGGGGAGGTCGCTGTCCTCGAGCACGCGAGTGATCCCGACCGCGCCATGCGCGTGCCATTCATCATGATGAACGGCATCAGCCTGTTCGTGCTCTACGTGGTGGTACGCCGCAGCGCGGGCGTCGGAGCCGCCTTCGCCACGGAGCTCGCCCTCCAGGCGAGCTTGGTGTTTCAGCTCGAGGCGCTGCGAATACGGATGCTCAGCGCGGTTGTACTGCTCGCGCTGTTCGTCATCGCCTATGTCCGCCTGTACCGTCCGTCCAAGCGCCTCCCGCGGCGCGTCGACCGGATCCTGTTGGGCATAGCGCTGTTCCTATCGCTCCGGCAGCTTCAGCTGCTGGTCACACTGCCGGGGCGCATGGCCGAGATCCGCCGCGAGTCGCGCGCCGACGTGGCCTCCCTCGCCGCGAGCGTGGCTGCGTGTGGTGGCGAGCGCGAGCTGACGCTCGAGCGCCTGCCCAGTTGCCCCATTGCGTGGCCGACGAAGCGTTCGCTGGAGCAACAAGAATCGCTCTGGGAGCACCAGCGGCGGCTTGGCAAGGACGCCGTGGCCGTGCCGGCCGCCGTCGCGGTGCCCCCTTCGGGGCCGGGAGCGCGGGTCGCAATCCTCGATGCGCGCGGCGCCGGGTTCATCGTGGTCCCCGAGGGACCGCTCGCCACGACCGCGCGGCGCGTGCTCTCCAGCGCCGCGCGTTGACACCCCGCGCCCCCGAGGTAGCGTGCGTGCGCCATGCGCGCCGAGCAGCCCTACCCGGTCATTGCGACCAAGATCGACAGAAAGAGCGCCGAATACCAGGCGAACCACGCGGCCAACCTTCGGAGCATCGACGCGCTGAACGCGGCCCTGGCAAAGTCACGGGCGGGCGGCGGCGAGAAGTACGTCACGCGACACCAACGCGCCGGCAAGCTCCTGCCGCGCGAGCGCGTCGAGCTGCTCCTCGATCGCGACGCGCTACTTCCTCGAGCTGTGCGCCCTGGCCGGGCACGAGGTCGACGGTCACGCCACGGGCGCCAGCATGATCGGCGGCATCGGCGTGGTGAGCGGGGTCGAGTGCGTGATCACCGCCAGCGAGTCCACCGTCAAGGGCGGCGCCATCAACGAGCTCGGGCGTGAAGAAGACGCGCCGGCTGGCGGAGATCGCCGAGCAGAACCGCCTGCCCGGCGATCAGCCTGATCGAGAGCGCCGGCGCCGACCTGCCCAACCAGCACAAGATCTTCGTGCCCGGCGGGCGCGGCTTCCGCGATCTGACCCGACGCTCGGAGGAGCGCCTCCCGACCGTCTGCGTCGTGTTCGGCAGCTCGACGGCCGGCGGCGCCTACATCCCGGGCATGAGCGACTACGTCGTGATGGTGCAAGCAGCAGGCCCAGGTCTACCTGGCCGGGCCGCCGCTGGTGAAGATGGCCACCGGCGAGGAGACCGACCACGAGTCGCTGGGCGGCGCCGAGATGCACAGCCGGTGTCCGGCGTCAGCGACTACCTGGCGCGAGGACGAGCGCGACGCGATCCGCTTGGCGCGCGAGATCGTGGCGCACCTGGACTGGAAGAAGACCGGGCCGCCGCCCGGCGCGCGACGTCGAAGCCCCGCGCTACGACCCCGACGAGCTCTTGGGGATCGCGAGCGCCGACATCCGCGTCCCCTTCGACTCGCGCGAGGTCATCGCGCGCGTCGTCGACGGCTCGCGCTTCTCGCGAGTTCAAGCCGCTCTACGGCAGCACGCTGGTGTGCGGCTGGGCGCACCTCCACGGCTACCCGGTGGGCATCCTGGCCAACAACGGCATCCTGTTCAGCGAGAGCGCCAACAAGGGCGCGCAGTTCATCCAGCTGTGCAACCAGAGCGAGCATGCCGCTGCTGTTCCTGCAGAACATCACCGGCTTCATGGTCGGCAAGAAGTACGAGCAAGAGGGCATCATCAAGAACGGCGCCAAGCTGATCAACGCCGTGTCCAACAGCACGGTGCCCGCCATCACCATCATGATCGGCGCGAGCTACGGCGCCGGCAACTACGCCATGTGCGGCCGCGCCTACGATCCGCGCTTCCTGCTTCACCTGGCCCAACCACCGCATCGCGGTGATGGGCGGCAAGCAGCTCGCCGGCGTGCTCGACATCATCCAGCGCGAGGCCGCGGCCAAGAAGGGCAGCGCCGTCGACGAGCAGCAGCTGGCGATGGCCAAGCAGATGATCGAGATGAAGATCGATCAGGAGAGCGACCCGTTCTTCGCCACCGCCCGCCTGTGGGACGACGGCATCATCGACCCGCGACACACGCGCGACGTGGTCGGGATCGCGCTGTCCGCGGCGCACACCGCGCCCGTCGCCGGCACCATGAGCTTCGGCGTATTCCGGCACTGAGGGCCCTCGCCCCCCGGACGCCTCAGGGCTGGACGCAGGCCGGGTCGTAGAGCGACACGTCGTCCAGGTTGAAACCGCCGACGTCGTAGGCCTGCGATTGGGGGATGGCGTAGCAGAAGCGGACCCGGAAGCTCGCGCTCTTGTGCGCCGTGACATCGAAGGTCTGGAGCGACCACTGGGCGTCGCCGATGCACTGGTTCCCAGAGTTCCAAACCGCAGTCCAGCTGCTGCCGCCGTTGCTGGTCACGTCCACTCGGTTGGTCATGTACGGGCCCTGATCCGAGTGCAGATGGCGGTAATACGACAGGCTCACCGCTCCCGGCTCCGAGGTCAGGTTGATGTTGGGGCTCGTCATGCAGTAGTCGCCGTGCTGCGCGGTTCCGGTACAGGCGCCGATGGCCACGCCGGCCACGCCGTTGTCGTTGCCGGGGCTGTGATCGCTGCCTGGATCGTTGCCTCCGCAGGTCGAGCTGCCGCAGGTGCTGCTCTTGGCCGGCGCAATCTGCCACTGCTGCCCGAGGTTCCAGTTGGCGTTGTTGTCCGCAAAGCTCTCGAAGAAGCGCCGCGTCTTGGGGACATGGGACAGCCCCCCGAAGGTGTTGCACGAGTCGATGGTGCAGGCATTGGAGTCGTCGGTGGGCAGCTTCGCAAACTGGGCGCCGCTCGCCGGGTTGCAGGCCATGGTCGTGCACTGGTCGGCGTCGGTCTTGACCGCGGTAGCGACGATGGACAAGTCGTCGACGGTCCATCCGCCGATGTCGTAGACCTGCACGTTGCCGATGTCGAAACCGATGCGGACCTTGAGCTGCGCGTTCTTTTGAGCGGTGATGTCGAACGACATCGGATACCAGCCCATGCCGCGGGGCGGCGCGTCAATCAAGAGCACCGGTGACGGCTGGCTCGCGGTGTTCCACAGCACGACCCACTGCGCACCGTCCCAGACCTCGATGCGGCTGTTCATGTAGGGCGCGTAGTCGGCATTGAGCCAGCGCCAGAAGCGCAGTTCGACGGAGGTGCCGGCGGGCGCCTTGGTTGCGTCGACCGCGGGGCTCTCCAAGTAGTAGAACCCATGCGTGGTCTTCGCGGGGAAGCCGCCGACCACCACCCCAGCCACGCCGTTGTCGCTGGTAGGGCTGTGATCCGAAGCGGGATCGTTGCCGCCAGAGATGCCGCCGCTCGACGCCACGGCCGGTTTGATTTGCCACTCGTTGCCGAGGACCCACCCGGCGGAGTTGTCGCTGAAGCCCTCCGCGAAGAGGGTCTGCTCCTTGAGGTGCGAGACACCCGTGGTCTTGTCGCAGAGATCGAGGGTGCATGCGTCGTTGTCGTTGAGATCGATCTTGGGGTTCGAGCACACGCCGCCCCCACAGACGTCATTGGTGCATGCGTCGCCGTCATTGCAGTCCGCCGCCCCATTGCAGCCGCCGCCGCTGCCGCCGGTGCCGCCCGTCACGCTGCCGCCGGTGCCGCCCGTCACGCTGCCGCCGGTGCCGCCCGTCACGCTGCCGCCGGTGCCGCCCGTCACGCTGCCGCCGGTGCCGCCCGTCACGCTGCCGCCGCTGCCGCCCGTCACGCTGCCGCCGCTGCCGCCCGTCACGCTGCCGCCGGTGCCGCCCGTCACGCTGCCGCCGGTGCCGCCCGTCACGCTGCCGCCGCTGCCGCCCGTCACGCTGCCGCCGGTGCCGCCCGTCACGCTGCCGCCGGTGCCGCCCGTCACGCTGCCGCCGCTGCCGCCCGTCACGCTGCCGCCGCTGCCGCCGCCAGTCCCGCCCGCGCCGCCAGCCGACGACCCGCCCGACGCATTGAAACCTACGTCGTCGTCTCCGCCGCAGGCGGACAGCCCCAACAACGCAATGACAGGACCAACCAAGATGCGGCGCGTAAACATGTCGCCTCCCAAGCCGATTGGTGTAGCACGGCGCAGCCGAATGCGGCACGCAGCCGCGCTCGTGCTAGCTTGAAGTCTGTGTGGAACTGGACGGGATTGCTCGCGGTATCGCTGATCGTCGCCTGCGCCACTGACAACACCGGGACACTCGCTCCCACCATTGGAGGAGGCGCCGGGGGCACGAGCGCGACCGGGGGCACCGCAGGCAACAGCGGTGGGGGAACCGCCGGCAGCGGCGGATCGAGCTTCGGGGGCAGCGCCGGCAGCGACGGGAGCGCCGGCAGCGACGCCGCACTCGACGGGAGCGCCGGCAGCGACGCCGCACTCGAAGCAGCCGGCGAGTAGCGGGCGGCTGCCTGCGCGAAGTCCTGACGCTGAGCGGCGTCTGAGTGTTGCTTTCGATGCCGGTCGTACTGGGGATGTCGAGCTCGGGCTGCATGCACCGAGAGTCCTCACCCCGGCAGTCGTTTCAGCTGCGGAGTGAATCGATCGGTGAGCCAGCGCGTCGTTCCGGGGAACCAACGCGCCACGGCGTAGCTCTTGGGGTAGATCACCCGAGGCCGCTTCTTCTTCACGGCAGCGAGCACCAACGCGGCCAGCACGTCCGAGTCGCCCGTCGGAACGTAGCGTGCCGCCGCCGTCGCCTCGAAGGCCGAGCGTCCCGCGGCCTCCATCGCGCTTCGGACCGGTCCCGGATACACGGTGACGACATGCACGTTGCTGCGGGCGACTTCTGCACGCAACCCTTCCGAGCGCTGCATCAGCTGTGGCTCTCGAGCTGACCGAATCTCGCGCGCAATCGGCGGTGACGCCAGCGAAAGAGCGCGCTGACAATGCCACGTGTCAACGCCTCCGGCGCAAATCGAGGCTCTACCCGCAAACGGTCGCGGACGCGTGTCCCCCGGGAACCGCCTCGACCCAGCGCTCGTGCTCCCACACGCGCTGCAGGGTCGAGCGCGAGCGCTCGAGAAAGTGGCCGCGGCTGGCCTCGACCAGCCGAAGCTGGTGACGATCGAAAGGCAGTACGCGAAACGCGAGCAAGATCGAGGCGAAGAGTGGCTCGCCCGGCGGCGCGTCCTCGAGCGAACGCCGCCGAGCCTCGGGCGGCGCAGCCATGGCAACCCAAGGCGCCAGCTCTCGGTTCACGCCTTCCAAAGTGGACACCTCCGCCCAGACGTCGCTCTCGGGCGCGGACAGTAGAGACTCGAAATCGAGGTCGATGGTCATTGAATGTCGTCCCTCTCAGATCAGAAAAACGCCTCCACTCCGATGCTCGGGATGGTGACCGGCCCGATCTCCTGGGCGCGGCACTTGCCCGTCTCGTCGCAGTTCAGGTCCACAGGCTCTTTGCTGAGAGTTGCGTTCAGCACCTCGACGACGAAGGCCCAGTAGCCGCTCTCGCCGAGGCGCCAACGCTTCTCGAGGCGCAGATCCACGCGGTAGAAATCCGGGACGCGCTTCGGGCTCTTGGATCGGACCTCGGTCGAGGTGGCCTCCTCGGCTGGAAATCCCGAGTAGTAGACCAGTCGCGATCCGGCACGCCAGCGGCGACCGAGGTCGTAGGCGAGCGCCAGGTTCAGGACGTGCGTGCGGTCGAAGGCCGCGGGGAAGTGCTCGCGACCGAAGCTTCGAGTCGAACGGCTCAGAGTGTACGCGAAGTAGCCGCCGAGGCGCTGGGTCAGCGGGCGACGCAGCATGACTTCCGCACCCACGGCCGAACCCAAGCTGCGCCGATCGAGGTCGTCATCGTCACCACCACCGCCAAGGCGATCCGTCATGTCGAAGAAGACGTTCTGGAACAGCGTGAGCGAGCCGGTGAAGTCTTCGGGCAGATCGTACTCGACGCCTGCGCTAGACTGGAGGCTCCGCTGCAAGCCTCCGCGCAGTCCTGCCAGCTGAAACCCCGGCACCGGCACCACGAACGAGGGCGGCTGGTGCGCGATGCCAAAGGCGTGGATAGTGCGGAGCTTGGGCGTGATCTCGAATCGGGCCGAGATCCGCGGGTCGATTCCGAGGCGCGACGCGCCGTCCGAGGAATACAGATCGAGCCGCAGGCCGGGAGTCACGCTGATTCCCCGCGCGACCTCCAGCGCGAGCTCGCCGTGGACCCCCATCGCCAGATCGGTCCGCTCGGGAAAGAGTCGCTCGAAGTCCTCTTGGTCGTCGGCGTCCTCGGCGAAGTTCGGGGTGTGAACGTCGTAGTGGTCCAGCGCCACGTCCGCCCCGACGCGCAGCGCTACGTCCCGGCTGGGGCGATGGCGCACCTCGCTGCGGAGCGCCAGCATCCGGTCGCGCATGTAGAAATCCTCATCACCCCCGCGCGTGAGGTCGTAGCCTGCCGTGAGCGCCATGCGTACGTCCGTGTCGCGGGTGGCGCGCCGATCCCAGCGCAAGTCCACACGATGAAACTCGGTCCCGAGCAATGTCTCGACCCGGCCCTCTCGCTTCTCACCGAGGAAGTCGTACGCGCCAAAGGAGAAGAGCGTAACCGTGTCACGGGCGCTGACGTCGTGGCTGACGCGCAGCTGGTAGTCCCAATATTCGAGCACCGCCTCCGGTGAGAGCAGCGAGAGCAAGAGCCCCGTGTAGGAGTATCGACCGCCGGCCAGGGCCGTACCGCGTCCGCCGTCAAAGGGCGCTTCCATCAGGGCGCCGGCGTCGATCAAGCGCAGGTTCGCCTCGCCGTGCAGCTCGGGTCGAGGTGGGGTCGTTTCACCCGCGACGATGCCGCCGGCGAAGCGCCCGAAGCGCGCCGGGTAGCCGCCCGGGTACAGGTCCACACGCTCGATGATGCCGGGATGGACGACCGACGGGCCCAAGCCGACGTGGTAGAGCAGCGGGACTCGGATGCCGTCGAGAAAGTAGCCGACGTTGCCGGGCGGAGCTCCGCGCACGAAGAAGAAGGGCACGCCGCTGATGATGGGCGTGACGCCGGGCAGCGCCTCGATCGCCCGGAATGGATCTCCGAAGCTGCCCGGCAGCTCGCGCACCTCGGCGCGGGTGAAGCTACGCACAGTCGGCGCGAGCTTGTCTCCGTGCACGACGACCTCTATCTGCTCGCTCGCCCGGGATGCCGGCGGCTTCGGCGCGCTGGCCGCCGGAGGCGTATCGGTCGGCGGCTGAGACGAAGGCGGCTCGGTGAACCGGAGCTCGAAGCGGATCCGCGAGGCGACCGCCCTTCCCCCGCGCTTGGCCGGATCGAAAGTCCAACGGTAGGCGCTTCGCGCTGCCGCTTCCGCGAACGGGGGTTCACCGCTGACCACGGTCACGTCGCGGACTGCGCCGTCGAGACCGATCACGAGTTCGAGGACGACGCGGGCGTCGCCCTTGCCCCCGACCGGGTAGGCCACGCTGGTATCGCCCATCGCCCGCGGGCGATCGACGTCCTGTTGTGCCCGCGCCGCGGGCGCGATTGCCCACACCGCAATCGCGACTGACAACGCCCAGATCAGCCGGGCGTCGGCTGATCGCAACCGAACACGACGTCCACGTCTTTCACCTGCTGGGCCTTGAGCTTGTCGCAATCAGTTCCGTAGAACGTAATCTGATTGGTCGTCGAGTCGTAGTCCCTACCACTCTGATGGGTCTTGTCTCGCGGCAGCTTGGCGTTGTCGAAGAATACGAAGACTTTGCTCGGATCCTTCGGGGTCTTGTTCAGGGAGAACGAGCAGCTCGCGATGCTGCCTGCGATCTTGCTCAGGGCTGCCGAGAGGCTGGTCGCGTCGTTGGCCTGGTAGTACTTGGTCGTCGGGTCGTTGTTGGGCACGCCGCCCGCAACGGCAAACTTGTTCATCTGCACGGGATCAATGCCCGATCCGAAGCCGATGACGAAGGTCGAGACCCCGTTGGTGTTCATCTGCTTGATGATCGTCTCAGTGCCCGCATCGCCACCAGCAGCGTTGCAGCCCGCGACCCTGGCTGCATCGTATCGGGAACGAAAGCGCCGCGCACGCGGGAAGTGTCGGGTTCATTCCAGCGTCACTGGGTCTTTGCAGCACCGGAACCCGATCTCGTAGAATCGGAAGGCGTTGCCGTGATTCACGACCGCGTTCTGGCAGGTGCGCGCCTCGGCCCAATAGCGCCCCTTGAGCGATCCCGTGAAGTCCTTGCCCGAGCCACCATCACGCCGGCGCGTCCACTCCTCGACGTTGCCGCAGAGATCGAAGACGCCGTCTGGACCCGCGCAGCCGCCGTTCGATCCGTTCGGCTCGGCTTGGTAGAGCATCTCCACGTGATCTGCCGCCACCTTGGCGGAGGCCGAGACCGCCCGAGTGGCCTCGAGTAGCTGCGCGAGTGACTCGACGTTCGGCTTCGAGACCGTCCACGGCCAACCGTTGAGCTTGCTCTGATCGTAGAGCTTCCAGGTCTCGTCGTCGTTGCAGATCCCGGCCACGTGTTGATCACCGTAGGGGTAGGTCGTGCCCGTCGGTCCTTCGCAGCTTCGAGTCCACTCGTCGTCGAAGCACAGACGTTTGCCGCGGGCCTGACACCAGGCCTCGCTCTCGTCGAAGGTGAACATCACGAGGGGGAGAGCGCCGACCTGATTGGGCGCCTCGTAGCGATCGATGCACGCGGCTTCGACCAACAGCATGTCCGCGGAGCAGGCAGCGGGCGGCTCCACGTCGGGTGCCGACTCGGGCGCGTCGATGGCGTCGGCGGCGTCCATATCGACCCCGACATCTCCGGCGTCGGTTGCTGCGCTTCCCCCAAGCCCGCCGCTACCGGGCGACGCCCCGGACTCGTCGTCGTCGCCGGAGCTGCACGACCCCAGCGCGAAGATCGCCGCCAACGTCGCCAACGCCGCTCCGAGCCTCATGTCTCGCATCATGGACCGACTTCGGCTCGCTCGCTCGCCGGGTTGCGCGCGGCGCTCAGTCCTCGGGCGGCGCCTCGGGCTCGATGGGCGACAGCGGGGAAGACGCGAGGAGTTGCGCCTCTTGGCCCCGCAGCCGACCCGTGACGCCGACCTCGACGCGCAGCGCGAGCTCCGAAGGCCTGGGGGGTAACGCCACGAGGGGCAGCGGCACCACCAGTCGTTCACCGGGTTTCAGCGCGTGCCGGCCGGAGGGCAGCTTCTTTCTGGCGATCAGGCGGGCGACGTCATCGGGGGAGAGGAAGCGCTCGTCCGCGAGGCGCCCCCCTCGCTCGAATACCACCCGCACCGTGAGCGTACCGTTGGGCGCCTTGGGCTCGAAGATGGAAAGCTCCAGAGGCTCGACCCCACGGTGTGACAGCGTCAGGTCCACGGCCACGTTCGGCCCATCGACTTGCGCGCTCGAGACGACCTTCAGGGCCGCGAGCGGACGCTGCCTCGCGGCCTCGACCAGACCGTCGAGCAGCAAACGCAGCGAGTTCGCGCCTTCGTCCTTTGCCAGGAGCGAAACCTCGGCGCGCCTCGTGCCGTGCGCCAGACGGAGGTGGCCCGAGCCGCCCGCGGTGAACCCCGGCTCATCCGAACGATCGAGCAGCGCGAAGTCTCGGATCACGTTCTCGATCTGGCCCTGGTCACTGGGCTTCGGGCGCACAGCGAAGAAGCCGACCGGAGCGTAAGGCTCGTTGCGCCGCGCTCTGCGGAGCACGAGCCGCGCCAGGCCCTTGTCCCCGAGCGTGAACTCGAAGCTCTCGGGGGGTCGTTCGGCCTCCACTCCGTACTGGATCGCCAGGGCCCGAGCGGGCGCGACGGTCCGCGCCGGACGACCGCCGCAACTCGTCAGCCCGATCGCCAGGGCGGCGAGAGCGAAGCGCGCTCGAAGGTGAACTCTTCTCACCCCGAACCCGCGCCGACACGACCGCTGACGCTGGCGCTCGCCTGAACGCTGACGTTGATGCGCACCGACGCCTGGGCGGAGGCGTGGGCCGCGGCCGCGACGCACGCGACGGCCTGCGCGCCAGCATTGCCGATGATTTTCGGCAGGCGTCCACCGACATCGACGACCACCTTCACGTCGCCCAGGACCCGCTTGCCGAGGCCGATCTCGGCCTGGAGCAGGTAGGGCAGGTTGGCCCGGAGCGTCGCCGCCAGGCGCATGGCCGCGTCCACGTTCTGCCCGACGTTGACGTTCACCTGGCCCGGGGTGCACTGAGCCCGGAGGCTCGCCCGAGCGCTGCAGCTCGCCTGACACTCCCCCGACGCGCTCGGGCCCTGCACGTAGCCTTCGCATTTCGGCGCCTGCCACTGGCCTTGGCACTTTGCGTGGCAGGTGGCGTCGCAACTGCCGGTGCAAGTGCCGTTGCACACTCCGGTGCAGCGTCCTTGTGCGTCCACTGCACTGCACTGCCCGTTGCAAGTTCCATTGCAACGTCCTTCGCAGCGTCCTTCGCAGGTGCCCTGGCAGTAGCCGGAGAGGCGTGCGGGTTCGCACTGCGCGACTATCTGGCCAGGATCGACCTGCACGTTGCACTGCCCATCGCACTGCGCCTTGGCTTGAAAGTCCGCCTGGCACTGGGGTGGCTGGGCCTGGACCTGGATCTGAATGCCCTGCTTCAGGATCCAGTCTATCTGCGCGGCCAGGGCGCCGCACGCCGCCTGGGCGGAGGCACCCGGGTCGTCGTTCTTGGCGTTCATGGCGGTGTCCGGGATACCCAGGTCGCGGCCCATGTTCCTGCAGGCGGTCGTGGCCAGCGCTTCCATCTGGACGGACGCCTGCATCAAGTCCTTTGTCGCGGAGACGAAGGCCCTCACCTCGGCATTGGCCTTGGCGTTGGCCGAGAAGCTCATCTGCATCGGATCGCCCGATCCGAGGGCCGGGCACGCCGCTCCGCCGAGGGCGCCGAACTTGCCGTCCATGCAGCTCATCGACACGACCATCAGGAACACAGCGAAGAGCACGTGGGCGAAGCGCATGACGACCTCCGAGCGGAGCCTTGCCGGACCGCCGCTTCGACGCAAGTCCCCTGGAGCGCAGGGCTTGCGCTACTCTGCTCCGAAGCGTCGATGCCGCACCAGAAACCTTATCTCGACAGCGCACTCCCGCTCTGCTTCGCGCACCGGGGAGGCGCCGCGCTCTGGCCGGAGAACACGCTCCTGGCGCTCCGCGGCGCCGTCGAGCTCGGCGTGAGCTACCTCGAGACCGACGTTCACCTGACCCGCGACGGGCACTTGGTCGTGTTCCACGACCACCGACTCGAGCGCACCACCGACGGCTACGGCTTCATCCGCGACTTCTCCCTCAGTGAGCTGCAGGAGCTCGACGCTGGCTTTCGCTTTTCGCCCGACGGCAAGACCCGGCCGTGGCGCGGCAAGGGGCTACGCATCCCGCTCTTGTCGGAGGTATTCGAGATCGCGCCACACGTCCGGCTCAACGTCGAGATGAAGCAGAGCAAGGTGGGGTTGCCGCGGGCGCTCTGGCGCTTCATCGAAGAGCACGGAGTGCACGACCGCATCTTGGTCGCGGCGGCCGAGGCCGGACTCGCGCGGGAGTTTCGCATGTTCTCCCGGGGTCGGGTCGCCACCAGCGCGTCGGCCCTTGAGGTGATCGAGTTCTGGTCAGCGGCGCGGGTGGGGCTCGGCCGCGTCGTTCCCCTGCACTACGACGCGCTTCAGGTACCCCCGAGCTACCACGGGCTCGAGGTCGTCACGGAACGCTTCGTGCGCACCGCGCACGCGCGCGGCCTGCAGGTCCACGTGTGGACCATCGACGAACCCGCGGAAATGCGCCGCCTCCTCGCGCTGGGCGTGGACGGTCTGATGAGCGATCGGCCCGATCGATTGCTGGAGGTGATGCAAGAGCCATGAACCCTGCCCCACCGCCGCCTCACGCGCCGCCGCCACCGCCCACCGGACCGGTGGGTGGCTACGGACTCGCGCTACCGCCGGGCGTGAGCGCCGAGAGCGCCTATCAGAAGCCCGGCGGCGCTGGCTCCGAGCCGCTTGGGCTCGTGGGGCTGATCCTCGGCCTGCTCAGCCTGCCGCTCTACCTGTGCTGCGGTGGGCTCTCAATCGTGCTGAACCTCGTCGGGCTCGGGCTCGGGGTCGCGGCCCTCGCTCGCGGACGGAGCGCGGAGCGCCAGGGCAGTCGCGCCGTCGCGATGGCGGCCGTGATCGTCAACGGCCTGCTCCTGCTGCTGAGCGTGGTCGCGATGCTGTTCTTCTTTGGCATGATGGGCTTCGGGATCCTGAGCGGTCCCTGAAGCGCGCTGCGGAAGCGCCTACTCCCCGCTGTCGGGCGCCGGCTGCGACAGGCACACCTGCGGTCCATCGTCACCCGCGTCTGGCGGCGGTGGCGACAGGCACACCTGCGGCCCGTCGTCGCCGGCGTCCGGCGGTGGCCTCGACAAACACGGCTGCGGCCCGGCGTCGGTTCCCGCGGTGCCGCCACTGCTCACGCCACCCGATCCGGCAGCGCCACCGCTCGCTCCACCGGAGCCGCCGCCCGAGACGGCCGCAGTGCCACCGCTGCCGCCGCCGTCAGTGTCTCCGCCGCAACCGGTGACCGAGGCGGCAGCAACTCCGGCGCTCGCAAGGGCCATTGCGACGAAGCGGGCGCGTCGCGCCATGATGAGTCGTTTGGCGTCTCCGTCCGACATGACGCTGATGATGCGTCACGCAAACGCGGCTGTCACTCAGTGTTTCTCCGTGAACACGCGGTCGGCGGGAACGCCCAGTTCGGTGGTCAGCAGCGCCACGCACTCCACCACCATCTCGCCGACGCCGCACACGTAGACGCGCGAGCCCGAGAGCGGAGCGACCAGCTCCGCTAGGTGGCTCTGTACCCATCCGGTACGCCCCGACCAGCCGTTCTGGGGGCGACTCACGCACGGCTCGTAGCGCAAGCGAGGGTGCTTGACACACAGCTGCTCGAGTTCGGCCCGCCACAAGAGCTCCGGCTCGGTGCGGGCGCCGGCCAACAACAAGATCGGCGAGTCCCCCCCCCTCGGCAGCGCGCGGTGCAGCATCGCGCGGATGGGCGCCAGCCCCGTCCCGGTGGCGACGAACACCTCCGGCGCACCATCCGGCTCTCGGCGCACGAAGCTGCCCTGCGGACCCATGACGTCGACGGCTCCGCCAATCACCACGTCGTCGAGGGCTCCCCCGCCCGCGACGGCGAGCTCGAATTGCCCCGAGGGCGCAAAGTCGGGAGCGCTGGCGATGGACAGCGGCATGCGCTTGTCGTCTCCGGCGGGCCCGACCTCGACGTACTGACCCGGAACCCAGTCGAGGGGTTCGGGGCCGAGGGTGGCGAGCGTGAGCCCACGCACGCGCGGCGACAACATCGTCTGTGCCACGAGCTCGGCTCGAACTCGACGGGGCGCGGGAAGTCCATGAAGCGCCTGCATAGTCCAAGGCACCTGCCGATCGCAACGGTTGGCATTGTGTTAGCCTGCGCCGCGCATGCGGCCGATTACGAAGCTCTTGATCGCGAACCGCGGCGAGATCGCCCTGCGCATCCAGTGGACGGCTCGAGCCATGGGCATCGGGACAGTCGCCGTCTTCTCGGACGCCGACCCCACGCCCCTTCGTGCGAGCCGCCGACGAGGCCGTGCGCATCGGGCCACCGCCCAGCGCCGAGAGCTACCTCCGCGTCGATCGCATCATCGACGCCGCGAGGCGCACCGGCGCCGACGCGGTCCACCCCGGCTTCGGCTTTCTCGCCGAGAACGCGGAGTTCGCGCGCGCCTGCGCGGACGCGGGCTTGATCTTCGTCGGACCCAGCCCCGAGGCCATCGCGAGCATGGGCTCCAAGAAGGCCGCAAAACGCCTGGTCGCCGCTGCCGGAGTGCCGGTCGTGCCCGGCGCCGAGCCCGACGATCAGTCCGCCGAGTCCATCGACCGAACACGCGCTGCGCCGTGGGCTTTCCGCTGCTTGCTCAAGGCCAGCGCGGGCGGCGGCGGCAAGGGCATGCGGGTGGTGAGGCGCGCTGAGGACTTGCTCTCCGCCATCGAAGGCGCCAAGCGCGAGGCCAGGAGCGCCTTCGGTGACGACACCCTGCTGGTAGAGAGGTACATCGAGCGACCGCGTCACGTCGAAATCCAGATCCTGGGCGATCGTCACGGCAACCTGCTGCACTTGTTCGAACGCGAGTGCTCGATCCAGCGCCGCCACCAGAAGATCGTCGAAGAATCGCCATCGCCAGCCCTGGACCCGGATCTCCGCGCCAAGATGGGCGCGGCAGCGGTGACCGTGGGCAAGGCCGTCGGCTACGAGAACGCCGGCACCGTCGAGTTCATCCTGGCCCAAGACGGCGCTTTCTACTTCCTGGAGGTCAACACGCGGCTTCAGGTCGAGCACCCGGTGACCGAGTGCGTGACGGGCATCGACATCGTGCGCGAGCAGATCCTGATCGCGCAGGGTCAGCCGCTGACGTTCCAGCAGGAAGACCTGCGCCAGAACGGTCACGCGGTCGAGTGTCGCCTGTACGCCGAGGACGCCGACAATCACTTCTTGCCGACCACCGGCAAACTCGTGGACTGGTTCGTGCCCGAGATGCCGGGACTGCGCGTGGACTCGGGCGTCGAACAGGGCTCCGAGGTCGGCATCCACTACGATCCGATGCTGGCCAAGGTGATCACGCACGCGCCCAGCCGAGGCGAGGCCATCCAAAAGATGATCGGTGCGCTCTCGCGCCTGAGCGCCGAAGGCCTGGTCACGAACCGTGAGTTCCTGCTGCGCGTGCTGTCGCACCCCGAGTTCCGCGCGGGCGCTACCCACACTCACTTCATCGACGAGCACCTCGCGGAGCGGCCCGAGGATCCGAAGCGCGCCGAGCGCGAGCGCTGGGCGGCCGTCGCAGCGACTCTGGCGGGCCGCGACCACCGAAGGCGCGATGGCCGGATTTTGCCGGGCCTCGAGCCTGGATTCCGCAACAACCCCAACCGCCGCGAGTGGGTAGAGTACCGCCTGGCGGATCGCCACGTCCGCGTCGAATACGCGGGACTCGGGTCGGGCAAACTCGCGATGAGCGTCGACGGCAGCGAGCACGTGGTGCGTGACGTGAGCGCCGAAGAGCGACAGGTGAGCTTCGAAGACGAGGCCGGCGCACGTCGGGCGTTCCGGGTCAGTCGCCGCGCCGATCACTGGTTCGTACACGCGGTCGGCGGGTCGTTCACCTTGGTCGAGCTCCCGCGCTTCCCCGAGAAGCAGACCAGCGTCGCGCCCGGCTCTTGCGTCGCGCCGATGCCCGGCAAGGTGGTCAAGGTCGTCGCGCTCGAAGGAACCGCGGTCGCGGCCGGCGACGTGCTGGTGGTGCTCGAAGCCATGAAGATGGAGCACTCGGTCAGGGCGCCGGAGGCAGGGGTCGTGAAGCAACTCCTGGTCTCCGAGGGGGAACAGGTCGAGGCCGATGCGGTGTTGGCCATCGTCGGTGCCGCCGAGTGAAGCGCTGGCGGAGGCTCGTGGTGCCGCTGGCGCTGCCCTTGCTGTGAGCTACGGCGCCGTTCGCATCGCCGGTGGGCTGGGAGCGTCCGGAGTCGCGGTGCGCCATCGCCAAACCAGGGCGGCGGACACCACCAGCACCACGACCGCCAGCACGCTCATGACCACGGCGACGGGCAAGAGCACGCTCCGCGGCGGCGCCGGAGGCGGCCAGCTCGTGGGCGCCTGCAGCGGCTGGACCAACGTGGGTTGGTTCCCCGACGGGGGCGCGAGCAACTCGGTCGGCTGGTTCCCCGAGGGCGGTGCCAAAAGCAGCGTCTCCACCTGACCCGACGGCAGCTCTCCCTCCGGAGGCATCTGCACCGCCGGCCCGAGCGCCGCCACGGGAAGCTGCGGGATCAGCTGCTCGAGCACGGTCAGCATCTGCTGGCCGACAGGAAAGCGGTGGGCCGGATCCTTGTCGAGGGCGCGCCTGAGCAGGGGGCCGAATACCGATTGTTCGACCGCCGCTGGCAGGGCCACCGGATCGGGTGACAGCTGAACCCGCGCGGCCTCGAGGGGCGTTCCGCGCACCAGCGCATGACCGCACGACATCTCGGCCAGCATCATGCCGACGGCGTAGAGGTCCATGCTCGGAATCGGCGGCTGGCCCAGGATCTGGTCCGGAGGCATGTAGCGCGGCGTCCCGATCACCATGCCGGCGGCGGTGAGCGGCGCGCTCTCGCTGGTCTTCGCGATCCCAAAATCGAGCACTTTCACGAAATCGGACTCACCCGCAAAGGTGCAAATGAAGATGTTGCCCGGCTTCATGTCGCGATGCACGACTCCAAGCGCGTGAGCCTCCATCAAGCTCTTCAGGATTTGCGAGACGATCCGTGCCGTGCGCTGCTGGCCGAGGGGCCCCTCGCGCTTGATCAGGGCCTCGAGCGTCTCGCCGGACAACAGCTCGTACACGATGAACGGGCTCGGGCGGCGACCCAAGTCGAAGTCGAGCAGGTGCACCGTGTTGGGATGGGTGAGCTGACGAGCTAGCTCGGCTTCACGTCGGAAGCGCTGCTCGCCGGCGGCGTCGACGCTGTCGGCGCTCATGATCTTGATGGCCACCTCTCGCCCGATGCGCAGCTCGGTGGCGCGAAAGACCTGACTGAAACCGCCGTGACCGATCTCGGCCTCCAGCCGATAGCGCTGGGCGAGCACCATACCGGGAGCTGGAATGACCTGTTCCAAGCCCGATCGTGCTAGCGCCGGCGGCTGGCGCGATGCAAGCGCTGGTTTCCGCTGGCAGGGTCCGGGATGCGTTTCGCGGGACTTTGGCTCACGGGGGCGTTGGCCCCGGCGAGCTGCGGACAGGACGAGCGCGCGCCGGCCGTGGGGCTGGGCGATCCGGCCTGGACGCCCGGGCCTGAGCGCTGCGACGCGCAGGAGCTCGATGACCTGTCACGCTTCCGGGACTGCTCCCGGGGCAGCGGCATCTTCGGTCGCTGGGGCGAGCACGGAGAGACCGCCGCGATCGCGGGAAGGCCCCTTCGATCCGCGCTTCAGAGCAGCCCCGCTCGCCCGGCCTTTCGGCGCTGGATTTCGGTTTCGATCATCGCGACGTGCTCGTGCTCCTCCGCTTCGAGCTCACGATACAGGCGCCACACCGCGCTGCCGCGCACGAGCTCCGACGAGCGCCTCGCGAAGAACTGCTTCGCGCGTTCTTCGAGGGCCGCGGCCAGCTCGAGCAACTCGATGGCGGTCGACGGCTCGGAGTTGGTCCCAGCATAGAGTTCGCTCACGTCGGGTCCGAGGGCCATCTCTCCGAGCCCCGGCGTGCTCACGTGGTAGCGCGCCGCGAGCAGGTCGATGTGCTCGCGCTCCATGGCCGCCAGCCGTCCGAACATGTCCGCCAGTTCGGGATCCGTCGTGAGCTTGGCGCCCCGCGCGTAGAACGCCCAGCCTCCCAGCTCGATCTCCATGGCCTTTTGCACCGCATCGCGGGCGGCATCGTCCAGCTCGGTTTCGGCTCGCACCCGGCTGAGCGTGCCGTTGCAAGCTGCGCAACGCCCGAAGGGGAAGGCGAAGCCCTCGTGGACTTTGTGGCAGGACAGGCACTGCCAGGTGATGGTGGCGCCCGCACAGCACACGTAGGGCTCCCCGCGTTCGATGCGCCCGTGGCAGCGCGGACACTTGCCTTCCCCCGCCGGAAACTCCTCGACTCCGGGCTCGATGGCCGTGGGAGGCCAGACCCGACGCTCCAAGAATCGACTGATGTGTCGCGCCGCCCGGCGACCGGCGCCCAGCGCGAGGATCACGGTGGCGCCGCCGGTGACGATGTCACCTCCGGCGAAGACGCCTTCCACGTTCGTCGCCTGCGTGAGCGGATCCGCCTCGATGTAGCCCCACTTGGTCAACTTCAGCTCCGCCACCGATCGCGGCACGATGGGGTTGGCCCGGGTGCCGAGCGCGTAGATCACGGTCGTGGCCGGGAGCTCCGAGAACTCTCCCTCCAGCGGCACCGGCTTGCGACGCCCGGAGGCATCGGGCTCGCCGAGCTCCATCTGCTGGCAGCGCAGTCCGCGGACGTTCTCACTCTCGTCGAGCAGGATCTCGGTCGGCGCCCGGAGAAAGTGGAAGCTCACGCCCTCTTCCCGCGCGTGCCGGATTTCTTCGATGCGGGCCGGGGCCTCGGCTTCGGTGCGCCGGTACACGCACTGCACGCGCTTCGTGCCGAGGCGCTTGGCGACGCGCAAGCAGTCCATGGCGGTATTGCCCGCACCGATGACGACCACCGAGTCACCGAGCTCGATAGGAGTGTCGCGGTACGGAAAGCGATCGCCACCCATCAGGTTGACACGCGTCAGAAACTCGTTGGCGCTCAGCACTTGACCGGCGCCTTCGCCGGGCAAGCCCAAGAACACGGGGTAGCCGGCGCCCGTCGCCACGAACAACGCCGAGAAGCCCATCTCGCCAAGCAATTGCTCGACGGTGAAGGTCTTGCCAACGACCTTGTTCACCTCGAAGCGCACGCCGAGCTGTTCGAGCGCTCGCACTTCCTTCTCGATGAACTCGCGGGGAAGCCGGAAGCTCGGGATGCCGTAGCGCAGCACCCCACCGACGACGTGCAGGGCCTCGTAGACGATCACCTCGACGCCCTCGCGGGCCAGATCACCGGCGCAGGCGAGGCCCGCCGGGCCCGAGCCCACGATGGCGACGCGACCTTTCGACGGGTCTTTGGGCACGGGCTCGAAGATGGGCGGCGGCGCGTTGTCGCCCACGAAGCGCTCGAGGCGCCCGATGGCCACCGGCTCCATCTTCTTGTGCAAGACGCACTGCGCCTCACATTGGCTCTCTTGGGGGCAGACGCGGCCGCAGATGGCCGGAAACAGGTTGCTCTCGTGGATCACCGACAGCGCGCCCGGCAGGTCGCGCACGAGCATGTGCCGGATGAAGCGCGGAATGTCGATGTTGACCGGGCAGCCCTCGATGCAGGTCGGTCGCACGCATTGGATGCAGCGCTCGGCTTCCAGGAGCGCGTTCTGCTCGGTGTAGCCGAGGTTCACTTCGTCGAAGCTCTGCGCGCGCTCGAGGGCAGCACGCTCGGGCATGGCAGTGGCGGTGGGAAGCACCGCCTTGAGCTTCTTGTAGTTGCGCTTGCCCTGTTCGAAGAGCTGAAGGTCGAGGTTGCAGACGTGGGCGAAGTCAGCCTCCGCACGCTGCTCGGGACCTCGGAAGCGACGCTGACGGATGGCAAGCTCGCCGAAATCCACTTGGTGGGCGTCGAAGTCCGGCCCGTCCACACAGGCAAAGCGCAAGTCGCCGCCCACGGTGACCCGACACGAGCCGCACATGCCGGTCCCGTCCACCATGATGGCGTTTAGGCTCACGATGGTGGGCACGCCGCTCGGCCGCGTCACCTCGGCCACCGCCCGCATCATGGCCAAGGGTCCAATGGCGATGACCCGCTTCGGCTTCGGCTCCTTGGCGATCACCTCTGCTACCGCGTCGGTCACGAGCCCCGCCCGCCCCAAGCTGCCGTCGTCCGTGCATACGACGACCTGATCGCTGATTTCCCGGAACCGTTCCTGCCAGAACACGAGGTTCTTCGAGCGAAATCCGATGATGCTGGTGACGCGGTGGCCCGCTTCCTTGAAGGCGCGCGCCTGCGGGTAGATCGGCGCCACACCGAGTCCGCCGCCGACGAGCACCACGTGACCGGGCTCGTCGACGTGACTGGCGGTCCCAAGCGGCCCGACGAAATCCAGGAACCAGTCCCCTTCACGGTACTTGGCCAGCATCTCGCGCGTCGAGCGCCCGAGGGCCTGGATCACCAGGGTGACGGTGCCGCGCCGGCGGTCGAAGTCGGCGATGGTGAGGGGGATGCGCTCGCCGTTCTCGTGCAGGCGGAGCATCACGAACTGCCCGGGCTGTGATGCCTTGGCGACGTCCGGAGCGAAGACCTCCCAGAGGAAGGTGGTGTCCGAGAAGCTCTGGTGGCGAACGATCTGGTACACGCGGGAGGAGCATTGTCCTATCCCGCGAGCGGTTCCCAGGGAAATCGGGCTCGCTCCCTTCGGGAAATTCTGCGCGGCTCGATTCCAACCGGCAACGCAGGACCTATACTTCCGCGACGTGAACTTCTTCGGCCACGCAGCGGTCGCCGCTTGGCGCTCGACCGATCCGAGCTTCGTGCTCGGCTCGATGCTGCCGGACTTCGCGACCATGATCCGCGCACGGCAGCCGCAGGTCGGGCACGCCACGCTCGCCGACGGCGTCGCCTACCATCACCGCACCGACGATGCGTTCCACGACTCCGGCGTGTTCCGGGAGCTGATGCGCGAAGCTCACGACCAGCTGTCGACGGCGGGTCTGCGCCGCGGCAGCGCCCGCGCGGTGGCGCACGTCGGCGTGGAAATCCTCCTCGACGGGGTGCTCGCGGATGCTCCGAGCGCGCGTCATGCCTATCTGTCGGCCCTCGCTCGGGCTCCGCTCTTGGCCTCCGAACTCGAGTGGCGAACTGACGCCGACGCCGCAGCGTTCCGGGGCTTGCTCCGGGCTCTGGCGGGCCGCGGGCTCTCGCGCGAGCACACCGCTCCGACCGTGGTCGCGTTGCGCGTCGAGCGAACCCTCTCGGATCGTCCGCGGCTGGCCATCGACCCCGGCCAGCTCGAGCTCGTCGCGCACTGGGCTTCGACGATGATGGACGCCGTCCGGACGGAGACCCCCCGACTCGTGTCGGAGCTCGAGTCTGCTCTCTTGTCTTCCTCCGGGCTCGCCCGCTGAGGTAGGCTCCGGCAACAATCATGGCAGAAGCAGCGGGCGGACTCGGGATCGCGCGGGGCGTGGTCAAAGTGCTCGCGCTCGTCGTCGGCTTCGCTCTCGTGGCGCTGTCGCTGATGGCCCTGGTCGGAGCCGTCACGCAAAACGTCTGGGCGCGGCTCGGCGTCGCGCTGGTCGTCGCCCTGGTGGTGCCCGCCGTGATCACCGACCGCCTGCTGCCCGCCGGCGACAATCTCTCACGCGCCAAGGGCCTCCTGGGTGACGTCTTCGCGGTCTCGTGGCTGGGCGCGGGCGTGGTCTCGGTGGTCGCCTTCGGCGCGTTCATGCGGCCGCTCTTGGTGCGCGAGGCGGACCGACTCGCCGCCTCCGGGGTCGGTCCCATCGCCGAGCTGGCGTTTCTCCTCGGCGGCGCCAAGCCCGAGGCCGGCGCGCCAATCTCACCTGCAAGCGCGGCGCCGGATCCCGCCGCCGCTCCTTCGGCAAGCGCAGCGTCGGTTGGCGTGGTCCCATCCGCATCGGCTTCGCCCGAAGTCGACGCCGGCCCCCCCAAGAAGCAGGACAAGTCCGAGCTCGGTCCCGCCGAGCTGTTCAAGAGGCTCTCGCCCTCGGTCGTCACCGTGAGCATCAAGAGCGGCGACCGCGGCGGGGGCGGTACCGGGTTCCTGTTGGACCAGAGCGGAACCATCGCGACGAACCGGCACGTGGTCGAAGAGGCTGACTCTCTGTCCGTCAAGTTCATCAACGGCGCGGTCTACGAAGACGTCGAGTTGCTCGTCGAGGACGCCGGACACGACCTGGCGCTCTTGCGCGTCGAGCTCGCGAAGCCCAAAGACGGCAAGGCGCCGAAGACGGATCCCGTGAAGCTCGGGAACTCCGACGACGTCGAGGTCGGCGAGCGCGTGCTCTCCATCGGCAATCCCCTGGGACTGGAGCACACGCTGACCGACGGCCTCGTCTCGCAGCGCCGCACCTACATGGGCCGGCAGTGGATCCAGATGTCAGCGCCGGTGTCGCCCGGTAACTCGGGCGGTCCCCTCTTCGACATGAAGGGAAACGTCATCGGGGTGACGACAGCCATCGTCGGCCCGATCATCGGCCAGAACTTGAACCTCGCCGTCCCCGTCAACGCGCTCAGAGCGCTGATTCGCCCCGACTACCCCCAACGTCGCAAGATCGGAAAGGCCGGCAAGGCCGGCACCTGGTGAGTCGTGCGACAGAACCTGGTCTTCCTGATTCTGATCGGCCTGTTCGGCGTGCTCGCGATCAGCCTGGCAACGCGCGACCGAGCGTCGCACGCTGTCCCCCTCCCCATCGCGCCGTCGGCGTCGGCGTCGACGTCGGAGGCGCCGAGCGCCTCGCAGTCAGCCGCCCCGTCGCCGTCGGCATCGGCAGCGCCCGCAGCTTCAGTGGCGAAGCTGGGGCGACCCCTTCGAGTCATCGGCACCGGCTGGGAAACCCTCGCCCCGATCGTGCTCGCCAACGGCGGGCTCGAGCCCAAGAAGGACAGCGACGTCGGCAAGGCGGGCGTCGAGGCCGCAGTGAGGGTGGCACGCGAGCTAGACGACTTCGAAGCCGCGCTCGCCCGCGGCGGCTCTGACGGCGATGGCGCTGACGTCGCGGTCATCCCCCTGCCGAATCTCGTCGCATCTTATCAAAAGCTTCAGGCACTACGCCCGGTGGTGGTGTTCGCGAGCGCCTGGTCCCGCGGCCGTGAGGTCATCACCGCCAAGCAACCGCTCGACAAGCTCCCCGCCAGCGGAGAGGTACACTTGGCGACCGACGGCACCCCGGCCGCGAGCTACTTTGGGCTGTTTGCCGCCGACCTGGCGGGCGTCGCTCCGGCGCGCCTACGCGCGGTCGAGCCGGGCGACGCGAAGATCCACCTCTCGGCGCTCAGTCGGCGGGAGTTCAAGGCGGCGGATCAGAAGGACGTGCTGCTCAGCACCGCGGAAGCGGTGCGCTTCGCGCCCATCGTCCTGGTGTGCTCCGCCGCGTTCGTCGAAAAACACCCCGACTCAGTCGAGCATTTCGTCGAAGCGTGGCTTGCTGGCGCCAAGCGCCTCGCTTCGGATCCCACCACCTCGGCCCGAAGCATCTCTGCCCTCGACAACGCCCCGGAGCCCATCACTCTGCTGGCCGCCCTCGGCGACCTGGTCCCCATCGGACTCGGCGAGAACGCCGAGTTGCTCGGGCTGTCCGGTCGGGGTGCGGTGACCATCGACTCACTCACGCTGCGCATGTGGCGCCTGGCGCGAGAGGCCAAGTGGATCACCGTCGCGCAGCCGGAGCGGTCGCTGGTGGTCACGGGGCCCGTCGCTCAGATCGTGCGCGCAGATCCTTCGCAGCTCAGAGCTGCCCCGAGCGCTGACGCGGTGCCCAAGCTCGCCAAAGGAGCTCGGGCGCTGATCGTGGTGCGCGCCCCTAAGGATAGCGCCGAGTCCGCCATCGGTTTCGTCGCGGGCGTGTTCCAGCGATCCCCGATTCGGGTTTCGGCCGCCGAGCCCAAGCTCGCGGAGAGCCTCGTGCGGGTGAGCAGCGAGCGCTTCGGACTGCCGCAGGGGCGCCTGCTCACGGGGACGACCGCCGCCCGCGGGGCGGAGGCCGTGGTCGAAGTGATGCCGGTGCCCTGAGGAATCCCGGCTCATCGGCCAGGTATTCGACGGAAAATTGACTAGGCGTCCGAAACGCTTGGGAAGGCGCGGTGCTCACCGGTCCTCGACCGAGCACCCGGTTGCACACTGCCCCACATGGGGCTACCTGAGGGACCTCTTCGGGAGGTAACGGCAATGGGTCTTAAGATGCGATGGGTCCACACGTCTGCGCTGGCGGTCTTCGGACTGGGCGCGGCAGCAATGGCTCCGGGTTGCGGCAGCGACAGCAGCGGCGGCGGCGGCGGAATTGGCGGCGGCGGTAACGTCGGTGCGACCGGCGGCAGCGGCAACACCGGCGGCGGTGGCGTCGGCAACACCGGCGGCGGCGGCGTCGGCAATACCGGCGGCGGCGGCGTCGGCAATACCGGCGGCGGCGGCGTCGGCGGCTCGACGGGCTGCCCCGGCACCCTCTCGGACTGCAACGGGACCTGCACCAACACCGAGTTCGATCCCAGCAACTGCGGCGCTTGCGGCACCGTCTGCAAGACCGGCGAGTTCTGCTCGCAGGGCACGTGCGCGGGCCAGTGCCTCGGCACCACGCTCTGCACCGGCAAGTGCGTCGACACCGACGCCGATCCGAACAACTGCGGCGCCTGCGGCACGGTCTGCACGACCGGCCAGGTCTGCTCGCTCGGCAAGTGCGGCGTCAACTGCACGGGCGGCTCCGCCCAGTGCGGAGGCCAGTGCGTCGACACGCAGAGCAACCCGAACCACTGCGGCGGCTGCGGCACTGCCTGCACGAGCGGCCAGGTCTGCTCGGCAGGTCAATGCGCGACCAGCTGCGGCACCGGCTACACCAAGTGCGGGTCCTCCTGCGTCGAAACTCAGAACGACAAGAACAACTGCGGCGCCTGCGGCACGGTCTGCCCCGCCGGCCAGGCCTGCCTCCAAGGCAAGTGCGGCAGCTGCGACATCAACACCACGGACTGCGACGGCGACGGATACGCCGGCAAGAACGAAGGCGACTGCTGCGAAGTTCCCGGCCTCTGCGGCGCCAACCCGCAGCTCGTGAACCCGGGTGCGCTCGAGGTCGTGGGCAACGGCATCGACGACAACTGCAACGGCTTGGCGGATCTCTTCGACAAGTCGGACACGCAGGACTGCGACGCTGCACTGACCAGCAACTCCTCGGATCCAAAGGACTTCGCCAAGGCGCTCGGCGTCTGCCGCGCGACCGAAGAGACGCCCGCGAACAAGAAGGACAAGACCTGGGGCCTGATCGACGCGGAGCTGCTCCGGGCCGACGGCTCGCCGATCGGCGACAAGAGGGCCCACAGCATCCGCCAGAAGTTCGGTGACAACATCACCGCCCTCGAAGGCAAGAGCATGGTCGTCCTGTCCAGCGGCATCGCGGCCGACAAGACCCAGACCAACCCGGGCCCGAACGGCGGCACGACGGGCTCGAACGTTGCGACCAGTCACACGCCATCCTCGAACGTCAACATCGCGACCTGCACCAGCACCAAGTGCATCAAGGACTGGTACAGCGCGGCCAACGCTCCGCTCAAGGCGGCCAATCAGTTCCCCCAGGCTCCGGCCTGCGGGACCGCCGGTGGCGGCACGGCGAACGACTCGGTCATGCTGCGGATCCGGCTGCGGGCACCGACCAACGCCCGGTCGTTCTCGTTCAACAGCTACTTCTTCTCCTCGGAGTACCCGGAGTACGTGTGTTCGAGCTTCAACGACCAGTTCATCACGCTGGTGGACACGCCCAGCGGCACCCCGCAGCCGATCCCGAACCCGGTCGACAAGAACTTGACGACCTACATCGACCTGGCGACCAACACCAAGTGGCCGGTGGGCATCAACATCGCCAAGGGCACCAACCTGTTCGCGGTGTGTGATCCGAAGGTCGCGGTGACGGGCTCGCCTTGCTACGAGAGCGAAGTCAACGCGAAGTCGTGCTCGCTCGGCGTCACCGATCTGATGGGCACGGGCTGGGAACCCGGAACCGGAGCGAACGCCTGCCCCGGCGGCGGCGGCACCTACTGGCTGACGGTCGCGGGCAACGTCATCCCTGGACAGATCGTGGAGGTCCGCTTCGCGATCTTCGACGTGGGTGACACCACCCTCGACTCTCTCGTGCTGCTCGACGGCTTCAAGTGGCTCCCGAACGCCACGCTGCCGGGCACCGGCGGCTGAGCCGGAGCTGAAACAAGGCTCTTCCTTGGGGAAGGGCAGCGATGGGCGCCTCTCGGGGCGCCCGTCGTCGTTTGTGCGCGCCGCGCTCTGGTCTATGGCCAGCGCATGGGTCCAACCTACTGGGACTACCTCCAGCTCGACCGGCTCCTCGACCTCCAGGGCGGCGTCGAGGGCGACGAATCGAAGCTCGGCACCGACGAGCTGCACTTCATCATCGTGCACCAGGCTTACGAGCTCTGGTTCAAGCTGGTGTTGCGAGAGCTCCGCACGGCTCGCGACGAGCTGGCAGCGCCGCGAGTGCCCGAAGAGAAGATCCCCCACGTCGTGCATCACCTGCGGCGCGTCACCGAGATCATGAAGCTCCTGGTCGATCAGTTTCGGGTGATGGAGACGCTCACCCCCCAGGACTTCCTGGCGTTTCGCGACAAACTGATCCCGGCCAGCGGCTTCCAGTCCTTCCAGCTGCGGGAGCTCGAGATCCTGCTCGGCCTCGACGACGCCGAGCGCATCGCCTACGCGGGAGCCGATCCGCTCGAGCACATCCGCGCCCTGGCCCGGAGCTCGCCGGGAGGCCAGGCGGCCTGGGGCCGCATCGAGAAGGCCCGCGCCGAGCCCACGCTTCGAAGCGCCCTTCACGACTGGCTGTACCGGACGCCGGTCCAAGGCTCACGGCCCGACGACGCGGGCGACGACGCTTCGGTGAAGCAATTCGTGACTGATTACCACTCGGCCCTCGCGGGAGCGAATCGGGAGAAGACCCAGCACTTGCTCGCTGCCTTGGGCGGCGACGCGGAGGCCATCCAGGCGCGCATGCGCGAGGCGGAGGCTTCCGCCAAGCGCTTCTTGTTCGCCGAAGACGTGGCGGCTCCGGAACGCGCACGGGTCCTGCGCGTGCGCGCTGGGGTGCTGTTCATCGAGAGCTATCGGGAGCTGCCGCTGCTCGCGTGGCCGCGCCTGCTCATCGACTCGGTCGTCGAGCTCGAGGAGCAGCTGGTGATCTTCCGCTCGAGGCACGCGCGCATGGTGGAGCGCATCATCGGTCGCCGCGTCGGCACCGGGGGCTCGAGCGGCGTCGACTACCTGGACCAAACCGCGCGCTATCGCGTCTTCAGCGAGCTCTGGTCGGTGCGGACGCTGCTCCTGGCCAAAGAGCACCTGCCCGAGCTGCGACGCGCCGACAGCTACGGCTTCGCGACCTGACTCAGCGCTGCCGCTGGTTTAGGCGCTTGGTCTCTTTGGCGATCACCGCCGCGGCGCGCGCATAGCGCTTCTTCGGCGAGGGCACGCGACCCCGACCCGGCGCCTGCTCGTCCAGGGGCTCGTCAAAGCTGCCCGGCTCGTGCCCGAGCTCAAAGACCGTGACCTCGCGCCGGCCGCGCTCGCCGACTCGCAGCGGCATCACCGAGGCGCCGACGCCCGCGCCAACGTAGACCGCGCCCGCCCCCGCGCCCCCACCGTTGCGCGCGCCGTAGAGTCCATGCACGTACTTGTGCCCCGCCAGGCGTCCGATGGCGAGCTCGTGCAAGCGCGCGAGCGTCACTTGTCCCGCGTGAGTGTGACCCGAGAGCACGAGGGGAACACCGTGAGCCCAGAGCTTGTCCGCCTCTTCCGCGATGTGCGACAGCCCGATGGTCGGCACGTCGCGCGAGAGTCCACGCACCGCATCCGCGCGGGAAGCGTGCCCGGTATATGCGTCGTCGAGACCGACGACCTGGAGCCGCTGCCCGCGGAAGGTCAGTGTGGTGTTCTGGTTCGTGAGCACCTCGGCGCCGCCGCGCCGGAGCGCGTGACGGACCTCAGCCGCGCCGGCCCAGTAGTCGTGGTTGCCGAGCACGCACAGCACGGGCGCAGCGAAGCGAGACACGAGCCACGACAGCTGGTCGAGATAGAGCTGGCTGTGACAGACGAAGTCCCCGGTGATCACCACTACGTCGGGCCGCTCGCGGTTCGTCAACTCCACCGCTGTCTCTTGCACCGCTTCCGGCGTCACTCGCCCCACGTGCAGATCGGTCAGGTGCACGATGCGCAGATGGGCCAAGGCACCGACATGAGCGCTCGGCCCCGCGAAACGGCGCACACGAAACTGCGCCGCCAGCCTCTGCGCGCGCGGCGACAGCGGACCGGTCGAAGGTCGGTGGGCGTCGGCGTGCAGCCCCAGTGGCGAGTGCGTTCGCGACACGGAACCGCCATCGTAGCCCGCCGGGGCGGGCTCGCGAGCGCTGAATTTGCGATCAGAACCTGCCGCGAACGATCAGCTCTGCGCCGCCCGGTCGACGATAGGCCCGCACCTGCGACCACATGCGCTCCACCGCCAGGCTGAGCTCTTGCCCGGGTTCCGGCGCTTCTTTCCGGGCCACGCTAGCTCTGCCCAGCTCGAGCTCGGCGCCCTTGACGCGCCATCCATCGAGCAGCGTGACCTCGAGCGCCGAAGCGGCACGGGCGGATGTCGACCGGGGCTCGGCCTGCGCCGGGCGGGCAGCCGCGGTGCCGAGCACCGCTACCATGATCACCAACCCGAGCCGCATGTCTCAGCATGGTGCAGACACTGTGCCAGCCACCGGTGCGCAGCCCGCGCTGCGATTTCACGGCTTCGTTGGGGCGCCCGGCTCCTCGGTCGCTGCTGACCGCATGCTACAGCTGATGCCCCGAGCCCTCAGCTCGCGGCTACTTGCCGAGCTTGCCGCTGATGTCGGACCCGAGCTTGTCGAGGTCGTCCATCTTCTTCTTCTCCGCACCCGACGGGACCTTCGGCTTCGGGGGCTCGTCGGCCTTGGCAACGGGGGCAGGGTCGCCGCCTCCGCCCGCCGGCGCAGGGCCTCCTCCACCGGTCGGCTTCGCAGCCTCGGCCGCCTTCGTCGCCGCTTCAGTTGCCTGCTTCTTGGCGTCTTCTTCCGCCTGCTTCGAGGCCACCGCTTGCAGGCTCTTGCGCGTGATCTCGATGTGACGTTTGCGGTCTTCAGCTGACATGCCCGCGAAGGGGTCGTCGACGCTGGAGACCACTGCCGCGGCCTGCTTGGGCTTGCCGCCCATGCTCTTGATGGCGACGACGCCTCCGACCAGAACGACCGCTCCAATGATCCCAAACAGGACCAAGGGATTGGACTTCTTCATCGGGATGGTGTCGACAGACGCTTCCGCTGCTTTGGAACTCGGGTTCGGGGAGGCCATGGGCTCCTGAAGAGTACGTGGCGGAGCGCGATCGGTCCAGCTCCCGCGTGCGCTTTGCGGCGCCCCGAAGGGCTGGCGCAAAGCCCCGAATTATCTGCGCTTACACCGCCTCACACGTTGTCCCAGCTGAACTTTTCGGCGTCGAAGGCGTGCTCCGCCAGGCCCTTGAGCAATTCGTCGTCGTTGATGTCGATCAAGCTGAACGCCTGCTTGACTCGTCGTTCGACCTGGCCGCTGAACACCTTGAGAATGTCCATCTCCTTGGCTGCCTTCTCGGGCCCGAGCGCCGCCAGTGCGGCGTTGACCCGGGCGATCACACACGCCAGCACGAACAAGTCGATCATGATGTTGGCGAGGCGCCGCGCCGCGAGCTGCTTGCCGATGATGTCGCGGCCATGTTTGCGCAAGATCCGATCGACGGCCGCGGCCAGGTGCCGGGTCAGGCCTTCGAATATCGTCGTTGCCTCGTGCAGCTCCGGGCTGACCAGCGTGAAGCGGCTCCGCGCGCGACGAATGCCAGTCACCAGGCTGGCCTGCTTCATGGCGTATTGGCGCAGCACACCGAAACCCTTGATGGGATCGTCGAAAATGCCGCGCACGCTCGACGAAAGCTCCTTGAGCTGGCTGCCGACGTCGTTCATCGCCGTGAGCGCGATGAACAGCCGCAGGATCTCGTTGGTGCCCTCGAAGATGCGGTTGATGCGCGCGTCTCGCATCATTCGCTCGTAGGGGTACTCGCACATGTAGCCGTTGCCACCGGCGATCTGCAGCGCTTCGTCGGCTGTGCGCCACAGCGCTTCGCTGGCAAACACCTTGCTGATGGCGGCCTCGACCGCGTAGTCCTCGTAGCCGCTGTCGATCAGCTCGGCGACCATGTCGACGGCCGCCTCGGTCGCGTAGCAATCGATGACCATCTGCCCGACTTTGTGCTTGATCATTCCGTACTCGCGGATTGATTTACCGAAGGTCTTGCGTTCGTTGGCGTACTTGGTGCACTGCGCGATCAGCTTCTTCATCGCGCCGATCGTGCCGCCGCCCAGCCCGGTTCGGCCGTTGTTCAAGATGGCCATGGCGATCTTGAAGCCCTTGTTCTCCTCGCCAAGCATGTTGGCGTGCGGGACGCGCACCTCGTCGAAATGCACCGTGGTGGTGGAGCTGGCACGAAGCCCCATCTTGTCTTCGTGGGGACCCACGCTCACCCCGGGCATGTCGCGCGTCACGATGAACGCCGTGATGTGGGGCTTGCCCTCGAGCTCGCCGGTGCGCGCGAAGACCGTGAAGAAGTCGGCGATGCCGCCGTTGGTGATCCACAGCTTGTTGCCGTTCAGCACCCACTCGTCGCCCTCTCGCACGGCGCGGGTCTTGAGTGCCGCGGCGTCCGATCCGGCGCCCGCCTCGGTCAGGGCGAAGGCCGCGATCATCTCGCCAGTCGCCAGCTTGGGCAAGAAGCGTTGCTTCTGCTCGTCCGTTCCGAAGAGCAGCAGCCCCCGCATGCCGATGGAGCTGTGCGCGCCGATGGTCACGGCGACGGAAGCGTCGTATTTGGCGACCTCTTGCAGCGTGCGCGCGTAGGCGGCGCTCTTGAAGCCGAGCCCGCCGAAGGCCTCGGGCACGACCAGACCGAAGAGGCCGAACTGCCTCAGCTCTTCCACGAACTCGGGAGGCATTTCTCCCGCACGGTCCCATTTGCGAAAGTCAGCGTCGCGCGAGCCAAGCAGTTGTTTGACGGAGTCGATGACCCCGTGCAGGGTCTCCTTCTGCTCCGGAGCCATGACGGGGTATGGGATCAGGACCTGCTCTTCGATGTTGCCCATGCACAGGGACCTCATGAAGCTGACGCTGGTGTCGACCATGGCGATCGACTACCCCAGCCTTGGCACGTCGGCGACCCTTTTGGCTCGGCGCGCGAGAGCCGCTGTCGCGACGCACATTTGCGAGTCGCTTCCGGAAGCCTAGAGTTCGCCCCCCGATGCTCGACCACCCTGCTCACGCGCTGCCCGCGCTGGTTCTTGGCCTGCTCGTCTCGTCGCTGCTGGCGCCGAGTTGCAAGGCGAGCCAGGCCTCCGCCGACGCCGGCGCGTCCGCGACCGGCAGCGCGCCGGAGCCGCCAGCCCCGCTGGCGTCGGCCGCGACCGACTCTGGCGCTGCCGGTCCGCTCGACGGCGGAGCTGCGGCGGAGGACGCGGCGCCCAGGGCGCGGACCGACGGTTGCGGCGAGGGCATGGTCCGCGTCGAGGGCGACTACTGCCCTGCCGTGATGCAAAACTGCCAGGAGCACCATTCGGAGTACAAGGCGCGCAAGGGCGAGAAGACCGTCAGCGAGCGCTGCCTCGTGTACAAGCAGCCGTCGACCTGCGTCTCAAAGGAGCGCAAGCAGCTGTCGTTCTGCATGGATCGCTACGAGTGGCCGAACAAAGTCGGCGAGCTCCCCCGCGTGCTCACCTCGTGGCTGGAGGCCAAGGCGCTCTGCGAAAAGGCCGGCAAGCGGCTCTGCACCGAGGACGAATTCAATTTCGCCTGCGAGGGCCCGGAGATGCTGCCCTACGCCACGGGCTACGTCCGCGATCCCAAGAAGTGCAACATCGACAAGCCCTACGTTCAGCCCGATCAGTCGCGACAGATGGCGACCTACGACAAGTGTCCCGACAACGAGTTCTGCCGCACGGAGCTGGCGCGCCTCGACCAACGCCACGCGATCGGGGCCCGTGAGACCTGCGTGTCGTGGGCGGGCGTGGTGGACATCAACGGCAACGTCAACGAGTGGGTCGAGCTGCCCGGCGAGAAGCACCCGAACCGCAGCGGCTTGAAGGGCGGCTGGTGGGGTCCGGTCCGCAATCGGTGCCGGCCCACGGTGACCTTCCACAAAGAGTTCGACTACGGCTACGAAGCCGGGCTGCGCTGCTGCACGGACGCGGGCAAGTAGCCCGCGGCCATCACTGCGGGCGCCCCTGGGCGACCCAACTCTCGACGATCTGCACCTGTAGCGCGGTCAGTGCCGGTAGCCCCAGGGGCATGCCTCGCGCTTCGGGATCGATCTGCCCCGCCTCTTCCTTCTGGCGAGCCAGGAGCGCGGCGACCAGGAGTGGCGTGCCGTCTTTGGTCTTGGAAAAAACGCTCATGCGCTCGCCCTTGAGATCCAAGAGCCCGCCGTTGGTGCTCTCGTAAGTCGAGAAGTCGAGCTTGCGTGGCATGAAGCCGAACCCGCCGGTCATGCCCGGACCGCCGTCACCGCGGGCGATGTCCGGGTTCGTGTGACAGTGGCGGCAGGTCTTCTGCAGTACCTCCCGGTCCACGTCTTCGAAGGTCACCTTTCGCTCGACCACGGGCAGGCGCTGCGGAATCGGCTTTCGCGGCGGCGGCTCGAGCTTCGCGCCGAGCAGATACGCGGCGGCGTCCTTGGCTTCCTTCTCGCTCAGACCCAGCTTCGGCATCAGGGTGCCGGGCCTGACCTGCGGGGGATCGAGGAGCCAGCGCGTGAGCTTCGCAAAAGTCGTCCGATCGCGCGTGTACCGAAGATCGGGCGCCAGCTCGATGGCGTCGTTGCCCTTCTGCCACGGCGTCGTCAGGGTCGGCTTCACCGGCAGCTCCGGCACACCCGAGAACAGGTGGCAGGTGCCGCAGGCCTTGGTCTCGAGCACCTGACGGCCGGCAATCGGATCGCCGCTCACCGGCTCCGCCGCCGTCTTGGCATCTCGGGTCAGGTAGGCCGCTACGTCCGCCGCCTGCTGCGCGTCGATCCGCAGCCGCGGCATGGTCGACACCATGTTTGGGCGATGCTTCTCGGGCTTCAACAGAAACGCCTGGATGAACCCAGGGTCGAGGCGCTCGCCCGCGCGATCGAGGTTCGGCGCGTTGAGGTAGTGGACGACGGTCTTCTTCCACTTGGCGATCTTGTCGGGCTTCGCCTTGAACTTGTCGGTCCAGATCTCTTGATGACAGGTGATGCAGTGTTTCTCGAGAGGAGAGGCCGCGAGTCCGGTGCCGTCGTGACAGCGGCTACACTCGAACTTCTCGACCAGCGCCTTGCCTCGCTCCGAATCACCGGCCAGCGCAGGCGCTTTCTTCTCGGTGGCCGGGCCCACTTGGGCGACGGGGGCCGCGGATCCATCGGGAGCCGCGCTCGACAGCGCCTCCGGCTTCGCCCCACTGCTGGTCTGCTTGCAGCCGGCGCCGAAAGCGAGCCCAAACGCCAGCGCGAGGATCAGAGGACGGGTCATCGGACCTCCGAGTCAACTCCCGCTGGCGTCGAGCTTCAAGTCACTCACGCCGACGCGCGGCAGACGGTCGCCGACTTGGCCATGGACTCGCAGCGCTTCTGGGCCACCTTCTGGCCCGCGCTGTCCCCGGCTGCGCTGCGCAGATCAGCCAGCGTCGCGTAGCCCTCGGGGGTCGAGATGAGATCCTTCTTCGCGAGCTTCTCGAGGAGCTCCTTGGCTTCGCCGCGGTGCTTCTCGACCTTGGCCAGCGCCTCGGCCAGATCGCTCTGAACCGCCGCGTCGTCCTTCTTGATGTCGCTGAGCTTACGGAGCGCCGCGACGGACCACTCGAGGTTGGTCGCCTGGTCCTTGGAGCTCTTGCCAATCCAGGTGCCCTGGGCGTAGGACGGGAGTTCCTTGGCGATGGGCAGCGCGCCGTTGTTGCGCGCGACCGCGAGCGCCAAGATGCGCTGCGCGCGGGCGACCAGGGTTCCATCCTTCTTCGCCTTGAGGTCCTTTACGTGGGGCATCATGCGGATGATCATCGCGGCTGCCGCGGCGTGCTCGCCCTTCTTCAAGACCTTCTCGGCGCGAGCGATGCCTTCCGGGCGATGGTCGATCTCGACCGCGGGCACCCACTCACCACCGCAGGCCTTCGCGTCGCTCGCCACCGAGCCCACCGCCGCGAACGCCGAAACCGCCACCATCACCATTGCACCGAGCTTCTTCATGACCCTTTTTCCTCCTACGACCGTTTTGAACCGACTGGGGCTAGCCACGCTGCGTCGCGCCGAGCCCTCGAACTGTGACCGCTTGTTTCTCTGAAGGTTCCCTCAGCAAATGCCGGACCAACCTGGGAACGTAGAACTTGGGGGGATCTTTCACCCGCTGCGTGGGAGGGTGCCCACACCCCGTGTGTCGCTCCGAGGTCGCTCGGTCCGACGTGCCGACGGCCAGGAAGCTTGGGTCGACCTTTGGCGTAGGAGGCGCACCGCCCGGCCGAAAAACCCTTCCCGTCCGCGGGGGTCGCTCGTAAAAGGGGGCCGCCATGCGCCTCGCCCCCCTGCTCGCGTTCAGCGGTCTTGCCGGCTTCATCGCCTGCGCCACCGTGCCTCCGACGGACCCCGAAACGGGGGGCTCGGGCCTGGTCGGACCCGGCGCACCTACACCGGCGCCGGACGCCAGTGTGACGTCACAAGAGGACGGAAGTGTTACGCCGAACCCGGCAGCCGTTACGGACGCCGGGGGCGGCGATGCCGCGCCGAGTCAGGCCGCCGACGAGGGAGCGTGCCCGGCGGGCATGAAGCTCGTCAGCGGCGAGTACTGCACCGACGTCGACTACAAGTGCGAGAAATCTTGGTACGCCAAGTGGAACAAGAAGACCGTCTGCGAGCGCTTCGAAGAAAAGAGCGTGTGCGCGGGGCAGAAGCTCAAGAAGCGGTACTGCGTCGACACCTACGAATGGCCCAATGTGAAGGGCGAGCGACCCGAGGTCATGAACCGCTTCCACCAGGCCCAGCTCAAGTGCGCCGCGGTGGGCAAGCGGATGTGCACCGAGAGCGAGTGGAACATGGCCTGCGAGGGGCCTGCGATGAAGCCCTATCCCCAGGGCTACGCCCGGGACTCTTCGCAGTGCAACGGCGACCACAGGTGGGACAACCCCGACATGAAGAAGGTCGCCCAGCGCGACCCGACGGAGCTGGCCCGACTCTGGAAAGGCGTCCCGAGCGGCAGTCAGCCGAACTGCGTCAGTGACTACGGCGTCGCGGACATGCCCGGCAATACCGACGAGGTGGTCGCCAGCGAGCACCACACGCAGCACGACTTCCGCGGCAAGTACGACAGCGTGCACACCGGTGGTCCCTGGTACGAAGGGGTGCGCAACCAGTGTCGCCCCAAGGTCTACACGCACGACGAGGGCTTCTACTATTACTTCCTCAGCTTCCGTTGTTGTGCCGAGGCCGACGGCAAGCCGACGGATCCGCGCACACCGAAGCAGATCAAGGAGAAGTGGTCCGTCGAGAAGGTGGAGAAGCTCGCGGGCTGGACCGTCGCGGAGGTGAAGGAAAAGCTCGAGCTGAAGAAGCAGGGCAAGTGCACCTGCGGGGCCAAAGACGCCAACTGCAAAACGCTGTGCGGAACCCTGCTCGGGTCCAATGCCAAGGACTCCGTGGTGGGCGAGAAGCGTGGCGAGTTCGGCAGCAAGAGCAAGGACAAGCAGAAGTGAAGGCAGTCCCGCGCGGCCGCTGGGAAGGGCCGCTTCACGTCGCGGTCCTGACCACGGGCGGGACCATCGAGAAGACCTACGACGAGACCGACGGGAGTCTGCGCAACGTGCGCTCGGTGCTGGCCCGGCTGCTCGACGAACTCAGGCTGCCGGACCTCCGAGTCACCCACATACCGGTGATGAACAAAGACTCGCTGGACATGACCCCGGCGGACCGAGCTGAAATCCTGGCCAAGGTGCGCGACGCTTCGTCGCAGCAGGATGCCGTGGTGGTGATCCACGGCACCGACACGCTGGCGGTGACGGGCGCGCACCTCTACGACAACCTGTCCGAGCTCCCGGTTCCAGTGGTGCTGACCGGCGCGATGCGGCCCTTCGAGTTCAGGGACTCGGACGCACTGCAGAACGTCACCGAGTCGCTCTTGGCCGCTCGGCTCTTGCCGCCGGGTGTGTACGTGGTGATGCACGGCCGCGCGCTCGCGTTCCCGGGCGTCGAAAAGCATCGCGAGCGACGCACCTTCACCCGCGCGTGAGCGTCACTCGGCGGTCTCGGGCGCAGGCGCAGGCGGCACCGCAGGGCTGGGCGGAGCTGCAGACTTGCCGGCGCTCGGCGGGCCCGTCTCACCTTCAGGGTCTGCAGAGGGCGGCGACTTCGCGACGACTCCCTTGGCGTTCAGGGCGGGCGCAAGGCGTACGGTCACCGTCTGTTTGTCGCTGTCGAGTGTCACTTTTCGCGACCAGTATCCATCGCGCTTGACCTCGGCCTCGACGGTCTTGCCCTTCTTCACGCGGACTTCCACGGGCATGGCTCCGAGATCGCGCCCATCGACGTAGACATGCGCGTCGATGGGCGAGAGCACGAGCGCGACGCCGACGTCGTCGGTAGCGGAGGACTCTCGCGGCTCGATGTGGGTCCCGAAGAGCAACAAACGGGCGGGTTGGAAGGCTTCACCGAGGGTCGCGACCCGCATCGAGAGCGCGAGCCAGACCGTTGCCGCGATGGCACCGACGAGCGCGAGGCCGAGCACCAATGTCCAGCTCCGGCGTCGGCCCGATTGAGCCCAATCACGCTCGGCGTCGGCAGCCTCGGCGGCACGACGCAGTTGTTCTTCCACCGGGTCGACCGAGCTCGGCACGGGCGCCACGGACATGCGTCCTGCGTCCGGGATCGAGGCCCGCACCTCGCCAGGAAACGAGTAGCGCGCGGGGTCGGAGCTGGGGGCTCGCGCGGAGCTGGGACCCGAGCCGAGCGAATCTGGACTCAGCGAAGGCGCGTTGGGGGCCTGGGGAACGAGCAGGGCCGCGGGCTCCTCGGGCTCCGGGGGTGCAACGCTGATGGGCACGTCGATGTCGACGGCTTCGCCGCGCGCGATGGCCGCCAGCGCCAGCTCGACGTCGCGCATCGAAGCGAAGCGCTCCTCCGGTCGCTTCGCCAAGCACTTGAGCACCAGGTTTTCGAAACCCGGGGGCACCTCGAGGGAGGGCGCGGCATCGGAGAAACTCCGCGGCAACTCGTTCAGGTGCATCGAGAGGATGGTGAGGGGGTTCTCGGCATCGAAGGGCACGCGCCCCACGGACATTTCGTACAAAATGACGCCGAGCGAGTAGATGTCGGTGCGGTGGTCCACCGGACTGCCGCGACATTGCTCGGGCGACATGTAGTGGGGCGTTCCGAACACGGCACCCGCGCGCGTGAGTTTGTTGTCGATGCCAATGACTTTTGCGATGCCAAAATCGAGGATCTTGATGAAGTCGGCGCCGCTCTTCTCGATGATGAATACGTTGTCGGGCTTGAGATCGCGGTGAATGATCTGCGCAGCGTGGGCAGCCGCTAGACCCTCGGCGAGCTGGGCTCCGAGCGCCACGACCGCCGCGACGTCGACGCGACCTCTCGAGATGCGAGCACCCAGGGTCTCACCCTCCAGATACTCCATCGCAAAATAGGTCGATCCGTCCGGAACCTCTCCAAAGTCGAAGACATCGACGATGTGGTCGTTTCCGATGCCCGAAGCCGCCCGGGCCTCGGTCACGAAGCGGTCGAGTACTTCGCTGTTCTTTGCCAGATCGGCGCGCAATATCTTGAGCGCGGCAGGACGATCGAAGACCTTTCGCTGCGCTTTGTAGACGACACCCATGCCGCCCTCGCCGAGCATCGACTCGACGATGTACCGCCCGTCGATAGTGGTGCCGATGTACTTGTCGGGCTCACGCAGCGACTGCGGAGCTCCCTGGAGCTCGACACCGCTGGCGGGGGGAACCTCAGCCCTCAGGCGCTCGTGGGTGACCGACGGCCCGAGCGCAGGGGCGAGCAGCGTCTCTTGCTCTCGTGCAAAGGCTGCGGAAGCCGCGGCGCGGGGAGGCGGCGGCGCCCCCGCGGCGGGCCGGGGCGGTGGGAGCACGCGAGGAGGCGCGGCAGCCGTGCGGCTCGGCGCTGGCGGGGCGGCAGCGTCGCCACGACGCGGCGGCGGCGGCGGTCCTGGGCGTGGAGGGGGCTGCTTGCCGGCCATCGCTCGGTTCGGGCAGAGGGAGCTTCGTAGCTTACCACCTCGACCCCCGAGAGCGCCATCGGCAGGTCCGGGCCACCCGCCCCGGGACAAAGCGCAGGGAATCGCTCCCCCGGGCGCGCCCCGCTCAGGGACAGAAGTCCGGGTCGATCAGCTCGCGGAGGGACAACATGTCCCCGAGCGCTTCGAGCCGACCGAGGGCGGCCAGCTCGAGCTGCCGGATGCGCTCGCGAGTCAGGTTCAGAATGCCGCCAACGTCTTCGAGCGTGGTTGCGCCTTCACCGGCGACGTCGAGGGCGCACGAGATCGGCATGTCCCAAACCTCGAGGTCCGGAAAGTTCAGCTTGATAGCGCCGGTGCGCGGCGAGACGTCCAGGTACAGGTGATGACGGCACGACACGTGCGGGCACGGGCGAGGCCCCTCCGCGCAGTCACCACGGGTCTTCGGCCGCAGCTGCTCGACGCTAGCGCGCATCTCGCGGGTCAACGGGGAGTCCGACCGCGAGAGCCGCTTCACGCTGAGGGTGCGAGCACGCACCGGGCGTTTGCGGCGCGAGCGGCGACGGTCTCGGGTCTCGCGACCCAACTCGAAGGAGCCCGGCGCCGCGATGGAATACAGATGGCTCGGGTTCTCGTTGAAGTTCCCCACGACGGCTCCTCCCCAGTCGTGGTCTTGAATGCCCGAACGGAGCGCGAATGGAAATAGGGGATCGCACTCGGGGGTCAGAATGGAAGGAGAACGTGGGACATGGATGACATGGACCTACACAGCCGAGTCTCGGCGCGGATCGCTCACTCGATGCGTTCCAGGGCGGCGGGCGGCGTCTCGCGCTCGTCAAGGAGCGAGCGTACGAAGAGCGGCGAGTCAGCGCACAAAACCGACTGCCAACGGCGGGTCGGATTTGTGACGACGCGCGGCGTGCCGCGCCCGCGAACACGGCGCGCCCCGCGCGGAAAGGGCACGCCGTCGAGCACGAGCCCGGCCGTCAGGGCGAAATCGGCGTCGTGCGCTTCGTCGTGTTCGTGCAGGGCGACCTCTGCCCCAGGCGCGAAGTTGAGGCGTGCGATGCTGGCCTCGCGGCAATCGAGGATGACGTCGACGCTGCCGTATCGGGTCAGCTGCCGCGGAATCACCGCCCAGCTCGCGTCACGCTCGATGCTGAGCGAAGCCACCGCGCCGCCCGGCAGCGCCTGCGGCTTGACGAGCCGAACGCGTACGGCATGCACGCGAGCCTGGCGCTCCGACGGAAGCGGCTCGGAGAGCAGGTAGCGCGCCAGCGCATGCGCCGCGGTCTCGAGCAGCCCGAAGCGACAGGTCTGCAGCAAGAATATCAAGCACTGCGCCGTCGCATCGTAGTCCACTGCCTTCGAGAGCTTGCCGGTGGACGCTGCGGGTTCGGTGTCCACCGTGAGGTCGATGTCGATGCCGAGCGGCTGAGGGCGTCCGCGTTCGCGCGGATACACACCGACCACGCACTCGGTCTGGAGGCCATGAATCGAGAGGACGTCGCGTGGGGGCACCGGTAGTGCCAGGTTTGTCACGGGCGCGGTCACGACGGAAGGGGCCCCTGCGCTCGGCGCTGCGGTCGTTCACAGCCCCCCGCCCAGGCGGGCGAGGCGCCCCTCCGGGCCGCGCCCAGTTCCGGCCCGATCGGCCCGGGATTTGATCTCCGCGAGCGGCGCGATAAGGTGAGGTGAACATGGGCATTGGCGACGTGCGGGCCGTGACCCGAGTTCGGCTCCGGCACCGGGGGCAAGAGCTACTCCTGACGGAGGGCAGCTACCTGCTCGGTCGCGACGCCTCCTGTCACATCCTGCTGGACGACGCGAAGGTCTCGAGACGCCACGCGCGGATAAACGTCCGGGGTGAGCAGGTCAGCATCGACGACCTGGGCAGCATGAACGGGCTTTACGTGAACGGGGTGCGACTCACGGGGTCGCAGCCCTTGTTCGACGGCGATTGGCTGACGGCGGGCGCCGAGGAGCTCGAAATGGTGATTGGAGACGGCGTTGCGCGACGCTCCGCCACCGCGACCCAGGACGAGTTCAGCCCCGTGCCCTCCAGCAGCGCGGCCGAAACGACGAGGCGCATCTCGGAGCCACCGGACAACGCGGAGACCACTCAGAAGAGCCGCGCATTGGAAATCTTGGCGAGCATCGCGGATCGGGCTCTCGAAATGGGTCGGATCGAGGACGCGGAGGATCTGCTCAAGACCACCTTGCTCGACATGGCCCAAGAGTCGAGCCTTGGGCACGAGCTCGAGGCAGAGTCCCTGGAGTTCACCGTGCGCTACGCGCTGCGACTGGCGCACGCAAACGGCAGCGGCCGCTGGTTCGACTTCACGGTCGATCTGCTGAGGGGACAGCGCGCGCCATGCACCGCCAGCGTCGCGTCGGATCTCCGAGCGACCATGAAGCGGGTGACCGCCGTCGACGTCGGTCGGCTCAGCGCGTATTCGAGAACTCTCCGCGAGTCCGGCAACGTCACCGCGGCTCAGTCCGCGACGGTGGTCGACGAGCTGATCCAAGAGGCTTCCCGAAAGCGGGGCGCGTGATGTCCCGACGCCGCTACCTCTCGCCACTGTTGGCCGGCGGGCTGCTCGGCCTCGCCGTCGCCTGCGCCGCCGAGCCGTCGGACGACACGACGACGTCGTGCTCAGCCGGCGAGCCCATTGAGTGTCCGTCGCCCGAGGGGAAGATCTTGGGTTGCTGTCCCGAGTCTCACCCGGTGTGCGCCACCGACGGGAAGGAGTGCTACGAGTGGGGCTCCGTCGGCGGCGGTGGCGGCGCGCCCGGCGGTGGCGGCGCGCCCGGCGGTGGCGGCGCGCCCGGCGGTGGCGGCGCGCCCAGCGGTGGCGGCGCGCCCGGCGGCGGCGGCGCGCCCGGCGGTGGCGGCGCGCCCAGCGGTGGCGGCGCGCCCGGCGGTGGCGGCGCGCCCGGCGGTGGCGGCGCGCCCGGCGGTGGCGGCGCGCCCGGTGGTGGCGGCGCGCCCGGCGGTGGCGGCGCGCCCGGCGGCGGGACCGGCGGGACCGGCGGGACGGGCACCGGCGGCACGGGCACCGGCGGGACCAGCTGCGTAGACGTGGGGTTCGAGCCCAACGAAAACGAGAGTGGCGCAACCAATCTCGGGACCATCAACGACTGCGACGGATCGGGCTCGACGGCGTCGGGCAAGCTCAATGGGGCGAGCGACGTCGATTACTACTCGTTCTTCGGCAACGACACGGCGGGGTGCGTCGTGGGCCCGGTCGCATCGACCACGGCCAAGGTCCGGCTTTGTCTGTTCGCGGATTGCGCGGGCGCGAAGGTGAGCTGCTCCTCCGGCACGCCCAATACTTCCCCCGGCGGTCGGCCGGGTTGCTGCGTCACCGCGGGTGGCAAAGTCGATATGTCGCTCGACTGCACGGGCTGGACCGACAGCGCAACGATCTACATGCGGGTCGATCAGGGCGCAGCGAACGTGTGCACGAGCTACTCGGTCGACTACCATTACTAGGACCAATGTCCTGACAATCGCCAGAGGGGCGAGCGGTCAGCGCGAGGAGGTTGACCGCTTGGGGGGCCCACCCCCGTCCGCTGGTCATCGCGCGCATTTGTAGTGCGACTTCGCGCGCGGAGCCGGCTCCTCATTTGCGGGCAGCCTGCTCTGGGCTCCGCTACTCTCGATGACGACCATGACGGCTCGACCTTCGTCTTGGCGCACTCCGCTGCGGCTGTCGCTCGCGCTCGCGCTCACTGTCCTTGCGACGGGCTGCATTCTCTTGGTGGATTCGGCCGACGACAGCCTGGGGACGACTTGCCATTTTCAGGGCGAGTTGACGCAGTGTGGGCAGTGCGTCGCCAAGAGCTGTCAGGCGCAGGTGAACGCCTGCTGCGGCGCAGGCGCCGCCTGCATGGGGGAAGTGGACGCCTGCGCGAGCGGCAACTGCGCCGCGGTCTCGGTCGGAACTGCGGACTGGAAGAGCTGCGCCGCGGCTCAGTGCGCGTCGCCCTGCGGCATCGCCAGCTCGAGCGACGCGGGGGACGGGGGCGGCGGCGAAGCCGGCTCGAGCGATGGCGGCTCGGATGCTCCCATCGAGTCGGCGGGCCCGACCAAGACCGCTTGCCAGGTCACCGCCAGCCAATGTTTGTGCAAGCTCGACGCTCCGCCCAACGGCGTCGTCTGCGACTCCTCCGCTGTCATCAACGCACACTGCTGCGCCGATCTAGCCTGGCCAAGCTCGGGCAGCTGCACCTGCGAGACGATGTCCTGCGAGCTCAACTCGTATGGCTGCGAATGCGGCCTGGTGCAATCCGGCCCGCGCTTCGACTGCAAGCCGAACGCTTCGCAGCCCAACTGTTGCGCGCCCCACGACACTGGTTCGTGCTTGTGCAACAACAAGATCTGCGAGTCTTGGTTCGGCGCTCCGGTTCCCGAGTGCACGGCCGCCACTACGCCCTGCCCGACTGGCAAGAAGGCCGTTCAGGGCTGCTCGTTCTAGGTTGCGCTCAAGAGCCGTCGAAAGTTCGACAGCTCTTTCACTTTGTGATCGGGGAGGCACGCGCCTCCCCGCCCCAACGAAGTGAATTCGTTGGGACCTCACCCCAACGCGGGAAGACGTGGGCGTGAGCCCGAAGTAGTCGAAGTCGACGTTGCCCGTCGGGGTCGTGAGCAGATCGAGCTTGCCGGCGGAGTCGTAGGTCCTGCCCACCAGCAAGCCATCCGGTCGCGTCGTCTGGGTGAGCTGCTTGTCCACGTTGCTTTGTTGCGCCGAGTAGGGACCCCCGGTTGCCCGGCGGTTGCCCGGGGGCCCCTCTCACAGAACCGGACTTATGGGCCTCACATCCGGCTCTTCGGGACGATGGCGTTGGCGACGGCCGTGTTCTTCACGAGACCTCGTGGCTCGCGAAGCTTGGGGCGGGTCCTCTTCCATCATCAGCTTACGCCTCAGCTCATCTTCCCTGCCGCACGGGAAGCCGATGTCCCAAATGCGCTCGTGGTTGCCACGCCAGTGAGCGTGAAGCGCAAAGCGGCCGCGTCGCTCGAAGTACTCGTTGTTGAGCCCCCGAGAAACGGCGCGGACCTTGCTGAGCGCCCACCAGCTCCGTCTTCGTGCATGTACATCGACGTGCACGAGTGGAGCCGGCACTCCCATTTGCTTCAATCGGTTCACGATGTGCCGCTTGCGCTTCCACTGCTTCAGCAGAAGAGCGCGCAGGCGACGGCGGAGATGACCGTCGACACGGTCCATTCGAGGGTGATGCTTCCCGTCGCAGATCGCGAAGTCGCGAAGTAGCCGAGCCAACCGCGGAGATAGACGTTCACGCGCTGGATGTACTCGTCGAACGACTGCCCCCGGTTGCGCGGCGTAAGCTCCTTCAGCCGTTGCCGGAGGCGCTCCCAGGACGACTCCGCCACCAGGACGCGGACTGGCCCAGACTTCAGCCGATGTAGCGTCAGTCGGCGCGATGGACATCCGCAGAGCGGAACGCTATCGTCTGCGGAGGGGGCGGGCCATGAATCGTGCGACTGTCAATTCTCGGTGGTTTTTTCAACTCGCAACGGTGCTTCTCGCGGGCGGGGGGGGGGGGGGGCTGCTCTAGCTCCGACGTGCGCGAGCCAGAGCGCGTCGTGTCGAGCGCCGACCAGATCTACGGACAGGGAGCCGTTGTAGATCAAACATCTACAAGCGGAACCGACGTAGGCATCGCGGCCAGCGTCGCGCAGATTTGCACGAGTGTGGACAACACCTGCTGCACGGCCACTTTCGTTTCCAGAACGCAGCTGGTCACTGCCGCGCACTGCATTTGCATCAAATCACAGAAGAAGTTTGCGCCTGCGAACTCGTTTACGGTCACGCTCCCCGTTCAGCAGGGCGGCGGGTTTTCATGGGGGCCCAACGCGCCCAACGGCGGCGTCGTGACCGCTGCGGTGCCTCACCCGGACACGTTGAACACCTGCGCGGAATCTGGCGACGTGCTTGGGCCTCATCATGCGCACGACATCGCTGTCCTAACGGTGAGCCAACCCGTGCCCAACACCGTCCTCGGGAAGCCCGCGTTTCTTTTCCTCGGTGACATGAATTCCGCCTGGAATTCCAACTTCCTCTCGCACCTCGGCGGTAAATATGTGGGATTTGGCAACCAGGGTCCCAACAAGAGCTCCCCGAACGACGGGCAGCGGCGGATCGGTCCCGCAAGTGCCGTCAGCCCGTACAAAGATTTTTGCGACAAGCCGGGGATCTTGGAGGGCACCTGTTACGACGGGTGGATCTGGCGCGGAAGCGACAATGCAAACCTCACCTCGGTGATGGTGAACGGCGATTCGGGCGGGCCGTTTTTTCTGAACGACAAGAACGGCGATTACCGGCTCGTAGGGATCCATTCGGGAAGAACGCAGCCGACGCCACTGGCCGCAATACCCGACGGCAAGCAACTGCACGCTGTCACTGGTCCTAGCGGAGTCGGCACCGACAATTCCAGTTTCTTGTTCGCCCAGCTCGGTGGGGATCCGGACGGCGATGGCGTGCCGGACGGCACCGACAATTGTCCGTCCATCAAGTGCCCGAATGATCCAAGCGAGTGCAAGAACGCGGACCAGGCGGACAGTGACAACGATGGCATCGGAGACGTCTGCGACAACTGCCCGTCAGTCGCCAACCCGAAGCAGGCGGATGGTGACTCCGACAACGTCGGAGACATCTGCGACCTGTGCCCTGAATTTGGCGACGAGTTCGCGCAGGGCCCGCAGTTCGACGTCGATGGCGACGGCATCGGAGGAGCGTGCGACGTCTGCAAGGGACAACCCAATCCCCGGACAGCCTGCTTGTCGAACTCCAACTGTCCGCAGGCCGGATATTGCATCGCGGACGGACCGCCTGCTGGAATCATTGGCGGGCATTGCAGCCGCCCACGCGACACCGATCTCGATGGGATCCCCGATGGCTGCGACGCGTGCAAGACGGTGGTGAACACCACAGCGAATGCCAACGCTCTGGCCGAAGTGCGCGATCAGCAACCCATGTTGAACGACGAATGCGACCCGGTGCCGAACGTTCGCCTGCCGCTCCAGGGCCCCGCACAGCCCGGGCAGATCCCGGATCCGTATCAGTTCCGGGTCATCAAGGCGGATCGCTGGCTCGGTCAGAATGCCGACGATCCCGCTGTCGGAGGCAACCGCTCCGTGGCGTATCGACATTGCTCGTGCATTGGCCAATCAGGCAACGACATCAATTTCAACCAATGCGTCAGCCAAGGCGGTCAGTGCGATTGGAACGACCCCGCCAATGGCCCGCTCTGGAGAGTTCCTCGGATCCAGGGGTTGAATGGAGCCCAGCTCCAGCCAAGCACTGGCAACTTCACGACTCCCCAGTCCTTCGCAGTCGGGCAGTCATCCGAATTCACGAACCGCTGGCCCTGGCGCGCCGACGTTCTGGCTGGGATCGTCGATGGACGAGGGAACTGCAATGCGCCACCCGGAGGGTCAAGCGACGATTGCCAGACCCATGGTGCGATCGCTGCCAGTGTGATCGGAGCACCGCTGGGCAGTAGTCGCGACACCCAACACATGGGCTTGCGCGACGTGTTCCGGGAACTGACCACGCCTGGTGTGGTCCCCAAGCCGCTGGAGGCGATGAGCTTCGATTGCTTCGGCTCAGGATGCTTCACCTGGCTCGATCCGGACGTGCTCATCTCGCCGGCACTGGTCCAGCCCGAGTTCTCCGTTTTCCTGAATCTCTTCACACAGCCCACGATACTGGCAGTCAAGGCGACCAGCCCCGTAGCGTTGACGGGGCCGAACGTGGCGCTCGACGTGAGCGCGAACGTACCGGCCAGCGTGGTGGCGATCATCGCAGATCCGACGCTGCTCAAGCTCCACCCCGTGGAGCCCGACCAGCAGATCGCGATCCACCAAGTGCAGAACGTGCCGCAAATCGTCGCGGTCTCGTCGGAGCTCGGCCCTGGACAGGACGTGGCCTTGATCCTGGCCACGCCAAGCGGACTCTCACCCAGGACGCGGACCACTCCGCTCTCTGCCACAGCGGCAATCACGTCGCCCGCGCCCCGTACTGGCGCGCAGGCAGTGTACTCCGCAATCGATCGCGCGGTGTATCTGGTCGGTGGAACCGACAACGGGGAAACCACGGGCGACATCTGGCGATTCGCTACGGAAGACGAAACGTGGACTCCCCTCGCGCTCGGCGCGGCTCAGGTGCCAGCGTCAGAGCTCCTGAGCGTCGCCTACGACCAGCAACAGAGAATGCTGTACGTACTCGATGTCGACGACGATTCGTTTCCCCCCGACTCGGTGATTGACGTGGGCGATTCTTCTGGTGGCGGAGCCTCCCCGAAGTGGCCGGGATTCAAAAAGCCGCTCGTCCAGTTGGTCCGACTGGTTCAATTCGATCTACAGGCCGGTACCAGTCGCGTGGTCGCCACCTGGCCCCGTTTGGGCTTGAGCGACGCCACCCACATCGCCGCTCTGGCCGACGGTTCGCTGGCGCTGGTCACGACGAAGTTCAACGCCTACTTCGTTTTCCGTTTGGTCGTGACAGCCAACGGCGTGGTCGTGCCCGGGGGTGTGATTGCCGGCTCGGGCAAGGTTCTCGCCCAACCGGTCATGGGAGCTCGAAACCTCACTATCGCCGTCAAGCGCAATGGCAAGCTGGAGTACGTCGAGCTCGCGAAGTTCCACGCCGGCGCGCCATGCATGGCGCTCTGATACGCCTGGCCGTCGCGCTCCTGTCGAGCGCGGCGGTCGTGGCCGGCGTGGTTGCTGCTTGCTCCTCCGAGCCGGGTGGGAGCGAGGGCCAAGCAGCAACCGATGCGGGCTTCTTCGACGCGGTTCACGATACCCAGCCGAGCGACCAAGTCTCACTCGACTCGCCGCCAGACCACCTCGCGCTAGATGCGGGCGACCTGCCGCCCGAGCTCGGCTGGCTCGTGGATCCAGCGATCTGGAAACCCATGGCGGGAGTGAGCATGGCGAAGTGCGAGCTGTTCGAGGCGCTGCCCGGAAAGTTTCCGTTGCCCGCCATCGAGTGGAAGGCGTGCGGTGCTGGATGCGAAGAGACGAGCCCGCAAGAAGCGCTGGTGAGCGACCTATACTTTCCGGTCGCCAGCACGCACTCCGTGGAAGGGCAAACGGAAGTCTTCCTGACCGGCGAGCAAGGTGTGAAGGGCAGCGCCTTCTGGTATGGCGTGCGCCGCGTGATCCGGCTCCGCGACGGAGTCACGCTCGGGGCGGTAGAACGGGTGGTGCCGACCAATGTGACCGAAAGCCCATGCGAGTTTGGCTCCGGGCGCGAGAGTGCACTCGAGAATACCGTGACGGGTGGAAACCCAGTAGTCAGGCTGACAATGACGGCTCCTCGGGTGGCCCTGAAGTCTTGGCGCTTTGCCCTTCCGCCGCCCTTGTTTTCGGAAGTTCCCGCTGGGTTGATCGGGTTCGACACGGATCATGATGGCGGGCAGGTGTTCTACATTGGCAAGGGCAGCGTCTGGGGGCTCCTCGATGTGGACGAGAGTGACTACACCCTACTGGAACCGAATTCGAGCTCGTACCACGGCGCGGGCGAAGGAGATCTGGCGGTGTGGACTGATTACGGTGTGGGTCGGATCCGAGGTTGGGCGCCCGACGGACTCGGCGTGCGCACCATCGTCGACGGTTCGCCGCCGAGCATGTGTGACGTGGCGCCCACCCCGACACACATCATCGGTTTCGTACCGGAGGGTGGAAGCTGCGATGTGCCACACCCTGGTCGCGTTTGGTATGTGCCACGTAACACGACCCTGACGACCGCTACGCCAACGCTGAGTCCGCCTCTATCGGGCGACCCGATCGTGCTGGTGACGTCCTTCGGTATCCGCGCCTGGGGAGACTTCGCGGTGCTTCACCTCTCTACTCAAAATTCAAAACCACGCCACCTTCTTGCCGTCCAGCTCTCGACCTGGAAGACGTGGCGCATCGACGCGGCAGCTGGCTTCGAAATCCAAGGGAACACGTTCGCGCTCACCGACAAGCACCTGTATTACGGCGAAGGACCGAAGGGGAAAGCGCCCAACTATCTTTCCCGCATGCGCCGTATCGCCCTCGACCAGCTGGGCGGAGCACCCAACGTGACACCACAATGAGCCATCATTCTGCGTCGAAGCTAGTCGGGCTCGGGGTGGCGCTGGCGTTGTTCGCGCAGGGCAGCGAGGCACGTGCGGAACTCGGATTCGTCGGCGTGGGAGCGGGCGTGGCCAAGCCGTACACCACCCAGCCGCTTGGCTTCGACGATCCAGCGGACGTGGGTCTCGGCTATGCGATCCGCGGATTCGGCTGGGCCACGCCGTCCGATGGCCTGGCGGTTGGCATCACCGCGCTCCACGTGCGCGCACCATCACACGGTCAAACGAGCACGCTCAGCTTCGTGGGCTTGGGCGGTGGTTTGGGAACGGGTTTCGACGCGGCCACGGTGTTCATGCTCTGGGTCGCGCCAGGCGTGGGATACTCCAAGGGCGCGTGCGCTGCCGATCTGGGAGGCGAGCTTGGAATGCGCATCGATCACCACGTGGCTCGTTCCTTTCGTGTGGGCGGAAGCGTGTCCTACACGGGAGTGCTCACCGGTTGCGGCGACGTCGCAGATGAAAGCTCGCCAGGCAACTACTCATCGGAACCGCCACTGCTTGGCTCCGCCCTCGTTCTTACCCTGGACTTCTCTTTCGATCTGGGTGCTCAGCCACGACAGCGTTGAATTCGACTCCAACGCTAGTGCCGGGACTCGTCGCAGCTCACTCACGCGGGATCGAACACGCGAAAGCGTTTGGGTGTAGCTCTGGCGCTGACGCCGGTCACCGTCACTTCTTCCTCCCGCCGATCGGAAACGGCACGACGTTGTGCAACGTCGCCACCTTCGCTTGGTAGGTTGCGGCCAGCAGCGCCCATGCTCGATCGAACCGATCGCCGCGCTGTGTCCGTGTCCGTCCGCCCGACCGCACCCCTTGATGGGCGCTTCGACGGCGCGGCGGCAGGGCACACTCCGCGGGCATGAAACGGTGGACAGCTGATGAGGCGCGGAAAGCTCTGGCTCGGTGGGGCGCGAGCGGGAAGTCGGTTCGTGCGTTCGGGCGCGAACACGGGATCGATGCACAGCGGCTGTATTTCTGGCGGCGCCGGTTGGGGACCGAGGCGAAGCGCGGTCTGGGGCGGCCCGTTCGTGCGCCCGCACGACTCGTGCCCGCGGTGGTGCGTGTCGGGAACGCGGAGAGCGGCGAACTCGGGGTGATCGTGCGTGTTCCGGGCGGCGTCGGCGTCGAGGCGGATCCCGGTCGCGTGAGTGCCGACTGGCTCGGGGCGCTCGTCGGCGAGCTCTCGAAGTGATAGCCGTGCTGCTCCTGCCTCGCGCGGTGCGCGTGTACGTGGCGACGGCGCCTGTGAATCTGCGGAGGTCGTTCGACGGGCTTTCGAACGAGACGCGCGAGGTCCTTCGACGCGACCCGCTCGGCGGCCACGTCTTTGTCTTCCTCAACCGGCGAGCGACAATGGTGAAACTTCTGGTGTGGACGCGCAGCGGCTTCACGATCGTGCACAAGCGTCTCGAGAAGGGCCGCTTCACGTTCCTGAGAGAGGTCGCCAGCGACGCGAAGAGCGTCGAGTTGGACGTGCACGAGCTGTCGATGTTGCTCGAGGGCATCGACGCTCGCGTTGTGCGGGCTCAGAAGCGCTGGGAGCCGCCGCTTCACGCGCGAGCCGTCGCGTCGACGTGACGGTACGTGATCCCATCTGACACTTCGCGATTGTTCTTGCCCCTGATGATCGCGGTGAAATAGAAGATGAGAGGTGGGCAAGGCGACGTCGCGCAGAAGCAAAGAACGCCGCGGGCCCGTGCTCGACGTGCTCCAGGAGTTGCTCGCAGAAGGCCGCAACGACCAGGTCGTCCAGCTTTTCGAACAGCTCGTCGCCAAGAACAGCGAGCTGGAGAAGCGGCTCGCCGAGATCGGCGCGCGGCGCAAGAAGAACGAGGGGATCTCACGTGACCAGCTGCTGCTGTTTCTCGACGCGCTCGCGACTGCTGCGAGAGCGCGGCTGGAACGGACGAGGAACGTGACGAGGCGAATCTCAGGCTGCGCAGCGCGGCCGGTGTCGATGAGCAAGCTCAGCAAGGCGTGGGGACCAAAGAGATTCGGGAGCCGCGAACGCAGCCGCCGCTAAGGCGCGCTCCGCCGGCGCACCTGCGTCGAATCGACAATCCACTCGCCGTGCCTGCCACAGAGCGGCCTTGCCCGAAGTGCGGCGCCGAGCGCAAATGCATCGGCCACGATGTGACGGAGGTGATCGAACTCATCCCTGCTGAGGTGGCGGTGCGACGCGACAGTCGGGAGAAACTCGCGTGCTCGAGCTGCGATGGCGAGTTGGTCCGCGCACCGTCTGGCGACAAAGTCGTCGCCGGAGGCAAGCTCGGCTCGCAGCTAGTTTCCCAGCTCGTAGTCGACAAATACTGGGACGGGTTGCCGCTTCACCGCCAGAAGAACCGCTTCGAGCGCATGGGCCTGGCGATCCCCGTCCACCTCCCCACCACCGGGTCGTAATCCCTCGCACCCAACCGCGTCAGCCCCGTCTCCGCATCGAGCGTCCCGCCCGCGAAGCCAAACGGCACAAAATCAGGCATCCCCGCGATCAGCGTCCGGTTGCCCCAAGCGCCGAAGTCGGCTCGCCACGCAACCGTTCCCGTCGCGACATCGACGACCGCCCGCGGTCGGGTTGTCGGGCTCCTTCGGGACCGGAGCGGGCGCTGGCTCAGCTCCGCCGGCTTGCGCTCCGCCATATATCGACACGCGTTCAGTTCGGCCAGGGACCTCGAAGGGACACGAAGAGCGAGCCAGGACCCAGGTTCGGAGTGAGGGCGAGCGCAGCGGCCGGACGCGAAGCACGCTCCCGCGGCCAAAGCCATGCGGCGACGACTGCGCCGCTGCCAACGACCAGCGCGCCGGTGCTGACCCAAGCGAACGAACGCGCGCGCGCAGCGTCATCGCGGTACTCAGCGAGAGCGGAAGCGTCGCGACAGAACTGGCGCTCCGACACGCAGCCCGCACGACGCTTGGCGTCTTCCGAGGTGGAGCTCGCCGACAGCGCCATCGCGCCGGTCACCGCCGAGACCCCGAGCGCGGTCACACCCACGCCGCCCAGCACCCAGGAAGCGGTAGCGAAACGCAGCTCCTCGGCGCCCCAATCGGCGCTGGGCGCAGTGACGCAGCGACCTCCGACCCTTCGCTCGCCCGCCAAACACGCAGCCGGCTCAGCCGGACGCGGCGCTGGCAGCCTTTTGCCCTCCATTTGGCTTTCGACCGCCTCGAGGCGCGGCACCGAAACGACCCGCTCGCCGCCGTCCGCCCCGACGTCGAGCTGGGACTGCCAGCTTCGGTGGCCGGGCGCGCTCACGACGATGCGGTGCGCACCGGGGTCTATGGGTGTGGGGGTCGACCAGGCCAGCTCGGGGACTTTCGTTCCGTCAAGCTCGATGGTGATGGGCGCGCCCTTCGCCCCGGAGGCGATCTCGAAGCGCACGCGGGCGACCTTGCCCTCGAGCGCCTCGAGGTGGAGCAAGGCGAGCCGCTCGCGCTCAGGGCGCTTGTCGGCCCGAGCGGCGCTGAGCGCGTCTTGGTACTCGGTGTAGGCCGTGGCCAGTCGCCCCTGCTTCTCGTGGCAGAGGGCCAGGTTCAAGAGCGTGCCGCCTCCGGGGTCCAGTCGCTGGCTCTCGGCGAAGGCGGGGCACGCTTCAGCGTAGCGCTGCGCCTCGAGCAACACGCGCCCTTGCTCGAACAGCGCCTGGGCTTGGCGACGCTCTGCCTCATTCGGCTCGGCACGCACCAAACGTGGCAAGAGCATCACCGCGACCGCGAGGGCCAGCGTTGGTGGTCGCCGGGCTAGGGGCGGTCGGGTCATGGGCGCTGCCCCTGACGCTAGCACCTCTCATTTGCGGTCAAGCAGGCCGTCGGCGTGAATGCCCAGCGGGCTCGCCGCAGAGGCCAATCCAGGAGCGCGCGGCTCGCCGCGTCGCGGCGGCTTGGAAGCCCCCCGCTGGGATGCGTCGGGCGGGACCGTCGCCGAGGCCGGCGCCAACGCCGTAGCGTGGTCCGGGCTCGCAGCCGGTCGCGGTGCCCAGGCCGAGATCGCGCTGCGCAACCTGACCTCGGCGCCGGGCGCACGCCCGGCTGCGGACCAGATCCCGAGCCCCACGATGACGACCACCGCAGCCGTGACCCAACCGAGGGTGCGCACCGGAGCCGGCCGCGGGCCGGCGGTTCCAGCGACGCTGGTGGCCAGCGCATCCGACCGCGCCAGCGCAGTCGGTCTCACGCTCGATCGCGCGTTGGCCGCGATGCGTTCGATGCGTTCCACGAGCGCGGTGACTCCAACGGGCGCGAAGCTCAACAACGCCCGCGCCAACTCGGCGACGCTCGAGAACCGCAGGTCTCTATCCTTCTCCAGGCAGCGCGCGATCACCCGACCGAGCCCCTGGGGCAGATCCGGCCGAAGCTCATCGAGTGGCGGCGGGGGGCGGGTCAGGATCGCGGTGGCGAGGGCCGCCAAAGTCGGCGCATCGAACGCGGGTTTCCCGGCGCACAGTTCGTAGAGCACGGCGCCCAAGGACCACAGGTCGGTGCGCGCATCGACGGCGGCGGTGTGCTCCAGCTGCTCCGGTGACATGTAGCGCGGCGATCCCATGATGGCTGAGGTGTGGGTCAGTCCGGAATCCATGGTCGCGACCCCGGAATCCTCCGCCGCCTTGGCGATGCCGAAGTCGAGCACCTTCACCAGCGGCGAGCCGTCGACCGATCGGGTGAGGAACAGATTGGCCGGCTTGATGTCGCGGTGAACGATGCCACGAGCGTGAGCGGTCGCCAGCGCTTCACACACCTGCAACACGTGGCAGACGGCTTCCTCCACCGGCAGCGCGCCGCGCTCCTCGAGCTCCTGCGCCAAGTCGCGACCCTCCAGGTGCTCGAGCACCAGGTACGGGCGACCGGAGCACAGACCGGCGTCGATGACGCGCGCGATGTGCTCGCTGTCCAGCGCGGCTCCAGCCCGCGCTTCGCGCAAGAAGCGCCGCACGGATTCGTCGCTCGCGTCGGGCGCACGCAAGAGCTTCACCACCACGTAGGTCCCCAACACCAGGTGCCGTGCGCGCGCGACCACGCCCATACCACCGGCGCCGAGCACCGCTTCGATCGCGTACTTCTCCGCGATCACGCGCCCCGGCGCGAGTAGCTGCGCCTCGGTCGAGTTCAGAGCGAAGTCCGCCGGGGCAGCCACCTGCCCCGCCGCCAGCAGCGTTGGCGCGTGTGGCTCCGCTGAGTCCACCCCTCGGTCTTCGCACTTCGCGGCTGCCAGCGCGGAGACCAACCTTCGACACTCGTCGCAGACCCCGAGATGGGCCTCGAGCTCACTCCTCCGCTCCTCCGAGTGGTCTCCAGCGACGAACGCCGCGACTTTGGCCTCGTCGGGACAATCGCGTCTCTCGGCCGGCTGCAAGCCAGAAGCGTCGGACATGGTCGGAGTGCCGAAGTATGCTGGCGCGACGGATGAACGAGCAAGCGCTGGCCGATGCTTTTCTACGAGCTTTGCCCGAAGCAGAGCGGGCCGGGCTCGCCAACGCCGATCTCGGCCGAGATCTCGGTTTGCTGATGCAAGCGGCCCGAGAGAGTTACCCGAGCCTGTGCGTGGACGAGCTGGGCTTCATGCACTACGCCGCGGAGCGCTACCAACAGCCGACGCAGCTGGAGCCGGCCCGCTTCGCGGACCTCTACTTGTGTGCCGGGGCCGCGGCCGGCGACGGAGAAGCCGTTCGCATCTTCGAGACCGAGCACTGGCCCGAGCTCGAGCCGCCGCTGTCGAGGCTGCGCATGACAGCGGCGGAGCTCGCCGATCTGCGCCAGCGGCTGTTCGAGGAGCTGTTTGTGACCCGGCCCGACCGGCGCCCAAAGATCGCCGAATTTTCGGGCCTCGGCGATCTGCGTGGCTGGCTCAAGGTCACCGCCGTGCGACTCGGGCTCAAGGTGTTGCGCGGACGCGAGCACCACGAGAACGCCGATGAGCTGCTGGAGCAGCGTGCCGCGGAAGCCGGCGATGCCGAACTCTCACTGATGAAGGCCGAGTATCGCCCGATGTTCAAGCTGGCCTTCCAACGCGCGCTGGATTCGCTGCCGGACCGCGACCGACTGGTGCTGAAGCAACACCTGCTGGACGGGCTGAGCATCGACGTCCTCGGCGATCTGCACGGAGTTCACCGCGCGACGGCCGCGCGATGGCTGACCGCCGCCCGGGGGGCCCTGGTCGCGCGCACGCGGCGCGATTTGATGCGCGACGCGAACATCAGCGCTCGCGAATGCGACAGTGTGATGAAGCTGGTGCGAAGCCAGCTCGACACGACGATCCGGCGCCGGCTCTCCGACAGCTGAACTTTCGCTGCGACCCGGCGCCTCGGGGGGGCTCTTAGGGTCATGTTGCCGCTCTTTCGCCCCTCCACCCTGAGTGGGCTCTACCCCAAGGCCAGCCGAACGCTGCCTATTCTTGCTGCTTTGTCCTCGATCCACTGCTCTTCGAGCCCCGGTTCCGGGTACGGCGCCGGCGGGGCGGCCGGGGTCGGCGGCGAGTCGATGTTCGGCGGGGCCGCGGGATCGGCGGGCTCCGGGGGCGGCTCGGTCGTGGGGGGAAGCGGCGGCACCGGGGCTCAAGCGGGTGGAGGCGCCTCGAGCGGCGGAGTCGGCGGCAGTCCGTCGAGCTGCGGGGGGTACTGCGGGGAGCAAGCGCCGAGTGGCTGTTGGTGCAACGACCAGTGTTACTCGTACGGAGATTGCTGCCCGGACTATGCAGCGGCGTGCGGCAGCGGCGGCGCGGGTGGCAGCGGCGGCGCGGGTGGCAGCGGCGGCGGTGGCTCCGGGGGCAGTGGGGCGAGCGCGGGAGCGGGCGGAGTCGCCGGCTTCGATCTCGTCAACTGCACGGGGCCAGCCTCCACCACCGGCAGCGCGTCCGGCTCGACGCCCAGCGCCAAGCTGGGTTTCGTCCAACCCGATCCGTCCGGCAACGTGAAGGTGATCCTCTCGCCGAAGCTGACCACCTCAGCTGGCGATCTCGTCGTGGGGATCTATCTCTTCGCGCAGCCCAAGCAGCTCTCGTACCCGCCGAACGGCAGCGTTGGTTGCGTGATCCTCAGCGACAACGGCTCGAGCTGGGGCGTCGTCGCCAAGACGCAGATCTGCGAAGTCACGCTGTCCGCGCTTCAGTTCGCGTCGCAACCCGGCGTGTGCGACGGCGTGATCTCCGGGGTGTTCAAGGGGATCTTCAGCGGCAACCAGCCGGTCGCGGGCTCGTTCTCGCTACCGCTCGAAGTGGCAGAGTCCCAGATCAAGGCCCCTTCCTGTCAGGGCATGAACGGCCCCTGCTCGATCAATTCGGACTGCTGCTCGCAGTCGTGCTCCAAGTACATCGGGGTGTGCAATTGAAACGCTGGGCGGCCGCGTGCCTCGGCGCTGCGCTCCTGGCCCTCGGCGTCGCTTGCGGCAGCGGAGGTGGTACCGCTAGCGGCGCCGGCGTCGATGGCGGAGCCGGGCTCGGCGTTGGGGGCTCGGCGGCGACTTCCGGAGGCGGAGGCACAGCAGGGACCATCAGCGCGGGCGGCAGCGCCGGGGTGGAGGACGCCGGTGCTCCCCCGGCGGTTTGCGAGGACTACATCGCGTGCGTCGCCGAATCGACGCCGGCCGGGCTCGCGGCAGTGCTCGCCGCCTACGGCAAGTCCGGCAGTTGCTGGCAACAGGGGGACCGCTCGCTCTGCGAGCAGGCTTGTCACTCCGGGATCGTCGCGGCGCACAAAGCATTCCCCAAAGCCAAGACCTGCAACGTTTGTGACACCTCCGCCGACTGCACGTCTTCTGCGCCCGCGTGCGACCCGGCGACACTGCGCTGCGTCGAGTGCGTCAGCAACTCCGACTGCAGGCGATCCGGGGAAGCCGGCCTGCGATTCGGCCGCTCGCAGTTGCGTCGCTTGCACGAACGATAGCCACTGCGCGAGCCCAAACCAGCCGGCGTGTGACCTGGCGACCCACACTTGCGTCCAGTGCACCAACAGTACCCACTGCTCCGTCTGGACGGGGCCGGTGTGTGACCTCTCGAGCCACCAGTGCCGCGATTGCGCCACCGACGCCGAGTGCGGGTCGGGGGCGTGCCATGCGGGTCAGTGCAAAGAGTGCAAGACCGACGCACAATGCCCGCTGGCCAAGCCACACTGCGGCTCGCTCGGGGTCTGCGTCGGCTGCGTGAAGGACAGCGAGTGCAGCCCTGGAGTCTGTACCTTCGGATCGTGTTGTGGCGTGAACGCTTGCGCCAAGAACGGGGTGGAGTGCGGTTCAACCGTCGACCTGGGCTGCATCTTCCAGCCCATTTCTTGCGGCCAGTGCACGGCGAACAACCTCTGCGTCAACGGCAGCTGCAAGACGAAACCGGAAAACACCTGCGTGCCGTCGGCCTGCGCCTCCAAGAAGTGCGGCTACGTGCCCGAAAAGAACGCTTACGACTGTGTCGCGGGCAGCTCCTACTGCACCGCCAACAAAGCCTGCGACCCGGGCTTCAAGTGCGTCAAATCGAGCGTCAGTGGCAGCGACTACTACACTTGTCAGAACTACTGCGTGACCTCCGCGGACTGCGCCAACGCGAAGACCTGTCAGCCCGCGAACGGGCCGACGAGCTACGGGGTGTGCAAGTAACGCGCGGGAGGCTAGCGGGGCTTCGCAGGCGACGACCCGCGCGCGTCCGGCTGCCAGAACTCACGGTCCACGTCGAAGCGCGTCGCCACGTACTCGGTGCTCCACGCGTAGCTCGCCTGAGCCAGCGCTCCCGAAGGCCTCGAGTACGGCGGCTTATCCGCGCTCACGCAGGTGAGCAGCACGAAGGGATCGACCCGCCTCGCGCGCCAGAACCCGTGACTCTTCGGAGCCAGGCCGGCGGGCTCGAGGCAACGCTCTTGCATGAGCGCGTCGAGCTCGTGCGCCGCACTCGTGTCTCCTTGGTCGCGTCCCGAGTGGCGCTCGGCGAGCGCTCGTTCTTCGTCGTCGTGAACGCTGATCTCCAGGTGGAGGTGCGCCGCGATGACCTGGGACGAGGCGTTGCCGGTCTTGCCGACGCTTCCAAGCACGGTTCCGGCCGGCACAGGGCGCGAGTCCTCACCGAGCTCGCTACTGGTGTTGTTCAAGTGCGCGAAGAACAGCGAGATGCGGCGTGATTCGACCAGCCCGAGGGACGACGGCAATGCGCACACGAGCTGGACCCACTTGCCGTGGGACGAATTCTTCCCCGCACGCGCTTTGCCCGCGCAAGGCGCCTGCGTCGGTGTGCCGACGGGTGCCAAGAGGTCGAGCCCGTTGTGGCTCCCGTGGGCGCGGGGGGCGAGAAACCCACCCGAGCCCCCGCGATCGGCCCGGATGCCGTGATCCACCGGCAGTACCCAGGCCCAGCGCGCCTCGGTGGGTGGCGCGGACGGGACCGCCGCTGGCGCGGCTGACGGACTCGATGGTTCCGGAGTCGCGACGACGGGAGGCGCTGGCTCCGGCGTCGACGCAGGCGCATTCGTCGAGGTCGGCGCGCAGGCCGCGGCGAGCGCGAGAATGCCGAGTGCCTTCACCGCCGGCACTCTAGGGGACTCGCGCGAGGGGAGCAAAGCCCGCGCGCCTCGCGGGTCTGGTGCTAGGCTCGAAGGTCTCGATGACGCGCGTTCTCGCCACGGCGCTACTGAGCCTGGTGCTCCATGTTCGCGGCCAAGCTCGGCTCTTACCCGAAACCCTGACTCAGGGCCTCAGCCACCCGATTTCGCGCGCCGTCACCGGCCCCACGCTGAGCTCCGCGAGCGTGTCGGGCGGACGCTCTTGTCCGGATGCGATCACGACGTTGCGCGCCATGATCTCCGCCGAAGTCTGCGGGTAGAGCGGCGAGCGCTGGGGCTCGGGCAGTCCGTCAGGGACCCGCGCGCGACCGACGGCGTCGTACTTGTCGGTGGCGCCCAGCGTGTGAAACAGCTCGTGGGTCGCCACGAAGAGCGCGAAGTCCACCATCGACTCGTCGAGTTCGACCTCGACGCTGCCCACGCGCCCCCCTTGCTCGCTCTGACCTTCGACGGTCTTCCGTCGCTCGTTCTCGGGCGGACGCAGCACGAGATAGATGCGGCTGTCAGCTGCGCGCCACTCGACCTCGGCGCGGCAATCGACGTCGCGGAAGTAGAGCCAGGTGTTCCAGGCGTGACGCGCGAGCTCCGCGACGGAGTCGCCCGCTGGGCGGGGCGGCGGCGCGGTGACGGCGATCGGGCCATAGATCGTGAACGAAAAAGGCCTCGGCTCCCGCATTCCCCTGTAACGAGCCATCTCGGCGGTCAGGCGGTTCTCGAGCTCCGGCGCCCGGGTCTTGATTTGCGTCATCGCCGCGGCCTGCACCGGCTCGCGCTCCAAGAGCACGAGCGCGACCTGCACCGTGGACTGCCACTCGGTCCGCGCCTTGCGGCGGCGCACGTCATTCCATGCGTAGATCAGCACGACGCCGAGCACCGACACGAGCACCGCGATCCGGATCTTGCGGAAGATCGTGCCTGCTCGTCGGTCCCCCGTCTCCGCCATGGCTCACTCCCACTCGATGGTCCCCGGCGGCTTCGTGGTCAGATCGAGGCCGAGGCCCAGAACGCCGGGAAGCTCGAGGATGAGTTGCAGATCGGCGATCACCGCGGGCGGAAGCTCGGCAGGCTTCGCCGTCATCCCGCGCTCCGAGTGGATAGGGCGCACGATGATCAGCTCGCCGCCGCGCCCCTCGACCTCGAGCGGCAGCGCCACGGTCGGGCACTGCCACACGACTCGGAGCTGATCGTGGCGCCGTAGGGCTTCCATCACCATCGCGTCCGCTTCCTTGAGCAGCTCCAGACGCTCGCGCGTGATGGTCGCGGCGCGCGGCCGCAGGGCACCGAGCGGACGACCGGTGAGATCGATCACCGCGCGATTCACGCCAGGCACGCGCTTGAAGAGGCGGGCCGCGGTCTCGATCACGCGTGCAAAGCTCGCGTCGCCCTCGAGCCACACGGGCATCTCGTAGCTGCGCAGGTCGGCCTTCACTCCCACCGATCGCACCGGCAAGAGCTGACCGTTCAGCCCGGCCGGCGCCGCGATCTCTCGGATCAGGGCATCGGAAGCCGGCGCCGCCTCCCAACCGGGCGGGAAGCTGCCGTCGGAGCAGAGCAATCGAATGCCGAGGCCCGGTCCGGGGAAGGGGTGGCGCCAGAGCATCTCGTCGGCGATGCCGAGCTTCTCGCCGAGCTCTCGGACCTCGGACTTGTACAGGTCGTGCAGCGGTTCGATGACCCGACCCTCGCTGATCATCTGCTCGATGATCGGCACCCGGTTGTGGTGCGTCTTGATCACGTCGGCCCGCTTGGTCCCGCCGGTCTCGATCGTGTCGGGGTAGATCGTGCCCTGCCCGAGCAGCATGTGCTCGAGTCCCAAGCGCCTGGCCTCGCGCTCGAACACCTTCACGTAGGTGTCGCCGATGGCGCGGCGCTTGGCCTCTGGTTCGACCAGCCCCTCGAGGCTGGTCATGAAGTCGGAGGTGGCGTCGATGAAGTGCAGGTTCTGCGAGACGCCGAGGGCCCGGAGCGAGGCGACGACTTTCAGGCTCTCGCCCTTCCGCATGAGGCCGTTGTCGACGTGGAGCAGGTGCAAGTGATCCGGGCCGAGCGCCTCGGCGAAGAGCTTGGCGCAGACCGTGGAGTCGACTCCACCCGACGCGAGCAGGAACACGCCCTTGCCGCCCGCCTGCGCGCTGATCTTGGCGACCTCTTCCTCGACGTAGCGATGCATGGTCCAGGTCGGACGACAGCCACAGATGCCGACGGCGAAGTTCTCGAGCATTTTGTCGCCGAATTCGCTGTCGTCCACCTCGGGATGAAACTGAAAGCCGTAGCGGCGGCGCGCGTCGTCGGCGATGGCGGCATTGCGGTGCGGAACCTGATCGCCCGGAACCAGGGAGGTCCCGATCTCGGCAAAGCCGGCGCCCAGGGCGACCACGGTGTCGCCATGGCTCATCCACACCGTCGATTCTGAGGGGACGCCCGCGAAGATTGGGGACTCTCCGCTCACGGTCAGGCGGGCCGGCCCGTACTCCCGCTGGCAATGCTCGACTTGACCGCCGTAGCGCTTGGCGACCTCCTGATGTCCGAAGCAAAAGCCCAGGATCGGCACCGGCAGATCCAGAACCTCGCGCGTGAAACCGCCTTCGTCCGCCGACGCGAGCGCCGGGCTGCCCGACAGGATGACACCGTGATAGCCGGCGAACGCTTCGATGGGATCGTCGGGCTGTCGGATCTCCGCGAGCACGTGCAGGCGCCGCACTTTGGTGGCGATCAGGTGAGCGTACTGCCCACCAAAGTCGATGACGGCGATGCGATCGTGGGCGGGCGCGTTCATGGTGGCGGAGGATGCCTCCATCATTCGCCTTCGTCGAGCTACTTCGCTTCCCAGCGCCCTTCGACGACACCGCCGTCACGCGTGGTCGCCACCACGCGTCCCACGTCGGCGAACACCGCGATGAACGGCACGGTCCAAGCCTCGTTCCGCCACACGCACTTCCACGGCAGCGTCCCGCCGGGCTCGTGCAGCCAGATGCTGCCCGGACTCGCCGCCCAGACCCGCGCGCCGACATCCACAGCGACCGCGCCGAAGTCCGGGCCCTGCTCACCGAAGACCAGCGGCCGTGAGGCGTGTTCGTCGAAGGCGAGCACACGCCCGCCATCGCCGACGACGGCGCCGATGCCCAGATCGGCGCGGCCGGCGCAGGATGTGTAGGGCGCGTCCTCACCCCCGGCGACGAGCTCGACCTCGAACATCAGCGGCCGATAAATCGCAGCGTAGCCGCCCCCCGCCTTGGACTCGCCTGCGAGGAGCCACCGCTCGTCGTCCAGCCGCGCGAGCGATCTCACGGACTTTGCCCGAGCCAGAGCCGCCGGCTTCATCCAGCGTCGCGCGGCCAGGGCGAACAAGAGCGGAGAATGATCCGGTCGCTCGGCGACGAGCACAGCGAGATCTTCGAGGTCCCCGCTGGCGTGGGTGAACGACACCGACGGATCCTCGCCGCAGAGCAGGCCGGTGGCACCGTCCGCCGAATAGTGAGCGATGAAGGCGCCGTCGCCGCCGATGATCCAGTTTCCGGGACCCACGCGCTCCACGAAGCGGACCGCGGTCGCGTCGGGCAACCCGTCGACCCGCGCAGCGAGCCACCCCGTCCCATTCCAAAACACCAAGCCGTTGGTGGTGGCCGCCAGACAGCGCCCGTCCGCGTCCCAGGCGACGCTCCGCAAGATGCGGCTCCCGCCGGCCTGGTGACGCACACGCCAAGTCCAGCCGAAGCGCATCGGCGCGGAGTAGTCCGTGATGCTCTCGAGACGCCGACGGGGTGGCCGCGAACGCCGGTTGCCCGAGCGCAGCGCACGGAGCAGACCCGACACCAGCTCCCAGCCGGTGGGCGGCCGGTGTCGCGGATCGGCGGCGGTTCCTCGGGCGATGATCCGATCGATGGCCGCGCAGGCTCCCGGACGCTCCGCCAGTTCGGGGCAGAGCCCCTTGCAGCGCACGATGCTCTTGCGTGCGGGCGCGAGGGCCAGCACTGCTCCGTCGAGCACCGTGTCGGCTTCAAACAACGCCTCACCCGTGAGCAGCTTGAAGATGACGGCAGCGAGACTGAAGACATCGCTCTCGGGGCAGACCTTCACTCCGCCCTCCCGCACCTGCTCGGGAGCCGCATATCCCGGCGTGCCCCCCGCGACACCGATGAAAGTGCCGGCGCCGCCTTGGGGCCGCGCAATACCAAAGTCGGCGATCTTGAACAGCTCGTCGTGTCCGAAGCCGCAACACAGCACGTTGTGCGGCGACAAATCGCGATGCACGACCCCGACCTCGTGGATCGCCTCGAGCCCGCTAGCAAGACAGGTCAGCGCGAGTTCCGCACGCTCGGGATCGAAGGCAACCCCGGTCTGCTCGACGCTGAAGGCGACGCGATCTTCGAGGGTGGTGCCTTCGGCGCCTCCGTGCACGTATTCGAGAGCGAGCCAGGGCAGCCGCAGCTCGACGCCGCCTTGCTGGACGTCGATGACGTCGCTGGCGAGCATGCGGACTACGAAGGGAGTCGGCGGCACGCGCTCGTTCAGGCGGCCCAGCGCCACCGTCTCCTTCTCGACCGCGAGAGTCGCCAGGTCACCGGCCACGCGCATCAGGCTCGGACGCACCAGCTTGAGCACCACCGGGGCCTCGCCGTCGGGCGCCCGCCGGATCGCAAAAAACGCGATGGAGTAGCTGCCAGCCCCCACCATGCGCTCGATCACGTACTCGACCTCGGGCTGCGCGGCCGCGCGCACGGAGACTCCCTCGAGCCCGCGCAGGTGGTCGTCGTCGGGCGCGAGAAACATGATCGGTCGCAGTATAGTTCGACCGCGGCCAGCCCGGGCGATTGGGGTCGGCGCGTGGGCGCGATCGGCCGGATTCCTCCGGACGCGCCGGGTCGGGACGGGCTCAGGCCGCGCGGACCATGGCGGCCAGCCGCTCGATGGCGCGCTCCATGGTGGCGAGCGATGGACCGAACGAGAAGCGCACGTGGTGGCGGAAACGAGACGGGCGTGTGGTGCGACGACCACCCGGGTCGACGTCGAAGAACTCGCCGGGCACCACGATCACCTTGTGCTCCAGCGCCTTCCGGAAGAAGTCGTGGCCGTTCCGGATGGACTCCGGGAGTCCGGACAGATCACCCCAGATGTAGAAGGTGCCTCGAGGCTCGGCGTCGAAGCGCACGCCGATGGCGCGGAGCCCCTCCAGAAGGCGCGTGCGCTTCTGACCGAAGGCGCGATGAATGGCCGCGCACTCGGCCAGGGCGTTGTCGGCCCGCACGAAGCGTTCGGCCGCGCGCTGAAGCGGCCTGGAGCCGCCGCCGTCGAGGAACGAGCCCGCGCTGGCCACCGCGTCGATCACACGCTTCGGCCCGACGATCCAGGTGATCCGCCAGCCGGGGTAGCGCCAGTTCTTGGTCAACCCGTCGAAGATCACCACCGGATCTCGTTCGACGTCTTCGACGTAGCGCGCGGCGCTGACCGTCCGGGGCGAGTCGCCCCAGATGTAGTGCAGTAGAACTCGTCGAGCGAGGAGCGTGCAGTCGAGCTCGCGCGCCGCCGCGACCCAGCCCGCGAGCTCGTCGCCCTCGATCAGCTTGCCGGTCGGGTTGCAGGGGTTCGAGCATCAGGATGGCGCCGAGACCGCGCCCGAGGATCTCGCGCCGCAGCTCGGCGACCGAGAAGCGGTAGCCCTGCTCGGGGTCGAGCAGGATCGGGATGGGCGTGAAGCGCCGAAAGACGTCGAGCAGCTCTTCGTAGGCGGTGTAGTCGGGCAGGAAGTGGCCGAGGTGGACCGGTCCCGACCGCCGCACAGGCGCGCATGAGCGCCACGCGCCCGCCGCCGGAGATGGCGACGTTCTCGGCGCTGTACTGCGACGGCATGCCGCGACGGTAGAGCTCGTTGTAGAGGCCGGCGACCGCCTCGCGCAGCTCCCAGAGCCCGGCGACCGGCGCGTACTCTTGGTCGGCAACGTCGATCTCGACGTGCGCGACTCGGGGCGGACCGCCCTCGAGCGGCCCCGTCTCGGGCATGCCCTGACCGAGGTTGCACCAGTCGGGGTCCTCTGTGCGAGTAGCCGAGTCGCTGGGCTTCGGTCGTCACGTAGATCACGCCGGTGCGCGGGACGGGACGAATGGCGTTGAGCATGAGCGCCGGACCATAGTGTCGGGGGATCCATCGGTCAAACACCCGGAGCCGGCGCGGCGAGGGTGCTGCGCGAGCAACGTCGAGCTAGGGCGCGCTCTTGGCCTGCCGCCAGATCTCCGCGAGGCTCGGGCGGGCGCCGCTGAGCAAGAGCCCCACGCGGAACAGGCGGGACGCGATCCGCACCGCCGCCCAGGTCGACAGCACCAGCACGGCCAGCGACCCGGCGACCTCCCAGAGGGAGATCGCGGCAGGGTCGAGTGACAGTCGCAGAACCAGGGTGGCTGGCGCCGAAAACGGGATCCACGTGAGCACGTGTGCGACGACGCCGTGGGGCTCGCTGAGCATCACGGGCACGAACATCAGGGGCAAAGTGGCCAGGAAAGCCCAGAACATGCCGAGTTGTTGGCTCTCGCGCACGTTGCCGCCAAACGAACCGGTGCCCAGCATCAGGCTCCCGAGGAAGGCGTAGGCGGTGATGAAGAGCAGGGGGGCTATCGCCACCGCTTGCCACGAGATCTCCACGTGGAGCGGTTCCATCAGCTGAGCAAATCCGAAGCGCACGCCGAGGCTCATCGAGAGCCAGACGAGCACCTGCAAGAGCCCGGCTCCACCGAGCCCCAGTAGCTTGCCAGTCATGATCTCGTCGGCGCTGACGCTCGAGAGCAGGACTTCCACGACCTTGTTTTCTTTCTCGGTCGCAGTGGCCTGAATGAGATAGCTGCCGCTCATCAAGATCGACGTGAAGAGCAAGAACATGAACCCGATGGGAAGCACCAGGCGGCCGATGAACGCCTCGGCGCCTTCGGCCTCGGACTGGCCGTCGCCATCGACGCGAAATGCCTCCCGACCCGCGATGGGTTTCAGGAGCCGCGCGGCAATCCTCGGCTCGACCCGAGTTCCGAGCAAGCGCGTGCGCAAGAGTTCGTTCAGCTCGTCGCGGCCCTCCCACGGACCGAGCGAGCCACTGGGGCCGGAGTGGGCGAGCACGCGACCGCTGTCGAGGTAGTCCTGGGGAATCACGAAGTAGCTCTTGATGGCGCGGTCGTCGACCAGGGCTCGCCGCGCCTGCGGCTCGTCGGAGAAGCAGCGGAAGCCGGCGGCACGAACCACGACGACGTCACCGTCGGCCAGCCCGAGCAGCGCAGCGCGATCGACGACGCCGTACAAACGCGGAGTTGCTTCTTGGTCTTTGGCGAGTTTCGCCGGAATCAGCGCCAGGCCAGCGTAGAGCACGGCGAACACGGGCATGCCGAGAGTCACGATCAGGTAGCCCAGCCGGCGCACGGTGGACGAGAGCTCGAACCAAGCGACCGTGCGCACCTTGCCCCACTGCATCATCCGCGCTCCTCCCCGTGTTTCACCACGCGGATGAAGATGTCTTCCATCGACGCCAAGACTCGCTCGTAGCGCTCGACGCCAACGCCGGCTGCCAAGAGACCTTCGAGCACCCGCTGCGGGTCGACTCCGTCGTTCAACATCAGGCGGTGTGTGCCGGGCCGTTCCGTGATCACGCGCTCGACCTGCGGCAGGTCCGGCAGCTCGCCGGCGATGCTGATCCGAAGCTCGGATGCGCTGTAGCGACGGCGCACTTCGTTCACCTCGCCGTACACCACCAGCTTGCCTTCGGAGAGCAGTGCGACTCGATCACAGAGCGTTTCGACCATGCTCATCTGATGGGTCGAGAGGATGGTCGTACGTCCCGATGCGCGAATTTCTCCGATCAAGTCCCGGACGAGAGCGGTATTGACGGGGTCGAGCCCGGAGAAGGGCTCGTCGAGCACGCAGAGCTCGGGTTCGGAGAGCAATGTGGCGGCGATCTGCACCTTTTGGCTCATGCCCTTGCTGAGGCGCTCAACCTGCTGATTCTCCACCGAAGACAGCCCAATGCGCTCGAGCCAAGTCCGCGCTCGCGCACGAGCCTCCGACGCGCCCAGACCCTTGAGCTTGCCGAAGTAGACCATCACGTCGATCACCTTCTGCTTGGTGTAGAGCCCGCGTTCCTCGGGCAGGTAAGCCAGCCGGTTCGAGTGCTCGCGCCCAAGCGGCTCTCCGAAGAGCCTCATCGTGCCGCTGTCGGCGCGCACGATGTCCATCAAGATGCGAATGCCCGTGGTCTTGCCCGCGCCATTGGGCCCGAGCAGGCCGAAGACCTCCCCGGCGAACACCTCGAAAGAGACCCCGGACAGAGCGATCTTGTCGCCGTAGCGCTTCCAGACGTCTTCGAAGACCAAGACCGCGGTCACGGCGGCGGCAGGACCGTGACGCTCACCCGCGAGCGTGCGTTCTGGAAAAACGAGCCCAGCGCGGAGGTCAAGCGTTTGCCGACGTACCAGCGACGGAGCGACGGCTCCACCTCTTCGTAGGGGTTATCTCGGAAGGGAGTCTGCGCGGAGCGGTGGATGTTGCGAAGCTCGGCGTCGCTCGGCGTCAGCATGGGTGTGACCATGCGGTCGAGGTAGAGGCTGGAGCGGGACTGCCGCCGCAAGATGCTGGTGAGTTCGCGGCTGTCGATGCCTTCGGCGCGCGCCGCCTGCTCGACGGCCAGCGCTCCACCGGCGCGGGCATAGAGCATGCGTCGGGCGGCGTCGGTCTGTCGTGCCAGATCGCGTTCGGTGGGCTCCGGATCGATGCGCAAACTCGAGAGCAGCGTCTCCGCGATGTGGCGCTCGAGGGCGGAGCGCACATGGCGCTCGCGGTAGGGGCGGTCGTCGCGCGGCGCCGCGCGGTCCGGATCCGCCAGGGCCTCGACGCGTGCTTCGAAGGCGAGGGTGCGTTCGAAAATGAAGCGCGGTGTCCGCACTCCGCCGGTCTCTGGCGCGCTGAATCGCACCACCGCGCGGTCGAGCACGACGCGCTCCGCGCGTGCCGCTGGACAGACCGTCAGCGCCAGCGCGAAGGCGGCGAGCCCTTGCCAGTTCATCGGGCCAGCGTGTCCGGGACCGGCGACGGTGGCCCGTCGTCTCGTGGCGGCGTCTCGGGCGACGCTTCCGAGTCGGCAGGTTCCTCGCCGTCCACTTGCGCGTCACGGTGGTGGGTGAACGAGCGGGCCGCGCGCCTGGCCTTCACGAACTCGGCAAAGGCCAGCACCTTGTCGAGCTCCCGCATGCCGAGGGACTCGATCACGTCGCGCACTTGTCGGCGCAGCGCGTCGGCGCTGCGCGCGCGACGACCACTGAGCTGGTCCTGGGAAATGGGCGGGGTTTCCGGCGTTCCTTCCGGTGCCGGGGCCACGACGATGGGGCGCGCCACCGGGCTCAGCGCGTGGGCCTCGAGCCACGCTTCCATGAACACCCGCAGGCGCTCGCTGCGGAACGCGAACCATCGCTCGCGCTCCGGGCCGTGCGACATGAGCACGTCCTTGAAGCGCCGAAACGCACCCTTGCCGTCGATGGCCTGGGTCAGCCGATCTCGAAGCTCGGCGTCATCCACCATGGGGATGTAGCGCTCCATCCAGCGATACTGCTCCCGCGAGCTCACCGGTTCGATGCGCAGGTAGACGGCGTCGGACGCGATACGGGTGTGCATGTCCGGATCGGCGATGCCATCCACGACCCTGAGCACCTCGCCCGTCGACAGGTGCAGATAGCTGTGCACCTCGGGCGCGTTGTTCTCGAACGCGTCCTCGAGTGCTTCCCAATCGACCGGGACTTCCCGAATCGGCTTTGTGTCATCCACCATCGACTTCGTTCCTCGACTTAGAAATCCGCCAACGCTTGCTCTCGACTCACACGCTCCGGGACCGACGCACCGCGTCGCGCCACCCGGCGAGCCGTTCGGACCGTACAGCTTCGGCCATCGAAGGTTGAAACGTCCGGTCCACCGTGATCATTTGGCTGGCGTCGGCGCCGGTACGGAAGAGCCCGGCACCGATGCCCGCCAACATGGCGGCGCCACGCGCCGTGGACTCCAGCTCGCTGGGGCGCTCGACCACCAGGTTCCCGACGTCGCTCTGGAACTGCATCAGCAGGTCGTTGGCGGCGGCCCCGCCGTCGACGCGCATCCGGCCGAGGGGCTCGCCCAGATCGGCAGCCATGGCGCCCAGCAGATCGTTGACGGAGAGCGCGATGCCCTCGAGCGTGGCTCGCGCCAGGTGGGCTCGTGTGGAGCCGCGGGTCAGCCCGCAGATCAGGCCTCGAGCCCCGGGATCCCAGTAGGGGGCCCCGAGCCCGGAGAGCGCCGGCACGAAGCTGACGCCGTCGCTCGAATCCACCGATGCTGCGAGGGTTTCGACCTCGCTCGCGCTGGCGATCAGGCCCAAGCCGTCCCGCAGCCACTGCACCGCAGCGCCGGCGATGAACGAGCTGCCTTCGAGCGCGTAGACTACGTCAGGACCGATCTGCCAGCCCACGGTCGAGAGCAGCCCCGACCGGCTGACGACCGGCTGACTGCCGGCGTTCACCAGGACGAACGCACCGGTGCCGTAGGTACACTTGGCGTCCCCGACCCCGAAGCACGCCTGCCCGAACAGCGCCGCCTGCTGATCGCCGGCCATGCCTGCGATCACGATTCCGTCGGGCAAGGCCAGGCATGCCGTGGGTTCGCGCGATTTCTCCGGCCGTCGGTACAATCTTGGGCAGCACGGTCGGAGGCACCCGCAACAGCTCGCACATGGCGGGATCCCAAGCGCGCCGGGCGAGGTCCATGAGCAGGGTACGCGAGGCGTTGGACACCTCGGTCACGTGGGGCGCGGAGGCCGAACTGCCACCCGCGAGCCGGTGTACCAGGAACGAGTCGATGGTCCCGAAGGCGAGCTCGCCCTGGTTCGCTCGAGCACGCGCGCCATCCACGTTATCGAGCAGCCACTCGAGCTTGGTCCCGGAGAAGTACGGGTCGAGGACCAGCCCGGTCGTCTCGCGCACGCGCGCCTCGTGGCCTCGGCCTTTGAGTTCCGCGCAGCGATCGGCGGTGCGCCGGTCCTGCCACACGATGGCCCGGTGGATGGCGCGGCCGGTCGCACGCTCCCACACCACGGTGGTCTCGCGCTGGTTGGTGATTCCGATCGCGCCGATCTGGTCGCCCCGGACGGCTGCGCTCGAGATGGCCTCACAAACGGAATCGACCACGCTCTCCCAGATCTCGTCGGGCTCGTGCTCGACCCAGCCCGGTTTCGGGAAAATGTTGAGCGAACTCGCGGTTGGCCCGACCGAGCGTCCGACCGTGGGTATCCATCACGAGCGCGGTCGAGCCCGTGGTCCCTTGATCGATGGCGAGGATGTGCGCGCTCACTGCCCCGCAGACTATCAGGCCCCAGCCCGCGGGCTCAAACCGGCCCATCCGCGCGGGCCACAGCCGGCAATTCTCGGGAAACCCCGGGCGCGCTTGTCCCCGCCGAACGAGGACGGTAGCCTTCGTCGTCGAGTATGCCGCGCTTGCTTCTTGCCACGCCGGAAGGCCAACAGGTGGTCGAGCTGCGCGCGTTCAACTCACTGGGCCGTCATCCGAGCAATACCATCCAGCTCCTCGACAAGATCGTGTCGAAGGAGCACTGCATCGTGGAACGGCGCGGCAACGAATTCGTGCTGCGCGATCTGGGCAGCTTGAACGGCACCTACATCAACGGTGAGCGGGTCACGGTCGGCGGCGAGCAGATGCTCCGCCACGGCGACGACATCGCGCTCGGCAGCACCCGAGCTCGCTTCGACGACGGTTCCGGAAAGCCCGTGGCCCCACCGGTCTGGTCGCCGGCGCCCGCGACGCCCGGCGGCCCGGGTTCCCCCCCGATGGTGGCGGCGCCACCCCCGGCCTGGCAGCCCGCCGCCCCAGTCCAGCAGCCGAGTCTCCCGCCCGCGTCGCACCAACGCCCGGTGCCAATGAGCGCGGTGCCCGCGACGACGCCAGCAACGCCCGGAATGGTGCCGCAGCTTCCCCTCTCGCTTCCGGGCCCCGGCAGCGTGACGTCACCGGGCCAATACCAAGCCTACAACCGCACCCCGACCCTCGACGACCCCGAGGCCCACGCGCTGCCGCCGCTGAATGCGACGCGCGTCAACATGAATGACCAGTCGCGCGCCATCGGCACCCAGATCGCCGCGACACAAAAGGGGTTTCTCCCTTACGACCAGCTCGCCGGCGAACAGCCCCCAGCTCCACGCCGACTACGAGCGACTCCGCCTCTCTCACGAGCTGTCGCGCGAGATCGCCCTCGAGCGCGACCTTCGGTCCTGCTCAACAAGATCCTGCTCACGATCTTCAAGTTCGTACGCGCGGATCGCGGGGTCATTTTCCTTCGCGACTCCTCGGGAGAACTGCGCCCGGGCGCCAGCCTCCGGCGCGACGGTACCGACTCGCCGATCAGCGTCTCCTCCACGATCCTGAACCACGTGATCAAGGAGCGCGCGACGGTGCTCACCCACGACGCCGCCATGGACTTCGCGGCGTCCAAGGGCAAGAGCATGATCCTGAACCGGATCAGCTCGGCCATCGTGGTGCCGCTGCTGCACAACGACGACATCCTCGGCGTGCTGTGGCTCGACACCGAGTCGCTCGCGCAGTTCCAACCGAAGGACCTGGAGATCGTCACGGCCGTCGCCGCGCAGGCCGCGATGTTCATCGAGATCAACATCCTCGGCAAGAAGATCGAGCAAGAGATCATCACCCGCGAGCGCTTCAGCCGCTTGCTCTCGCCGAACATCGCCGAGCGAGTGCTGTCCGGCGAGCTCGAGGTCAACAAGGGCGGCCAGCTCGTCGCCGAGTGCACGGTGTTCAACTCCGACATCCGCGGCTTCACGCGCATGAGCGAGGGAACGCAGCCAGAGATCATCGTCGAGATGCTGAACGAGTACTTCGAGCTGATGGTCGAGACGTTGTTCAAGTACGAAGGCACTCTCGACAAGTTCATGGGCGACGGCATCATGGCGCTGTGGGGAGCGCCGGTGGTTCACCCGGACGATCCGACCCGCTCGGTTGCTTGCGCCATCGAGCAGATGGAGGTGCTCGGGCGCTTCAACCGCGCCCGAGTCGGCGCGAACCTTCCGCCGCTCGGCGTCGGCATCGGCATCCACACCGGACCCCTGGTCGCCGGCTACATCGGCAGCTCGCTCGCGCTCTCCTACACCGTCATCGGCGACGTCGCGAACACCAGCGCGCGACTGTGTGGCGTCGCGGCGGCCGGGCAGATCCTCGTGAGCGAGCAGACCCTGGGGCGACTCAGCGAGAAATTCGAGTACGAGGAACTGCCGCCGGCCCAGCTCAAGGGCAAGGGCAGGCCCTTCCGCATCTTCAACGTCCTGGGTCGCGCGACTGCCGTGCAAGTCCCGGCCTCGGTCGGATGAGGGTCGGGGTCTACGCAGCCGCCTTCGCGATCTCGCTCGGCGGTTGCGCCGGTGACAAGACCATGCCCGCGTCTGCGCCCAGCGCACTGGCAGGCAAACCACTCCCGACCTTCAGCCGCCGCACGCTGAGCGGCGAGAAGCTGGACACCAAGTCGCTGGTGGGTCGCGTGGTGGTGGTGAAGTTCTTCGCAGAGTACTGCGCGCCGTGCACCAAGACGCTGCCCGCAGCCCAAGCCCTCGCGGCAGAACACCCCGGCGTGGCCTTCATCGGCATCTCCGAGGACGAGCGTGCCTCGACCGCCGCGGAGCTCGTGGCGCGCCACGGTCTGAGCTTCCCAGTGATCCACGACGCGGGCCAGGTGCTGTGGGGCCGCTTCCGCGTTCGGGAGATGCCAGCCACCTTCGTGGCGGGCAAGGACGGCATCGTGCGCTGGGTCGGCGACGAGACCGCCGACGAAGCCACGCTGCGAGACGCCATCGAAGTGGCGGCCAAGTGAGGGCAAAATCCCCGCCTGATGCGCCGCGTCGCGGGCTGGTCTGACCTGTTGGCGCCCAACACCCCTTGGCACGCGCCCCCCGCCTCTGCGAGTCTCCGCGCCCCTCCCCATGGCCCACGTGCTCGCGTTCGAGAAACCGGTGGTCGAGCTGGTCTCGCGAGTGCGAGAGCTGCGCGAGCTGGCGAGCTCCGACGCTCGCCTGGCGCCCGAGCTCGCGCGCCTGGAGGAGAAGGCGGCCAAGCTCGCGCGCGAGATGTTCTCCCGGCTCGAGCCGATGCAGAAGGTGCAGCTGTCGCGGCACCCGAATCGTCCCTACACGCTGGACTACATCGCGCGCTTGTTCGACGACTTCGTGGAGCTCTCCGGCGACCGTTGCTTCGCCGAGGACGCGTCCATCGTCGGCGGCCTGGCGCGCTACCACGATCGCAGCGTGGTGCTGCTCGGCCACCAGAAGGGGCGCAGCACCAAAGAGAACATGGGCCGGAACTTCGGGATGCCGAACCCCGAAGGGTATCGTAAGGCGACTCGGCTCTACGAACTCGCGGATCGCTTCCGCCTACCCGTACTCGCCTTCGTCGACACGCCAGGAGCGTACCCGGGGATAGAAGCCGAAGAGCGCGGGCAGGCCGAGGCCATCGCCCATGCGATCGAGGTCATGGCACGCATCGGCGTTCCAGTCGTGACGACGGTGATCGGCGAAGGCGGCTCCGGCGGTGCGCTGGCCCTCGGGATCGGAAACCGCGTCCTGATCCTCGAGTTCAGCTACTACTCGGTGATCTCGCCGGAGGGTTGCGCGGCCATCCTGTGGAAGGACGGCACGCTCGCACCGCGAGCCGCGGAGCGGCTGAAGATCACCGCGCCCGACCTGCTCGACCTGGGCTGCGTGGACGCCATCGTCGAAGAACCCCCGGGCGGTGCCCATCAGGACCACGACGACGCGGCTCGCCGCCTCGATCGCGCGCTGTGGGAAGCCCTGGTCTCGCTGGACGGACTGTCGCCCGACGAGCTCAGCGCGGACCGCTACCAGCGCTTTCGTCGGCTCGGGTCCTTCGTCGCCTGAAGATCCGCGAGCATGCCCGCCGGCAGCGTCAGCTTGGCGCGCAGGCGGGTGGGTTGGGTCTTCTCTACCGAGAGCGAGAACAGCGCCCGCGTGGCTCCGCCATTGGGCAGCGCCCGCAGGCGCTCTCGCTCCCCCGCCCGGTGCTCGCGCATGGTGACGAACCGGGTCAGGCCCCAGAGTCCTCCCAAGCTGAAGGCGCTCGCCAGGCGCACGGCCGGATCCTCGAACGTCGGAAGCTCCGGCCTCGGCGCCAGGCTGAGCCCCCGCATTCGTTCCACCATCTCGCGCTCGCCCAGTCCGAGCCCGACGAAGGTCGAGTCGCCGATGGGCACCACGACGACGACCAGCGACTCGCTCGGCGCGGGGGAAGGCGTCCGTGTCCTGTGCGCCACGCAAGCGTCGAAGAACCTTCCGGGCATCGGGAGCTCGTAGACCCAGCTGCCCGCGGGGAGCGTCCTCGGCGCGGGCTTCTTCTTGATCTTTCCGAGTCCTTCGCAGAGGCGGGGAAGACTCTGATACGCGAACGCCCGAAGTCGTCCCGCGTTGTAGTCGCGCATGCCTCGGTCGAGCTCCGGCAGGTAGGCGCGCGCGGGCTCGTCGAACCCGAAGACATGCCAGCCGTAGGTGGAACGCGTCTGTTCCCAGAGCGCGAGTCCCCCCGCGAGCCCCCGCCGCGCGTCCCGACCGTGGGCGTCCCCGTGAGCGTAGAGGTGGGGCGCGCGCTGGACGAAGGTGCGCGCGACCAGGTCGAGCGTCGCGCGCGAGACGCTGGGGCCAGCCTCTTCGGCGAGCCAGCTGACCAGGGCCGCGCGGGCCTCGTCGGTGCGCGACGGCGCCGCCCCGGTGAAGAACCACGCGGCCTGGGTGTCCGACGGCAGCCGCCCCCAGAGCCCCGCCAGCCCAGGCGTCCGCGGCGTCAGGCTCGACAGGGTGCGTGAGGCCCACGAAGTCTCGCCCGAAAGGCTCGCCGCGAGCTCGAGCTCCAGGGCGCCCCCCGTCTCGCGCCCGACCAATCGTACGTTGTCCAGGTCGGCGAGCAGATCGACGGCGTCGGCAGCGAGCACCGAAATCGCTGCATCGCGCGCGCGACCCGTCTTCGGCGCCAGGAAGCGCGCGGCCTGAGTCAGCGCCTCGCGGTGCGGGCGAGCGAAGCGGACGGGCCAGGCTTCGACGACCACGGGCTCCACGCCGAGTGCGCGGGTGGGCAGGCCGCGAGCCGCATAGGGACCCAGCGTATCGAGGGCGCCGCGGCTCGTTCCGCAGACGAGCCGCGTCGGCGCGGGGCCGGCGGACGCTGCGAGATCGCAGTGGAGGCCTTCGCCATCCGAGATCTCGGCACCTGAGGCTCCGCGGCGCTGAACCCTGAGTCGAGGCTGCGCTCTCAGCGCGTCGAGCGCGGCCTGAAACGATGCCAGTGGCAATGACCACACGACGTCCGCCCCACGCAGGAGGACCGCTTCGGGAGAGCCGAGGGCGACGGCGAGTTCGATCGGTCCCCTCGCGACGTGGTCCCGAAGCACAGGCTCGAGCTCCGGAGTGAGCATCGACAGCGGCGAGCCCGCGATGGACGGGAGCGCGCCCTCGACGGGGAGACGACGGACGAATTCGGCGTTCAGGCGGCCGACGAGCACCAGGCCAGGAGGCTCGGCCACCGGGGACAGATCGATGGCTTCGGCGACCGCCGGAGGCGGCCGTGGTGGCGGAGCCCGAGTTGGCGTCGGGGTCAGCGACGCCGGAGCGGCGCAGGCGGCGAGCGCGCCGAGAGCCAGCGCCGTCAGCGCGCGTCGAGCCATGGCGTCGAAACCTACCACGCACGTCCGGCCCCAAGGCCGATCTGCCTGGAAATAGAGGACTTGGCCAAGGCTGTGGACATTGCGAGTGAGAAGCTTTTCACTCCCGGCCCCGAGAGGTTGAGCTGACTGATGCGCCGGGGATTTGGACCATGAGCGAGGCGACGAACTTCTGTTGGGTGGGCGCCGACGGCACGCTGCACAGCGGCAGTGCGCAGGAGCTCATGCGCGCTTTCGTCGCCGGCGCGCTGCCCGCGCGTCACCCCGTCTGGCGCCACGGGTGGTCCGAGTGGGTGCTGCTCGAGGACGTGCTGGCCGAGCGCCGTCTCGAGTTCGAAGTCGACGCGCCGCCGACCGAGCGCGACTTCGAAAGTGTGCCGACCTCACCGATCATCGATCCCGACGTGACTGCGGAAGACCTGACCCGACCCCTGCGCGCCGTCACCCCGACTCCCCCCACCCTGTTCTCACAGCATCCGCCCGAGGCGTCGCAGCTACCGCCGATGGGCGGGACCGCGCGCACCGTGCCGCCGGCGTTGCACCGCCGGGGCGTTCACGTACCAGCGCTCATCGGCGCGAGCGTCGGACTGATCGGGGCGATCGCCGCCGCAGGCATCGTCGGGTCGGCGACCGTCGATTCGCACGGCCGGGCGTTGCGGCGTGCCGCGGTCTCCGTCCAGCTTCCCGCGCGGGCGAGTTCGCCCCGGGACTTCGCCTGCTCCCTCGACGGCGATGCGATGGTGGTCGCGCCGCGAATCACGCGCGGCGCTTCGTTGCACGCGGCGACGGTGACTGAACGCAGCGTCGCAGTTGGCGTCAACGCCACCGAGAAGACCGGGCTGGGCATCACGCTCCGGCTCGGGCCGCTCTCGTTGGAACGAACCGAGGTCGTCGCCGATCCGCTCCACGTCGCAGGTGTCGTGCCGTCGACGACGGGACAGTTCTCGGTCGACCGATTCACCCGGCGGGCGCCCGGACGCGAGCCGTTCTCCCTCGGGATGACACCGAGTGGCTTCACGCGCATCGGAGAGGACGGCGGGCAGACCACGATCTGGCCGGGGGAGGCCCGCGAGGTGATTCCCGCCCCGTGCTGGCGGCCTTCGGCGACGCTGGCGTGGGGGTGGCATTTCGTCGCGGTGACGACCGCCGCGGCGCCGTGCGACTCGGTTGGCTCGACGCCAGGGGGCAGCGGCTGAGCGACCTCGCGACGCTGTCGGTGGCGTCTGGCCTGACGGGCGAGCCCGCGCTGGCGGCCGGCCCCGGCAGGCTGCTCGTCGCCTACGCCGTGCAGCAACCGGCGGACGCTCCGGCAGCCATCGAGCTGGCGCTGGCGAAATTCGGTGAGCTACCGGGCGCCACTCGCCGCTTCGACGCAAATTCGAGCCTGCCTCGCGAGCGTCCGGCGATCGCCGCGTTGCCGGATGGCCGCTGGTTGCTCGCCTGGGCCGAAGGCGACCGCGAGCGCGGACGGCGCGTCCGCGCGCAGGTACTGAGCGAAGAACTCACACCGTCGGGAGTTCCCCTCGAGCTCGCCTCGAGCCTTCACCCGATTGGGGCCGTGGCCCTGCACGCCGCGGGAGCGCGGCTGGTGGTGCTGTTCTCGGAGCGCGCCCACCGGCAGACCGAAACACTGCTCGCCCGACAAATCACGTGTCGCTGACCCCGTGTGTGTGTGACCCGCCCACACGGGCCCACCAAAGTGCTCCGCACCAACCCGCACGTGCGGGCACCCCGCGGTAAGCTAGTGGAGGAGTTGGTGCCACATGCGCGTTGGATTTGCTTCGATCGTTCTGGGTGCGGGTGCCGCAAGCTGGCTGGCTTGGGGTTGCTCGGCAGCTGGTGAGGGAAGTGCTCCGGGAGCGGGCGGCGGCGGCGCCACCGACGGCGGCGGCAGCAGCAGCGGGACCGGAGGCAGCAGCGCCAGTGGCGGCAGCAGCGCGAGCGGCGGCAGCGGCGGGACCGGCGGCAGTAGCAGTGGTGGGGCTGCGGGCAGCGGCGGCGCAGCCGGCAGCGGAGGCAGCGGCGGGTGCACGAGCGACTCGGAGTGCTCGGGCACGACCCCGGTGTGCGACACCGCCAACAGCACCTGCGTCGAGTGCACGCCGACCAACGACAAATGCCCGACCGGGCAGTACTGCACGAAGAACAACGGCTGCGCGGCCGGGTGCACCGATGGCACGGACTGCAGCAGCCCGAACGCGAAGTGCGACGCCGCGACCAACAAATGCGTCGAGTGCTTGGGCGACACGGATTGCACCGCGGGACAGATCTGCGTCCAGAACGCCTGCGCCCAGGGCTGTTCGATCACCCAACCCTGCGTGAACACGGCTGAGACCTGCTGCGGCTCGAGTTGCCACGACCTCAAGGCCGATCTGAACAACTGCGGCACCTGCACCAGCGCATGCCCCGCGCCGCTCAACGCCGCCGCGACCTGCATCGCGGGCGCTTGCGGCATGGGCGCCTGCGCGGGCGGCTTCTTGGACTGCAACAAGAGCCCCGCCGACGGCTGCGAGATCAACACCGCCATCGTCACCAACTGCACCTGCGCGCCGGGCACGACCCAGTCCTGCTACACGGGCCCGACGGGCACCCAGAACAAGGGCCTGTGCAAGGCGGGCACGCAGACCTGCGACTCCAGCGGCTTGCTCTGGGGTCCCTGCCTCAACCAGGTGGTGCCTTCGTCCGAGGTTTGCGGCAACGGCCTCGACGAGGACTGCACGGGAGTCGCGGACGACGTCGGCGACGTCGACGGTGATGGCTGGACGAAGTGCAACGGAGACTGCTGCGAGACGACCAGCGAGTGCAGCGATCCCAAGCTGGTGAACCCCGGAGCCTTCGAGTTCGCCGGCAACGGAGTGGACGACGACTGCGACGGGACCAAGGACAACGTCCTGACCGGCTGCGATTCCAGCCTCGCCAGCAACTCGGCGACCGCCGTCGACTACGCAAAGGCCATCGATCTCTGCCAGACCACCACCGAAAACCCGGCCCTGAGCCAGAAGAAGTGGGGCGTGATCAGCGGGACGTTCTCGCTGGCGAACGGCAGCGGAACTCCCAACGCATACTCCCGCTCGATCCGGCCCGGCTTCGGCAACAACGTCGCGCCCAAGCTCGGGTCGCGGCTCGCGGTCCTGTCGACTGGACGCGCTGCAGCGCAGACCGCGCCGAACAACGCCAACCCGGCGTGGGCGGCCTTCCAGGGCGGTCAGAACAATGGCTCGACGAGCGGTGTGCCGAACGACTGGCTCGCGGCCAACGGCGGGAATTTCCCCAACGCGCCCGGCTGCCCCGCCCCGCAGGGCGGCACCACCGCGCACGATCCGATCATGCTCAAGCTGCGCGTGCGTGTGCCGACGAACGCCAAATCGTTCTCGCTCAACAGCTACTTCTACTCGTCCGAGTACCCGGAGTGGGTCTGCAGCGCGTTCAACGACTTCTTCCTGACGCTGATCGACTCGACCTTCGTACCCGGACCCGGCGAGACCGCGAACCCCACCGACAAAAACCTCGCGTTCTACGACCCTCCCCCGGCCGGCGGCTCGCTCTACCCCGTCGGCGTGAACCTCGCGTTCGGCAACACCGGGCTGTTCAAGGCGTGCAAGAACGGTCCCACGGGCTGTGGCAGCGGCTCGGTCGCCGGCACGACCAACACCTGCGTCAGCACCTCGGAGCTGCTCGGGACCGGCATGGACATCCTGAACCCGCCGTCTCAGTTTGGGGGCGACCCGGGCTGGTGCGGCTCCAGCAACATGGCAGGCGGCGGCACGGGCTGGCTGAACGTCTCGGGCAACGTGAAGCCCGGCGAGACCATCGAGATCCGCTTCGTGATCTGGGACACGGGGGACGCTTGGTACGACTCCGTCGTGCTGCTCGACAACTTCCTGTGGAAGATCAACGCCTCCCAGCCCGGCACCACGGGCTGAGGCTCGAGGTCAGAGCTTCTCGAGCACCCGCTCGAGCTTCTGGGCGACCTCGTCGGCGATCGAGGCCATGGCAGGGTTGTCGACCACCTCGAACTGTCGGCGCGGGTTGATGGCCTGAACCAACGTGCGACCGCCTGCTTGGTACACGTTCACGTTGCAGGGCAAGAGCACGCCGATCCCGGGCTCGGCCTCGAGGGCCCGGTGGGCCAGCGGCGGGTTGCAGGCGCCGAGGATGACGTAAGGTTCGCGCTCGACGCCGAGCTTCGCCTTGAGGGTGGCAGCCACATCAATCGTGGTCAGAACACCGAAGCCTTCTTCGGCCAGTAGCGCCTTCACTCGCTCGATGGCCTGATCTTGGGTGAAATTAGCGACCTCGCGCGTGAGTGTGTAGGAAGGGTGCATGACGTGTCTCCTGGACGGTGAGAGCCGCTCTGGGCGAGATGGATTCAACTGGGCAACGCCAGGACAGCGTAGCGGACACTGGTCGGGAGCGTCTCGAGAAGCGACACCACCTGCCCAGCGGTCAACGATTCGGAGACATCACCGGGCATGACGCTCACGAAGGCAAAGCTCTCGAGGGCTGCTCGGCGCGACTCGTCGTCGTTCGCAGCGGCGTCGATCCGATGGCGACCCGGTCCCGAGGGGTGAGATCCGTAGAGTCCTCGCTCGTCCAACCCCACCATGACCACGTTGTGGATCCCGGGCGCGAGCTGCCCCATGTCGACTTCGTGTGCGTCGGGAACCACAAAGCCCCGCAACGCCGCGGCGCCGGCGCGGATCTCGACTCGACGCGCTCCCGGCGGCAACGGAGACACGTCTCCCCAGACCAGCGCCGCCGGTCCGGAGACGCCCAGGTCGCCGATGCGTGCGGCGAGCTGCGCTCCGAGCTGAGCAGCGGGCGCCCGGGCGTCGATGGAAATCATGTGGACCCGCGGCGGCACCGCTGGGGGCGCAGCTCGTGAGAGCCGGGGGGAGGACGCTGGCTGGATCTCTTCCTTGGGGGTGGTCGCGCAGCCGATGACCACGATGACCGCACCCAGAATCACGACGTCGACGCGGCTCATTCCCACCTCATCCCGCCCTGAACGGCCGAAAGCAGCGGCTTGTTCCCGCGGAAGGGTTGACTTCCGAACGCAGGCCGAGTGCCCTAGCCCCAATGCAAGGTTATCCCCCTCCCGGTGGTTTCGGCGGTCCCCCTGGTCCTCCCCCTGGTCCGCCCGGAGGCTACGGGCCGCCACCCGGAGGCGGCTTCGGCGCGCCACCCGGAGGCGGTTTCGGCGCGCCACCCGGAGGCGGTTTCGGGGCACCACCCGGGGGTGGCTTCGGCGGGCCCCCGGGCGGCATGACGGGCAAGGCCGAGAGCATGGTCGGAGCGCCGGCCATCGGGCTGCTCGTCGTGGCGGGCATCGGCATCCTGTACCAACTCTTCAGCATCTTGATGAACCTCCTGGGCACCGGGATGGGCGCCTTCTCCGCGGCGAGCGGCAGCAGCGGAGGCATGAGCAGCCTGTTCACCGGGGTCATCGGCCTGGTGTTCAACGTGATCTGGCTGCTCTTGAGCGGCCTGGTCATCTACGGCGCCCTCAAGATGAAGAAGCTCGAGAGCTACGGGCTCGCGATGGCGGCAGCGGTGGTTGCCGCGTTGCCCTGCACCTCGCCCTGCTGCGTGCTCGGACTGCCGCTCGGGATCTGGGCCATCGCGGTCCTGGTGAACCAGGACGTGAAGTCCGCCTTCCGCGGCTGACCGTTGCGAAATACCTGCGCGAACGTCCACGTTCGCGCGGCCTCGGGGGCGTCCTTGACCGGCCCTCCCCTCGTCGCTAGGTTCCGGGCCCCTCGGGCGTTTTCGGCGCTCGAACTGCATCGAACGAGCCGCCCACCGAGGCGACGGACGAAGGCCGCGGGAACACCGCGAACGAGGAGACGACCATGGCAACCAAGATCGCAATCAACGGGTTCGGCCGCATCGGGCGCTGCGTTCTGCGAGCGTTGACGGAGCAGAAGTTGGGCGACATCGAGGTCGTGGCCATCAACGACCTGGTCGACACCCGGACCCTCGCGCACCTCTTGAAGTACGACTCGGTTCACGGCGTGTTCGACGCGGCGACCGTCGGCCACAAAGACTCGGGAATTTCCGTCGGCGGCAAGGACATCGCCGTGACTGCCATCAAGGACCCGAAGGAGCTTCCGTGGAAGAGCCACGGGGTCGACATCGTGCTCGAGTGCACGGGGCTCTTCACGGACAAGAGCAAGGCCATCGGTCACGTGGAGGCCGGTGCCAAGAAGGTGATGATCAGCGCCCCTGCCAAGAACCACGACCTGACCATCGTGATGGGCGTCAACGACGACCTCTACGATCCAGCGAAGCACCACGTGGTGTCGAACGGATCGTGCACCACGAACTGCCTGGCTCCGGTCGCGAAGGTCATGCTCGACACCTTCGGCATCGTGAACGCGTTCATGACGACCATTCACAGCTACACCAACGATCAGAACCTGCTCGACCTGCCCCACCGCAAGGGCGACCTGCGCCGGGCGCGAGCCGCTGCCGTCAACATGGTTCCAACCAGCACCGGCGCCGCCAAGGCCATCGCCGAGGTCATCCCGGCGCTGAAGGGCAAGTGCCACGGCACGGCGATGCGCGTGCCGACGGTGGACGTGTCCGTCGTCGATCTGACGGTCATCACCGAGAAGGCCGTGACCGTGGAGTCGATCAACAGCGCCATGAAGGCCGCAGCCGAGAGTGGCCGGCTCAAAGGCGTGCTCCAGTACGTCGAAGAAGAGCTGGTCTCCTGCGACTTCATTGGTAATCCGTACTCGAGCTGCTTCGATTCGACGCAGACCCTGACCATGGGCGACAATTTCGCCAAGATCTTCTCCTGGTACGACAACGAGTGGGGCTTCTCCTGCCGCATGATCGACCTCATGCGGCTGATGGCGAAGAAGGGCTGACAGCGCCATGGGCATGCTGGACGGCATCCGCTGCATCGACGAGCTCGAGCTCGCCGGGCAGAAGGTCTTCATCCGCGTCGACTTCAACGTCCCTCTCGACAAGAAGACGCGAGCGATCACCGACGACGAACGCATCCGTGCCGCGCTGCCCACGGTCAAGCACGCCATGGATGCGGGCGCGAAGGTCATCCTCGCCAGCCACCTGGGCCGCCCGAAGGGCAAGCCCGCGCCGGAATACAGCGTGGAGCCCGTGGGCTCCCGCTTGGCCGAACTCACGGGCTACGAAGTCCACGTTCCCGACGACTGCGTTGGAGAAGCCGCCAAGAAGGTGGTTCAGGACCTCCGCGGCGGTCAGATCGTCCTGCTCGAGAACCTGCGCTTCCACGCCGAAGAAGAGATGAACGACGACTCCTTCGCCAAGGAGCTGGCGTCGCTCTGCACCGTGTACGTGAACGACGCATTCGGTGCTGCGCACCGGGCCCACGCCTCGGTCGAGGCGCTGCCACGCATGATGCCGACGCGCGCCATGGGGTTCTTGATGAAGAGCGAGGTCTCGAACCTGTCGAAGGTGCTCGAGGCTCCGGAGAAGCCCTTCGTGGCCGTGCTCGGCGGCGCCAAGGTCACCGACAAGATCGCGGTGATCGAGTCGCTGCTCGCCAAGTGCACGTCCATCTGCATCGGCGGAGCCATGGCCAACACGCTGCTCGCGGCCAAGGGCCACGACATGAAGGCCAGCTTGGTCGAGAAGGACTTCCTGGCGGCCGCGCGCACCCTGCTCGAGAAGGCCCGCGACAGGGGCGTCGACGTGGTACTGCCGAGCGACGTGGTGGTCGGCTCCGGCACTGACGCCGCATCGGGAACGACGGTGAGCGTGGCCGCGGTTCCCGACGGGACCATGGCTCTCGACATCGGACCGGCGACGCTCGACGCGTTCAAGAAACACGTGCTCGGCGCCAAGACGGTGTTCTGGAACGGCCCCCTGGGTTTGTTCGAAAACCAGGCCTTCGCCGCCGGCACCAACGGGATGGCGAGGGCGTTGGCCGAGGCCCCCGGCTTCACCGTGGTCGGAGGCGGCGACAGCGCCGCGGCCCTGCGCCAAGCCGGTGACGGACTCGTGGAGCGGATCAGCTTCGTCTCCACCGGCGGCGGCGCGGCCCTCGAGCTGCTCGAAGGCAAGAATCTTCCAGGCGTTGAAGCGCTGCGCTCACCGCGCACCGCGTAGAACGAGAGAGACATGCACCGCACCCCGATCATTGCCGGTAACTGGAAGCTGTACAAAGGCGGCGCGGCCGGCGTCGAGCTCGCACGCGAGGTGGTCCGCGCCTGCGGGGATCTGGCCGGAGTCACCATCGTCCTGGCGCCACCGTTCACCGTCGTTGCCAGCGTCGTCGACGCGGTTCGTGGCAGTCGGGTCGAGGTCGGCGGCCAGAACCTCTACCCGAAGGCCGAAGGAGCATTCACCGGGGAGGTGAGCGCCCCGATGTTGCTCGATGCCGGCTGCAAGTGGGTGATCGTCGGACACAGCGAGCGCCGGCAGTTCTTCGCGGACACCGACGACTTGGTGCGTGAGAAGACGGCTGCGGCCATCGCCGCGGGTCTCCGCCCCATCGTGTGCGTGGGCGAGAGCCTGGCAGAGCGCGACGCGGGTCGTACGCTCGAGGTCGTCTACCGCCAACTCGACGCAGTCACGAGCGTGCTCGCCGAGCGCCCCGGCTTCGCCACCTTGGCCTACGAGCCGGTCTGGGCCATCGGCACCGGCAAGGTCGCGGGTCCCGAGCAGGCCCAGGAGGTCCACCGAGCGCTGCGTCAGCGGCTCTCGGAGAAGGACCCCGCCTTGGGGCGCAGCACCCACATTCTCTACGGTGGCAGCGTGAAGCCCGACAATGCGTCCGGGTTGCTCTCCTGCCCCGATGTCGACGGCGCGCTCGTCGGCGGAGCCTCGCTCGATGCCGGCTCTTTCGCAAAAATAGTCGAAGCCTGCCCCTCGAGAGTCTGACCCATGGCCGAAATTCTGAAGACCCCGTTGACCGTCGTGCACGTCCTGGCGTGCTTGTTCCTGATGATCGTGGTGTTGCTCCAGCCCGGAAAGAGCGGAGGCATGGGCGCGATCAGCGGTGCCGCCGCTCAGCAAGTGTTCGGCGGCCGAGGCGCTGGCAACATCCTCACGAAGATCAGCTGGACCACTGCCACCATCTTCTTCGTGACCAGCATCACCCTGGCCTACTTGTCCACTTCGTCGGACGAGTCGCTGGCCAAGCGAGCTCCGATCACGCCCGCCAAGGGCCCGCCGACCACTCAGGTCGAAGCTCCGCCAACGCCCGCACCTTCCAAGTAACGCTCGCCGCGGGCTGAATGCACTCGCGGGTGAAGGACGCCGCCGTCGTCATCGTCGGCAAGGTGGCCGTCTCTTCGATCGTCCTCGGGAGCGGCTTCCGGGCAGTGTCCGACGACGACTACGCAAGGATCGTCATTGCCCAGCGCTTTGCCGAGTCTCCGAGCCTCGATCCGAGCGGCACCAGCTGGTTGCCATTTCCCTTCTGGCTCAACGGGGGCGCGATGATCGTGCTCGGGTCGAGCGTCGAAGTCGCTCGCGGGCTTGCCCTCGTGCTCGGCGTCGCGGCGAGCTTCGCAGTCTGGCTCTCGCTCCGGTGGCTCGGGGCCGGACGCCTCGGTGCGGTCGTGGGCGCCGTCGCCGCCTCGATCTTCCCCTACTCTGCCTGGCTCGGGGTCGCGGCAGTGCCCGAATTGCCCACGGCCGCCCTGTGCTTGCTCGCCGCAGCAAGCCTTCGTCGCGACGGCAGCGCGCGACTGTGGGGCGCGGTCGCAGTCCTCGTGGCCTGTCTCAGTCGCTACGAGGCCTGGCCCGTAGCCGCCGTGTTCGCCGCCTTTTGTCTTCGGAGCGCGCGCGTGCACGGGCTCGCCACCATCGTCGCCCTGGCCGGTCCTTGCGGGTGGCTGGCGCACGGGGCGCTCAGTCACGGCAGCGCATTCTTCTTCGTGAGGCGGGTGAGCGAGTATCGACGCGCCGTGGGCGCCGGCAACCAGGAGACCTGGAGCGCGCTCTCGGGCTTCCCGTCGATGCTCGTTCGGTGCGAACCGGAGCTGATTGCGTTCGTGGTCGTGGCCGTGGGCGCCGCTGTCGCGCTCGGGGGCAGCTCCGTCTTGCGTCGCCACGCTCGCGTGATCTGCGTATTCGGCGCGGTGCTCGTGTTCTTGGTGGCCGGTGATCTGCGCGACGGTGCGCCGACCCACCATGGAGAGCGAGCCCTGCTCGGTATCTGGCTGGGGCTCGCGGCGCTCGCCGGCGACGCCTTCGGTGAGGCGTGGGGCAGAGCCCGGGGTCCCATTGGCGCGCTGCTCCTGGCGGTGCCGGGACTCGCCATCGCGCCAATGACCGCCATCGTGCGCCCTTGGTACTCGGCGCGAGACGCCTTCGTCGATCGCACCCTGGAAGTCGAGATGGGTCGGGCCGCCCGACACGCAGCCGGTCCGAGCGGCCGCCTGCTGATCGACTCGCGGGACTTCGGGTTCTACGCAGCCATGGCGGGCTTCGGCTCGCCTTCGCGCTCGGCGACCCTCGACGACCGGGATCCCCGAAGGCCCCGGGCGCCAGACCCATTTTCGACTCCCGCCGCCCTGCGGGCGCGACTCGACCACGAGCAGGCCGATTGGCTGCTCGTCGAAGCGGAACACGCTCCGAGCGCCGCGCATTTCGGGCCCGTGGAGCGGGACGGCGGGCGGCTCGTCCTGGTCAAGGTCCGGCCACGCTGACCCCGGGCGCATCTGCACCCTGGGCCCGTTCTTTTGCGCTGTACTTGCGAGAGCCGGCTCGGCAGCCGAAAGTGTCTATCCCGCTCACACCCGGCCTCGACGTTCTCCATGACCCACCCGCTATCGACCAAGTTCCGCGAAGTCGCCCCCGCGAGCTTCGAGCTCGCCGAGGCTGACCGCCTCGAACTCGTGTTGGCAGAGGCGACGGAGCGAGGCGCCGCCGCCTGGCCCGGCGTGACCGTCGACCCGCTCGAATTCGTCCGCTTCCTCGCCGAGCGCGTCCCTCACCGCGCGGACCCAGCGCCTGCGCTCGCCGAACTGCGCATCGAAGAGCTCTACTTGTGTTGCGCAGCTCTGACCGGTTCGGCAGCAGCGATCCAGGAACTCGACCGGCGCTTCATCTTGGACTCGGCACGCGCCTTGGGTCGCTTCGGCTCGAACAGCCAGACCCGCGACGAGGCGCTACAGCTGGCCCGAGAAAAACTCTTCGCGAGTACGCCCGACACTCCGCCAAAGCTCGCCCAGTACTCCGGCAAGGGCGCCCTGGGGGGCTGGATCCGCGTGGTGGTGGTACGCACGGCGCTCAACACTCAGCGCTCGGAAAAGCGTCACGTGCCACGCGACGACGACCTGCTCGCGACCCGCATCGCCGAAGACTCGGACGATCCGGAGCTGCGGGTGATGAAGGCGGAGTACGCCGATACGCTGGCGCTGGCCGTCGCGGGCGCGTTTCGCCGGCTCACCAGCGAACAGCGGAACTTGCTGCGGCTCTACGTGATCGACCAGCTCTCGCTGGCCGAGCTCGGCAAGCTCCACTCGGTGGATGCCTCCACAGTCTCGCGCTGGCTGACCAAGATCCGCGCTCGGCTGCTCGAGGACGCCCAGACCGAGTTGTCCGAGCGCCACGCGCTCAGACCTTCGGAGTGCGCCAGCGTCATGCGCCTCGTGCGGAGCGATCTGCACCTCAGCATCGCCCGCCTTCTGCAAACGGAGCCCGCGGGCACTGTCGAGGTATGAACCATGAAAGCTCAGTCGGAAGGGGGGTGTCTCGGCGAAGACGAGATGCTGGCGCTCGCCGACGGCACGGCCCCCGCTGACGCGCGCTTCCGCGCCACCCGGCACCTGGACACCTGCGACGAGTGCCGCCGAGTGCTGGCTGCGGTCGCCCACGCCGACGAATCGGCGGAGGACGACGAGACCCCGACGCTCACGGCCAAGCGCCTGAGTGTGACCCTGCCTGCGGAGCTGATGAGCCGCTACGTCTTGCTCCGCGAGATGCGCGACTGCTCGAGCTACGTGGCGTACGTGGCCCGCGACCGAAACCGCGACGAACTGGTCGAGCTCAAGTGGATCCGGGACGAACTGGCCCGGCAGCCCGGAGTGGGCGACCGAGTGCGGACGGCGGTCACGCTGGCTCGGGCCGTCACCAGCGACCACGTGGTTCGCTTGCGTGAGGTCCACCAATCGGAGAGCGCCGTGCTCATCGCGGCAGACTTGGTGGCGAGCGACGACCTGGCCGCGCTGCTCCGCGCCCGAGGGATCGGCCCGGAGCTCGCCCTGGACGTCGTGCTCCAGTTCCTGGATGCACTCGCGACGGCGCACCGGACCGGCGTGACCCATGGTCAGCTTCGGACCGAAAACGTATTGGTCGATCTCTCCGGACACGTTCAGGTCACGGATTTCGGTTTGGCCGAAGCCATCCACGGGCGGGCCCGCACGCAGCCGGAGCGCGCGCTGGACGACACCCAAGCCGCGAGTCGCCTCGCGCTGACGTTGCTCGAGCGTTGCGGGGGGAGCGCGCCGGCCGTCGCCGCGATCCTCGAGAGCGCCATCGAGCATCCCGACGGCTTCCCCACTGCGGTCGAGTTGGCCGATGCCGTGGCGCGAGTCCAGGTCAATCGTCGGCCGCCCCCGGATCGGAAGAGCGCCGGCCGCGACCGCGACTGGCTACCCGCATCCGGTTCCATCATCGCGGACCGGTATTTGGTCGAAGGGCTCCTTGGCCGCGGCGGCATGGGAGCGGTGGTGACTGCTCTCGAGCGCGAGAGCGGTCGCCGGGTCGCCATCAAGTTGATGCCACCCAGGGCGACCAAGAGCCGGGCCGCGGTGGAGCGATTCATGCGCGAGGGTCGCGCGGCATCAGCGGTGGTGAGCGACCACGTGGTGCGGGTGTTGGAGGTCGGGCAGAGCACAGAGGGCGCCCCGTTCATCGTCATGGAGCACCTCGAAGGCGAGACCCTCGGTAGGTTGATCAAGCGCCGGGGCGCGCTTCCGCTCGCCGAGGCCTTGGACTACGTGCTTCAGGCCTGTGTCGCCGTCGCCGAATGCCACGCGATGGGCATCGTGCACCGAGACCTGAAGCCCGAGAACCTCATGGTGCTCGGCGATGCCGGTCAGTCCGCAACCGTGAAGGTCCTCGATTTCGGCGTGTCGAAGTCGGATTGGCTCGAGCAAGCCGCTCGCGTGCGCCTGACGGGCACCGCCGACGTGCTTGGCACGCCGACACACATGTCTCCCGAGCAAGTGCGGAGCTCGAAGAGCGTGGATGCCCGAACGGACATCTGGGCGCTCGGCGTCATCCTCTACGAGTTGGTGACCGGCAAGCCGCCCTTCATCGCCGACAACCTGCCGGCTCTCTGCGCGTCCATCGTCAGCGACGAGCCGCGGGCGCCCCGGGAGCTCACCCCGGGGCTGCCGCCACCTCTCGAGGCGGTTATCCTGCGGTGCTTGGAGAAACACCCGGACGCTCGCCCCTTCAGCGTGCGGTCCCTGGCTGAACAGCTCGCGCCCTTTGCGTCGGGGTCGGGTGAAGCGGCCGTCGAGAAGATCCGCCACATCGGCGAGGCCAGCGTGCCTCGGCTCTCGGCGCCCCCTCCGCCACCACCACCTCCCGCGTCGGTGCCGCCGCCAGCACCGGCCACGATGACCACGGGCAACGCCCTGGGCGACACCGCGAGCTTCGGCCGACGGGTCTCCACTCGCCGGCGCTCGGTGATCGCCGCCGGGGCGTTGATCCTGTCCATCGGCGCAGTAGCCAGCTTGGTCCTGCTCGCGCTCGACGACGACGTCGAGGCCACGGTGACGCAGATCCCGGGCGCCGCGACGGCCGCGACGGCCGCGAAGACCGAGGAGCCGGTGGAGCTGGCGGCGCCCCCGGCCAGCAGCGCCGACGCGGGCCCGCCGGGAAAACGCAGGCCTCGCCCGACCGGAAGCCCGCTCGACACCCGCTTCTGAGCGCTTTGTCTGCAAGCCCCGGCGCGAGGGGTGTCGAGGGTGTGGGTCCCACCCACCCGCCCCCCCATGTCGACGCGCCATTTATCCAAGGCCTCGCTGGTCGTTTTCGCGCTCGGTCTGATCGCGGGGCGGGGCCACGCGGCCGAGGCCGAGCCCATCTACGGCGGCTCGAAGGTGAAGCAGTGCGGGTGGCCGACGACGGTCGCGCTCGGCGGGTGCACCGGGACGTTGGTGCACCCCGAGTTGGTGATCTTCGCCGCTCACTGCATGCAAGGCAGCAGCGGACCGAGCAAAGCGACCTTCGGCGACAACGAGAACAGCCCCGCCTTCTCGGTCTCGACCAAGGGCTGCAAGGCTCACCCGAAGTACCCCGGCACATCCGGGAACGACATGGCCTACTGCCGGCTCTCGCAGGCCGTGACCCAAGTGCCCATCGTCCCCATTCTCATGGGCTGCGAGACGCAGGTACTCGTGCCGGGAGCGAGCGTGGTCGCCGTCGGATTCGGTCAAGCCAACGACGGACTCGGGTGGGGACCCAAACGCGAAGTGACGATGGCGCTCAACTCCATCAAGAACAACGAAGCGTTCATTGGCGGCGCCGGCAAGGACACCTGTTACGGCGACTCGGGTGGCCCGGTCTACGTGCAGCTCTCCGATGGAAGCTGGCGCGTGTTCGGGATCACGTCGTACGGCGAGTACTGCGGCGGCGGGGGCTACTACTCGATGATGCACACCACCATCGACTGGGTGGAGCAAAACTCGGGCCTCGACCTCACGCCATGCCACCAGCAAGGACAGTGGGCGCCGACGGCTGCGTGCGGCTCGTTTCCCAAATCACCGGGCGTCGGGGGCATGGCGTGGAGCACCAAGTGCGCGACCAGCGACCTGTCGGCGCTCAGCGCCACCTGCGGCTCGCCCTACGGCGGCGGGGGCGGCTCGGGAGGAGCGCCTCCCGGCGGCGGTGGTGCTCCCTCGGGGGGCGGCGGCAGCGGCGGCGTTCCCTCTGGCGGCGGAGGAGGCAGCGGCGGCGTTCCCTCTGGCGGCGGCGGAGGCAGCGGCGGCGTTCCCTCTGGCGGCGGCGGCGCGAACAGCGGCGGCACGCCAGGATTCGGCGGAGGCAACAACACCGGAGGATACGGTGCCGGCTCCAGCGGCGGTGGCGGAGAAGGCAACACCGCGGGGGTGGGCGGCGGCAGTGCCGGCGGCGGCGGTGGCGTCGACATCGGCTCACCGGGCTGCTCGACCGCACCGGACTGCAACGCTTGCTCGTCGTGCACCGCTCACTGCACCTGCGCCACGGGCGATGCCCAGAACTGCGCCGTCGCGTGCGCACCCTATGGCCCGAACTCCGGCCCCGGCGGGCCCAGCGTGGGCCCGGAGGGCGTTCCTTCGCACGACAACGGCGAGGTGACCGCCGGCTGCGCCTGTCGATCTTCCGCACCAACACCGCCAACCGCGCCGCTGGCGCTCTTCACGCTTGCCCTCATCGGGTCGACGGCGCTGCGCCGCCGCAGGTAAACCATGTCCGAAGCCACACCCACCCCCGAGCTCCGTTCCTACACCGAATCGATCGTCGATCTGTCCGACTCGGTTCTCATCTCCCTCGATCCATCGGAACCCGAGCTCGCTCCCTACGAAGACGCCACCGTCGAGCGCACGGTGAAACGTCTGCCGGACTTCAGCATTCTGGACGACCTGCCCACCGCGCCGAAGCGCGCGCCCCGGCACGACACCCTGGTTCCTCCGGCGTCCACCGACGCATCCGAGGAGCTGACGGCCCTGCCGGCGGTCCGCTCGTTCGCCGCCGAGCAGGAGGAAGTGGCGCCGCCACGACCCGCCTCGGCAAGGCCGAAGCAGCAAGACTCACTACCGCCGATCCCCTCGCCTCCGACCCGGAAACCGGCTTCTCTCCCGCCGATCTCGGCGTTGCCAAGGAAGCGACTGGACTCGCTGCCGCCGGTCGTTGGGCTGCCGCGGAAGAAGAAGAAGCGGCCCCCTTCGCTGCCGCCCATCGCTGCCCTGCCCGCCAAACACCCCGCCCAAAAAACGCCGACGATGCCCCTCGATCTGCCGCGGGCCCCGGCCACCCTCGAGTGGGCGCTACCGACCGGTGAACCCGAGCACTACCCGGAAGACAACGAGCGTACCAGCGTCATGCCGGTGGCCGCGGCGGTCGAACGAAAGCCAGTGCACGCCTGGTCGCGCAAGTCAGGCCTCGCTCTCGCTGCCGGCGCGCTCCTCGGCCTCGTGGTCTTTCTGGGCGTGTTCATCTCGCTGCAGCCGGCAGCTCCAAGTCAAGCTGCCGGTCCTCCGGACGCACTGTTGGTGACGATCGCCGGCCCCGGTGGCGGCAGCGTCGTGAGCCCGCAGGTGTTCATCGACGGAGTCAAGCGATGTGAGAGCTCGCCGTGCTTGGTGCCCGGGCTCGGAGACGGATTGCACTTCGTGACGGTCACTGCGCCAGAGTACGTGACGACCAGCCCGCGAATCGTGCGAGTCGCGCCGAAGCAGCCAGCGCTGTTGCACATCGATCTCGGCTCCGGAAAAACTGCTGCCTCCCGCGCCGGAGCTGACGATGAGCACCTCGGTCGATTCGCTGCCGTTCGAGCCCTCGGTGCCCTCGGCTCCGACCAGCGTCGCCCCTGCTTCCGAAGCGCTCGTCAATGACGCGACGCCCGCGCCCGCGCCCGCACCGCCGTCTTTCCGCCCGCCGGTCGTGGCGGAGGCCGGCGCATTCCTCAACGTGAACTCGATTCCTCCGTCAGCAGTCTTGGTGGACGGGCGCCCCCTGGGCATGACTCCGAAGATGAACGTGGCCGTGAAGCCCGGCTCGCACGTGGTCGTGTTCATCCACCCCGAACACGGCCGACGCGCACGGGCGGTGATGGTCGATGCCGGCGCGCGGCAGACCGTCGCCATGCGGTTCTGATTGGAGATCCACCATGAAGCAACGTCTTTGGTTTTTCGTCTCGTTCGTCGCCGTCTTCGGCTGCGCTTTCGGTACCGATGGCGGAGAGCTGGGCAAGGGCGGCAGCGGCAACTCCGCCGGGACGAGCTCGTCGAGCTGTAAAGCGCCCGCCTGCGGCACCTGCGGCAGTTGCTATCAACGCTGCCTGTGCGAAACCAATGACGCTTCGCTCTGCCTGCAGGCGTGCGGCAACCCAGGCAGTGGTGGCGCAAGCGCCGGAGGCGGCGGCGTTCCGGCCGCTGGCGGCGCGAGCGCCGGCGGCACCAGCTCCGGCGGCGCGAGCGCCGGCGGAACCAGCTCCGGCGGAACCAACTCCGGCGGCGGTGGGTCGGGAGGCGGCAACGCCGGCGGCGGCGGCTCCGGCAACGCGGGTGGTGGCAGCGGCGGGTCCAGCTCCGGCGGCAGTTGTTGCAGCGCGGGCACCGGACCGGGCTGCGGTGACTCCGCCATCGAAGCCTGCGTCTGCGCCCAAGACGACTACTGCTGCAAGACCGAGTGGGACGGGCTCTGCGTCAGCGAGGTCGAGAAGTTTGGGTGCGGTTCCTGCTCCGGCGGTGGCGGCGGCTCCCCGGGTGGCGGCGGCTCCCCGGGTGGCGGCGGCTCCCCGGGTGGCGGCGGCTCCCCGGGTGGCGGCGGCTCCCCGGGTGGCGGCGGCGCGACCGGGGGTGGCGGCTCGCCCAGCGGCGGTGGAACGGCAGGAACCGGAGGCAGCGGCGGGTTCCCGACCGGCGCCGTCGCTTGGAAGACCTTCGCCGAGCAGCACACCCAATCGAACGCCGGGTGGGGCAGCTACATGACCGACGTGATCCGTCACTTGCCGCTCTCCTACGGGAACACCTACTACGACAGCGACAAGGTGACGTACGTCCACGAGACGACCCACGGCATCAACTCCCACCTGCGCAACTACCTCAACGACACCGGCAAGAAGGCCAACGCCTTCTACGTGGGCGGGAACAAGTTCGCGTTGGTGGTCGAACCCAAAATGCTCAAGAGCGACGCGAACCCCTACGTGCCCCAGAGCCTGCGGGAGAGCCGCTACAGCCTGTACCTTCAGGGATCGAGCGCGTGGAACGACACGCCCCTGTATCTGTTCGACGAGTGGGTCGGGTACAGCAACGGGACCGAATCCGCAGTGAACCTGGTGAAGGAGGGCAAGTGGGGCGCAGGCTGGCGCGACACCTTCGGCTCCCTCGAGTTCACGGTCTACGCGCTGGCCGTCGGCATGGCCGCGGAGGCCAAGGACCCGACCTACTTCGCGGGCTACGCCCAGTTCCGCGAGTTCTTGAAGTGGAACGCCGAGCGATCGATGACGCTCTACCACCAGGCCAAGGGCATGACCGAGTTCAAGTGGGCAAAGATGGACACTTATTACTCGACGATGCTGACGAGCGCAGATGCGGCCCAGCTCCGCGCCTGGACGAAGAAGACCTACGGCGACGCTTGGGCCAAGAACGTCATGGGGTTCTGATGCAAGCGCGCCCATTGCAGGTGTCCATGTGGGTGCAATGTCTACGCGCACCCGCTCCGGAGCCTGGTTGTTGCTGCTGTCCGCGTGGGCCTGCGGGGGCAGCCCCGAGCCCGCCGCCGACGAAAACTGCATCCCGAACCAATCGGTCGCCTGCACCTGCCCCGGTGGGAGCGTCGGCGTCCGGATCTGCGCAGCGGACGGCAAGGGCTTCGGCGAGTGCTCGGCCTGCCAGAAGGCAGTCGAAGGCTGCTCCCTCGAGCCAGACTGCGACGGCTGCTCGTCGTGCTTCGACTCCTGCGTCTGTCAGGGCGGCGACGCCAAGACCTGCCTGAAGTCCTGCGCGGGCGCCACGGGGTCGGGCGGCAGCGGCGCCAGTTCGAGCGGCGGTGCTCCCGCGGGTGGCGGGTACGGCGGCAGCGGCAGCGGAGGCAGCGGCGGGTACTCGGGAGGTGGCTCGAGTGGCGGCGGCGGGTACTCGGGGGGCGGGAGCGGAGGCGGCGCCGCCCTCGACTGCGCCGGCTGCGTGGCCCAGAGCTGCGGCAGCGAGCTGTCCGGCTGCTCGCAGACCTCGGGCTGCATGGAACTCGTGCAGTGCGCGGATCAAGCCGGCTGTTCGCTCAGCGACTACGGCTGCCTGGTGATGGGGTGCGGTCTGTACATGATCAATTTCAAGGCGGTGCCGGCGGCGGCTTCGCTCGGAAACTGTGCGGCATCAGCTTGCGCAGTCGAGTGCTCATAGCTCGGAGGAACGATGTCCAGCCCCGTCCTACGAATCCTGTTGGTCTTTCTCGCAGTTGGGTGCACCGCTAACCCCGAGGCCGCGGACGACGAGAAGGTCTGCGCGCCCGGGATCCAGGTCGCCTGCGCGTGTCCCGGTGGACAACTCGGCGCCCAGAGCTGTACCGCCGACGGTTCAGCGTACACACCCTGCAACTGCGGCAGCGGCAGCGGTGGTGGCGGGGGCTGGGGCGGGAGCGGATCCGGCGGCTGGGGAAACAACACCGGGGACGGCGGCGCACCCGCGGGCGGCGGATCCAACGGCGGGAGCTCCGGTGGCGGAGGTTGGTCCGGCGGTGGCGGCAGCTCCGGGGGCGGCGGCAGCTCTGGCGGCGGCGGCAGCTCTGGTGGCAGCGGCAGCTCTGGCGGCGGCAGCTCCGGTGGCGGCGGCAGCTCCGGTGGCGGCGGCAGCTCCGGTGGCGGCGGCAGCTCCGGTGGCGGCGGCAGCTCTGGCGGCGGCGGCTGGGGCGGCGGCGGCTGGGGCGGCGGCTCCTTCGGCCCCGTCGGCGACTACGCGGGCAACGTGAACATCCAAGAGGTCTCGCTCTACCAAGCAGTGAAGATCCCGCTGATGATCGGCGGGCAAGAGCCCTCCAAGAAGAACGCGCCGATCGTCGCGGGACGCCCGGCCTTCGTCCGGGTGTTCGTCTCGCCCGGCGGCGGTTTCTCGAACCGCAAGCTCACGGCCAAGCTCGAGCTCACCTCCTCGGATCCGAAGGTGAAATCCCAGACTGTCAGCCTCGACATGAGCGGCGCATCGTCCGACGCGAACCTCGGCAGCACGTTCAACTTCCTGATCCCGCCCGATCAAATGACCACGGATCTGAAGCTGACCGCCTCGATCCACGAGACCTCGGGCGCCAGCGTCGGAACTCCTCAGTCGAGCGTGAAGTGGCCCGCTCAGTCCGGGGCGGCGGTCGGCGCCGCAACGTCCGGAATCATGCGCGTCAAGTTCGTCCCATTCCGCTACATGGGCGACGGCTCCGGACGCCTCCCGGACACGTCGACCGAGCAGATGCAGCGCTACCACGACGTTTTGTTCGCGATGTACCCGACCACGAAGGTGGAGGTGACGCTCCGAGATCCAGTGGACTACAAGAGCAAGGTCAGCGCGGGCTCCGGCTGGTCGACCTGGCTCGATACGCTGTGCGACCTCCGGCAGAGCGAAACGAGCGACACCAAGAATTACTACTTCGGGATCATGGCGCCGGCGACGGGCTGGAGCGCCTACGGCGGAGGCATCGCGGGCCTCGGCTACGTGCCTTCGGCGACTGACAAGTACTCGCGCTGCGCGGTGGGGCTTGGCTTCAAGGGAGCCGACCCCGAGGGCTTCATCATGGCCCATGAGATCGGCCACACTCACGGTCGACCGCACGCGCCCTGCGGCGTCTCCGGTGAGTCGTTCCCCTACGCCGGCGCGACCATCGGCGCCTGGGGTTACAACCTGGTCAGTCAGAAGCTGAAGGAGCCCAAGGGCTTCCGCGACGTGATGAGCTACTGCGATCCGCAGTGGATCAGCGACGTCAACTACGGAAAGCTGTTCAGTCGCATCCAGTGGGTGAACGCGAACTACTACGAGGTCTCGGAGCCGCCGACCAAGTGGCGTAAGCTGCTGGTCGATCCCGACGGCACGCTCGCGTGGGGCGGCAGCGTGACCCTCACGCAGAAGCCCAGCGGAAAGAAACGGCGCGTCCAGCAGTTCGACGCCAATGGAACCCTCGTGGACATGACCTACGGATGGTTCGTCCCGACGAGTGAAGATCCCGCGGGCACGCTCTGGATCCCCGAGCCCCGCCCCGGCGTGGTGGCCCTCGCGCCAGACGGACTGCCGGCGGTGGTGCTCGATCCAGCCGGCTGAGCTATTGTCCGGAGCGTGAAGCGTCTCCTACTCGGGCTCGGTGTGATGGCCATCGTCGGTTGTTCCAGCGCCACCGGCGGCGGAGGCGGGGACCTCGACGGTGGAGCCGGCTCCGGCGGCATGAATCTCGGCGGCAGCGGCGGCGCGCTCGGCGGCTCCGGCGGGGCCGGCGGGGCCGGCGGGCTCGTGGTCACGGGGGGCAGCGGCGGCGGCGGCGGCGGCACGAGCCCCGGTTGCTCCGTCGAGTCCCAGTTCGTCTACGTGCTCGATGCCGACGCCAAGCTCTACAAATTCGATCCTCCGGCGCTGACCTTCACCCCCATCGGCGTCCTCAATTGCCCGTCGGGTTTTCTCGACACGCCGTTCTCGATGGCCGTAGACCGCAGCGCCAACGCCTGGGTCGTCTACACCAACGGGAGCCTGTTCAAGGTCGACACCAAGACCGCCGCCTGCTCACCGACCTCGTTCGCGCCAGGCCAGGCTGGCTTCGTCACCTTCGGGATGGGCTTCTCCACCGAAGGCGCCGGCAGCACCAAGGACACGCTCTTCGTCAGCCAATCCGAGATGCTCGGCGGCACCAAGGGGCTGGCCACCATCGACACGCAGTCGCTCGTGCTGACCCCCATCGGCATGTACGACCAGATAAACGCCCGGGCCGAGCTCACGGGCACCGGCGACGGCAAGTTGTTCGGCGCCTTCGAGGGATCCCCCTACGTCGTCGCGCAGATCGACAAGAGCCAAGGCAAGATCCTGTCGCAGGCCCCGCAGAACCAGGTCCAGTACCCGCCAGGCGGCTCGAACTTCGCCTTCGCGTTCTGGGGCGGCAGCTTCTGGCTCTTCGTCGGACCCGGCACGTCCACCGACGTGTTCAAGTACGATCCGCAAATCGGCAGCACGGTCAAGCTCAAGACCGAATCGTTCGCCATCGTCGGCGCCGGCGTCAGCACCTGCGCGCCCATCGAACCCCCGAAGTGAGGAAGACCATGCGCCCGATCGTCGCCGCCACCGCGCTTCTAGCGCTCATGTGCATTGCCTCGAACAGCCGCGCCGAGACCCACAAGCTGCGAGTCGCTACTCTGGCGCCCAAGAACTCGACCTGGGGCAAGGTCTTCAAGGTCTGGCAGAAGGCGCTGTCCCAGAAGAGCGGCGGCAGGCTCGAGCTCGAGGTCTACTACAACGCCTCGCAGGGCAACGAGGACACCATGGTCTCGAAGATGAAGACCGGGTCCCTGGATGGAGCCGCGCTCACTTCCGTCGGCCTGTCGCGCATCACCAAAGACGTGCTCGCGCTCCAGCTGCCCGGCGTCGTCGACTCGTGGGCGCTACTCGACAAAGTGCGCACCGATCTCGCGCCCGATCTCGAGAAGGGCTTCGAGAAAGAAGGCTTCGTCGTCGTCGGCTGGGGCGACATCGGCCTGGTCCGCCAGTGGACCCGCGGCTTCGAGCTGCGCCGCCCCAGCGACATGAAAGGCAAGCGCCCCCTGGTCTGGCGCAACGAGCCCATCGGCCCGGCGATCTACACCGCCATCGGGGGCGTCGTGCCCACGCCGCTCTCGCCCACAGAAGTGCTGCCTGCGCTCCGAGCCAACAAGATCGACGTGCTGAACGCCCCTGCCCTCGCCGCCGAGCAGCTGCAGTGGGTGCCCATGCTCGACCATGTGGCCTCCACCGCGAGCGTGTGCGCCGTCGGCGGCACCGTCTTCCGCAAGAAGGCCCTCGACAACTTGCCCAAGGACGTCCAGACCATCTTCTGGGACCTGCAAAAGCGCGCCGCGGAGGTGAACAAGGACCGCGTGCGCAAGCTCGACGCGCAGGCCTACGCCCGCAGCGCGAAGAAGATGAAGGTCGTGGACCTCTCCGCTGCCGACCGCGAAGAGTGGCGGAAGGTCTTGGTCCCGGCCATCAAGCAGCTGGGCCAAGGCACCTTCTCGAGTGGCCTGGTCGCGCGCGTACTGAAGCTCACTGGCAAAGGCTGACCGACGCACGTGCGTCCCCGCGAAGTTCCTTTTGCACTGCGCAGACGGCTACCCTTCCGCCGGTGATCACCCGCGTCGGTCGCCGTGTGCTCGAGATCGGGGTGGGCATGTTTGCGCTGCTCGGATTCGCCTTCGTGCCCCTCGGCAAGAAGACCGGGCTGGAGCACCTGAAGGCCATCATCGCCACCGCTCCCGCCAAGGAGGCCGGCGCCGAGCTGATCGACGCAGGCTTTCGCCTGCGGGCCCGCGTCTTCGAGCGCGCGGTCACGGACGCCGGCGCCGACGCTCCTCAGCCCGAGTCGCTGATGTGCGTGGCGCCGTTGGCGCGGGCGGCGACGGACGCGGACGGCGGCGTCGCTCCGATGATCCTTCACTGAGGGCCTCGCGGCGTCACGACGCGCAACAACGAGCCCTGACGAACGCCCCTCGATAGCTGGGTTCGTACCCGTCACTCGCCGGGGGATACCCACAGCCACGTCAGCGCGCCACCCACAAAGTGCCCGACGTTGTCTTCGGGCTCGTTGCGGGGGGGCGGCCGGCCGAGCAGGCCGGTCCCGAATGCGCTCTGGTTGGTGCACTTCGGCGGCGTGACGGGGATGAAGTCGAACTGAGCAGCCAGCTCGAACTGCGCGTGGTGACCAAACCTGACCCCGAGCTCCGCGGAGCCTCCCAACGCGAAATCTCTGTACGATTCGTTCCCGCACACCGACGACGAGTAGTCGCCGAAAAGCACGATGGCGACGGGACCAAGCCGGGCGACGAACGTGGAGCCGAGATCGACGCTCGGCAGCAGGCGGAGGGCTCCGCCCCCGACGAGCATCGTGGATTCATCGACCTCACCGGTCGGATATCCGCCAGCCGTCCTGCTCGTACGACCGATCGCCAGGAGAGGCTTCGTGCGAAGATGAAATGCGCTGGCCCAGCGCACGTCCACCGCGGCACCAGCGAGCAGCCATGGCCCGTCCAAGGTCGAGAACGGTCCCCAGAGGAACTCCAAGGCGGGACCGCCCTCGATCCCGCGACGGTCGGCCGGCTCCGCGGACGCGTCGACCGTCATGGCGGCGCTGCATGCGAGCGCGGTGGCGGCGACCAGCGTGTGTCGGATGGTCGTGATCGCTCGCATGGCTACGAACCTACCCGACTGCTCGGGGATCACGGTGCGCAACAGCGGAACCCGAGGAAGGCGTCTCGGTAGGTGGGCTCGTACGCGAGGGTCGAGCCACACATTGGGGCGCCTTCGACCGCGCTTGCGCCGGGCGCCGAGCAATACGGACCCCCTACATCGGACCCACAATCGTCAGTCCACTCCGCCACGTTGCCGATCAGATCGAAGAGGCCGTCGAGCAGCGGGCCCTTGCCGTGACAGCCCTGCGACGTGCCGACGGGCCTCAGCGCGCCGGTCATGAAGTTGCAGCCGGGCGGGCTCGACTCCACGTGACCAAAGACGGCGTTGCACGCCGCCTCCCAGCGCGCCGGCCGTCGCCGATGGTCGAGCCCCGTACACAGCTTCTTGCCCACCGACGTGCAGAACGCCGCCGCATCGCACCAGTCGACGCACGTGACCGGCAAGTTCGGATCGCCGGTGGGAGCCAACGGCACGTAGGCACAGCCCGCGTCATCCGGCTCGAAGCTCGTGTTCCACTCGCACCCCTCCTGCTGGCCGGTCACCGCAGGTGCCTGGGCCAGGAACGCCGAGTACTGTCCGCGCGTCACCTCCTTGCCGTCGATGCAGAACGAGCCGCAGCTCGCCGAGACGCGGACCATGTCCGCCGGGCACGAGCTGACCTCCCCGCAGCTCGCAGCCTCGTCCTCCGAGCTGCACCCGACGAAGAGAGGGACGAGTAGCGCCGCCACGGCGACCGTGATCGGACGCATGCCTACAGCACCTTCCCGACGCAGCTGCGGAAGGTGTCGCGGGCTACTTCGCAGCCGACGAAGGTCGGCTCGCGCCGGGCCGCGTCGCACGCCAGCTCGGGCGCGCTCTTCCCGCAGCTCGTCCAGTCGGCGAACTCCGGGGTGCAGCGCGAGATCTCTGGCAGAGAAGACGCAGCCCCGGGCGCAGTCCTTCAGCGAGGGGACGCCCGGACAGTCCTTGGGATCCTCGGAGATGCGCCGGCACATCGCGAAGCAGTCGTTCAGCGCCACCGAGAGCGGGTGATCGGGCGGGAGGACCACTCCGGCATCCGTCCGCGTACCGCCGTCATCGCGATCTCCAGGATCGGGAGCGGGCAAGCAGTTGGACATGGCCACGCACAGCGCGATGGCGCGGACGATCTCGAGCCTCATGGGTTGCTCCCTTCATGCTTGGACGCCTCGGAGTCCGGAAAGAACGCGACGCTGCGCCACGTTCCGGCCTCGCAGAAGCGGAACAGATCGCTGTCGCCGCCACCCGATACGCGCTGGGGCTTTCGTCCCGCGCAAGCTTCGCGTTCGTGGGTGAGCTCGGCGCGACACAGACCGCCCCGGCACTCCGCGCTCAGGACTCGCACGCCCAGCCGCTCCGCGGCGCGACTCGCGCTTCGCCTGCGCTTCTCGGCGGCGCTCTCCCAATCCGGAGTGCGCGGCCGCTGCTCGAACGACGCGTTCGCGACCGCGAGCTCGGGAGGGATCGGGGAGTCGGGTTCGTTGGTTGCTGGAGGGGATTGGTTGACCGCGACCATGGCCGGAGGTTGGGCTGACGGCCCCGGTCCGACCTGTGATGGCCGCTGTGCCGCCCACGACCGCGGGCGATGCATCGGAGCCGCGGGCCACGCCAGCCAGGCCACTCCCGCGGCCGCCGCGGTGCCCACGAGAAACAGCGCCCTCATGGCAACACCACCTGGGGACCCTGCACTTCAACCGTCTTCAGGTGGTGGACGGCGCGCGCGTAGTCCGAGCCTTCCTTGCCCAACGTCGGCCACGTGAGCGCCGAGGTGAATCTCATGTGCCCCGCCGACTGCGTCGTTCCGTGCGGGCCCACGAGCACCCACTGCCCAGTGGCCGTGTAGAACCGGAAAAGCGCGTCGTGCTGTCCCGAGAACGGGCTCACGTCATAGTGGTCATCAGGCGACGACGTGTCGTCCTCCATCAACGTGAATCGAGTCCAGAAGTTCCGATCGAGGTCAGACGCCGTCCCCGGCGGGTAGATGGGCTCCGAGAACAGCGCCGCCTCGAGCCCGAGGTTCGGGTTCGGGTCATCGTCGATGACGTGGGTCTGCCTGAAGAAGATCGCCCCCGAGCTGTTTGGGGACATCCCGTATCTCACTTCGCCCCAGAAGTCGGCGTCGCCGCAGCCCCAACAGTCGTCGGTCAGATCCTCGACGTCGCCCACGCGGTAGACGAGCTTGTGCCAGCTCGCCGGGTTCCAGGTTCCGGGCTGGGCGAGGCGCACCAGCGAGAGCGCGCCGAAGAGCGCGGCGTGGTCCGAGAGACACTCCGTGGTGCCGGGCACGGTCGGGCTGACGGGATCGCCCGGGTTCAGCTTCGATCCCGGCAAGAAGTTGAACGGCGTCGCCCGGGGTCGAGCGCTGGTGTCTTTTGCTCCGATGCCGTAGGCCGGCAGAACACCGGGAGCCGGCAGGGCGAAGATGTAGTCCAGCCTGCCATAATAGGTCGTGAACTGGATCTCGCAGTCGAGCTGGTCGAGCCAGGTCCCCTCGCCGATGCTGCCGTACCCCTGCTGTGCTGCGCTGAGATCGCTGGCGACTGTGGTGTAGCTGTCGTGCACACCGAGGTCGTACCGCTTGCTCAGGAAGCTGTTGTTCTGGTCGAACGCGGTGAGCTGCGAGATGCCCAAGTTCGCGAGCAGGCTCGCGTACTCTTCATGAGGCCACTCTTTCCCGTTGATGTTGAGGTCGCCCATCAGCAACGCCGGACGATCGGGCGCGCGCACCTGATTCGCGAAGGTCATCAGCTCCGAGATCTGCGCGGCGCGGGTGCTCGCCGGCACTCCGAACGTCGGCAGTTCCGGGTTCGCCTGAAGGTGAGTGCAGAACAAGTCGATGAACTCGTCACCGTTGTAGCTCTGGTTGGGCATGATTTCGCCGACGGGTGGCTGGAGCGAGGGCTCCGCGGCATTGGTCAGCACGCGTGCCCAAATGAAGCCCTTGTCCTCGAAGCAGTCCTCCGCCAGGCAGTTACCGTAGCCATACTCCACCACTTTGCCGTTCAGGAACGGCCGGCGCGAGAGGACGAGGAGCCCGGTGTCTTCGTCATCCAAACCCGCCAGGCCTGCGATGACGGGATCGCCGATGATGACCCAGGTCGGAGGCATGGAAGCGACCTGGACTACGGGCGACCCTTCCTGACTTGGGAATTCCTCCTCCAGAGTATCCAGGTCGCGGGGGCGCCCCTTCGCCCACATGTCGTGCCCCGCCAGCGAGGCGTAGAGTTGGCCCCACCAGTAGATGTCCTCGCGCGCGTCGTGCGGCCAGACCTCCGAGAGACAGGAGTGGTCTGCGATCGACGCGACGTAGCCAAAGTGCTCGGGATCACCGCTACCGCCGTCGCTGAGGCCGAACGGCATTTGCCCGACGTTGTAGGAAAGTACCCTCTCCCCGACGCTGGGCGGGTACGCGATCTTCACGGTCTCCCAGGTCGCGGGCCGGAAGGGATCCACGACATGGGTTGGCCCGCGATTTGGGAACGTGTAGAGCCCCTTGTCGCAGGGAAGCTGGAAGTTCATCCCGAGACCGAACTGGCCTTGCCTGATGATCGGAGCGGGACCGTGCAGGCCCGGCCGCTTCAAACGAATCGCGAGCTCGATGACGTAGCGCGCCTCGGTCGACTGGTAGACGGTCTGGTGCTCCACCGGCCAGCGTTGGGAGCTGGAAACTTCCGACCACCCGCTTCCGTTGCCCATGTACTGAACCACGCTGGTCGTCAGCGGGTCGAACCGGAGCACCAGCCGTCGATCCTCCGAGCCGGGACGCGATGGGCAGACTGTGGACCCCCGAGACGAATCGAGTAGCAATTCGAGGCTGTGCGCGGTCACGGGGATCTCGCCGCCGCACGTGATGTTCGGATCGCCCTGGACCGTGATCGCGAGGTGAAGGGTGGAGCCGTCGAGCTCGAACGCGATCTGCCCGCTCCTCCGGCCGCCCTTGAAGTCCTGCACTGTCGCGCGAAATGCATCCGGATACTCGGAGCTCATCGTCAACCATCCGTCGACCTTCGGCACCGCGCAGCCACTCGTCGCACAATCTCGGGGCAGGGCCCACGCGATCCCCGTCGGCGCGTCGACGCACAGGGGTTGGGCGGCTGCGCTACGGTGCGTTAGCACGCAGCCGAACACGAGCAGGAACACGACCGAAACAAGTGCGTGCGTGCGTGCGTGCGTGCGAACTTCATGCCAACCATCGAACCCTCCCGGCGTTCACGCGACCCAAAAGCACGCTACCACACTGAGCGCGCCCACGTCCCGTCACCAGAGCGGGGCCTGGAAACTTTGGTGGGCTGGTGCAAGTCAATGTGCGCCTGAGACTTGACCGCAATCAACTGCGCGCCAGCCGCAGCTCCTCGATGACCCGACTCTCACTCCGGCCGCGGCACGTGCGGGTGCTCGTTGTAGTAGGCGTCGAGGCTCTCCTTGCTGATGCGGAGCTCGATCACACCCTCGCGCACGATCTTCGACTGACAGCCGAGGCGCGAGTTCATGCGCACGTCGAAGGCTTTGTCGAGGATGTCCTCTTCGTCCTCGCCGGCCTCGCTCAAGAGTTCGGCGCCCTTTTCGACGTAGACGTGGCAGGTCGAGCACGCGCACACGCCGCCGCAGGCCGAGCCCTCGGGCGCCCCGATCTTTTGCGCGGCCTCGAGCAGGCTGGTCCCGAGCGGCACCTCGACCTCGATGCCCTGATCGACGAAGCGGATCGTGGCCATCACTCCTCCTTCACCGGCAGCGCGCCGTGCTCTATCAGATGCGACTCCACGCCGCGCGCGTGAGCCACGGTCTCGCCAATGGCGTCAACGCTCTTGCCGCCGATGGCCGAGCGAATCGCCCGGTTCATGCGTCGCCCGGCCCACTCATGGGTGGCGTCGTCGAGGGCGTCGATCCGCAGCTGCACCGAGCTTGCCTGAGCGGCAGTCGCGATGGTCCGCTCCAGCTCGTCGAGCGCCGACTCGACCCGGGGGCGTTCTTCATCGCTCAGGAGATCGGCGTCCGCGCCCATGGCCTTGCGTGTTGCGAGCAGCATGCGCGAGGCCTCGACCTTCGCATCCGCCAGGCGCCGCGCCTCGAAGTCCTCCTCACCGTGGTCGAGCGCGTCGAGCAGCATCGTCTCGACCTCATCGTCCGTCAGCCCGTAGCTCGGCTTGACCTGGATTTCCTGGTGAACGCCCGTTGTCAGCTCCTTCGCCTCGACCTCGAGCAGGTTGTTCTCGTCGACCTTGAAGTGGATCTCCAGTCGAGCCATGCCCGCGGGCATGGGCGGGATCCCGCGCAGCGTGAAGCGCGCCAGCGATCGACAGTCTTTCGCCAGCTCGCGTTCGCCCTGCACCACGTGGATCTCGAAGCCGGTCTGGTTGTCCACGTAGGTCGTGAAGGTCGATCGCGCACCGGCAGGGATGGTGGTGTTGCGCGGCAGCACTTTGTCCACACCGCCGCCCATGGTCTCGACCCCGAGGGACAGCGGCAAGACGTCGAGCAGGAGGATCTCGTCGCTCGCGTCCGTCAGCAACTGGGCTTGGACCGCGGCCCCATAGGCCACGACCAGATCGGGATCGATGTCGGCGAGGGGCTCCCTCCCGAAAACCTCCGAGACGAAGCTCCGCACCCGCGGCACCCGCGTTGAGCCGCCGACCAGGATCACGCCGTCGATGCTCGAGGGCTCGACCGCCGCGTCGCGAAGCGCCCGCCGACAAGCCCGCCCAGTGCGCTCGAGCAGGGGCCCGATGAGCTGTTCGAAGTGCGCGCGGGTGATGCGATATTCAACCGTGCCTCCCCCCCGCTTCGGCAGCTCCACGGCCACCTCGCTGCGGTCGGTGAGGCCGTGTTTCGAGCGGCGTGCGGCGTCGAGCACCAGCCCGATGATCTCCGGTGTACGCGCGACCTCCCCGCCGGCGCCCATCGCCACCAGCATTTCCTCGGCGACGGCCCGATCCATGTCGTCGCCACCCAGCGCGCTGTCGCCGCCGGTGCTCTTGACCTGGAACACGCCATCTTCGAGCCGAAGGATGGTGATGTCGAAGGTCCCGCCACCTAGATCGTAGACCGCGAACAAGCCGTCTCGCTTCTTGTCGAGGCCGTAGGCCAGGGCTGCCGCGGTCGGCTCGTTCAAGAGTCGGATCACGTCAAGACCCGCCAAGCGACCTGCGTCCTTCGTGGCTTGGCGCTGTGCGTCGTCGAAGTAGGCCGGCACCGTGACCACGGCGCCGCCTACGGCACCGAGCTGATCGACCGCGCTCTGCTTCAAGCTCTTCAAAATCTCTGCGCTCGTCTCCACCGGTGTCACCACGCGACCGCCGCCCACCGCGAAACGCACGACCTTCGCTTGCTCGGGCGACGTCGCCGGTTCGAAGCGATAGGTACCCATGCGCTGGGTCTGGGGATCGTCGGCGCCACGTCCCATGAAGCGCTTCACGCTGGCCAGCGTGCGCTCGGGGTGCAGCGACGCGTAGGCCTTGGCCGATTCGCCCACGACCACGTTGCCGTGATCGCCGTAGTAGACCACGCTGGGCAGGAGCGACGAGCCGTCACAGGTGGTCAGCGCCAGCGGCCGATCGTCGCGCACGTGGGCGACGATGCTGTTGGTGGTGCCCAGATCGATGCCAATGGGCTTCGGAGGCGCTTTGGGGTCGAAGATGTCAAGCAGGACCATGTTCAGAACAGCTCGTCTTGCAAGACGGCAGCCTCTTCGAGAAATCGGCGATAGTAGCGCAGCTCACCCAAGCCGCTGAGCAAGGCCGTCGCATGCGCGCCCGCTCCGCCGTTCGCGGCGGCACGCTGGAACTCCGCCGCGAGCGACACAGTGGCCCGAACCTCCCGCGCCTTCATGTCCTTCACCAAGCGATCGAGCCCTGCCTCGTCGCGCTGACGCCCCGCCTGCGCCAGGGCCTCACGCTGCTCCATCATGTCCATGAGCAACGTCGGATCGGGCTTGGGCTCCTGACCTTCCGCGACGTGAACGCCCAGGTGCCGCAGTAGCGCTTCTCCGCGCTGCGATCGGGTCGCGCACGATGCGCCAGGCCTGGTTCACCTCGATGGCCTTGCCGAGGGCAGCGCGGCGCGCCGCGGGCGTGCTCTGCGCATGGCGGTCGGGATGCAGCGCACCGCTCAGATCGCGATGACGCTTCTCGGCCTCGTCGAGGTCGAGATCGAACGCGGCCGGGAGGCCGAGAGTGGCAAAGGGATCGTGCATGGCCGGCGGCCGCCGAGGCGCGCTCGGCGACTCCTCTACTTCACCGTGAACGAGTGGCCGCAGCCGCAGCTGGTGGCCTCGTTCGGGTTTCTGAACTTGAAGCCCTGGAACATCAGGGTCTTCTCGAAGTCGAGCACCGAGCCCGCCAAGTAGATCAGGCTCTTCTTGTCGACGATGAAGCGCACGCCGTCCGCCTCGAACACTCGGTCGCGATCCCGCGGCGCTTCGTCCTCGAAGGCGATCACGTAGCCGAAGCCGGAGCAGCCCCCGCCCTTGATGCCCAGCCGGATCGCCGCCTCGGGAGTGCCGCGCTTCGCCAACTTCTGCCGCGCCAACTCCACTGCCTGATCAGTGATCGTCAGCGAGAGCTTCTCGATCCGTCCGGGGCGGCGCTTCGGTCTTGGGCGAGGTCTCTTGGGTGCTCATCGTCAACATGCGGTCGGGTTCTCGTGGTTCCAGCTCACTTCGCCACGGCGGATGGCTCGGACAGGGCGCGCTCGGCGGCGCGCTTCTGTCGGAAGTCCTCGATGGCGCTCTTGATGGCGTCTTCGGCCAGCACCGAGCAGTGGATCTTCACCGGGGGCAGGTTCAGCTCCTCGGCGATCTGGCTGTTCTTGATGGTCGCGGCCTCGTCGATGTGTCTTGCCCTTGATCCACTCGGTGGCGAGCGAGCTCGAGGCGATGGCCGATCCGCAGCCGAAGGTCTTGAACGTGCGTCTTCGATCACGCCCGTCGGCATTGACCTTGATCTGCAGGCGCATCACGTCGCCGCAGGCGGGCGCGCCGACCAGGCCGGTCCCGACGTTGGGATCGTCCTTGTCGAGGGTGCCGACGTTGCTTCGGGTTTTCGTAGTGCTCGATGACTTTTTCGCTGTACGCCATGTTCGAATCTTCCATGTGTCAGTGCGCGGCACCCACTGCGATGCTCTTCGAAGTCGACGCCTTCCTTGTGCATCTCGTAGAGCGGCGACATGTCGCGCAGCTTGCTTCACCTCGGCTGACGACCAGGTCGACCACGTAGTCGACCTCTTCTTCGGTGTTGAAGCGACCCAGCCCGAAGCGGATGCGACGAGTGCGCCAGCTCCTCGTCGAGGCCCATCGCGCGCAGCACGTAGCTCGGCTCGAGGCTGGCGCTGGTGCAGGCGGAGCCGCTGGAGACGGCCACGTCCTTGATGGCCATCATCAGCGCCTCGCCCTCGACGAACGAGAACGACATGTTCAGGTTGCCCGGCAAGCGCCGCTCGGGTGCGCCGTTGAGACACCACCTCGTCCAGCACCTTCGACGAGCTGGCGTGCAGAGCGATCGCGCAGCCCGCGGATGCGCTCGGTCTCGGCCTCGCCCTCTTGCTGCAGATCTCGCAGGCCTTGCCGAAGCCGACGATGCCCGGCACGTTGAGCGTGCCCGAGCGCATGCCGCGCTCGTGACCGCCGCCGTCCATCTGCGCGACCAGGCGCACGCGCGGCTTGCTGCGCCGCACGTACAGCGCGCCGACGCCCTTGGGACCGTACATCTTGTGGGCGGTGAGCGACGCCAGATCGACGTTCATCGTCGTCACGTCGAACGGCGATCTTGCCGATGCCCTGCACCGCGTCGCTGTGCAAGAGCACGCCGCGCTCGCGGGTGATCTTGCCGATCTCGCGCGATGGGCTGGATCGTGCCGACCTCGTTGTTGGCCAGCATCACGCTGACCGAGGATCGTCTTGTCGGTGAGCGCGCGGCGCGATGTCGTCGGGATCGACGCAGGCCGTCCTTGCCGACGGCGAGGTAGGTGACCTCGAAGCCCTGCTTTTCGAGGCGCTTGCACGTGTCGAGCACGGCCTTGTGCTCGATCTGCGTGGTGACGATGTGGTTGCCCTTGACTCTCGTAGAACTCGGCGACGCCCTTGATCGCGAGGTTGTCGCTCTCGGTCGCGCCGGAGGTGAACACGATCTCCTTGTCGCTCTCGGCGCCGATCAGGTCCGCGATGGTGCTCGCGCGCATCTTCGACCGCGGCCTCCGCCTGCCCAGCCGAAGGCGTGGGTGCGGCTGGCCGCGTTGCCGAACTTCTCCGTGAAGTACGGCAGCATCGCCTCGACGACGCGCGGGTCCACCGGCGTCGTCGCGTGGTTGTCCATGTAGATGGGGAGCTTGAGGGCCATGTTCAATGTGTCTGGGCGCCGGCGACGAGGTCGGGCGTGGGGGCTTCGCTGTGGCGCTCGCAGTTGGGACACGCGTGCACCGGCACGCGCGCCTCGCAGGCGGCTCCACAGGCGTTCAAATAGGTCAAGCTGTCGACCAATTCGTGTTCGAGCTGCCGGAGCTCGATGAGCTTGGCGCGAGTCTCAGCCAGCTTGGCGAGGTACACCTCGGACAGGCGGCTCGCCGCGAGCTTTGCGCTCTCGGAGTCTCCTTGGGCCTTGACCAGCTCTTGGATGTCGGAGAGCGAGAAGCCGAGAGATTGGAGCTTGCTGATCCAGCGCACGCGGACCAGCGCGTCGGGACCGAAGAGCCGGTAGCGGCCCTTGCTGCGCTCGTGGGGCCGCAAGAGACCGAGGTCCTCATAGAGGTGGATGGCCCGCACCGTCTTGCCGCTGGCCTTCGCGAGATCGCCGACCAGCAGCACCGCGTCGGGGCTCAGATCGAGCTCGTCGAGCGCCGGCTCCACCAGAGGCGAACGCTCGTTCGCCTCGCTCGTGGGGGAAACCTGGAGGCGGACTCGTCTGGGCATGGGTTCTTCTCGGACTGCTCCGAACTCTCTCGCACGGGGCATAACCCTTACGTATGGGTGAGGGTTATGGTTTCCCTCGTCTTAGCGGCCTCCAAGCGCGACGTCAAGCGCCGGTATTCGCGCGGGTTCTCGACAGCCCACGCCGCCCGTGTCAAACGCGGCGCCCCATGCTCCGCCTCGATTCGGTCGCCAAGCAGCACGGCCGGCAAATCCTCTTCGCCGACGCCTCGTTCGCGGTCTTCCGTGGCGACCGGGTCGGCCTCGTCGGACCCAACGGCTCTGGCAAGTCGACCATCTTCCGCATGTTCGTGAAAGAAGAGGACCCCGACGCCGGCCAGGTCATGGTCGATAAGGGCACGACGGTCGGCTACTTCAGCCAGGACGTCGGCGACATGACGGGTCAGAGCGTCGTGGCCGCGACCCTCGACGGAGCCGGCCCGGTCTCTGCAGCCGCCGCGACCCTCGCCGACCTCGAGCGCAAGCTCGCCGATCCGGCCCTCGCCGATCAGATGGAGACGCTGATCGAGGCCTTCGGCGACGCTCAGGCGCGCTTCGAGGAGCTCGGCGGCTACGCCCTCGACGCCCGCGCCCGAGAAATCCTCGCGGGCCTCGGCTTCTCACAAGAGGTGATGGATGGCGACGTCGGCGCCCTGTCCGGCGGCTGGAAGATGCGCGTCGCCCTGGCCCGCATCCTGTTGATGAAGCCCGACGCGCTCTTGCTCGACGAGCCCACCAACCACCTCGACCTCGAGTCGATCCTCTGGCTCGAGCAGTTCCTGAAGAGCTTCGACGGCGCCCTGATCATGACCTCGCATGATCACGAGTTCATGAACCGCCTCGTCAACCGCGTCATCGAGATCGACGGCGGTGAGCTCACCAGCTTCACGGGCAACTACGAGAGCTACCTGGCCCAGCGCGCCGTGCTCGACGCCCAACGCGAGAGCGAGTTCGAGCGGCAGCAGGCCATGTTGGCCAAGGAGGAGGCCTTCATCGCGCGATTCAAGGCCCGCGCCAGCCACGCCGCGCAGGTTCAGTCTCGCGTGAAGAAGCTCGAGAAGATCGAGCGCGTCGTGCCGCCCATCCGCCGCAAGAAGCTGCGCTTCGACTTCCCCGAGTCCCCGCGATCGGGCGACGATGTCGTCAACATCCAAGGCGTGAACAAGGCCTACGGCTCCAGGGTCATCTACGACAACCTCGACCTGCTGATCCGACGCAAGGAGCGCTGGTGCGTGATGGGCGTCAATGGCGCGGGCAAGAGCACTCTGCTCAAGCTGGTCACCCACACGACCGAACCCGACTCGGGCAGCGTCGCGGTGGGCGCAAGCGTGAAGCTCGGCTACTTCGCCCAACACTCGATGGAGCTGCTCGATCCGGGATCGAGCGTCTGGGACATGCTGACCGGCAAGTTCCCTCACGCCTCCGTCGGATCGCTCAAGACCCTGGCCGGAGTCTTCGGCTTTCCGGGCGAGGACATCGAGAAGCCCTGCAAGATCCTTTCGGGCGGAGAGAAGGCACGCCTGGTGCTCGCGCTCATGCTCTACGATCCCCCGAACTTCCTGGTGCTCGACGAGCCCACCAACCACCTCGACATCGCCACCAAAGAGATGTTGGTGGAGGCCCTCGCGGGTTACGACGGCACGATGCTCTTCGTGTCCCACGACCGTCACTTCTTGAGCCTGCTCTCAAACCGCGTGCTCGAGGTTTCGCCGACCGGGGTGCGCGCCTTCGGCGGCGGCTACACCGAGTACGTCGACGAGGTCGGCTACGAGGCCCCCGGCATGCGCAGCTAGGCCAGATCTGCGGCGGGGAACGCCCGCAGAATCAGCAGCTTGACACGCCGCCGCCCCTGGGTAGAGTGCGCCCGCGCGGTGGAGCAGCCTGGTAGCTCGTCGGGCTCATAACCCGAAGGTCGTAGGTTCAAATCCTGCCCGCGCAACCCGGAAGGCCCCGTGAAAACGGGGCTTTCTCGTTTCCAAGACCTCGCTTTGAACTTCGACCGGGGTCTTGATTGCGAATTGAACCGACGAATCGCGATGCACGCTGCATGCCCGCGCGGTCGGCGCCATCCATCGGTCGCGCGTCTATCCGTCTTTCGCCTTGATTGCCGCTTCGATCATCGCCAAGACCATTCGGTCTTTAGGGCGGTTCGCGGCCTGCTTCATGCGGAGGATGGCGGGGAGACCTGCGACCAGGAGCGTATTCCCACCGAGGGTCGTTTCCAGAGATTCTGCGAGGAGCGCATCGTAAGTGAATCCTCCAGATCCGGAGTCGGATCCCTTCATCACGTCCAGCCGGCCGTAGCGAGTGCGCACCATGAACGTGCCGGTCAGTGACCGGATTCGGTCGAGGTCCGGGCGAACCCGTTGCACGCTGCCCGGCGGCACGAGGCACCAGGCGTCCAGTTCGACCAGCGCAGCGGCGAGGAGGACGAAGTTCTCTTCGCGGCCATCGATCACGATGTCGAGATCGATGGTCGACCACGGCACCCCCTGCACTTCCGCGGCGAACCCACCGATAGTGACGAACGCGACGCCGTGTCGACACAGCACCGCGATCAGCTCGACTGGGTCAAACCGATCGGCCGTCGTCAAGCTTCGTCCTGGCGCGCAAATTCGCCCGAGCTTCGTCGACGGCGGCTCGCCAATTCGCCTCCGACCTTGCGCGCTCTTCCGGTGTCATCGCGCCAATCTGCGCAGCGAGGGCAAGGTCGTTGCCCTCCTCGTCGAAGGCGATTATCCAAGACGGATCGAGCGTTGGTTCACGGCTGCCGCTCACTGCTCGAGCCTATCATGGGGCGGAGTCGACGCCCCGCCGCTCACGCCCGTCCGACCGCAATCACCCCCTCCAACGGCACCCACGCTTCCTCAACGCCCTGAAATTGCTGGGCAGGAAAGTCGAGTTGCAGGCCCGCGCAACCCGGAAGGCCCCGTGAAAACGGGGCTTCTCTTTTTCGCTGGCGATTTGAACCTGCGACTGCGCGGCCGCGCGGCAGCCGCCCATCGTTCGGCGCAACTTCATTCACCGCGTCGGCCCGAACACGCATCGCGGTCTGGCCTCGAGCATGCGCTCGACGGTGCCGCCGCTGTCCTCGGAGAATGTGGTTGACCTCGAGCCTCCAACACAGAGTGGGCTTCCGTTGCTGCGCCGATTCGGCAATGGCACCGTGATTGCCACCGAACGACGCACCACCGCGCCCGATTCCCGGCGGCAATCGGCCCCCACACACCCGCAGCTCCTCGAATCGCCATGCCAAACTTCGAAGACCGGTACCGACCGCTGCTCGCGCGACGGGTCCCACGCGAGGAGGTCGCCAGCGGTGGTCTCCAGAGCTTCGCGGGAGTCACGCGCTCACGCTCAGCGCTGTCGCGACATATCCATCGCGAACGAGGTAGCGACCCGTCAGCGCGCCCCGCCCATCCAGGGCCGGCAGCGCGCGCTCGAGCTCGACGACGAAGGAGCCCGCTCCGGAGGGCTGGGCGCCCGGTTGCATGCTCAGCTCCACATCCAGGAATCCCAGCCACTGCCGAGTCAGCGAGAACTGCGCTTTGTAGAAGCACTCCTTGGCGCTGAAGCAGACCTTGGCGAGCTGCCCGCCGTTCGCCTGCTGCCTCAGCCAGCGCTGCTCGGCGGGCGTGAGCACGCTCCGCCGCAGGTCCTCGCCGAGCGGCTCGTCCTCCTCCAGGTCGCAGCCGAGAGCGCACACCACGCTCGTCCGAGCCAGAGCGACGGCAGCCCAGCCGCGCTTGTGGGTGATGGATCCGACGATGCCCTCGGGCCACAGTGGCTCGCGCTCCGCGCCGCGGAGCACAGCGCAGGAGCCCGCCACTCCGAGCTCGCTGAGCAGCCGCCTGGCGAGCAAGCGGCCCGCGGCGAACTCACGCTGGCGGCTGTCGACCGCGCTGGACACCAGGGCCAACTCGTCCGGGAGTAACGTCGAGGGATCCGCCTGCCGGGGGTCCATTTCGGCGACCACCACGCCTTCGCCGAACAGCTCACGGAACAGCGCCCTGGTCAAAGCTGCGCCTTCACCGCCTCGGGAAGCGGCACCAAGCGCTTTTCGGCATCAACGCAGACGAGCTCCACTTGACCCTCGACCAACACCTCGTCGCTGCCTTCCTGAACCACATTCTGTTTGAAGGACAGCCGGTAGTCGCTTGACTTGTCGACCGTGGTGCGGATTTCGAGGAGGTCACCGAAGCCGGAGCCGCGCCGAAAGGTCACCTCGACCCGATACACGACGAAGCCGATGCCATCGTCACGCAGCAAGCGCACCAGCTCCTGGGCACCCAGCACGTGCTCTCGTGCGCGTTCAAAGTACTTCAGATAGTTCGCGTGATAGACTAGGCCAGAGTGGTCCGTGTCTTCATAGTAGATCTGAACGCGATGCCGATACGTGTTCATCACTCGATGATGACCTCTCCGCCCGCCGGCCCATAGAGACGACGAGCGAGCTCCGCGAGCCAGAGTCCGACCGGCGTGGCCGGCAAGGACAAGCGCCCCTGTCGAGCGCCGCTGAGCAGCGCCTGCACTTCGTCGCCGGGCGCGCTGAGCGCTGCCAGCATCTCGAACAAGGCCGCGTGCTCTGCGCTGGCGCCGGTGCGCCGGGCGCGCTCGGACACGCAGGCCGCGAAGGCCGGGTCGGGAGACATGGGCTCTTCCTCGGCGTTGTTCGGCCCCAGCGCGTTGATGGCCTCGATCACGACCGCCTTGCGCTCCTTGTAGGGCAGCGCCTCGAAGGTCTCGGGCTGGATGGGGCGGCCAAAGTGGAGATCTTGCCGCCCCATCTCGAAGGGGAACTCGATCCGGCCTTCCAGAGGCCGCGCCGGCAGCCCGCCGACGAAACGCACCGGAACGATGGGCGCCCGAGTGGCGAGCGCCATGTCGATGAAGAGGCTGGTCATCTTGACCACGGGAGTGCGACAGCTGAGCGAACGGGTGCCCTCGATGTGCACCATCACGCTCTTGCCAGGCCCCATCATCTCTCGGGACAGCTCGAGAACGATGCTGCTGAGTGCGCTCGAATCGCCGCGGTCGAAGTAGGTGATGACCCGCGGGTCGACGATGCCCGGATAGGAGAAACAGTGCTGAATCAGCAGGCCGAGCCAGGTCGTCCGGTGCTCCTCTTTGGCCAGGGTGACCGTCGGCACGCCGGACAAACCGGAGGCAATGATCGAAAACAACAGCGACTCGATCCCGACTTGGTGATTGGCGAGGTACAACGTGCTGCGGCCCCGCAGCGCGGCAAAGGCAGCTGGATCGGCGATGTGCACCGCACCCACGAAGCGATGGATCAGCCCGTAGTACAAGTCCTCGACGGGCCAGCGGCCTGCGTCGAAGTAGCGGTCCCAATACCTGCGTACGGGCGCTAGATCGAGGCGGGGACTTCCGGCGCTGCGCACGCAGATCTCGTGATCCGTGACGGCCACGTCGAGCTCGTGACGCGTGAGCGGCTGCGCGGCGCTGACCGCGTGCCGTCCGTCGATCTGTACCGTCGAGGGGTGAACACCCGCCAAGAGTGCGACGTGATCTTTGGCGGCCACCTCGAGCGCGGCGTCGCCCTCCGTGGCGCCCTCCGTGGCGTACAGCGACTCGATGGTCCCCGGCAGCCAGTTGCTCGCCTTGATCGCGTGCAGGGGCAGCCGCGTGACACCGCCCTCTCGTCGCGACAGCGCCATGCCGGGCACCGCGCGTCGATCGCGTAAGAACGCGACTCGCTCGAGCGGCGGCACGTCGCCGAGTGGTCCTTTCGGCATGAGGATCTCGGTCAGGCGCAGCGAAAGCCAGACTTGCCCTGCGTCGATCAGCTGCACGACGAAGCTCGGGAAGCGGAAATCGCCGTCGAAGCCCGCGAAGCGCACCTCACAACGAAGCTGCCCAGCCTCGGGCGGCGGCCCGAAGATCTTCATCTCGGCGATGCGGTACGGATAACCCACCTGATCGACCGGGATCTCGTCGCACCAGCGATGGAGCGTGTCGTTGGGAATGGCGTGTGTGATCGCGTCCAGCAGCACCTGGTTGAGGCAGCCCTTCGGCACCCGGCCTGGCGCAACATCGAGCAGCGCGCTCGAACCACTGGCGCCCAGCGCCAGCCGGCTGAGCTTCTGGAACGCTTCGCCGTGAAATAGGTGTCCCGCTCGATAGGGATCCGGCACCGCCACCGCATCGGCGAGCGGCTCGAGTGGCTCGGGGGCCTTCGCGTAGTCGCCCAAGAGCACGCTGGCCGTGGCGACCAGCTCGAAGCGCGAGAGCTCGGCGCGCGGCGCGCTCCTGAAGGCCAAGAGCTTCACGTCATAGCGCTGCTGTCCGGCAGCGTGGTGGCGGCTCTGGGTGACCTCCGTGCGCAGTCGCGTCGACGAAGTGATGGGCAGCCAGCGCTCGACGCGGACGTTGTCTACCTCCACCACGGCGCGCTGCGGCTCTCTCGCGAGCGCGGCGGCCGCCATGCGATCGACCATGGACATGAGCGGGAGCGCCGGCGCGGTGTAGGTCGGGCGGTGATCGGTGATCCAGCTGTCGACCGCTGGATCGAGGACCTCTTCCCGATCCGAGGCGGAGCTATCGCCGGGGACGATGCGCATGCCCAGGTTCTTCGCCTCGTAGATGCGCATGCCGTCGACGTAGAGCGATGCGCGAGCGATGGCGTACGGGCCGCGAGCGTCGGTGCCAAGCTCGACGAGATCGACGAGGGTGTTGATGCAAGCGTTTTTCATCAGCACCTGGCCGCGGTACTTCCAGGTCAGCGGAGCACCGAGCGCCAGCGGCTCGAAGCGCGCGTTTTCGATGCCCTCGCCCATGCCCCGGTGCAACATCGCGAACTGCAGGAGCTGCACCATCGCCTCGATGCCGAGCGAGCCGGGCTGCACGGGGTCCTGGAAGAAGTGCGCCTTGAAGAACCACTCGTCAGGCTCTACGTCCTTCTCGGCGCGGTAGCGGCCCAGGGAAGCAGCCCCGCCCTCCGGCCAGATCCCGGTGACGCGATCGATCATCAAGAGGAAGGGCGACGCGAGCCGAGGACGCGCCTCGAAGTACTGCGCGGGTCGCGCCTCCAGATCGATCAAGACATCACTCGCCGCCTCGAGCGCTCCCTGCTCGCTCTCCGGGACGGGCATGCCGACCTGCTTGGCCAGCGCCTCGGCCGGAAAGAACCCGAACACGGTGGTCATCTCGAACACCGATTCATCCCCCAAGAGACACTCCACCTCGAAAGACTCGATGATCATCCCGGCGGAGCTGGAGATCCCGACGATCTTGGCGCGAGTGCGCAAGGTGCCCGCGCTTGATAGCACCGCTCTCTTGAGCGTCCCGGTGCCGTCGAGATTGCGGAAACACAGGTCTTGATCGCTGGTGAGCGCGCTGCCGACGAAGGACGCGAGCCAACCACAGGGTTGCAGCGCAGCCTCCATCAACACCGCCATGGGCATGCTGCGAAAGCCGTTCTCGTCGAAGTACCAGGCGTCTGCGGGCACATCGTAGGCCACCTCGACGCGCTGCCCGACCTGCATCGAGCCGATGTCGCCGTCGATCTGCTCGACGCGCGTCATGAAGTGATAGGGCGGGCCGGGTAGCCGGGCGACACGGCGATGATTGTCGAAGACTTCGTAGCCGCGCCCGAAGGCCTGGCTGGGCCGACCCCACGCACAAGCGAGCAGCGACCTGTGGTCAAAACGGAAGCCCGCGGCCTCCGCCACCGGTCCCTCGCGGGTCGACAAGAGCCCCGGCTGGTTCTCGAGGATCTGCTCCAGCGGCCAGTCCGGCACCAATCGCAGCGCCATGCGACGGCAATGAAAGGCCTTCAGCCCGTCCACCGTGCAGAGCAGGTCGGCGTAGACGGTCGGAGTGGGGCCATCGACGACCTCCTCGATGAAGACCTCGTAAACGAGCTGCTTCGAGCTGGGCAGAACCTGACCTCGACAGCGCAGCTGGTAGCGCTCTTCGACGGCGGGCTCGAATCGCCAGCCGTCCCGCTCGAGCGTGAAGCCGAGCGCGGTGAGGTAGATGGACATCGCCTGCAGGCAGCCCTCGAACATGAGCGTGCCGGGCATGCAGGGGTCGTTCTTGAAGTGACCGTCGAAGAACCAATCGTCGGGCTCGATGCTGTCGACGGCCCGCAGGTACCCGCGTCCCCAGGGCCCGCCCTTCGGCTCGAACGAGGTCACCTCGTCGATGAACAGCATGCGACCGGCCGTGACGCGAGGCGTCCGCGTGTGAGCACAGGAGCGCTCGAAGCCAGGGCCGAAGCAGCTCAGCGCATCACCGGCGGCGAAGGCGCGGACCTGCGCCGCGTCGAACCGGCGTCGCTGGCTCACCTGGGGTGACGGATCGAGACGCGGCTCGTCGCAGCGCTCGCCACTGGACGCTTCCCACAAGATCCCGCCCGACGCCGCCAGCTCGTCGTCGGTGAAGAAACCCGCTTGTCCGTTGCGCACGCTGAGGCGGGGCTGACCGGCCACCTTGCAGTCGTAATGAAAGAAGAACAGCCGAATGTCACCCTGGTTGGCGTGACCATCGACGTGAATGTCGTAGCGCAGTGTGTCGCCCGGCTGCGGCAGCTCTCCGTGATAGGTGAGCTCGCAGCCCAGCAGGCGGTAGACCCGTTCGGACTTGTTGAGCAGGTCGACGCCGAGATAGCTGATGAGCATCAAGTCCGCCTGGCCGGACTCGATCATGATGCCCGCGGGCATTCGACCCTCGTGCAGGTACCAGGAGTCGGCGCGCACCTCGGTCTCCGTCCAGATGGTGCCGCGTCCCATCGACAGCGGGTCAGCGTCGATGCCAAGCACGCGCTCGGCGAGCAAGAGCGGTGGTAGCGGCATCCGCACCTGCCGCCGATAGCTATCTTGGGCCGAGAAGGCCGCACCGAAGATGCTCGAGATCTGCCCGCCGGCGTGTTGCATCAACCCGGCGCGATCGAGCTTCGGGCCGGGCAGCTCGAGGCTCTGGTTGGGCGCGGGCGGCAGGGGCGCGGGCGGCAGGGGCGGCGGCGGGAGCGCTTGCGCAGGGCGCGCTGCCGGGAGGCGCCGGCTGTGTGCGTCCACCAGGGCCTGCTGTGTCCGGGCACGGAGGGCGAGGAACTGCTCATGCAGCGCGGCCTGCTGCAGCAAGAAGCGCTGGTGAAGCTCGGCGATGTGCGCGCGTTGCGCCGCGTGCTGGGTCAGCCACGCCGCGGCAGGCGCGGCACCCATCGCCGCTGCCGGCTCCTGCCCCTGTGCTGGCGCTTGCGCCGTCGCGCGCGCAGCAACCGCGGGAGTCGGTGGTTGATCGCTCGACGCCGCAACGATCGGCTCGAGCCAGGGCGCGCGCACCATGTTTTGCACGAGATCTGCCGGTGGGGTCAGCGGCGCGACCCACCGCTCATCACCGATCTCCGGCAGGCGCGGCAGCTGCACCGGGGGCGCATGCGCCGCAAAGCTGCGCTGCGGGCCCGACCTCCTCGCGCTCTTGCCGGCGCGGGCCGGGCCGTCACCGGCGCGAATGACGACCGCAGCGCGCTGCCCCTCCATCGCCCCGAGCTCGAGTCGCAGGTCTTCGCCACCCAGAACCGCCTCGGCGATCTGGAGCAACCCCGAGGCCGCGTGGGCGGAGGTCGCGGGCAGGTCGATCCGGTCGCCCTGCGGGATCGCCGGCGCCACGATCGCGATGATGGGGTGTCCGTTCTTGCGCGCGTCCTCGAGTCGCTCCAGCACCAGCATCACCGCCGCGTCCGCAGCTTCTCGCGGCTCGTCCAACGCGCAGAGCGCCGCACGCTGCACCGGCTCGGCACCGAGATCGACCGCTCCCACCAGCGCCGCATCCAGCTCGCCATGCACGAGAGCGCGGCAGGCGACCTCCAGCGCCCGCACCCCGCTGAGCTCCTCCGAGGACAGCGACATGCTGGCGCCGCCGAAGTCCAGAGCGCTGTTGATGCGGTTGGCGACGATGTTGGGCATGGTCCCAAGCACGCCGGCGGCCTCGAGCGGGTGGACGAAGGCGCCCCGGGCCTCCTCGATCCAAGCCGCGTCGCGCACGCCCCAGCGGCGCGCCCAGGTCGGCAGCCGCCAGCGCGCACCGTAGCGAGCGACGTTCGGATCGCAGCCCATGCCGATCAGCACGCCCAGGCGCTCCTTCGGCAGATCGGCGAGCCCTTCGAGCGCGTCCCTGGCGGTGGCCAGCGCCAGCAGCTGCTGCGGCAAGGTCTGCTCCAGGTCCTTGGGTGGAAAGCGTAGACCCTCGAGCGACAGAGCGATCTGGCCGCCCGGCTCCACGCTCTGCCTGGCAATGCCGACCACGGCGACTTCATGCTTGGCGACGGCGTCGATCGAGCGCTGGGCTCGGCGATGCGAAGCCTCGCCGGCGAGATACTCCTCGACGATCAGGTGCGCGTTGTTGCCACCAAAACCGAAGGCGCTCACTGCGGCCCTGCGCGGCCCCTGCTTTTCCCAGGCCTCGGTCGCGGTGAGCACACGAAACGGCGTCCCGATCAGCCCGTCGAGACGCTCGACCTGATCGAGGTGAAGCGTCGCTGGGAGGCTCCTCGCCTCGAACGCGGCGAGCACCTTCAAGAGGCTCGCCACGCCCGCCGCCGTGATCAGGTGCCCCAGGTTCGACTTGAGCGAGCCGATGGGCAGCGGGGCGCGATCGCCGAAGATGCGGCGCATGCTGCGGAGCTCAGCGCCGTCGCCGGCGCTCGTTCCAGTCGCGTGGCACTCGACGTAGTCGATGTCGGCGGGGGTGAGCCCAGCCTGCGCGTAGGCGCGCTGCATCGCGCGGATCTGACCCTCCTCACCCGGCGCCAAGAGTCCGTTCTCGCGACCGTCGTTCGACAGTCCAACGCCGCGGATCACGCCGAGGATGGGGCGTCCGCTCTTTTCCGCGTCCGCGAGCCGCTGCAGCACCACGATACCTGCGCCTTCAGCCGGCACTAGGCCGTCGGCTTCGGGATGAAACGGACGACTCTGCCCGCTCGCGCTCAGAGCCTTCAAAGCACAGAAGCCCACGTGAATGAACAAGTCGTCGGCGCAATTCACTGCACCCGCCAGCATCACGTCTGCGAGACCGTCCTGGAGCCGATCGCAGGCGAGTTTGATGGCCACCAGCGACGACGCGCACGCGGCATCCAAGCAGTAAGCGACGTCGCCCAAGCCGAGCGCTCGCGCCAAGAGGTGCGCCGGAAGGCCCGAGCTGAAGCGATTGCGCGGGTCTACGCTGGGCAATCCCGCGGCGTCCGCCAGCGCATCACCCAGCCACACGCGCTCTGCAAAGCGGGTCATGCTGTTCGACGGAAACGACAGGTTGCCAATGACCGCGCCGGTGCGCGACACGTCGCGCTGCTTCGCATCGATCAAGGCCTCCCGACCCACGTGCAGCAGCCAGCGGAACAGCGGGTCGAGACCCAGGATCTCGCGGGCCGGAAGCGCGAATCCGGCCGGGTCGAAGCGCGCGTCGAAGCCGCGGACATAGCCGCCCCGGTCCGACCACGTACGATCGATCGACGAGGTCAAGCTGCCGAGGACGTCGGCCGGCGCGGCGCCCCAGCGATCGGGTGGAGCCGACGAGAGAAGATCGCGCCGGCTCCGCACCGCTTCCCAGAGCGCGGCGGGATCCGCAGCGCCCGGCAATAGGCAGGCCCGCCCGACAATCGCGATCGGTTCGAAGCTCATGCTCGCTGGTGGGTCTCGACGCCCTCGAGTCGCGCGACCACGCGACCAGTTCCGTCGATGAAGGTGATGTCGCTGACGGCTCTGCCATTGCCCTCGGCCTTGGCGCTGACCAAGCAACGAAACGGCCCTGCGGCGCGCTCGGCGCTGAACGAGCGGTAGGCCGATAGGCCCGTTGGGAGGGCGCGTCCTCCCAGGCAGTGGTTGGCCCACAAGAGCGCCAGCTGCAGGCCCCCATCGAGCAGCGCCGGATCAGTCTGCCACGGTCCGCCAATCCACTGCTGCTCCTCGGTACCCACGACGTCACCGGCGATGCCGCCCGCGCCCACACCCTGCACGCCGCGGATCACTTGAAACTGCGGACCATGGAACAGCGCATCGCCGTAGATGGCTGCGCAAAGTGGCCCAAGCGGGAGCGGCGGCGGCTCCCCTGAGCAGCGCCTGCCCAGCGCCTCCAGCGCCTCGGGCTCGACGAGCTCGACCACGGCAGCGTAGTGACGCAGACGCGGGTCGACGGGATCGCAGAGCTCCACTTCGACCTCTCGCGCGCTGCGCTGCTTGCAGCGCAGGCTGAGCCAATTCCCACCGCGTTGGAAGCGCTCGAGCCGAACGCCGCGAAACACCCGTAGGTCGCGACACGCGGCAACGGCGAGCCCGGGGCACAAAGCGGTCGCCGCGCGCGCGAACCACTCCAGCACCAGCACCAGGGGCAACACCGGCACGTCCTCGATGGCGTGGTCCACCAGGTACGGGTGGCTGCTGGCGTCGACACGCACCGCGAAGCGCGCCTCGCTTGCCCCATCGGCATCGGCAGCGTCGCCGGCAATGGCAGCTCGGCGCGGGGCGCCGCCAAGCACCACCTCGATCTGTCTGTCGTCGCTGAGCTCCTCCAACATCATGCGGGCGCCCGCTTCGAGGGGGATGAGCGCCACGCCGTGCTCGGTGAAGTAGCGTTTCAGCTCCGGGGTCACCATCCCGGCTTCCCAGGGCCCCCAGTTCAACGACTTGACCACTGAGCCCGGATGCCGCCGAGCAAAGCGCGCGGCGACCTTGTTGAGCATCTCGTTGGCCATGGCGTAGTCGCATTGGCCGACGTTTCCGCTCCGCGCAGCCACCGACGAGAACAGGACCAAGAGCGAGAGCGGGTCGTCCGCCGTGGCAGCCAAGAGGGCGCGGATCCCGCTGACTTTGGTCCCGAGCACACGCTCGAACTGCTCCGGTGTCTTGTCGGCGATGAGCTTGTCAGCCACCACGCCGGCACCGTGAACGATCCCGGTGATCGGCCCCCACTCTCGGCGAACCCGCGTCAACGCCTCGCGCAGCGCGTCGGCGCAGGACACGTCGAGGGCGAGATAGCGAGCCGGCGAGCCGGCCGCTTCCAGGGCTGCCAGGGTGCTTCGGATCTCCCGGACTGCGAGGATGCCGCGAGCCGCCGCGCCGAGCTCGGCCGGCTTGACCGTGCGGCCTTCGGCCTTCGCGGCCGAGAGCAGGATCTTCTTGAGCCCTGCGTCGTCGCTGACACCGACGCAAGCGGCGGGCTCGTCGGCGACCGGCGTGCGGCCGATCAACACGATGCGCGGCCTGTACTGCCTGGCCAACGCGATCAGCGTCGCAGCAGTAACGCCGCGCGCACCCCCCGAGCAAACGAGCACGCTGCGTTCGTCGATGGGGGGCGTGCACGTCGCCCGCGGCTCCTCGAGCGCGGTCCTCAGCGTCGTGCGCCGACCGTCGGCGTGCAAGCCCACTTCGATGTCATTGCCGCCAGCGTAGAGCTCGAGGGCGATGGCCTCGGCCAGCTCCGCCGCGCTGCGTTCGCCGCGCTCCAGATCAATCGCCTTGACGGATGCTCGAGGCCACTCGAGCGACGCAGTCTTCGCCAGGCCGGCCAATCCACCGAGCCAAGCCCGCTCGCTGCCGCTGAGACCGAAGTCGCCCCCGGTGTCTTGCACCGTGACGAAGACGCCGCCGCTGGCGCGCGGAGCAAAGGCCTTTGCCGCACGGAAGGCCTCGCGATTGATCTCGACGGCTTCGTCGTCGCTCCCCAGCTCGCGAAGTCCGCCGAGAAAGATCACGGCTCCCGCAGCTGAGTCGACCTGATCCACCACACGCGCCGCCAGCTGCCGCCTGCGCAGCTCTTCGACCAAGGCTTCGGCAACACCACGGTGGTCGCGGGTGACCAATACCTCTCCGACTCTGCTCAGCGTCGCGAGCCCCGCCATCGCGAGGCCACACGCCGGCGCAGCCACCTCAGCTAGCGCGTGGCGGCCGAGTTGGCCGCGGGCGCTTTTGGGCGGGCGGTCTCCTCCGGCGCGTCGCCCTGCAAGCGCGCCTTCATGTAGCTGACGATCTCACCGAGCGTGCTCAGGGCCGCCATCGCCTTGGTGTCCACCTGCGGCAGCTTCGGTTGCTTCTGCTGCATCGCGGACAGGATCTCGACGCGCTTGATCGAGTCGATGCCGAGGTCCGCTTCGAGCGCCATGTCCATCGCGAGCGTCTCTACGGGGTAGCCGGTCTTGTCCGCGACCACCTCCAGCAACAGCGCTTCGGCATCGATGGCGCCGTCGCTGGGCGCAGGCGCGCCGATGGGCGCGGGCGCGGGCGCGGCGGCAGGCGCGGGCGCAGGCCGATCCGCGACGGGCGGCGCCATCGGCACGTAGGCTGCCGGCTGCGCTGCGACGGAGATCGCCGAAACCGCCATCGGTGCCGGCGCGCTCAGGGCCTGCGGCGCGTAGGCGAAGCTGGGCTGAGACGCTAGGACCGTGGCCGCCGGCATCCCGCTGGCCATCGCCGTCAAGCCGGCGAGCCCCCGTTCGGCCGTCTGCAAGAAGGCGATGTGCGCTTGGGCCATCGCGTTCTGGAACGCGGTGTGGGCCTCCGCGGTCTGACGCTGCGCCTCCTGGTACGCAAACGCCCAGCTGTCGACGGGCATGGCGAAGGAACGCTGCGCGGACGCCTGCGTCTGCTGCACGACGTAGTGGGCTGCGGCGGGCTCAGCCGCTGCGACGGCAGCGACGCTGGAGCTGCGGTTGCCAGCACCGGCGCCATTGGAAGGCGCAGCGCCATTCGAGGGGATACTGCTGGTTGAGGGGCGTGCTTCTGGTTGGGACTTGTTCACTGTGGCCTCGGGGTCATCCGTCGCGTTGTTGGGGAGAGTCACGGCCGCGGCGCCTTGGGGCGGCGGATAGGGTTTGCCGTAGTTGGAGCCGGTGAGTTGCAGCGTCATCTTCGGCCGCACGACCCGGCGGGGATCTTCGTCCTTCGCGTGGCTGGCCCACAGGGGCGCGAGATCGAGCGCCACGCCGGCGGCGACCAACTGCGCGAGCGCCTCGTGCCAGCTGCGCATGCCGTGCTTGGACTTGCGGTCGAGCGCGATGGCCAGATGTTCGCGTCCCTCGAGGATGCGGCCCGTCAAGCCGGTCAGCACCGAGCCCGGCCCGACCTCCACGAAGATGCGAACTCCGGCGGCATAGATGGCCTCAATCTGCTCGACGAAGCGCACCGGCTGGGCGATTTGCCCGGCCAGCACCTTGCGGATCTCGTCCGGCTCGGACGGATACGGCGCCGCGATCGCGTTCGCGTACACGTCCAGCTTGGGTGCCGAAACGACGACGCCGGCCAGCGCCTCGGCAAACGGTGCGATGGACGGCTGCACGATCGAGGAATGAAATGCAGTGGCAACCGCCAGGCGCTGCGCGGAGAGTCCCGCCTTGCTCAGAGCTTCTTCGACCGCTTCGATGGCGTCTACCGCGCCGCTCAGGACGACCTGCGTCGGCGCGTTGTGGTTCGCGATCACGACGCCGGCACCCGAGCGCTCGACGACAGTACGCACCTGGTCGATGCCGGCGCTGACGGCGAGCATGGCGCCGGGTGTGGCCGCTGCCTCGGCCATCAACTCGCCGCGCTTGCGGGCGACGCGCAGCATCGTCACGGCATCGATCACGCCGGCCGCATGCAGCGCGGTCACCTCTCCGTAGCTGTGCCCAGCCACGCACTCGGGTCGCAGCCCGACCAGGTCGAGCAAGCGCAGCATCGACAAAGACGTCGCGCCGATGGCGGGCTGCGCCCACTCCGTACGAATGAGCCTCTGGGCTTGCGCGGCCTTGCTCTCTGGGTCGAAGGCCGGCCGAGGAAACACCACGCCGTGCAGACCCAGTCCCGCGTCGGCTGCGAGATCCCATGCCGCCCGCGCGGCGTCGTAGCTCATCGCCAGGTCGGCACCCATGCCGAGGTACTGGCTGCCCTGCCCTGGGAACAAGAAGGCCACCCGACCCACGGGCTTGCCCACACCGTAGAAGAGGCCGTCGGGGGTCGAGAATGACGTGTCGGGTAGCGAAGCAATGCGCTCGCTGGCCTTGTCGAGCCGAGCGCGGAGCTCCGCTTCGTCGCGAGCGACCACGGCCAGGCGCGCCCCGGCGCCAGCGCTCCCGGCTTCTTGCGTGGTGCGCGCGAACCACCTGAGGAAACCCTCCCCGCCCACCTCGACCGCGCGAATGCGCTCGAGCAACGCCGCGGGGCTGTCAGCGCCGAGCACCACCAATTCGTCGGGCGCCACGCGGGTGCGGTAGGCCTGCGGTGCGCTACCCCGGTACTCCTCCAGCGCAACATGGAAGTTGCTTCCGCCAAAGCCGAAGGAGCTCACGCCAGCGCGGCGCGGATGATCGCCCGCGCGGATCCACGGGCGCGTCTCGCTGTTGAGATAGAAGGGGCTGTCTTCCAGAGCGAGCGCCGGGTTCGGCTTGCCGATCTTGATGCTTGGCGGCAGCACCTTGTGGTGCAGCGCCATGACCGCTTTGAACAGGCCAACAACACCAACAACACCCCAAAACCCCAAAACCCCATTCATTTGAGGATAGATATATAAATAATGTATAACTAATATGCTTTTTAATATATTTAATCACTTATCTGTGTGATTCATCATTTCATTAGTCCAAATCCTTGTTGGATTTAACTCATCCAGTTCTCCCAATGCTCCTTTTATGATATGATCAGTGAGCACATTCAAATGAATACTTGCTGACTGAGGAAAGAACCCTTAAACCTTTTAATTGCCAGGTAGCTTGCTAATAACCTTTCTGTTCAGTTGGTAGCCAACATCAGTTGCTAACTTGAAAGGGATACTCCAATTTCTTTCACTTTCATGCCACACGAGTCCTGGCTTAAGTATAACTGGGATAAGTTCAGGGCAATTGTTTAGTAGGAATTCTTCAGCTTACTCTTTCATCTCAATGTATTTTTTAAGATGAGGTGCTATAGTCTTAGAGGCTGATAAGAAGACAAAGTGGCCTTTCTTGTGAGCTCTTTTCAATCGGTTATTGTAATGCTCAGCAATTAATTTGCATGAATCTCTGTTTAAAGCTTCGAGACTCTTTTCATAAGGAGGCTTCCCTTCACCCTTCACTGTGTTATAAATTTCTGAGGGGCTAACTTTCCCTTGAATAACAGATGAAATACCACCTTTCAGTATGCTTTTGTAGTCAACCCCTTCAAGCAAGGCACCTACTGTATGGATAACAGCATCACATTCTACTAAATCCTCAGGGTACGTCTCAGGCTTTAAAGCATCACCCTCGATAAATTTAACATTGGTGAACCTTGTTGTTTGAGGGTCTCTTTCCATTTACTTCTCTACGGGACTCCTACTCATAGATAGTACAATGCAATTAGGAACAGTCCCAGCCATCATTTTAGTGACGTAATTGCCAATATATCCAGTGCCTCCTGTTATTAAAATTTTCTTTTTGTGATTCATTATTTATTATTATATTATTATATTTAAAGCTGTTTAGATATAGTATTCATGGGGTTTTGGGGTTTTGGGGTTTT
>CAVQUB010000021.1:0-448439 GCA_963716725.1 uncultured delta proteobacterium
ACTCCTCGACGAGGACTTGCTCGACGCCGTGATCGGCCTGGGCCCGAACCTCTTCTACGGCACGGGCATCCCGGCCTGCATCCTGGTGGTCCGCTCGCCGGGTGCGAAGCCCAAGGAGCGCAAGGGCAAGGTGCTCTTCGTCAACGCCGACCGGGAGTTCTACGAGGGGCGCGCGCAGAACTACCTCTACCCCGAGCACATCGAGAAGGTCGTGAGCGCGTGGAAGGCGTTCGAGGACGTGGACGGCTTCGCCCGCGTCGTCAGCCGCGCCGAGCTCCGCGAGAACGACGACAACCTCAACATCCGCCGCTACGCCGACAACGCTCCGCCGCCCGAGCCCCACGACGTGCGGGCGCACCTGTACGGCGGCATCCCGAAGGCCGAGGTCGATGACAAGCGAGCTCTCTTCGAAGCCCACGGCCTGGACCCGGACCACCTGCTGGGCAAGCACAGCGAGAAGACCGACGGGCGGTACCTCGACTTCAAGCCGGACATCGAGACCAAGGCAGCCCTGAAGCAACGCACCGAAGCTGACGACGGCGTGAAGGCCAAGGAACAAGCGCTTGGCGAGGCGGTGGAGGCCTGGTGGAAGAAGCACCACAAGGGCATCGCCGGCCTACCTGAGTCGAAGGACCTGATGAAGGTCCGCACCCAGCTCCTCAGCTCCTTCGAACAGGCGCTCCGACCCGTGGGCTTGCTCGACCGGTTCCAAGTCTCGGGCGTGGTGGCGACGTGGTGGGGCGACGTGCAGAACGACCTGCGCACCATTGCGGCGCGCGGGTTCCTGGGACTGATCGAAGCCTGGGAGACGAGCATCGTCACCGGCCTCGAAGACAAGAAGAGCAAGGACAACCCACTCGACCATCGGCTCGTGAAGCGCCTGCTGCCCGAATACCTGGACGAGCTGGCGGAACTCGAGGCGAAGAGGGCCGAGCTGGAGGCGACCGTCAAAGGCGCCAAGAGCGGGGGAGATGAGGACGAGGGAGAAGACTCCAGCGAGGACGACGAGGAGCAGCTCTCGGACGACGAGCTGAAGGCGCTGAAGAAACAACTCTCGGCGGTGAAGAGTCAGCTCAAGACCAAGGAGGCCAACTTCACGAAGCGCCTCAAGCAGGCCCGAACCGAGCTGGATGAAGCGGGTGCGCTCGAGCTGGTGCTCGGTATCCTGCGCACCGACCTCGATGCGATCCTCAATCGCTACGTTGCCGACCACCGGCAGAAGATCGTCTGCGGCGTTCGAGAACTGGTGGGACAAGTACCGCGTCACGCTGACGAGCATCGAGCGGGAGCGCGATGCCGCGGCGGCGAAGCTGCGCGGGTTCTTGGGCGGGCTAGGCTATGGGTGAGCCTTGGCCGGTCAAGCGCCTCGACTCGCTCGTCGAGGTCCTAGATCACATGCGCGAGCCGGTGAACTCCGATGAACGCGCGCTACGGCCAGGGCACGTGCCATACTACGGCGCCAACGGCCAGCAGGGATGGATTGACCAGCCGCTTTTTGATGAGCCTCTGGTGTTGCTGGCCGAGGACGGCGGTTTCTTTGACGAGTTCGCCACGCGGCCAATCGCATATCGAATCACGGGCCCATCCTGGGTAAACAATCACGCCCATATCATCAGGGCACTCGGCATCGCGGATCAGGATTTCATCTTTTGGAGCTTGGTTCACCGCGACATTCGTCGATACATTGCCGGTGGAACCCGGAGCAAGCTCACTCAAGCTGAACTGCGCAGTATCGAATTTTCGGTTCCCCCCTTCCCCGAGCAACGCCAAATCGCCGAAATCCTCGACACGCTGGACGAGGCGATTCGCAAGACCGAGGAGATCATCGCCAAGCTCAAGCAGGTGAAGCAGGGCTTGCTCCACGACCTACTCACCCGAGGCATCGACGACAACGGCGAGCTCCGCGATCCCGACCGCCACCCCGAACAGTTCAAGGACTCGGCGTTGGGGAGGATTCCGAAGGGGTGGTCGACCAAGACGCTTGGTGACGTTGCAGAAGTGCTCGACCACATGCGCATCCCAGTCAACGCGGACGAGCGCGCGAAGCGTCCGGGGCGCGTTCCCTACTACGGTGCCAACGGGCTACAGGGCTGGATAGACCGCCCCCTGTTCAACGAGCCGCTCATCCTGGTCGCCGAGGATGGCGGGAACTTCGACGAGTTCGCAATACGCCCGATTGCCTACCGCATCGACGGCCCCGCGTGGGTGAATAACCATGCGCATGTCCTGAGAGCACTTGCCGACGTTGACCAAGCGTGGCTCTTCTTCTCCTTGGAGCACCGAGATGTCCGTCGATACATCGCCGGTGGAACACGCTCGAAACTAACACAGGGCGAGCTGCGCGCCATCGAGCTAGCCGTGCCGTCAAATGGCGAGCAGGCAGGGACAGCGCGTGTTCTTGATGGCGTTGAGCGGCGCCAGGGAGACGAGGAAGGCAGACTCGCCAAGCTCCACCTCGTCAAGCACGGCCTGATGGAAGACCTCCTCACCGGCCGCGTCCGCGTCACGAAGCTCTTGGAGGACGCAGCCGAATGAGCGGCGGCCCCGAGTTCACCGACGTCGAGCAGCCGTTCCTCAACCAGCTCGCCTCGATGGGCTGGAAGATCATCACGGGCAGCGTCGATCACCCTTCGGTGACAGGGCGCGAGAGCTTCCGCGAAGTGCTCATCAAGCCCGACCTGCGAAAACGCACTGCGCTCGCATCAACCTCCGCGACGGCAGGCCCTGGCTCGACGACGCGCGCATCTCCCAGGCCGTCGGCGCCCTGGAGCGCATCGGCCACCCTCGCCTGATGGAGGCGAACCAGGAGGCCACGGCGCTGCTCTTGAACGGCGTCGCCGGTCGAGGGGCTGCCCGGATTGGGACCAGGGCCGCGACCAGACCATCCACTTCATCGACTGGGACAACCCCGAGAACAACACCTTCACCGCCATCAGCCAGTTCAAGGTCGACTGCCCGGGCGGCCAGGCGAAGGCGTCGATCCGGCCCGACATCACGCTCTTCATCAACGGCATCCCGCTCGGTCGTGGTCGAGTGCAAGAGCCCGACCGTGTCCGAGCCCATCGCCGCCGCCATCGACCAGCTGCGCCGCTATCACAACGCGCGAAAGCAGCAGGCGAGGTCGAAGAGAACGAGGGCAACGAACGCCTCTTCTACACCAACCAGTTCCTCATCGCGACGAGCTACGACGAGGCGCGTGTCGGCACCATCGGCGCGGGAACCGAGCACTACCTGGAGTGGAAGGACACTGCTCCGGTGCCGCTCGAAGCAGGTGCAGGTCGAGCTGGGCAAGGACACGCTGTCGAGCCAGAACAAGCTCATCGCCGGCATGCTGCGCCCAGCGCACCTGCTCGACATCATCCGGCACTTCACGGTCTACCAGCAGGTGTCCGGCAAGACGGTGAAGATCGTCTGCCGCTACCAGCAGTTCCGCGCTGTGCAGTACGCCGTCGAGCGGCTGCTCGCACGGGCAAGACGCGCGCGCAGGACGGCGAGCACGACCGGCGCGGCGGGATCGTCTGGCACACGCAGGGCTCGGGGAAGAGCCTGACGATGGTGTTTCTGGTGCGCAAGATGCGCTCGACGCCCGAGCTGCGGCGCTTCAAGGTCGTCGTCGTCACGGACCGCAAGGACCTGGAGCGGCAGCTCTCGGCGACGGCGGCGCTGACCGGCGAGACCGTCGAGCGGGCGCGTAAGAGCATCGAGCACGTGAAGACGCTCCTTCAGGCGGAAGGGGCCCGGGCATCGTGTTCGCGATGATCCAGAAGTACGTGGACCGCGACCTCGAAGTCGCTGACGCCGGAAGACGAGGTCGGCGATCTCGGCCTGCTCAACGACGACGAGTCCATCCTCGTGCATGGTCGACGAAGCCCACCGCAGCCACTCCAGCGCCCTGCACGCCAACCTGTTGCAGGCCCTGCCCAACTGCGCGCGCATCGGCTTCACCGGCACGCCCATCATCATGGGCGCCAAGAAGCGCACGCACGACATCTTCGGCGAGTTCATCGACCGCTACACCATCAAGGAGTCGGAGGCCGACGGCGCGACCGTGCCGATCCTCTACGAGGGCCGCACGGCCGAGGGCGCGGTGGCCGATGGGCGCGACCTCGACCAGCTCTTCGAGGATCTGTTCGACGAGAACGACACGGCGACGAGCTCGAAGCGATCAAGCGCAAGTACGCCACCCGCGGGGCCATCCTCGAAGCACCGAAGCTCATCGAGGCCAAGGCGCGGGACATGCTCCGGCACTACGTCGCGAACATCCTGCCGAACGGCCTCAAGGCCCAGGTGGTCGCCTACAGCCGTCGGGCCGCGATTCGGTACCAGGAAGCACTTTCCGCTGGCCCGGGACGAGCTGGTGGTCGAGGCGCAAGCGCTGGACGAGGACACCCGGGCGCTCGACGATCTCGGGCTCAAAGCGAAGCCTGCCAAGGTGCGTGCGGCGGTGCATGCCTGGCGATACCTCGACCGACTCGAGCGGCTCGAGTTCGCGGCAATCATTTCGGGCGAGAACAACGATCCGCCAGACTGGCGGGAGTGGACCGAGGCGGGCAAGACCGAGGCACGAATCGCGCGCTTCAAGAAGCCGCTCTGGTCCACGAGGACCTACAGAAGGCTGACCCGCTCGCGTTCCTCATCGTGAAGTCGATGCTGCTGACCGGCTTCGATGCGCCCGATCGAAGGCGTGATGTACCTCGACCGCCCCATTCGCGAAGCGGAGCTGCTCCAGGCCATCGCCCGCGTGAACCGCACTGGCCACGGCAAGACGGCGGGCATCGTGGTGGACTACTACGGCGTGGCGCAGCCACCTGAAGGAAGCGCTCTCGGCCTACAGCGACGAGGACATCGAGGGCGCGCTCCAGAGCCTGGACGACGAGATCCCGAAGCTCCGCGACCGACACGCGCGGGTGCTCGGGCTCTTCCGGGCGCGCGAGGTCGATCCGATCGACGACGTCGAGGCGGCCATCGAGCTGCTCGCCGACGAGAAGCTGCGGGCGGAGTTCTCCGTCAAGCTGAAGCAGTTCCTGGCCACGCTCGACCTCGTGCTACCGCGCCCCGAGGCGCTGCCCTTCGTGCAGCGACGCCGCGACCCTTGGCGAGATCTACGCGCGCGCGCGCAATCGCTATCGGGAGGGGTTGCCCCCGCTCGGCAAGGCCATTGGTCGCAAGGTGCAGCGCCTGATCGACGAGCACATCATCTCGCTCGGCATCGACCCACGCATCCCGCCCATCGCGATCACCGACGCGACGTTCTCCGAGCAGGTGAGCAAGCAGGTGTCGCCCCGTGCGAAGGCTTCGGAGATGGAGCACGCCATCCGCAGCCACATCAAGAAGAAGCTCGACGAGGATCCGGTGCACTTCCAGCGCCTCTCCGAGCGCTTGGAGGAGATTCTCGCGAAATTCGGCGAGGACTGGGAGCAGCTGACCATGGCTCTCAAGGCGTTCGTCGAAGAGGTCACCGAAGGCCGCCAACGCGATGACGACATCGGGCTCGACCCGCAGCTCCACGCGCCGTTCTTCGACGTGCTCCGCGAGGAGCGCGAGAAGAGAAGCCCCGTCGCCGCCGCCGACAAGAAGTGGCTCGCCGGCCTCACCGTAGACATGGTCGAGCACATCATCCGCGACGCCGTCAGCATCGTCGGCTTCTGGAAGAACGCCCCTCGCCAGGAGGAGCTCCGGGGCCAGCTGTTCGTGTTCCTCGACGAGAACGAGATCGTCGATTTCGACAGCGCCGATGCGGTCGCCGACCGATTGATGGAGTTGGCGAAGGCGAATCACACGCGGTTGGAGCGGACCTGATGGAGGGGTTGACGGTCGGCGACCTGCAGTTCGAGGTGCGACGAAGCGCACGCCGGAAGCACCGTGCAGATCACGGTGGACCGCGGCGGCGAGTTGGTGTTGTCCGCGCCTGACGCTTGCCCGGTCCGAGAAGATGGAGAGCTTCGTTCGTGAGAAGCGCTTCTGGATCTACACGAAGCTCGCAGAGAAGGAGGCCTCGTCCGCGCCGAAGCACCCGCAAAGAAATACGTGGGGGGTGAGGGGTTCCCGTATTTCGGGCGCAGCTATCGGTTGCTGCTCGTCGGCGACCGAGAGCAAGACATCCCGGTGAAACTGGAGCGGGGCCGCTTCAAGCTTCGCCGCGGTGATGCGAAGCGCGGGCACGAGCACATGGTGGCCTGGTACGCGGAGCACGCGCAGCCGTGGTTGGCGGAGCGGGTGCGCCGGTTTCGAGAAGCGCGTCGGGGTCGAGCCGTCGGGGATTGTCGTTCAAGACCTCGGCTACCGCTGGGGGTCGTGCGGCAAGGGCGGGAAGCTGTACTTCCACTGGCAGAGCATCTTGTTGCCGCCGAGAATCGTGGAGTACGTCGTGGTGCACGAGCTGGTGCATCTGCGCGAACCGCATCACTCGGCTGAATTTTGGAGGCGGGTGGAGAGGGCGATGCCGGACTTCTCTCATCGAAGAGAGTGGCTCGCGGAGCAGGCTGGGGCGGCTCGGTCGTGACAACGGCGCACGCGACGGTGCTCGCATTCGGCGAGCTTTTGCACGAATGCACTGGCGGTGCGTTCAGCGGAAGGCGTGGTGGGAGCCCCCCAAGTCTGCAGGAGCCCAGCGCCCCGTTCGACCCGGTCACCAGTTCGGGGGTCGAGGGAATCACCGGTATTTTCTGGCGGTTGTGTGGTGGTGGGCGATACGATTACTTTGAGCGCAAGTCCGATGCAGGACTCCGACAAGGTGTTACTTTCAGACCAAGGCACCCTGTGACCAAGACCTCCTCGCCTGCCTGGCTTGCGGAAAGCGTTCGGATCACGCTCTTTTGCCTGGTCATCCCCCCCCCCCCGACCGCAACGAACCTGTGGCGGCGCATCGCTGACGCCGAACCGGAGGAGACCTCGTCGCGTCCCGCGCTGGGGCTTCACCAAGTCCACGGACCATTTGCGGGAGGACGCTTCTCTGCCAGCGCGACGCAGGGACGGCTGGATCTCGTTCTGTCTGCTGAACCCCAGCTTTTCGATCCATTCACACAGTCGACGCTGGGCCGGTACAAGTCAGCGGTGGAAACGCTTGTCGAGCGGTCCGAATTCATCGTGGAGGACTTGCCGCCGGTGCATCGAATTGCCCTCGGCGCTGTGCTCCTCCAGCCCGCGTCCGAACGAGCGGCTGGCTATCGGACGCTGGTTCCGTTCCTTCCCGCGTTGCAGATTGAGGCGGAAACTTCGTCCGATTTCTCGTACCAGATCAACCGGCCACGTGCATCGCGCGTTAATCCTGACCTGGTTCTCAATCGCCTCTCAAAGTGGTCCGTCCAAATGACGGCGGCGATGGTTGCTGTAGCGGGAGTTTCGGCAGCGCTCGGCGCAGACCGGAAGTTCGCCGCTCGCTTGGAAGCCGACGTCAGCACGCCGGCCGATCACGGAGGCGAGATCCCGCCTGAAAAGATCATGGAATTCTTCAACGAACTGAAGGAGCTCATCTTCGAGCTAGCCGAAAAAGGTGACGTGCGATGAGTGTCGCGACCCGAATGTCATTTCCAGCCCCGGCGCCCCGCCCCGTTCTGTGCAGTGCGGAAAGCACCGCCCCAATTCCCCGCCCAGCCCAGATTAGCGTCAGCGGCGTTGAACTCGGCGCGACCGCCTCGAAAGGGTCGTTGGAGGGCTCCAACCGCGACGCTGCGGCCGTTGGCTGCATGGCGCTTGACCGCCTGCGCGCTGGCAGCGAGTCCCTGCAGCTAAGTCTCGCAATCACGCACGCGCGTTGGTGGCTCGAGGCGTTCCCCGAGCTGCTTGCGTTGCGAGGGATACCCTTCCTCCGGCCTCACGTCACAAAGAGCCCGGACGATGAAGTCTGCCTCGAGTGGTGGGGCGGGAATCGCAAGATCACAACGTACTTCAACTCACGTGAAGTCCAGTTCGTGAAGGTTTGGGGGGCGGATATCCAAAATGAGATGGAGGATGGCGTACTCGACTCCGTAAGGACGGCCGTCTCAGTTTGGCGGTGGTTGTTGGGCGAAGGCTGAACTGCGCCGATGTGCGTCATCCAGGTTTCAGACGATGAACTACTGTTCCGGCGCGTTCTCGCCGACGGGAACCACGTCACGGTGGATTCGGCGCAGAAGGTCAGGATTAGCAGCAACGCCTTTGGGGACCCGGGAGGCATGCCTTCTGTGGACCTCGCTTCCCTCTGCGGCGCCGCTGGAGCTACCTGGACGCAAGAGGGCGAGGAAAATGGCGTTCTATCTCTGGAAACCAAACTTGTTCGGGTCGTGCGTGTGATCGGGTTGACGCCAGCACCACCCGGGTCACCACCCAACAGCCCCAAAGTGCCAGTCGAACACGTGATCGACGTCCACCATGACCCGGTAGCCAACCGCCCCCCGCTGCGGGACAACCCAGCGCACGCCGAAATTCGACCAGCCCCGAACTGGTGCAACGGAAGTGTTTTTAAAAAGCTGAAGGAGCGACTCGCATTGCTCGCGGACATCGTGATCATGCCACTTCCACTGCGCCGGTGACCGCGTTGCCGCCATGTTGCCGCGACCCTGCACCAAACGCCGGAACCACACGGCACGCGACGGACCGCGCCGGGATCGAACATCGTCAACGACTTCGCGAGGTTCTTGGCCAAGTCCGCGTACCCGCGCGGTTTCTCGCAAAGCCGCCAACAGAATTCGATTCCCGGCGCCTCCACAAATAGTCGCAGCAGGGCTGCTCCTCTTGCGCCGCTCATCGGATCTCTCTGGAATTTGCCAAGCAAATTCCAGTTCGGTGGCATGGACTTGCGCTTCGTGGCGGGCCTTGGGTGGAGATTGGCCGAGGGCTGGACTGCGGCTAGGACCGTCGCGACGTTCCTCGGAGAGTCGTCCCTGGTGCAGCGCAAGCGGGGCATTCTGTCAGCTTCGCCGAAAACGGAGGCCGGGCGATGACCGACTCCGAAGCACCCAAGGGCGAGCTGATCCTCTACCAGACCGAGGACGGGCGAACGCGCATCGAGTGCCGCTTCGAGGGCGAGACCATCTGGCTGACGCAGATGCAGCTCGCCGAGCTGTTCGAGACGAGCGTCCCGAACATCAACATCCACCTCAAGGCGATCTACGAGGAGGGTGAGCTCGACGAGCGGGCAACCATTGAGCCGTACCCAATGGTTCGCGATGAGGGGTCGCGGAGTGTCCAGCGCTCGGTGCTGCACTACTCGCTGCCCGTGATCCTCGCTGTCGGCTTCCGGGTGCGCAGCCACCGGGGCACACAGTTCCGCAAGTGGGCCACTCGTCTGCTCGAAGAGTACGTCGTCAAGGGCTTCACGCTCGACGACGAGCGGCACAAAAATCCTCCCGGTCCGGGCCAGACCAACTACTTCGAGCAGCTCCTCGCGCGCATCCGCGACATCCGCTCGTCCGAGCGTGTCTTCTGGATGAAGGTGCTCGACATCTACGCGACGAGCGCGGACTACGATCCGCGCGTCGAGGCATCGCGCGCCTTCTTCAAGTTGGTGCAGAACAAGATGCACTGGGCGGCACACGGGCAGACGGCTGCCGAGGTCATCGCAGCGCGCGCGGACGCGACCAAGCCGAACGTGGGGCTGACCTAGTGGTCGGGCGGCATCGTGCGCAAGGGCGACATCGAGGTCGCCAAGAACTACCTCGCGCTCGACGAGCTCGAGGCACTCAACCGCATCGTGAACGCCTACATCGAGTTCGCCGAGCTCCAAGCCACGCATGGCCGTGTGATGTACATGCGTGACTGGATCGCGAAGCTCGACGACTTCTTGCGCCTCTCGGACCGTGAGGTGCTGACCCACGCCGGGAAGGTGAGCCACGAGGACGCCGTTGCGGCGGCGAGCACGCAGTACGAGCTATTCCGGAAGCAGCAAGATCTCCTGCCTTCGGCCGCCGTGCGCGACTTCGAGGCGGCGATCGCCGAAACCAAGCAGCTCAAGGGGAAGACGACGGCCGAGAAACCCCAAAAGAGCCGGGAGCGCAAGAAACCATGAGCGCCCTCACCGAATCGGTTGTCGAAAAAGCTGATGCAGGCCATCGCCCGCGTGAATCGCGTGTTTCGCGACAAGCCCGGCGGCCTCGTCGTCGACTACCTGGGGCTCGCCGACCGACGACACGGGAGGACGAAGTGTGACCGGACTTGCTGATCTCCTCGCGCTTCCGCGAGGCGCGAAGTTCTGGCGGATACCTTCAAGAGAGTATTGCGCTGACCGGTTGAATCCGCCGCCCGTAACCTCTCCTGTTTCGATGCAACCGCGTGCTTCTGCCTCGTGACGGCTCAACTCCCATCCGTCGCACACCGGAATCCCGTCCCCACCCGCGCCACCGACGCGTTCAGAGCGTAGCGCTTGGTGAACGCCGTCTCGCTCGATTCTCGACTCCGGTGTCCCGCCCCGGAGCACGCCCTTCATGCCGGCGCTCCAGCGCACGAGGGGGTCTGTCGCGGCTCGTGTTCCGAGGTCGGCTTCGAATGCGTCCGCAACCCATTCAGCCGCGGCGCCGCTCATTCCCTCGATGCCCAGCTTCGCTCCCGCGCGAGCCGCGAACTCCCATTCCGCCTCCGTGGGCAGGCGCAGCCCCGACCAGCGACAGAACGCTTCGCTTTGCTCGCGGTTCACGCAGGTCATCGCGTCTGCGCTCGAGTCGGACGCAGCACACCCGGGCGGCGTACACGCATGCTTGGAAACGCAGCGCGCGTAATCGCCAACGGTGACCTCCTGCTGCTGAATGCGGTAGGGGCGCGAGATGGTAACTTCGCGGGCGCGAAGCTCTCCGGCATTCGGGCGCGCGCTCCCCATCTCGAAAGTGCCGGGGCTGATACCCACGAGACGACTCGGCTCCGGCCCGCCCGAATCCGCCTCCGCGGCTCGCGCGGCGGACGCTTCTGTGGTGGCGACCGGTCCCGCGGGCAGACCCGAGGCGCTTCCGGGTGCCTTGCTCGGTCCACCAGCCAGCAACAGAGCGCCGGCGAGTCCCCCTCCGATCACGAGCGCGATGCCAGCGACCACCACGAGTGGCCTGAGGGACCGGGCTGGTGAAGCCGGTGGCTCGAACTGCGGAATGCTGGCCACGTGCGAAGCGGTCGTGCTGAGTCCGCCCGCCACGGGCTGCGTCGCACTGGCTGACGGCAGCGGCGCCGATGGCCCCGACGACGCCAGGACCGTGGCAGAGTTCCCCAAGGTCTCGAACTCAGCACTTGCCTTGCGAAGTGCGGTCCAAAACGAATCAGCGTCAGCGAAACGTTGGCGCGGTTCCACGGACAGCGCGCGGCGCACGACCGCTTCCACTGCGTCACTCACCGCGACTCCACGCGCCCTGAGCGTCGGCCGGCTCGACTCGTCCACGGAGCTCACGAAGAGCTGTCCCGTGTCGTCGCCCTCTAGTGACTCATGCCCGCTAGCGACCTCGACCAACACCAGAGCGAGCGCGAACACGTCAGTCCACGGGCCAGTGGCACCGTAGCGTCGCGTGAACTGCTCCGGTGCTCCGTACTTGGGAGTGAACGCCTGGATGCTCCCGCCAGTCGCGGCGAGCGCTCGCGTCACGCTCTCGTTCTCGGTCAGCACCTTCGCGATTCCGAAATCGAGAACCTTCAGCGTCGTTTGACCTGCAATCCTGGAAAGAAAGAGGTTCGCTTGGCAGGCATGCTGGGGCTCGGCGTGGGGATGCGGCCGTCTGCAATTCTGGTCGTGTTGGCGGCGCTCTTGGCGTGCAAGAGCGGGGGCGACAAGACCGCGCCGTCCGCGTCCGCGGCCGTGGCGCCTAGCGCACCGCCTGCGGTCACAGCTGAAGTGACCCGCATCAAAATCCCCGAACGCGCGGTCGGATCGGGTTGGACGAAGGACTCCTCGCGCTTCGTGCAGGCGTTCAAGTTCGCGCTCCCGGAGGCCGCGCAGACAGGTGCCACATTCAAGGACGCGCGCGCCGCGTGCGAGGGGATCGGTCGCGACTTGTGCAGTGAAGACCAGTGGGAGCTGGCGTGCGCAACGGATGAAACCGTCGGCAAGGCCGCGAGTTGGACGATCACGCCGGCTGGGGCGACGGGCTGGCGAGTCCGTGGGGCCGGCGGCTGTGAGACCCGCGCCGACGCTGCAGACGGTTCCGCGACGGCCGGTCGCATCGGCCTCTGCTGCGAGCGCCGCGCTGCCATTTCGACGAGCAAGAACCGACAGGAATCCGTGATGAAAGCCGCGCAGACCTACATCGAGATCATCGAGAAGGCCTCCAATTCTGGCTCTCCCGCGGAAGTCACCAAGCTCCTCGCCGACCGCGCGAAGGTGTTCAAGACCGAGATGACGCGCGACGGAGCCGAGAAAGACCTCTCCAGCGACTGGAAGCGCTGGCCCAAGCAGAACGTGCGTTTCTTTCGCTGCGTCGCGGACGCCGCCGGTGAAGACGGCAACTTCGAGTGCGACGCAGTCGGGACGCGAACGCCCGCAAGTACCGACGTTCCCGAGCTCAGCGTCTTCCATGTGCGCTTCGAGTACGAGAAATACAAATACACCGTGTTCGCGGATCCAACGTCGATCCTGCGAAAGTGGGGGGCGTACTGACCGCTCCTCGCCGCGCGACGCCGGACCGACCCGATGAATGTTGCCGCTCACCACGTCGAGGGCCGAGCAAGGTGGAAGGACGCATCCACTGGGTCGGACCCACCGGTTCGTAACCACCGAACACGCGGACAGGCTTTGCCGACCGGCCGGCGGCATGAGAGAGTACGACCGACGTGACTGACGTGGAGTTCGAGGGCCTCGAGCAGGTTCGCACGGGCCTCGCCCGGTTGTCGTTGGGCACCGCAGCTCGCGAATCGGGCCTGTCCATCGATCGACTGCGCGCTGTCGAAGGCGGAGTTCCACCCTCGGTGTTCGAAATCGAGCGCCTGGCCAGTGTCTACTCCGTCGAGGCGGACTCCCTATGGGACGAGCCGATCCGAGTCCCGTCGGGCGACGAAGTCGTACTTCTGACCAGCCTCGACGAATTCACTGAGCTCGGCGACCTCACTCGCGCGAAGATCCTGCGGGCTGCGTCGGCGGCGAGGGACTTCGTTTGGCTGCGGCGGCTGGTGGACGAGACCGAGCTCCCGTGGTTTCCGCCTCCACCTCCCCAGCAGCTGCCACCGTGGGAGCAGGGTGCGGCTCTCGCCGAGGCTGTCCGTCGGGAATGCTCGCTCGGAGTCGAACCGCTCCGCTCCGTGCGCGAACTAGTATCGACACGGTTCTCCTGGATCGGTCTGCTGTACTCCCGCCTTGGCACGCGAGGAGCTCCAGCGGGACTCGGGTTCGCCGGCGGCGCGCGCGGACCGACCATCGTCCTGAATCTGGAGGGCAAGAACGTCAACGCCTTGGTGCGACGGTTCAGCTTGGCGCACGAGCTCTGCCACCTCCTGACGGACTGGCACCAGGGCACCCCGCTCACTTCAATTTCGGGATTCCTGACGGATACAGGCCTGGCCCGTGAGCAACGTGCGAACGCGTTTGCGGCGCGGCTCCTTTGCCCGCCTTCGGTCGTACAGGGGCTGAGCAGCACCCGTGACGAGGACGCTGCGAGGCTGTTGATGGAGGAGTTCGGACTTCACTACTCGGCCGCGCGCCTCTACCTCGGCGACGAAGGCAGGATTCACTTGCCGCCGAAACCTCCTCCGGAGATCCGATCATTCATCGAGCCTGCGCCAAGGTGGATCGAAGCGGAGGCTCCCCGAGGCGTCGAAGACTTTCCGGTGGCCGACGCACCCACCGAGCGGCGCGGCGCGTTCGCAGAAGTGGCCGCGCGCGCTTACGCAAACGGCGTTGTCGGCCGGGATGCTCTGGCCAGGTTGCTCGGCCTCACGCCAGGTCATCCGCTCGAAGAGATCCTGGCCTACTTCGATCTCGATGCCCCCGACCCGGCTGCGTCGCCCGCAGTCGCTTGACTACCGTGCGACCCGTACTGCTCGACGCCGACGCTTTCATCCATTTGAGGGGCCTCGACCTGCTCGAACTCATCGCCGATGCGGTCAGCGGAAAGGCCGAACTGGCGCTGACCGAGTATGTGGCCCGCCACGAATTGTCCACACTCGAGAGGATCCTGACGCCGCTCGAGATTGCCGGAAAGATCGTGGTGTACCAACTGCTCAAGGGCACCCCAGAGCAGCTCCTCTATCGCGAGTACCAACAACGGGTAAAGCGTGGGGAATTTGATCGCCGTGTCGACAAAGGCGAATGCGAAGCCGTCGCTTGGGCCGCGAGCCGGCCAGTTGGCGACGCCCCCGTGTTCGTCTCCTGCGACGGGGGGGCGCGGTGGCTTGCGAGGAAGGCTTCCATCCGCTCGACAGACATATTCGGACTGGCCGCCGCGCTCGTTCGGTCGGGCGCAATCGCCTCCAATGATTTGGAAGACCGCGTTTCCTTGTGGGACACGTCCGCTTCCCACTGCAAACCCGTTGGGTATGAGGGCTTCAGGTTCGAACTCGCCAAGCGAGCTACCGCGGAGACCGACCTGTTCGATTGAGCGCCGAGCTAGCGCGCCGCCTTCCGACGTGGCGCGCCAGCTGCTCCCCTATGTCTGCGACTCCGCAGCCCGCCCGCGGCCACCGCAAACGCGGCGCGCGAGCGCGGACGTTTGGGAGAGGCAGCGCACGCAGTCGCCCGCGGGGCGGCGAGCACGCTGGGGGTGGGCACCGTCGCTTGCTGCATTTCTTCGTGCTCCTCCGAGGAGTTTCGGCCGAGCAGCACGGGATGAGGCCGGGGACTGGCGCGGCGTGTAGATCCCCGTCTCCAAAATGTCTCCACGACGCCGGTCGCATCACGGGCACCCACGTCGACCCACGTCGACAGCGTCGCGCCGTGGAAGCGCCGGAAGATCGAACACTTGGGACTGAAAGACGAGCGACATCGCCGCGTTTGAAAGATCGTCCCACGAGAATTCGACTCCCGGCGCCTCCACCGAAGGTCGGGGACCCGGGTGAGGCGAGCCCAGGCGTCGTGCCGAGACTGCGTTTGGCGCTATGATGACTTCCGTGAACGCCGACGAGCTCCGCGCCGAAGCCCTCGCCCTCCCAGCAGACGCCCGCGCCGAGCTCGCGCAGGTGCTTCTCGAGAGCCTGCACGAAGAGGCAGATCCCGACGCGGCCGCCGCGTGGGTCGCCGAGATCGATCGCCGCGCTCAGGCCGTCGCGGACGGCACCGCGAAGCTCGTGGACTGGCAAGATGCCCGCGACCGTATCACCGCTCGCCTGAAGGCCCGGCGTGAAGCTCGTACTCCTCGCTGAAGCCGAGGACGAGCTCACGGACGCGGCGGCCTGGTACGACGCCCGGCGCGAAGGGCTGGGCGATGAGCTCCTTCGTGTGGTCTTCGACGCCCTGAACGTGATTCTCGAAGCTCCGGAGGCGTGGCCACGGTGGCCTGATGCTCCGGGACGCATCCCGCCCGTCCGCCGCGTCGTGCTGCCCCGGTTCCCCTACGCGATCGCGTACCAGGTGTACGCCGATCGCGTGGTCGTGCTCGCGCTGGCCCACGGTAGGCGCAAACCGCTCTACTGGGTCGAGCGCTCGGGATGAGGGCTTGCCGCCGTGCGTCGAGCCGACTTCGGAATGCCTCGCCCCGGGACCAGCGTTGCCGGTGCAGGGCATGGATCCGCAGCCGCGACGGGATCTCGGACCTGGCATCGAGGCGAGCCTGAAGGCCAAGATCGAGCGCCTGCTTTCGCGCCCGATCATTGCGGAGATCGCTGGAAGCCGCGACGACGCCGGCGACAGCGAAGCACCCCCTGACACGTTCCTAGCGCTCCAGAACGCTGCGCGCCATTTCCGCACGGGAAGCGCTGACGCTTGGGGCGAGAACCCAGCGGATGGCACGTGCACGATCCACATCTTCATCGACTACGACGAAAAGTGGCGCGGCTGTGAGAAGGAGATCCAGCAGGCCGTCTCGAGCTCTGTCGAGAGCGCCATCACCTTCTTGACGGATGCGCAAAGATCGTTGCTCGCGAGTTCGCCGGAGTCAGTCCCATACCCTGCCCGGTTGCCGTACCAGGAGCTTCCAGCCACTAGTGCTCCGCAGAGCAGCCCCGCGACGAATCGTGCCATGCATCGACAGACGCCCGGCGCCGGCGCTGGTTCCCAGAATTCTTGTTTGGAAGGAACTCGCTGCGCGGTGCGGGCGTAAGAGGCGCGAGCTCGGACCGAGCCCAGCCTCGTGGAAACGGCGCAGCGCCGCGGAAGCGCCGGAAGATCGAAGACCTGGGACTGAACGGCGAGCGACATCGCCGCACTTGGATCTATCGGGCGGGTCGGTGACCGGAGGCCGCCGCTTTTCTCACGCGCCGATCTTTGGATTGAATTTCTTCCGAAGCGCGCCCATACCAAAGGCAGCGGTCACGAAGAGTTCACGGGGAGACCGCCAGAAGACATGGAGTAGGTGGGATTATGAAACTCTCCTGGGAGCTTTCGCGACGCGACTTCATGGTAGCTGCGCTGGTCGTGGCAGCGTGCGGCGGCGATGATGATTCATCCGGCAAGCCGAAGACCGACGGCGGCGCTGGTGCCGGTGGTGCCGGTGGTGCCGGTGGCGCCGATGGCGGCACGGGCCCGCGGGTGCCATTCGGAGTGTGGGAAGAGGTGCGTGCCGCGCTGCGCACCAGTCCGGACCATTTGCCAGCCCGGGCCGACGCCCTCGTCGCCGGCAAGGACGCCAAGGCGATCTACGAGTTCGTCCGAGATCAGATCGTCACGCTGCCCGCCAATCTGACCACCTTGGGAGGCGAGACGCCCCGGCTCTTCGGCGTGCGCGGCACGCTGCGCGGCGGCGCGGGCTCGATGCGCGACAAGGCCGATCTCTTGGTCGAGCTCTACAAGCGTGCCGGGCTGGAGGCGGAAGTCGTCGCCGTTTCCACGCCGAAGACCGCCGACTTCGTCAAAACGGTTCTGATTCGGAGCGTGAGCCGGGTCTTCGACCCGCAGGTTTCGGATCAAAAGGTGTCCGAGTGGTTGAGCCTTCTGAAAATCGCTCCGTCGACTGTCAAGGAGGTCCTGGACCCGGACAATGCGGCGGCCACAGCGCTGGCCCAAGCGCTGCTGGCTCAGTTGCCCGCCGACGCGAAGGCCCAGGGCTTCGATTTCTCACCGCCGATCAGCATCCCGATCGTGCGCGTGACGGTCGCAGGAGAGAAGAAGCTCGCCAACCCGGCGCTGCCAGATCTCGCTTTCGGTGAGTCCGGAAGTGCAGGCAACCCGAGCAAGGTCGCAGCGGCGCAGACCCTGCCCAAGCTGACCGCGACGCTATCCATCGTCAGCTCCGCAGAGCCGAAAGTGCCTGTGGATCTGGTGAGTGGCGAGTTCGAAGTGGAGGCTTTGCCGGGACGTTCCCTACGCATCGGCATGGCTCCGCCCGAAGGCTTGGCGCAAATCGCGACCCGTTCGCTGGATCAGCTGCGCACCTTCATCCCTGTCTTGTTTTTGGACGGCCCCGACCTGACCAAAGCGGAGCGTGATCAACACACCTTCGTTGGTTCCGCCCTGACGCGCAGCGGCGACGTGATCGCCAAAGGATCCGACGGCAGCTACAGCGTGGGCGGCGTCCCCCTGGACACGAGCCCCCTCGACCCAGCCAAAGCCGCCAGCGTGAAGACGCTGACCCTGGGCATTAGCGAGAGCGGCTTTCCGCGCGTCACCCTCCGGGCCGGCGCCGTGGATGGATCCGGCAATAGCGTGCACGGACTGAGCGCCAGCGCATTCCTGCTCGAAGAAGAAGGCGCCGAACGCGCATTCAGCCTGCTGGAGAACAAACCTGCCGCCCCCCGCGTGGTGTTCGTGCTGGACAAGTCCACGAGCTTGCCGCCGGAGTTCAGCGGCGCCCAGGCGGCTCTGTTGGTGAAGACCATCGCCGCGCAGCTCTTGGCCAAGTTCACCGACGCGAGTTTTCGCATCCACACCGTCGGTGGTTCCGCCAACGATGGTGCGTGGACGAGCGACCCCGCAGTGCTCGAGCAAGCAGCGCTGAATCAATATGCCTGGGGTTCCGATCTGTGGGAGGCCTTGAGCGACGCCGCGAAACTAGCGGGCACCGTCCTCATCTTCATCACCGACGGAGACGCGACGGACACGCCCGACGCCGAAGCGCTCGCGGCAGTGAGCACGGCGCCTCCTTCGGTGATGGTGCACGTCGGCACCTTCCCGACCACAACGCTGGATCTGATGGCAAAGATCACGGGTGGCACCGTGGTCTCCGTCACCATGCAGTCCCAAGCCATCGCCGCCGCGGACCAATTCATCGTCGCCCGTCAGAAGAACTCGTACTTGCTGCGCTATGAAGCTCCGCTGGCCGGTCCAAGCACTCGCAAGGTTCAGCTCTCGATCCGGAGCGGCACTGCATCAGCAATCGGGCAGTACACGGTGCCCGCTCCCGCGGACATCAAGCCACCCAAGCGCTTCGGTGGGCTATTGCTCACTCTGGACATCGGCTCAGAGACCATCACGCGCGTCCTCGCGGGGCGTCAGGAAGTGCTAGCAGACACGGTGGAGTCCGTGTTCGCGGAGGTAGATGACGCGTTCTTCGGGAGCTTCGAGCTGCGCTTCGAAGCCGGTGCGCCCACCGCCGCACAGGTTGCCGACGATCTGATCACCGCGCGTCTCGGCCTGGAGCCACTGTGGGACGCAACGCGGGGTTCGGACTTGTCCGCGATCTACGACGCGCTCGTGCAGTCGCCGGCGATGCCGGCCCTCGGCGCCTTCGCATTGCACGCGCCGGTCATCGCCGAAGCCGGCGCCCTGGTCTACCCCACGGGGCTGCGCGCCGCCCTGCACTCGGTGATGCCGCGCGGCAAGAAGAGCGTGGTGCGCCGCGTGGACATGCTGCCCCTCAGCCCCTACGCGGCCGTCAACGCCGATGGCCGCGCTGCGCTCACCCAGGCGATGAACGCGACCGCTCGTTTCGCGTTGATCGAGTCCACGCTCCTTGCCAAGAGCACCCAGAGTCTGCTGAAGGGTATTCCGCTGGTCCTGGTGCCCAAGTTCCAGGACATCGCGAACGTGGTGTCGGGCCTCACCCCCGAGCTGATCGAGCGCTGGCGCTTGGCGACCAAGGGCTATACGAACTCGTTCCGCGTCGCTTCGAGCACTGGCCTGCCGGTGGCATTCTGGCATGTCGATCCGGACACCGGCGCGCTGCTCGGTGTACTCGAGAACGGCAGCGGCGGCGCTGAAGAAGCCGAAGCATTTCAGGCCGAGATGAACAGCTTGATCGACCTGATCAACCGACTGGCAAACCTGGCCGGAGCGACGGGCGCACTCAGCGGCGCCGGCGGCTTGTGGCTCTCGCTCGAGCTCACCAAGGCCAAGAAGCTACTCGGCGCGACCGTCGTCATCGCCGGCGGCACTTCGTCAGACGACCCCACGAACTGGGACGACTACGGTTGCGCAGCGGCGTCCGGCGCCGCCGGCGGCGTGTTCGGCGGCATGTCCGGCCTGGGTGGCCTCGCCGGAGCGATCGGCCAACTCGGCGAAGCCCTCGGAAAGGCCGACAACGTGATGGGCGCTGCCACGGGTCACTCGCCGATCTGCGGGTAGCGCTCGAGTCACGGGGGAGAGTCTCTTTTCCCTCGTGCTTCGGCGGCGCGCGGGGAGTCGATAGCGTGGCGCTGATTGCCGCGCGGGCTTGGATCGACGAGCAAGCATCCGACTGTCGCACGACCACTCCTGCGAGTGATCGTGCCCGGGCCGTTGGGCGAGCGTCTCGTCGAGGCGCTGAAATAATGACTATGGCTCGGGCTGCTGCGTTCAAGTAAGCACGCATCCACGGGAGGTCCGCTTTCCGTTCAGCAGCTCGAGCAATTGTCCGATGCGACCGATAGTTGTGCTTCCGAACGCGGCTCGACGGGCGGCGCGCACCAGTCACTCATCCCCAACGCCGCGGGTTCGGGCTCGGTGGCGCATCTGGCTGTGTTTGGCCGTGTCGCTGGCAGTGCTGGCCTGCGAAGCCTTCGTTATTGTGCCGCGGACCGCGGGCAGTAGACAACAACCGGCGCTGGTATTCCGGAAGCGTTATCCCACGGCGCGACCGCTCCCGGAGGCGCTGGCCGCCGCCAAGGAACGCCTGGTTCAGCGCGGTGCGCGCGTGGTTGTGGAGAGCGAGGGCCGGGTTCGGTTGGCACTGCCCTACGCTGCGGGAAAGCGGGTGGTTGCGATCGTCTCCGCGGATTCGTCGAGCGAGCAACCCGCGCTCATTCTGCGAATCACCTTGGTTGACGCCCCGGAGAACGCTTACGCCATCGTTCGCCGACTGCGGCTGGCCGTCGCCGCGGCGGCTGGTGGCGGAGACCCGGCGGAGACCGAGGCGGCGCCTGACGCAGCCGCTGACGCCGGGCTCGACGCGGCAGCGCCCGATTCCGGGACCCCGGCAGACGCCGGCGTGCCCGCGACGATCCCTGTCCAGGAAATTGAACCATTCGAAGGAGAACTCCCAATGAGCATCGCGATGAGGATTCTGGTCGGTCTTTCGTTCGTCGGCCTCGGCGCGTGCGTGAAGCCGCCGGAATCGCGAGGCGCTAGTGGGCTCGTCGCTTCGGAAGACCCACGCGTGTGGGTAGTTCGGCAGCGTCTGTTCGAGAATCAGACCATCTCCGAGGTATTCCGTTGTGCCGACGGCGCGAAGGAAAACGCCCCGCCCAAACCTGTGTGCGTCAAGGCCCCAATGGTCGATGAACGATGACCCCGGGCGCATTTGCGGCGGGCTTGCTCGGTGCATTGGTTTGCCTTGCGCCGCGCGTTGCCCATGCGGACGATGAGAAGGCCGCACCACCCGATGCTGGGCAAGACGAGTGGGGCTCGATCATCCAACGGGGCAAGACGCAGGAACAGGTCAGCGAGAGCGACGAAGAGCGCAAGCGACGGGCCGAAGCCGAGAAGCGGCTCGCGGCCGAAGACCCGGCGGCTCGCGCGCGTTTGCAGGCTGAACGCGCGGCCGCCAAGCGACAAGAGGAGGCCGCCTTCCAGAAACGGAAAGGCTTCCGCCTTCTCGCCTACGGTGGGGTGGGCTTCGGCTCCTACGACGCGGTCATGCGTGTCGATGAGGCCAAAGGCGACATCACCTTCACTTCGGACGCGCTCAGCGCGATGGCTGGGTTAGGCCTGCGCACGGCCGCGAGTCCCGCCGTCGACTTCCAGCTGCGAGCGATGTTCGTGGTGTCCGGTGAGGGTGAGGGCACGTACAACTGCGACGACGGAGAGTATAGCTACCCGAGGTACGAGGATTGCGGCACGCCGACCACCGCCGACGGCGAGCACCTGCCGCCCGGCAGAGTGACGGACGCGCACGTCGCGCTCGCCATGCTCGATGGCACCCTGCGGTTCCGGGGCGGCGCGGGCTACTTCGGTGCCGGCGCCGGAGTCACTCTACCGCTCGTTACTGGTCGCGTGATCCGCGACGCTGAAGCCAAAGCTGGATTGGAATCCACGGCGAAGAGAGCCAACCTGAACGCCGCTCCCACAACCGTCAGGGCGACGGGGATCCTGGAAGCTGGGTTCGTGGTGGGTCCCCACGAAGACTTCGACCTCGGCGTTCGCGGCGCGATCGGGGCTGCGCCCGCCGTGCAAGTTCTGTTCGGATGGGCGTTCTACTGAATTTACCTGCGCCTCGCCTGCCGGCATGGTCATTTCTATTGTTGCGTGACCGTGCACGCCGCCCATGCTCGGTCTCCCGCTGGAGCGACGGAGAAATGACTATGGCTCGCGTTGGGATCCCGGACATACCTTCACACGCATGAGCAGCTGGTGCGCAATCGGATTTGGGTCGGCTCTGCTTGGACTCGCGGGACTCACGGGCTGCTCGTCTGGCGCCGATAACGGCACGACAGGAGGCAGCGGTGGGTCGAATTCGGAGGGCGGCCCTGGCGGCGGAGGAGGATCCGGCGGCTCGTGGAGCGGAGGAGGATCCGGCGGAACCGGCGGCACTATCGCTGCGGGCGGCAGCACGCCGACGGGCGGCAGTGGCGGCAACCCCGAGCCGAGCTGCGCAGGTCACTGCGGCGACACCGAACCGGTACCGGAGTCAAACCCGAAGTGCTTCTGCGATCCGGACTGCACGACGCACGGGAATTGCTGTTCGGACTTCGTATCCGCGTGTTCGGGCAGCGGCGGCAGCGGCGGCAGCGGCGGCAGCGGCGGCAGCGGCGGCAGCGGTGGCAGCGGCGGCAGCGGTGGCAGCGGTGGCAGCGGTGGCAGCGGTGGTTCCACGCCGGTGTGCGGGGACAACTCGTGCAACGGCGGCGAGACACAGTCGACCTGTTGCAAGGACTGCGGATGCCCGTCCGGCAGCACGTGCAACGGGACGGCTTGCGCGCCCAACGCCTACTGCGGAGACAGCTCGTGCAACGGCGGCGAGACACAGTCGACCTGCTGCAAGGACTGCGGATGCCCACCCGGCAGCACGTGCAACGGGACGACTTGCGCGCCCAACGCCTACTGCGGAGACAGCTCGTGCAACGGCGGCGAGACACAGTCGACCTGCTGCAAGGACTGCGGATGCCCATCCGGCAGCACGTGCAACGGGACGACTTGCGCGCCCAACGCCTACTGCGGAGACAGCTCGTGCAACGGCGGCGAGACACAGTCGACCTGCTGCAAGGACTGCGGATGCGCCGGTGGACTGACGTGCACCAACGGAAAATGTGACTGTACGACGGCGACGGTGAAGTTCACGAACGTGATGCCGGACTCGTCGCAGTTCTGCTTCAACCTGAACCAGTGGTACACGCAGAAGTCGCAGGCCTATGTCACGCTCAAGGGCCAGAAGTACCTCCTGCCTTACAAGGGCTGGCTGAGCGACGACTGGCCCAAGGGTGCGGCCTATTCAGTGGACGTGCAGTGCTGCTACTTCGACGGCTGCATCGGCAATATGTCGTGCCAGACTCAGTCCGGAAGCGCCCCGTGCATCTGCCTCGCGGCCAAGAAGGTCACTGGGACGGTGAATGCCTGCGGAACCGTGGATGTACCGGTCTGCAACTAGGCCGACGCTCGCCGGAGCAGCCGCGGCAGCGCTGCTGTCGCTGAACGGCGCGCTGCTCTCCGGCGGGTGCAGCCTCGTCAACGAAGTCACCGCGTGCAATTCGTCCGCGCACGAAGTGCGGGTGAACCAGCGCGGCGACCAGAGCGAGTTCATCAACCATCCCAAGTCGGTCGCGCAACTCATCGGGTCGAACCGCATCGTGGTGGCGTTTTCGTCCCAGACCGCAGGCTCGGCGACCTCTGAAGTGCGCATCGCGCTCCTGGACGCATCTTCCGGGGAGAGAGCGGTCACCTGCAACGGGGACTTCGATTCCACACTGAGCGACCCCAACGTGGTCGCCTACGCGCCGTCCGTGGCCGCGGTGAACCTCACGATCTCCGGGATGGCGGCGCACGCCGCCGTGTCTTGGATCGAAAACAAGAGCGACCCTCGAGTGAGAGTGCTCTTCGTCGACGAGCGCGGCTGCCCCCTGGGAAAGCCGACTTCGCCGTTGACTGAAACTGGCACCCCGACGAGCGGCGCTACTCTGGCCTGGTCGCCAGTAAGAAAGGCTCTGTACGTCGCGTTCCACGACTTCAAGCGAATCCTCCTCACACAGTACGTCGATCAGCTCCCCCAACCACCTCTCGTGGTTGCCTCGCCCTACTCCGTCGATCAGTTGACCACGATCGCTTTCGGCGCGGACGGCCGGGGGCTCATCGGGTGGCCGGAGCATCCGTCCGGTGCCGCGCTCCTCGAGGGCGAAGTGGTGATTCGCGCGGCGCTGCTGAACCCAGATGGGACGCTGCGGGCCGGCCCCGACGGAAGCGCCGCGCCGTTCTCGGTGCCCTTCCCCGCGAACTACGGCAACGGCTTGACCGTTGACTTCTCGGCGGCCGCAGGACCGAGTCGCTTTGCTCTCACCGCTGCGCTCGCGACCTCCAAAGCGGCTCGGGAGGTGGTCTACGCGACGGAACTCAGTGCGGATGACGGGACCGTCGTCACACCGGCCTTTCGCGCCGAACCCGACACGGGAGCCGCGCATTTCTACCCAGCCGCCGCGTACACCGAAGGCGGCGCATTGGTGGTCGCCTGGATGACCGCGCAGCACGGCGGCGCGGTCGCGCGCGTATTCGATCCGGGCGGCGCGCCCAAGTTCAACTCGGTCTCCTGTGACGAGAGTTGGTTTTCCGTCGGTGCGCGCGCTCGCGAAGGAATGCAGGGACAAACGTCGGTGCTGTTCGCCTCCGATCGGGTCTGGATCTTCCATCCGGGTCAACCTGGCTACGACTCGTTCGCGATGGGGACCGTCGGATGGAACATGGCTTGGTCCGATCTCTGGCCGGCGAAGTGAGGGAGGAAGCAAGCTGATGTACACGGGAGAGTTCACCACCGGGTCCGTCGTCGCGGCCCGCTACAGGTTGCGAGAGCAACTGGGCGCGGGAGGCATGGGCGAGGTCTGGGTGGCCGAGCACATGGAGCTCGGCAAGGTGGTCGCTCTCAAGCTGATGCTCGCGAGCATGGGCGCCCAGCTGGAAATGAGGAACCGGTTCTTGAACGAAGCGCGAGCCGCGGCGAGCATCGAGCACCCCAACATCGTGGACGTCTTCGACCTCGGCTATCACGGAGAGAGCGCGTTCATCGCCATGGAGAAGCTCGAGGGCGAAGATCTCGAGCATCGCATCGTCAGGCAAGGGCCGCTGCCGCTGGAAGAGGCGATTCGCATCGGGCTCGAGCTCGCAGACGCCGTCGGAGCGGCGCACGAACGCGGGGTCATTCACCGAGATTTGAAACCCGCGAACGTTTTTCTGAACACCCGAGGACGACAGCGCGATGTCGTGAAGGTGCTGGACTTCGGGATCGCCAAGCTCACTCAAGCGAGCAGCGACGTACAGACCAAGACAGGCGCGGTGTTTGGCTCACCTCACTACATGGCGCCCGAGCAGCTCGCCGACTCGAAGGCCGTCGATGCACGAACCGACATCTACGCGCTGGGCGGGATCATGTACGCGATGCTGACGGGGGGTCCTGCCTTCGACTCACCGACCCTCCCCGAGCTCTTCTTCAGGGTGGTCTCGAGCTCACCCGACCCGGTTCGCGGGAAACGCCCCGACGTTCCGGAGTGGCTCGAGCGGCTGACACTCGCCGCGCTGGCGAAGCGGCCCGAACAACGCCCGCAATCCGCGGGAAGCTTCGCCGCCTTGCTCGAGAGCCGGGGCGGAGAGCTGGCACCCGTTCCCGATCCCGCGGCGCCCACGACCGCGCCGTTCGAGCCCGGTGTTACCGCGGCGCCAGCGGCGAACTCCGCCGCGGCACTGACCCCGCTCTACTCCACCAATCCGCCGGCGCTCCGCAGCGGGCGCACGCGAACCAGCGTCGCACTCGCGGTCGCGGCCACGGTCGCGGTTCTGGCGGTCGGTGTGGGCGTCGTTGTCGTGGGGGCGCGGGCCGCCACCGGCAGCGCGGGCGACGCCGTGCTGGCGTCAGCGGGCCTGCCGAGCGCGGAGCCGGCAACCGGGCTGCACGACGCCGATGCCCCGAGCTCTCGGCCCACGCCGCAGACCGGTCCAGCTGAAGATGCCGCGGTGAATCCTCCGCCGGAGGCGCCCTCGAACTCCACGCCGTCTCAGGCTCGGGCTCCACGCCCGGCGCCGCCGAGCCCAAAGGTCAATCCGACGAAGCGGCGCAACAATCCGCCGCCGGGAGGCCCGCCACCTCTGGTGCCCCAATGACCCCCGTCCGCAATCTGACCGCCTTCCTGCTCGTCGCCGCAACTCTGGTCGCGTCACCGCGGGCGGCACGCGCCGACGCGGCCACCGAGGCTCAGCTGCAGTTCGAGCTTGGTTCGGAGCTGTACAAGCAAGGGCGATATCCCGAAGCCATCGAGCGCTTCATCGCCTCCTATCGTCAGGTTCCAAACTCGAACGTCGTGTTGAACGTCGTACAGACCTTCATCTTCCTGAAGCGCTTCGAGGACGCGTACAATTGGAACGAGACCTTCCTCTCCATTGCAGCGACCGACGCCCAGCGGCAGGCGGGCAACAGCAGGCGGGGCGACTTGGGCAAGCGAGTGGCGGTCCTCGACGTCACGACGACGCCAGCAGATGCGGAACTGTTCATCGATCGCGCCGACCTTGGCAGCGTGGGACGAGCGCCCCGACGCGTCGCCGTGAAAGCCGGCGACCACCGGATCATCGCGCGAGCAAAAGACTTCGATGAGCGCACCGTGAGCGTCAGCGTCAAGACGGCCGAATCGAAGGCCGTGCAAATCGAGCTGCCCCCCCTACTCGGAACTGTCCGAATCAGGAGCGTTCCCCCTGGTGCCATCGTTCGGGACGACGCAACGGGTGCCGAGCTCGGCAAGACCCCCGCAGAGTTGCGCCTTCGACCTGCGGCGCAGCGACTCGTCGTCGAGCTGGCAGGCTGGGTAAGCCAAACCCGCACCGTCAACGTGCTGCGAGATCGAACTTCTCAGCTCGAGGTGGTGCTCCAACGCGCCGCGACCTCCGTCGCCGTGCTGAGCGTGCGCGGCAACGTGCCCGGCGCGAACATCGTGGTCGACGGACGTCTGCTCGGGCGAGCTCCGCTGTCCCTCGACACACTGCCTCCGGGCCAGGTGCTGGTCGCCGTGAACGCACCAGGGCGCGACGCCTGGCAAGAGCGCGTGACCCTCGAGCGCGGCGCCGCGACTCGCGTCGACTTCGATCTGGCGGATCCGTCGACGAAGACCTGGAGCGGTTGGCGTTGGCTCGGCTACGGTGGCGGCGCGGCACTCGTGACGGCGGGTGCGCTTGTCGGCCTCTCCGCCCTGAGCGCTCGCGGCGAGTTCGATCAGCGACCGTCCAGCGAAGCGCTCGACCGCGTGAAGACGCGGAACACGACCGCGGACATCTTGCTCGGGTCGGGGGTGGTGGTGCTCGGGGGCACCTTGACATGGGACCTCTTGCGCGCTCCGGACCCGAAGTCCGGGGGCGCAGTGACAATGGACCGATAGGCGGAGGCAAACATGAGCGGCGTGAGATGGGTCGTGGTGGTGCTCGTGGTTGGCGCGTCCGCCAGCGCGTGTTCGAGTTCGGAGACTCAAAACGGTGGCGGCTGCCAGAGCGAGTCCGACTGCAAGGCCGACGAGCACTGCGTTGACCGCAACTGCGTTGCCATCGCGACCGACGCAGGCGTCGATGCGGCGCCGGACGGCACGGGCGACGCTTGCCTTGGCAAGGGGCCGAGTCCCACCGCCGGGCGGGGCTGCGCGTGCCCGACCGACTGTGAAGGCCAGGAGTTCTGCGCGACAGAGGCTGCGACCGGGTTAGCGGGAGGAATGTGCCTGCTGTCGTGCCTGAATGCCCCGTGCCCGGGCAACCTGGTCTGCCTCCAGACGACCCCGGGCGCAGCCAAGACGGAGGCGTGCTTCGTCGGGTGCAACGAGACAGCGGACTGTCCACCGTCGATGATCTGCGACACGCTGGAGTACGGCGGCGCGAAGGTCTGCTCGTCGTTTTGTCAGTCTGACGCCGAATGCCCCTACTCGAAGCAGTGCGATCGATATTCGGGCACATGCGCTGCCGGGCCGCCGAACCCCGGGGCCAAAGACAGCGGCGAAGCCTGTGCGCAGGACAGCGGCTGCCTGAGCGACTTCTGCATCACGAGCACGCCGCAGTTTCCGGATGGGTACTGCACTGCGTTTTGCTCGCTCTCGAAGCAGGGCTGCCCGGACGGCGCCTACTGCGCGCCCATCTGGGGTGACGCCGACAAGGGACTCTGCCTGAAGACGTGCTCGTCCGTAGACGAGTGCCGGGCGGGATATGCATGCAAGAGCGCAGGGGGAGGGTCGGGCGTCAAAGTCTGCGGACCGCAGTAGTCGGGGCGAACACCACCGTGGCCCGCACCCACCTCAGCGCTGGCGCGACTTCTGCTCGTCGAGCGTTGCGATCAACAAGGGGAGCACTGCGCGGTCCTTGGCGCGGTTCGCGCGCGCCTTGACCTCGATCAGCCGCGGCAGCCCGAGAACGCTCACCGTCAACGAGTGACAACCCGCATCCCGCGATAGACCGCTGCTGTCGCGAAGCAGGCTCTCAGGCGTTCCTCCGGCGCGCGCTCCAGCGCAGCCCTGATTTGCGACCGATCGACATCGGCAACCGCCAGGATCAGGTCGGGGTGCTCTTCCCCCAGCTTCGACAAAAAGGGCCCGATGCACCGGTCGGCGTACGTTTCCGCGTGAACGGGCTGAAAGTACGGGGAGAGCGTCGTCTCGTCGCAGCTCGCAGCACCCACGTTCGGGAGCATGCCACGGCAGTGCCGCGCGTGGTAGCCGCCGCGCCGTGCGGCTCGCGTCGCTCACGCCTTCCCGTATGATGGTGCCCAGTCCGATGCCCGCCCTGCCCCGCGGCCTATACGAGCAGCTGCTCACTGAAGCCCTCGCTGGCCGCCTCCAAGAGGTCGACGCACGCAGCCCGCTGACCGCCGACCTGCGCGCCGCTGAGGCTGCGGATCGGATAGCGCTGCACGTCTCACGCATCGTAGAGCGAGCGGTGGCGCGCCACCCCGAGAAAGAGCGCGTGGCCGCCGGACTGTCGCTCGCCCTGCGCGTGCTGGAACAGATCGACGCCGTGGTGGCGCAGGGCGAGAGCCCGGTGGCTCCGGCCAGCATTCTGCGCGCGGTGCGCTCGATTCTCCCCGACGGGACCCCCGAAGAGCTGGCTGATCCGCTCCTGCCCTTGCTCGACACGACCCTGCTCACGAACGCTCCGGGTGAGCCGCGTGTCGGCAGCCAGGTCCTCACCGAGATCGCCTCGGCCGACCAGATCGATGTCCTGATGGCGTTCATCCGTCGCAGCGGCATCGCGCCTCTGCTCGATGCGCTGCGCAGACACTGCAACGCGGGACGCAACCTGCGGGTGCTGACCACGACCTTCACCGGTTCCACGGAGCGCAGAGCCCTCGACGCGCTGCGCGAACTCGGCGCGCAGATCCGGGTCTCTTACGACACGCACACCACTCGCTTGCACGCCAAGGCCTGGCTCTTTCATCGTCGCTCGGGCTACTCCACGGCCTACGTCGGGTCCTCGAACCTGACGCATTCCGGCCAGGTGAGCGGGCTCGAGTGGAACGTGCGCGCTTCGGCGGCTCGGAACGCAGCCGTCGTCGACAAGGTGGCCGCGGTGTTCGAGAGCTACTGGGAGAGCGGCGACTTCCTGCCCTACGACCCCGAGGAGTTCGCTGGTCGCGTCGAGCAAGCGTCGGCTTCGGGTTCGACGGTCGTGCTCAGTCCGATCGAGGTTCGGCTCGAGCCCTTCCAGGAGCGGATGCTGGAGCGGCTGGCGTTCGCGCGCGCGGGCGGACACCACAAAAACCTGCTCGTGTCCGCCACCGGCACCGGCAAGACCGTGATGGCGGCCGTGGACTACGCGCGCCTCCGCGAGAACCTGCCGCGCGATCGACTCTTGTTCGTGGCGCACCGAAGGGAGATCCTCGAGCACGCGCTCGCCACCTTCCGCCACGCGCTTCGAGATCCCGCCTTCGGTGAACTCTGGGTCGGCAGGCACCGCCCACAGCGCTTCGAACACGTCTTCGCCTCGATCCAGAGCCTCGACGCGGCGGATCTCGCGGACCTCGATCCAGCCCACTCCGACCTGGTGATCGTCGACGAATTCCACCACGCCGCGGCCCGCACCTATCGCGCTTTTCTCGACCACGTCCGACCACGCGAGCTGCTCGGCCTCACGGCGACGCCGGAACGCAGCGACGGTCTCCCGGTGCTCGACTGGTTCGAAGGTCGCATCGCCGCGGAGCTCCGCCTCTGGGACGCCATCGATCAACACCGTCTCTCGCCCTTCGCCTACTACGGGATCCACGACGGCCTCGACCTGCGCGACGTGCCGTGGCGCCGTGGTTCGGGCTACGACGTCGCCGGGCTGACCAATCTCCTGACCGCCAACGACGTCTGGGCCAGGCAGGTCATCTCCCAGCTCGTGGCGCGCGTCGACGACCCGTCCGCGATGCGTGCCCTTGGCTTCTGTGTGAGCACCGACCACGCGCGCTTCATGGCGCGAGTGTTCCGCGAGGCCGGCATCGCCGCGACCGCAATTTGGGCCGATAGCCCCGAAAAAGAACGCCACGCGGCCCTCACCGACCTCGCCGCCCGCCGCGTGAACGCGGTCTTCTCGGTGGATCTGTTCAACGAGGGCATCGACGTGCCGGTGGTGGACACGCTGCTCTTCCTGCGCCCCACCGACAGTCCGACGCTCTTCCTGCAGCAACTCGGCCGCGGCCTGCGTCGGAGCCGCGACAAGACCGAGTGCACGGTGCTCGACTTCGTCGGCCACCATCGCCGGGAGTTCCGCTTCGACCGGCGCTTCCGCGCGCTGCTTGGCGGAACCCGCAAGGATCTGATCGAGGCCGTGGAGAAGGGCTTCCCGTTTCTGCCGGCCGGTTGCCACATGGCACTCGACTCCGTGGCGCGTGACATCGTGCTCGCCAGCGTCCGCCAAGGGATCCCGTCGCACTGGTCTGCGAAGGTCGATGAGCTGCGACGCCTGGCCAGCAGCGTAGGGCCCCACGTCACCCTCGAGCAGTACCTCGAGGAAACCGACCTCGACCTCGACGACGCTTACGCTGCCAACCGCAGCTGGTCCGATCTGCGAGCCGCGGCCGGGCTGCCCATCGCGCCATCGGGCGCCCACGAGCCCGTCCTTCGCCGCGCGATCGGGCGTCTCCTCCACATCGACGATCAGGGCCGGATCGACGGCTATCGACGGCTGCTCTCATCGGACTTTGCCCCCGAGGTGGCCGGCCTCGCCGAACGTGACCGCCGGCTACTTCGCATGCTCGTCGCGTCGATCACCGATCGCGCCGTCGATCGGGCGGCCACCCTCGAGGAGGCCTGCGCGCTCTTGTGGGCGCACCCCCAGGTTCTGGCCGAAATCCGCGAGCTTCTCGCGTTGCTCAGAGCGCGCATCGACCGCATTCACCCCGCGCTTTCGACCCACCCAGACGTTCCGCTCGCCGTGCACGGCCGTTACTCACGGATCGAGATCCTCGCCGCGTTCGGCGTTGATGACCGCGCGAAGGTTGCTGCCTGGCAAACCGGCGTGCGCCACTTGAAAGAGCAGGCCGCCGATCTTCTGGCCTTCACCCTGGACAAGACCAGCGGGCAGTTCTCGCCGACCACGCGCTACCGCGACTACGCCATCAGCCGCGACCTCATCCACTGGGAGAGCCAGTCCGTGGTGCGAGAGGCCAGCGACACCGGGCTGCGCTACCAGCGACACGCGGCAGAGGGCTCTTCCATCTTTCTGTTCGCGCGCCTGCGAGCTGACGAACGTGCGTTCTGGTTTTTGGGGCCCGCCAGGTATGTACGCCACGAATCAGAGTGCCCGATGGCGATCACGTGGCGACTGCACTTCCCGCTCCCGGGTGACCTCTTCACCACCTTTGCGGCGGCGGTGGCGTGAGAGCGGCGCCTCACGCATATTCGATCCGAACCGTCTCGATGATGGTCTTCATCGCGGCCTTCACCACCTCGGTGTCCGGATCGCGCACGATCACGTAGCCGTCGCCTTCGTAGCTGTCCTTGCGGGGGGTGCCGAGCTTGGGCAGCCGGCTCTCGACCACGAGCCGACCCACCCCTTCGTTGGCGCGGTCGACGCCGGTGATCCGGGCGACTCGGCCGCGGCCCATGCCGCGCAGGTAGGCAACACCGACCGCGAAACGGCGCTCGTAGGGGCCATCGAAGGCCTCGTCGATCACCGCGCGCGCCCAGGCGCGATACATGTCCGCGTCGTGCACGTAGCTGTTCGCGAGCACCATCTGGGCTCCCGGGGGACGAGCCGCGACCTCGCCGATGGCCAGGCCGCCGTCGCTGCGGCGGAACCACTCCATGTGCGTGAAGCCGGTGTCGAGACCAAGGACGCGTACGCAGCGCACTCCGAGCTGCCGCGCGTCGGCGAAGTCGGGACCGCTGATCACCCGGGGCAACACCACCACCCACTGGATCCAGGGATTCTCGACGACTTCGAGGGGCGTCGGGTAGTACCGGCTGATGGACTGGAAGCGGACCTCGCCGCCGACCGTGATCGTCTCGAAGCTGTGCTCGCTGCCCACCAGCAGCTCTTCGGCGAGAGCGGGTCGGGTCGGCGACGCGGCAATCGCAGTGAGTGCGGCGCGAAGTTCGTCGCCGGTGCGCACGCGCCAGGTCGCAGCGCAGGCCATGCCCGCCGGGGGCTTGAGCACCATCGGTAAGCCGACCTCGCCGACGAAGGCCTCGGCGTCCGCCCAGGAGTGGATCAGGCGGTGTCGCGCGCAGGGCAGGCCGTGCCGGCGGAGCTCGTCCTTCATGCGGGCCTTGTCGCGGAACAAATCCGCGGTGGCGGGGTCGGTGCCGGGCACCCCCAGCGCTCGGCGCACCTCACCGAGCTGAACCTGGAGCGGCTCGAGGATCCCAAGCACCCGGTGCAGCTTGCCGTGCCGGCGCTGGAGCAGCTGCGCGGCCTCGATCAGCTGTCGGCTGTCGAGCCCGTCGGCGACCTGGACCTGGTCGGCAAAGAGGGCGCGGCTCTGGCCCGCCACCAGCTCTTGACCGATGCCGAGCAGACGCACACCGCTGACGGCCGCCGCCGCGCGGGCGAAGCGCAGGGTGGTTTCCAGTGGAAAGGGCGCGACGAACACCACATTTCGCATGCGTTGCCTTGTACCATCAGCCCATGAAGGTCGTCTTCCTTGCACCGAGCTACCCGCCCGAAATGCAACAGTACACGCGGGGTCTCGCCGAGGTCGGCGCGGAGGTCTACGGAGTCGGCGACACGCCACGGACGTCGCTGCCGTCATCGCTGAAGCAGCACCTGGCCGACTACCTGCAAGTGCCCCGCATCCTCGACGAAGAAGACGTCGTGGCGCGCGTGAGCGCGTGGCTGCGCGGACGCGAAGTGGATCGCGTGCTGGCAAACTGGGAGGTCGCAGTGCTGACCGCCGCGCGGCTCCGCGAGCGCTTTGGAATGCCAGGCATGAGCGTGGACACGGTGCGTGGCTTTCGTGACAAGCAATTGATGAAGGAGCGCGTCAGTCGCGCCGGGTTGCGGACGCCGCGGTCGGAGCGAGTGCGCACGTCGACCGAGACGCGCGCCGCGGCCGCGCGCATCGGCTACCCGCTGATCTCGAAGCCCATCTCGGGCGCTGGCAGCGCCGACACCTTCAAGGTGCGGGACGCGAGCGAACTCGAGAGCGCGTTGGTCAAGATGCAGCATGTAGAGGTCGCCAGCTGTGAGGAGTACATCAGCGGCGAAGAGTTCACCTTCGACACGGTTTGCGTGGGCGGCGTGCCGCTCTACACCAACGTCGCGCAGTACCTGCCGCCTCCGCTGCTCGCGCGTAGCGAGGAGTGGATCAGCCCCATCATCATCACGGTGCGCGACATGGACCAGCCGAAGATTGCCGCCGGAGTAGCCCTGGGCAAGCAGGTGCTCGGCGCGCTGGGCATGGGCGACGGCTTCACCCACATGGAGTGGTTCCGCAAGCCCGATGGCGAGGTGGTGTTCGGTGAAATCGGCTGCCGGCCCGGCGGAGCGAACCTGGTCGACCAGATGAACTACACCGGCGACATCGACCTGTTCCGCGAGTGGGCTCGGGCCGTGTGCTGGGGCCGCTTCGATGCGCCCACCCGCCGCAAGTACAACGCAGCCATCATCTTCAAACGGGCCAAGGGCCAGGGCCGAATCACGCGCATCGACGGGCTCGGCTCGTTCATGCGCAAGTACGGCGCTCACGTGGTGGAAGAACGGTTGCTCAGGCCCGGCACGCCGCGCCGCAACTGGAAGCACACCCTGATCTCGGACGGGCATATCATGCTGCGTCACCCCGATTGGGAGTCGACCTACGAGATGGCCCAGGCCGCAGCGACCGAAGTGACACTCTGGGCCGAGTGACGCGCCAACGTCACGCCCTTGGCGGCCCATGCGGCCGGCCTTCGACCCAGCGTCGGTAAGCTGGGGGCGGAAAGAACGCCAGGCCGATGCACAGCGCCGAGATCGTCGCGAGCAGCGAGACGGTGCTCAGCGCCCACACGTGCGCGCGGAGCCCTGTGCCGTAGACCAGACGATGCACGATGCTGACGGAGAAACCCAGGGAGGAGCTGCCGATGCCGATGCCCCAGAGCGCCACCCGGTTGACGACGAGGGGCTGGGCCAAGCCGATGCGCTGGCGCAGGCGCAGGTTGTGGTGCAGCCGAAGGCATTCGATGGCCATCCAGGTCGGCGCCGCGCCGCGGGCCGCGAGAGCGAGCGGCACGTAGGGGCCGGTGATCGGGGTCAGATCCGAGTAGCGGAGCAGCTCGCCCGACAGCGCTTCCCCGACGAATGCCAGCGCGATCAGGGCGGTCAGCGTGCCCGCGAGGGCGCCGGCCCACGCTTCGCGCGGACGAAAGACCCGCCATGAGAACGCGATCAGCGCGACGTCGCCAATGCACTCGATGGAGAGCCCGATCATGGTGAGGACTTCCCGCTGCTCCACGGTGCCTTCGACGAAGAGCTTGCCGGCCGTCCCGACTGCGTAGGCGAGAAAGCCGACGCAGAGCATGGCGACGGCCAAGAGCAGCTCCGGGAGCTTGCGCGTCCGCCACCAAAGCGCGAGCACTCGCAGGCCCACCAGCAGCGACGTGAGCATGAAGAGCACGAGCCCGCTGACGCTGATGACGCTCACTTTCGGCCCCGCCTGGTGGTGTCGGACTCGAGTCGGTCGAAGAGCTCGTAGGCGGTGTCCTCGTGGGTGTCCGGACGGGAGGCGCCAACCACGACCAGGTCATGGCAGAGCGCCCGGCAGAGCGACGCGGCGTCGTCCACCTTGCGTTTGGCGAGGGCGGCGGACATCAGGCGTTCGAGCACCACCAACATCTGCCGGGAGGTCACGCTGCTCGGGTCGAGGCCCACGTCGCGCAGCACCAGGCGCACGGTGCCGCGGGCCTCGAGCGCCGACATTTTGGTGCGCGCTTCGAGTTCCGCGCACACCCACTCGAATGTGTTCGAACCGGTCACGGGCTTGAAGCCGGAAGCGTAACCCGAGTCAGCCTCTCGGAGCGACCGCCGTGACCGACCCGTCAGGGGAAATGCGGAGGCCGAGGACGCCTCGCTCCCCGGACAGTTCGAGCAGCAAAACGGCAGCGGAACGCCGCGCGACGAGGTTCATGGAGACGACGCTTCCGGCCAGCACCCGGCGCCCCGACGACACACCGTCGTCGAACACGAGCAGGTCCGTCGCGGCCGGCAGGCCCCCGGGATCGGCGAGCCGCGCTCGGATCCCCCGGCTGGCCGAGCGCCAAACCACCAGCAGCTTGCCCTCGAGACCGGCGGCGACGACCTCGCCCGACCGTTTGCCGGTCGGACGGATCGCGTCCGGCGCGCCGTCGAGCATGGCGTCGACTTCGATCTCGCTGCTCACGCAGCCGAGCTTGGTGCAGATGGCGTGCTGCGCCACGTAGCCGATCGTGTCGGTGTCCGAACGCTTGCGTGATACCTCCACGACCCGAGTCAGCGTGACCGCGCTCCCGCTGCACGAGAGAGCGCGCGCCCCAGCCTTGGCGTCCGCGCGCAGCTTCGCACGATGCACGGCCGAGGCGGTCTCGCCGGACAAGAACACGACGCGGGAATCCGAGCCGCGCGAGAGCACCACGGCCAGCTCTTCCTTGGTACGACAGCCTTCGATGCTGTCGGGCACCAGCTCGATCACTCCGTGATCGACGGGCTTTCCGAGCCCGAGCGGCTCGCGCGTCAGCGCAGCGGACATCAAGTGATCCCAGTCGTCGTCGTGACCCCGCGCCACCCACACCATTCGGTCCGAGAACAGGCCGAGCCGCTTGAACGACAGGTCGAGCTCGAGGGGGGTGTCACGCTTCGCGCCCGTCCACGACGAGAGCCTCCACCCCCGATCGGGCTGCTCCGAGGGTTCGAGGGTGACGAAGGAGTCTGCTCCGTGCGTGTGGGCGTACACGGCGCGATCCGGACTTTTGGCATCGAAGAGCGTGCCGGTGTCGGCGCGGAAGAAGCGCTGCACTCGGCTGTCAGGCAGCAGGTGATCGCTGATCCATAGCGACCCGGCCTCGTCTCCGGGGGGCCAGAGCACGAAACCCTGGGCGCCAACCGGCGCGTGCTTTGCCAGCGATCCACAGCTCGCAGCGTCGAGCCGCTCCGAGAAGGAGCAGAGCTTGCTGCGTCCGATGACCAGGTTGAGGCGCGCGCTGGGCACGGGATCGCTGGTGGTCCCCGCGAGCGTTGCCCGCTCGGCGATGAGCGGCAAACTATCGTCGGGGGCAGCTGCGGCTGGCGGCGCTCTAGGCACGTCGGGCGCTGGCTCGACTCCGGCCACGAGCGCCGGGATGCTCAGCGCCGTCGGCTCGCGTTCGAAGCGCCCGAGGTCGAAGCCTTTGCCCCAGGCCGCGCGCACCTCGGAAGCGTCGGCCTTCTGCCCCGCGCGCTCGAGCGCTTCGGCAAGACGGGTCGCCACCGCATCGCATCGCGCCGGCCAATCCGCGGGCGGTCCGCCGATCATGATGCGGTGCAGGCGAAGCTCCGCGCCTTCGCCCGCCGCGAGGGGCGCGCCCAAGAGACAGTGCGCCAAGGAAGCGGCGGCCACCTGCGCGGCACGAGTCGCTCGCTTCGCCATGAACAGCCAAGCACCCACGCCGCAGGCGGCGAGCAGCACGACGGCGACGACCCCAGCCACGACTCGCCTCGACATCGGGGCGATGATAGCGCCGAACGCCGAAGCTCAGGGTGAATCGCAGTCGCTCAGCTCGCTGAGCGGGACCAAGAGCTGCGCATCGTCCGCGAGCTTCAGCCACCGCGCCTGGGGAACGGACACCTGGACGAGGGCCATCCGCTCTTGACGGCCTGGCGGATCGGCGCCCGGAGGCGCCGCCGGCGGCTCGAGGCTGTTGAAGAACGTGCCCTTGCGAATGATGCCGATCTTGGCGCGCGCCCCGCCGGCCTCGGCGACGAGCGTGAGGTCGCGAGCGCACTTGCGATTGCCTCGCGCGCTCGAGGAGCGAGACCCGAATCTTCCAAGCCCGATGCCGTAGCCGCTGCCGCCTCGCCGAGGGCCGAGGTCTGCCGAGGCGACCCAACCGAAGAGCACGAAGCTCGAAGCATCGACCAAGATCCTGGTGTGGAGCCCGCGAACCTCGACGACCTCGACTCCGATGCCCTGCCGAAGCCGCGCCGAAGCCGTCCCAGCGCGCTCCGCCGAGAGCTCGGCGCCAGCCCGGGCGACGTCGCGTTCCGTCAGGTTCTTCCGCCGGGTGACGTGCTCGCGCGCCGAGTATTCGACGGCGTTCAACACGATGAGCTCGCAGGCAAGGCGATCCGTCACCAGCTCCGGCGATTCGAGCAGCTTGCTCGCGTCGAGGCCCACATCGAGTGAACCCGCCGCACCACCCACCCAGGTCAGCGCAGCCGACGACTTGGGGACTAGGATGCCTGCCAACGCGTGGGCCTTCGCAGCGCGCAGCGTCACGTCCGCTTCGCGCGCGAAACCCCTCACGATCAGCTGTCCGTCATCGAACACCGCCGTCGGCGCCGCGGGCGCACCCGCGGGCATGACCAAGGTGACCGGCGCGTTGGTGACGCTCGCAAACGCGGGTCCACCCTGGCGGATCAGCAAGCTCGACAGTGACCACTGCTTCTCGACGATGCGGCAGGCGACGCTCGCGGGCTCGTGCACCACGGGCAGAGTCGGCACGGCGTCGACGGGGGACGTCTCGGCCCCGGCGCTGGCGGCCGGAAGGGGGATCTCGATCTTGGTGGGACCCGGTTCGCCGCTCGGAGCTGGCGCTGGCCCTCGCGCCGCGCAACCCGAGATCGCGACGGCGGTGAGCGTCCACGCCGCGCTCCGCATGGTCTTCAGTCCACCGCGCGCCCGACGAAGAATCCGTCGGAACCCAGCGCCTGATAGAGCGGCAGGAGCACCAGGCAGTCGTTGGGCGCTCGGATTTCTCCGCTGCGGTCCCGCGCGATGAGCGTGCCCGCGGTGGTGGGATGAATGGTGGTGAACCCGGGCTCCATCCTGAAGTCGTGATCCGGCGCCACGGCGTGGCGCGAGAGCACCTCGATCAGCTTGGGCAGAGCGCCCCGGGCCCGCTCGAGTACCGCGTTTGCGTCGTCGATCTCGGGCAGGTGCTGCTTCGCAAAGACCCCGCTCGCCACCAAGGCGACGGTCACCGCGGCGACCAGGTGGTCACGCGCCTTGGCGCCATCGTGCTGTCCGCCCTCCACCGCAAAGGTCACGCAGCCACGCCGGCCGAGGTAGCTCGTGAGCACACCGGGGAGCTGGCTCTCGAGGCCCACCATGCACGGCAGCGCAAAATGCGAGGCGAAGGCCCGATGCTCTTGGGTGGGACCCACGACGCCGAAGGGCGTGCCTTCGGAAGAGGTCGTGTGCAGGTCGAGCACGTACACCGGACCGCGGGCGCGGGCCATGATGGCGTCGATGGCATCCGCTAGCTCTACGGTCTCGTGGAACTCGGCCTCAGCCGGATCGTCCGTGGCGGCAGCAACCATGCCGCGCGCCTCGACGACGCGGTCTTCGGTCCATTGGCGGTTCAGATCGCGGTCGAGATAACGTCTCCGCGCGACCAGCGCCCGAAGGTTGCCCGCGAGCGCGATGACCTCACCCACCAGCGGCGTCTTGTCGTGCCGGAGGCGCGACAGCACGATGCGCGCCGCTTCCATGCCGGCGGGCTCGTTGCCGTGCAGCCCACCGACGAGGATCAGCGTTGGCCCCGGCGCGCTGCCAGCGATGCGATTGATCTGTCGAGCGGTCAAAGATCGTCCTCCTGGCTCGGACCGAGCAGACTACCAGCGTCCACGAAGCTCTTGAGCTCCGGCTCGCGGACCGGGCTGATCCCCAGCTTTTGCTCGATCAGCTTGTGAGCGATGGGCAAGAAGTCCTCGGTGTTGACGATGCCGACCAGGCGCTCGTTCTGCAAGACCGGCAGGCAGCCGATCCGGTAGCGCTGCATCAGTTTCAGCGCGTCGAGAGTGTCCGTCTCGGGCGTAATGGTCTTGACCTCGCGGCGCATGATCTTGGACACGGGAGTGTCTTTGGTGGAGCCGCCGGCCGCAAGAAAGCGCAGCAGGGACCGGTAGCTGACCAGCCCGATCAAGCGGTGGTCCTTGTCTTCCACGGGGATGTGCCGCAGCCGCTCCCAGTCCATCAGAATGTTGACCATCTCGACCGGGTCATCCGCGTGGACCGTGAACAGATCCGTGGTCATGTACTGATCCACTTTGAGATAATTGTGGTGCGAGGCCGACGCCTCGTCGAGGCGAGCGCGTTCCCATTCGGCGACCGGACGCCGAGTGAGCTGTCGCTTGACCGTGGCCGCGACCAGGGCGTTGGCCTTCTCGCCGGGGGTGCCCTTGTCTTTCAGCGCGTTCCACGACAAGAGCTGCCAGCGCGCGCCGGTGCGCGTGCTGCGAACACGCGCGTCGACGACGCCAAGGTAGCGCTTGATATCTGCCTCGTCGACCTTCTGGCGCCGGAGCCCGGACTCCGCGATGGGCAACAGCTTGTCGAGCACGAGAGGAACAGCAGCGACGTCCTTGCCGTCGAGCCAGCTGAAGGTCGAGCCGAGCCCCTCGCGGGCGGCGGTGTAGAAGTTCGAGCCCGCCGCGTCGAAGTCCATCCGTTTGTCGGCCTCGAAGCCCCGCGCCCCGAGCTCCGCCATCATCCCGAACCAGAAGGCTCCGTTCGCGACCTCGTCGACGACGCTGGGCCCCGCGGGCATCACGCGGTTCTCGATGCGCAGGTGCGCCTTGCCGTCGGTGACGCCGAAGCAGGCGCGGTTCCATCGGTAGATGGTGCCGTTGTGCAGACGCAGGGCCTTGAGCTGCGGCAGCTCGCCGCGGTCGAGGACCGCCATCGGGTCTTCGTCGAGGTCCGTGCCGACGAGCGTGCGGAAGCGCGCGATGTCTTCCTGGAAGATCTCGACGATGGACTTGCGCACCCAGCGCGTGCCGAAGCTGACCCGGGCCTCGCTCTCGCGCAGGTGCAGGTGTGGCTGCGCGTGTCGACCGCCTGTCGGAAGAGCGCGATGCGCGTCTCGGCCCACAGCCGGCGTCCGAACAGGAGCGGCGAGTTGGCCGAGATCGACATCATGGGCCCGGCCAGGAGCTGCGCCAGGTTGTACATGCGCGCGAACTCCGCCGGCTCGACCTGAAGGTGGACCTGGAAGCTCGAGTTGCAGGCCTCGACCATCACCGAGTCGTGCTCGATGATGAGCTCGTCGAGCCCCTTGATGGAGATCTCGAACTTGCCGTCGCGCAGCTCGTGCATCGACCTTGCCGAGGGTCTGGTAGCGCGGGCTCGGCACCATGTTGTCCAGGCCGAGGTCGCTCTTGCGCATGGTCGGCAGGATGCCCATCAGCACCGGCTGCAGGTCGATCTCCGCGGCGGCCTTGCGCGCCTTCTCCATCAGCTCGTCGAGCTGCCTCTCCATGCGCGAGAGGCCATCGCCCGCCAGCGGCTGAGGATCGCAGTTCGCCTCGAGCTGGAACAGGCCGAGCTCGGTGGTGAAGTGATCGTCGTCCAGACGCTTCGAGCATCTCGAGGGCGCCCGGCGCCGGGGCCCAGGCCTGATCGACCAGGAACATCTCCTGCTCGGCGCCGATGCGCCGCACGCCGGTCTCGAACAGACCCTCCTTCAGCATGCGCTCGAGCGCGCGCAGATCCCCGAGAATCGCGTGCGGTGAACTCCCGGCGCTGCTGCGCGTCACTCTCGGGGTCCACCGCTTTGTGTGATCTCGTAGTCGTCATCCCCAGCCCCGTCTCACTTGGTCCATTCGGTCGAGGTACTGCGGCAGCATCTTGCGCCAAGTCACCCAGTCGTGGTGCCAGTCGCGGCCCCACGAGTCGACTCGGTTGGGGATGCCCTGCGACCCAGCGTGTTCGCCATCGCCCACGACTCGCCGATGTCCTCGGCGCGACCCTCGCCGCTGCACATCAGGATGAAGCGCGTGCGCAGCACGTCGAGGTGCCGGCCGGCCAAGCGTCGGCACGAAGTGGAGCGGCGACGACACCCAGAACTCGTCGCTGAAACTCGCTCGGCGTCGTAGAAGCGACGAAGGTCGTAGGTCCCGCTCATGGCGAGCGCGCGGGAGAAGACGTCGGGGAAGCGGCACACCATCGCGACCGCGTGGAACGCGCCGATCGACGCGCCGGCGGCCCAGATCTCGATGTCCGGCGTTCTTGCAGTCGGCTCGGATGGCCGGCACGACCTCGTGTCTTGATGTAGTAGTGGAACTGGTTCTGCATCCACATCTGGTGGCGGGCGGAGCCCGCGGCGCCCGAGCAGCGCTTGCCCGGCCACGCTGTCGCACGAGTAGACCTTGATGCGTGCCGGCGTCGAGCAGCGGCGCGAGCGCGTCGATCATGTGGAAGCGCTCGATCTCCTCGGCGTCGCCGCCGGCGGTGGGGAAGATCAGCACGGGCTGCCCGAAGCTGCCCCACCGCAGCGAGCGTGACCTCGCGCTCGACAGCGCGGCGAGTACCAGCGCTCGACGGTCTTCATGCTCGCGGCTGCCTGCCTGCGTCGGCGCGCCACGTTCTGGACCCGATTCCAGAACAGCTCGGTGAACTGCTCGACCTCGTGCGCCGGGAAGAGCGCCGCGACCTTCTTGCGGACGGCGTCCTTCGCGTCGGGCGTGCCGAAGAACTCCCAGGCGACCTCGTCGAGGTGCGGCAGGTGCTGCTGCGCAGAACTCCTCGAAGCGCGCCGTCTCGAAGCGCTCCTCGGCGATGCGCCGCGTAGGCGCGCGAGCTTGTCGCGGTAGGGCATGCTCCGCATCGGCCGCGACCTCGTAGAAGGGCGCCCAGTCCAGGTTCATGCGCAACGGGCCGCTTCGTCACCGCGCAGAAGATCGCACCAGCGGATGTTGGCCTTCACGCAGCCACGGGAAGTGGTAGTGCAGCGACGTCACCTGCGAGTCCGGGCAGGGGTTGGCGAAGTCGATGGGGTACCAGACGCCGTCCTTGCGCAGCGACTCGCAGGAGTTGAAGTCCCAGCCGAAGAACGCGTTGATGGTCAGCGTGATGTCGCGCAGGGGCTGCGCGTCGTCGCCGGCGAGGAAGTCGCCTCTTGGTCCATGGTGTAGCGGTCGTGGAGCGGCGCGTCGGGGTCGTAGCGCACGATGCGGGTCTGCGGGCCGAGGCCGATGCAGCGCACGAAGCGGTCGAAGGGCTCGCACCGCCGCCTGCAGGTGCATCACCAGCTTGCCGCTCTCGTCGTAGCGCCTTGCGCAGCGCCGCCTCGTCGTCGATGCGGCTCACCGCCCTCCAGCCGCCGCCGTCGTAGGGCTTCATGAACATCGGATAGCCGAGCGTTCGCCCGATCTTGCCGAGGTCGAAGAGCTTGGCGTAGCTGCTGGAGCGTCGGCTTGCAGGTCCGGCAGCGGCTCGTAGCTCTTCGGCGGCACCATCCAGGTCTCGGGGATGGGCATGCCGAGGTGCATCATGGCGCAGTAGGTCGTGTGCTTCTCCATGGACTGCACGGACCACGGGTTGTTGAACACGTAGAGGCCGTCCATGAGGATGGCCTTCTTGATCCACTCGCGGCTGGTGTGATACCAGTGCGTGAGCCGGTCGAGCACGACGTCGTAGCGGCACGGCTGGCGCAGATCGAAGGGCTCGATGGTGACGCGCTCGACCTCGAAGCCGACGCGTGTCGCCCTGCCAGTCGGGATGGCGAGGTCGAGCTGCTGCAGGATCTGCTCGTAGCAGAGCGGCCAGCAGATGTCGGCGCCGAGCGAGAGGCCGATGTGCGCGTGACGATCGTCGCCATCGATCGTGTTCCCTCTACTCGTAGACGAACAAGCAGCGGACCGGGGAAGAGCCAGGACAGGCCCTCGCGCAGGCGGTCGCGCCAGTTCTCCCAGTTGTGACCGTCGCGCGCCTCGACGAAGCGCACGTCCATGCCGGTGGCCTGCGAGCAGCGGCGACGAGCGAGCGGTTCTCGTAGATCAGCGACTCGTAGATGCCGCAGCTCACGAAGATGCGCTCGGAGATCGGCGATCGGGCCGCGCCCGGAGCTGGTTGACGAACTCGACCACCGGGTCGAAGAGCGGGCCGCGGTGGTTGCGGTCGCCGATGTCGGTGAAGGCGAACGAGCCCGACTGCAGCAGCAGCCGCCCGAAGAAGCCCGGGTAGCGGCACGCGGTGGAGAGCGCGGCGACGGCGCCGAAGCTCGCGCCCATCAGGCAGCGCGCCTGCGGTCGACGTCGAGCGGGAACGCGCGCTCGAGCTGCGGCACCAGCTCGTCGGTCGAGGAAGCGCGCGTGGCGCTCGTCGTTGGCGTACTCCACGAGCCGGTCGGGCGAGCTCGTCAGCGCCACGATCATGTCGGGGATCTCGAGGCGGTGCGATCAGGTTGTCGAGGATGGTGCCGAGCGCCGCGTAGCGCAGGTAGTCGTGGCCGTCGTGCACGATCAGCAGCGGGTAGCGGCGAGTCCTGCGGAAGCGCGCGGGCAGGTAGATCTCGAGCCGGCGCCGGCCGAAGACCTTGGAGTCGAGCACGAGCTCGTCGATCTGCCGGGTCGCGACTCGGGATCGGGGTAGATCCAGGTCGGGACCTCGTAGCCCTCGCCGTGCGCCACCGAGTTCGCGCCGAAGGGGTCGCGGGCTGGTTGCGGGGTTGAGCGGATCCTCCATCCACTCGCCGTTGCCGCCCGCGAACGACCTCGAGCTTGTACTCGACCCGCGAGCTGGGCGGCAGCTCGAGCGTCAGGTACCAAACGTCCGTGCCGTCGACGCGGGTGAGCTGCTGGGACGACGGCAGGCCGAAGACCCAGTGCTTGAGGTGGATGGCGTCGGCGTCGCCGCGGAAGACGAAGGTGATGGCCGGCCCCTCGACGATGGGGAAGGACCTGCCCGCGAAGAAGGCATCCACCGCCTCGGCGGTGCGCGGGCCCTGGGCGAGCTCAGTGATGGCGCGGGCGCTCATCCGGACCATCCCCGCTCGATGGTGCCGTCGCCCCGAGTCGGCGGCAGATGGCGCTGGCAGACGCGGCCCTCTGCGACGTGCACGCGGGCGCCCGTGTCCATCGCCACGCAGGTCGCCGGCGCGATGCGCTGCACGAAGCGCGCGATGCCCGCCGCGTCGTCGAGTCCGAATTCGACGCCGCGGATCGGGCAAGCACAACCAGGTCGTTCACCAACCCAAGACCACGGTCGAGGATCTCCGCGATGCCGGTGCCGTGGGGTGGAAAGTCATGGAACAAGTAGATGCGTTCGGTCAGCACCATGGCGCCGGCCGCAGCGGCGAACCAGCGCTTGTCCTTGGCGAGGCCGACCAGGTCGAAGAGTTTCATCCGATTCAGGAGCGAGACGACGTGGCCGCCCATGACCACGATGGCCTCGACGCCCCGCAGAATGTCCGCGAGCTCGGCGCGGTGCTGGGCGACCGCGGGGCGCTCGGCGAGGCGCCACTGCTCCTCGAATCGCTCGTGAGCGGTCTGACAACGCTCGAGGTGATCGCCGTCGAGTTGTTCGAGGGCCTCGACTGACTCGTGACGCTCCTCGGCCAGGAGATCTTCGTCGACGTGTCGGACCGAGATGGCGTGTGCCGCTTCGAACTGCGTGCTCCAGCCGGATGCGGTAGAAGTCGTTGACCAAGCGCAGGCGCGCCTGCTTGCGACTTGTGCGCCGCGGAAAACTCGGGATCGGCCGCGAAGACCTGCTCCGAGCGCGCGTGCAGCGTGAGGTTTACGAGCTTCGATCGCCGATGCTCTCGATCAAAGCTTGGTCGTCGGCCTCGCGCTCCTGCCAGCCGGCGGTGACCAGCGCCACCGGCCCACGAACGCCAGCGATCGCGAGCGCCGCGCCGACGTCGGGGACGGGTTGCTGCGGACCGAGCAGAACTACGTTGGGAACGACGCTCAGTTGGCCCACACTTTCACCGTCTGACCGACGATGTCGAACATGCGCCGGAGCTCGTCGTAGTTCTCGTGCTTCAGCCGCAGCCAGGCGTTGGCCATGTAGCCAGCCTCGACGGGCTGCGTGCTGCGTGCCTGGCGGCGGGGTATGCGCGTCGATGATGTGCTGACCGAAGGACTTTCCGATGGCTTCCAGCCCTTCGTAGCCGCTGATGCGACCATCTTGGCTGGGGCGCAGCGCGATGATGCCGGCCGACAGTCTCCGCGACGGGCGCTGGCTCGGCCGCCCGTGGCAGATGGTCATCGCCCACTCGCGGTAGAGGTCCATGTCGTTGCCGACGTTGTAGAGATCCCACGCGCGCACGCCCGGCGGGCGGCAGCCGATCTCCGAGAACTTGAGGCCCTTTGGCCCGAAGAACCACTCCATGTGCGTGGCCGAGGTCTCGATGCCGAGCAGCTCGATGACCTTGCGACCCATCGCCTTGACCTCGTCGTAGCCCGAGGCCGAGTCGATGCGATTGGTGGCGATGAACTGCGGCGAGATCCAGCGCGTGCGCATGGCCTCGAGCACGTTCGGGTAGTAGTGCGTGACGAACTCGTGCACGACCTGCCCGCTCGATGCTGAGCGTGTCGTAGAAGCCCTCGTGGCCCTCGATGAACTCCTCGACGGCGATGGAGCGGCCCGGCTGCCCAAGGCGAGAAGCCGCCCAAGATCTTGCTCAAGTCGGCCAGGCTGTCGGCTCGGTAGGCCCCGGAAGCTCCGGCCGCGTCGCGCGGCTTCAAGATCACCGGGAAGCCGATCTGCTCCACGAAGGCGCGCACCTCAGCCACGCTCGACGCGCCGGTGGATGCGCGCAAGACACCCCGCCAGCGCGCAGCGCCTCTTTCATCGCCGGCTTGTCGCGGCACAGGAAGGCCGTCCGCACCGAGGTGCCGGGGATGCCTGCGGCCTCTCGCACCTTGGCGATCGGCATGATGTGCGCCTCGACGGTGGCCTCGAGGCGATCGACGTGGGCCCGCTTCTGGATGAAGCGCAGCGCTCGCAGCACCGCGCCCTCGTCGCAGACGATCCGACCTCTTCGTAGTGCAGGAGCCAGCGCTTGAGCTCGTCGTCGAGCGAGTCCTTGCTGCCCTCGCCGATGGCCGTGACCGTGGCGCCGACCTCGGCGAGCGCTCGCACGAAGAGCTTCTGGTTGCCGGGAAAGCGGGGCTCGATGAAGACGACGTGCATGGCGGTTTCTTTCACGAAGGAGTCGCGACGATCAAGGGCTTGATTTCACAACCTCTGGAGTCGCTCGTAGAGCTGTTCGTACTGTTTGGCCTGCACCGCCCACGAGAAGTCCTGCGCCATGCCGTTTTGCATGAGCCTTCCTCCAGGTGGCGGGGTCTTTGTAGTGCGCAAGGGCGGCCTCGATGCCCCAAGTGAGACCCTGAGCGTCGTGGTTGCTCGAAAGGGAAGCCCGTGCCGCGCCCCGTGCGTGAGTTGAAGAGCTGCACCGTGTCGGCGAGCCCGCCGGTCTTGTGCACGATGGGCACGGTGCCGTAGCGCAGACTGTAGAGCTGGTTGAGACCACAGGGCTCGTAGCGCGAGGGCATCACGAACATGTCCGCGCCGGCCTCGATCAGGTGCGCGAGCTCGTTGCTGAAGCCGCGGTAGAAGCAGACCTGCCGGGGGAAGGTGCGCTGGAGTGCGCCGAACATCTCTTCGAGGTGGTGCTCGCCGCTGCCGAGCAGGACGAACTGAAAGCCTGGCGCCGCAGCAGACGGCCGAGCACCCCCGCCAGGAGGTCGAGCCCTTTCTGGCCGACCATGCGCGTCACCGAGCCGATGACCGGCGTGCCGCGCCGGTACTCGAGGCCGAGCGCGCCGAGCAACGCCGCCTTGTTGCGCTCTTTGCCGGACAGATCCGTCGCGCCGTAGGCGGTGCGGAATGAAGCGGGTCGTGCTCGGGGCTCCACTCGTCGTAGTCCACACCGTTCAGGATGCCGACCACCGTCGATTTGCGCATGCGCAAGAATGGATCGAGGCCGGCGCCGTGCTCGGGCGACTGGATCTCTCGCGAGTACCTCGGGCTCACCGTGGTGATCCCGTCGGCGTAGAGCACCCCGTGCAGGAGGAAGCTCAGGCGACCCTCGCTTCAGGTAATCCTGATGGAACAGGTGCGCGGCGCGCCGCCAGGCCGGTTTCGGGCAGCACATGTGCCGGGAAAATGCCCTGGTATTGCAGGTTGTGGATGGTGAGCAGGCTGCGCGCACGGGAGAGCAAGGGATCCCGCGCATAGCTGCTCTTGAGCGCGAGCGGGACGAGGGCGGTCTGCCAGTCGTGGCAGTGCACCACGTCGGGCGCGAAGCGTAGCCGGCGGCAGGCTTCGAGGGCGGCAAACGAGAGCACGAGGAAGCGCAGATGCTCATCCCCGTCGGCGGTGTAAATGCTGGAACGGGAGAACAGCTCGGGGCTGTAGACGAAGTAGATCTCGAGGTCGGTCCCGGGCAGGATAACGCTGGCGATGCCCACGCTGAAGCGGCGGGACCCGAGCTGGATCTGCACGGGTCCGAGTCCAGGCAGCGGCCTGAGGCGGTATTTGCGTTGATCGATCTGCGCGTAAGCCGGCAAGAACACGCGCACGTCGTGGCCGAGCCTGTGCATCTGCCGCGGCAACGCGCCGAGCACGTCTGCGAGCCCCCCCGTCTTGGCGAATGGCGCCATTTCTGGCGCGATGTACAGGAGCCGCACGGGAGCCGCACGATGACACAAGACCGAGCGCGCGTCCCATCCGTCGCGGCTCGAGGGCTGATTCTCCCCGGGAACAGCGCTCGCACCGGCGCGAGTTGCGGGCGAAGGGGCGGGCTCGAGCCCGCGCTCCCCGCACTGCCGTTGATGGGCACGCCACGCCGAGGCAGAATGCGCCGGGGTAGATGAGCCTGGTCGTCGGAGAGATCGTCGGGGGTAGGTATCGCATCGACGCGGTGCTGGGCGGCGGTGGGTTCGGCGCGGTCTACCGTGCGACCCAGATCAACCTGGATCGACCCGTTGCGCTCAAAGTGCTGCACGCCGGGCTGGTCGTGACCGAGGGTGCGCTCGAGCGCTTCCGACGCGAAGCCGAGCTCGCCCAGCAGCTCAAGAGCCCGAATACGGTGCGAGTGTACGACTTTGGCACCACGGATCACGGTCTGCCCTTCATCGTGTGGGAGTTTTTGGAGGGTCGCGCCCTCGACGCCGTGCTCGCGGCCGAGGGCCCCATGCCGCCGGCTCGCGTCGCCCACGTGGCTCGTCAAATCCTGAAGGCGCTGATGGAAGCCCACGCGACGGGCATCGTGCACCGCGACATCAAGCCCGCGAACGTGGTGCTCACGGACTTCCCCGGAGAACGCGACTTCGTCAAGGTGCTCGACTTCGGCATCGCCAAGGACACTCGCGCCGACTCGGCGCCGATGACCCTGGGCGCGTCGCCCATGGGCACGCCCGCCTACATGTCTCCGGAGCAGGTCAGGAACGATCCGGTGGGGCCCGGCGCCGATCTCTACGCTTTGGGGCTGACGATGGCCGAGCTGCTCGTGGGTCGCGTCGTGGTTCAGGGGCGCTCGCTGGCCGAGGTCCTCTGGACGCACAACTCCGCCGATCCGATCGCGCTGCCGGCCGAGGTGTCGTCCGGTCCCCTGGGCGGCGTCGTGCATCGCGCGACCCAGAAGGCCGTGGAGCTTCGCTATCGAACGGCGGCGGACATGTTGATGGATCTCGAGCGCGCCTTGGGCACGGGCGGGCCGTCGATCCCCGCCTCGGCAATGGCGGCGACGATGAACGCGCACCCACTCGTCTCCCAAGCCCCGCCGACGCCGCTCTCGCCCCAGCTGCCAGCGCCGATCCCGGTACAGACCGCGGGCGGAGTCCAGGTCACCACCCTGGCGCCCCCGTCGCGCGCTTCGAACAACGTGGCCGTCGCGCTCTTCGCCGGTCTAGTCGTGCTCGGCCTCTTCGTCGTCGTCGCGGTGGGTGGTGCCGCAATTTTGCTGCGGCCTGCCACAGCGCCCGCAGCGCCCGCAGCGCCCGCAGCGCCCGCGCCGAACGCCGCGGCGCCGGGCGCGCCTACCGCTGCGCCGGTGGCGGCTGAGCCGACCGAGCTCGGCGATCGCAGCGGGAAGGGCTTCGACGGACTCGGAGCGACCACCATCTCGAAGCGCATCCAGCCCTCGGGTTGGAAGCTCGCGAGTGATCCGATCAAGAACATCGAAGGCACCTTCACGTCGTCGCAGCTGGAGATCAGCCGTGGCGGCGACAAGGGCACCATCACCATCTATCGCTTCGATGACGCGGAGGAGGCCCAGAAGTACGAGCCTGTCCTCCGGCAGAAGCGCGGCGTAGCGCTGAGCCGCCAGAGCGCCGCTATCCTCGAGGTGATGGTGCCGCAGGACGAGCCCGAAGCGATCCGGCTGATCGGGGTGATCACCGACGGCTGAGCCACGCGGCGCTCACTTGTCGAGCCGCGCCTTGAGCGCCGCCAGCTCGTCGTCGACGGAATCGTCGGGCGCCGGGCTCGGAGCTCGCGCGGGCGGCGCCGGCACGCGGAGCTTGGCGGAGGGGCTGACCGCAGCGGAAGCAGTCGCCGCTGGCCTGAGCTTCCGCGCGGCGCGATTTCGCCAGCGGTGGCGTCCGTACAGGGCCGCGAGGCCGACCAGCCCGGCGAGAAAGAAGTACTGCCAGTAGGAGAGCACCATGCCGACGACGCCGAGCACGAGCAAGAGACCGACGGCGCCGAGCACCAGCAGCTTGGTGCGCTTCTTCCTCTTCTGTTCGGCTTCGCGTTCGGCCCGCTCCGCCCGCTCTTCGTCCGTCGACAAGGCGTCCTCGAAGGCGCGCTTGGCGGCGCGCTTGGCTTGGCCGAGTGCAGCCGTGGCCGTCAGCTCTTCCGCCGCTTTCTTCAGGTCTGCCATGCGCGCTCGCCGACGCCTCTACAGCCGGAGCAAGTCGCCGAGACCCAGACGGTCCATCCACGGGAAGGGCAGCCGCACCTGGGAGCCGAAGTGCTCGGTGGACATCGGCTCGAAGACCACGGTGATGGTCGAGAACATGACCAACTCGGCGAGCAACTTCAGCTTGCCCCGCATGCTCTCGAGCGAGATGGTCACACGCTCGAGCTCTCGCTGAACCTCCAGGGACTCTTCGACGGTCTTGGCCTTTTCGAGCAGGTCTTCGAGGCGCTTCTTCACGACCTCGAGGTTCTTCATGCGGGTCTGCATGTCGAAATAGAGATCGGTCACGTCCTCGATACTGACGTTTCGGTGCACCAGATCACCGAGCCGCACCAGCTCGTCGAGCGCGTCGTCGAACCTGGCGCTGGGAACCCGCACGGTGATGCGACTGTCCTCGCGCACGACCAGATAACCGCCTCGTCGTTTGGCGAGCTTTTCGACGGCGTCAATGGCCTTCGGAACTTCGCGCACGCGCAGCCGCAGCTCGGCGGTGTACACGAGCATCTGCGAGGCGACGGTCGGCTTGGCTTGCCCATCGGTGGCGGGCTTCGAAGACTGTCCGGCGACGGGCTGCTGGGTCGGAGGCTGTGGTCGCTTGTCGGCCTCGGGGCGCGCCTTCGCAGGGGCCGGTGCTCCGGTCGCTTCGCTTCCGGCCGAGTCTGTCGCGGACTCGGGCGAGGGAGCGGGCGGCGGCGGCGGGGACTCGGACGCCGACTCGTCCATCATCGCCACCTCGTCCACGCTCTCCGCGGAGCGCCCGGCGCTCACCGACTGCGCGTAGGCGCCGCCGCTGGGTCCACGGTCGGCGCTCTTGGCCGATGCGCCGCAGCCCACGAGGGTGAGCAGCAACAGACAGAAGAGACCCCAACGCAGCGCCTGGTTCATGGCGGGCCGAGCGTACCACGCGAACAGGCCGGCGGCGGCCCAGGTCGAGACCTCAGAGCCTGTGAAAGAATCCCCGCCGCCCACGAAGGAAGGAGCACCGGCAGCGCTTCGGGGTCGCCGGCATGGGGGCGAGGCGCGCGAGGACGCTGGGTCGGGTCTGTGCGGAGCCGCGAGCAGCAGTGTCGCGGACTGGGCGCGAGCGCTTCCGACCTGGACGCCTTCCCGCCCGGAGCTCTACCGCGCTCGAAGGCGAAACGGTCCTGCCAAGCGTCAGTTCCGGACCCACTGCGCTGCCGCTGACAAGGACCTGAGGGGGCGTCCCGTGCACGACCCTTGGAAGTCCCTGGCGAGGGACGACCCTTGGAAGTCCCTGGCGAGGGACGACCCTTGGAAGTCCCTGGCGAGGGACGACCCTTGGAAGTCCCTGGCGAGGGACGACCCTTGGAAGTCCCTGGCGAGGGACGACCCTTGGAAGTCCCTGGCGAGGGACGACCCTTGGAGGGGGGCGTGCAAGCACCGTCCCACGCTCGGCGTCACGAGGGAAAGAGCACCGCATCCCCATTTCTTTCTTGACGCGGTTCCAGGCGACTCGGGCTCGCACTTCGCCGGGCATGTCACCGAAGGCCTCTCTGTTGCGCGACGAAGCTCGCCCATCGTGTTTCGCTCGAGCGACGACGCGCGACGCGTTTGGACGCGTGAAACGCGCTCACCGTGTCGGCCGCGAGGCCAAAAAACAGCGTGTTATGCCAGAAAGCATGCACGCTCTCTCTTCGGTCTCCGATCGCGAGCTTCGCGAGCGCCTCTCCTCCGCCGTGAGCGCCGAGCAGCTGGCTTCTGCCGACGTCATCTTCCACCTGGCGGAGCTCGACCGCCGAAAGCTCTACCTCGAGGACGCCTGCTCCTCACTCTTCGCGTACTGCGTGGAGCGGCTCGGCTACTCCGAGGACGGCGCGAGCAAGCGAGTCCGTGTCGCCCGCTTGGTTCTGCGTTTTCCCCAGGCCCTCGACGAGCTCGCGAGCGGCGCCATCCACCTGACCGGACTGTTCCTGCTCTCCGGGCACCTCACGGAAGACAACGCCGATCGACTCATCGCCGAGGCTCGCGGCAAGTCGAAGCGGCAGCTCGAGGAGCTGCTCGCTCGGTGGGCGCCCCGGTCCGACGTACCGGCGACCATCACCCCGAGCGGGCCCGAGCCAGCTCGAGCGGAGTTATCAACAATGTCCGGGACAGGTGGCTCCGAGCTGTCGGCGCCGCCGCCATCGGCGCACCGTCCTCGTGTCGAGCCGCTCTCGGCCACGAGCTTCCGCGTGGAATTCACCGCCAGTGCCACGCTCCGCGACAAGCTCGAACACGCCCGGAACCTCCTCAGCCACGCCGTGCCGAGCGGGGATCTCGCGACCCTGATCGAGCGAGCCATCGATCAGCTCATCGCCGTGGAGACGAAGCGCCGCGCGGGCGCGGGCCAGCCACGCAAGCGCCGTGAAACTCGCGCCGGCTCGCGCCACGTGCCGGTGGAGGTCCAGCGCGCGGTGCGGGAGCGGGATGGCAACCAGTGCACCTTCGTCGATGCCGAGGGACGCCGCTGCTCCGAGAATAGACCGTCCGGCCGGGCCGGAGGAGCGCCGTCCGCTGATGCGAACAGTCGCAAGGAGCCATCTCGAGTCAGGACGCTGAACACGAGTGGTTTCCTGACCATCGAGCACGTCGACCCGTACGCGATGGGAGGACCAACGACAGTGGATAACTGCTGCCTGCTTTGTTCGGCTCACAACGCCCACCGGGCGCGACAGGTCTACGGCGAGCAGCACGTCCGGAAGAAGGTCTCGGAGGCTCGCGCGGGCCGGGAAGCGAGCGGTGTGTCTGCGGGGACTGCGGCCGAGCTGAAGAGCGAAGTGTTCGAGAAGGTGCTGGCGGCTCTGCTTCACTCGGGGTTCAAGCGGCACGAGGCGCGGCGAGCCCTCGAACAGGTGCGCTCGCTCGGAGTCGAGCCGCAGCTCGAGCCCGTGCTGCGCGGAGCGCTGGCGGTACTCACTCCCTGAGACGGTTCGTGCACACCCCCGACAAAGGGGGGTGCACGGGATGCCGCCTTTGGTCCCGGCAGCGGCAGCGCCGCGGGCACGGGACGCGGCGCCCGACTTCGACAGGCCCATCGTGAGCAACTCGGCTGGGGGCGCATCGATCTGGACGCGCAGGTACCTCACGACCACCCCGTGCGTGCCATCGCCGCGGTGATCGACCGCCTGGACCTCTCGAAGCTCTACGCTCGCATCGATGCACGCGACTCGAACCCCGGAGCGCCGGCCATCGACCCCAAGCTCTTGCTCAGCCTGTGGGTGTACGCCACCAGCGACGGCGAGAACAGCGCTCGGGAGATCCAGCGCCTGACCGAGCTGCACGCCGCCTATCGGTGGCTGTGCGGCGGGGTGAGGCTCAACCACCACACGCTCAGCGACTTTCGCAGCCACAACGCCGAGGTGTTCGACGACCTGATCACGCAGGTGCTGGCCTTGCTCATGAGCCACGACCTGGTGGACCTCATGCGTGTCGCGCAGGACGGCACGCGCGTACGGGCCAGCGCCGGAGCGTGTTCTTTTCGCAAGGGCACCACGCTGGAGGCTCTGCGCCAGGAAGCTCGTGCACATCTGGCCGCGGTCACGGCAGACACCGAGAGCGGCTCGCGGCGAGCCGCGGCGCAGAAGCGTGCGGCCCAGGATCGCCTGGACCGGCTCGACGCGGCGCTCGCGCAGTTGCCCGGGGTCACGAAGACCAAGAGCAAGAGCGGCGCCAAGGACCCGACCCCTCGAGTGTCGACGACCGATCCGCAGGCACGGGTGATGAAGATGGGCGACGGAGGATTCCGGCCCGCCTACAACGTGCAGCTCGCCACGACCGCCGACGACGCGCGGGTCATCGTCGGTGTCGCCGTCACCCACCGCGGCAGCGACATGGGCGAATCGACTCCGATGCTAGAGCAGATCGAGAAGCGGACGGGCGTCCGGCCACTAGTACCGCGCGGCAGAAGTTTCGCTGGCTTCTTTTCCGTGTGCGTGTCGTCGGCGTAGTGGGGTGACATGATCGACTACAGCGCGTTCGCGGGCCGAGCGCACGGTGGTCGTCCGACGGTTCCGCTCGCACGGGGATGGCACAGGAAGGGCGAAAGCTCGGAAGATTTGGGGATGGGACGGACGAGGTGATCGGTGCGCTGATCGAGGTGCATCGGCATCTCGGTCCAGGGCAGATGGAATCCGCATACGAGGCCTGTCTATCTGCCGAGCTGTCCGAACGACGGCTCAGGTTCGAGCGGCAGCGACCGCTACCAATCCGCTACCAATCCGCCAAAAAGGCGTGCACCTTGACTGCGCCTATCGCCTCGACCTGGTCGCTTCCAGATCATATCCTCCTGGAGCTCGGGGCGGTCGAGCGGCTGCTCCCGATTCACGAAGCGCAGGTCATCACCTATCTGCGCCTTTCGCAGTTGCCTGTCGGCCTGCTCGTCAACTTCAACGTGACCGCGCTCAGAAATGGCCTGCGGGGGCTCACGCCTGACCCCCCCCAATCCTTCCGCTCTTCCGCCCTTCCTGTGAGAGCCCAAATGAGCGCGGGTCTCAGGCGCGAATCCACTCGAACTTCAGCCGCGCGGCACTAGAGCTCCTCGTCGATGGGGGATACGCGAAGCATGAAGCCATCGACGAAGCGGCCGCGCGCAACGTCACCGTCTACGCTCCGCTGCCCAAGCCCCGCGACGACGACGGCTCTGACCCTCACCGGCCGAGGGATACCGACAGCGCAGCCGTTGCCGCCTGGAGACAGCGCATGGCCACCGACGAGGCCAAGCAGATCTACCGGCAACGGGCCGCGACCGCCGAGACCGTCCACGCGGACGCCAAAACGCACCGCGGGCTCGACTCGCTGACCCTGCGGGGACTCGACAAGGCACTGGCCAGCGTGACGCTCTTCGCGCTCACCTACGACATCCTGCGCGCCATCACACTCGGCGTCTGACCCCGCCACCGCTCTGCTTCCGCGCTCGGACCACCCGAATCGCGTCGCGCCCCACGCGCTCCCGCCCTGCGCCTGGGACTCGCCCTCGCTCGATTTCCCGGCGGCGCACGCTCAACCGATTTCTTCTCACCCTCTCAGTTGGGCAGCACGACTTTGTCGTAGATCTTGAAGTCGTCGAAGTCGCCCATGCCGTGCGCGGCGTGGTTGCACTGGTAGTTGCCGATGTACATGTACTGCGGAAGGCCAGCGTCGGCCGCGGGGTAGGCTTGGGTGGTCATGCCGAGTTCGACGCCATCCAGGTAGATCTTGGTGGTGAAGTTGCCGGCGAAGTTGCTCCAGGTAACCGTCACCCGGGTCCATTGGCCCTGCACGAAGGTCAGCTTTGCGGTTGAGATCGAGGCAAGTGGGGTGCCCTTCATCCCAAGCACCAGGGCGTTCTCGGGTGCTCCCGACTTCTTGAGCTCCATGAACATATCGCTCAGAGTGAACAGGTAGTGCACCTGATTGTCAGCCTTCTGGAAGTTCGGACGGAAGTAGAAGTCGATCGTGCCCAAGTTGAAGCCGATGTTGCCCGGCGCGGGGAACTTCGCGCAGTCGGTCTTTTCGTCGACGCGGAGCGCGCCGCCGCATTGACCGTCCACATGGGTATTGCCGGGACCTGGATAGCCGCTTCCGTTGCCGGCGATGATCGCGGGCTGCTCGATAGACTCCTTGTCGTTCAGCGTCGTGTACAACAGGACCGCGCTCATCAGGATGTCGCCACAAGTTGCGACGCTCCCGCCGGCACCGCCGCTCGCGCCGCCGGAACCGCCGCCCGCGCCGCCCGTGCCACCCGTGGTCGTGCCCCCGACGGCGCCGACGCCGCCGGAGCCACTCGCGCCGCCCGCACCACCCGTGGTCGCGCCCCCGACGGCGCCGACTCCGCCTCCACCGGACGAGCCGCCGACGCCGCCACCCGCGCCCGCGGCACCACCCGACGCCGCGCCGCCGGTGCCATCGGTCGCGAACTCCTCCCCGCTGCAAGCCGTCAGCCAACCCAAGACGCCCAGCAGCGCACCGACTCTCCGTGCTCGCATGATCGCTCATCTTAGCAGCATCCAACGGCGCCGCGGCTCGAACCCGTAGGGCGGCAGCAGACGGCGGCCCGCGAGCCCGCCAGAAGCGCGCCAACAATCGCCGCGCTAGGGTCGGTGTCGCCGCCGAGTTTCACCCGGTCAAATTGACAGCTACTCCGGGACTCGCGCATGCTCGGCCCATGAAGGGTACGGCGATGGGTGTGGGGATCTGCGTGCTGGTCCTGCTCTTGGCGTGCAAGCAGGAAGCGAAGAAGGAAGAGCTCGCGCCCCCGCCGCCGATCGCCACTGCAACCGCCGCGGCGCCGACTCCCACCGCACCGCCCGCGCCGGCCGAGCCCGCCGCGACGGGTCCCGAGTCCAAGACCGGCATGCCCAGCGGGGGAACCTCGAAGCCCCCGACGGTCGCCGAGTGGGGAGCGGTCGGTGAGATCACCGTTCGCCACAGCACGCCCTTGGCCTGCGAGACGAAGCTCGTCCGCGAGTGGCTGCGGGTCTCGTGCCGCACACCCGACAGTTCCGCGAACCAAATCCAAGGCGTGAAGCTGACCCGCGGGGCCGACTCCGGTGGCATTCCGCCCTTCGTGAAGAAGGGCGTCGCCAGCATCGTCACGCGGGTGAAGCCGGGCATCGACGCCGATTGGACCTTCGACTGGAGCCAGTGGGGCAGGCGGGTGCTGACGGTCAAGTGGCCCAACGGAGCGCCGGCGCCGACCTACGAGTTCGACCAGACCGCGCCGAAGTGAGCGAGATCACCACCAGGGCTCGCGACAACCTGCGAGCTCGGCGGACTTCTCCGCCCCCGAGCGCTGCTCCTTGGGCAGACTCGCAACGGCGGTCGCGGCCTGGGGCCAGGCGAGTTCCGCGTCACGGCGCGCGGCGTCGGACTTTTGGGTCTCCGCTTGGCGGGTCGCGTCGTCGCAAGTCCGCACGCCGAACGCGCAGGCGAGCAGCACGGCCTCCGCAGCCTCGAAGGCCTTCATGGCCTGACCACAGCGCGACGCCGCACCGTCCGACGCGAGAGCGAGCTTGCCGACCGCAGCGTCCCCCAGCTTCCGCTTGTCGAGCAGCTTGACCCGACTCGAAAGCGCTTCGCGGTATGCTGCCACCGACTTCGGCAGCACGCTCGTGAGCCCCAGTGACGCGGCCGCCGTCACTGCTCCAAGGCGCACGCGGCCCGATGCGTCGACGTCGGCCAGCGGCAGCGCCATCGCGCGATGCAGTGCTGGGACGAGACGATCGCTCGGCAGATCGAGGTGGATGGCCTCGAGCTTCGCGGCGCCCAGCGCCGAGAACAGCGGGACCATGCTGGCGTCGCGTGCACGCAGCGCGGTCTCGAAGTCGATGGAGTTCCGGATGGCGTCGATGTTCTGCGCGATGACCGCCACCAACACGCTGAGCCCGTCGTCGACAGGTTGCGCGTCGCGTTCTGCTCGAGCCACCGACGCCATGAACGCGGGAAGCGCCGCCAGATAACGCGCCTTGGGCTCGCCTGCGACGCGCAGCGAGGGGTAGCGCGCGAGAAACTGTCGGTCGTCTCGGTGCGGGATGCGACCCACGCGCATCACGGGCCCCGTCGGCCCCTCGAAGCGCCGAGCGACCACGACCTCACCCTCTGAGCACGCCTTCCGGATACCCAAATAAGCGTCGATGGTCGTGGCTCGTTTTCCGCAGGCCATCAGCACGGCGCCGCTGCCGCTCTCAAGCGCCAACGGCACCAGCTTCGCCTCGAGCTTGCCACCCGCTTCGACCGCCAGGGGCTCGACGCCTGGACTCGCGGACGCCTGTACGGCGAGAGTGATCACCGACGCAGTCAGCGCCCACGGCTGCGCCGTCGATACACATCGTCGCTGGTAGGTCTCGATGGCGGGCAAGGCCTCCTGACAGTCGAACTGATGGACGCACACGCCGGCCTTCGCCACCTCGGCGAGGAGAGCGGGGCAACCGCGCCCGTCAATGCGCACGCGCTCGCCGAGTTTGCGCTGGGCCATGACCTCGAGCATGCGGACCACCAGCGGCGTGCTCCAGACCGAACACCGCGTCGCCCAGCCCTGCGCCACGCTCGCGCAGTCAGCCTCGCCGTCGCAAGCCTCGAAGAGCAGCCGCTTGGCCTCGGCCTCGCAGGGAGACGGAGGCTGAACGGCCTTCGCCGACAGCGCCGCCTCCCGCCGCTCGACCTCCGCGCTGAGCTCCGTGGCCAGCGGCTTGCAGACCCTCAGCCAATCCCGAGCCAGCGACGCACCGTAGGAACACAGCGCGCCCTTGCACGGCTCTTCGCCCTTCAGCGTCTCGACCAGCGCAACGCACTCGGCCATCCGACCGCCGCGGATGCCTTCGGCCGCATAGAGCCACTCCGCGCTCTTCGGCTGCGGCGCCCTGGGCCCGGCTGGCGCCGGCGGCGCTTCGGGCGGTGGGGGTGGCGCAGCGCATGCCAACGCCGCCACGGAGATCAGCAAGGTTGCCCTCATGGCTCGTCGCCTCCCTGGGGCGAGCCCGTGTTCTTAGGGCCGAAGGCCCCCGAGCCGCAAGGGTCGCCGCTTTCGCGAGACAGCCGCGCCAGCGGGATCTATAGACCGACCCCGTGAATCGCCCTTACATCGTCGGAGTCGCCGGTGGCACCGGCTCGGGCAAGACCACCGTCGCCCGCGCGATCGCCTCGGCGCTTCCCCAAGGCACCGCAACGCTCCTCGAGCACGACAGCTACTACCGAGATCGTCAGGACATCAGCTACGAAGCCCGCTGCGAGGTGAACTTCGATCACCCGGACTCCCTGGAGACGGAGCTGCTGGTCGAGCACCTCGACGCGCTCCGCAACGGCAAGCCCGTCGACGTGCCGATTTACGATTTTTCGACCCACCGACGCCGTGACGACCGGCAACGGGTCGAGCCGGCACCGGTGATCGCCGTCGAAGGCATCTTGGTGTTCACCGACGCGCGGCTGCGCGAGCGCTTCGACCTCAAGGTCTTCGTAGACACCGACGCCGACATCCGGGTGTTCCGCCGCATCCGCCGGGATCTCGAGCAGCGCGGGCGTTCCTTTCAGTCGATTCGCGACCAGTACTACAAGACAGTGCGCCCCATGCACTTGATGTTCGTGGAGCCGAGCAAGCGCTGGGCTGACATCATCGTGCCCGAAGGCGGAGAAAACAGCGTCGCAATCGAGCTCCTGGTCAGCAAGCTGCAGAGCGTGATTCGGGGTTGATCTCGCGCCCACGGAGTAGCTTGCGACGAGTCGGGCGAGCGCTATGCATCCACCAATGGCGAGTCGGGTGTGCAGCTGGGCGATGGCGGCGGCGTTGCTCGTGGGCTGCGCTTCGAGCGACGACTCCGGCGGCGCCGAGGGCGTGCCCATGGATCATCCCTTCCATCAGCATGGGTTCTTCTTCCAAGCGCGCTCCTCCGCTGGAGCATCGCCGCTGGTCTGGAAGGACACGGTCATCGTTCGCAGCGGCTCCAAGCTCGAGCTGGTGTCGCGCTACGACGAGCTGGGGCACTGGATGTATCACTGTCACATCCTGGAGCACGCCGAGGGCGGCATGATGGGCGCCATCACCGTGCACTGATCGTGGCACCACATGCGCCCCCGCTGCGTCGTTGCCGCCACGCCGCGCAGGTGCTAGCTGGGCGCGCGTTTCGCGCTCCATCGACGGGCGCCGGAGGGTCGGGCTGCAGCTGTGATTGCGGCACCGTGCCCGGGAGCATGTGCCATGAAGAAAGCCCTCGCGTTCTCTGTTCTCGCCTTCGCTTCGAGTCTGGCGTTTTCGTGCGCCGAGAGTGAGACGGGCGCCACTGCGGTCGGCAGCTGCGGGGACGGCAAGGCCGCCGGCGTCGAGTTCTGCGATGGCGCCGACCTCGGAGGTCGCTCGTGCGTGACCGAGGGCTTCACCTCGGGACAGCTCGGGTGCAGCGCCAGCTGCACGACTGACACCACCAAGTGCTGCAACGACCAGTGCATCAACGTGGGCGATACGACCTGCGAAGGCAACGCGCTGCGCACGTGCATGCAGGTGGCCGGGGCCTGCCGCACCTGGATCGAGAGCGAAGACTGCGCGAAGAGCGGAAAGACCTGCGCCAGCACCGGAGGCACCGCGACCTGCAAGAGCTCGAGCTGCCAGGACGCTTGCCCGACGGTCAACCAAACCCACTGCAACGGGACGGCGATCGAGCTTTGCACCGCTGGACCCGAGGGCTGCACGCTCTGGGCAGAGGCGAGTGACTGTGCCGACAAGAGCGAGACCTGCGACGACACCAGCGGGACCGCCCAGTGTTCGGGGACCTGCGTGGACGCCTGCAAGGCCGGGCAGCTCGAGTGCAGCGGCAACGTGTTGCGCGAGTGCGCCACGACCGGCAGCGGTTGCCTGGGCTGGGTGACCAAGACCGACTGCGCACAGTCCGGGGGAGCCTGTTCGACGACCGGCGGAACCGCCGCGTGCAGCTCCGGGTGTCCCGCCAACTGCAACAAGGCCGGCCTGCAGATCTGCTCGAACAACTCGGTTCAGACCTGCACCAAGGGCACGACTGGCTGCCTGGACTGGGTCAAGAGCCAAGACTGCGGGAGCTTGCTGTGCAAGCTCGGGGCCGGGGGCACCGCCAAATGCGAAGGCGTGTGCACGAACCCCTGTCCGACGCTGGCCGCGAAGCAGTGCAACGCCAACGTAGTCGAAGAGTGCCAAGCCACGACCGGCGGTTGCCAGGAGTGGAAGATCACCACGACTTGCCCGATCGGCCAGGCCTGCGACGACACCGGCGGCACCTACAGCTGCAAGACGGCGACTCCGACGGGCGAAGACTGCGGACACGTCATCGTCGTGCAGAAGGGACTCAACACGATCAATTGGACGGCGAGCAAGAACGACTACCTCACGACCACGCCCGCGTGCTCGTTCTACGACGTGGACGGACCCGACGTCGTGCTGGTGTATCAGCCGACCTTCACCGGCACCGTCGACTTCACCTTCGAGAAGCCCGCGGACAACCGCTGGGTTGCGGTCGTGGGCAGCGGCGTGTGTGGCAGCCTCGCGAATCAGCTCTCCTGCGCCTCGGAGTACAGCGAGCCCTCGATGGGAGACAGCTTCCCGGTCACGGCCGGCACGACCTACTTCTTGTACGTCGCCGACACCAACAGCGGCGCCGCGCCGCTCTCGAAGCCGCTGAAGCTGCAGATCGCCGAGATCAACTGCAGCACCTTCACCGCCAGCGCAGTGACCCTGAGCCCCGCCAACGGCGCCACGACAACGTCGCTCAAGCCAAAGCTTCAGGTCACCTTCGAGACCGCCGTGAGCAACAGCGCCGGCACCGTCAAGGTGACGGGCAACAAGGGCACGAACCTGACCTACAACGTCGCGTCCGCGAGCGAGATCAGCTTCTCGACCGACGACAAGACGATGCTGATCGAGCCGGTGAGCCCCTTCCCGCCCGGCGAGATCGTGACCGTGACCTGGACCGGCCTGGTCGATGCGAAATGCTCGAAGCCCGTCGCGGCGGCACCCTGGTCCTTCACCGTGGTCACTCCGCCCTGCACGCCGGGCAGCGCTGGCATGGTCGGCAAGACCGTGACCAAGCTGCCCACGGGCACCGCCTCGAGCTACCCGGTGGTCTACTACGTGGTGCCGGATCAGAACCCCACCGGCAACGTGTACTTCGGCGGCTCGACGGAGCTGTGGCGAGTGCCCAAGACCGGCGGCACCGGCGTCGAGATCACGAACACCGCGGGCCTCTCGTCGCTGCACCTGGGCTACGACCTGGTGATGAGCGGAACCGACCTCTTCACGGTCGAGTCCAAGTCGTCGGGCACGACGGGCTTCGTCTGGCGCATCTCCAAGGACACCGGCGCGACTTGGAACATCACTGACTTCGCGATCTTCCCCTCCGCTCCCCTCGACACCTTCGACTCGGCCAACTTGTACAAGGGCCGCATCTACATGGTCACGACCGAGTCGGCGTCGTCGGCCAACCCGACGCAGATCTGGTCCGTCGACGCGCTGACCGCGGCCCCACCCGCGACCGCCAAGCTCGAGGCCAGCGTGCCGGGCGAGTCGTTTTGCATGGGTATCGCCGCGGACGACAAGCACTTCTACCTGACCTGCGGCACCGGCGACCGGCTGATCCGCGTCGACCGCGCGACCTCGGCCGTCACCGTCCTCAGCGACGCCCTCGATCTGTCGACCACCCAGAACTACCTGCAAGCCAAGGACACGAACAACGACGGCAGCGCCGACTTCCTGTACTTCAAGGCCGGCGACGACCTCGTCTACTTCACCTGCAACCCCGCCGGCGCCACGCCCTACAGCGACGTGCTCGCGTCCTACGGCACGGGCTGGGGCAGCTACGGTCTCGGTTTCGACTCGGCTGCCAACAAGCTCTACGCCTGGGACGACGCCAGCTACGAGATCGTCACCATTCACTGATCTCGGCGAAATTTCAGCGGCGGCTCGCGGCGGCAGCCTCCCGACCCTGAGCGGTCGCCGTGAGGGCCGCGAGCGCTGCTAGACTCAGCAGCGTCATGGCCGCTCCAGCGCGAAAGCGCGCCACCTACGACGATCTTCAGGGGACTCCGGACCACCTGGTGGCGGAGATCCTCGACGGCGAACTCGTCACTAGCCCGAGGCCAGGGTCCCCGCACGCCCGAGCGGCATCCAGCTTGGGCGGCGAGCTCTACGGTCCCTTTGACAGAGGCCGCGGCGGGCCGGGAGGCTGGATCATTCTGGACGAACCGGAGCTGCACTTGAACGGTGACGCGCTCGTGCCCGACCTCGCTGGCTGGCGGCGCGAACGCATGCCCACGCTCCCTCGAGTGCCAGCCTTCGAGCTCGCGCCCGATTGGGTGTGCGAGGTCTTGTCGCCATCGACCGCGCCCATCGACCGCACCCGCAAGCTGCCGATCTATGGTCGCGAACGAGTCGGCCACGTCTGGCTCGTGGATCCCACCCTGCAAACGCTCGAGGTGTTGCGCCTCGACGGCGCCGGCTATCGCATCGTGGGAGCGTGGCAGGGCGATACGACTGTGCGGTGCGAGCCCTTCGAAGCGCACGCCATCCATCTCTCCGACCTGTGGTCCGCCTAGCGCTTCCGGCACGCTGCCGACCAGGACCTGGGCGAGGCCCGAGCGGCCGTGCGTCTTCAGGCCCTTCCGAGGTGCGCGACAGGGAAGGACGTCGCCGTCTTCGAGCTGCGCTCACGCCGCAGCGGCTGCGCTCACTCGCGCGACGCCCGCGATCTCGTAGGTGTCGGTGTACTCGTCACGCACTCGGCCCTGGTCGTCGATGAGCCACGGCGGCGCGTGCCGCCGCGGGACGCGGATCCGACCGTGATCGACGTAAGTGCCGAAGACCAGATCCCAGATCGGGCTGGTGACCCCGTGGTTGGTGCCCGGGTTCGAGAAGTGGTGCGACAAGTGGTGCCTGCGAGTCCAGCGGCTGTAGGGCCCGCGGGGCGCGTGCGTGTGCGTGCGACGGTGGGCGATCTCGTAGCTCGCATAAGTGACGGCGAAGCCCGCCACGAAGGACAGCGCGCGCCGGGGTCCGAACACCAGCGAACCGAGAGTGCCAAGGGCCGCGGCTGCGACTGCTGCGGTCTTCAGCTTGCGCTCGGTCGGCGTGAAGTAACGCGTGTCGGTGTGGTGGGCCTGGTGCTCGGTCCCGAAGTCTCCGTCGAAGAGCGTGGCCTTCTGGTCGCTCTTGCGTTGCTTCGGAGCGTGACCAGCGAATCGGTGAAGGGCGTACTCGGCGAAGCTCCAGGTGGCGGCGCCGGCGACGAAGGAGATGGGAGAAATCATGATCGACCTCGAAGGCCTACCTGTAGCGCGGGACAGCCGCCGTGTCGCGTGCGCCTCGCTTTGCGGGGCTCCGCTTCAGAGCGTGAAGCCCAAGGCCGCGCCGAAATACGGCATGCTGAGCGCGCTACCGGGGGTGCACTCCGCTTGGCTGCTCGCGGGTGTGCACTCGATCGCACCCGCGTTCAGAACGTGACCCGCGCCCCCGTAGACCTTCCATGAGAAGCCGCTTTCGCCCCGGCCTTCGATCGCCAGCAGCCCCCCGCCGACGATGGCCGGTTTCCACGTTCGGTGCCGTCGGGTCGCTTGGTCCTCTCCACAGATCAGGCAGTCGTTGTCGGCGTCGTAGTTCCCGACCCCGAGGAAGGGTCCGCCCCCGACGGCGAATCCGCGCGTCAGGGGCACGCGGGCGCGGGGCCAAAGCGCGCCCTGGGGACCGTCAACGTTGTAACCGCCACCCGCTTCGATGGCGAGCCAACGGGCCGGCGAGTAGTCGGCCGTGAACCCCAGGAATCCGAAAGGACCCAGGGACAGGGCGTGGAACCAGAATGTGAAGGGGAGTCCCCAGCGATCGGCAGGGTGTGCCGTTTCTTCTACGTAGCGGGTGCCCACCTGTGGCGGGGCGGCATCACTCGCCGAAGAGCAATTCGGGTAGCTCACGAGGAGAGCCGCGGTCGACAACAGCGAGAAGAGCCTCATGCGCACCCAGTAGAGCAAATCGGGTGCCACCCGCGCCAGGTAACGACCATTGCAGCGCCGCAGGCGTGCCAGAAACGCGCTCGCTGCACCGGGTCTGCTCTCACTCGCTGAACCAGGGCGGGAGCGGATCCTGAAAGCTCCAATCGACGCCGACGACGTCCTCGTCGACGTCCTCGATCGCACGACTCGCCAGCTTGAAGGCGGCGTACGCGTCAGCCGCCGTGATGCGTCCGCCCGGTCCGTCCGAGTCTCCGGTTCGCCAGGTCCCGACCCAGGAGCCGTCCACGAGCTCGAGCACCAGCTCGTAGGTCAGCCCGGTCCGTCCGTTGTCGAGGGTCATGACGTGCCGCACGAGCCCGAATGTAACCGATCACACCGGTAGGCTCCCGAAGGCGAGCTCGCCCCCGACGATTGTGCACGACACCCGAGCAGCATCCAAATCGGGACCACTCGCCAGCGGGCCGCCGAGCACGACGATATCAGCGCGCTTGCCGCGCTCGAGGGTGCCAGTCCGATCGGCACAGCCGCTGACCTCGGCAGCGACCCGCGTGTAGCTCACGATGGCTTCGTCGACGTCGATGCATTGATCCGCGCCGCGGATCTGACCGAAGGAGGTCCGACGAAACACCGCTGAGCGAATGCCGTCGAGCGGCTCGAAGCCGGCCACGGGAAAGTCGGAGCTGCCCACGACGCGGACCTTCTTGTCGAGCAACGAGCGCAACGCAAACTGCTCGAGCCCGGGGATGTTCGGCGCGCAGGCCATGCCCGGCATCTGCAGGAAGAAGGGCTGCACCACGACGGCAGCGCCGGCGTTGGCGACGCGCTCGATCAGGTCGCCGGCGAGGAAGGTGGCGTGCTCGATGCGAGGGACGCCCGCGTCGGCGACCTTGGTGCCGCAGGCCTCGTAGGCCGCCAGCGCCACATCGATGGCGGCGTTCCCGATGGCGTGGATGGCGAGAGCAAAGCCGCGCTCCGTCGCAGCTTTGACGACCTCGAGGGCCTCCTCGCGAGCATAGATCTGAATGCCGGTGCGGATCTTTCGACCGAATTTCGGCGAGGCGGAGAACGCGGTGCGGATTGGATCCAGGGTGCCGTGGCGAATGCCGAGCGCGAACGAAGACAGCATGACCCCGGCGGTCTGCCACCAACCGAGGCACATGGCGCAGCCCGGCGCACCATCGAAGGTGAGTTTGAGCGGACCGATGCTCAGCTTGCCAAGCGTCTCTCCTGTCACCGGACCATCGAGGGCGTCCCAGGGCGTCTCCAGGTAGCCCGTGACCGAGACGGGCATCATCACGGTGGGAACGAGCAGCAGCCCGCGACGATCGGCTTCTCGATACAGATCCGCCAGATCGCGCGGCACCGCCGCGTCCACCACACAGGTGATGCCCGCGCGAGCAAGGCTGTGGTTGTGGTCGCTCAGCCGCTGGAGAAAGCCCTCGGCATCCCGCGCGACGGCGCTGGACCGCGCGAGCGATTCAACCCGGCTCATGCCGCGCTCGATCAGCACTCCGTCCGGCAGGCCCTTGCGGTCGCGCGAGATGGCGCCACCCGAAGGATCCGGCGTGTGTCGATCGATGCCGGCGAGCTCGAGCGCACGGCTGTTGGCCGCCACACGATGGCAGGTGTAGTGCATGGCCATCAGCGGGTGATCGGGGACCGCGTCGTCGAGCTCTTGCCGCGTCGGAGCCCGCCGCTCGGCCAAGAGCAGCTCGTCCCAGTCGGTGGCGATCAACCACTCGCCCTCGGGCAGCGCCGACGCGGCATCGCGCAAGACGCGCTGAAGGCCCGCGATGTCCGTCACCGCCGGCGGCGCCAGCCGTAGCTGGCCGCCGTAGAGCGCCGTGATGCAGGGGTGATGGTGCGCGTCGATGAAGCCCGGCAGCACGGCCGCGCCGCCCGCGTCCCACGTGGTGGCGTCACCACCCGCCGCTGCCTCGACCTCGTCCTGGCGACCGACGGCGATCACGTGGCCGTCGCGCCAGGCGATGGCGTCGGCGCGGGTGAGGGCGTCGTCCATGACCCGCACGTCGGCGTTGACCAGGAGGTAGGTTGCACTCATGAGGATCCGGAGTATCCGCCGTGGCAGACAGGCGCAAGCGCCGCCGACCGGCCTTCAGTTCTTCACGCAGCTCACCTGATACGAGCTGCACGAACCGCAGGAGCAGCTCGTGCCGGTGGACTGCACGTGGTAACCGCTCGGACAGCTCGACCCACAGACCGAGAAGCTGTTGCCGCTGTTGATACCGCAGCTCGCCTGGTACGAGCTGCACGAACCGCACGAGCAGCTCGTGCCCAGCGACGACACGTGGTAACCGCTCGGACAGCTCGACCCACAGACCGAGAAGCTGTTGCCGCTGTTGATAGCGCAGCTCGCCTGGTACGAGCTGCACGAACCGCACGAGCAGCTCGTGCCCAGCGACGACACGTGATACCCGCTCGGACAGCTCGACCCGCAGGTCGAGAAGCTGTTGCCGCAGTCCGGCGCGCAGGTGGCCTGATACGAGCTGCACGAACCGCACGAGCAGCTCGTGCCCAGCGACGACACGTGATACCCGCTCGGGCAACTCGAACCGCACTGGCTGAAGCTGGTCTTGTTCGTGTGCTTGACGCCGGTGACCGGATCGCAGGAGTCCGTGGTGCAGGCGTTGCCGTCGTCGATGTTCACGGGCGTGTGCGAGATGGCACCGCTGGTGGGGTCGCAGGAGTCCGTCGTGCAGGCGTCGTTGTCGGTGACGCTCACCTGGGTGTGTTTTACGCCGTTGGTGGGGTCGCAGGAGTCCGTGGTGCAGGCGTTGTTGTCGTTCACCTGCGGAGGCGTGCCCGGCTTGCAGTTGCCGCTCCCGTCACAGGTCTCGACGCCGTCGCAGACGGTGTTGTTGCCACAAGACGTTCCCGAGGTCGCGAAGGTCTTCACGCATTTGCCGTTGGTGCACGCTTCGTTGGTGCACGGATTGCCATCGGCGCAGTCGGCGGGGCTCGAACACGAGGTTCCTCCTCCAGCGCCCGTGCCGCCGCTGCTCGCGCCGCCGCTGCTCGCGCCGCCGCTGCTCGTGCCGCCGCTGCTCGTGCCGCCGCTGTTCGCGCCGCCGCTGTTCGCGCCACCGCTGCTCGTGCCGCCGCTGCTCGTGCCGCCGCTGCTCGTGCCGCCGCTGCTCGTGCCGCCGCTGCCGCCAACCCAGCCGCCGTCGCCGACGCCGGCGCCGCTGCCGCCCGCTGCTGCGTCCCCGGCGTCCGAGTCGCTCAGCGCCTCGGCGTCGTCGAATGCGGCACAGCCGACCAGGATCGGCAGGCACAGCAGCGCGCGCACGAACGAGACCATCAATCCAAGAGCTTAGCTCACTCGATCGCCCGCGGCGAACGCTGGCCTGAGCGCGCGAGAGTTCGAGGCTCCCGGTGCCGGCGGGCCGAGCCCACGTTTCGAAGAATGCGGCTGAACCACCGAGCGCAGCGTGTCGTCGGGGGTCAGGCTCCCCGGGACCGTCAGAGCTTGGGCGGGACGGCCACGACGACCGACTGGGTTGCGGCGACCGCCGGGCGGTCCGCTACGACCGTCAGCGTGGCCTTGAAGAATTGCACGCCGAGTCGGCCTTCGTGGCCCCCGTCTCTCCGACGTCGGCCTGCCCGTTGCAGGTCGCGTCCTCCGATCCGTCCGCGAGGCCATCTCCGTCCCCGCGATGGTGACATCCATCAGGCGTGGCAGCCGGCGTTGGCGATATGGTGGGCCCATGCGTCAGCTCGCGTTTGGTTTGGTCGCCTTGGCAACCCTGATGATCGCGTGCGGTTCCGACGACGAGAAATCGAGCCCCGATGCTGGAAGCGGTGGCGGCAGCGGCGGCAGCGCTACGGGTGGCACGTCAGGCGCGGGCGGCGCGGCGGGTTCGGGCGGAATGCTCTGCTCAGCGGCCACGAAGCCCTACGAGCCCTCGACAATCGATTGCCAGACCGCCTGCGCGAACTTCACGGCGTATTGCGCTCAGGGGTCCGGCTGCCAGAACCCCTACTGCAACGATCCTCAATGTCCGCTCGCCTGCGACACGATCAAGGGCGGCCTCACCTACAGCAACGCGCTGTTCGGCTGCGCCGCCGAGAACCCCACCTGCGCCGGCTTTTCGCAGTGTCTGAAGGACAAGTGCGGCTGACTCCGCGCTCGGTCCCTACTTGACCGGGTTGCCCTGGGCGTCGAAGAACCGGATCTTGCGATCGAGGCCCTCGAGCGTGGGCGCGACGACTTTGCGATCACCGGCCAGGACCACCACGTATTCGTCCGGGTTGCAGTAGCCCTTGGCCAGCTCGTTGGCCTGCTCCACGCTGACGGCCTTGACGTGGTCGGACCACTTCTCGAGCCAGTCGTCGGGACGTGAGTAGAGAGGCAGGTTGGCGAGCTGCGCAGCAACGTCGCCGCCGCGCTCGAAGCGACCGGGAAAGCCGAGCAGCAGCCCGCCGACCGCTTCGGCGCGCTCCTGCGCCGAGATCGGGCGAGACGCGCAGAGGTCGCGCAGCTCCTTGAACGACTCGTCGATGCTGGCTCGGGTCGTCTCGCGCTTCACGCTGGCGGCGAGGGCGAACAGGCCCGTCTCTTTGTAGCGCTGGAAGCTCGAACGAGCGCCGTAAGTATAGCCCTTGGCCTCGCGCAGGTTCAGGTTCAGCCGGCTGGTGAAGGCTTCGCCAAACACGCGGCTCATCACCATGGCAGGGAAGTAGTCCGGCGTGCCCTCGCCAGGAGCGCGCCGGGCGATGGCGAGAGCGGTCTGCGTCGAATCCTTGTAGTCGACGAAGAAGATCGCCTTGTCGGGCTTCTCGCTGGAGACGGATGCGCTCTTCGACTTGGCGGAGCCCTTCCAGCTGCCGAAGCTCGCCTCCAGCGCCTTCACCGCTCGCGCCTGATCGACGCCGCCCACCACCACGAAGGCCGCGCCTTCGGGCACGACGAGCGCCGCGTAGTGGGCCTTGACGTCCGCCAGCTGGAGCTTGCCGAGGGTCGGCCGCGTGCCGCCAGCGAGGGCTCCTGCGTAGCCGTCACCGAAGAGCGCCTTGCGCAGCGCGATGCTCCGGGCCGAGGTCGGTTCACTCTCCGCAGCGAGAGCGTCCGCGATGCGCTGGGATTTGCGCCGCGCGAACTCTTTGGCGTCGAAGGCGGGCTTCTGGGCGATGTCAGCCAGCAGCGTGACGCTGGCGTCGAAGCTGTCCGCGATGGTGTTGATGGCCAACATCACGTAGTCGACGTCGGCGTTGCCCCCGTAGTCGGTGCCGAGACGCTGTAGCTCTTCGGAGAGCGCGAGGGCGTCCTTGCCGCCCGCGCCTTCGTCGAGCATGTCGATGGTGAGCGCGGTCAGGCCGGCCTTGCCCTTTGGATCGGTGGAGGCGCCCCGAGGCACCACCAGGAGCACGCTCACCAAGGGAGTCGGGCCTTGCTCGACGAAGTAGACCTTCATGCCGTTGGAGAGCGCCGAGATCTTCGGGCGGGGGAGCGCGAAGCTCGGCGCCGGCGCCGGCGTGGGCAGCTTGCTGCGGTCGGGCGCGCCAGCCGCGACGGTCGGCGCGCTGGGCGGAGCGACCACCGGAGGCAGGGGCGGGAGCTTGGCGGGCTCGGGCGGCGGCCCACCGCAGGCGACAGCTGCGAGAGCAACGAGGGTAGAAGCGCGGCGGATCATTTCTGCGCGCCTCCGGCCTTGGGGCCCTTCACGATGTCGATGCGTACGTGACGGGTCAGATCGAGCCACCGTTGCGCGGCCGAGTGCACACCCTGAGGCGTGGCGCCGGTGTAGCGCGCGAGATCCTGCTTCATGAAGTCGCCCTTGCCCGTCGAGTGATAGTAGGTGCTGAGGGTCGTGGCCCGCGACACCGCGCCCTCGACTCGCTGGTAGAAGTCCTTCTTGTACCCGTTCACCGCGCGCTTCATTTCGTCGTCCGAAGGCGGCGTCGCCAAAGCCTTCTTCAGCGCGTCCATCAGGGCGGTCTCGAGCTCCTTCAAGGTCTTGCCCGGAGCCGCGGTGGCCTGCACCACGTAGAAGCTCGAGAGCTGCATCGACACCTGGAAGGCCTCGACGTCTTTGGCGACCTTCTTGTCGTAAACGAGGGGTTTGTAGAGGCGGCTGGTCTTGCCGCTCGCGAGAATGCTCGAGAGAAGATCGAGCTCGGCGTCGCCCGCCGCGAAGATCGCCGGCGTGTGCCAGGCCAGATAGATGCGCGGCAGCTTCACGTCGTCCGTCTTGGTGACGTGCACGATGGACTCGAGCTTTGGCATGCTGGCAGCGGGCGCCGCGGCTCGCTTGACCGGGCTGCCCTCGGCGCCGCCGAAGTACTTCTTCACCAGCGCTTTGGCTTCGGCGGGTCGAAAGTCTCCGACGATGGTCACGACCGCGTTGGCTGGACCGTAGTAGTCACGAAAGAAGCCCTTCACGTCATCCAGAGACGCGGCAGTCAGATCCGCGTGCGAGCCGATGACCGAGTGCCCGTAGGGATGACTCTCGGGGTAGAGCGACTCGGTCAAGTAGATCCAAGCCATGCCGTAGGGCGGGTTCTCGTAGCGCTGGCGGCGCTCGTTCTTGACCACGTCGCGCTGGTTGTCGAGACGGTCTTGGGTCAGCGCCGGCAGCAGGTGGATGCATCCGATCGGATTCCATCCACAGCGTGAGGTCCAGATAGTTCGACGGCACCCGCTCGAAGAAGTTCGTACGATCTTGGGTGGTGGTTCCGTTCGCGTTGCCGCCGATGGGCTCGAAGGGCTTGAAGTACTCGTCGTCGAAATGCTTGCTGCCCTGGAACATCAGGTGCTCGAAGAGATGGGCGAAGCCGCTGCGACCGCTGCGCTCGTGGGCCGAGCCGACCAGGTAGCGGATCTCGGTGGCCACCACCGGCAGCCGGTGGTCTTCGCTCAAGAGCACGGTGAGGCCGTTGTCGAGCTGGTACTGCTCGACGGGTAGGCTCAGGGCCGCGGGTGGTTTGGGAGGCGGCGTGGCCTGGGCAAGGCTGGTGGCTGCACACACGATGCCGGTACAAAGCAGGGCTCGAAGTCGCATCGTCGGGGGTTTTCCGAGCGACGGGCGGGGACGTCAAGGGAATAGCGATGGGACGTCGACGAGGAACAGGTCCATGGGCTCGTCGGTGCCCGCGACGACGCGCCGCGGGTGATGCGGAAACACGTAGTTGCCGTAGAGCGGGCGGTGGGCCGCGAAGCGCTTCTGCCGGCGCTCGAGGTCGTAGACCCAGAGCCCGCTGCCGCTGCCGATGGTGAGCAACTTCGCTCCGGTGGTGAGCGCGAACATACTGCCGCTGGTGCCCTTCACGCCGCGGAGCGGCGCTACGGTCTGGGCCTCGAACGAGACCAGGGCGAACGCATCGCGCACTCCGTCGGCGCCGTCGGCGTAGCTGATCATCGCGTGGGATCCGCTGCCGTCGAACACGATAAAGTCACTGGTGGGCTTGTCCCAGACACGTTCCGTGCGCTGGTCGGGTTGACGCAGACACGACAGACCGCGGTCGTCTCCGGTGCAGACGCGGTTGCCACCCGGCGAGAGGCTCCCACCACGATCGGGAGGAGCTATGACGCGCGCGCCGCCGGTTCGCCCGTCGATCACCGAGCGCTCTGCGTAGCTCTCGACCAGCCAGAGCGAGCCATCTGCTGCTGCCTGACAGGTCTCGGCCTTGCGCGCAGCGCCGAGCGCCGTCGGCTGGGGTGCCCCCGGCGCCCAACGCCAGAGCCGCGCGTCCGCTTCCTTCGACTCTTCGTGGAACACGATCTCGCGAGCCCCAGAGAAACGCGCGCCGCAGATCGCACCGTCGCGGCTCGCGAGGAACTTCCCGGTGGCGACCTCGATCACCGCGAGGCCGCTCATGCTCCAAATCAACACCTGGGTCCCATCGTCCGAGAATCGTGCGCTCGGCACCCAAACCGATTGCGACACGGGCTGAGGCAGCCCCGGCGAGACGAGCAAGGCGGTGTTGTTCGGGCCGTCGATGACCCAGCTCTTCGCGTCGGGCGACAGCGCGTGGATCGCGGTCTGCTTGGCGATGGGGACCGGCTTCAGCGCCGCGCCTGCGCGAAAGTCGATGGCTGGACCGAGCTTGAAGCTGACGGTGGTGGGCGAGGCCACTGGAAGATCGAGCGGGACCGGCACCGGCGCTACTGCCGACGACGTGGGCTGCAAAGTCGGCGGAGTCGAAGCGATGGGTGGGTAGCGGCGCGCGGGTCGCCCGCCGCGATCCGCGCAGCCCGACACCAAGAGGATCGCGGTCGCACCCAGCCAGCGCGACGATCTCACGGCGCGCTCAGCTCCCGAACCAACGCCGCCAGAACGGACCGTCCTTCTTGGGCTCGGCCTCCACGCGCTCGCGCGGCGCCGGGGGTGCGTCCGGTTCGGCGGGTGCCGGAGCCGGGCGCCCCCCGTCGGGGACCACGGAGCGCGTCGCGGGTGGAGCGGCGGCTGCCCGAGGCGGTGGTGCTGCGCGCGGTGGCGGCGCGGGACGCGCGGGTTCGATCTCGACGGGCTCGACTTCGACGGGCTCGACCTCTACGGCCTCGGCCTCGACCTCGGAGCGGCGCGCCGACTTGGACGCCTCCTCGAACACGGCGTCGAGGCCCCAACCGCTCGGATCTTCGAAGCCGCCTCCCCCCGCCTCGATGCCAGGGGTGCCCAGGCTCGCGTGCAGGGCCTCGGACGCGACGCTGCCCGGGGAGCCGGAGAACTGGTGGAGAGTGTCGATGATCAGATCGCCAATCTCCCCTGCCTTGTTCTTGCCCTCGGCCTTGCGACGCGCGAGGCGGGCGTCGGCGGCCAAGCCGACGATCTTGGCGATGTCGAGGTAGGTCACTGGACGAGCGAGGCCGCGCAAAACCAGCCCGAGATCTCGCGCGTAGTCGTCGGCGCAGAGGTAGCGCTGCGCTGGATCCTTGGCGAGCGCCTTACCAAGCACGCGTAGGACTTCTTCGGGGATGTCCCCGCGGAACTTGCGCGGGTCGGGGATCTCGGCCGCGCGAACCAGCTTGAAGGTCTCGACGTCGCTCTCACCGAGAAACAGCCGACGGCCCGCGAGCATCTCCCAAAGCAGGATGCCCGCCGCGAAGATGTCGACGCGTTTGTCGGTCTTCTGACCCAGGGTCACCTCGGGTGCGAGATAGCCGAACTTGCCTTTGACGATGTCCTCGTCTTCGTCGGTCAGGTGCGAGCTCGCCTTCGCCAGTCCGAAGTCCACCAGCTTGACCTCGCCGCAGCGCGTGATGAGCACGTTGTGCGGCGAGATGTCGCGGTGCACGATGTCCAGCGGCCGACCCGAGTGGTCACATGCCGCGTGGGCGTAGGACAGCCCCTCGCACACGTCCATGGCGATGCGACACGCCACCTCGACCTGCATCTGCTGCTTGTGCGCGGAGAGGTAGTCGAGGACCTCCTTCAGATCCGCACCGTCGACGAACTCCATCACGATGAAGTGGGCCCCGGCACCTTGTCCGATGTCGAAGACCTGCACGCACTTGCTGTGGCTCAGGTAGGCGCCGAGGCGCGCCTCGTCCAAGAACATCTGGATGAACTCGCGGTTGGCGCTGAGCTTGGGCAAGACGCGCTTGATGGCGACTTTCTTGCGGAAGCCCTCGATTCCGGCGCTCTCGCCCCGAAACACCTCGGCCATGCCGCCGGCGGCGATGCGTTCGATGACGTGATAACGCTGGCTTTCACTCACGATCGACCTCTTGTGCGAGCAGCGAATATCCCACGCTCGGCGGCCCGAAGGCCAGGCCGCCGTGGTAGCTTCCACTTCGCGTGCGCCAGGCGGTTGTTTTCGTCTCTTTGCTGTCGCTGACCGGCTGCTCCGACGGCGAGGAAGAGGTCCAGCCAGAGCCGGCTCGGGCGGACCTCTTCGCCGCCATCGATCCGCGGATCGGTACCGCAGGAGTCGGCTTCGGGGTCGGATCGACCTACCCCGGCCCGGCCGTGCCCTTCGCGATGATCCATCCTAGCCCGGACACGCGGACCGAGACTGGAGCCCCGAGCTTCTATCACTGCGCGGGCTACTACGCCGAGGACCCCTTCATCAGCGCCTTCTCGCTGCTGCACTTCGAGGGCACCGGCGTGCCGGACTACGGGACCATCGGTATCTTGCCCACGCTGGGCATGAGCGAAAAGAAGCGCAGCCAAGCTGGACACATGATCGGCTTCGACAAAGCCAGCGAAGTGATGAAGCCGGGCTACTACGCGGTGACGCTCGCAGACGGCATTCGAGTGGAGCTGACCTCCAGCGAGCGAGCGGCGATCTTCCGTTTCACCTTTCCAAGCGACGCGAAGCCGGTGCTGCTCTTGGATCTGGATCACCGGCTCGAGGGTGAGATCGCAGCGGCGGACGTCACGCTCGCCGAAAGCGGCTTCGACGCCCACGTGCGCCACCTCGGCAACATGTCGGAACGAGCGGGCGGCTACGACCTCTTTGCGCGCGGCCTGCTCGACGTGACGCCGACGGCGGTGGGCACCTTCGACGCCGGGGGCCTCTCGCCCGGGAAGCCCATCGCCACCGGCGTTCCGCTGGGCGCGTGGTTGGAGTTGCCCGCGGGCACGACGACGGCGACGCTGCGGATCGCGGGGAGCTTCGTGGACGCCGCCGGCGCCCAGAAGAACCTCGCGACCGAAGCGCCGAACTTCGATTTCGAAGGCATGCAAAGCGCTGCCGAGGACCGTTGGCGCGCCGTCACCGACCGCTTCGAAATCTGGGGTGCTTCGAGCTACGACACGACCGTGATGGCCACCGCGCTCTATCACGCGCTGCTCATGCCGACGCTGATGAGCGACGTCGACGGGCGCTTCGTCGACGTGCACGGCAAGGTGGCCAAGAGCAACCGCCGTCGCTACAACGACTTCTCCCTCTGGGACACCTACCGCACGCTCCACCCCTGGCTGCTGCTCTCCGAAGACGAGCGCAACGAGGACTTCGCGGCGTCGCTGGTGAACATGGCCAAAGAGGGCGGCGCAGTGCCGGTCTGGGGCATCGCGCACGGCGACTCGCACACCATGGTCGGATCGCCCGGCGAGATCGTGCTGGCGGAGTCCGCGCTCAAGGGCGTGGCCTTCGACGACGAAGCCGCAGCCTTCGATCTGGCTCGGGTCGCGGCCTTCGGCCCGTCCCCGGGTCCGGTCGGCGGCCGCGACGCCGATCTCGGCTCGTACCTCGAAAAAGGCTTCATCCCCTCGGAGGTCTCCAACGGATCGGTGTCGAAGACCCAGGAGTACGCCGTGGCCGACGCCGCCCTGGGGCTCTGGGCCGCTCGCCTCGGCAAGACCGCCGACGCGAGCACGCTGTCGAAGCGCGGACGCAACTACGCAAACGTGTACGACCCCGGGATCGGGTTCTTCCGGCCGCGCAAGGGCGACGGCAGCTGGGGCGCACTCGGGGATCCGACCGCGCTGGACAAGGCCTACGTCGAAGGCAACGCTTGGCACTACCTGTGGATGGTGCCGCACGATCCCGAAGGTCTGGCGGAGACCCTGGGCGGCGAGAGCGCAGCGCTCGAACGCCTGCGCGATTTCTTCGCCGCGAGCAAAGAGGACGTGCCCATCTTGGGCGTGCGCGCGCACTACTGGCCGAGCAACGAGCCGGACATCAGCGCGCCGTGGTTCTTTGCAGCGTGGGGCTCGCCGGCCGAGACCTGGTCCACGGTTGACTGGGTGGTCACCGAGCTCTACGGCGACGGCGTCGACGGCCTGCCGGGCAACGACGACGGCGGCACGATGAGCGCGTGGCTGCTCTTCGCGGCGACCGGGCTCTATCCTCTGCCGGGCACCGATCGCTACATCGTCTCGCCGCCGCGCTACTCGAAGGTGGTGCTGCGCCGACCGAGCGGCGACCTGACCGTGAAGGCGTCACCCGCGCCAAAGCCAGGCCTGAAGGTCGAAGCGGTGACTCTCGACGGCGTGCAGGTGTCGACCCGTACGCTCACCCACGCCGAGCTCGAAGGAGCCCGCGTACTCAGCTTCGAGCTGCGCTGACCGAGAAATCTCAGGCGGCGTGCTTGCCGGGCACGAGGGTCGTGTTTCGCTGCGCCTCGGGCGGACGTGTGCGACGCGCGCGCTCACGGGCGCGGATGAAGACGACCCGAAGCTCGGCGGTGGACAGGGTGGCTAGCCAGGGAGTCTTCGGAGAGTTGCTGCGCCGGGTCATGACAGATGCCTCAAAGGGAATCAGTGCATGCGCCGTGCCGGCGGCCAGCCGCTGGGGCTTCGGGCGTTTTCCACGGCTTTTCGGGGTTCAGCCCCACGGCGGCGTGTGCGGATCCTCACACCCCCCGTGTCCTGGCGATCAGACCTGGGGTTCCCAGTGCCATACTTCGCCGGATGCGGCGTGTCGCTGGCCTATCCCTGATGCTGGTCGCCTGTGGCGGCGGCGAGGGTGACGGGCCGCCGAACGTCGATGCGGGCGCGGGCGCGGGCGGCGGCGGCGGCGCCCCGCCCTCGAAGGTCGCCTTCGTCAGCTCGACCGAGTACACGCCGGACTTCGGATTGGCGGAAGCAGCGGACGCGCTGTGCACCGAGCGCGCGAGCTTCGTCGGACTCCCCGGCAGCTTCCGTGCCTGGCTGAGCGACGCTAGTTCGTCTCCGAGTTCGCGCTTCTCGAGGCCCCTCGGCAACTACGTTCGCGTCAAAGGCGCGGTCATCGCCAAGGGTTGGGTGGGCCTCACTACCGAAGTCCTGAAAGTCCCCCTCGACTACGACGAGTTCGGTGACGAGACCTTGCTCGGCTTCACGGCTTGGACGGGGACAGACGCCGACGGGGCAGCCACGAGTCAAGATTGCTCGACCTGGAGCGGCAAGGGTCAGGGCACCTTTGGGGACATTCGCGCCTACGATCAGAGCTGGACCAAGATGCCGAGCCCGGCAGGGTGCGGTGGGTTTGGACACCTCTACTGCTTCGAGCAGTGAGCTCAGATCCGAAGGCCGAGCACGGACCCGGTGAGCGCCGCAGCCACGGCCGCCGCCAGGGGAACGGACAAGTTGTCGTCGATGCGAACGCTGGCGGCTTCGGCCACCGCGCCTGCTGCGCCCGCGGCCACCGAGACGGCGATCAGCGCGGGGATTGGCGCAGCGCCGTGCCAGAGCAGGAGCACGGCGAAGGCGGCAAGAGAGCCGAACAGAGCAAACGCCAGGGTGCCTTCGAGCGTGCGACCACCGGCCAGTTGCCGGCGCCCCCAGCGACGGCCGACCAGGCCCGCGGCCGGATCACCGACGCCGAGGACCGCCAAGGCTGCGGCCGACGCGAACGACGGACTGACGAAGGCCAGGATCACCAGCGCCGTGCCGTACCAGGTCGCAGAGTTGACGTGATGGTGCTCGTGGGGATGGATGATGGCCCGAAAGAAGCGCACGCGCATCAGCCGCTCGTTCCAACGCTTGCTGATCACGCGCCCAGTCTCGTTCACCCAGCAGTAGACGGCGAACGCGCCGGTGGCCCACAGCGTCCCGGTGCGGGACAGGAACACCTCGAGCAGAAGCAGCGCGCCGACGGCGGAGCTGACGTGGAAACCGATGCGCGGCCAGTTGGTGGGGCGCAGCGTGGGAGCGCGCACCGAACGACGTCGAAGCTCGCCGGCCAGGCGCTCATAGACGGCCATCAGGTGCGGGCGGAGCCGGAGCCAATAGCTGGCGGACTCGGAGGTCTCGATGGCCGCCTCATCCATCAGGGCTCGCAGGGTCGCGACGGACTCGCTGATGGGCGGCGGCGCTGCGGTCTCGGTCGAGAGTTCTTCGACCGACGCCCGGATCCGCGACCAGCGCTCCTTGGCGCGGGTGCTCATCGCGTGGGTGAAGCTGGCCGGATCCGTCTCTCGGAGCAACGCGAAGAGCTCGCTGGCGAGGTCTCCGGTCTGAGTCAGCGTCGCCGTGTTCATCCAAGGGTTCACCTAGCGCAAAACGGTCTCCGCGGCGAGATTGTCGATGGTCGCGCGAACGGACCTTCGCACTCTTGTCAGGAATTGGTCATTTTGGATCACCGCTGCTTCATGCGTGCCGTCGTGACCCACTCGTCCCAGGTGCTCGACCAGCCGTCGTAGTGGATCAAATATTTGTCCGCTTTGACGCTGAGCACGCTGGCGGGCCACCACTTGCCTTTCCAGAGGACCGCGACCTTCGCGCCGGCTGCGTAGGCGGCCTTCTTTGGCGCCGGCGGCCCCGCGTCGATCGGCGGCGCGAGCATCACCCCCGACGCGGTGGGCATGAGGTTGGGCACAGGCCTCGCGGCCACACGGGTCGGCGAGGCACTGCCGGCGGGAGCGCCGGTGGCAACGAGCTCCGGGGTCGGAGGCGTCAGCTCTGGACCGACCAACGGCTTGGACGAGTCGATGTAGTACGGCGCGAAGCTGGTCTCGGTCAGCCACGCTGCCAGCATCGGCTTCCACTCGGCTGCGTCGAGTCCGGTGTCCCGCAGCGACGCCTCGACCGCGAGGCTGGCGACCTTGGCGCACGAGTGCTCGCCCGGTCGCACCCCGGCTTCTTCGGTGAGCTTGCGGCAGGTCGCGAACACCTTCTCGTACTTGCCGAGCAGGCGCTGGGCCCGCATCTTGGGCGTGCACCCGCCCGCGAAGAGCGCGACCACGAGCAGGAGCCCTCCGATTCGCCGCATCTCGTATCAGCGTGGAGCCGACCCGCGAGCTTCGTCAAGCGACCGCGGCTGTAAGGCCGCTGTGTTGCCCGGCGTTGACGGGGCACCGCCGTGTCATTTCGCGAGAGGCTCCCGAAGAACTTGGTCGTCGTCGCACTCGGGCTCACGGCCGCGCTGGGACCCGCGTGCCGCAAGTCCACGGACGGCGACGCGCTCTCCGGGTCACGAGCACCTCGTCAACGGGTCCGCGTCGGTGCTCTTTCTGCGCAATGACCTGCTCCGGTTCAGCGAGCTGGGCACCCTGGGCGCGCGGCCCGACGGCAACGGCGACGACGGCTGTCGCGCCTCGTGCGTGGACTGGTACGGCAACGCTCGGCCCTTGTTCCTGCGAAACCGCGTGTTGGCCCTGCTCGGATACGAGATCGTCGAGGGAGAGCTCGACGGCGGCCGCATCAAAGAGACGCGGCGGGTGAGCTTCGCGCCACGACGCACGCAGATCGCGCGCTAGCTGCAAGGGCGGAGGGCAACTGCGCAGCGCGCAATCCGGCGCCCCTGCTCACGCGTGACGCAGCGCGAGATGCGCTTTGTCAGGTGCCTTCGGGCGTTCCCGTGGCAGGCTCGGGACCATGACGACCGACCTCACCGAGTTCGTCCGTCCCGCCGCCGGCGTGACGCGCGTTTCCAGCATGGCTTCCGGCATCGTCGGATCGGAGATCTTGAAGATCGCCGCAGACATCCGCGCGATGGTCCAGAAGGGGCAGAAGATCTGCAATTTCACCGTCGGCGACTTCGACCCGCGGGAGTTTCCCATCCCCGACGCGCTCCAGAAAGGCATCGTCGAGGCCTACGAGGCGCACGAGACCAACTACCCGCCGTCCAATGGCATGCCGGAGCTGCGAAGCGCGGTGCAGCGCTTCTACGCGCGTGAGCTCGGGCTCGAAGTGCCGATCGAGTCCATGCTTGATCTGCGGCGGCGCGCGGCCCGTCATCTACGGCGTGTATCGCACGCTCGTCGATCCCGGCGACGTGGTCGTGTTCCCCGCTGCCGAGCTGGAACAACAACCACTACGTGCAGATGACGGGCGCCCGCGGGGTCGCCGTCAAGTGCGGCGCCGAGACGCGCTTCCTGCCGACGCGCGAGAGCATGCTCGTCGAGCCTGGGCGAGGCGCGTCTCGTGTGTCTCAACTCGCCGCTCAATCCGACCGGCACGGCCATGAGCCGCGACATGCTCGCCGGCATCTCCGAGGCCATCTTGAGCGAGAACGAGAAGCGGGAGAAGACCGGAAAACGCCCGGTGTTCCTGATGTACGATCAGATCTACTGGATGCTCACCGCGGACGGGGCCAGCCACGTGACTCCGCCGGGCATCGACCCCGAGATGGCGCGCTACACCATCTTCGTGGACGGGATCAGCAAGGCGTTCGCCGCCACGGGAGTGCGGGTCGGCTGGGCCGTGGGCCCGGTCGACGTCATCGACCGCATGAGCTCGATCTTGGGTCACGTCGGGGCGTGGGCGCCCCGCGCCGAGCAGGTCGCGACCGCAAAGTTTCTCGACGACACGGCGAGCATCAAGACCTACGTCCGCGAGATCAAGCAGGGCATCGTGGGTCGCCTGAACGCTCTGCACGAAGGCTTCCAGGCGTTCAAGGCCCAGGGACTTCCGGTCGACAGCTTGTCTCCCGAAGGCGCGATCTACCTGACGGTGCGCGTCGCGCCCTTCGGCAAGAAGACCCCGGACGGCACGCTGCTCTCCAGCAATGAAGACATCCGCAAGCTGCTGCTCGATCGAGCGGGAGTGGGCGTCGTTCCCTTCCAGGCCTTTGGCTACCCGGACGACGACGGCTGGTTCCGCCTGAGCGTGGGCGCGGTGTCCCTGCGCGAGGTCCAGGACGCGCTGCCACGCATCGGCGAGGCGCTGCGCGCCCTGGCCTGACTGGTGGGAGCTGCTCCCACACCCACCCCGTCATTTTCCGTCCGATCCTTGGCCCGGCGCCCCGATTTCGACTCTTTGTCGGCCGGGGACGTCCCATGGACGACGGAAGCTTCTACTTCGAGCCCGAGCTCGACAGCGGTGTGTTCGCCCGACAGCAGGGTGACGCGGCGGGCCTGGCAGCGCGCGCGCGCTACGCGGTCGATTGCGAAGTCGCCGCCGTCGTCGATCTGACGGGTGCCGTGGCGAAGCTCGGAGTTTCGGGCTCCCCCCTCGAGCTCAGCGACGAAAAGCAGGCTGTGCTCATGGCCTGGTTGCAAGAAGTCGACTCCTGCGCCCTGCGCCCGACACCGCCACGGTTGGCGCTGGCCTTCGGGTGTCACGAGCTCTTGGTGGTGCCGATCTGGTCGCCCGTCGCACTGGTCGGCGTGATCGCAGTCTCGACGCCCGCTGCCGTGCGGCGTCCGGCCACCATCTTGGAGGCGCTCGCCGCCGAGTGGGCGTTGACGCTCGAGGAAGAGGAGCGCCGATCGTCGCGGGTGGAACGCGCGCGCTCCGAATGCGAGACCGAACGAGCGCCCGCGCCGGAGTCCGAGCTCGATTACGCAGTAATTCACGCCGGCCGCTGGTGATTGTGCTCGCACATCGGGCGCCGATGAGTATGCTCCCGCCCCCTGAACGGCCCTCGGGCCCACGAGACGAGGTACGCGGTGCTGGTTCGAGAAGTGATGACGCACAAGGTGCTGACGGCCGGCTCTGACTGGACGTTGGCAGAGCTCAAGACCTTCCTGCTCGAGCACAGCATCAGCGGCGCCCCGGTGGTCGACGCCCACGGCAAGCTAGTCGGGGTCGTATCGGCGACCGACGTGATGCGCTCCGAGGACACGCCAGAGATGACCGAGGGCGGCTACTTCGCGACCTCGCTCGATTGTCCGCTCGGCGAAGAAGAGCTGAGCTCGCTCATCATCGAGGGTGCGCCGTCTCAGATCGTGGGCGACGTGATGACCCCGGTGGTCTTCCAGATCGCCGCCGACGCGCCCGTGGACGAAGCCGCTGACACCATGGCGCGGGGGCGCATCCACCGCATCGTCGTCACCGAAGGCGACGCCGTCGTGGGCATCGTCACGGCGCTCGACCTGGTGCGAGTGCTGCGCGACGTCTTGCGGCAGAACCGCTGAGTGGGCGCTCGCTGATGTCGTCCGGCGAGGGCAATCGCGCGGTGCTCATCGCGGTGAGGCACCCCGACGTCAGCGAGGCCGAGCTCGACGCGAGCCTCGCCGAGCTGGGGCGCCTGGTGAAGACGCTGGGCTACCGCGTGGTGGATTGGGTGACACAGCCCCGCGCCACCCTCGCCCCGGGAGCCGTGCTTGGGGAAGGAAAGCTAGCGGAGCTGGCCGAGCTCACCGGCGGCAGCGGGAAGTCGGGCACGCCGCTTCCGCTCCGGAAGTTGAGCAAGGCTCGGCGCCGACGCGAGCCCGAAGCAGACGCCAGCGGGCCGGAAGAACCCGCCGAGGACAGCGAGCCGAAGATCGCCCTGGTCGCGGTCGATCACGACATTTCACCCAGTCAGGCTCGCAACCTCGAGCGTGCGACGGGATCGGCGGTTTTGGACCGAACCGGGGTCATCATCGAGATTTTTCATCGCCACGCCAAGAGCCGCGAAGCGCGGTTGCAAGTCGAGATCGCGCGACTCGCCTACACCGCCCCGCGCCTCCGGGAATCGCCCGCCGGAAGAGAGCGACAAGCCGGTCGCGGCGCGGGTGAAGCCGCGCTCGAGCTCGATCGACGCAAGATCCGCGACCGCATCGCCGAGCTCAGAGCCGAGCTTGCGGCTATCCAGCGCGACCACGGCGTGCGGCGCGCCCACCGGCGCGATGCTCGTCGTGTGGCCTTGGTGGGGTACACCAATGCCGGCAAGAGTTCCCTCATGCGTGCGCTGACTGCCAGTCAGGTCCACGTAGAAGACAAGCTCTTCGCCACCCTCGACACCACGGTGCGTGCGCTCTCGCCCGAGACGAAACCCCGCATCTTGGTCAGCGACACGGTCGGCTTCATCAAGAAGCTGCCCCACGACTTGGTCGCGAGCTTCAAATCCACGCTCGACGAAGCCCTCGAAGCGTCGCTGTTGCTCCACGTGGTGGACGCCAGCGATCCGAGCTGGGAGAGCCAGCTCGAGGTCACCCGGGCGGTGTTGGCCGAGATCGGCGCCGAGGGGCTGCCGATGCGCGTGGTGATGAACAAGATCGACAAGCTGGGCGCCGAGGAACTCGAGGAGCTGCGGCGCCAATGGCCGAATGCTTGGTTCTCGTCAGCGCACGATCCGGCCGACGTGATCCGGGTGCGCGACGCGTTGGTAGCCTTCTTCGAAGAGGACTACCTCGAGAGCGAACTCTTCGTGCCCTGGACGGCCCAGCGACTGGTCGCCGAAATGCACGAGGTCGGTCGCGTGCTCGAGGAACGCTACGGCGAAGATGGAGTGACCGTTCGCCTGCTCGCCGACGCTCCAACGCTCGCACGGCTGCGCTCGGCGCTCGCGGATGGATCGTAGCCCCGGGCGGCGAGGGCGACGAGACGCTCAGCCTTGGTGACGAAGTAGGGTCGTCACCTTGCCGAGCTCGCCCTCCCAGGTCTCGGTGTGGCGCGAATCGCTGTGCGACCCGTCGTGTCCGGCGGGCGCGTCGCAAACCAGCTCTGCGCGGCGCTGCGCCACGTTGGTGGACGTGCCGGTGACGCTCCTCGTGACGATGAGAACTGCTTTGGCTCCGCAAGTCATCTGTGGACGCCATGGCTTACCCCCGCTCGCTGCTTGGGAGAAGCCCCCAGCGGTTTCCAGGGCCATTACCCGCGGAGACCACCGCCACCTGGCCCGATCTGGATCCGGCGTGATAGCCTTTGTCGACCTAAGTCCTCTCTTACTTGCGCCATGAAAGAGACGGAAACCCTCCCCCCCGGAAAGCTCATCGCGGGTCGTTACCGAGTCCAAGAACGCCTCGGCGAAGGCGGGATGGGCTCGGTGTACGCGGTGGAGCACGTGCACACCGGACAAGAACTCGCGCTCAAGGTCCTGAACGCGAAGATGGTTCAAGATCAGATCGCGCTGGAGCGATTTCGCCGGGAGTCGCGCGCCCCCGCGCGCATCCAGAGCGATCACGTCGTGCAGGTGACCGACGCGGACGTCGCGCCCGAGCTCGGCGGCGCGCCCTTCTTGATCATGGAGCGGCTGCGGGGTCAGAGCTTCGACCAGCTCTTGGCGGGGGCGGTGATGTCACCCGCCGCGACCCTCCTCTACCTGGGACAAGTGGCGCGCGCCTTGGACAAGGCCCACGGCCTGGGCATCATCCATCGAGACATCAAGCCCGAGAACATCTTCCTGACGAAGCGCGAGGACGGAACTCCGCTGGTGAAGCTGCTGGATTTCGGCATCGCAAAGCTCACCGAGGGCACGGACATGTCCTCCAAGACCGCGACGGGCGCGATCTTCGGCACACCCCTGTACATGGCGCCGGAGCAAATCCTCGGGCAGCCCGATCGCATCTGCGCCCAGACCGACATCTGGGCGTTGGGCGTCTTGGCCCATCGCATGTTGACCGGCGCCGAACCCTGGACCGCGCAGACCCTGCCGCATCTGGTGGCTCAGATCGCCTACGAGCAACTGCCGACCCCGAGCCAGCGCGGCTCCGATCTCGGTCCCGGTTTCGACGCTTGGTTCGCCCGCGTCTGCGCGCGGCAACTGGAAGACCGCTACGCCTCGGCCTCCGAAGCCGTCTCGGCCCTCGCGACTGCCCTCGGCGTCGAGGCCTCGGCGCTCAGCGTGAGCGGTGAGGTCAGGTCGAGCCACCACGTCATCCGCTCGAACCGCGACGTCGCGCTGGCCGAAACCGCGGTGGCCCCCACCGACACCGGCATCGGCTCGGACACGCTGGCCGCGCAGGTCACGCTGCGCAAAGGCGGAGGCCGCGTGGTGATGGTCGCGGCCGTTTCGGGCATCGCGGGGCTGCTCGGGGTCGGTTTGTGGCTCGCGCTGCGCTCGCCGGTCCCGGCCAGCGAGCCCGCGGGCACGGCGGCCGCCGCGATCTCGACCGCTCGGTCGGATCCGACCGCGCCGACCACACCCAGCGGGCCTCCCAGTGTCGAGGTCGCCATCACGCCGCCGACGTCGGCGTCCGCCGCAGGCTCCGAGGCTCCTCGAGTCCTGCCGCTTCCGAAACCGGTCGGCAAGCCGCCGAGCCAAGGCAAGACGCCTCCGAAACCGAGCGGCGCTAACGTCGACCCGCTGGACATGGGAAGGAAATGAGACTCACTCCTCGCCGGATCCGCTCCGCGCTATTCATGGTTGCCATCGCGCTCGCATCGAGCCACTCCCCTGCGCAAGGCGACGCGGCCGCGGCAGAGCAGCTGTACAAGCAAGGCAAGGCCCTCGCGAAGAAGGGCGACTATGCCGCCGCGTGCCCCAAGTTCGAGGCGAGCTACGGTCTCGACCGAGGCCTGGGTGCGCTGCTCAACTTGGCCGACTGTCACGAGCGACTGGGCAAGCTAGCCTCCGCGTGGGCGGAGTGGAACGAGGCCCATGACCTGGCCAAGCGGTCCAAGGACGACCGCGCGAAGTACGCCGGCGATCGCCGCGACAAGATCGAGCCGAAGCTGCCCAAGCTGCAGATCAACGTGAAGAACCCCGTGGACTCGCTGGCCGTCTACCGCGGCGACGCCCAGATCGAAGCTGCGACCTACGGTGCCGCGCTGGCGGTGGATCCCGGCGAGGTGCTCGTCAGCGTGCGGCGCGGGGATCAGACGCTCAAGAGCGAGACCGTCACCGCGAAAGAAGCCCAGACCGCCACCGTCGAGCTCGACCTCGCCGCTATCGACGCGGAGTTCCCGGCGCCCAAGCCCGCGCCGACCGCGACCGCGACCGCGACCGCGACGGCGCCACCGCCGCCCGCTCCCCGCGCGCCACCGCCTTCGAGCTCGCAGAAGACCATCGGCTACGTCGTCGGCGGCGTGGGCGTGGCGGCGCTGGTCACCGCAGGAGTGCTCGAGGGCCTGGCCCTGAGCAAGAAGTCCAAGGCCGACGAGCCCGATCAGTGCGTCAACGGGTACTGCAGCCCCAACGGGTTTCAGACCATCGAAGACGCGAAGCGCCTCGCCACCATCGGCCAGTGGGTGGGCATTGGCGGCGTTCTGTTCACGGCGGTCGGAGCGACGCTCGTGCTCACGGCGCCGTCGTCCAGGGAGACCGCCCGGGCGAAGCGCCCGGCACGCGTCGGCGCCGGCGGATGGATCGCGCCTTCGGGGGGCGGCATCACCATCAACGGGTCGTTGTGATGGCGCCGCGACACTTGGTCGCGCTGGGATTGCTCGCGGTCGTTGCAGCGCCGAGCTGCGTGAGCACGCTGGGGCTCAACGAGGAGTACCGTTCGGCGGTCGAGCAACTGTGCGCTTGCCCGAGCATATCTCCCCCGTTTGCAACCACGAGAGCGTGCGTCGCCGAGCTCGAGTTTCGGCTCGAGCGCGCCAGCGCGTCCGGGCGCTCCGCGTGGATGAAGAACTTCACGGAGAAATGCGACACCTGCCCCGCCGATCCCATTCAGGAGTGCGTTCGGGTGACTCCGACTTGCGAGGGTACGGGTGAGTGCCCAAGCGCTGGGTGCCAGCTCTGCTGCCAGGAGTTGCCGGAGAAGAAGTGCTTCTGAGGCGCGCCCCCCTCGCCGCGGCGCTCGGCCTGCTGATCGCCATCCCGAGCTGCAGCGGGCTGCTCGAGCTGGACGGCTACTCCGACGCCACCGGCGAGCTCTGCGATTCTGTTTCGCACCTGCTACCAATTCGACTGCGCGGCGCAGGTCGGCAATGCGCTCGGCAACGCCGACGCCAGCGGGCGAGCGTCGTGGCTCGCGGCGCTCTCGGACCAGGGCTGCCTCGAGCAGTGCTCGGCGGCGAGGCGCTGCCTGAACATCGAACCCGTGTGCCTGCCAGAGAAGGCCAGCTGCACGCGCACCGAGCAGTGCTGCGGTTTCTTGAACGGCGCCACCGAATGCGGCGCGCCGACCGGGGGGGATAGCGTCTGCTGTCGCGCCCAAGGCGCGACCTGCGCGAGCAACGACGATTGCTGCGACGGAAACTGTGATCGCTCCACCAGCACTTGCGGCGGCACCGTGTGCGCCAGTGTGGGCGAGGTCTGCAAGAACGCCTTCGATTGCTGCTCGGGAAAGTGCGGCGCCGACCATCGATGCGAGCCGAACCTGTGCAGCCAAGAGGGCTTTGCCTGCGCCGCACAGGCCGAATGCTGCGTCGGGCTCTCCTGCACCGCGGGCGTGTGCGGCAAGGGCATCGTGTGCCGCGCCGACGGGGAAGAATGCGAGCCAACTGGCAATCCCCCGTGTTGTGACCAGCTGCCCTGTGTCCCGATCGGCAATTCCAAGGGACTTTGTCGGAGCTGCCTGCAAGGCAACGAGCCCTGCGACCCGGACGACCCCAAGTGTTGCGAGGGCCAGTATTGCGATCCATACAAGAAGCTCTGCGGGAACAGGTGCGTCGGCCCGGACCAACCATGCGAGAACAACTTCGACTGCTGCAGCACGCAGTGCGACCGTGCCGCCGGCTCGGCGCAGGGAACCTGCGCGTGTTCGAAGGGTTCTTGCGTCGACGACACCGACTGCTGCGACAAGACGGCGGGCCAGTGCGTCGGCGGCAGCTGCCAGCTCGACTGCAAGGTGGGCACGTCGTGTCACAACGCCTGCGTGGCCGGACCGGCGATGAAGAAGGACTGCTCCCCCTGCGTGGCGACGGTCTGCGCCGACGACCCGTTTTGTTGCTGCCAGCTCTGGGACGACCTGTGCGTCGACCGCGCTTTCAAGACCTGCACCGCAGCCTGCAAGGACCCCTGACGGAGAGCCCATGATGAAACTGCGAGCACTGAGCGTGATCGGTCTCATGGCCTGCGCCGCCGGTTGCGGCGCCTCCTCGTCGGAGGACGCGGCGGGAGGTCTCGGCGGCGCGGGCGGCGGCCCCGGGTTGACGAACTTCGGAGTCGAGCCGGCCGAAGACGGTCCGGAGGCGGACTCGGCGAGCGACTCTTCGAAACTCGGCCCGGCCTCCTGTGTCAGCGACCTGCCGCTCGAGCAGGTCGAGCTTTCGCTCGGTGACATTCAAGGCGCGGCCAGCGCGGCTCGCGCCCGCGAGGTCTTGCTGCGCAGCCCGGCCGAGTCCCCGTGGCCGAGCCGGATCCGCGTCAGCGATTTCCTGAACTACTACCGGGTGAGCGTGGACGCACCCGCCACCGAGGCATCCATCACGCTGCAGGCGAGGCCCCGGATGCTCTACAGCGACGTGGGCCAGAGCACCCAAGCCACCGGCCAGTGGGACGTGGTCGTCGCGCTGCACGCGCCGGTGGCGAACGTGCGCAAGCAGCACGCGTTGATCGCGATCGTCGATACTACGCCGAGCATGGCGGGGGTCGGCATTGGCAGGGCCAAGGCCGTGCTCAGCGCGCTGATCAACAGCGCCGCGGCGGGCGACCACCTCGTCGTCCTGACCACCGACCCCGAGCAGGGCAACCCCATCGAGCTGGATCTCGTGGGAGCTGCGGAGCGCGAACAAGCCGCCCGCGCCGTGGGCGAGCTGGAGCTGGGGGGCGAGAGCGCGATCACCGAGGCCATCGCCCGGGCCTACGACTTAGCCGAGCTCAAGCAGAGTCTCGGCATGCCGGCGCGGGTGATGCTGGTGAGCGACGGAGGTGGCGACGTCGCTGGCCTGGACGAAGGCCGATTGACGACCGGATCACAGCCCGGCGAAAACCCCATCGCGCTCACCGCCGTCGGCACTGGCTCGTCGAGCTGGTATCGATCCACGTTGTTGCGCCGGGCCGCTGAGCTGGGTCGCGGACCCTACGTCTACGTGGATTCGGAGGACGAGGCCGAGTCGTTGTTTGGATCTCGGCTCCCCGAAATGACCGAGATCGCCCTCGACGGGCTCTCAATCCAGCTCGAGGTTTCTTCCTTCTACACGGTCCACGAGGCCGGCGAAGGCATCCCCTCGGGCAGCTCGCCCCCGCAGTACCTGGCGCCCGGCGCCTCGACCACGAAGCTCTTCCGCCTCGTTCCCTGCAAGTTTGGCGCTACCCCCAGCGACACTACGATCGCGGTGACGGCCACGCATTCCGGCGGCACGGTCGGCTGGACGGGTGACCTGCTGGCGTTGAAGAAGCAGCCGGCCGCCGCAATGCTCGACAAAGCCCTCGCCATCGACGCCTACGCATCAGCCCTGCGCGCTCGAGAGGCTACCCGGCTCGCGGCCGCACAAACCCTGATTGCGGCGGCGCTGAAGGCCGGCCCGGATCCAGATCTCTTGGAGATGAAGGAGCTCGTCGCACGTCATCCGCTCCTGAATCCCTGATCTCGTCGAGCCGCCAACTACGCTAGGTTGGTCCAGAAATGAAGCTTCGATTCGCGTTCACCACCGCCGGTCTCCTGGCGGTCGTCGGCTGCGCATCCCTGTTCGGCGTCGATGGCTACAGCGACTCGACCGAAGAACTCTGTGAGCTCCTCGAGCGCTGCTACCAAGTCAAAGATTGCCGCGACCGGCTCGGTCCTCGACTCGATGCGGCGTCGGCTTCGGAGCGTAGCGACTGGCTGAGCGCCATCAGCGACCAGGCCTGCCTCGAGCAGTGCAGCGCGGCGCGACGCTGCCTCAACATTGCTCCCGTCTGCGGGGCTCAGGCGTCGCAGTGCTCGAGCCCGCAAGAGTGTTGCGGCTTCCTGAACGGAGTGCGGTCCTGCGGACAGGACGGGACCTGCTGCCTCGCGAAGGGCGCGGCGTGCGGGCCCGAGTCGCAGTGCTGCAACAACGATTGCAAGAACGGGTTTTGCGGCGGAGCGAAGTGCGCGGAGCCCGGAGCGCCCTGCCTCAACCCCTTCGAGTGCTGCACCAACATCTGCATCGCGGGAAAGTGCTCCGAAGGCATTTGCATCGAGCTCGGGGGCGGCTGCGAGGCGACCGAGGACTGCTGCGAGGGCAAGTGCCTCGGGGGCCGCTGCGGGTACGAGGAGTGTCGTGCGGAGAACGAGGCCTGCACGGACGGCGTTCAATGCTGCGACGGGCGGCCATGCGTCGAAATTCCCGCAAGCCCCGGGGTGAAGCTCTGCCAGGGCAGCAAGCCCTGCGCGCCCCTCGACTTTCCTTGCCAGGAGAACACCGACTGCTGCGTCGACGGGGACCAGCCGCTCGTCTGCGATCCCAAGGCCAAGCGCTGCGGCGAAGCCTGCCGAGCTCTGGGAATATCGTGTTCGACCCCCGGCGAGTGCTGCAGCAAGGTTTGTGAGAGCGGTATTTGCGGCTGCTCGAACGACGCTTGCACTGGGTTGGGCGACTGCTGCGGCGAGGCCGTGTGCGTGGGCGGCGTGTGCGAGACCAACTGCGCCCCCGCTGTCTGTCACGACGAGTGCGTGCCCGGCGGACCGCTCTCGCCATCGTGCTCCAAGATCGGCCCTCCGGCAGTGGACGGCGCGTGCGTCCAGAAGGTGTGCGAGAAGGACGGATATTGTTGCTGCAAAGCCTGGGACGCCGCGTGCATTCAGGGCGCCCTGGATCTGTGCCCCAAGACAGTCTGCCAGTGATCCGTGCCACAGTGTGCCAGGGCCGGGGCGGGATCCTGCGGGATCCCCGGGGGCCGGCCAGGCACGCTGCGTGCTAGGCTTTGGGGTCATGAACCGCTGGTGCGCGTTGGCTCTGGTCCCGTTGGCGGTTGCGTGTGGGTCGAACGCGTCCGACGGGGCGCTGGATGAGGGCGGCAGCGGAGGGGGCATGAACATGGGGGGCGGAGGCGGGCTGAGCGGAGGCCCCCCCATCAGCGGCAGCGGAGGCTCCGGCCTCACCGGATCCGAAGCCGCCACGCTCGAGCCCAATCTGGCATCGAAGAGTGGCGGGGCGCAGAATGCGCCCGGCTGCCCTGGGTTCACCGGCGCTACCCAGCTCGACCTAACGGTCGCTGACGCCCGCGGGATGGCTAGCGGACCGCGTGTGCGCGAGCTCGTGGCCGCCGGGCAGGCCGGGCCGGCGGCGGTCCGAACCAGTGAAGTGAACAACTACTACCGCTTGAGCTGGCCGAACACGCCGGAGCCCGGCGGCTTCCTTTCGCGAGTCGGCGTCCGCCCGCGCAAGGTCGGCACCACCGTGTTGCCAGGCCACTACGATCTGCTGGTTGCGGTCCGTGCTGACCCAAACGTGCATCTTCGCCAGAAGGTGGAGATGGTCGTGGTGGTCGACACCTCGGCTTGGATGACCGAGGAGGGCTTGGCCCGGGGCCGTAAGGTGGTGCGAGCCCTCGCGAACTCGATGCTGCCGGGCGACTACTTTGCGTTGAAGTCCCTGGCCGGGACGGTGCTATTCGAGTCCGTGCTGCTCGCGCCGAGTGCCGAGCTCGCCGACGTCGAGGCCAAGCTCGTCCGGGAAGACGGCGGCTCGGTTCGAAGCTCGGTGGAAGGCGCCTTGGCCAAGCTCCAGGAGACCCCGCCGGAGCCTGCGGTCTGGAAGCGCGTCGTGTTTGTGGGTAACGGCGCGACTGACGACGGCCCCAATCCGGCTATCATCCAGAAGGCCGCGACAAGTGCACACCAGGTGTTCGTCTCGGCCGTCGGCGTGGGACAGGACGGCTACAACGGCGGCATGCTCGCCGGACTCGCGCGGGCTGGCCGGGGCGCGCACTTGTACATCGACAACCTCGATGAGCCGGCCAAGCTCATCGAGGCACGCTTTGTCGAGCTCTTCGGCATAGCCGCCGACGACGTGCGCTTCGCGATCAGCTTGCCCTGGTTCATGCAGTCGCTCGACCCGGTGCCGCCTCCGGACTCCAGCGCCCCAGCGCCGCCGCAGTACCTCTCCCCGGGCGGCACGATGCTGCATGTCTTCCGGCTGTTCGTCTGCGAGGCCGCGCTGACCTCGGCAACAAACGATGTCATCGGCATCTCCGTCGACTTCAGGCTGCCGGGGGAGACGACTTCGCAATCACTCCCGCTGGCGATGAAGCCCGTGGCCAAGGCGCTGCTTCAGCCCGTGCCCGAGCTCGACGAGCTCGAGGCCATCGACGCCTGGGTGTCGGCCTTCCGGTCGCCGAACTCGACTCGCTACGCACTCGCGAAGCAGCTGCTCGACTCGACCGACTTGCAGGGCAAAGCCCCCTTCAGCGACCTGCTCACCATCCTCGACAAGCACCCGAACGCCCCCAAGAACTGAGCGTTCAGCACTCACAACCGCCGAAGACGCAGAGCAGGCTCAGCGTCAGAGTGAAGTCGCCAGCGTCATTGGCGGTCTTGCCGTCGACGACCACCACGTACCATCCGTCTTCCGGCGCCACGAAGCTGGTGCTCCAGGTGCCCGCGCCGGTGTTCCCGCACAAGAGCTTCTTGCCGCACCCCTGATCGGTGCAGCCCGTGCCGGAGTAGATCTTGAAGACCCGATCCCACGTCGGAGCGCTCGAGCACTTCGCGCCCTGGGTGAGCAGCACGTCGAGCTTCTCGAATTTCTTCAGGTACAGGCGCCAGGCTCGATCACGCCCGTCGTCTTTGCAGCTTGTCGCGTCGTAGCCGCTCAGGTCGTTCGCTACGCTGCAGGTGCTCGCCGTGACCTGAAAGCCGCCGGCCTTGGCAGCGGTGAGGCGCCCCACCACGCGAGCTCCGGAGCAGCCTGCGCCGCTCTCGCTCCCGTCCCCGCAGCCGAGCACGTTGCACGACGTGCCCCCTCCGCTGCCTCCGCTGCCTCCGCTGCCTCCGCTGCCTCCGCTGCCGCTGCCGCCGCCGACGCCGCTCCCACCCGTGCCTCCGCCCGTGACCGCACCGCCCACCCCGCCGCCGCCCGTCGGCAACGTCCCGCCGGTGCCGGCGCTGCCGCCCGCACCCGAGCCCGCGCTACCTCCCGCGGCCCCGGTACCGGCGCTGCCGCCGCCGCTCGCTCCGCCGGATGACGCTCCCCCGGAGCCCCCGGGCGCGCCGCCGCCGCCCTCGCCTTCGCCGACGCCTTCGGCCGTTGCGCACGACAGCGCAAACCAAATCAGGGACAAATGGTGAAAGCGCGACAAGTCGCGGAACTATAGCGCGCTCGCGCAGCCGGGTGAGTCGTGATCCGACGTATGCTGACCAGGTGGACGCCGAGGGCTTTCGACCGCCGCCGCCAGTCCCCGTCGCCGCCACGCCACCGGTGCCGAGTAGTGGACTCAAGCTGCTCGGGATCGCGCAGTGTGCGCTCGGGGCCTTTGGCATCGCAACGGCGCCGCTCGCGCTCATCACTCGAGCATTGGTCCAAGATCCCGGCTCCCGTCAGGTCCAAGATCTGCTCTGGGATGGCTGGCTGGGAGCTTGGACCTACGCCTCGCTCACGCTCGGCACCGCGCTGGCGGTCCTGCTGATCGTCGCCGGCGTCGCCGTCACGCGCGGTCGCGCGCTGGGGCGCAAGCTGTCGGTCGCGCACGCGCTCGCGACCCTCGCGCTGGTCGTCGTGGGCCAGATCGTCACCGCGCTGCTGCTCTATCCTGCTTTGCTGGAGCTCGCGGCGAGCGGAGGCGCCGCCGAGCGGGGCGGCGCGGTCGGCGGCATCGCCGGCGGTCTGCTCGGTAGCGCCGTCGCGCTGGTGCTGCCCGCCATCGAGCTGGTGGTGATGTCACGGCCGCAGGTCAAAGAGCAGCTCTCGCAATGACGCCGCTCGCCCCCGGGGCTGAGCCGCCCGCTTCGCCCCGCCTCGCACTCGGCATTGGCGTCGGCGTCGTAGTGCTGGTGGCTCCTCGAGTTGAACGCGACGACGGATGCACCACGGATCTCGCTCTGGACGACCGCTCACGAATCGGTCAGCGCTTCTTCGCGGTGAGCTTGCCTTGCAGCTCGAGCGCGGTCGCTCTGAAGCGCGCAGCCTCCGTCGGGCAGCCCGCGGAGCAGGGATGCTTCTTCTTCGGCCCGCATCCGCGCTTGGCGGCAGTCGAGAGCCCGATCAGCGCCGATACCGCGCGGGCGTCTCCGGTCTCGAGCGCCCTGCGAAGCAGCGGTACGCGCTCCGCGCAGGTGCGTGCGGTGCGCAGCTCGAAGGCAACGGCGAGTGCGGGAGAAAACTGCTTGCGCACGGCTGCGTCGTCGAGGCGCTCACGCGCGGCCTGCCGCAACGGGATGCTGGTCAGCATCAGGTCGTAGAGCATGTCGGGGCCAAGCGACCCCATCCGCGTACCCATCAGGTCGAGTGCGCGAGTGGAGGCCTCCCCGGGCGACAGCGCCGCTTTGACCACGAGCGCCCCGACGGTCTTGTCCCGGCCACGCTCGGGGTCGATGCGCAATAGCGTGTCGAGCTCACTCATCGCCCGCGGGAGCCCCTCCGCGGTGGCGCCCAGGGCGATGACCAGTGGCTCGATCACCGCCGGATCGCCGGGAAAACGCTTGGACAGCTCGAGCAGACCCTCGACGCCGCGGGCCGAGGCCGCGCGCACGTCGTCAGCGGAGGCCTGCGGCCCGGGCGCGATGCCCGGCGAGGGTGACGGAAGCATTGCCAAAGGCGCGGCCGGCGGATCCGGGTCGCCGGCGGCGGTGGCGGTCGGCACGACGCTCGGCTCGGCCGAGGGCACTGCCGCGGCAAGCGGCGGCGGCGCGACGCCGCGGGCGCGAGCGCGCTGTCCCAAGTGCAGGCAGGCGATGGACACCGCGATCGCAGCCACCGCGAGCACGGGGCCGGCGAACAGCCTGCCGAAGCGGCCGATGTCGGACTCGAGGATGCGCCGTCGCAGAAAGATCGTCGTGCCTGCGGTCAACGCGATCAACACGTGGATGGGGGCAAACCCGGGCCAGCCGGAGTAGCCCGGTCCGGAGGCGCCAACATGCTGTGCCACGGCGTCGGCGCTGCGCCCGAAAAGCACCACGATCCCGTAGCTGGCAAGCGCTCCGACGATGGGCCCGCGCAGTCGCGGCAAGAACTCCAGCATCTTGACGCTGTTGTTCCAGAACCGACGCCGGAACCAGCGCACCAGGAGGGCGCCGGGCGTGAGCAGCGTTCCGCAAACGACCGCAAGCACCAGCCAGAACTCGGAGGCCGACAGCGCTCTTCGGCCCAGCAGCGCGGGCAGACCCTGGAGCACGGTCATCACGCCGAGCACCGCTGTGAGCAAGGCGAGTGCTGCGACGAACAAGACCTGCGGACGCGCCGAGCCGACCTCGTCATCGTCGGTCATCGAGTGGGTGGCCGAGAGCAACTGCCGACGCGGGGGCGGGTCCTGGCGCTCGGAGGCCTCGAAGTGCGAAAACGCCAGGTCGAGGTCATCGGCGCTCTGGAAGCGCTCGTCGGGGGCCGCCGCCATCGCCCGCTGAACCACCAACTCGAACTCCTCCGGGATCTCGGGGTTGATCGAGCGCGGCCTCACGGGCTCTCCGCTCATCACCGCGAGCATGGTCTGTTGCACGGACTCGCCCGCGAAGGGCGGGCGTCCCGTCAGGCAGGTGTAGACGATGGCGCCGACGCCGTAGATGTCAGCCCGCTGGTCCACACGCTCCCCACGCGCCTGCTCCGGCGCCATGAACGACGGTGTCCCCATGGCGATACCCGTGCGCGTGACGCTGTTGCCGGTGGCTTCGATGAAGCGCGAGAGTCCAAAATCGAGGACCTTGACGCTGGGGTAGGGCGCCGGGCCGATCAGATGCACGTTGTCGGGCTTGAGATCCCGATGGATCACGCCCTGGGCATGGGCCGCCGCCACGCCGCGCGCGACCCTGCTCCCGACGTAGGCCGCCTGATCAGGGCTCAGCCAACCGCGCTCTTTGATGTAGTCGCCGAGGTTCTGCCCTTCGAGAAACTCCCACACGATGTAGGGCCGTCCGTCGTCGGCGTATCCAAAATCGTGCACCGCGACCACGTTGGGATGCGAGATGCTGGCGGCCGCGTCTGCCTCGCGCTGGAATCGTGCGCGAACCTCCGGGCTCCCTGCCATCTCCGCGCGGATCACCTTCACCGCGAAGCGCTTGCCCGCGATGCGGGTGTGGTGGGCCTCGTAGACCCTGCCCATGCCCCCCTCCCCGACGATGCGCACGAGCCGATAGGTGCTCTGGAGGGTCACTCCGACGAGGTCGTCAGCGCCCTCGCCTTCGGGGACGACGCTCACGCCCGCGTGGGGTGACTCGTGGGCCGTGGGCCGATCGTGGATGGAGTTGGCCATTCCCTGAAGCGGCGCCCATCCTAGCGCCCTTCGACCGGCAACTGGCGGCGCGTGACGAAATCCCGAAGGATTAGGGGGCGAGTACCTGCTCACCCGTCCCGGTTCGCCAGACCGCGAGCCAAGTCGGCCCACCCACCGCCACCAGCGGCTGGGACGGCGACAGGACTACGGAGCGGTTCTTGGTGATCTCACGCACCCAATCCTCGGTCGCCGTCGCCCCGGCCAGAGGCAACTCCGTCGCCATCCGCTCCTTGCCGTCGGCGTCGAGGACCACGAGCTTCCACGAGCGCGAGCCCGCATCCGACGGCCCGGTCTCCAAGCGCAAGAGCGCGACCTCCGAGTCGTTCGTTGCGAGATCGAAGGTACCGGGGAGCTCCAGGGTCTTCTTGACCGCCAGGCTCGCGGCGGCGAGCTGCACCAGCTGGAGCTTCCCGTCGCTCCGGGCCAGCCAGATCTCGTCCAGACGGCGCGTGGTGAGCACTCGCCACACCTCGCCTCCCTCCGGCAAGGCCATCGACCAGTGCTTGCCTCCAGGGAAGAACCGCTTGAGCACTGAGCCCGCGGTGTAGACGTACGAACCGTCTTTGAGCAGCGCGAAGCCCTTTTGATCGGCATCGGCCAGCGGGATCAAGTCGAGCGTGTCGAGCCGCCCCAGCTCCCCGAGTTCGTAGGGATAGAGGCTGGGGTCGATGCCGTGGTGGACCCAAATCTTCTTCTTGTCGCGCCGGTCGCCCAGCACCAGGGAGTCCGGGAACAGCGGCAGGCGCGAGTAGCGCTCGGCCTTCTTCGGATCCCGTGGCACGTACCAGACGTCGCTGGAGCCGGCCGCCAGCACGCTGCCATCGACCAGCGCGGCCACCCTTCGAGGCTGCGTGATCGGGAGACGCGTGATTTCCTTCATGTCCTTCGTGCCGCGGATCACCAGCTCGGAGTCGGTGAGCTGCGCCAGGCGTTCATTGCCGAAGGCGACTCTCTGAGCTGGCACGCGACGGGGGGCAACGTCGAGCCTCTCGCTGCGCATTTCGGCCACGACTCGCTTCGCCGCCGCGCTGGCGTCGAAGCCGCTGGCGTCCGGCGCCGCTGCCAGCGCAGCGTCGAGGTCTCTCGCAGGTGGACGCTCGGGCTCGCTGGGTCGGCTCGGCGGCGCAGGGGCGCGCTCTTCGCAGCCCGCGAGGGCCAAGACAACAGCAAGAACCGCGAACGCTCGCATGGCGGGCCGAGGATAGATCGGACAGGTGACAGCCGGTGCAACTCCGAGTACTGCCAGCCGAATGTTCGCACGTGGGGCCGCCTGTCTGCTGCTGTCGGTCGCGTGCGCGACGGGCTGCGGCTACTTGCGCAAGGTCGGCGACTGCCGACGCCTAGCCACCCACGTGAACCGCGCGCTCACGGAGATCTCGGCCGCCCGCGACGCCGGGGGAGCCACCGCCGAGACCTACCGTGACCTGTCTGCTCGTTACGAGCGACTGGCCCACGAGGTCGAGATCGGAGTCAGGACCGACGACGCGCGCGGCAAGACCCTCCGGGAGTACTCGCAGTCGTTTCGAGAGACCAGCCGCGCCCTCACCGCGCTCGCCTTCGCCCTCGAGCAGAAGGACGAAGCGGGCATCACGCGGCTACAGCGCGAACTCGCAACGCTCGCGCGACGCGACAAGACCCTGGTCTCGCGGCTCGACGCGTTGTGCGCCGAGCCCTGAGCTCCGATCAGTTGGTCGGGATCTGAACCTTCGGCCCCGCCGTGCCGTCGTTGCCGGGGTTACCGCCCAAGCCGCCCAGACCGCCCGATCCGGGCAGCCCCGTGGTGCACGAGTTCTGGGTGAAGGTGTGGGCAGCGACCGCGGTGCTGTAGGCCAGGCACGCGCTGGGGCCGCCACCGCCGCCACCGCCGGGTGCGCCGGTGCCGCCGTTGCCCCCTTTCTCGCCTGAACCGCCGGAGCCGCTGTCATCGCTGTTGTTGCCGCCGCCACCGGGCCCGCCGCCGTTCTGGCCAGAGGCGCCGTCGCCGCCCTTGCCGCCGGTGCCGCCCTTGGCCGTGGTGATGGTGTTGTTGGTCACGATCACGTTGGCGCCCGCGGCCGCGAACACACCGAAGCTGCCGCCACCACCGCCGCCGGCCTTGCCCGAGTTGCCACCGAGGCCGCCGCAGCCGCCGGAGCCACCGCCGCCGCCCTTGTCCCAATAGCCAAGGCAGAACCCGCCTCCGGAGCCGCCACCGCCGCCGCCGCCGCCGCCGCCGCCCTTGCCGTTGGTTCCTTTTTGGCCGGGCTGTCCGGCTCGCGGGGTGTAGGCACCCGAGACAGCGCTGCCCAGCGTGGCTCCGCCCTGTCCGGATTGGCCCGGGCCGCCATTGGCGCCTGGCCCGCCGGGACTCCCCGGGTTGCCGGGATCGGAGAGCGCCGGCAGGCAGCCGTTCGCCGACGCCCCGGGGCCACCGGTCCCGCCGCCGTTGAAGCCGTCGTCGCCTCCAACACCGGGCTGGCTCTCGCCCCCGCCGTCGCCGCCCTTGCCGCCGGGCTCCGCGCAGGTCGGAGCCGGCGCGCCGCCGCCGCAGGTGCCGCACTTCTCGCCGCCGGCGCCGCCCTTGGTCCCGCCGGGGGCGGTCGGACTCGACGCCGCCACGCCATCCGCGCCCGCAGAGCCGGGGGTCCCGGGCGCAGCCTGGATGTCGTTGTAGCGAACGTAGAGCTTGCCGGTGCCGTCCACCAGGCGCACGCCGAAGGTGCTGGCTCCCGCGCCGGAAGGCGTCTGTGCCTTGATCGTCATGCCCTCGATGTGGGTGTCGGTGTCGATCTTCGGCGCCTGGAACACGGTGCCCTGCGCCTGCACGACGGTCGTCGCGCTGGCGGTGCGGCGGAACTTGAAGTTGCTGTCGTACTCGTCGAAGCCGCCGTAGATGCTGATGCCGTTCTCGACGGTCACGGCCTCGTTGAAGGTATCGCCCGACAGACACACCGCAGGCACTGCGCCAGCCTTGGCTTTGGCGATGGCAGCCGTGATGGTCTTCATCGGCAGGTCACGCGTCCCGTTGCCAGTGGTGTCGTTGCCGTTCGCTCCCGAGACGTATACGCACTGCTCGACCATGCCGTCACCGCCGTCGCAGTTGTCATCGCTGAAGTTCGGATCGATGGGATCCGTCGCGTCCGCGGGCCACTTCGGACAGCTGTACTCGCAACCGCAAGTGCCGGTGAGCGGGTTGTTGTCGATGTCCTTGGTGCCTGATGGACAACCCGTGGAGCACTGACCGGCGTCGCCGCCATCGCTGCCGGCCATGCCGCCCGTGCCGCCGCCGCCCGCGCCTCCGGTCCCGCCCGCGCTCGCGTCGGTGCCGCCGTCGTCGCCACCCTCACCCCCAGTGCCTGCCGCGCCGCCGGTGGAGCCGCCCGTGCCGCCGGCGCCACCGCCACCAGTTGCGCCTCCGCTCCCGCCGGCACCACCGGTCGCGCCGGTGCCGCCGTCCTTCCCGCCAACGCCGCTGCCGCCGCCGGACGCGGTGTCAGCCTCGTCGCCGCCCGCGCACCCCGCGAACGCGACCACCCCACCCAGAACCGCCAAGCCCAAGACGAGCGACGCAGAAGCCTTCATGTCAGCAATTGTGCCCTCAGCGCGAGCAGTTCTCAACTGGCGCCCGGCCCCGCCGTGGAACGTCGCGTCAGGCTCACTTCTTTTTCTTCTTGGGACGCGGGACCTTGCGCTCTTTTGGGCCGACGCTCACCTGACCCCACACGTAGCCAACCTGGCGCCGGAACTGGCCGAGCTCGTCGCCGCCGAACAGCCACAGGTCCCGGGGATCTGTGTCCATGTGCAGCATCGGCGCCCAGTGCCCGCTCGAGACCCAGGTCAGCACCTTTGGCGCGGTCAACGTCGATCGCACCAGCACGATGCCGCAGGCCGGCTTGACGGCGAGGCCGGAGCATCCGCTGAGCACATGCAGCTCTTCGTTTCCGATCGGGCGCCAGACCCAGTGCCGCTCGAAGCGGAAGCCCTTCTGCTCACCGATGTCTTGCTTCGCCTCGGCGGGCAGTAGACGCAGCGCCGACGCAGCGAGCTCCTTGTCCGGCGTAGCGCGCGGGTCGAGCTTGTCCCCGCGCACCACGTTCAGCACGACCTCGGATTCGTTACGGGGCCCTGCGCAACATCGGAAGCCAGTGTTGGCAGCTCGACTCTCGGCGGACCGTCCGATGGCGTTTGCGCAGCGGCCGACGAGCTCGCCTTGCGGCGCGTTGCCGCCGCGCACCGAGACCAGAGGTCGATTCGAACCACGACCCCAAGGGCTGTCAGTCCACTCCCAAACGCCGCCGTGCATGTCCCGCGGTCCGAGCTCACTCTTGCAGCCGACGAGAAACCCCGTCGGTCGCATCGCCGATACGCTTCCGGTTCCGCAGCGATCGGCGCGGTAAGCGTTGCCGTACTCGTAGGTGTAGTTGTTCGGTCCCTTGCAGGAGCGCTCCCACTCGAGCTCCGTGCAGAGGCGCTTGGCACCCTCCTCGCACAACGCCGCGGCCTCGGCCTGCGTGACATTGGTGCGGGGGATGGCCCCCTCCTCGTTGGGGAACGGAAATAGGTCCATGTAAAAGCCGTGGAGGATCACCTGCTCGCCGGGCATTTCCTCGTCCGCGAGCCGCGGATACGCGTCCGGCGGCGTCCCCGCCACCAGCGCGCCGCCGGAGATCCACACCATGCCCTGCTTCGGCTCCGGGGGCGCGATGGGCGGGCCGATGGACGCGCTGGCGGACGGGCTGGGCTCGGTGGGCTGAGAACGGCGGCCGCGGTCGCAGGCCGCGCTCACCAGCAGCGAGAGGAGCAAGAGGGTCGTGGGCCAGCCCCAACGTTCGCGGCGCGCGAACGCGAGCCTCATGGCTCGCCGCGCTCGTCCTTCTCGCGCAATCCGAGCTCTTTCATCTTGAGCTGGAGCCCCTTGCGCGAAATCTTGAGCAGGCGCGCGGCGTGGGTCACGTTGTTGTGAGTCTGTTCGAGCGCCTTGAGGATCAGCTCGCGCTCGAGCCGGCTCATGGCCGCCTTCACCCGCTCTTTGAGCCCGTCGGCGGGCGAGCCGTCGAGGGCCGGCGGCGGCTCCGAGGGCGTCGCCGATCGTGAACCCTCTGCCCGCGTCACCTCGGGCGGGAGATCCGCGGCCGAGATCCGATCGCGGTCGCAGAACAGCACCGCGCGCTCCACCAGGTTCTCGAGCTCCCGAATGTTGCCCGGCCACGGATACGCCATGAGCAGTTGATCGGCTTCCGGGTCGAGGCCCTTGACGCTCTTCTTCAGGCGCGCGTTGAACTTCTCGATGAAGTGCCCGACCAGCACCGCGATGTCTTCGCGCCGCTCTCGGAGCGGAGGCAAGCGAATCGAGACGACGTTCAGCCGATAGTAGAGGTCCTCGCGAAAGGTTCCGTTCGCGATGTCCTTCTTCAAGTCGCTGTTGGTCGCGGCGACCAGTCGTACGTCCACGTGAATGGTCTTGATGCCGCCGACCCGTTCGAACTCGTGCTCTTGCAGCGCGCGGAGGAGCTTGACCTGCATCTCGATGGGGATGGTGCCAATCTCGTCGAGGAAGAGCGTGCCGCCGTTGGCCAACTCGAATCGCCCAGGCTTGCTGCCGACCGCCCCGGTGAACGCTCCGCGCTCGTAGCCGAAGAGCTCGCTCTCCATCAGATCGCGGGGGATGGCTGCGCAGTTGACCTTGATGAAGGGTTTGTCGCGCCGCGACGAACTCTCGTGCAGCGCACGCGCCACGAGCTCTTTGCCGGTGCCACTCTCGCCCGATACGAGCACCGTGGTCGGAGTGTCGGCGACACGCTCGAGCACCGCATACAGGTCCAGTACGCTCGCGCTCTGACCGATGATGCCAAAACGAGCGTCTTTCGGCGCCTGCGCCTCGGCGCTGGGGCTGAACTCGACGGACGACAAGTCGCGGGTCCGAAGCGCCTTCTTGACGATGGCCCGCACCTCGGCCTGATCGAAGGGCTTGGTGATGTAGTCGAAGGCGCCGGTCTTCAGCGCCTCGACGGCGTTGTCGACGGTCCCGTGCGCCGTGATCATCACCACGGGCAGCTCGCTGTCGATGGCCACCGCCCGCCGCAGGAGCTCCATGCCGTCCAGTTTGGGCATGCGCAAATCGGTGATCACCAGGTCGATGTGATGGTCCGCGAGGACCAGGAGCGCCTGCTCGCCGTCGTCGGCGGTGTGCACGTCGTAGCCGTCGCGCGCGAGCTGCGCGGCCAGGACCCGGCGCAGGTTCGGCTCGTCGTCGACCACCAAGATTTGTTTGCGCTCGGGCAGCATCGAATCCATCAGACGCTCATTCGCATCGGGAGCCGCGCTTCGACCCCGGGAGCAGCTTGGAGCAGTAAAAGAGCGCTGCCTTGCCGTTGCCGGGCGCTCCGGCCACGAAGATGTCTCGGTCGGGCTGGTGCACGACTGCGATGGACGTGCCCAGTCGGTCGCCGGACTCCGCGCTGGAGATGAAGCGCGCCTCGAGCAGCCACTCGGGATGCTCGGCGGACACGTCGAAGACGAAGACAGCGCCGGCATCGGATTCGTCGCGCACGGCCATGCCCGGCGCCCCGACCAAGACCTCGCCGTCGCCGTTCTGATCCAGATCCGCCACGGCCAGCGCCGCGCCGAAGCGTGAGCCACCGCAGCCGTCGAGGTCGGCGGTGGTCCGACACTTCAGCTTGACGACCGGCGTCACATTGGTCGCACAGGAGGCGGGCGCACCCTCGAGCAGCGATCCGTCGATGACCCAGACCTCCTTGTCGGTCGCGACCACCAGCTCTTCGTTTGCGTCGCCCCCGGTGACGAAACCGGCGCTGAGCGTGCGGCCGAACCCGGGCTCCGACGACGCAAAACAGTGCGCGAGCGCGCCGGTGTCGTCGAAAACGTGGACCCGGCTCAGGGCGGGTTCCCCCACGGCTATCCAGCGTTTGCCTTTGGTTTCGAGGATCGCGAGGGCGGCCCCGAAGGTGGGACCCGCGGGTCCCGGGTCGAGGGAGGTCGGGTCTTGGGAGCCTGCGGGGTAGAACCAAGCCGAACCGCTGGAAGTGTCGAGGGACGTCGCTCCGGCGGCGACCACCGGCGTGAGCGGGACCACGGGCTGAGCGTTGCCTGAACGCTTGGGCCGCTCCGACGTCAGCGCCAGCTGATTGCCCGGCTCGGGCAGGCTCAAACCCGCGGGCGCGTCGAGCCGGCTGAGGAACGCTGTCTTTCCGGCGTCGCACTGCACTTGGATGCCGGTGCCGTCCCAACCTTCGGCGAAGCACAAGGTGCGGGGCTGGTTGTCGAGAAACGCCTTGGGCATCGCGGCAGCGTTCTTTGCGAGCGTGCAACCCACATCGCAATGGCCTGCTCGCGCGGCGTCTTTGCTCGCGCCTTGGCCAGTGCCGATCTCGAACTCCGCGCCACCCGTGTGCCCCGGCGCGGCGCCGACGAACACCCGATAGAAACCGTCCACTTCGGCGCTCGCAACGCTCGAACCGAAGCCCGATCCGACGCTGTCTGGCTTCTCGAGCAGCAGCACCGGCGCGTCCTGGCTGACATCGTCGAAGCGCGCCCAGGAGCACGACACGACACCGGCGACGAGGCCTAGCGCCAGCGGAAGGACCAGGGCAGCCCGGCGCGGACTAGCGTTCCAGGTCGGCATCAGAAGCGCCCTCCGATCGAGAAGCCCTGGGGGCCGGGAGACACGCCGATCGAGAAGCGCTGGTCGCGGCGGACCTTCGGCTGCGGCAGCGCGACTCTCGACGGAGTCTGCCGCCAAGCCGTGGGTCGCTGCTTCCTCGGATCGTTGAACTCGACGGGCTTGTTCTTCACGGCGCGGGATTCAGGCAGCGGATCTTTGATGAAGTTGTAGGTGGCAAAGGCACCCAAGACGCCACCGATGGCGAAGCCGGCGTTGGCGCCGATGGCGAAGATCCGCCCGCGCTTGATCCGGGCGTCGTCCTCTTCGAGCACGCCCGCCTTGCGATCGTTCTCGAGGTCGTCGTGCAGGTTGTTCGACCAGATGCCGAAGAACACCCCGGCGCCGACGAACGCGGTACCGATCACCGCCTGCGTCCAGGCCGCGCCCCGCGGGTACTTCTTCACCATGTCGGCGTGCAGGGGCATGACCTGCCCGGCGGGCACGGTGACGACCTCCTCATAGGTCTTGTACCCGCTCGAAGCGATGGTCAGCTTGTGCTGCCCCGCGTCGGCCTTGACGGCCAGGGGCGCCTCGCCGGAACGCCAGACGCCCGCGGGTTTCTCGTCGATGGAGACCTTCAGCTCCGGCGCGTTGCCGTCGACCCGCACGTAGCCGTAGCCGACCCGGACGAGCTTGACCTCGAGCTCCTTCTGCTCGCCGCGGCCCAGGTCGAGCTTCTTGACGAAGGTCTCGAAGCCGGGCGCCTCGACCAGGAGCGAGTGCCGTCCGCTCGCCACCAGCTCGCCATGCGGCGTGGCACCCCATGGAGCACGTGCGCGTCTATCGTCGTCGATGAACGCGTAGGCGCCGATGACGTTGGCCGATACGCGCAAGAAGCTCATGAACTCTCCCTGGGAGAGGTTCGCGCGGAAGTGGAACACCTTGGCGCGCCGAACCTCGACCGCCGCGTCGCAGGCCTTGAAGTCCATGTAGGGATCCACGACGACGTGGTAGCTGCCGACTTCCAAGGTCAGGTTCGCCGGAGACTGCGCGGTGGTCACCTGATGCCAGCCCGGATTCTGGCCCCCGAGCTTGAAGGCCGGTGCCGACTCCGTCGTCCGCGCGTACAGCTTGATGGGCGCCCCCGGCGGGTCGGTCTCGATCAGCGCCAAGGACTTCATGGAGTCCGCGGTGTCCGAATCCAGCGCCGGAGGAGGAAGCGGCGGAGCGGCGTCGTCGGCGCCCGCTTCACCGGCGTCGTCGAGGCCAGCGTCCGCGTCCGGCGGCGGCGGCGCCATGCCCTTCGAGGCTTCCAAGGCGGCGATCCGGGCGCGCACCTTGGCGGCGTCCGGAGCGTTGGGATCGGAGGTCAAATAGTCCCGGAACTTCTGGAGCGCCGGGTCGACCTGACCCAATTTTTGGTAACAAACTCCGGCGTTGAACAGGAAGGCTGCATACGGCTGCTCGGCGTGCCCGGCCTCGAACAGCTTGGCGGCCCCCGCGTAGTCGCCGGACACGAAGAGCGCCTGCCCCTTCTCCATGCGCTCTCGGATCAGCTCCAGCTTCTTCGCCGAGACGGCCTTTCCGCCCTGAGCTTTCGCTCCGTCAGGCGCCGAGAGCGCAACCACCAAGATCAACAGCAGCCCGCTCAACCACGCCAGTGTTCTCGATGAGGTAAGCCGTCCCACAGCTGCGCACTTGACCCCGGATGCGGGCGTGGCACAAGCCCGAGCGGTTTCGGGCTCCAAGGCCTCGGTCGTTGCACGAAGGTTGCACGAAGATTGAGGTCCGGCCCCAGGTGCCATTATGCTATCGAGAAGCTCCCCCGGCATGCCCCGAATTGCCATGCGCGCCCCCTGTCACCTCATCTTGGCTGCTGCCTTCGCGCTCGCGCCCGCCGTGGCCGCGGCCGAGGATGCGCCGAAGCCGTTCCCAGCGTGTGAGAAGACTCCGACCGAGGGTGACGTGGCCGGCGCCAAGGGCGCCTTCCAGGCAGGGCAGGCCTCCTTCGAAGAGGGCGACTACAACCGCGCGATCTCCTACTGGGACGACGCCTATCGGCGCGACTGCACGGCGCACGCGTTGCTCCTGAATCTGGCCCGGGCCTTCGAGCTCAACAACCAGAGACGCCACGCTGTCGGCGCGCTCGAGACCTACCTGGCGCGCCAACCGAGCTCCCCGCAGCGCGATCAGATCGCGCGGCGCATCGAGGGGCTGAACGAGAAGGTCACTCAAGACGCGGGCAAAGCCGGCGTCAGCCCCGCTCCCGGTCCCGATGGCAATCCGCCGGCCGTCGGCGTCGATCCGGAAACTCCGACCTCGCCGGACACCGGCGGCAGTCGGCCCATCACTCCGCTCATCGTCGCGGGCGCTGGCGGCGTGATCACCATCCTGGGCGCTGTGCTCTACCTGGGCGCATCGTCGGACGTGAAAGACATCGAGGACCAGTGCGGCGGTGGCCGCAACTGCCCGCCCAAGCTTGCGGAAGAGGGAAACGACGCCCGGAGTCGTCAGACGACCTGGGGCATCGTCACCATCGGCGGCCTGGCGGTCACGGCCGGTGGCCTGGTTTGGTACCTGGTGTCCAAGCCGAGCCAGGCCACGTCGACCGGCGCCCTGAAACAAAAGCGTGTGCTCCCGCGCGTCGATCCGCTGGTCGGCCGTGGCTTCGCCGGCCTCGGCGTCAGCGGCTCGTTCTGATCAGCGCGCGGGTTCTTCGGGCTCGGGGTTCGCTTCGTCCCGATCGTCGCTCTCGGTCTCGGGCTTCGCGCGCTTGCTGGTGAAGACGACGTAGCGTGACTGAGCGTTCGGTCCGCCGTCGAGTCGTGACAGATCAGGCTCGAGCGGAAAGGGCGTCTCGCTCGACGAGCCGCCGCAGGCCGCGAATGCGGCGACGAGTGCGATGGTCGAGACTGCGCAAGCGAGTCGAAGCACGGCGAGGTCCGTAGCACGGGAGCTGCGCCCTCGCATAGGGTTCGGGTGGCCCGGCGGGACGAGTTGCTCTAGCTTTCGCCCGATGACCGACGCGCGGCGCGCCTTTCGACCCGTGCTGCTGGCAGCGCTCGCGGCGGCTTGCGGCGGGGAAGAGCAGGCGCCCGATGCCTGCCCGGCGCCCGCTTGCCCCGTCGATACCGCCGGGCTGGATCTCTCGACGCCCGCGGTCGGCTTCACCGCCGAGGTACTGCCGCTCCTCCGCCGATCGTGCGGCCTGTCGAACTCGTGCCACGGGTCGGCGACCTCGAGCGCTGCCGACCTCTACTTGGGCCCCAAACGCAGCGACACCACCACGGTCATCGATCAAGCCCTTCGTCAGAAGATCATCGACGCAATCGTGGACGTTCCCTCCAAGACGGCGGCCGCGATGTCCCTGGTGAAACCCTCGGATCCGACCCAGAGTTTCCTGATGCTGAAGATGGACGGTTGTCACGTCGCGGCAGGCCTCGTGTGCACGCCCCAGCCGAAATCGAAATCCGGGGCTGCATGTGGCGACCGGATGCCACAGACCGCGTCGCCGCTCTGCGTGGAGGACCGCGACGTCATGCGTCGCTGGATCGCGCAAGGCGCTTCGAACGATTGAGGGGACGATGATCGGAAGACTCGCGGGCAGAGTGTTGGCTGAGGACGCGACCGGCATGCTGCTCGTCGATGTCGGTGGAGTGGGCTACGAGGTGTCGGCTCCGGTGGGCGCTCGCGGTCGGGCCCAGTCCAATGGCCCCGACCAGGTGGTGTTGTTCGTCCACACACACGTGCGCGAGGACGCCTTCGACCTCTTCGGGTTCGCCGCCGAAGAGGAGCGCAGGGTGTTCCGACTGCTGATCGGCGTACCCAACGTGGGACCGAGGACGGCCCTGGGGGTGCTCAGCGCAATCCCCTTCGACGAGCTGGCACGCGCCGTCGAGACCGGTGATGTCGCGCGGCTGACCCGGGTGCCCGGCATCGGCAAGAAGACAGCCGAACGCCTGGTGCTCGAGCTCAAAGAAAAAATGCCGAGCGCCGGGCTGAAGTCCGCGGGCCCCGAGCCGGCCCGCTCGCCGGCGTCGGACGACTCGCGAAAGCTGCACTTTGCGCTCACGAACATGGGTTACCGGCCTGCGGAGGCCGAGCGAGCCTTGAAGGCCCTGGGCGACCGCGTGGGCCAGGACCCGCTCGCGGACTTGCTGCGCGACGCGCTCGCGGTACTGAACCCTTAACCGCGCTCTTTGGCCCCAGCGGCGCCCCACGTCCCACGATCCTTGACCCCCACGAGGGGGCGTGGATAATCGCGCAGTTATTGCGAAAGTTGCGGCGCAGACGCCCCTACCACCGGCGCGCCGGGGAGCCCCTCAGTGATCACCTGTCCGAAGTGCAGCAAGGAAAACCAGGACCACTACAAGTTCTGCCTCGGTTGTGGTGCGGAGCTGCCGAGAGGCGCCGCCCCCAAGCCGTTCTCGCCGCAGACGCCGCCGCACGGGGTAGCGCAACCCCCGCGCTCCGCGACGCCCGCAGTGGCGCCGACGCCGTCGGCACCCCCGCGACCCGGACCGGCACCGGTGCCCGTGCCCACCCCCACTGCGACACTCACCCCCGCAGCCGCAGCCGCACCCACTCCCTCGGCCGCCCCCGCCGCGCCTTCGGGTACCGTCACCTGCCCGCAGTGCGCTCACCAGAACCAACCGGGCAACCGCTTCTGCGCTTCCTGTGGCTACAACGTCGGTGCGCTCGCGGGGTCGGTCCCCGCCCCGCCCGCCGCGCCTGCCGCACCGACGGCTGCCGCTAGCGCGAGCGGACCGAGCGTGACGTTCACTGCGCTGCGCGCCGACGGCACCGAAGCAGGAACCTACAAGCTCCCGGATGCGCCCACGCTCACCGTCGGCCGCGACACAGGCTCGATCTTCGCCGGCGACAGCTATCTCTCGCCGCGACACGCGACGTTCAGCCGACGCAATAGCCAGCTCTTCGTCAAAGACGAGAACTCGCTCAACGGCGTGTACCTCAAGGTCAAGCCCAACGAACCCTGGCCCCTCGAGTACAACGACATCTTCCGCATCGGACAGGAGATCGTGCGCCTCGAGGAGCTGAAGGCGGTCGGCGCGGCCCCTGACGGCGTCGAGCGCTTCGGCAGCCCGGCCAAGGGTTACATCGGGCGTCTTTCGCTGATGATCGGCCGAGATACGACCGGAAATGCCTTCCCGATCCCGGAGCGCGGCGTGCACTTGGGCCGCGAGCGCGGTGATGTCCTCTTCTCGGAAGACGGCTACGTCTCGGGTCTGCACTGCCGCATCGCGCGGGCGGCGGACGGCAAGATGCACCTCACCGACGTGGGGAGTTCGAACGGCACCTTCGTGCGCCTGGGCAAGGAACAACTCGTCCAGCGCGGCGACGTGCTCTTGATGGGTCAACAGCTGTTCCGCGTCGATTTCTGAGGCCGGGCACCATGTCTGGCCCTCGAACGATACGAGTCGTTGCCGCCGTCATCGAACGCGGTGGGGATTATCTGATCACGCAGCGGCGGCCCTCCGCCGTCCTCCCCCTGCTCTGGGAGTTCCCCGGCGGCCGCGTGGAGGATGGCGAGACTGACGCCGACGCCTTGCGGCGCGAGGTGAAGCACCGCTTGGGCGTCGAGGTCCAGCCCGGCCAGCTGATCAGCTTCGTGAGCCATCCCTACGAGCACTACACGGTCGACCTGTACCTGTACGAGTGTCGGATAGCCGCTGGCGAGCCGAAGGAGCTCAACGTACACTCGTTCAAGTGGGTGACGAGCGGCGACTTCGACCAATATCCGTTCACGCCTGCCGACGAGCTGTCGATGAACAAGCTGCTCGGCCTCGGCTGAACCGCATCGCCGCGCTCGTGGCCGTGGTGGCAGTCGCCACTCCCTTGCGCGCGCAGTCCCCCACGGCACCGCCGACGCCCGCGCCCTTTGGACCTGGAGCCCGGCTCGCGGTGGTCAGCGAGGGCAAGCCGGTCAACGTGTTCGTTGCGCGACTCGATCCAAGGGCAGCAGAGCCCCCGCCCGACAGCAGCTTCGTCAAGCTCGGCAAGACCCCGCTGGCGGTCGATCTGCCCCAAGGCAGCTACCGCATCGAGGTCGAAGGCGTGGATATCTCCAACGAATCTCTGCTCTTCGAGATGCGGAACGAAGCTCGGTCAATCAGGGTCCGCACCGGCTCCGAGGGGCTCTCGACCACCGGCACGCTCTTCATGGGCATCGGCCTGCTCGGCATCGTCGGTGCGACGGCCATCCTCGCCTCCGGTTCGAAGGCCCCGAGCAAGCTCGACAAGGCCAGCGTGCTGATCCCGATGTACGCGGCCGGCGCGGTTTGCTTCGGCGGTGGCCTCGCCATGAGCTACGTGGGCAGCACCAAGCTCGAAGCCAGCCCACCGGCCCGGACCGGTCCGGTCGGGGGCGCTTGGCTCGCCCTGCGCGCTTCGTTCTGAGCGCACCGCCGACGCTCACGACGCGCAACCCGGCGACCGTGCGCCCGATGAGCGAGCATGACTGTCCTGGGCCAGGCGTGGACCTGCCTCCTCGATCTCGTCGCGCCACGCGATTGCCCCGCGTGCGGGCAGGACGCCGGGCGGAGCCTCTGCGTGGCGTGTCACCGATTGCTCGAACCAGCACCGACTCGCGACCTCGACGGCATCCCAGTGGTCGGCGCCGCGCTCTTCTTGGCGCCGCTCGACGGGGCGGTGCACCGCTTCAAGTACCAGTCTCGTCCCGACCTGGCTGCACCGCTCGCGGCGCTGTTCACTCGGGCCGACCTCGGGCGACTCGGTGCGGACCCGCGTTCCCTCTTCGTCCCGGTACCGCTCCACCGGACCCGGCTCGCCGAGCGCGGCTACGACCAGTCGGCGCTGCTTGCGGGGGCCCTGGCGCGAGCACGCGGGAGGCGCACCTGCGCCCGGGCACTCTGGCGCACCCGTATGACTCAGCAGCAAGCCCGACTCGACGCGCGCGCTCGATGGGACAACGTGATCGGCGCGTTCGAGCCCAACCCGAAGGTCAGCCTGGCGGGACTCCCGGTCGTCTTGGTCGACGACGTGGTCACCACCGGCGCCACCGCGAGGGAGTGCGCCGGCGTGCTCGGTCGAGCCGGCGCGCACGTGACGGCCATCGCATGCATCGCGCTCACCCCTCACGGATCATCCAGGAATCTTGCTCCCCCGCGCGATCCCAGCGCTCCGGAATTGATGCAGCAGTCGGAAAATGGGAAACCGCTCGCGTGAGCGACGACGAAGCCGAGAGCTGGCACTGGGCCGACGCCGACGGCGTGATCAGCATCGTGGACGATTGGGAGCTCGTGTCTTCGCTCTCGACCGGGTCGCTCCCGCACTACACGCTGGTTTGGCGCATCGGCTGGAAGCAGTGGCTGCCCGCCTGCAAGGTCGCCGAGCTCTCGACCAGTCTTCCGAAGAGCAAGCTGGAGCAGCCTGTCGATCCCGGCTCGGATCCACTGCTCACCGAGCCACCCGCGCCACCCGTCGATCGCTACCAGGCGTACAAGACCCGAGAGGCCGCGGCGATGCTCCTCGGATCGAGCTCGAAACCCGCGGCGAGGGTGCCCGTCGCGCCGCCGACCGGAAGGCCTCCGAGTCTGGTTCCGACGCCACCGCCACCGCCCATCGCGGCGCGGCCCGCCCAGCCAACGCTGGTCGAAGTGAATCCGATTCAAGCGACGGCGACGTTGCGCCCACCGGGCGCGGTCCCGCCTCCACCGCCCGCCGTCCCCTTGCCGACTCCCTTCACGGCTCCGGTAGCGCCGCTCATTCGCGAAAAGATCGTCGAAGAGCCGGCGCCGATTTCCGTCGAAGCTCCGACGAATCCCCACGCTTCGCCCGCCGCGGTCGCCTCGCCCGAGAGCGCGCCGCTGCCCTCATGGAGCGAAGACCTCGACGCGGAGGTGCGCGCGAACATGCGCCCCGCGCGCGGCAAAATGCAGCCGTCGGCCTATGCGCCGCCCCCACCGCTGGCAAATGCCACAAGGCCCGCGGTCCGATCCAGCAGCGGTTGGGTGATCGGCCTCGTGGCTATCGGTGGCGTCGGATTGCTCGGCGCCAGCGTGGTGGCCTGGCTGGCGCTTCGGCCAGGCAAAGCCCCGGCGCCCAGCCTGAGCGCGAGCGGCTCCGCCGGCGGCGCCACCGACAAGACGCCGGTGCGGGCGTGTCGGCTCGACAGGGCCGCCGCCCGCCTGTCGACGGCGATCAACCCCGCGGTCGCGCCGGTTGTCGCGGCCACTCCGGCGGGAGGCAAGTTCGCCATCGGCTTTGCGGCCAGTGACCGAGAAGCCGAGGGCATCACCGTCGACGCGTCGACGTTGGCCGTGGAGCGACCGTTTCGCGAGAGCACCCGGCGCGACGTCACCAGCGTGGTCCCGCTGACCGCCGGCGGAAATCTGTCCTTCGCGGTCGATCAGGACGAGCCTGAGTTTCGCTCGGCACGCACAATCGACGTGAGGGGCCCGTGGACGCTGGGCTGGACCGCCGAGGGGCTTGCCCGCCGGGCGGGCTCGGGCGCTCCGACGACGCTCTGGACGACACCCAGCGACAAGGCCACGGATCCGAAGGTGGCCGCGCTCCCAAGTGGGGGCTTCGCCGTCACGGCGCGGCGCGGCGGGCAGAGCGGCACGGTGCTCGTCGGGCTTCTGGGCGCCAGCGGCGAGCAGCAGGGGCCGGTGGTCGACGTGAGCGCGAAGCCCCAGGTCGGCTCACCGGCGATCGCGGCCAGCGACCGGGGGGTACTGGTGGCCTTCGCGGGGCGGCCTACCGACGAATCCTACTGGACTCTCCAGGTCGGGACCGCCCCGGCGGGCGCGCTGCCCACCAAGGCCGATGGCTTTGCCACCCCCCCCGGGGGGCTCGGGGCCGACGCCATTTCCCCGGCAGTCGAAGGGGTTTCGAACGGGCGCTGGCTCTTGCAGTGGACCGAGGGGGCGCCCGGACAGCGCCAAGTCCGCATCCAAACCCTTGGCTTCGACCTGGTTCCCGTGGGAGATCCCATCAATCTGTCACCCGAAGCGCTCAACGCCGGCCAAGGCGTAGTAGTTGTCCAGGGCGACCAGGCGATCTCGCTATTCTTGGTGAAAAAAGGCAAGGCCCACGAGCTTTGGGGAGCAACGCTTTCATGTCCGTGACCAACCGTATCCTCCGAACCGCCCACGCAGTCACCCTCAGCGCGAGCGTGAGCTTCATCCCTCTGACCGCGGCCGGTCTGGTGGTCTGTGCCACGGGCTGTTCCATCCTGGGCAGCCCCGGACCGTCTGCCGTTTCGCAGGGGCAGAAGTACCAAAGCGGCGATCCGACCTTCGACGAGTTTTTCGGCAACCTCTACGACATGCAGGTGGAGCTCGCGCAGTCGCCCGCCTCTGAAAAAGAGATCCGCGAAGAGCTCGCCAAGAAGGTGAAGCTCGACGAAGGCGCCTCGGCCAGCATGCTCGGCAAGAAGCTCGGGAAGAAGACCGAAGAGTTCGCCACCGCCGGCACCGGCCTCAAGATGGAGGTCGAAGGGCTCGACGGCGATGACGACCCAAAGGTGACGCTCTCGGTGAAGGGCAAGGAGCTCCAGGGCGACGACAAGTCGCTGGTTGGGGCCATGGAAGCAGCGGTCAAGAGCGCAACGAAGCTCCACGTGCGGATGAAGAAGATCAAGAAGGCGCTGGATCAGGCTACAGGCCAGATCCTCGCCCTCGAAGGGACTGTGGACGCGGCCTTCCGCAAGGGCGGCCCCAGGAAGAAGGCGGAAGCCCGCAAGAACCTGGACGATGCCAAGAAGCTGGTCCCCCTGATGGGCGCGCGCGCGGAAGAGATCGCCGAAGCCGCGAAGAGCACGGCAAAGAAGGTCTCCGAAGCCGCCCAGACCGACACAGGGCAGTTCGACGCGCCGACGCCCCCAGTCGAGCCGCCGCCGACGGAACCCGACCCCGAGAAGCCCACGGACAAGAAGCCCGCGGACAAGAAGCCCGCGGACAAGAAGCCCGCGGACAAGAAGCCTGCGGACAAGCCCGCGGACAAACCGGTGGACAAGCCCAAGCCGCCCAGCGACTTCGAGCCCTGAAACCGGGGGATTCAGTTGACGCTTTTGATGGCGTCGAGGAAGGGCTGCGCTGCCACGAAGTCCGTGCAGCGTACCGCCTCGGCGCCCCGCGAGTCGTAGACCAACACCGTGGGCAGTCCCACGACCTTGTGCTCTTTCATGGTCGCGGTGACCACGGGGTCCTCGTCGTCCGTCGCGTCCACTTTGACGGCGACGAACCGACCGGCCTCGCGTGCAACGCCGTCTTCGCTGAAGGTGTGCTTGTCGAGCTCCTTGCACGCGCCGCACCACGCCGCGGTGAAGTCCAGCAGCAGCGGGCGCTTCTCGGCGGCTGCTTTGGTGCGCGCCTCCGCGACGCTGATGCTCTCCCAAGCCAGGGTGCGCGAAGGCTTCGACACACCCGCGATGAACGCGAAGCCACCGAGGCAGACGAGCAAGATCCCTAGGCCCTTTCGGCCCTTCACGCCCGGGCCAGGCTCCTCGAACGACCGGTGGACTGCCCCGAGGAGCAGACCGACTAGCGCCGCGGCCGCCGCCACCGCCAAGAACGTCGTGGTCGGACGCGCGAACTTCGTGAGCGCTGGGAAGGCCGACCCCAGGAACCACAGCGCAACCACGACCAAGACGATGCCCAAGACCGACTTGACGTGGACCATCCAACGGCCGCTCTTCGGAAGCTGGACGGCGAAGGCCCCAACCAGGAAGAAGGGCGCGCCAAGGCCGAGGGCAAACGCGGCCATCGCCAGCGCACCGAGCGCGGCGCTCTGGGTCTTGGCGATCCAGGTCAGGATCCCCGTCAGCACCGGTCCGGTGCAGGGCGCGGCGATCACGCCGCAGACCAGACCGAGCACGAAGGCTCCTTTGAGCCCGATCCCTCCCACGGTGGCCAGCTTGTTGGTCAGCGCGGATGGGAGGGTGAACTCGAAGGCTCCAAACATGCTGGCCGCCATCGCGAGAAAGAGCATGCTGATGACCACGATCACCCACTTGCTCTGGAGCACGGCACCGAACATCCCGCCGGTGAGCCCCGCGGCCAGGCCGAGCGGGACGAACATCGCGACGATGCCCAGCACGAAGGCCAGCGACAACAGAACCCCCTGGGCTCGGCTCCTCGCTTCTTTCGCGCCGAACACGCTGACCGTCACGGCGATCATCGGGTAGACACACGGCGTCAGGCTCACCAGCAGGCCACCCAACAGCGCGGCAAGCGCCGCGTACAGCGGCCCCTTCTGCAGCGCGCGGGTGAAGGCATCGCCTCCGCCGCCGCTCGCCGCGTCGCCAGCCACTGTGCAAACGTTGCCCGAAGCCTCGGCCCCCAATGACCAGGCCGAGAGCACCATCAGTACGACCATGAATGGGATCCAGCGGAAGCGTGTCATCGAGTGTCGCTATTGTAGTTCCGAGCCCGCCCCGTGTGGAGGGTCAGCCCGCTGCCCGGCCCGACGAAGGCCGGCGCGAAGCCCCTCGCTCAGGCCTTCTTACGAGGGATCCGGGCCAAGAGGCGCCGCGCGCGGGCAATTTCTCCGTTCAACGCCACCGCCAGCGCCACCCGGCCGCCCGTGGATCGCTGGACGAACGCCCGCAAGTACCGCCGAGCCTCCTCGAAATCGCCCTCGTGAAAAGCCAGCTCGCCCAGCACGAACTGCCCGTAGCCCTGTCCGCAGGCAGCGTCTGCGAGGCGTTCCCTCATCGCGTTGACCGCATCGGCCTCGACCACCTCGCCGCCCGCCATCCGCGAGAGGGCCAGCTGCGCCTGATAGAGCGGCCGATTGGTCGTGCCCCAGCGCGACGCGCGGGACAGCGCACCCGCCGCCTCGCGATAGCGACCCGCGAGATAGAGCACGCTGCCCAGGGTCCACAGGTGGAAGGCGCGGCGGGACGGCGGGCTCACGCGACTGGCGAGACGGAGATGCGAAACCGCGCCCTCGTGGTCACCGACGCCGAGGCAGGCGCGGGCCGCGTCTTGGCGCGCCACGTCGGGCATCACGTCGAGGGATACGATCTCCAGGGCGACGGTCAGCGCTTGATCGAAGCGCTTGGCCTCCATATGAGACAGGTACAGCTGCCGGAGCAGCATCGCGCGGGTGGTTCGGCTGATCCGGCCACCGCGATCGAGCGCCCGCAACGCGTACTTGGCCCGGAGGCCGGACGTGCGTGCGAGCGTTGCCTTTCGGAGGAGCAGCTCGGGCGTAGCGGCTTCTGCCGCTGCCGCGCGCGTTCTGGACATCTGCCACCAAGACTAGCAAGCCCTGCACACTCGTCCAGATTTCTGAGGCGCCTTTGAAAGTCGGAGGCTTCGGGATAAAGCCATTCTCATGAGCTCGCCGGCCTTCCGACTCGCTGCCGCGGCAGCCTGGGCCCTGACGGCGTTCGGCTGCGGGCACCCCGCCACCGAGTCGGAGTGCGAGGAAATCGTCGAGCGGGTGGCGCGCCTCGAGCTCGAGAAGAAGTACCCCCAGAGCCCTGATTCGGTGCGGGAGGAAATCGAGGCCACGAAGAAGAGCGTGCGGGGGTCCATGCTCAAAGAGTGCGTCGGGAGACGCATCACCACGAAAGCCATGCAATGCGTACGCAGCGCGAAGACCAGCAAGGAGGTGGTGGAGAGTTGCTTCGACTGAGCGGGACCGCCTGGATCTGCCTCAGCCTGCTCTCGAGCTGCGGCAAGCCCCTCGCCCCTGCGGAGTGCAATCAACTCCTCGACCACTACACCGAGCTCCTGGTCCGGCAAGACAATCGCACGATCAGCGACGAGGAAGTCGACCGCAGCAAGGCCGGTGCGCGCCTGAAGGCGGCCGGCTCGCACGAATTCGCCAGGTGCAGCTCCAAGGTCTCACGCCGCCAGTGGGACTGCGCCATGAGGGCCCCCAGCGTGGACGAGGTCGAGCGATGTCTGCTGTGAGCAGCGCCGCGGCACGACGGCTGAACCGTCAACTGCGACGCACCATCGCAGAGCACGAGCTCTTCGAGTCCGGCGACCGCGTGCTGATCGCCGTGAGCGGCGGCAAAGACAGCCTGACGCTCCTCGACCTGCTCGAGATCTGGAGCCGGGGTCCGGTCTCCGTGGAGCTCACGGCCGTGCATCTCGATCAAGGGCAGCCCGGCTACGACGGCGCGCCGCTCCAGACCTTCTTGGAAGCGCGAGGCGTCGACTTCGAGATCTTGCGGGAAGACACCTACTCGGTCGTCACCCAGAAGCTGGGACCAGAACAGACCTACTGCTCGCTGTGCTCGCGGCTCCGGCGCGGCATCCTCTACTCCGCAGCCGAACGCCTGGGCGCGAACAAGATCGCGCTGGGCCACCATCGCGAAGACGCGCTCGAGACATTTCTGCTGAACCTGCTGTACGCCGGCAGGCTCCAGACGCTCCCGCCGAAGTACCGTACCGACGACGGCCGCTTCGAAGTGATCCGCCCCCTGATCGAGTGTGCCGAAACCGATATCGCGGCCTACGCGGCAGAGCGCAAGTTCCCCATACTGCCCTGCGGGCTCTGCGGCTCTCAAGAAGGACTTCGGCGCGACGCGATGGGCGAACTGCTCTCCCAACTCGAACAGGACAACCCCTCCGTGCGAGCCATCATGCTCAATGCCCTGGGCAACGTGAGCCCCACGCACCTGATGGACCGAGATCTGGTGCGCGCCTGGAGCGCGCGGCCCGCCGACGTCCGTCCGCCGGGCCTGCTCGCCGAACGTCCGCGGCACGCCCGCGCTCTTCCGGTCGTGAGCACCCGATCGCGACTGCCCTGATCCGGCTGGCAACGCGCCGATCCCTGCGCCTCTGCTGGCCCGACCGGCGAACGTGTGCAACCCTCTCGCTCGTGGTCGCACGCGCAGTGGGCTTGTTCGTTCTGGCAACGCTCGGCTGCCAAGGCCAGACCGTGGGCGAGTCTTCCAGCGGAGGAGCGGCCGGCTCCGCAGCGGGGGGCGCGAGCGGGACCAGTACCGGGGGCTCCAACACCGGCGGCTCCAACACCGGCGGCTCCAACACCGGCGGCTCCAACACCGGCGGCTCCAGCACCGGCGGCGCCACTGGACCAGGCCCCCACGGCGCGTTGCCCACTGGCTATTGCTGCACGTCCAACGACGACTGCCGCTACCGGGCATGTCTGGATTTCGGTGGCGTGAAGATGTGCAGCGACCGCTGCACCAACTCCGCAGCCTGCACTACCGGACCAGGCTTCGCGTGCAACAAGACCTCCGAACAGTGTGAGCCTGCCGGACCACCCGCCTGCATCCCGGCCGATCAGTGGCAGCTCGGGTCCAAATCCGCCGGAGGCTGTTGCTATGCCGCGGGGGACGGCACCGCGGGCGAAGAGTGCCAGGGCAATTTGTGCATGGCCTTCGGCCCGCTGTCGAACCCGTTCATCTGCACGCAGGCCTGCGCCACGGGGAAGGACTGCCCGCCGACCTACAAATGCGAGACCGCCACCGGCTTCTGCTGGCCCTACGCGACAAACTACACCTGCCAGTGACGCTCAGGGCGCGCAGGCTGGCGGGGCCTGAGGCGCCTGGCCACACGCCAGCGCGAGACGCACCTCGACGGCGTCAATCCACTCTCGATGCGTGGCGCGATGCGGCTCCAGGATCTCTCTCGCGCGCGCGTAGCTCTGCGCGGCGTGCCCGGGCTGGCGGTTTTGAAGCCGCAAATCGCCCAGCTGCACGAAAGAATACGCGGGTTCGGGACACTCGTAGCCGCAGGCGGCGATCCGCACGACCAACGCTCCGGTCGCGAAGTGAATCGCCGATGGCAGATCGCCCAAGCCGGCGAGTGCCCGCGCGCGTTGCTCGAAGCGAAGCGCTCTGTAGCGTGGCTCTTCGCTCGCTCGGTTCTGCGCCCCACACGCCGCGAGACCAACCCCAATCGCGAGGACCCAAGCGCGAGGCACGACCCAGGGTGCCACGGCGGAGCGGATGCGCTACTAACCGACATCAGCATGCAGTCGCGAAGTCTGGTCCTGGCGCTCGTGCTCGCGGCGGCGAGCTGTGCCGGCCCGCGCACCGGGCCGCGGGCGGCGCCGGCTCGTCCGTCGCTCGCCGTCGACCAAGACGCCGAGCTCGGGCGCTTGGCCGACCAGCAGGTCATGGCGGAGGTGCGAGCGCTCCCGGATCGCGCCCTGCAGACCTACGTCGAGGGCGTGCTGGCTCGCGTGGCTGCCCACGCCGATCCGACGGCCAGCCGTTGGACCCTGCGTCTCCTCGACACCTCTCATGTGAGCGTGCGCTCGGGGCCGGGGGGGTACGTATACGTCACGCGCGGGCTGCTGGCCTTTCTCGGCTCCGAGGCCGAGCTCGCGGCGGCGCTCGCCCACGAGGTCGCCCACGTCTCGGGGCGCGACTGGAGACGCCAAGCCGAGAGCCTCGCCGCCCACGGAGTCGAAGACGGCGACATCAGCAAGCTGCGCCCGGACGATCGCCTCGCACTCCTGTCACGCCTGCGACGTGAAGAGCACTTGGCCGACGAGCGCGCGCTGGGATACCTGGAACGCGCCGGGTACGCCCGCGGTGGATTGGCGGAAGTGCTCGGGCTCTTCGAGGCGCTCGAGCGCCTCGCCGGCGGCAACCGCGTCCCTCCGTCGCTGCGAACCCACCCCGCGACGCGTGAGCGGCTGAGTGCCATTGGAAAGCGCTCGACGCCCGGCGGCGAGTGGAGGAAGGCCGAATACCTGGCCAAGATCCAGGGCCTGCTCTTCGGCGAAGATGCTCGGGACGGCTATCTGATCGGCGACCGCTACGTGGTACCCAACGCCGACTTCGAGCTCCCGCTGCCAGCGGCTTGGCGCGCGCGCTTGGTGGGTCGGGATCTGATCGCCGCTCTGCCTGGCAAAGCCACCATCCTGTTGGTCGCGCGCTCCGAGCACGGGACTCTCGAGCGGACCCTGAGCGCGCTCGGAGACGCCACGAGCTTCACCGAGCTCAGCCTCGGCGAGCGGCGCGCGTTCTCCGCTCGCAAACCCAGCGACGGCGGGCTGACTTCGATGAGCTACGTGTTCGACACCCCGGGGGCACCGCTGGTACTGGCCTTGGTGGTGCCCGGAGGGGAAGAAGACAGCGAGCCCGTCCGCGTGCTGTTGGGCAGCGTCCGAAAGATCGCCGACCCGGCGCTTCGCAACCTGGGCACGCTCCGCGTCCACGTCGTGAAGCTCGAGGCACCCAGCTCCCTGCGCGCGGTCGCGCAGGCTCGACCCACGCATACGAACCTCTCGACGCTCGCCCTGATCAATGGCGTCGACCCGGATCAGGTCCTGCCCACCGGGACGCTGATCAAGCGCATCGAGCCCTGAACGGTACTAACGTACCAAGCTCGCCAGGACCAAGACCAAGACCAGAAGCATCGCGAGGATGCCTAGGATCCAGAGGATGAGGCCTCGCCACGCACCACTGAGCGTTCTTCCTCCGCGGTCCTCGCAAGCAAGACAGATGGCCCAGGGCCGAGTGCCGCCTTCGGTCAATACGCAACAGTCTCCGCAGATGGGCACGCGGCAGCGCGCGCAGGGTCCCACGGCCAACGCCCCACAGCGGACGCAGTGCTCGCCGCCGCCGTCGTCGTGGGAGGTGAGCTCAGGCACGGGAGGGGATTCTAGTGCCTCACCAGCGGGACATCGCTCCCAGGTTCTTCACGACGGCGAAGCCCGCACCCCGGAGCATGCCGCCCGCGGTGGCGCTGCGCAGGCCAGACGCGCAGTAGATCACCACCGCGCGGTCTTTGGGGCCGAGCTCGCCGACTCGCGCCGAGAGCTCTCCGAGCGGTATGCAGACCGCGTTCGGCAGGTGCCCGCCGGCAAACTCGCCGGGCGTACGCACGTCGAGCAAGAGTGCCCCGGCTTCTACGAGCTTGCGCGCCTCTGCGGGTGAGACATCCCCGAATCGGCGCCGCAACATGAGCGCGAGCAGGCCCACGGTGGCAATCAGCAGGATCCACTGAATGGGGGTCATCGCGGTTGAGTGTTGGAGCCACGCGCCGAAAAATGGATTCGCCCCGTGGTCAGTCTGGGGAGCGCTGCTCCCGGATGATGCGTTGGAGCTGCCCGGGATCGATGCGCGCATCCATCAGCGGATGGATCGCCGAGCCCTCCCACTGGGCGTGGGCCTCGAGGGCGGTGGCGAGCTCGTCGAGCGTCTGCCGGAAGAGCCCGCCCGCTTCGGCGAGCGCGGTCAGGTCGGAGAGCAGGTCCCTGATGCGATCGTGCTCGTAGCGCACGCGCCGGCAATCAGCGGCGTGGCTCCGGTCGATGAGCGGCAAGAGCTGCGCCTCTTCGAGCCGGAACTGCAGCTTCAGGCCGCCGGCGAAGAGCACCCACAGAGCGAGCAGCCCGGCCCGGTCCGCCGGCGCGGTCGGGCTCGAGAGCTGATCCAAGAGCGCGCGGAGGCGCGCGTGCTCCTGGCGGAAATAGCTGCAAAGGTCGCTCATCGCTGCCCGGGAGCTCGACCTCGGCCGAGCCCCCGCCCCCGGGTCCGGACTCACTCGATGGGCGGCGGAAGCACGCCCTTGGCCTTGGCCTTTTCGCAGCCGCGTTCGACGCCGGTGGAGCCGTCCTCGGATTTGACGACCTTGAACTCGACGCGCCGGTTCTTCTCCCAAGCCGCCCCGTTGTGGCCCTCGTCCAGCGGGCAGTATTCGCCGTAGCCCTGGGAGACGAGCCGTGACTTGGTCACGCCGCGACTGATCAGCGCGTCGACCACACTGGCCGCGCGATCGCGGGTCAGCTTGAGGTTGTAGTCATCGCTCGAGCGCTCGTCTGCGTGACCGGCCACTTCGATCACCATGAACTCCGGATGCCCCTTCAGGGTCGCCGCGACCGCGTCCAGGATGGCGGTCGACTCCGGAAGGATCTTGGCGCTGTTCGTCTCGAACATGACCTTGTCGAGGATGATGATGTCCGAACCCTCGATCAAGACCTTGCCCTTGTCCGGGCAGCCGTCTTCGTCCTCGAAGCCGTTGTAGGTCTCCGGATCGTTCGGGCACTTGTCCTTCACGTCCGGGATCTGGTCCTTGTCGTTGTCCGGATCGGGACAGCCGTCCTCGTCTTCGAAGCCGTCCTTGTCTTCGGGATCGAGCGGACAGCTGTCGTCCTTGTCGAGGATGCCGTCCTTGTCGTTGTCGGGCTCGGGCAGCCGTCGTCGTCCTCGAAGCCGTCGCGGTCTTCGGGATCGTCCGGGCACTTGTCGCGCGAGTCGAGGATGCCGTCGCCGTCGCGATCGCCGTCCTGGCCCTCCGGGCAGCCGTCGTCGTCGTCGTCGCCGTCGCGATCTTCAGGGATGTTCGGGCAACGGTCGTCGACGTCCAGGATGCCGTCGTTGTCGTTGTCCGGCTCTGGGCAGCCGTCTTCGTCCCGGAAGGAGTCGAAGTCTTCGGGATCGTCTGGGCACTGGTCCACGTCGTCTTTGTAACCGTCGCCGTCGCGATCGCCGATGCTCGGCTCGAAGACGAAGCCGAGCACCATGCGCACGTCGGCCGCCTGATGACCGGTCACGAAGGCGCGACTTCCGCCGCCCATCATCAGGTAGCTGTTCCGCTCGACGAAGAGCTTGATTCCGCCAAGAAATTCGGCGCTGAGCTTCTGCTTGGAGTCACTCTTGCCGTCGAGCAGGTAGGTCCCGTAGCTCTCGACCACGAGATCGAGGGGGTCGAGCGCGCGAAACGCGATGCCGGCACCGAAGGTGGCCAGGTTGCCCGCTTCGAGCTTGCCCTCGGCGAGCTGGTTGCGACCCGCGTTGTCCAGCTCGAACTTCGGGTTCTTGCCGGTGTGACCCCGGTAGCCCGCGTCGAGGCCGACCTTCAGCCGCCGCGATGAACCGAACCGGTTCTCGAATACGACGTGCGGCCAATACCAAACGCCAGGATCTGCCCCGAGATCGCGAGGGGCGTCGCCGACCGGAATGCCACCCTGCACGATGACCGCCAGACCTGGCCCGCGATCGACCCGGGTGAGGCGCAGCTTTCCCTGCAGCGCCACGGTGCTGATCTTCTGCGCGTCGAGCTTGCCGGTGTTGTAGGTGTCGCCCGTCGCGCCGAGCTCGTTGGCTTCATTGCCCGCCATCAAGACCACCGGCACCGTGATGCCGATGCTGCCAAAGTTGGCGATGCCGTAGTTGAAGCCGAAGGTGCCCTGAAACGAGTTTTTGACCAACGCGTCCACGCCGCGCTCGGCGCTGGGCCCCCCGCTCGCGCAGCTCGGCTCGCCCGGACCCCCGCAAGCGTCGCGGTCGGCATTCGTCCGCATCAAGTTGCGGCCGTAGTCGAGGACCAGTCCGAAGCTGATGTCGTTGGCTCCGAGGATGTCGGAACCGTTGACCGACATGAACCCCTTGGAGTCGATGGCGGGACGGAACAGGTGGGTGTCCATGCCGTCGCCGTTCTTCTCGACGACTCGAGGCTCCTCCTGCGCGAACGCCACCCCAGATATCGCGAGCAGCGTGCCGAGGCCCGCCGCGGTCCACGCCCATCGCTGGCAGCTGCCTGCTGCTATCCCATCGCATCGTCAGCGCGCTCCTCTCCCGCGGTCGGCTTCCGCGGCCAAGTGTTGCGGCGCCGGAAGCTTGCGAAAATCCAAGAGTTAGTCGAGCTGACCGTAGCAGAGCCCGATTTTCGGTGTCAACGCGACCCGGGCGCCGGCTCGCGCAAATGCTACGGTGGGAGGCTTTGGTGAGGCTGACGGTCGCGGTCGCCCTTTTTTCAGCCGCTACGGTGTTGGCGGACAGCTCCATCCTCTGGGCGGCACCCGCCCAGCCCGAACACGCCGTGGCGCCCGCCTCGAGTCAGGCGAAGAGCGGCGATCGGCGCCGGATCTTCGTCGGAGTCGTAGGGTTTGCCGCGCTGGCCTTGGGGCTGACGGGGCTTTGGCTTCTGCGGCGCTCTCGAGCCAGAATCGCGGTGTCACCCCCCGCTGAGGGCGCCGCTCCGGGCCCGGTGGTGACCCGCGTGGCCCGAACTGCGCCGCCCGCAGCTGCGGTCCAGAGCGACGGAGGGCGGCTGGCCTGCCCCGCCTGCCGGGCACAGGCCTCGCCGCCAGCTCTCTTCTGTAAGTTCGACGGGACCCGGCTGGTCCAGCTTCGGGACGCCGGCGATGCCCGCGAGCCGAGCGGCGGCGTTTGCCCGGTCTGCGAGCAGGATTTCGATCCTGGCATCGACGCCTGTCCGCTCCACGACGAGGATCTCGTTCCAGCGGCCGAACCCAGCTCCGCCGAGCGGCCCAGCGGGCAGTACCCCAAGATCTGCCCTACCTGCGGAGTCCAGTACCCGAACGGCTCGGGATTTTGTGGCGCGGACGGCTCGGCACTGGTCACAGTGAACTGATTGGATCTTGTCGCTTCGCCAGAGCGGCCGAGTTGGTTTAGATTTTGGTCTCGAGTCCAGAGTTCGGAGCCGAAGCACGATGAAGATTACCTGTCAGTCCTGTGGCGCGAAGTACGCAATCGCGGACGAGAAAGTCCGCGGGCGCCGCGTCAAGGTTCGCTGCAAAGGTTGCAACGAGCCCATCGTCGTCGATGGCTACAATGAGCCACCGCAGGATCAACACGCCGCGCCGCCCCCAGCCCAAGAGGGAGGAAACGCGGCGGCTGACACCTGGAGCGTCAACCTGACCGACACCGATCAGCGCTCGATGACGACCAGCGAAATCGTCGATGCTTGGAACGCCGGAAGCATCCCCGCCGATGCCTTCGTGTGGAGAGAGGGCATGGACGACTGGGTGCCGCTGGCCTCGGCGCCCGATCTGACGCCGTACCTGTCGGCGGCCCAACACTCGGCGCCGGTTCAGCCGGAGCCCGCACCAGCGTTCGACTTCTCGCCGCCGGTCGCGGGAGGCGGAGCCGCACGCGTCGAACGATCGCGCGGCGCCGCTGACATCTTTGGTAGCGCCGCCGCGGCCGGCTCCGAGGAAGAAATGGCCAACGCGCCCTTCGCGGGCGGCGAGGCGTACGACGATCAGAAGCCAACCGGTGCTCGCAACGAAAACTCGGTCTTGTTCTCCCTCGATGCGCTCAAGGCCGGGGTTGGACCGGCCACCAGGGCTTCGGCACCGGCGCCGCGGGGCACCGTTCGGCCGGCCGCGAACGATTCGGCCGATCTCGACGACATCATGAACATCGGTGGCGGCTCCATGGGCGGGCCGCTGTTCGGAATGGGCGCCAACCAGGCGCTGCTCGCCGCCCCGCCCCCTCCACCTGAGCCGCCGCCGCGCCCGAGCATCCCGAGCGAGATGCCCGCAGCGTTCAACAGCATGCCGCCTCCCGGCTACCCACCGAAGAAGAGCAACACTGTGGTGTTCGCAGTGGGCGGCGGCGTCGCGCTGCTCGCCGTGATCGCCATCGTGATCGGCATATTTGCGCTGCGCAGCGGGAAGACTGAAGAGGCCAAGGCGGCCACCGGCGACAAGAGCGACAAGAGCGCGCAGGCATCCGGCAAGAGCGGCAGCGCGCCAGACGAGAAGAAGGATGAAAGACCCGCCGATCCGGACAAGAAGCCGGACGAGGCGAAGCCGGACGACCCGACCGCAGCCCCCTCGGCGTCGGGCGAGAAGAAAGAAGTCACCGAAGAGGAAAAGAAGCGCTTCGCCGAGGCGATGAAGAAAAAAGAAGAAGAGGCGGGAAAGGCGCCGGAGGAGAAGAAGGAGGAGAAAGTGGTCAAGAAGGAGGAGCCGTCGAGCGGCGTCGCCTCGTTCAACAAGGGCGCGGCTATCGCGGCGCTCGGCGGAGCCGCAGCGCAGGCCTCGGGCTGCAAGCGCCCCGGGGGTCCCACCGGCAGCGGCAAGGCCGTGGTCACCTTCGCGCCCTCGGGTCGGGTCACCAGCGCCAACGTGAGCGGCGGTGAATTCCCGGGCACCTCGGTGGGCAGCTGTGTGGCCGGAGTGTTCCGGCGCGCGCAGGTGCCCGCCTTCAGCGGAAACGCGGTGACCGTCAGCAAGGGCTTCTCGATCTCACCTTGAGGCGAGACGCGAGATGCCCCGCTGCGGATCGTCCGCTCAGCTCTGACACCCGCAGCCGCACTCGTTCGAGAACGGCACCGACGGCGGCGTGCAGAAGTATTTGACGAGCATGCACTTCTCAGGGCTTTGCGCCATCCACGTCTTCTTCGGATCGTTGTAGTTGCAGACCGGCTTGCACGCGCCATCGGTGAGGTAGCCCTTGCTCTCACCCGCGTCGCCGGCGTCCGCCGTGACGGCTCCCTGGAAGCCGCAAGAGTTCGAGTAGGTCTTGGGCGTGCCGTTCTTGATCGTGCCGCAGACCGGCTGGTAGAGCGCCATGCAGGCGACGGGTTCGTCGCAGTGCCCAGCGCGGATCTCTGAGCTGGAGAGGTTCGAGAGACTCGAGCCCAACCACGACTCGGCTGCCCCCTTGGTCTCGAAGTTCTTCGCGTAGACCGTCGGCGAATTCACGTTCGGCGGGCTGATCCAGCCGATGGCGCAGTAGCCTTCGGGGCACGCGCCCGCCCAGTACTTGCCCTTGCTCTCGCCGCTGAACCCAGCCGCCGCGCGCACGACCTTCTGGAACTCGCACAGACTGGCGTAGGTCGCTTCTTGATCGGTGACGATCGGAATGCCGCAGACCTGCGGGTCGGTGCTGGGGCACTTCTTGGTGTTGAGCGACTCGCAGCTTCCGTAGTTCACCCCGCTCATGGTGACCTGCGGATCGAGCCCAACCCAGGCATCCGCTGCCGCCTTGTCGTTCGCCGCGAAGTTCTTGGCGTAGTAGCGGCCGTCGCTGGTGGTAAATTCCGCGCAGAGGGGCTGATCCACGCAGACACCCGTCTTGCAGGGCGCCTGCTTGCACTGGGGAAGCGCGCACGCCTTGCCCGGACCGCAGTCGGCGTCCTCGCTGCATTCCTTGGAGCACGCAGCCGAGAGCGAGTAGGAGTACCAGCTGTTCACCTTCTCGTACCAAACCGGAGAAGCGAAGACCCAGTAGTCACCGGGTGAGCCGAGCGTCACGTTCAGGGTCGCCTCGCTGGTGGTGGCGTAGGTCCAGTCAACGAGCTTTCCCTTCGCGTCGAGCACCATCAAGAACGCACCGAGTTGCTTCGGCCACGTCGCGCTCAGGCTGAAGGTCGTGTCGGTGGCGGTACTCGCGGAAAACCGGTAGACGTGACGACGGCTCTTCGGCTTGACCGCGTTCTTCAGCGCCCCGGTCTGACAGTCGAAGTCCCAGTCGTAGTAACGCCACCCGCCCGCGAAGTGAGTCTCCGCGCCCAGCGCGCTGGTGGGTTCGGCGTCGTCGGGCGCCTCCGAGGTGGCCGCACAGCCGGTGAGGGCAGCGAGCGAGAGTCCGAAACCGACCAGAAAGGCTTTCTTCAACATGACGCGTCACCTCTTGGAGCCCATCCCCTGACAGACCCCTACATGTAGGTGGACGCGGTGTACGCCCCGACTCCGCGTCTGTCAACGGCCAGCTGACGCGCCGCGTAATTCACGCAATTTCAAGGTGTTGCGAGGCGCTCGCGAAGTCGTGTGCTGCGCTCTTCGCGCCGAACCTCGGACAGCGCCAGGCGCAGCGCCCGGGGATCGGCCACCACCACGCACAGGCGCTTGGCGCGCGTCACCGCCGTGTAGAGCAAGTTGCGACTCAGCATCACGAAGTGCGCGGACGAGAGCGGCAGCACCACCACCGGGTACTCGCTGCCCTGACTCTTGTGGATGCTGGTTGCGTACGCGAGCGTCAGGCTCTCGAGATCCGTGTCCTCGAGATCGACTTCGCGCTCGTCGAAGCGCACCCGCACCCGACGCTCCGAAGCGTCCACCGCCACGATGACACCGAGGTCGCCGTTGAAGACGTCGCGCTCGTAGTCGTTCTTGGTCTGCATGACCTTGTCGCCCACGCGAAGCTTCTGACCCCGCGAGTCGAGCGACGGCCCGCTCGGGTTGAGCGCGGCCTGCAGGCGCTCGTTGAGAACTTGGGTGCCGGCCGGTCCCCGGTGCATCGGTGTGAGCACCTGGATGTCCTTCACCGGATCGAAACCGAATCGCTTCGGGATGCGCGTCGCAGCGAACTCGACCACGAGCGCCGCTGCTTCTTCGGCGTCGCGGCGGTGCACCACGAAGAAGTCGGCGTTTGTCTCCTCGGCGTTGGCGCTAACCGGAGGCTCGCCGACGAGAATGCGATGAGCGTTCTCGACGATGCGACTCTCGCTGCCCTGGCGGAAGATCTCGTTCAAGCGCACGACCCGCACGGCCCCGCTGTCGATCAGATCCCGCAGCAGCGCGCCGGGCCCAACGCTGGGCAGCTGGTCCGCGTCGCCCACGACCACCCAACGCGCCTCCGATGGCGTCGCCGAAAGCAGCGCGGCGCCCAGAGGCAGATCGATCATCGAGGCCTCGTCCACGATCACGGCGTCGACGTCGAGAGGGGCGTCGGCGGTGCGCTGGAAGCGGGCCGATCGCGGCTCGAACTCCAGCAAGCGGTGCAAGGTGGTCGCCTCGCGGCCCGTGGCCTCGGCCAGGCGTTTGGCGGCGCGGCCCGTGGGCGCCGCGAGCCGCGTGCGCAGGCGCGCGGCCTCGAACACGCTGAGCACGGCGCGCACGATGGTGGTCTTGCCCACGCCCGGGCCGCCGGTGATGACCAGCACCTTCTCGCTGGCAGCGGCCTCGACCGCGGCGCGCTGCGCCGGCGCCAGGGAGAGGCCCCGGCGCTTCTCGAAGGCGTCAATGGCGGTCTCGAGCCCCGGGAGCCGGGGCGCCGGCGCATCGATCAAGCGCCTCACGCTCTCGGCGAAGCTCTGCTCGGCGGCGTGCAGTCGCCACAGAAAGGCAAAATCGTCCTCCACGACGACCCGCTCGCTGGCACGCAGGGCGTCCACCGCAGACTCGACGTGAGCGGCGTCGATCTCGAGCATCGCGGCCGATCGCTCGACAAGCGCCGTCCGCGGCACCGCGACGTGCCCCTGATCGGCCAAGACCCCGAGCTCGTGTAAGACCCCGGCTTGGGCGCGCTCTGGGTGATCTCCGGCGATGCCCAGCGAACGCGCGATGCGATCCGCCGTCTTGAAGCCGACGCCGTGGACCTCGAGCGCCAGTCGATAGGGCGAAAGCTGCACGACGCTGGCGCTGCGCTCACCGTAGCGTTGGAAGATGCGCGCCGCCAAGGCCGGAGATGCGCCGTGGGTCTGGAGCAGAACCATGACGTTGGCGATGGCGCGGTGCAGGACCCATGCCTTCTTGATCTCTTCCACGCGCCGCGCGCCGATGCCCGGCACATTGCCCAGCCGCTCGGGATCGGTGTCGAGCACCTTCAGCGACTCGAGGCCGAAGGTCGCGACGATGCGCTTGGCGAAGCCGGGGCCGATGCCCGGAATCAGCCCCGAGCCGAGGTACTTCTCCAGGCCGACCAAGGTCGCCGGCTCGATGGCCACCAGCGACTCGGCGCGAAACTGCTCGCCGCGCTTCGGGTCACGGACGAAGTCGCCGGTGACACGCACCCGGGTGCCAGGTCCCACGGCCTGGAAGTTCCCGACCACGACGATGGATCCAGTCTGTTTTGCGTCGTCGATGGATCCGACGCGCAACACCCGGAAGCCCGTCTCCTCGTTCTCGAAGGTGACGCGCTCGACTTGGCCCGTCAGCGTGGTCGGCACGTCGTGAAGCTACACCGCGCCGACGATCACTGCTGGCAGATCTTGAAGCGGCGCAAGCGCAAAGTGTTGGAATCTCGCCACGCCACCAGCAGCTTGTCGTCGGCGTAGGCGATGACTGGTTGGTCGACGGAGGAGGAGAGCTTCGACGTGGTTGGCCCGTCCATCTCGAAGCCTCCCACCGCCACGACCTCGAGCTGGCCCGGCGCGAGCTCGACGTAGCTGGCGTTGACCCACAGCTCGCCGGTCGCAGCGGTGACGCCGGCGACGGCGAAGTGGACGCGTTCGCTGCTGGAGCCTGGCGGCCGATTGTAGGCCACCAGGCCCGGCAGCGACACCCCGGGCAGGGTGGGATCGTCAGCGGACTTGCAGGTCTCGATCTCGCTCCAGCTCCCGCCGGTCAGGTAGAAGGAGTTGAACTCGGTCAGGACCGGACCGATGGGCTTGTGGGCGAAGGCTCCCACCCACATTCGTCCTCGACCTGCAGCAGCGAGGCCCTCGAAGATCCCGGTCTTGGCGTAGCAGGACGTGATCGTGTCGCCCACGCCGCCCGGAAATGTCAGCCTGAGCTGCGAGTCGTCTCGCCAGAGCGCGCCCACCGCCGAGTCGGACACCACCGGCGCCAGGCCGGTCACTGAGGCGGCCGGAATCCACTTCTCCTTCGGTTTCGCCCCCGCGCTGCCCATCCACACGCCGCCAGGCCCGATCCACATCGCGCTGGCTTGTCCGTTCGGAGCGACGTACGGAACCGGTCGTCGCGTGCCGTCGAGGGTAGCGCCGTAGCAGGCGCCCGTGCACACGTCCTTGGCAAGGGGTGGACTCAGAAGGTCGGCGGGGTACTCGAGCTGTTTTACGCGCCAGTCCAAAACTCCGACCTCCACCGCGCCGAACCCCACCAGCTTGCCACCAGCGTAGAGCAACCCCACCGGACCGCGGGGAGCTGCTCCGAGATCGGAACCGAACAGGCGCTCGGCGCCCTTCTGCAGCGAGCCAGCCACGGGCACCTCGAAGACCGCGGTCTCGTAGTCGTAGGCCAACGGCCCGGCGTCGGGCTTCTTGGTTCCGAAGTACTTGGAGACGTAGAAGCGCCCGGCGCCGCCGGTCACGCTCAACCCGCCGAGGTGGTCATGCGCAGGTAGGTCGATCTGCCCATCATCGAACAGCTTGCCCGTGTGGAAACACACGTTGGGTCCGGCATCGTGCTGGACGCACACGTCGGTCGTGCACGGATCGCCGTCGTCGCACTCGGCGCTGACCCCCGGAGTCGTACAGGCCAGCGGTCCGGCATCGGCCGAGTCCCCGGCGTCCCCCGCATCACCCGCGCCGCCCGCGCCGCCCGCGCCGCCCGAGCCGCCGCCCGAGCCGCCGCCCGCCCCGGCGCCGCCAGTCCCGCCCGCGCCTGCGGCCCCGCCGAGGGAAGAGTCGGTGCCCGCATCGCCGGCCTCGGCCCCGAGCTCGTCAAAGTCCAGGAGGAATGCGCAAGAAACCGAGCCAAAGAGCGCGATCACTGGCAGCCAGCCGAGGGCGGTACGCATCGCTCACAGCATAGCCGGGGCCCGCTGCGCAGGCCAACCCGCTCCGTCCTTGCAGCCCGGATCCGCGCCGGGGTATTCGAACAAGCGTCATGGCCCTCTCTCAGCGTCACCACGCGCGGTGCTCTTGTGCGGCGGCCGCCGCGGCTCCCTTTGCGCTCGCCGGTACCGAGCGGAAGTACGAACGCGGTCGCCCGTTTCGCATCCTGCACCTAGCGCTCGATTTGCAGCTCCACCTCGGGAAAAAGTCGGTGTCCGGCACCGCAACTCTCGACTTCGAGCGCGTCTCCCCGACGGACGATGCGCTGTGCCTCGACGCCATCGGCTTCGAGCTCGGACGGGTCCGCATCGACACCGGCGGCGGCTTCTCCGACGTGCCCTACGAATACGACGGCGATCAGATCCGCATCAGCGTGCCGAGTCGCGTCGCGCGGGGCAAAGTCGAGATCGACTATCACGCGACTCCGCAGCGCGGCCTGTACTTCCTGGCGCCTGACGACGTGGTGAAAGACCGCCCGGAGCAGGTCTGGAGCCAGTGCCAGGACGAAGACGCTCGCCATTGGTTCCCCTGCCACGACAAGCCCCACGTCAAGATGACGACGGAGATGCGTGTGCGCGTCGCCGAAGGTGTGAGCGTACTGTCCAACGGCGATCTCATCTTCAAGGACACGCCAAAGGGCGCCAGCCCTTGGGTCTTCCACTTCAAGATGGACCAGCCCCACCCGAGCTACCTGATGACGCTGGTGGCGGGGCGCTTCGACGTGATGGACGACCGAGACGCCGTCGTCGGTGAAGGGCGTACGGTGCCCGTGACCTACTGGGTGCCGCCCGGAAGAAAGGCCGACGCCGTCCGAGCGTTCTCCGAGACGCCACGCATGATCGAGCTGTTCAGCCGGCTGACGGGCGTGCCCTACCCCTGGAGCCGATACTCGCAGGTCGTGGTCAGCGATTTCATCTTCGGCGGCATGGAGAACACCACTGCCACCACCATGTACGAACACATCTTGCTCGACGAGCGCGCCGCCATCGACGTGGTCAGCCACGACCTGGTCGCCCACGAGCTGGCCCACCAGTGGTTCGGCGATTTCGTCACCTGCCGCGACTGGTCCCACGGCTGGCTCAACGAGGGCTTTGCCACCTTCTTCGAGCAGGTCGAGCGCGAAGACCGGCTGGGTCGAGACGAGTATCTCTACGGCATCGAGGCCGAGCTCGAGTCGTACCGCGGCGAAGCGAGCGCACGCTACCAGCGGCCCATCGTCTGCCGTGACTACGGGCTGCCCATCGATCTCTTTGATCGCCACTTGTACGAAAAGGGCTGCCTGGTGCTGCACATGCTGCGCACGGATCTCGGCGATCAGCTGTTCTGGCGCGGCATCAACGCTTACCTCGAGCGCCACGCGCACGGCATCGTCGAGACCAATGACCTGATGCGGGCCCTCGAGTCCGTCAGCGGGCGCTCACTCGAGCGCTTCTTCGACGCCTGGGTGTATCGGCCCGGGCACCCGGTGATCAAGGCCAAGGTCAGCTACGAAGACGGGCTGCTCACAGTGGGCGTCAAGCAAAGCCAGAAGACCGGGGAGACCGCGGTGTTCAACTTCGATCTCGAAATTGAGGTGGCAGACAAAGCCGGGCGCACACGTCGTCACAAGAAGACGATCACCGAGCAAAACGACGCGCTGGTTGTCAGCTGCCACGAGCGGCCGACCTGGGTCGGCGTCGATCCCGACCTGCGCATGGTCGGCGAAGTCACGCTGGAGGCGCCCGCCGAGATGCTGCGAGCTCAGCTCGACCTTGGCAGCTCCGCGCGGCTGCGATGGACCGCTGCGCAGGCCTTGTCGAAGCGCTTCGACTTGCCAACCGTGGAGGCGCTCGGCAGGGCGCTGGCCAAACCGGACGAAGTTTGGATGGTGCGCGCCGAAGCGGCGACTGCCCTGGGGAAGATCTGGGGCGAACACGCCCTCGAGCTCCTGCTCGAACAGGTCGGAGAGCAGCACCCCAAAGTGCGGCGCGCGGTGGCCCGGGCGCTCGGCAGCTTCCGCGACGCCAAGGCGGCCAAGGCCCTGGAGAAGCTCGCGAAGAAGGACCCGAGCTATCTGGTGACGTCCGACGCGCTGCGCAGCCTGGGCAAGACCCGGCACAAGCGCGCCCTCGAAACCCTCCGCGAGCTCTGCGACCGCAAGTCTTGGGCCGACGTGACCCGCGCGGGCGCCCTCGACGGCATGGCGGCGCTACGCGACGAGGATGCGGTGGACGACGTGATGAAGCGCACGCGCTACGGCTTCCCGACTCGGGGGCGCCGCGCGGCGATCTCTGCTCTCGCCCGCCTGACCGACACGCGCAAGGCGCGCCTGCACCTCGAAGACCTGCTCGACGACCACGACCCTCACCTGCGCATCGACGCCGTCAACGCGCTGGTGACGCTGGGCGATCCGAAGAGCCGCGGCGCGCTCCGCCGCAGCCTAGACCGCGACCTGGACGGGCGCGTGGCACGACGGATCCGTGAAGCCTTGCGCGATCTCGGCGACGCTGGCTCGACCGAGCGCAAGCGCGTCAGCGACGACGTCGAATCTCTCAAGAACGAGCTGCAAGAACTCCAGCTGCGCCTGGCCAAGCTGGAACAGAAGAAGAAGAAGAAGGTCGAACACGCCGACGCCCAGCCCGAGGAGGCCGCGGCCGAAGCTCCCGCTATCGCAGAGGAACCCGAAGCGCCGCCGGTGGCCGTCCCGAAGAAGAAACGGGCGCGCCGCACCACCGCGCCATCGAGCACCAGGACCAAGAAGCGGGTCGTCAAGCGGAGGAAGGCATGAGCGGCGAGTCCCCGGTCGCGATCGAACGACGCGGGAGCGTCGCGATCTTGCGCATCGACCGCACCGATCGCATGAACGCGCTGTCGCGGGCGACGCTCCAGGCCTTCGGGCGCATCGGACGAGAGCTCGGCGGCGATGCGTCGCTGCGCGCCATCGTGTTGACCGGCACGGGCGACAAGGCCTTCTGCGCCGGCGCGGATCTCAAAGAGCGCCAAGGCATGGACGAGAACGCCGTGCGCGATCAGGTGAAGCTGTATCGCAGCGAGCTCGGCTGGCTCGATACCTCGCCGGTGCCCGTGGTCGCCGCGCTCAACGGCGTGGCCCTGGGCGGCGGACTCGAGCTGGCGCTGCTCGCGGATCTGCGCGTGGCCGCGGCCCACGCGACGCTGGGGCTGCCCGAGACCAGCATCGGCATCATCCCCGGTGCTGGCGGCACCCAACGCTTGCCCCGAGTCGTGGGCGAGGCTCGGGCCAAAGAGCTGATCTTGCTCGGTCGCCGCCTGAGCGCGGACGAAGCCCTGGCCATCGGTCTCGTGAACCGCGTCACTCCAGCCGGGGTGGATCTGATCGAGGACACCTTGTCGTTCATCACGCCCATCAGCCAAGGCGCCCCCATCGCGCAGGCCGCGGCGCTTCGGGCCATCGACCTGTCTTTCGAGACGGATCTCGATCACGGGCTCGAGCTGGAACGTCTGGCCTACGACGACTGCCTCCGCAGCGAGGACCGCCTCGAAGCGCTCAGGGCCTTCGCCGAGAAGCGCAAGCCCGAGTTCAAGGGGCGTTGAGCGACCGCCCGCTCACCTCGAGACTCGCGCCGACGGTTGCGATCGCGGCTCTGGTCGCGCTCGCCGTCGCGCTCGGGGTCTGGCGCCTGCGACGGGTCGCCCCGGAGACCGCGCCGCCCGAGGGCGCCCACGGTCAGAGCGCGCGTGACCCTGCACCAGTCGACGCGGCCGCTGACGCGGCGTCCGCGCTGCCCAAACCCAAGCGGCCGGACGACGACCAGCCGAAGACGCTCGGCGCCCAGCGCGAACGGACCTACGGGCGCATGCGCGACGAGCTCGGCCTCGACGCGGCCACCATGCAAAAGGTGCGCGCCATCGTCGACAAGAACAAGGTGATCAGCGAGGGCAACCCGGAGGTCTCCACTCACCCAATGAAGCGCGGCGAGTGTTGGGAGGCTCGTGACCGAGCGGGGCTCCACGAGGCGGAGGCGCTGGTGAAGCTCGAGGTGAACCAGAAGCTGTGCGGCGCCCGCCACATGGTTCCGGTCTTCGGCAAGGACCAGAGCCAACGCGCCGAGCTGTGCATCGATCAGTACGAGTTCCCCAACATGCCCTGCGAGTACCCGATGGTGTACCCCTCGGCTCAGGAGGCGGCGCAGCTCTGCGTCGCCGTGGGCAAGCGCCTGTGCGACGCCCACGAATGGGAAGGCGCCTGCGCAGGCGAGCTTCGCCGTGCCGAGGACGAGTACCTCTGGACCAGACCGCGCCGCGTCGAAATGGAGTTCTTCAAGAACGAGAAGCGCGACAAGATCTGGGCTTATGGTCCCGAGAAGAACCACCGAATGTGCGCGACGGGTTCGACGAAGAGCCCCAAGTGCAACGGCGGGGGCTGGGAGACCTGCGGGACCAACTCGTACCCGGCGGGCGCGTTCCCGGAATGCGTGAGCCCCTTCGGCGTGTTCGATCAGCACGGCAACGCCGCGGAGCACATGAACCTGCCGATGAAGGCCGAGGAGCTCGGGAAGCGCGGCGGGCTCGGCGAGACCGAGATGAAGGGCAGCTGGTTCATCTTCGCCCGCGGTGAAGCCCACGAAGACGACTGTCGCTGGCGCGCCCCGGCGTGGCACGCGACACGGATCGACTACTGGAACAGTCACCGCAACTATCACCTGGGCTTCCGCTGCTGCCGCGACCTGTGAACCACCAGTCGCGAGCGATCTTGACCTGATCCGCGTCCACCGCGTAGCCCTTGGCGCATGCGTCGGTTCGTCGTCTTGGGCATCCTGATTTCCACCTTCGGCTGCTCGGGCGACCTCAGCATCAACGGCGCGACCATCGAACAGCTCGTGAAAGATCCCAAGCTGCTCGCCGAGGTCGAATTGCTGCGCACGGCCTCGAACTGCCCCTGACCAGGAGGCATCGCCTCGGATTCGTGCGCCGCTGCGACGCAGCTGGGCTAAGCTCGACCCATGCGCGTTTCAGCTTTCTTGGCGGTGGTTGCGATCAGCGGCGCCGCGGCGGGGATCCTCGCCGGCGGTTGCGGCAGCTCGAACTCCGGCGGCGGTGGCGGTGGAATGGACTCGGGCCTCGGCGGCGAGGCCGGGTACGCCGGAGACGGGGGCAGCGGCTTCGGCGGCGAGGCCGGGTACGGCGGCTCGGACGGCGGCGGCCCGGTCGGAGGACCGCCGCTCCCGCCACAGCTCGAGTCCAAGCTCGAGGAGCTCGGGACGACCTGCATTCAGCTGATGGTGAACTACGACGGTGATCCCATCGAATGGTCACTGATCGAAGCGGGGCGCGCGGCCTACGCGCAGGGCGCCACGGACATTGCCCTCTCGCAATCGGGCTGCACGCGCATGTACGTCGATCGCGACGGTGCGACCGTCAAGAGCGCCTGGATCGTCGCGCCGCCCTTCGTGGTGGTCGCGCTCGATCCTCGGCTGCCACCCTTCTTCCTCGGCTCCCTCTCGGCGTGGGTGCCGGCCTCGACTGGGGAGGGCTTCTTCGTCGATGCCGATGGCGATGGCTATTTCGAGCACCGCGAGAACGTCGAGTACGAGAAGAAGGCCGTGATCGAAGCCTTCGCGCAGCCAACGAACAGCGTCAGCTGGCGCCGCACCGTGACGGTGACCGCAGACAGTCGCTTTTACGACATCAAAGATGAGCGCTTTGACACCGGAGGCGCGCCCGTGACCACGACGAGTTCGGCGCCGATCAGTCAGAAGGCATGCGATCCGGCCGGCAACAAGCCGCCCCCCAAGGATCCGACCTCGAAGCAGCCGGCAGACGTGCAAACGCGGCCCTGCACTCCGGACGAGCGCAGCAAGATCTGGAAGTCCATGGGTGAGGCCAACCTCAAAGGCAATCGCTGCCTGTGGGCCCTCGGGAAGCGCGACGCTTCGGACAAGGTGTTGCACACCTTCATACGCGGCGAGCCGACCTTCGAGTGTACCGACGAGGATCAGGGGTTCATCGCGGCAAACGACCGCGGCTTCGCCAACCTCTTCCCTGATCAATACCGGATGATCTTCCACTCGGACTTCTTCACCAAGGATCCGCTCTCGGCCCAGGCGGCGGGCACAGCGTTCCACGAGCTGCTCCACTTCGTCGGCACTCACGACGGCGATCTCGAGGCCGCGGCGTCGGAAGCCAACCTGCGCCTGACAGATCCGACCTACGCCTGCGAGTACGCGTGCTTCGGCGACAATGCGACGGAGTGCCACATGGCGGCGTGCCTCGGCAAGACGATGAGCACGAGCTGGAAAGGAAAGAAGTGCACCGGAACGCTGGATGACACGATGAGGGCCAAGCTCGAGAAGGCGCGTGGCAAGCCGCTGGCCGGATGCGCTACCGGTCACCAGGTCGGCGCGCTGTGCCGTAGCTTCGGGGGCGGCGCCAACGTGCTGTTCTGCGGCACGCTCCTCGAGTGCGAAGGCATGTGCCAGGACAAGTGCGAGAGCAAGAGCCTCTCCTGCCTCGACGACTGCCGCTGACTGCGCCGGCGCGCCTCGCGCTGCTCGGCGTCGTTCTTGCGCTGCTGACGGCGCTCGTGCGCGCACCCTTTCGGCACCCCGACGGCGGGCACTTCCACGTCGCGCTGGCCCAGGAGCTGATGCTGAGCGCGGGCGCGGCGCTGCTCTGCGCCTTGGCTTGGCGCGCACGCCTAGCCACCCGAGCCGATCGCATCACGCTCTGGATCGGGCTCTTGCTGCTGCTCGAACTCCTCAGCGCGGCGCTGGCTCCGAACGGCCACCTGGCGCTCCGGGCCTCGACGCTGGTATTCGCGGGCTGCGCCCTGCTGCTCATCGCGCGCCACGCGCCCCCGGGCTCAGCGCAGGCCTTGGCCGTGCCGGCGGGCGTCGTCGCGGCCAGCGTCGTACTCGAAGCGCTGGGCGTGCTGCCTGGGCTCTCGCCACCGGGTCACGCTCCGGGCGGCGTGCTCGGTCAGCGCAACCTCGCGGCCCAGTTCATCGTATGCGGAGCCCCCTTCGTCGCGCTCTTGGCCGTGCGCGCGCCGGTGCGCTGGCAGCGCGGAGCGGGCCACGCCCTTGCGGCGCTGTCGATAGCAGCCGTCGTGCTGACGCGTTCTCGCAGCGCTTGGCTCGCGGTGATCGTGCTGCTCGCGCTCGGCGTCACGCTCGTCAGTACGCGCGCCGACAACGAGGGACGAGGCCGCGCGGCCCTGCTCGCGGTCACCATCGCAATCGGCGCCGGCGTTGCACCTCGCTTGCCGACGACGCTGGCGTGGTCATCTGCTACGCCCTTCCGAGATACGGCCTCACACCTGGTCGATGCGTCGACCGGCAGCGGAGCAGGACGCATGGCGCAATACGGCACCACGCTGCGGATGGCGCTCGCGCACCCAATGCTAGGCGTGGGGCCAGGCGGCTGGTCGGGTCAGTATCCGCGCTTTGCCGCGGCGAACGATCCCAGCTTGCGCGCAGGCCTCCGCCCCACCAATCGACTCCCGAGCTCCGATTTGTTGGGCGCCGTCGCCGAGCGCGGGTTCATCGCGCTGGTGCTCGGGCTGCTCCTGCTGGTCGAGCTGTGGCGCGCGCCGGGCGCCGAACGCTGGACGCGCCGCGCGCTGCTGGTCGCGCTGGCCGTGGTCGCCAGCCTCGACGCAGTACTGCAGACCGCAGCGCCCCTCGCCCTCGTCGCTCTGGGTCTGGGGTTCACCACGCCCGCGGCCGACGAGCCCCCGGCGGGCACGCTGCTGCCGCGCGCTACCTTCGCGACCGCCGCGCTGATCTTGCTGGTCTTCGCCGGATTTTCCGGGCTGCGCCTGGCCGCGCTGCACGCGCTCTCGGGTCGTCAGACCTTCGCTGCCTTCGAGCTCGCCGTACGCCGCGACCCGGGCGACGTCGCCAGCCGCATGACGCTGGCCGAGGCCTTGGTAAAAGCCGGGCGTTGTGCCGAGGCGCGCTCGCACCTCGCGTCGCTGCAGAGGCACTCGCCCGCGCACCCGTGGCTCCGCGAGCTCATCGGCCGCTGCGCGTCACAGTAGGCGCCGTTGGTTCGGAACGAAGCGGAACGCTCGACGCGGCTGCAGCGCGGCGCCGCCGCGCGAGGGCGCCCGCTCGGATGGCGTGTGATACGATCGCTGCCGTGATCGATCCGCCGGAGTCGCGGCGCACGTCGGAACCCGGGCTGTTCCCCCACCGGCTCGGACGCTATGAAGTGCTGTTGCCCATCGCCAGCGGTGCCATGGCGACCGTGTACCTGGCGCGAGGGTTGGGCCCCGACGGCTTCGAGCGCGACGTCGCGCTCAAGCTCACCCATCTTCACGTGCGCGAAGACCCCGGCTTTGTCGTGTCGGTGATGGACGAGGCACGACTGGCGGGACAGATCCGTCACCCCAATGTCGTATCGGTGCTGGACGTCGGCGAAGACGCCCTCGGCGTGTTCATCGTCATGGAGTACGTCGAGGGGGATTCTCTGTCCGTGCTCTGGCGCTCCCTGCGAAAGCGCGAAGAACGAATGCCGCTGGCGGTGGGGCTCCGCTTGATGGACGACCTGCTGCGGGGGCTGCACGCCGCCCACGAACTCGTCGACGACGACGGAAAGGCCCTGGGCCTGGTGCACCGCGACGTGACCCCGCACAACGTGCTCTTGGGCATCGACGGGGTGACCAAGCTCACGGACTTCGGGATCGCAAAGGCCGCCTCGCGGCCTGGCAGCACCGCGACGGGACGGGTCAAAGGCAAGATCGGCTACATGGCGCCGGAGCAAGCCCAGGGGAGGAGCATCGATCGACGGGTCGATGTCTGGGCTGCCGGTGTCAATGCCTGGGAGCTGTTTGCGGGCACCCGCCTCTACGACGGCAGCAACGACGCCGCGATCTTGCTCAAGATCGTGCGCGAACCGCCGATGCGCCTGCGCGCCATCAATCCCGAGATCCCGGCAGCGATCGAGTCCGTCGTCGCGAAGGCGCTCGCCCTCGACGCCAGCGATCGTCATGACAGCGCGGAAACCTTTGCGGAGGCCCTCGTGGCCGCCGCACGATCGGCGGGCATGCACCGCGCCGAGCGCAGTGAGGTCACCCGGTTCCTGCAGCCGCTCCTGGGGGAGCGCTTGGAAGAACGCCGGGCCAAGTCCCGCGAAGTACGTGCTCTCCGGCAACAGTCGACACAACTCGGGCGGCTGGACGCAAGTTCGCGCCCGTCGCAGCCCGAGCCATTGCTCCGGCGGGTCGAGGCGACCCGCGTCACTGAGGTCGAGCGGTCGGCTTCGACCGGTCACACGCAGACCGGCACGGCTGGGCTCTCGCCCCTGGCGAGCTCCATCCTGCCGCCGCGCCGGCGCCGAATGCTCGCCATCTCCGCGATCGCTGGCGCGGGCCTCACCGCGGTGGTTCTCGGCGTCACCGCTCTCGACGATGGCAGCGAACCCGCCGGCCGCGCCGCAGCGGCAAGCGCTCAGCCCGCTGGGGCCGCGGCAGCGCTTCCAGCGCGCCCGGCCCCGTCACTGGCCGCCTCGACCGCCTCGACCGCGTCGGCCAGCTCGACGGCACCCGAGTCGGAGACGCCGGCGAGCTCGGCGGGCGGTCGGGGCGGCGCTTCGACGCCAGCTCGCGGAAATCGGTAGCCCTTCCGGAGACACCGCCCTGGGGTCAACGGAGTGCATTCAGTCGGCCGGCTCTGATCACTTCGATCGAAAGGCCTTGGGGTCGATCCGAAGACGACGCAAGGTCTCGTACAACACCGATCGGCTCATTCCGAGCTGCTGCGCCGCTTCAGGCACACTGCCGAGGGTGACGCTGAGTACCTTGGTCACGCGCGCGGCGAGTTCGGACTCGTCGCCGGGCGAAGCGAGGCGAGCGGTTGTCGAGCCCATGACCGCGCTCACGTCGACCGGCTCCACCCCCGTCCGGTCGTGTCGTCGTGCGACCTCGCTGGCGGCTCGCACCACGTTGCGCAGCTCGCGCACGTTGCCGGGCCAGGCATGCAGCATCAGGCGCTCGAGCGCCGTCGCCGTGATTCCTAGTCCGGTGTCCGCGAGAAAATGCAGACTCAGCGCCGGCAGGTCTTCGATACGTTCGCGCAGCGCCGGCAAGACGATCCGCAGCCCCGCCAAGCGGTGGACGAGATCTCCACGAAAGTCGCCGCTCTCGACCATCGAGTCGACGTCTCGGTTCGTCGCAGCGATGATCCGAACATCGACCTGCACCACCTTGTCTTCGCCGACGGCGCGGACTTCTTCGGTCTCGAGCACGCGCAAGAGCTTCGCCTGCACGCTCGCCGGCAGCTCGCCGATTTCGTCCAAGAACAAGCTGCCCTGATCCGCCGTACGGAACAGGCCGGCCCGGGCACCCACGGCGCCGGAAAACGCGCCGCGACTATGACCAAAGAGCTCGGCGTCTACCAGCTCGTGGGGGACCGCAGCACAGTTGAGCGCTACGAACTGGCCAGCGCGACCGCTCCGCTGGTGGAGCAAGCCTGCAACGACTTCCTTTCCCGTGCCGGTGTCGCCCAAGATCAAGATTGGCGTCTTGGTCGCGGCGACCGTATCAATGACCACTCGGGCGTCATCGAGCGCCGCGCCACCAATCAACTGAGGAAACTCCGGGACTCGACGGGCGGCGTAGGGGCTCACATCCGCCGACACCACGAGCAGGGTCTTGCCGACACGGAGCACGCTCCCGAGTGGCGCGAGCGCGCCTGCCTCCGGGACGCGCTCACCGTTGACGAAGGTCCCGTTCCGGCTGCCCTGATCGCTGACCCACACCCCGGCGCCGCGATGCTCGAGCTGAACGTGGATGCGACTCACGCCGGCGTCGTCCACCGTCAGATCTGCCGCTGGATCGCGGCCGACGGTCAGCGTCGGTGAAATACGCGCCGTCCGCCAAGGCAGGGCACCGCGACAAAACCCGACGATCACCCCGAGCTCCGGGCGGTGGCGGCCGGCAGTGCCGGCGTAGTCGAAGGCGGCTTCGGTGACCGTTCGGTCGGCCATGAGCCGTCCATCTTACCGCGGATCGCCGACGGTGAAGGCTCCAGAGGCGGCACCAGCGGCTTCGTCGAGCGCAAAAAGGCAACGGAGAAAAACCCGAAGTACCCGGGGCTCAACCCGCGGTCCCTGCCTTGGGCGCGATGCTCGTGTGACGAGGAGCGCGGCCCTCGGCCCCGGGCGGAATCATCCGGACACTTTGGGATCTGAATCCGGACGCACCAGTATCCACGGGGAGGATCTCCCGAGATTTGTCCTCGCGCCTGGCGGCACGACGCGTGCAACGGCCCCCCTCGGAGGTCGAGATGGAGAAGCGAACCAGCCCCCGCACCAAGACAAACGTCGTGCTGAACGCCCGGCAGGGCAAGGCTAGCTACACGCTGCGTTGTACCGAACTCTCGCAGACAGGACTCTTGCTCTGCGTGCCGCGGGCGCTGAAACAGACGCCGTGGCCGTACCTGCGCGCGTCCATCGCGCTCAGCGACGGACCGGTCAACCTGCTCGCCCGGCGGATCGGCGAGCGGGGCAATCGGGTCGCGTATGCGTTCATCGTGCTCGATGACGCGTCGGAGGCCCGGCTGACGGACTTCCTGTTCGACTGCCTACACGAACAGCAAGTGGGTCACCGACGCCGGCGTGCGGCGTGATTCAGCCCTGCTCGAACTCCGTCCGACGGCCTTGCTGCACCATGATCTGGTCATACTCCTGGTACAGCGAGTGACCGGAGTGGGTCTTCGGCAAGTCGATGCCCAAGACCCGCGCTGACAGCAGGCCCGCCAGCGCCAAGACTCGATCACGCTCGGTGTAGCGCCCCACGCAACGCAGATCGGAGAGCTTTCGCTTGATGGTGGCCGTGAGACGGTCGGCGAGGCGATCTGGGATGTGCGGCATCTCGAAGCTGGGGGTCAGCTCCTCGGCGAAACGCGAGATCGGCGGCGCGAAGTCCTCGTCCGCCTTCCGATGACGGCGAACGCTGCGCGCTTGCGCGTTGCTGATCGCGTCGTCGAGCACTGACTCGATCTGCCGGACCTCGAAGGGCTTGGCGATGAAGGTGATGGCCAGGTGCCGCGCCAGTCGCTCGAGACGCGGCTCGTCTTCCCCAGTGACCAGCGCGATGGTCATGTCGGGGTTGTTTTTGCGCAAGAACTCGCCGAGCACGAGCCCGTCCATGTCCGGCAGCCTCTGATCGAGGAAGGCCACCTGGAAAGTCCAGAGCGGCAGGAGCGCCATGCCCTCTTCCGCCGACGCAGCTGGCAGAGCTTGATGGCCACGGCTGGTCACCACGCCGACCAGCACGCGACGCACGTCGTCGTCGTCGTCGATGACGAGCACGTTGAGTTGCTCGGCGTCGTGATCCATCCGCTGCCCTCCGATTCGGGAGCGTACCACGCCCGCGCGGTGACTTCTGCTACACTGCGTGGCTGGATGTCGTTCCACCTCCGGTCCGCCGGACTCGTGCTCATCGGGGCCTGGGCGATGCTCGTTCCCAGTTGCCTGGGCGTGGACGCTGCCAGCGTCAGCCCCGTCCCAAAATCCGACGCTGGGGTGGACGCTGACGCGGCCGGACTCGCCGACGGATCGTGGGCGTGCTCGCCGAAGACCTGCAAGGACCTGAACGCCAACTGCGGCGAGACCAGCAACGGTTGCGACAAGCTCGTTCAATGCGGCAGCTGTCCCACCGGTGAGAACTGCGGCGCGGGCGGACCCAATGTTTGTGGTGTGGGGACCTGCACCCCGTCGACCTGCGCGGCGGCGGGCGCCGAGTGTGGCCTGATCGGCGACGGCTGCGGCAAGACCCTCGACTGCGGAACCTGCGCCTCACCCAAGGCCTGCGGTGTGAACAGCCAGCCCAACAAGTGCGGGTGTCTGCCCACCAGCTGCGCAGCCCAGGGCAAGGACTGTGGGAGCATCCCGGATGAGTGCGGCGGCACGCTGCCCTGCGGCAGTTGCCCTTCGGGAAAGAAGTGCGGCGCGGGCGGCGCGCCCAACGTCTGCGCGTGCGAGCCGACGACTTGCGCAGCGCAGGGCAAGAACTGCGGCAGCATCCCAGACGGGTGTGGCGGCAACCTCGACTGTGGGAGCTGCAAGGCGCCCAAGACCTGCGCGGGGCTCGGCACACCGAACATCTGCGAGTGCAGCCCGGCGGACTGTCCGCCCATCTACAAGAACAGCTTCGAATCGGCGAGCGACTACCCCACGGGCTGGGTCGCTTGGCAGAACTGCCCGACGGACGCGACTTGGAGCGCGGACCGCGAGCTGTACCCCGCGCCGGGTGGCGGCAGTTGGGGCCTACGGCTGCACACCACCGGGTTCGTCGGGGGCTGCCAGTACCCGGGAACGTACGCCGCGAGCCCGCACCTGAGCGCGCTCCCCAACCGGGTCTACCGTGTTCAAAGCTGGAGTCGTAACGCCGGCAGCACCGGGCAAACCACAATCCTGTTCTTCGACTCGAAGGACCAGCAGATCGGCGCCCAGTTCGGCACCTGGACCACGGACAGCTGGCAGTACGGTGCGGACCCGCCATTGATGGCCACCTCGCCCGCAAACACCACTACGCTGGTCATTCGCTACTCCCTGCAGACCCCTTCGGCGTACGCCGACCTCGACCTGCTCGAGGTCTACCTCGAGCCGCTCTGAGTTCAGCAGTCGTCGGGGACCAGCTTGATGTCGTCTTCCTGAACCACGGTCCACGACTCGGCGGGCCCGTAGCTGACGGTGACTTCCTCGGTCGGAACACCGGACGCCTTCAGCACCTTCGCCACCGAACAGCGCGGCGCACGCACCGCGCCGGCCATGGGCATGTCGACCGGAAAGGGCGCCACCACCGGAGCCTCGCCCGCGAGCGTGACAGAGACGAGCTTGCCGCGCGCAACGAAGGAATAGGAGATGGTCCCGCCGTCCTCGCTGGCGAAGTCCACGGATCCATCGGCGGTGGGGTTGTCGATGGTCATCGACGAGAGCTGCGCCCCCGGCAGCTGCTTCAGCGCGAGCTCGAGGGCTCTGGGATAGAACGCCACGGCGTCCACGCGTTTCAGACTGATCACCCCCCGCGCCCGGGCCGCCGGGGCCGCCGAGCCCGTCGACAGCGGGCCCGCACCCGCCCGGGGTGCGCCCGTCTCCACGATGGTGATCGTGTCGCGATCACCAAACACGGCCAGCGCGATCAGCGCCGAAGCAGCCATCGCGAGGCCGAGCACTGCCAGCCCGATGACCGCGAGGGTCGGACCTCCCATTCCTCGCTTGCCAGCCTCGGGCCCGGCTTCCCGCAGCGTTGCGGCATAGCCCGGCGCGGTCGGCGCGGTTTGGGCGACGCGCTCCGGGATCCCCGACGGCGTGAAGCCGCCGGCCAGGATCGGGCGCGGTGAGCCCGCGGGCACCCCGGTCAGCGTCACGAAGCTAGTCGCTGGAAGGAAGGGCGCCACCTGGCGCAGCGCATCGGCGAAATCTTGCGCGCTCTGAAACCGGTGCGCGGCGTCCTTCTCCAGCGCACGCAGCGCGACGCTCTCGAGGGCCGGCGGGATCTCCGGGCGCAGCTCGCGAAGAGCGCGGGGTCGAACCTCGATCTGCTGTCGCAGCAGATCGAACAGGTTCTCCGCGTCGAAGGGGCGCTGCCCCGTGAGCGCTTCGAAGGCGATGACCCCGACCGAATAGATGTCGGATCGATGGTCGACGGTCAGCCCCCGCGCCTGCTCCGGTGACATGTAGTACGGCGTGCCCAGCAGCGCCCCGGTCCGTGTAGCGCCGCTGAGGCCCGCGATGTCGGGGCGCAGCTTGGCGATGCCAAAGTCGAGCACTTTGACTCGACCAGTGCTGGTCACGAAGACGTTGTCCGGCTTGACGTCGCGATGGGTGATGCCCTGGGCGTGGGCCGCGCCGAGGGCGTCCAGTACATTCAGCAAGATCTGCACGACGGCACCCAGCGGCGCCGGACGATGCAACTCGAGCACGCGGGCCAGCGGCGCGCCCTCGAGGTACTCCATCACGATGTACGGGCGGCCGTCGGGGAGTCGACTCAGGTCGATGACGCTGACGATTCCTTCGTGGCGCACGACATTGACCGCGCGCGCTTCGGCGAAGAAGCGCTCAGTGACACCGGGCGCGCGCGCCGCGTCCGTGGTCAGCACCTTGATGGCTACTCGGCTGCCGATCTCGGGGTGCACGCCTCGGTACACTTCGCCCATGCCGCCCTGCCCGATCAGCGTCGCGACCCGGTAGCTGCCCACGGTCGAACCCAAGAGTGGGCACGACGCACTGTCGTTCAGCGTGCCGCCGTCTTCGGTGCAGAACCCCGGTGTGGGGTACGATCGCGCGCACTCGACGCAAACAAAGGCCACGCGGCAAGGATACACCGGCGGCGATCGCCGTCAGGCCTGGTCAGAGCCCGACCCACGCAACGCCCGACCACCGCAGTTTCACTGGTTTGCCGGTGGCTGGCAGCTCGAGCTCGCTCGACGCCAAGGCCGGTGGCGCGCCGACGGCATCCGACGGGAGCAGCGTGCCCAGCCGTATCTTGTAGGGACGAGCCGGCACCAGCTCTTCGGGCCGAGTCAGCTCGATCTCGATCTCGGCGCCGCTCGGGTCGAAGGCGATGGAGTAGAGCCCCATGGCAGCCGCCGCGATGTCAGCGGGGATCTCTTCTTTCTCTTTGCCGAAGCGGCGAACCAGCTTCACCTCGATACCCGGCAGCGCTGACGGCGTTCGGAGCAGCAGCACGTGGCGCTTCTCGGTGCGCGGGACCTCGAGCGCGGCGAAGGTCAGCGCGTCCGTCTGCCCCGTGCCGGCCGCCGTACCCGATCGCGCCTCGGCGAGCAGCGCGGCGGCGACGTGTCCAGCCAAGGTGGAGGCCGCGGCCTGCCCCGACCGACCCCCGGTCTCGACGACCCGTGTCAGCAGGCGGCGCGCGAGATCGAGTCGGCCCGCGCCCGCGTGGGCCAGCGCGCTACGAAGCACTCCCGCGGGCTCGTCGGTCGCGAGCTCGGCGAGAGCGGCGTAGGCCTGGCTTGCGTCGTCGAAGAGCCCCTCATTGCGCAGGCGGTCACCCAAGAACGCACGCGCCCATGGATCAGCCGGCGCTCGCTCGCCCAGCTCGCCGAAGGTCCGGCGCGCTTCGTCCTGCTCTCCGAGGCGCAAGAGCGCGCTCGCCACGTCGGCGAGGACCTGGGCCGACGCGAAGGGGTCGAGGCGCACGCGGCGCGCCTCCTCCGCGAGTTGCTCCTTCTTGCCCTGCGCTTCGAGCAGCGCGATGAGCCGACCTTTCAGGAAGCTGTCGTGGGGCGCGATGCTGAGGAACTTGCGCACGACGGCCAGACGCGCGTCGTCACTGCCCGCGGCACGGTAGCGCTTCTGCAGCACCGACATTGGGTAGCTCTCGCTCCCGACCAAGGCCAGCTTCACGCGCGAGAGTTCGGTCGCGTCTCGCGCACGGCGCACGGCTTCACGGCGGACGAAGGCCGAGGCCTCGATTTCACCGGCGACATCGAGCGCGCGCGCGAGCTCGACACGGCGCGCGCCGTCCTTCTCCACGAGCAGTGCGAGTTCGAGCAGCGCGCGACGATCGGCCCAGCTCTTGAGTTCACAACCGCGCTTGGCCGAGACGTAGACGTCAAAAGGGCCTTCGGAGCCGAGCCGTACGCGCCACACGCCGCGCCGGAGCGGCATCGGGAGTTGCGAGAGCGACGAGCACTTGGTGCCGCGGAGCGAGACCCGGGGCGGCGGCAGCATGATTTCCCTCTCCACCTTCACCTTGCCGCCGAGGCCGCTCTCTGGGTACGAGAGGCCCTGGAGCGCCACCTCCACGCAGCGGTTCAGCGCATCGTCGTTGGCGAGCGCCGAGTTGCCGCGCACCTTGACGTCGCTCGGCCGACCTTCCCCGTCGATCGCGAGCGAGATCAGCAGCGTGCCGGTGAGCTCAGGCCGGAGCGCCGCGCGCGAATCACGACACGCGCGGACCGACGGCATGGCCGTGTCGATGGAGAACGCGGCCGCGGCCGACACAGCAGTGGCCAGCTCCTTCTCACCTTCAGCGTCATCGACCCGACCGGGGTGCGGCACGCTGACCAGCGCGCCGGGCGCGAAATCCTCGCTGGATTTCGTCACCGGAACGTCGTCCCACGGCGAGATCACGTCCGAGAGAGCGACGTCGAGCTGCCGCGCTTCGAGGGCGGTACCCGCGTAGCTCGGCTGCGCAGCGAAGCCCGTCCACGGAGTCATCAGCCCGGCACGCAGCGCGACATCCGTCACCGACTCACGACCGCGCCGCGCGAGGAGCAGCTCGTCGATGCGAGCCTTGGCCCAGCGCCGACGCACGTCGTCGGGCCAGGGCGAGACACGCAGCGCGACCAGCATCGAGTCCTCGTGCGAGCCGTCCTTGTCGCGCCACTTGAGGGTGATCGCGCTCGGCGGCCGGCCCCGCACGCGCCCCACGACCTCGATGGTGCTCCCAGCGAAGGCGGCGCGCGCCGTGCGTGGGTACACCTGCTCGACCTCGGGACCGAGCACCAGCTCGACGCCAGCGAAGGCGGGACGCAGCGCATCGGCCACCAGCTCGGTGGCCGCCGCGGTCGCATCAGACGAATCCGTGACGAAGAGCAGGGGACCCGAGCCCTGGGTCAGCGCCCGGAGCGCCCGCACGTGAGCCGTGGCCCCGACGGCAACGGCTCCCACCCGCGGCTTGCCGCCCGCCCGGCGAGCGAGCCGAGCCTCGATGCTCTTGACGTCGGGATCGCCCAGCGTCGCCCAACCGTCACCGACGTAGACGACCACGCCGGCCGGCGCATCCGCCGGCAGCGCGTCGGCGCCCGCTTCGAGGGCTCGGCCCAAGTCGGTGGCGCCCCCCGGAGCGAGCTTGCCGAGCGCGTCGATGATGGCGGTCTTGCGCGGGCCGTCCAGCGGTCCGATGGCAGCGGGCCCGACCGGACGCACGCTCTGATCGGCGCTGAGCACCACCACGCGGTCGCGGTCCCCCATCGCGTCGAGCACCGAGCGCACGAAGGCACGAGACACGTCGAGCTCCGCCGGCTCGGCGCTTCCGGAGGTGTCGATGACGAGCGCCAAGGTCGCCCCGACGTCGGGCCCCGCCTGGGCAGATCCGCTCGCACCAGCACCGTGCTTGCGTCTTCATCGCCATCCTTCTTGGCGATGTACATGCGCGCGTTGGAGTCCCAGGGCGCGAGTTCGACGTCCACCACCAAGTCCGCGCTCGGACGGAAGTCCGGGCGGCGCGTGCGCACGCTGGTGCCCTCGACGTTCGTGCCCGAGCTCGCCGCGAGCGACCGTGGTTTCGCCAGCGCCGCGTCGATCTGCGCCGAGAACTCTCCGATCAGCGGCGGCTCGCCAGCGCCGGCCATCGGGAAACGGTACTGCGCGAGCAGCTTGCCGGACTCGCGCCGCACCGGCAGCCACTCGATGTACTCGACAACCACCGTGATGGTCGCGCCGCTCGCAATGGTCGGCAGGTGCCCGCGCACCCAACCTTCGCCGGCCCATTCGAGCAACGCGGGGCCCTCGGGAGCGAGCTGCACCGATTCGCGGTGCGCGAGGGCGATCTTGCCCTCTTGCAGGTCTTCGTCACGACCCCAAGCAAAACGCGAGACGATGGCGTCCGGCGGCAGCGCCATGCGGAAGTCGCCGCGAACGCCGCTGCTCCCGCCGTTGAAATAGGTGGTGGTGACCCGGGTCTCGGCGATCTCGGGCTCGAGCTTCGCGCTCACGTCCAACGCACGAATGGTGAGCGGCGAACCCGGGTCGCCGGGCTTCGAACCGAGATTCTGCACCCCAGATTTCACCGACCGCACGCCGCGGAGGTCCGGCCGCGCCCCAGGGAGCCGCGAGCCCGCCCGTCCAGTCGTCGAAGGCCTTCTCCGGGCGGACGCTGACGTTGGCGCCTTCGATCAAGGCGGACTCGCCCGCGCGCACCTTGTGCTCGCCGTTGCCGGCGCTCACGACAATCTCGTCGTTGGCAGCGTAAACCCGAGCAGGACCTTCGCGCCGGTCAAAGCCGACACGGGCAGCGCCGGGACGCACCTTCACGTCGCCGACGGAAATCTCGGCGCGAGCCCCGACCACCCCCTCGACGAACAGTCGGCCGCTCTCCAGGCTGATCTTCGCGTCGTCGACGCTGATCTTCGTCGAGCGGTCGATCAGCACCACCGTGCCGTCGTCGAGGCGGATGCGCGCTCGACCTTGTGCGTCGGTCTCGACGCGCTGCCCGGGTGCGATCCGTACGAGACCGCGCCGCTCCCCCTCGTTCACGTTCACGCCCGGATGAACCACCGACAGGTCGGCTACGGTCACGCCGCGTTGAATGGCTCTGGGCCGCGCGATGAATACGACGCCGGCAATGATGACGCCGAGCACGACGACGATCGCGAGCGTCCGCAGGATCTTCTTAGCCACGGGTCACCTCCCCGGTGCCGAGATTGAAACGGATGGTGGGTGGACCGCCGCGCTCGAAGCGAACCGGCAGCTTGATGATCTTCTCGCTCTTGCCGAGCTCGTCGAACACGACCGTGAGCGTCAGCTCGGCACCGAGCCGCGCGGCGGCCTCGACGTCGCCCTTCTCGATCCGGATTTCCACCCACCGAGCCCCCTTCGAGGGCATGCGCGCCTGTGCGATGCCCAAGGTCACGTCCCCTTCGGACGCCGGCATCGCTGCACCGAGCGCGTTGGTGTAGAGCACGGGGTGCAGCTCGGGATGGGACCAGGTGAGCGTCACCCGCGCGCCTCGGCCCGTCTTCGCGCCCTCGGAAGCCAGCACACGTTCCGCGCGCGCGGCGAGATCCTCGGCCTCTTGTTCCCGCTTGCCTTCGCGGGCAGCCAGGCGTCCCCACGCGAGGAAGGTCGCGGCGAATGCCCGCGAAGTTGCGGCGGGGCCCGAATCGACATCGGGGGCCCCGGCGCCGTGGCCCTTCTCGGTCCAACGCACGGCTGCTTCGACCTGGCCCTCGCCCTCGGCGGCCGCGGCCAGCAGGAGCGCGACGCTCGAGTCGTCAGGCGTGATCGTCGCCAACGTCTCGTATTGTCGACGCGCGTCGGCGAACCAACCGTGAGCTCGAAGTAGATCGCCGAGGCGGCGACGCGCCACTGGATCGTCCGGCGCGAACTCCACGATCTCGCCGAAAGCGCGACGTGCGAGGCCCTCGTTCTCGGCCTTGCCCTTCGGCTCCTTCATCGACGCGGCGATGCGCAGGTAGAGTTCGCCAATGGAGGTGCGGACGTGCGCATCCGCATCGGGCCGCGCGCGCAGGCGCTCCGCGAAGTCCGCAGCTCCCGAGAAGTCCCCGGCATCCTCCAGCGCGTCGAGAAGACGAAGCGCCAGCGGGAAGTCGTCGGGCCACTCCCTCACGAGCACTCGCAACTTTGCCGCGCGCAGGCTCGGATCCTTGGTCTCGGACAGCAACTTCTCGAGCATGCCCGGGTCCATGCTCTTCAGCCCGAGCGCAGCGTGCAGCTCGCGCATCTGCTGCGCCGTCTTGATGCGAGCCACAATGCCTCGGTAGAGCGAGTCGGCGGCGGTGGCGTCGTTCTGCATCAGCTTCCAGAGCCCGACGCGCATCTGCACGCTGCCGAGGGCGTCGAGCATCAGCGAGAGCAGGCGTCGTCGCTCGGTCCAGCTCGGCGCTTCACAGCCCCGAAGCGCCGTCTGATAGACGCCGAGCACACCGCCCGGGCTGCCCGCCATCTTCGAGAGACGCTCGCGCCACAGGGTCACCCGATCCGAGAGCGGGAGATCCGCCGCGGCGCTGCAGCGGATCACGAAGCGAGGGATCACGTCGAGCCCGACCACGACGAAGGGAGCGTCGATCTTCTCGGGCTTGGTTCCCCCACCGCCGCCGGGCGAAAACATGATCGGGTAGCTGACGGTGACGATACCGCCTTCGGGCTGCGGGAAGCTGAGACCGGTGAACGCCGCAACGACGCAGGCGACCACGCCGGAGTCCGGAACGTCCGAATCCCCATTCCTGGCGTTCGCCACCTCACCCTGAGCGTTGATCACGAAGCGAACGGCGACGCGGCCCTCGAGGTTCGGGTTGCGTTGGAGCCCTTGCTCGTAACACAGGCGAAAACGTCCGAAGTTCTGCCGCACGATGCGCTGCACGACCTCCGGCGGCAGCTTTCCGGTGACCTGAGTCGCGCCCATGCGCACCGACGGCACCGACGTGGCGTGAGCGCCGCCCAGGCGCCCGTGCCCGGAGCCGAAGCCTTGACCGGATCCAGTCCCAGCGCCTTTGCCGATGGTGCCGATCGAACCGAGTCCGATCCCTTCGCCACGACCGCCGCCACCTTCACCGATGCCGCTCAGACCGAGACCGCCCGCACCGGAAGCATCCCCGATCTGGTCGCCCCAAGTGTTGCCTTTCGCCGACTTCGTCTCGGGAGCCTCGCTGGGTTTGTCCTCCCCGGCCGCCGGCGCGCGTTCTGCCTTGGCGACGGGCGCGGCCGCCGTCGCGGCGGCCTCGGGCGCCGGCGCGGCCGGCGGCGATGCGGCCAGCGAGTCGTCTCTCCCCCAAGGCGCCGTTGGAGCGCTCGGATCCCCCCCCGCACCGGTGTTCAAGAGGCCGATCATCCCAAACTCGGAGCTGTCCTTCAGGGCCTGCTGACGGGCGATGTGAGGGTCCGCGTTGTCCCGGGGTCCTTCCACGCCGTAGCGCTTGGCCGAGGCGCTCGCGGGGCGCCCCATCGATCCCTCTTCACCCTTGGCGCGGGTGCCAGTACCGCCTTCTTTGTTGTCGGACTTTGCGGTCTCCTCGGCCACTTCTTCCCGCTCGCGCTCACGCTCGAGGTCTTCCTCCGTCATGCGCTTGCGCCGCTCTTCGGCCAGCTCCCGCGCGGTTGGTACGTAGTAGGACGTGACCGGAGTGATGATGCCAAAGCGTGAGCCGACGTCGACCATGGCGGCCCTGCCCGCGCGCTCGCGGAGCAACTCGCCGAGCCGTGCCTCGGCCCAGCGACGCCGAAGGTCACCCTGATCGTCGAGGGCCCGCGGATCGAGCGGCAGCTCTTTCTTGCCCTCCCGGGTCGTCACCGTGATCTTCCGGGGGGTCGCGCCTGCGGTGCGACCGACCACGATCACGGTCTCGTCCGCTACGAGCGCGCCCGAACCCCGGGGATAGATGCGCTCCACGCTCTCGCCGAGACTGATCTCGGTTCCGAGCCAGGCCGGCCGCTCGGCACGCTCGAGCACTGCGAGACCCGCACGAGCCGCCGACGCCGCGTCGTCGAGTCGGCTCGCGAAGCCGCCGCTGGCGAGCCCCGCGAGCAACGCCATGTCGACGTCGCGCCCGACGCCGAGCGAGAAGACCCGCGGCGGTCGCGGCAGCTTGCTCATCTTCTGCTCGAGATCCTTGAGGGTGATTTCGCCGACGGTGGGCAGACCGTCGCCGATGTAGACCACGACTCCGCGACGCGCCGGATCGAGCTGGCTTGCCGCCAGCGTGAGCATGCCGCCGAGATCGGTGGCTCCGCCGCGAGACAGGCTGGCGAGCGCCGCGGAGTAGCGCTGACGCACGGCCGTGTCGATCTTCGCGAGCCCGGTCAGGTCCGGAAGCAGCGGCCGAAGCGATTCGGCGCCGGCCCACACCACGGCCCGGTCCTCGTCGCCCAGGTGACTGAGCAATCCCATGGCCGCCGCCCGCGCGAGGGCCATGCTCGACGCATCGTTGGCCGCCGACGCATCGACGACAATGGCGAGATCGAGTCCGCCGGCTTGCACCGGCAGATCCGTCGCGCGCAAGGGGACGAGCACGTAGCCCACCTCGCCGATCGCGGTCTTGTTGGCTTCGGTGCGTGCGTCCGGCGCGAGCACTTCGAGATCCGGAGAGTGCTTGGCGTGATATGCGCCCGCAGCGCTCACTCCGTCGTCGAACAGCTCAACGGAAAGATCCGCGCGCGGAACGTAGTCTTGCGCGCGCACTATCACTTCGGTGCCCTGGCGTGTGCCGGCCATGCCGACCCGAACGTCCTTCGCTCGCGCCTTCGCGAGCTCCACCTTGATGGTCAGTTCTTCGATCACGGGCAGCGAAGCGTCAGTGCCCTCCGCTGCCATCGGATACACGTAGTGGCGCCGCTCCCCTCGCTTCCCGTTGCGCGGCAACCACTCGGTGTAGCGCACGACCACGCGCCGCGACTCGCCGGGGCCAATCGGGTACAGCCGCGCGCGATAAGCCCCGGGACCTTCCCACTCGAGCAAGGCGGGATCTTCGGTCGATCCGGCGTAGACGTTGGACTGATACTGCGCGGCCGCCGCTGCGCTCTCCTTGACTCGGCCCCACACCACCTCGCCGTCGCGATCGACACCAAAGCGATGGATAGAAGCGCCCTCGGGCGATCGGAAGCGGTAGATGCCTTCCACCGTGGCCGAGGTCGGGTTGAAGAAGCGTTGGTCCACCTCCGTCACCGCAAAGTCGCCGTCCACGCTGACCCGCACGTCGAGGCGCTGGATGGCGAGCGGAAAGCGCGGCGAGCCGACGTTGCCCGGCGGACGTGCGCCCACGGTGCCCACTCCGAAGGGGGCAGGAGTCGCCACTGGATCGGTGGTCGCGAGCCCGCCGGTCCAGTCCTCCCAGACCTTCACGGCCTCGAGGGTGGGAGCGCCGTCTCGCTTCGCGAGCAGTCGTTCCCCGGCACGCGCGCGCACGGTGTCACCGAGACGCACCTCTCCGTCGAGCACATAGGCCTCGGTGGTGCCGTCCGCGGACACGTCGAGGCTGGCGCGGACCTTGGCGAGCTGCAGCTTGCCGCTCGGCACCTCGATCTCCGTCGCGCGGCTCACGGGCGAGTCGACGAAGATCCGTCCGGACTCGAGCTTCACGCCGTCTGCGTAGACCACCAGCTCGGCCGGCCCGCGCACCAGGAGGGTGGCCCCGGCGTCCCGTCGCAGCCAGGCCAATCCTCCCGGTTGCACCTTCACCCGGGATCCATCGACAAGGCGCTCCCGTGGATAGGGATCGCGCTCTTTCTCGTCGGGCAGCGTGACGAGCACCGCGCGCCGAACGGTGCGGAGCTCGGCCCAAGTTTGGCTGCGCGGCGCCAGCGGACGTTCGCGGCCGCCGCAGGCAAAGGTGGTGACCACCAGCAGGAAGAAACCAAACCAGACGCCTAGACGCCTGGCGATGTGTGGACGCATGCTGCGTTGCCAGACCATATCGCGCCTCCGATGTTCCCCGGGGGGGCGACTATACGCCCGGGGATGGGGAAGCCGACGCCGCATTCGATCAATCTGCCGTGGCTTGCCCCATCCATTCTCAGGGCTCTGACCCGCTGGCCCGCGATTGATTGGCTCTTCGCTGGGTCCTGGGACAATTCGGCCCGGCTGCCGCCTACTCCTTCGGCGGCCGCACGCCGTACTTCGTCGTCATCGGCGGCTGATCGGGCGGCGCTTCGACGGCGTACTCGGCCACCGACGGTGGTTCGTCCCCTTGGGGCGGCGGCTCGGGCGGCGGTTCGACAGCGTATTCCTCGACGGACGGAGGCTCGCCGGGGAAGGGATCCGCGGTCGGCGCCGCGGGGGGCGGGCCCTGAGGCTTGTCGCCCGCGCAACCGATGCCAAAGGCGGCTAGCAACGCCGCCGGCGCCAGCGCGAGGGGCGCGTACCGACGCTTGCTCTTCACGAGTGATCGCGCGTCGAGGGTCGCGACGCGGTGATAGCAGAAGGGGTTCTCACTGCCACCTTCGCAGGTGCGCATACTGAAGCAGCCGCCTCGGCAGATGTCTGCGTGCTCGCAGGTCCGACAGAAGCCCGTGAGGCTGTCCGTGGAGAAGCTCCGGTTGTACGAGAACGCACCTTCGCGGTGCCAGATGTCGGCGAGCGCGTGCTCCGCCAGGCTGCCTTCGGTCTCCTGGGTCGCTTGGAGTGAGAGGCAACCCTTGACGCTGCCGTCGGACTGGATGCCGAGGTGACGGCATCCCGCGAAGCAGCCGACCCAGCACTCGACCGGCGTCGACCGATGGCGGCGCAGCGTGGACTCGTATTTGCCGTAGTAGCCGATGTTGTTGGCGATACGAATGTTGATCGGCGAGCGTTCGACCAAGCTGGCGAGGGCCGGGATCAGCTGGAGCAAGTCCTTGGGGTCGAGCTGTTCGGAGCGGTGCTCGAGCAGGTTGCCCATGGCCGCGCCGAGCTGCAGCTGCCAGACGTACACCTTGCCGGCCAAGAGCTCTTCGATGGCGTCGAGCTCCCGCACGTTGCGCTTCTGCAGAGTCGTGACCACGCCGACGGGCGGACCGGCAGCGTGACAAGCTTCGATCAGCGCCATCACCCGCTTGAACGAGCCTGGCAGGCCGCGGTGTCGATCGTGGGTGGCTTCGAGACCGTCGAGGCTCGCCGCGATACTGACCAGCCCCGCCTCTTTGGCACGGCGCGGCAGCTCTTTGTCGGCACGGGCGGCGTTGGTGATCATGTTCACGGCGATGCCGCGTCCGGCAGCTTCAGCTCCCACGGCCTCCCAGTGCTTGGACAGCGTGGGCTCGCCGCCCGAGAGCGTGAGGGTGCGACAGCCGAGATCTGCGAGCTCGTTCGCGATCTCGAGCAATCGCGGCCGACCGAGCTCGTCCGGCCGCGGGTTGCCCGCCCGCGATCCGCAGTGACCGCAGCGCAGGTTGCAGGCCAGCGTCAGCTCCCAAGTGCAGCTCTTCGGCACGTACCCCAGGCCGTCCACGATCTCGCGCATCTCGTCGCCTCCTCGGCCTCGAGGCTAACGCCTTCCCGCGAGGCCCGAGCTGACCGAGGTCATGTCGACCGTCGGCTCAACGCCGCGGCTCGGCGCGCTTTCCGAGCACCTTCGCCACGCCCATCGCCCGAAGCATTGGTCCCTCGAGACTCGGAATCAGCTGGCGCAGCGCCAAGAGTGGGCGCACGGGTCCCGCCGTCACGAGCACCTCACCCTTGCCCCGGATCACCTCGATCACCGCTTGGGCGACGGCATCCGGCGATACCTCTCGGAAGGCTGCCGGCGCCCGGAGCCCCGTGTCCGCCCACATGCCCGCACCCGAGACGAAGCCGGGGCACACGACTCCGACATGAACCCCCGTCCCGTGCAACTCCACTTCGAGCGACGAGCTGAGACCCACGAGGCCGTGTTTGGTCGCGGCATAGACCGAGTTGTAAGGAGTCGCAGACTTGCCGGACATCGACGAGACGTTTACGATCACGCCGCTTCCACGGGCGATCATCGCCGGAAGCGACGCCCGCGTCAGCTCGATGGGCGCCACCAGGTTGATCTCGATCTGCGCGCGCACCTCGTCCTCGCTTTGATCGACCAACAGCTGGGTGACCTCGATCCCGGCGTTGTTGACCAGGATGTCGATGGCGGCCGCCTCCTTCGAGAGTCGTGCTCGATCCTCGGCCCGCGCGACGTCGGCCGAGACCACCTCGACCCGGACGCCCAGCGCGCGACACTTCTCGGCGACCTGATCGAGCTTCTCCCGGTCACGCGCCGCGAGCACGAGCGCGATGCCTTCGCGCGCCAGCCGCTCGGCAATGTGCAGGCCGAGCCCCCGTGACGCGCCTGTGACCAGCGCGCGCTGGCCTCTGAGATCCGCGGACATGCTCCGCCGCATGCCACGGGACCAAAGTGCGCGAAAGCCTCGTCGCCCGTATTTCGGTATAGTCCTCGATCGGGGGGCAAGCGCCTCATGCAGGACACCACTCGCCTCGTTCTATCGGTTTCGGCGGCGCTGACCAGCGCCGAAGAGCGGGACGTCGACCGGTCCATCGAGCTGGCGCTGCGGCAGAGCGCCGAGCTCACCGGTGCCGACCGCACCTACGTCTTCCTGCTCTCGGACTCGGGCACGCAGATCAGCAATACCCACGAGTGGTGCACGCCGGGCATCGAGCCGGCGCGCGACCAACTGCAGCGCTTGCCGCTCGACGCATTTCCCCTTGCGTTCCGCGAGTTGCTCGCCGATCGCGATCTGGTCGTGCCCAAGGTGCTCGAAGCCCCGCCGGGACCCGATCGGGAGGAGTGGATCCGAGAGGGCATCCGATCGCTCTATTGCACCCCCCTGCGCATCCACGACCAGACCGTCGGGTTTCTCGGCTGCGACTGGGTTCATCGCGAGCAAGCCCTCGACGACCCCACTCGAGAGCTGATCCGACTCACGACGCTGTTGGTCGCCACCGCTGTGACGCGGCGGCGAGCGATGCGCCGACTCGAATACAAGAACGACTTCGAGGCGCTCGTGCTGCGGATCGCCTCGGAGTTCATCAACCTGCGTGGTGAGCCGATCCGCGCGGCGGTCCACGAGGCTGTCGCCGACATCGCGAAGTTCGGCGAGTTCGAAGGCGCGTACCTGTTTCGCTTCCGGGACGATGGACGAGCGCTGCCGGAGTACCTGTGGCGGTCGCCGCCCATCTCGATGCCGGGTCCAGAGCTGGTGAACCAGCCCGATCCAGGGCGATTTCGCTGGTGGCGCGACCGCATGCGCGCTGGTCGGACCCTCACGCTCAGGAGCCTCGCCGACATCCCTCCCGAGCAGGTCGAGATCCGGAAGGTCCTCGCCGAACACGGCGTCGCGGCGGCCATCGACCTTCCGATCAGAATCGGTGGAGAAGTCTGGGGGTTCGTCGGATTCGTCTCCGCTCGCAGCCCGCGGCGATTCGACGCCGACGAGGTCCAGTTGCTCGAGCTGGCCGCCCAGACCCTGGCCGGAGGCATCGGCCGCGCTGAGGCCAATCGCGCCGAGAGCGAGCTCGCGGCGCAGCTGCTGCAGACGCAGAAGATGGACGCCGTCGGGCACCTGGCCGGAGGTGTCGCGCACGACTTCAACAACCTGCTCGTGGTCATCACGCTTTCGCTGCACGCCGCCCGCCGTTCTCTCGGAATGAACCAGGGACAGACCGAGCAGGCGTTGGACGAGATCCAGAAGGCAGCGACCCGGGCGACCAAGCTCACCAAGCAGCTGCTCACGCTCGTTCGTCAGGCTCCGACCAGCGTGACCGTCCTTGATCTCAACGCCACGGTCGAGGAAGTGCTCTCGCTCGTCCGCCGGGTCCTGCCCAAGTCGGTCAGCGTGCGCTTCGCACCCGCAGCGCAATCGTTGCCCGTCAAGGCCGACGCGACCGAGATCGAACTCTGCCTCCTGAACCTGTGCATGAACGCGCGCGATGCGATGCCGGAGGGCGGCGAGATCACGCTGAGCACCCGTCGGGTGGTCTTGACGCCGGAGGCCGGGCTTCCGCCTTGGTCCCGGCCTGGGCCTCACGTCTTGCTGGAGGTCAATGACACCGGCCACGGCATGGACGGCGAGACGGTTCGACGCTCCTTCGACCCATTCTTCACCACCAAGGAGCCGGACAAAGGCACCGGGTTGGGGCTGGCGGCGGTCTGGAACATCGTGAAAGGACATGGCGGCGTCGTGCGCGTCGAGAGCGAGCCGGGCGCCGGCAGCACCTTCTTGATCTACCTGCCCGAGGTCACCTCCGCCGCCGACGCCCTCCCTCCGAGCTCACCGGACGCTTCCCCGGGCGGGCACGAGACGGTGCTGCTCGCGGAGGACGACGAGATGGTGCGGCACAACGTCTCCGGCGTACTGCGCGGGGCGGGCTACCGGGTGCTCGAAGCGAAGGACGGTCAAGACGCCGTTGGTCTGCACTCCCGCAACGTGGGCAGCATCGATCTGATCGTGGTCGATGCGGTGATGCCGAGGAAGAGCGGCCTGCAAGTGTATCGCGAGATCTCCGCGCGCGACGCGAGAGTTCGAGTCTTGTTCACCAGCGGCTACAGCCGCGACGTATTCCCCGAAGAGTTCTTCGCCTCCGGCAAGCACGATCTGATCGCCAAGCCGTACTCACCCGAGGCGTTGCTCGCCGCCGTTCGCGCTGCGCTGACACGCGCGGGTTGATGCGCGCGCCAGCAGACGCCAAGACCACGCTGCTTTACATGGCGAGTGGAGCTCCGTCCAACACCGCGACGGTGACGGACTCGACCGGCGAAGGCGGTTTCATCAACGTGAAGCCGGGCCCGGCGGCGCTCACCGGCTCCGTCGGTGGCAAGCCCTTCGGCACGGTGAAGGTCCTGGCGAGAGCCGGGTTTCTTTCACAATCGAACCTCGTGCCGACACCCTGAGCGCACCGGCCTGTTTTCAGTCGCCGTCGGCTTGATCTAGGCTGCGCCCGCCAACGACCGGAGGCCTCATGCGCAGCTCGATCCTACTCATCCCGCTCCTGATTGCGTCCTGCTCGGGCCCCGCCGCGACCGGCGGCACGCCGCCGAGCACGAGCCCCGCGCCGACGGCGCGCGATCCGAAGCTGCCTGCCTGGAAGCTCGGTCACTTCTCGACGCCCGACGGCATGGTCGGCGTGGTCATTGATCGAACCGGCGACGCCTTCAAGGTCCGGATGGACAAGTCGGAGGAGATCGTCGAGCTCTTCGAGGAGCCCCAGAAGAACTGGAAGGGACCCAAGGGAAAATTCCTCAACGGCCCCAAGGGTGAGCCTTGGTTCTTCCTCGGCGAGGATGGCGCGCTCTCGTACATCCAGCCCGAGACTCTGTCGAACCTCGCCTACAACATCGAGAAGGGACGCGGCCTCTTGCCGCTAGCGCGGGACGCAGATGCCGACCCACTCGGCGCCGCGACGCACAAGGGTGTCGTGCAGCCACCTCCGGTGAAGAGCCCGGCGGAGAAATACAGCGATGACCTGCAAGCGCGATCGGTGATGGCGCGCTTCCCCGAGTTCAAGCCGCAAGATTCAGGCAACCTCGCCAAGGTCGAGGCGGCGTACAAGAAGGCGAAGTCGGACATGTTCGTGCACGTGCTCGCGCCCTACGCGGATCAATTCCGCTGGGTGCCCGCCTCGGGCAAGATCGACCAGACGGACCACGGTGGTGGTGACGTGCTGGTCCAGGGTCGCTCGGACAAAGCCTGGAAAGCCGGCGCGCCCGGCCTGGAGGGCCACGGGATTTCTCTGGTGACGGGCTGCGAGTTCAATCGACCCTGTCGCGTCGGCCAGGTCGCCCTGGAAGGCTGGCCCGCGCCGCCCAAGGCACAAACCGTGGGGCTGGTCTGGGACGTGGACGGCACCTTCATCGTGTTGGTCACGCCGGACGGTGGTCGTTACCGCATTGGCCAGTGGTGGGGCGAATACGCGACCAAGGGTGGCCCGTTGAAGACCGGCGCGACCGCGGAGGCGAGCTGGCCGCCGCCGCTCCAGCACGAGACCTACGATCTGTCCGCGATCAAGCTGCTGGCCAAGGGAGGAGCAATCCCGCAGGCGGAGGCCGACGCCGTGGCTGCCCTCGAAGAGGCTCACTTCAAGTGCACGCAGGAGGTGTGGAAGAAGGGCCACGCCCAGCAAGAGAAGATCGAGGCGAGCGCAGAGCCTGCGAACACGAAGTACGGCAAGCTCTCGGGGATCGCCAAGCAGCACGAGAAGCTCGCCGAGAAGCAGTGCGCTCCTACAGTGAAGAAGTACGAGCGCGGGGTGCTCGACTTCATCGCTGCGCGCAGCAAGCAGCGAAGGGCGCTCTACGAAGCGGTCAAGCCGTTGGTGAAGTAGCCGCCGCGGCGCCTGAAAAGGGTTTCGCCTCCGGCGAGCACGACTCGAGGACCAAGCCGTACCCACCCGAGGCGATGCCCGTGGCCCTTCGAGCGGCCGCGTCGCGAACCAGTCAGCGCGCGCGCCGGCGGCGCAGCCCGAGCCCGAGCACCAGGGCGCCGAGCGCCGCCAGCCCTCCGCCGGATCCGGTCTGACCCGGCAGCGCGCAGCCGCAACCAGGATCTTCGTCGCTGTCCGCGGCGCCCGTCGGAGCCGGCGGCGGAGGCGGGGGCGGAGGCACGTCGCCACACATCCCGGGTTCCGAGGTCTGGCTCGAGCACTGCTCGCCCGTCGGGCAACCGTTGCCGCCTTCGCCGCGGCAGCCCTCGATGCACTTGTCGCCCTCGCAGATGCGCCCGCTCTGGGGTCCGCCACAGTCGTCGTCGGTGTCGCAGCCGCAGACCGGCTCGAGCTTGGCGAGGCAGACGGGCCCGTTCGCGTCGTTCACGCACTCGGCGGCGTTGGGGCCCGGCGTGCAGGCTTGGCACTTGCCACCCACGCAGGCCTGCGCGTTCGAGGGACACGCGCTGGTGTTGGTGGTCGAGCACTCGCCGCAGGTGCCGTTGGGCTGGCAGGCGGGCAGCTTCGGATCCGTGCACTCGGCGTCGGTCGCGCAGGGCTGACAGGTGTGAGTGGTGACGTCGCAGAAGGGCTTCTGCGCAGGGCAGTGCGAGTTGTCGTCGCACTCGTCCACGGTCACGGTGGTCGGCTGCGCCCCGGGAGTGACCGGATCGCCGTCCGAGAGCCAGATCTTCTTCGAGCCGCCGGATTGCCCCGAAGCGGCCACGCTGCCCTGATTCGGAACCGACTCGCCCATGCCCGCCTTCACCTTGGCGCGGAAGCGGATCTCGAAGCCCGCGCCCACCACCAGCTTGCCGCCCTGGCTCGTGTCGGCGCCGCTGCCCAGTCGAAGGCGCAGCGTGCGGGTCAGGGGATCCCACTCGCCACGGTCGTCACCGGCCGCGTCGGACATCGGAACGCTTACGCCGTTCTCGACGCTCACCAAGCTCGCAGCCACGAACTCGAGCCGCGGATCGAGCACGTCTTCCCAGACCGTGTTCACCGCGCTGTCATTGCCGGTGTTCTTCGACTTCAGCACGTACTCGACCACGTCGTTCTCGAGCAGCACGCCGCCGTTCAGATCCGTCGCGACCTTGTCGTAGTCGGGGAAATCTGGCGACAGATTGGTGATCGACGTCACGAACCCGCCGAGCAAGAACTTGTCCTCGGCAGACTCGGCGGACAGCTTTGCGCTCTTGTCGCCGGCCTTGACCAAGCTGGTGACGTCCACGGTGTCGAGGTCGTATCCGCCCATGGTTCCGGCCAACCCGCTCAGCTTGGGCACGTCGCTGGCGCCGCTGACGGGAGCGCCCAAGAAGCTCCGCGATCCGTTGAAGAAGTTGTCCTTGGGGTTGCCCGTCGACGCCAGGTATTGACCGTTGAAGGAGAGCTTGTCGCCGGAGTACACGGTGTCACCCTCGTAGGTGAACGCGGTCATCTTCGCGGTGTAACCCGAGGGGACCAGGAAGCCCGACAGCGTGACCGCCGCGGCGTTGAGGCCGAACTCGGGCGCGACGTGGGTGAAGCCGTCGAAGAGCGCGAGGTTGCGCAGCTCGTCTCCGGTGCGCTGGTAGAACACCACCAGGGTCCAGGCCGAGAAGGCGAGGTGCGCGTCCACGTTGGCCATCGGGATGGCGTCCACGTCGGTCACGCGAAAGTCCGGCGCCGCCCACTGGGACACCAACTGCGTCACGTCGGCCGTCGACTGGTAGTAGTACCAATCGGGGTGCTGAGCGAAGCCGTAGAACGTGGTCCACGAAGCATCCGCGGTGACGACGCTGGGAATGCCGGTCGCGCTGTCGACGGTGACGTTCTTGTCGGGAGTGTTGCCGACCTGCAGCGCTCCCCAGTAGAGGCGCGCGTATTGGACCTTCGCTCCGGGCGGCAGCGTGAGGGTCGCGCTGGTACGAGCCTTGGTCGGCGCAATGGCGTTCGAGGCCACGTTGTCGCGCCAGTAGAGATCGGGCGCGGTGTCCGAGACGTTGGAGACTCCGGAGCACGAGACCTTCGAGCCCGCGGGGGCCGCCGGCATGCCCGCGGCGCAGTCGAACGCGAGCGTCGAGCCGATCACCACCGCATCCCCTTGTAGATCTGCCTGGTGGCGGAGCTTGGGCGGGTGGTCAGGAGCGGCGGCCGCCGGGAGCGCGGTCAGGGTGGCCAGAAGCGAGACGATGTGGGCTCGAGACATGGGAAGCATCCTCCGCTCGGCCATGTAGCAATCTGTGTGCCGATGTAGGTGCGAGGTCTACACGCGGACAAATCCCACATTTTCAGCGGCGGAGCGCGGCGAATGGCCGGCGCAGCCTGGCGACCGCCAACCTGGAGTTGGCTGTAGGCGGGTGCACCAGCGGGGCCCGGAGCCAGGATTCGCAGCCCGCGCGCGACCCGACGGACTCATCAGTTGAAGCCGCCGCAACCGCCGCCGCCGCAGGGGCCACCCGCAATCTCACACGAGTTGGTGGGGATGCCGCAACCGCCGCTGAACTCCGGCGTCGAGCTGCCGCCGCGCACGAAGGTGCTCGACAAGATGCGCCGCAACGGCGCGCCCGTGTCCGGGTGCGCGGTGAGCGCGGCGTCGCTCATCCTCTGCTCGGCCTCGTAGAGGCCTTGGACGCTTCCATCGGGACCGAGGACTTCGTATTCGTAGACAGGCACGACGCTGATCTACCAAAAGCGCAGCGGCGCGCAACTCATCGACGCTTGACGCCCCCGAGCATGAGGGCCGGTGTGCCGGGGACGCGGTGCACCTCGGTCTGCTCCAGGGGCAGGCCCGCGAGCAGCTCCCGCGCGTCGTCGAGATCGATGGCTTGCCCGGCGACCCAGGTTCGGAAGGCCGCGAGCGCCATGCCCCGGAGCGGGCTCGGCAGGCGCCAGCGCCGCACAAAGTCCCGCGCGTCCCCGAGTCGACAGCCCCGATCGGCTTCGAAGACCATCAACCGACCACCCGGCGCGAGCACCCGGACGCACTCCGCGAGGCCCTGCGCCTGATCCGGCCAGTGCTTGATGCTGGCCACGCTGGTCACCAAGTCGAAGCGCCCGCTCTCGAAGGGCAAGTCGAGGGCCGAACCCTGCACGAAGGTCGCGCGCGCTCCCAGGCCGCGGTCCCGCGCGCGCTGGCTGGCCCGCGACACTTGGTCGGGGGAGAGATCCAGGCCCGTCACCGCGGCGCGCGGCCGACGCTCCGCGAGTTCGAGAGCGAGCTGTCCGCCGCCGGCGCCGACGTCGAGCACCTTCGCGTCTTCGCCGACGAAGTCGACCAGCTCTGCGGCAATGCGCTCGCCCATGGCCAGGACCGCCGGCGCGATCACCCGATCGTAGATCAACGACTCGACCGCCGAGTACGGCGCGGACATGTCAGCAAGCACCATCGCTCACTCCGGCGGCGCGACCAGGGGCCGCGGCTCGCCCTTTCCGACCACCATGGTCACGAGGAAGAACTTCTTGAGCGGGCGACGCGACTTCGCTTCTGCGCCGATCCCCCAGAGCCCGACCTGGAGCTCGACCTTGTCGCCTGCGACGAGCGGCTTGTCCTTGGGCCCGGTCGGCCACTTGCGCTCGAGCTTGGCGATGGTCCCGGGCGTGACGAAGTCCTCGTCGTCACCCTCCCGCGTGTCCGTCTGGGACTCGACCTTGCCGCCCTTGCGGGTGATCCTGGCGGCGATGGCGAGCGCTCCCGACTTCGGCTTCAGGAGGGAGTGCATCGCGTCGTCCTCGGCTTCGCCCTCGACGTCGATCGCGATGCCCCAACCCGCGCCGACCCGGACGGCCTTGACGCTGGGCTTGAAGCGGACGCCTTCGACCACCACCTCGAGCTTGCCCGAGGCCATCACGTAGTTGACCTCGCGTGGAGTGGTGTCCGCGGGCTCGGCGGCGGGTTCGGTCGCGGGCTCCGCGCTCGCCGTGGGCGGGGGCTCGGCGCTCGGGACAGGTAGCGGGCTGGGTTCGGCCTTCGACGGCGTCGGCGCGTGCGTCGCCAGCGGCGGTGAGCCGCACCCCGCGAGCGCCAACGTCACCAAGGTCCATGCCTGCTTCATGCTCTCGCCTCCGACCATTCTCGCTTCACGCTCTCGAGCAACGCGGCGTCTTCCAGCAGATCGAGCGTCGTTCGCGCCATGGCCTTGGCAGCGACCAACATCGTATCGAAACCGCGGGGGCTGGCCGCACACGCGAGGAAGCGATGCTCGTGGCAGAGCGACTCGCCCTGGTCGCAGATGGCCAGATAGGGATGAATTGACGGGACGATATGGCTCACATCGCCCATGTCCGTGGAGCCCGCCCCCACGCGATCGTCGGCCTCCCGGGCGGATCGACCCAGCGCTTGAAGCGCCGCCCCGAAGCGCCGCGCCATGGTCAGGTTGTTGATGATCTCGCGGTAGCCCGTGCGCACCGAAATCGATACGTCGACACCTGCCGCCAGCGCTGCGCCTCGCGCGCAACGCTCGACGATGCCGCGGACACGCTCGAGTTCCGGCTGAGACCTCGCGCGCACCGAGAACTCGCAGGCGGCTCGCTCGGGGATGATGTTCACGGCCTGACCGCCGTTGGTCACGAAGCCGTGCACACGAACGCCGTCGCGGAAGTGCACGCGCTGCGAGTCGATCAATCGAAAGGTCTCCAAGCAGGCCGTGAGCGCGCTCGAGCCATCCCAGGGCGCGGCCGAGGCGTGGGAGGGTGTGCCCTCGAAGCGCATCTCGAGCCATTTGTTGGCAAGCGCCGGGTGCGTGAGCAGGTCGCGATCGAAAGGATGAAACATCATCGCAGCGTCCACGCCCTCGAACACCCCCTGCTCGATCAACCGGATCTTGCCCGCGCCGCCTTCTTCGGCCGGCGTCCCGATGATCTCGACGGTGCCTGGAAGCTCGGGACCGAGCCGGGCGAGGGAGAGGAAGGCGCCGACGGCGCCGCCCGCGATCAGGTTGTGGCCGCAGGCGTGCCCGATCTCCGGGAGCGCGTCGTACTCCGCCAGAATCGCGACGCGCGGGCCTTGCCCGTTGCCGCTCTTGGCGCGGAACGCCGTGGGATACCCACCGAGCTCGCGCTCGACTTGGACTTTGCCGAGCTGTTCGAGCGCCTCGCTGATCCAGGCCGCAGCTCGGTGCTCCTCCCAGCGCAGCTCGGGGTTTTCGTGCACCCGACGCGAGAGGTCGACGAGCGGCTCCCGGAGATCGTCCACGGCGCGATCGGTCAGCGTGCGGTCGATGGCCATGGCCGGAAAGAATTAGCACGCGACGGCGGTCTTTTGTCGCAGGATGCGCCCGTGCAACGCGCAGCTGTCTTGATGCTCGTTTCTCTGGTGGTGGTGGCCTGCGAGCGACCCGACTCGCCTCGGGTCGTTGCCGCCAATGACTCCGAGAAACCCCTCGGTCCGGCCACTTCGGTGTCCGCCGCTCCTCCCCCTTCCGCGGCTCCGTTCAAGATCGACGTCACCGCCAAGGCCATGGGCACCGAGGTGCGCGTCATCGCGTTCTCGAACGCGAAAGCAGACGAAGCCCAGACTCGGGCCGCCATCGATGGGGCCATCGGCGAGATCCGCCGCCTCGAGGACGTCATGACCACCTGGCGGGCGAGCGAGCTCGAGAGCCTCAACCAGAAGTCGGGCGAATGGGTGGAGGTCGGCCCAGACTCCCTCGACGTGCTCGACAAGAGCATCTGGGCCGGCAAAATCTCCAAGGGGACCTTCGACATCAGCTTTGCGTCCATGAACGACGTATGGAAGTTCGGTGACGCAGCAGATCCGGAGCCGAAGCTCCCGAGCAAGTTGGAGATCGCCAAGCGCCGCAAGCTGGTCGACTTCGAGAAGATCGAGCTCGATCGCGCCGGCAAGCGCGCGCGTATCGGCAAGGGACAGCGCATCGACGTGGGAGGCATCGCCAAGGGCTACGCCGTGGACGCCGCGACGCGCGTTCTGCGAAAGGCGAGCGTGACCGACTTCTTGGTGCAGGCGGGGGGCGACTTGTTCGGCTCCGGCAAGAAGCCCGACGGGTCGCGCTGGGTCAGCGGGATCCGGGATCCGCGCGGCAGCGCCACGACCTTCTTCGCGACCATCGAGCTCGAGAACCACGCCTTCTCGACGGCCGGCGACTACGCGCGCTCCTTCGTCAAAGACGGCAAGCGCTACCACCACATCATCGATCCGCGAACGGGCTGGCCCGCGACGGCCTGCCGCAGCGTGACCATCTGGGCGGGCGACGCCTTCACCGCCGATGCGGTCGACGACGCGGTCTTCATCCTCGGCCCGGACGAAGGCTTGGCTCTGGTCGAATCGCTGCCGGACGTGGGCGCGGTGATCGTCGATGCGAAGAACCAGGTCCACGTCAGCCGTCGCCTCGAAGGCAAGGTGAAGATCACTCAGCCGCCGACGGACGCGCCGTGAAACTTCGTGCCATGGGCCGCGTAGTCAGCTCGATGAGGTCCTCGCTCGTCGTGCTCTTCGCCCTCGCTTCCACCGCGTGCACCGGCTCGACCGATTCGGGCCCTGTCGGCTCTGGTTCGGGCGGCTCGGCCGGTGGGGGAGCGGTGGGCGGCAGCTCCGCGGGCGGCTCGGGTGGCTCGGCGGGCTCGGCGGGCTCGGCGGGCTCGGCGGGCTCGGGTGGCGGGGTCGGTTCCGGGGGATCCCTGGGGAGCGGGGGCAACGGCGGCTGGGGCCCGAGCGCCTGCCCCGCACCCACCACCAAGCTCGGGTACTCGGTCGGCGACACCCTCGGCGACGTCGTCGTGGTGGACTGCGATACCGGTGCGCCGCGGAGCCTCGAAGAGGTGTGCGGCGCGTCGGCCGCTTGGGTCTTCGTTGCGCACTCCCACTGCCCCACCTGCAAGGCAACGGCGGGCTTCACCGCCTCAGTGGCCCAGAAAGTCGCCGCTCAGAACATCGCCATCGCGCACATCATGTACGACGACAACGGGACCAGCTGCGCCGATTGGAAGAAGGCGTACTCGCTCGAAGGCATCTCCAACCTGAAGGTCTACGAAGATCCCACGGGCGCTGCCTGGACGAAGCTAAAGACCTCGAACTACACGGCCCCCAGCGTGATCTTGAGCTCGTCGCGGGTGATCACCCACCAAGAGCACGGCATGAACGAGACCGAGGTGCTCGCCGCGCTTCAGGTCGCCCTCGGAAAGTGAAGCCCGCCCGAACGGCCAAGAATTCGCAGAGTAGCCACTAACTCGCCTCCGCGAAAACAGCTCCGATACCATTTCGGAACTGGAGGACATCGGATGCACGAGAGAAGAGTTCGTCGCTCGCTGGAGCGCGGAGAGGCGCTTTCGTACCAGCTCGACGCCTGCGTAGAGCGGACGGGAGCGAAATTCATGGTGCTCGCGGACGACGGCGGGCTGGTGCTGGCCAGCTCGAGCTGGGACGCGGACGAGTGCGAGGAGACCGCGGCGCGCATGGCGACGCTGGGCCTCTGCGAGGACTCGGTCGGCGAGGTCTGGCGCGAAGATCGTGCGCTGGCCGTCCTCGGCTTTTCGGCCATCGGCCAGCGCCTGACCCTGGGGATCGGGGGGCCATCGGTGGACGGCCTGCTGCCCGAAGTCCAAAGCGCCATCGACGGCGCCAAGCGCATCTTGGCCTGACGCCAGGACCCGACCAGGCCGCGCGCTCGCGCCGGCTCACTCCTCGTCGGCGAACTCGTCGCTCTCGGGGATCTCGTCCACGCCTTTGCCGCCGCGCACCGGGATGGCGCGGGCGTGGGCGACCTTCTCGAGCGCCAGCGCCAGCCCCGCTCGGTTGCCCACCTCCGGCAAGAGCGCGTGGGTCCCGTCCCACAGGTCGAGCACGACGGCGCGCGGTTGATCCAAGATGATGCGGTCGATCTGCGGCCAGCGATAGCGCCGGACGCGAGGCCAGCCGAGCGCGAGCACGTCCCGATATTCGACACCGTCCGCACGGATGCGCACTCCCCGCATGCTGGCGCGGAGCAAGACCGAGAAGGCCGAAGCCGCGATCAGCGCGGCGAAGGTCCGCGAGCTGATCACGCGCCGTGGATCCTGCTCGACAATCCATGCGTGCAGACTGGACCCCCTCGGCCCGACGTGCGCAGCAACGACCACGCCGATGGCGGTCAACGCGAGCATCAGATAGATGATCGTCGGCAACAGGGCCACCACCGGCGGACCGAAGGAGGTCTCCGCCGGTCGGTAGGTCATGTCGAACCCGGGGGGACGCGACTGCCGAGGCACTGGGGATGGAACCTAGCTCCCGACCCTTTCCTTGGAAAGACGCTCGTCCTTGCCGCCGCCCCGGGGTTTCGCTACGTGAAGCCCAGAGGTCAGCATGAAGTTCTTCATCGACAGCGGCGACATCGGCGAAATCAAAGAGGCCTGGGCCATGGGCGCCATCGACGGCGTGACCACCAACCCTTCCCTGCTTTCCAAGGCGGGTTTGTCCACGCGGAAGGCCATCGAGCAGATCTGTGAGGTCGTGGACGGCCCGATCTCGGCCGAAGTGCTGGCCACCGACACCCAGGGCATCCTGTCCGAGGGCCGGGAGCTGGCCAAAATCCACAAGAACATCGTGGTCAAGGTGCCGCTCTTGGTGGACGGCCTGAAGGCTGTGCGGGTGTTCACCGGCGAGAGCATCAAGACCAACGTGACGCTGTGCTTCTCCGCCACCCAGGCGCTGCTCGCCGCGAAGGCCGGCGCTACCTACATCTCGCCCTTCGTCGGCCGCCTCGACGACTTGGCCGAAGACGGCATGGATCTGATCCAGCAGATCGTCACCATCTACGACAACTACGACTTCGACACCGAGGTGCTGGTCGCGAGCGTACGGCACCCGATCCACATCGTGCAGGCTGCGCTCATGGGCGCCCACGTGGCGACGATCCCGTTCAAGGTCATCACGCAGCTCGTCAAGCACCCCATGACCGATCTCGGGCTGGCGAAGTTCCTCGAAGACGCGAAGAAGATCCCGCGGGACTGAGCGCGTGCCCGCCTACGTTCGACGCAGCGGCAAGCGATCGCCACCGCTCGCTGCGGGCACCGTTCGCACCCTCGCGACTCGCATGCTCTCAGGGCTCGGGCTCGAGCGGGCCGAGCTCAGCGTGCTGCTGACTGACGACGCGACCATCCGCGAGCTCAATCGGCAGTGGCGGCAGCAAGACAAGCCCACCGACGTGCTCGCTTTCCCCATCGACGAGCGCGCGGGTCGAGCCGCGCACGAGCGCTCGAGCGACGCGCTTCGCGATACCCGGAGGGGTGGCGGAAAAGATTTGATCCTGGGAGACGTCGTGATTTCGCTGGAGACCGCGGCACACCAGGCACGCTCGCGTCGGCGCGAGCTTTCCGAAGAAGTCCGCTTCTTGCTCGCGCACGGCCTGCTGCACCTGATCGGATTCGACCACGCAGACGCGGACGAGAAGCGGGAGATGGTCGCCGCCACGCGTCGGCTGGTGAAGGCAGCGGCCGCTCCGACCACGAGCAAACCGCCGCCAGCTACGCCGCGCCGACCCCGAAAGTCGCGCTCGGCGTAGACGGTCCATCGCGCTGGATCCGCATGGCGACAGGGGCAAATTGCTGCCGATCGGGGCCCCAACCAGCCGCGGAGCCAAAAAAAAGGCGTTTTTGTGTGTCTCGCCATCGAATTTCGCTTGAACGGCGGAAATTCCCTTGTTACCTGTCGCGTGCCTTGTACGGCTCTCGCGATGACCTCATGGGTTCACGGGGTGGCCTAGAGGGCGGGACACGGCGAAAAGCTCAAGTTTCTATTCAGGAGGCGAGATATGGCTGGCAAGAGGCTGACGAAGGCTCAGGTAGTTGGAGAGGTCGCGAGTGTGACCGAGTTGGACAAGAAGAGCGTGAACCGTGTGTTCGAGGCGCTGCAGGAGATCATCCGCAAGCAGCTCTCAGCGCGTGGCCCCGGCGAGTTCGTGGTGCCGGGTCTGGTGAAGCTCCGCGTGGTGAAGAAGCCCGCGACCAAGGAGCGCCAGGGCATCAACCCGTTCACCAAGGAACCGATCACGATCCCGGCGAAGCCGGCGAGCAAGAAGGTCCGCGCGACCGCCCTCAAGGCGCTCAAAGATCTGGTGCAGTGATCGACACGGCTCGGTGATCTCGCGCGAAGCGAGCCCGAATGCCCGCTGCGTCCCCGGCTCTCGAAAGGGAGTCGGGGATTCGTCGTTTGTGGGGACGTCCTCGCTGCGTCTCATGGCGCGCGTACAGGCGCTCGAGGCCGCGCCAGACGGCGGCGTAGCGTGACAGCTCGGCAGCCAGCGCTTGGCGGCCCACGTTCAGCGTGGGAGCGACGAGGCCGGCGGAGGCGAGGCCCGCGATCAAGCGATCCATCGCTGCCACCGCTTGGGTTCGGTCGCTGCCCTCGGCGGTAGTGGCGACCACTGCGGCGAGCGCTTCGACGACGGCCGCGGGCACCGGACGCACCCCGTGCTCGAGCCCCACCGGCACGAGCACGTGCTCGCGGCGCAAGCGCCAGTCGATCCCGGAACAGGGTTCGCCCCAGGTACGCAGCCGGCGCCGATCGCCGGAGGCAGCCTCGTACTCACCATCTCCGAACAACACGAAGAGGGGCGCGCTCGACGAAGCTTCGCCGCTGAGCTGCATGTTCTTGTCGATTGCCACGGGGATCTCCGCGAGTGCTGATGCCGTCGCTCGAGTCGTGGGTCGAGCGCATCAGTAAGCGAGCGACGCAGGATGTGGTCTCAGGTGCGAGCGTTGGCTGCGATTATCGGCACCCCGCCGCGCCGACGGGGTAGACTCGAGCCTTCCCCCTTAGAGGTCACACGCCATGATGCGCTCGCTTCGCTCGCTCGGGGCTGCTGCACTCTGTGCTGGAGTCTGGATCATGTCCTGCTCGCTCACGGCGGAGGACAACCTCGCGGGCGGCGGCAGCGGCGGGACAGCCGCCAGCGCCGGGGACGCCGGTGCAACGGGGGGCGCAGACTCCGGGAAGGATGCGAACGGCGACGGCAGCGGCAGCTGCCCGACTGGCTTCGACGACTGCGACGGAGACGGCAAGAACGGGTGCGAGACCAACGTGGCCCAGGACCCCAGCAACTGCGGCGCCTGCTCCAAGCAATGCGCCAGCGGCGGCGGAAGCGCCACCTGCACGGCGGGCGTCTGCGGCACTTCGAACTGCCCGGCGCCCACCGCGGATTGCAACGGCACCCCCGCGAGCTGCGAGACGAACCTCCAAACTTCCGTCCAGAATTGCGGATTCTGCGGCAACGCTTGCAGCCCATTGAACGCGACAGGCACCTGCGTCGCCGGGCAGTGCGGCATGGGCGCCTGCAGCTCTGGCTTCGGCGACTGCGACAGCAACCCGGCCACTGGCTGCGAAGCGTCACTCAGCACGCTGACCGATTGCGGCTCCTGCGGCAGCGTGTGCGCCATCGCCAACGCGACGGCTTCGTGCTCCACGGGCACCTGCCAGTTCGCCCAGTGCAGCGCGGGCTTCGACAACTGTGACTCCGTCGCGAACAACGGCTGCGAAACCAACGTGCAGCAGGACCCGAAGAACTGTGGCACGTGCGGCAACGCCTGCCCCGCCTCCGGCGGCACTCCGATCTGCAACGCCGGCGTTTGCGGCGTCTCGTCGTGCACGGCGCCAAACGGCGACTGTGACGGCAATGCCTCGACCTGCGAAACGAACCTGCACACCTCCCTGCAAAACTGCGGTTTCTGCGGCAATGCCTGCAACGCATCGAACGCCACTCCAACTTGCACCACCGGAACCTGCGGGATCGGGGCTTGCACCAGCGGCTTTGGCAACTGCGACTCCAACGCCAGCAACGGCTGCGAAACCGCGCTGAGCAGCCTGAGCAACTGCGGGACCTGCGGCAAGACTTGCTCGTTCCCCAACGCAAATGCCTCGTGCGCCACGGGCACGTGCGTGTTTTCGAGCTGCGTGACCGGCTTCGGCAACTGCGACAACAACACCAGCAACGGCTGCGAGGCCGCGCTCAATCTGCCGACAAAGTGCGGGAGCTGCACCACCAGCTGTCCGACCCTTCTGAACTCCACGCCGACCTGCAACGGAACGACTTGCGGCTTCGCTTGTAGCCCGGGCTTCGGGGACTGCACCTCCTCTTCGGGCTGCGAGACCAACATCAACACCACGGTCTCGCGCTGTGGCTCCTGCTCCAACAACTGCTCTTCGACGGCGCCGCCCTACACCACCCCCACTTGCGTCGGCGGCGCCTGTCAATTTGAATGCCAGTATGGGCGCGCGGACTGCACGGCTGCGCCGGGATGCGAGACGGACGTCCTCAGCAACTCGGCCAACTGCGGGGCCTGCGGGCACGACTGCCTGGGTGGCAGTTGCAGCAGCGGCATGTGTCCGACCACCATCCTCGCCAACAATCAGGATGAGGTTCAGTCGATTGCCCTCGACGGCAGCCACGTCTACTTCACCTGCCAGGGCAGTTGGGACGGGGTGAAGAAGGCGCCCAAGCTCTCGGGCGGCGTCACCACCATCGAGTCGACCTCGTCGGCGCGGGGCCTGGGCGTCGACGCATCCAATACTTTCTGGGCGCAAAGTGGCGGCATCATGCGGGACACTCTGACCAGCGGAGCAACCCCCACGTCTCTCACCAGCGTGTCGTCGCCCTACGGGGTCGCGCTCGACGCGACCCACGTCTACTTCACCGCGGGGTCGAGCAGCGGCAACGTCCAGCGCATCGGGAAAACCGGCGCGGGGCTGGAGACAATCTTGGCGATTCAGTCCACGCCCCGCGGCATCGCGGTGGACGACACCTACGTCTTCTGGGCCAATCAGGGCGGATCCGTCTTGGCGGCCCACAAGATTTCGCTCGCTGCGACCACGCTGGCTACCGGACAGTCGAGCCCGGAGGGAGTCGCGGCAGACGGCACCAACGTCTACTGGACGAACCGCTCTTCGAGCGGCTCAGTCTGGGCGCGCAAGCGCGACGCCAGCGCCGGCGCGTTCAGCATCGACTCGAGCGAGCAGTCGCCCCATGGCATCGCCGTCGATGCCAACTATGTCTACTGGACCAGCACGAACGCGAGTCAAGGCTATGTGAAGAGGGCACCGAAGACCGGCGCTGGCCCGACACTGATCATCGCGCAAGTGCCCAACAGCTCCCAAGACCCGATACCCCTGGCCATCGACGCAAACTACGCCTACTTCGCCGCAGGGGGCAGCGGCAACGTGAGCATCTACCAAGTCGCCAAATAACACCCGACCAAGACCGTGATCTCCGACTCGCCCCCATCCGTCCGCATCATCGGCCGCTACGCGCTGCATCAAGAGATCGCGGCGGGTGGCATGGCCTCGGTGCACGTCGGGCGTCTCTTGGGACTGGCCGGGTTTTCGCGGACGGTCGCCATCAAGCGGCTGCATCCGCACTTCGCCAAGGACCAAGAGTTCCTGGACATGTTCCTGGACGAGGCCCGCCTCGCGGCGCGCATCCGTCACCCCAACGTCGTCTCCACCCTCGATGTCGTTGCGCTCGAGGGCGAGCTCTTCATCGTGATGGACTACGTCCAGGGTGAATCGCTCTCGAAGCTGCTCCGCACGAGCAGAAAGGCCGGCCAGCTCGTGCCGACGCCGATCGCGGTGAGCGTCTTCCTCGGCGTGCTCTACGGATTGCACGCGGCCCACGAAGCCAGGGACGAACGCGGAGAACCGCTCGGCGTGGTGCACCGCGACGTCTCGCCGCAGAACATCCTGGTGGACACCGACGGCGCTGCGCGCGTCGTGGACTTTGGCGTGGCCAAAGCCGTCGGCCGCCTGCAGTCCACCCGGGAGGGTCAGCTCAAGGGCAAGCTGGCCTACATGTCTCCGGAGCAGGTCAAGGGCCAGCCGGTGGATCGCCGCACCGACGTGTTCGCGGCATCCGTCGTGCTCTGGGAAATGCTGACGGGCGCCCGTTTGTTTCAAGGCGACAGCGAAGCAGCGACCTACGCCAAGCTGATTGACGGCGTGATCGAGCCGCCGGGCAAGTACGCCAAGGATCTGCCCCAGGCTCTCGACGCCATCGTGCGGCGCGGTCTCGAACGCAACCCGGACGAGCGCTACCCGACCGCCCTGGCAATGGCCGAGGATCTCGAGGGGATCGTCGCGCTGCCCTCGCCGCGCGAGGTCGGCAAGTGGGTGCGGGAGGTGGCCGGCGAAACACTGGCACAGCGGGCGAAACAGGTCGCCCAGGTCGAGGGCCACTCCGAGGTCAACGACATGTTACGCCAAGGGCTCGCGGATGCATCGGGGGCGCACGCAGCGCTCAGCGCCGAGTCCGAGGACGCGCCGACCCTGCTCCGACCGGAAGTCGCGTCGAGCCCGGTCCTGATCCACGAGGCTCAGAGCTCGTCGCAAGTGTCGAGCCTCAACATCGGCAGGACGCGGCCCCCGCCCGAGCGCATCGACACTCGCTCGCAGCTCAAGTTGATCTTGGGTCTGATCGCCGCGGGCCTGGCCCTCGCTCTGGTGCTGGCGCTGGTGATCGGCTTCGGCACGCGGTTCAAGGCGCGCCCGCCGGAGCCCGCCGCTGGCCCCGTGGTCGCCGCGACGCCTCCGCCGAAGGCCGAACTGGCCGAGCCGACGGCCGAGCCGGCCGCGGAGGTCACTCCGCCGCCCCCGGAGCCGACCGCCGAAGCCACACCCGCGGATGCGGAACCCAGCGCGATTCCCACCGCGTCGCCTCCGCCGAAGGCCCGGGTCACGAAGCAGGCGCCTCCCCCCAGCTGCAATCCGCCTTACACGCTGGACAAGGACGGAACGCGCATCCCGAAGCTCGAGTGCTACTGACGCCCCGGCGGCTTCAGAAGTTTCCCTGCGCCGAGAGCGTGCCACCGCCGCGGGTGGGCGAGAGCCCGATCGCCGGGCCGCTGGGGGCCTTGAGATACAAGTAGGTCCCGACGCCCAGCGCCGCGAGGCCGATCCCGAGCGAGATGTCCGCAATCAAGAGCTTGCGGTGCGCCGCGTCCACGTCGCCTTGGTCGCAGTTCGGAGCGCAACGGCTCTTCAGATCAGACTCGTCGCTCTTGCCGGTCAGACCGAAGTAAGCGAAACCGGTGATGCCCACCACGCCGACGCCGCCGAGCACGAGCATGACCGGGGTGACGCGCCGGGTGGGCTTGGGTGGCGGTGGCGCTTCCACGGGCGGGGGAGCCGCGACGCGCTCCACCTTCTTCGCAAAGGCGAGCTCGACCTGTTTCTTCTTCTCCCCGCGTGCAAGGGTCACAGCTTGCTCGACGGGCTCGAGACCCGGAGCTTCGACCCGAAATTGGTGGGTGCCGGGTTCCAGCTCGATCGATCCATCGGCGGGCAGCGAGATCCGCTGGCCGTCGATCTGGACGTCCGCGTCGGAGAGCGCCGACCCGTCGGGGCCTCTGACCACCAGCACCACACCCGCCATCGCAGCCTCCACCTCGCTCGACCACTGCCGGCAGTCTTTCACCATGCCCGCTGGACAAGCCGGGTTCAGGCACAGCTCCAGCTGAACCCGAGCGTCTCGAAGCTTGTCTTCGCGCGAGAGCTTCTGGGCCTGAACGTAGGCCGCCGCGCATTCCTTCTTTCCCAACTTGGCCTGCGCTCCTGCGGGCGCGGCGCCGAGTCCCACGCAAGCTAGGGCGAGAGCGGCAAGGAGGGCGCGGATCCGGTCCATCGCTGCGGATTGTCGCAGATCGTCGCGCGAATTGCAGCAGTAGGCCGGCAAAGGTTCTCGAGCAGGTGGACCAACCCGTCCGCTGGGGGGCTCTTAGGAGCCGTACTTGACCGAGCAGCCGTAGGCTTCGGTGCGGCTCACGGGAACCGCGCGCCCGCCCTCGAGCGCCTCGAGCGCTTGATCGACGTAGCTCACGAGCTTGCCGTCGGTCGGCGATTCACCCTCCCCGTCCGGCGAGTTGTCGATGGCGCCCGCGTAGACGAGCACGCCTTTGGCGTCGATGACGAACATGTGTGGCGTGTTCGTCGCACCGTACTTGCGCCCGACCGCGCCGCTCTCGTCGAGCAGCACGGGATACTTGATCCCGAAACGTTCGGCCGCCTCGCGGTTGGTCTCGACCCCGTGCCCTTGCTTGCCCGGCGCGCCGGAGTTGATCGCCAGCCACACCACCTGCGGATCCGCGCCCCAGCGGCTGCCCGTCCCGCGGAGCGAACCCTTCTGGTGCGCGCGCTGCACGTAGGGGCAGCCCGGGTTGAACCACTCGAGCACCACGATCTTTCCCGCAAAGCTCGACAGCTTCACCGACTTGCCCGCCACATCCCGGAGCTCGAAGTCGGGGGCCAGCGCGCCGAGCGTGGCGCTATCCTGATCTCGACCCGGCGCCGCGGACGGGGCGACCTCCGACGCGGGGAGCGTCGCCTTGGGCGAGTTGCACGCGAGGGACCCGAGCGACACGAGGAACCAGGTGAGCCGAGAGCGCATGGTTCCCAGCACTTAGGTGTGCGTCACGCTCAACGCAAGGGCGGCCATGCTGTTCGCGGGGCTCGCGATCCCGCTGCTGTTCTGCGCTTGGGGCCGGCGTCCACGCGTGGAACCCTCGGTCAACGCCCATGAGTAACGAAGAACGACGACGCCTCGAGCAAGAGGGCGAGCGCTATCGCCTGTTTGGTCCCTATTTGAGCGAGCGCCAGTGGGGCACCGTTCGCGAGGACTACAGCGCAAACGGCGACGCCTGGGCCTACTTCCCCCACGAGCACGCGCGCTCGCGGGCGTATCGCTGGGGTGAGGACGGCCTCGGGGGGATCTGCGACGAGCAGCAGCGGCTGTGTCTCGCGATCGCGCTGTGGAACGAGAAAGATCGAATGCTGAAGGAGCGCCTGTTCGGCCTCACCAACAGCCAGGGAAACCACGGCGAGGACGTGAAGGAGTACTACTACTACCTCGACGCGACGCCGACCCACTCGTACCTGAAGTACCTCTACAAATATCCGCAGGGTGCCTTTCCCTACGACCGGCTGGTGTCGGAGCGACGCGGGCCGCACCAGCCTGAGTTCGAGCTCGAAGACACCGGCGCCTTCGATGAGAGTCGGTACTTCGACGTGGTCGTCGAGTGGGCGAAGGCCGATCCCGAAGACCTGGTCCTGTCCGTCACCGTGGAGAACCGCGGGCCGGATCCGGCGCCGATCCATCTGCTGCCGCAGATTTGGTTCAGGAACGTGTGGAGCTGGGGCCACCCGACCGTCGCGCGGCCGTCACTCCGGCTCGACGCCGACGCGATCGCCGTCGAACACGAAGTGCTCGGGCGCTATCGCTTCACGTCGGACGAACGCGACGCGGCGCCGCTCTTCACCGACAACGACAGCAACGAAGCGCTGCTCTGGGGCGCAAAGACCGTCCACTGCTCGAAGGACGCCTTCCACGAGCGTGTGGTCAACGGCCGGCTCGACGCCGCGAACGCGCTCCGGCGCGGGACCAAGGCCTGTTTCTGGCTCAAGCGCGTGGTTCCGGCGGGTGGGTCGGTCCGGCTCGGATTTCGTCTGCGGCCCGAGGGCAGAGGCACGCCCCTGGCTGCTGACGTGGTGCTCGCGCGACGCCAACAGGAGGCGGAAGCATTCTATGCGGAGCTGACCCAAGGCGAAGTCGATCCAGAGAAGCGTCGAGTGGTGCGTCAGGCGCTGGCCGGGATGATCTGGTCCAAGCAGACCTACCGCTACGACGTGCGTGGATGGCTCGCCGGCGACCCGCTGCAGCCCGCGCCGCCAGAAGAGCGGAACCAGGGACGCAACAACGAGTGGGACCACGTCTACAACCGCGAGGTCATCTCGATGCCCGACAAGTGGGAGTACCCCTGGTACGCCGCGTGGGATCTTGCGTTTCACACGCTCCCCCTGGGTCTCGTCGACATCGAGTTCGCCAAGGGGCAGCTCGTGATGCTCACGCGGGAGTGGTACATGCACCCGAACGGGCAGCTGCCTGCCTACGAGTGGTCCTTCGGCGACGTGAACCCACCCGTGCACGCCTGGGCGGCATGGAAGCTCTACAAGCTCGAGGAACACCAGAAGGGAAAAGGCGACCGCGCCACCCTCGAGCGTATCTTCCACAAGCTGTTGCTCAACTTCACCTGGTGGGTGAACCGCAAAGACGCCGCGGGGCGCAACATCTTCCAGGGCGGGTTCTTGGGGCTCGACAACATCGGCCTCTTCGATTGGAGCGCCCCGCTTCCCACCGGCGGCTTCCTCGACCAGTCGGACGGCACGGCGTGGGTGGCCGCGTATTCGCTCCAGCTGATGCGCATCGCCCTCGAGCTGGCGCGTGAGAACCCAGCGTACGAGGACATCGCGAGCAAGTTCTTCGAGCACTTTCTGCATATCGCCGAGGCGATGACCAAGCTCGGCGGCAAGAGCCACGGGCTGTGGGACGAAGAGGACGGTTTCTACTACGACTCGTTGCACCTCCCGAACGGCAGGGTGGTGCCGTTGAAGCTGCGTTCGATGGTGGGCCTCCTGCCGCTCTTCGCCGTCGAGGTGCTCGAGGCAGATGAGCTCGAGCGGGCGCCCGAGTTCAAGAAGCGACTCGAGTGGTTTCTCGACCACCGCCCCGACCTTGCAGCGCTAGTGTCGCGCTGGCACGTGCCGGGCCGCGGCGAGAAGCGGCTGCTCTCGCTGCTGCGCGGCAGCCGCATGAAGCGACTCTTCAAGCGCATGCTGGACGAGACCGAGTTTCTCTCACCCTACGGCATCCGCGCCTTGAGCCGCCATCACGCGACGGACCCCTACCGCTTCAACTTCGGCCGGACCGAGCTGGAGGTTCGCTACGAGCCAGCCGAGTCCGAGAGCAGGCTCTTCGGCGGCAACTCGAACTGGCGTGGCCCGATCTGGTTCCCAGTGAACTTTCTGCTCATCGACGCCATGCGCGAATACCACCGCTACTACGGCGACGAGTTCCGCATCGAATGTCCGACGGGTTCCGGGAAGTTCGTCTCAATCGCTGAAGCGGCTGACGAAGTCGCGCGGCGGCTGACGCGCATCTTCCTGCCCGGGCCAGACGGAGTACGCCCGTTCATGTCGCATCAACCCGGGCTGGCGCGGGACCCGCACTTCAAAGACCATCTGCTCTTCCACGAGTACTTCCACGGCGACACCGGTCGCGGAGTCGGCGCGCTGCACCAGACGGGTTGGACGGGCCTGGTGGCGAACCTGATCCTTGGAATGGGCGCCGACGGGCGCTGATCTTCCGTGTCCCTTTCGATCTCGGCGTGCCCTCGCTACCCTGCGGCGCCCGCTCCGGTCGGCGGAGCGAAACCAAAGGGAACCGATGCAGCTCGGCATGGTGGGTCTGGGACGAATGGGCGCCAACATGGTGAGGCGCTTGATGCGCGGCGGTCACGAGTGCGTGGTCTCCGATCCGAGTGCCCCGGCGGTCGACGCCTTGGTGAAAGAGGGAGCCACCGGGGCTTCATCCCTCGAGGACCTGGTGATGAAGCTGGCGAAGCCACGGGCAATCTGCCTAATGCTGCCCGCGGCCATCACGGACGCAGTCGCCGATCAAGTCGCCGCCCACCTGGAGCCCGGCGACACGCTGATCGACGGCGGCAACTCCCACTATCAGGACGACATTCTGCGAGCGAAGCGCCTCGCAACTCGGGGCATCCACTGCGTCGACATGGGCACCAGCGGCGGCGTGTTGGGCCTCGATCGCGGCTACTGCCTGATGATCGGGGGCGAGACGGAGGTCGTGCGGCGCCTCGACCCCATCTTCAAGACGCTCGCGCCGGGGCGGGGCGACATCCCGCGCACGCCTCACGCCGTGAGCGGCACGGCCGAGGAAGGCTACCTACACTGCGGTCCGCCGGGCGGCGGTCACTTCGTCAAGATGATCCACAACGGGATCGAATACGGAATGATGGCGGCCTACGCCGAGGGCCTGAACATCCTGGCCAACGCCGACATCGGCAAGCGCTCCCACGAAAAGGATGCTGAGACGACGCCCCTCAGAAACCCCGAGCACTATCAGTTCGACTTCGACCTCGCGGCCATCACCGAGGTCTGGCGCCGCGGCAGCGTCGTCAGCTCATGGCTGCTCGACCTCACGGCGCAGGCCCTGGCGTCCGATCCGACCTTGGAAAATTTCGGGGAAAGGTCTCCGACTCCGGCGAAGGCCGCTGGACACTCGCCGCGGCGAACGATCTGGGCGTGCCGGCGCACGTGCTCGCGGCGTCGCTCTTCGAGCGCTTTGCGTCGCGCAATCTCGACCTTTTTCAGAATAAAGTGCTGTCCGCGATGCGCCGGGGCTTCGGCGGGCACTTGGAGAAGAAGTAGCCATGCAGACGCCCGCCGCGCCCGCCGCCAAGCCACGCTCCGACGCGCTCGTCTTCTTCGGCGCGACGGGCGACCTCGCCTACAAGAAGATCTTCCCTGCGCTCCAGGCCATGGCCAAGCGTGGCAAGCTGGACTTCCCGGTGGTTGGGGTGGCGCGCTCGGGTCAGGATCTGCCACAGCTGATCGAGCGAGCCCGAGCCAGCTGCAGGGAGTACGGCGGACTGGACGAGAGCGCGTTCGCGCAGCTCGCCCGCCAGCTCAGGTACGTCGACGGGGACTACGCCGATGAGAAGACCTTCGCGGCGCTCAAGGCCGAGCTCTCGGGTGCCCAGCGGCCCACGCACTACCTGGCGATCCCGCCGAGCATGTTCGCCACGGTGATCGAAAACCTAGGCAAGTCGGGCTGCGCCGCGGGCGGGTGCGTGGTCGTCGAGAAACCCTTCGGGCGCGACCTCCGGTCGGCGCGCGAGCTCAACGCGATCATCCACGCCGTGTTCGCTGAAGATTCGGTCTTCCGCATCGACCATTACCTGGGCAAGGAGGCGGTGCAGAACATCCTGTACTTCCGCTTCGCGAACGCCTTCCTGGAGCCGATCATGAATCGGCACTACGTCGAGAACGTGCAGATCACGATGGCGGAGAGCTTCGGCGTCAAAGGGCGCGGCAAGTTCTACGACGAGACGGGTGTGATCCGGGACGTGATCCAGAATCACTTGCTGCAAATCGTGAGCTATCTGGCCATGGAAGCCCCGTCGTCCATCATCCCGGAGGCCATCCGCGACGAGCAGGCAAAGGTGCTTCGCACGGTGCGGCCGCTGAGCCCAGACCAAATGGTCCGGGGTCAGTTCAGGGGCTATCGGGACGAGCCCGGTGTCGCCGTGGACTCCTACATGGCCACCTATGCGGCGCTTCGCTTGTACGTCGACTCGTGGCGCTGGGAGGGCGTGCCCTTCTACGTTCGCGCGGGCAAGTCCCTCGCGACGACCACCACCGAGGTCATGGTCGAGTTCAAGAACCCACCTCAGGTGGTGTTCAACGAGCCGGCTCCTTCCATGGGCAACTACATCCGATTCCGGCTGAGCCCAGAGGTGCAGATCGCGATGGGAGCGCGTGCCAAACGCCCCGGAGAGGGCATGACCGGCAGGCCGATGGAACTCTCCGTGGTCGATCAAGCGCAGCCTGAGCAGCACGGGGTCCGCCTCGGTGACTACGAGCGCCTGCTCGGCGACGCGATGGGCGGAGACGCAACGCTCTTCGCCCGCACTGACGTGGTGGAGGCCGCCTGGGCCATCGTCGATCCGGTGATTCACGGTCCGAGCCGCATGTTCGAGTACGAGCCCGGCACCTGGGGACCCAAAGAGGCCGACGAGCTGACCGAAGAGGTCGGAGGATGGAACACGCCGTCATGAGCAAAGCCAAAGCATCAAAGCCCGCGGCGCCGGATCCGAAGGCCATCTTGGTCATCGACGTCGGAGGCAACAACGTCAAGGTTGCCCTAGGCCATCACGACCAACCGGTGAAGGTCCCGTCCGGGCGCGACATGACCGCCCAACAGATGATCGATGACGTGGTGCAGGCGACGCGAGACTGGAAGTACGAGGCCGTGAGCATCGGTTTTCCGGGTTCGGTGAAGGCGGGTCGACCCGCGCGCGAGCCCGCGAACCTGGCCGATGGCTGGGTCACGACGGACTTTGCCGCGGCGTTCGGCAGGCCCGTCCGCATCGTCAACGACGCCGCGCTTCAGGCGCTCGGCGCCCACGAAGGTGGCCGCATGCTCTTCCTCGGTCTGGGCACGGGGCTGGGCTCGACGCTGGTCAGCGATCTGGAGTTCGACCCGCTCGAGCTCGCACACCTGCCCTATCGAAAGGGCGGCAGCTTCGAGGACTACGTCGGCGAGCGTGGGCTCCTGCGCCTCGGCAAGAAGAAGTGGACCCGCCATGTCTTCCGGGTGGTGGCGCTGCTGCGCGACGCGCTTCAGGCGGACTACGTCGTGCTCGGCGGTGGTCAGACCAAGAAGCTGAAGACTGTCCCGCCGGGCGTGCGCCTGGGCGCGGGCAACGCCGCCATCGTCGGTGGCGTGCGCCTCTGGACGCGGCCCTAGTCGCCGGCTAGCGCAAAGGAGCCGTTTCAACGCACGCGACCAACGCGGGCAGCACCGCGACCCACAGGGCTTTCATGCCAGCAACGCGGCCCCCGGGGTTGACACTTCGTCAGCTAATTGTTAATTGACACTCCGTCAACTAATGGCCCGCCCCGCCGAACCTGAAAAACGCCTGGAAATCGCCCGCGACGCCGTGGCGGTGCTGGCCCGCCTGGGGCTCGGCACACCGATGTCGCGTCTGGCGGACGAGCTCGGGGTCAAGCGCCCCACCCTGCACTATCACTTCCCGACCCGCGGCCACATCGTCGAGACGGCCCTCGAAGAGCTGCTCACGGAGCAGGCGCTGTTCGTGATGGAGCGAGTCAATCGCCAGACCCACCCCATCGATCGACTCTTCGCGCAGATCTGCGCGGTGCACGCATTCCACCATGGCCGGGAAGCGCGGATCGTGTTCCTGAGCCAGGCCATCGCCGCCAGCGGCGAACGCGTGAAGGAGATCATCGAGGTGGGCAATCGCGTGTTCGAAGCGCAGCGACGCGCCACCGTCGAGCTGCTCGAAGCCGGCATGGCCAATGGCAGCGTGGTGCCCTGCGACGCGGAGGCGCTGGTCAACGTGATCCGCGCGCTGACGGACGGCTTGGTGGCCCAGCGGGTGATGACCGATCTCGACCTCGCCCCGGTACACGAGTTTCTGTGGACTCACCTCTTGAGTCCCCTCAAAAAGACACGAAAGAAGAAACGATGACGCCTTCATTTCCAGAAGCAGGCCTCGGTCGCGACGCAGTACTCGCCGCCCTCACCCAAACCCGCGCCCAGGATTTGAAGAGCGACGGTCGCGCGTTCGCCTTCATCTACGATCCGGGCGTGGAGGCGCGTGAGCTCGCGCGCGACGCCTTCGCGGCGTGCATGCCCATCAACGGCCTTGATCCGACGGTGTACCCCTCGGCGCGCACGCTGGAGAACGCGGTGGTCAAGGCCTGCCTGGAGCTGATGCGCGCGCCAGTGGGCGCCGCCGGCACCGCCACCGCGGGCGGCACCGAGAGCGTGATGCTGGCGGTGAAGACCGCCCGGGATTTCGCCCGCAAGGCGCGCCCCGAGGTGAAGGCGCCGAAGATGCTGTTGCCGGTGACGGCGCACGCCTGTTTCCACAAGGCGGCCCACTACCTGGGCGTGGAAGTGGTGAGCGTGGACGTGGATCCGCTGACCTTCCGCGCCGACGTCGCCGACGCCGCCCGCAAGATGACCGCGGACGTCGTGCTGGTGGTGGGCTCGGCGCCCAGCTACGCCCACGGCGTCATCGACGACATCCGCGCCCTGGCTGATCTCGCCTCGAAACACGGCGCGCTCATGCACGTGGACGCCTGCGTCGGCGGGTGCGTGCTGCCCTTTCTGCGCGAGAACGGCGTCGCGGGGCCGGACTTCGATTTTGGCATCGAGGGCGTGACCAGCATCTCGATGGATCTTCACAAATACGGCTTCGCTCCCAAGGGCATCAGCATCTTGTTGCAGCGACGCCGCGAGCTGCGTGACGCGCAGTACTACACCTGTGCCACCTGGACTGGCTACTCGATCATCAACTCGACCACGCTCGGCAGCAAGAGCGTGGCGGCCCTCGGCGCGGCCCACGCTTTGATCCAACACCTGGGCAAGCAGGGCTATCGCGAGCGCGCCGCCCGCATGTGGGAGGCCACCCAGAAGCTGGTTGCGCTGATCGAGCGAACCCCGGGCCTCGAAATGGTGGGGCGCCCGGACATGAACCTGTTCGCGTTCAAGACGACGGCAGGCGATCTCTTCACCCTGGCGGACCGCCTGACGGCGAAGGGCTGGCACGTTCAGCCGACCTACGAGTTCGGCCCGTCGCCGGCTCACATCCACCTCACCTTGGATCCGGAGAACTCCCGGCGCGCCGACGACCTCGGCAAGGATTTGGTCGAGTGCAGCCGGGACTTGCCGGCCAAGATCGATCCGCCCGAGGGAGTGGTCGCGTTCTTGAGCAACCTCGCGGAGGGCGCCGAAGGCGTCGACACCAAGGCCATCGTCGACGAGATGGGGCTCGGCTCGGGCACGCTGCCCACCGAATCGGCGCCGCTCCACCGGATCATGAACGCGATGACGCCTTCCGCACGCGAGAAGCTCCTGGTCCTGTTCTTCGCGGAGTTGTTCTCGTGATCCGCCGAACGCTGGGCTTGGCGCGGCAGCTGGCAAAGCTGCGGCGCGGCCGACACGGATCGAGGCCGCTGCGCATCGCCTACGGTCGCATCTTTCACGAGGCCTGTGGCGCCTCGCCGGTGCTCACCACGCAGCAAGACTTCTTGCGCCTGCACGCCCTCGAAGATCGCGAGTTGGCGGAGGCCACGACGCTCGGCGGCTCGGAGCTCGTCGGCTACATGCCGCACGCCGAGCTCACGGGCTTCGTGCAGGCCGCGCGCGTCGCGGGCAACGTCGAGGCGGTTCCCCTCGCGTCGTTCATGGCGGTGCCGAACGGTCCGCTGACCGAAGAGTGCTTCGCCTGGCTACTCGATCGCCTGCTCGCTCGGCTCGAGGCGGCGGGTTCGGTAGACGGCGTCTACCTCGCGCTTCACGGGAGCATGGAAGTGCAGGGGCTGGATGAGGCCCCCGAGGCGGTGATCCTGCGGCGCGTGCGCGAGCGGGTAGGCCCGGACGTGGCCATCGCCGTCAGCTACGATCTGCACGCGAACCTGAGCCGCGGCTTGATCGAACCCGCCGACATCATGGTCGCCTACCGCAGCAATCCCCACTGGGACCTCGGCCCCACCGGTTTTCGCGCTGGCATCCGCTTGATCCAGGCGCTGCGCGGTGAAATCGCCCCGAAGCACGCCTGGCGCAAGCTTCCGATGGTGCTCGGCGGCGGGACCACCATCGACTTCCTGGCCCCCATGCGCGGCGTGTTCCGCTTCATGAAGAAGCTGGAGCAGCGCCCCGGCGTGGTGTCCGCGAGCCTGTTCATGGTGCATCCCTTCACTTCGGCCGAGAACCTCGGGTGGGCCGTGCACGTGTGCACGGATGGCGATGCGGCTCTGGCCGAGCGCCTGGCGGATGAGCTCGCGGATCGGGTCTGGGCCGAGAAAGACGTCGCGCTGCCTCGCATGTTCAGCGTCGACGAGGCGTTGGACGAAGTCAGGCGAACCCCCTCGCGTCATCTCGGGCCGGTGACCCTGGTGGACGTGGACGACATCGTCGGCGCAGGCGCTCCCGGCGGCAACACGCGCATCGCGCAGGCGCTGAGCAAATCAGGCCGCGATCTCACCGCGCTGGTGCCCGTGCACGACCCGGTTCTGGTGGAAGCGCTCTGGCAGACCCCGCTCGGCACGGTGGAGCGTGTGACCCTGCGCGGAACGCCGGGCTACCACCAACCCGCGGTCGAACTCGTCGCCACCGTGGCCGCGCGTCACGAAGGCGAGTTCGGCCGGCGTGTCCGCCTGGACGTGGGTTCGCTGCATCTGTCCGTCGGCGACCACCCGCCCTTGCCCATTCACCCGAAGTTCTGGCGGGAGCTGGGACTCAACCCGCGCAAGGCCCATCTGATGGTGACGAAGAACTTCTTCCACTACCGCATGTTCCATCTGACCACGTCGTTCGCGCACCTGCCCGTCGAGAGCGAGGGCGCGACCATGCTCCGTCGCCTTCACCAGATCGCCTCGCCGGTACCGGTCCACCCGTCGGCCAAGCTCTCGGACTGGCGCACCCACGAACCCGCGCTGCGAAGCGCGCCGAGGCGAGCCGCCGAGGGTCGGAGCATCGACGCTCGAGCGAGCCAAGCGAGCCAAGCGAGCCAAGCGAGCCAAGCGAGCCAAGCGAGCCAAGCGAGCCAAGCGAGCCAAGCGAAACAGTAGCGGCCGTCGCCCTGTCGAGGGCGGGCTGCTTTTCGAGCCCGCCGGCGCGGTACCGCTAGCCACGCGAGCGGTCAGCGCGTACCTTGTATGCAATGCGACTTGCCATCCCATTTGCTTTCGTAACGGCGGCGATGGTCGCGGCGGCCTGCAGCGGCTCGGACACCTCGAGCGCGCCGGGCGCTACCGACGGCGGGAACACGGGCGGCACGTCGGCCTCCGGCGGCAGCGGCGGATCCGACGCGGGGGCCGGCGGCTCGGCGACCACGGGCGGCACCGGAAATGCGAGCGGCACCGGCGGCGCCGCGGGTAGTGGCAGCGGGGGCGACGGCGGACCCACCGGGTGCCAGGGCAACGCGGACTGCGCGTCGGATCCGGGTGGCCCGACCTGCGACACGACGACGGGCAAGTGCGTGGGCTGCGTTGGCGCGACCGACTGCCCGTCGGGGCAGTACTGCGACACGGCGACGCAGAAGTGCGGCGCCGGCTGCGACGAGGCCTCGGACTGCAGCGGCGCGACGCCGCTCTGCGAAATCTCGAGCAACGCCTGCGTCGCTTGCCTCAAGGACACCGACTGCCCGTCGGGACAGATTTGCGCGAGCAACGCCTGCGCCACGGGTTGCAGCCTGGCGCAGCCCTGTCCCAACACGAGCGACACTTGTTGCGCCGCGAGCTGCCACGACCTGAAGGCCGACGTGAACAACTGCGGCGCTTGTGGCACCGCGTGCAGCTCGTACCCGAACGCGGCTACCGAGTGCACGGCCACCGGCTGCGGCATGGGCAGCTGCGCCTCCGGGTTCGGGGACTGCAACCAGAGCCCGCTGGACGGCTGCGAATGGAACACCGGCTCGGGCGGGGCTTGCGCGTGCACGCCCGGCTCCACCCAGAGTTGCTACACCGGCACGCCGGGTACCGCCGGCGTCGGCGTGTGCAAGGCGGGGCAGCAGACCTGCGACGCCAGCGGCCTCTTGTGGGGCCCCTGCCTCAACCAGATCGTGCCCAGCGAAGAGCTGTGCGCCAATGGCATCGACGAGGACTGCAACGGCACGGCGGACGACGTGGGGGACACCGACGGCGACGGCTGGACCAAGTGCAACGGGGACTGCTGCGAGGACACCAGCCAGTGCTCGAAACCGAACAAGGTCAACCCGGGAGCCTTCGAGGTGGTGGGCAACTCGGTGGATGACGATTGCGATCCGGCAACCAGCGACACCACTCCGACGAACGCTTGCTCCACCGCCGCCAAGTTCACGGGAGTGTCCGCCGTCGACGTGGCCCACGCCATCGACCTCTGTCAGTTCACCACCGCGAACCCGCCGCTCCCCCAGAAGAAGTGGGGCGTCATCACCGCTCAGCACCTGCAGCCCAACGGCACGACGCCCAACGCGACCGCGCTGTCGGAGATGCAGAACTGGCAGACGGCGGTGCTCCAGAACTACGGCACCGGCGGCATCGTCCCGACCAAGGGCTCGACCATGGCGGGGATCTCCTCAGGGCGGATGCGCGATCAGAACGACCCGAGCTACATCAACCCGAACTCGGGCGCTTCGTTCAGTACCAGCACGGCCCCTCCCCCGGCGTATCTGGCGGCTCACGGGAACGCACTGCCGGCATCGGCGGGCTGCAGCGGGAATTGCCCTGCCGGCAGCGGCGCAAATGACCCGGTCAACGTGCGGCTCACGATCCGCGTGCCGACCAACGCCCTGTCGTTCTCGTACAAGTTCCGCTTCTTCAGCTCGGAGTACTGGACCTACCAGTGCACGATCTTCAACGACTTCTACCTGGCGCTCCTCACCACGGGGGCCCCGGGCATCCCCGCGGACAAGAACATCTCCTTCGACTCACTCCTGAACCCCGTCAGCGTGAACAACGGCTTCTTCGATCTGTGCGCGGCGAAGGGCTGCAACACCTGCCCGCTCGGACTGGCAGAGCTTGCCGGGACCGGCATGCAACTCAGCAACACCGGCGGCGGCACCAAGTGGCTCACCACGACCGCCCCCGTGGTCCCAGGCGAAACAATGGTGATCGAGTTCATGGTCTTCGACGTCAGCGATCACATCCTCGACTCGCTCACCATCCTCGACAACTTCCAGTGGAGCTTGGACCCGTCGGGAGTCGGCACTACGGGCTGAGGCTCGGGCGGAGGTGCATCATGGGCTGGCAGCAGTCGCTGGTGCTGCTTCAGATGCTGGTCGAGCCCGAGATCCGCGAATAGCAGCGCTACCCTGGTGAGGGCTCAGAACGCGAGACCGGCGGGAGTGAGTGGAACTGCGCGGTCGCCAGCACCGGCCACCGCGACGGCACAGGATCTACTTCACCACGAGCTTCTGCTCGGTGGTCTTCTGCTGACCGGCGTGATCGACCACCACGCGCAGCGTGTACTGTCCCGAGCCCAGGCGCACCGATGTCGAGATCGTCGAAGTGCACATGCAACGGCAGGGCGTCCCGAACAGCGATTCGGTGATGGTGACGGTGCCGCCGCTCACCTTGGTTTCGATCTTCGATTCGAGGCAGCAGGCGTGAGCGACCTCATGCACCACCCGCACTCCACCGGCCGCCGGAGTGACGGTGAGCTCGGGTTTCGCCTCGGCGGGGTCCATCGCCGCGCGGGAGCGCTCGCCCTGCGCCATGCGCCCGGGGCTGGCCAGGCAGCCGGCAACGGTGCTCGTCCCGGAATTGAGCTCACCGGAGAGGTCCGTCGGCGCGCCGGTCGCCGCCGCACCCACCGGAGGAACTTCGGCGGTCGCGGTGGCGGGCTGGGTCGCCGAACCGTCGGGCGCGGTCGGACCCGGCTTGGTGCAGGCCGCGGCGACCAGGGCAGCGGCGAAGGCGAGGTGCTTCATGTGCACTGCCATATCACGCCGGCCGCCGGCGGAGATACGATGCGAACTTCATGGCAGGCCGCACCTTCGCCATCGGCGACATCCACGGTGAGCTCGGGCACCTGCGAACCCTGATGGGACGCCTGCCGAGGCTCGACGCAGGAGACACCGTGGTGTTCCTCGGCGACTACATCGATCGCGGCCCCCACTCGAAGCAGGTCGTCGAGTACGTACGCTACCTGCCCAAGATGATCGCGGCGAAGGTGGTGGCACTTCGCGGCAACCACGAAGACGCCTGGCTGCGCGTGCGCCGCTACCGTTGGCCCGAGTTCGTGCGCCCGCCGCACCACGGCTGTCTGCCGGCCTACCGATCGTTCATCAACGCACCCGTAGCGGTGACCGGACAAGAGCCCATCGCTGAAGAACGAGAAGCCTTCGAGAGCGGTCGCTTCATCCCGCGTCGCATCGTCGAGTGGATGGAGAAGCTGCCCTATTGGTACGAAGACGACCACGCCATCTACGTGCACGCGGGTCTTGTCCCCGCCCCAGACGGCGGCTTCTTTCACCCGAGCCAGCTCCCCCAACCCCCGGTGCAGGTGCTCTGGCTGCGTGACGAGCACTTCTTCCGGAACTACCGCGGAAAGCGCGTGGTCTTCGGGCACACCAGCACCGAGCTCTTGCCTCCCGAGCTGTCGTCGCACACCCCGGCGGACCCCGCGGATCTTTGGTCCTACGAAAATGTGATCGGCATCGACACGGGCTGCGGGCGCGGCGGCTTCCTCACCGCGGTCGAGCTGCCGGCGCTCACGGTTTACGAGTCGCGTTGAGCCGGCGGCGGCGCCAGGCCTCGACCATGGCCAATCCGAAGGCGATCCACAGCGGCGTGTCGCCGAAACGCACATAGACCGTGGGGCCACGGGTCGCGATGGCCGGCTCGACGAACATCACGCCCTCGGTCTCGGCCGATCCCCGCGCGCGCACCGCACCGCTCGCGTCGATCCACGCCGGCACGCCCAGATTCACGGCGCGCACCAGGTCGAGTCGCGTCTCGACGGCTCGCAGGGCGGACAGGCGAAGGTGCAACTCGGGTTCGGCGGTCGGTCCGAACCAGGCGTCATTGGTGACGTTCACCAGCAGGTTGGGCTCGACCTTCGCGACCTTGCGCCCGATGGCGGGCAGCGTGTCCTCGTAACAATTGAGCACGCCCATGCGAGCGGGACCGCTGGTCAGGATCGACACGTCCTTGCCGGGGATGAGCCCGCCGGCGCGGGAGAACATCTTGCGTAAGAAGGGCAGGTGCTCGCCGAAGGGCACGGTCTCACCGAACCAGAGCAGCTCCATCTTGGCCTGCGGCAGCTGGATCATGCCGTCGGGGCTGACGATGGTCGTGGCGTTGTGGCCGGCGTCGACCTGGGGCACGCTGGTGATGAGCCCGAAGAGCACCGGGCCGCGGACGTCGCCCCCGACGATGGCGCGGCGGCCCCGTTGCATGCGACCGGGCGCGTGCGCGAGCACGAAGGGATGGGCGGCTTCGGGCCAAAGCGTGAGTTCGGCGCCACCCCGCTCGGAGTCCGCCGTGAGGCGGCGCAGGCGCGAGAGGATCTGCTCGCGAGCGCCAGATTGCCAGCGCAGCCTTGCCTCCACCGCAGCCTGCACCACCCCGAGCTTCAGGGTGGGTAGCGTGTCGTGGGCCGCTCGAACCTGCCGCATGCGAACCGCTCCGTGAACCGCCAACAGCGTGAGCAGCGCGGCCCCGAGCAGCGGCGCGATCCAGGGTCGGCTCGTGCTCGGCGCCGCGCGAGCCACGTAGCGGACGAAGGGGGACGCCAGCAGCGCCGCCGCGAACGCGATCAGGACCGAGACGCCCTTCTCACCGATCAGATCGGCGAGTTGAACGAACACCGGCCACGGCGAGATCAAGCCTGCGGGGGTCCAAGCGATCACGAACACGAAGCTGATGGCGACCAGGGTGCCGAGTCCAAAGCCGACGCGGGGGTCGAGCCCGGTTCGTTTCTCCAGGGCGCGCGCGGCCCCCAGGCCGATGGCCCAGGTCCCGGACTGGATGATGCAGAGCAAGACCAGCGCCAACACCCCTACGGCGAGCCCCAGGTTGGTGAATCGCACGATCACGCTCGGCACGAAGCGCAGCCCGACCAGCCCGGCGCTGGTCGACCAGATCACGGCCATCAGCATCGCGGCGCGGATCCGCACCACCGCCTGGGTCGACACGTACAAGAGCCCGAGGCCGATCAGAACCGCGGGATAGAAGTCGGTCGGTGGCGATGAGAGGGCGAAGACCACGCCGCCCAGCGCCGCGGTGATTGGTGCGCGCCAGTTCCGATCGCGCGGCGCTCGGCTCATTCCGTCACGGGCAAACACGCTGGGGAAAGCGCGCGTTCCTCACCAGTAAAAGGTGATCCCGCCGCGCATCAGCCCGCCACCCGAGCTGTTGGTGGTGCGACCGGTCTTCGGATCGGTGAACTCCGGATACAGTTGAGCCTCGTCGTCAGTGCGCCCCCGCACGAACCCCACCAGATCCACGTTCAGCGAGATCCGCCGGGTGACGCGGAACTCGAGGCCCGCGCCGAGCTGCCCACCGAAGTAGGAGTAGTGGCGCTCGTCGGCATCGATGGGGTCGCCGTTCTGATCGCGGGGTCTCACACTGGCACCGCTGAAGCCAAAGCCGCCGAGCATGTAGAACTGGACGGCGTCGCGCGGATTGACGAACACCAGCGCGTTCAACATGAGCGCCGTCTCACGCCGGGCGTTGCCCTGCCAGTCGACACCACCGAAGAAGTCGACCCCGGTCTCGAAAGCGAAGTGCGGGATGGGACGGTAGCGAAACCCAAATCCGAGGCCGGCCATGCCGGAGTCGTCATGGCGGTTCTCGCTGCCACCCATCAAGGCGCCCTGCAGATGGAGATTCACTCCCCACTTGCGCGTCCAGCGCCGCTTCTTGCGCGGCGGGGGCTGCCGATGTGGCGGCGGCTCGTAGACCACCACCGGCGGTCGGTACTCCCGGTGCGCCGGCGGCTCCTCGTAGGTCTCGTCGTCCGGTAGGGCTGTGGGCTCCGTCGGCTCGCAGAACCACCCGCCCGGTGGGCAGTTCGGATCGTCTTGGGCCGCCGCGAGCGCGGGGGTGAGAAGCAGAGCGCTGATCAGCGCGGAAGCGGTGGCGGTTCGCATGAAGGCTCCTGAGAGCGAACGAGGAGAGAGGGTAGCAACCCCAGTGCCAGTTGCCAGAGCCTCGGATCCGCGAGGATTGCACGAATTCGTGGAGAGGCGTTTACACCAGCGTTGCACGCTGAATACTGCGCCCGTGGCACAAGTCACCCTCAAGGCAGGGCACATTCAGCCGGTCTGGGCCGGGCACCCCTGGGTCTACGCTCAGGCCGTCGAGCGGGTCGCCGGCGGGGCCATGCCCGGCGACGAGGTCGAGGTCATCGACAGCCGGGGCAACGTGCTCGGACGCGGACTCTACTCGCCCACCTCGGCCATCCCCGTTCGCATTTACACGCGCGATGGCAGCGCGCGCATCGACCGGGCGTTGTTCGAGAAGCGCATCGACGCCGCGCTGGAGCGACGTGCGGCGCTGGGACTGCCCGCGGAAGGCACCAACGCCTACCGTGTCGTGCACGCCGAAGGTGACGATCTGCCGGGGCTGATCGTCGATCGCTACGCCGACACGCTGGTCGTGCAACTGGCCACCGTGGGCATCAAGCGTCGTGAGCAGTCCATCTTGGACACGCTCATCGAAAAGCTCGAGCCGCGCAGCATCGTCGATCGCACCTCGGAGCGCTCGGCAAAACTCGAAGGCTTCGTTCCTGGCCACGGCGTCGTGTGGGGGGACAAGACGCTGGCGGAGCTCTCCTTCGTCGAGCGCGGGCTCCGCTTCGTGATCCCCCTCGAGCTGGGTCAGAAGACTGGCTTCTACCTCGACCAGCGCCCGTTGCGCGAGCGGATCGAAGCGCTGGCTCGCGGACGTCGCGTCCTCGACACCTTCACCTACGTGGGCTCGATCGCCATGGCGGCGGCTCGCGGCGGCGCGACCTCGGTGCACGCCGTGGACGCTAGTGCCCTCGCGCTCGAGGTGGCCGCAGAGTGCGCTCGTGCCAATGGACTCGCGGGTCGCATCGAGTTCGAACGCGCCGACGCCCACGACGTGCTCACCGCCGCCGGGCGGAAGGGTGGCTACGATCTGGTCGTATGTGATCCCCCAAAACTGGCGCCGACCCGTGCCGCGAAGAAACGCGCCTTGTCGTCCATGCGCCGGCTGGCGGCGGCTGGCGCCCGGGCCACGCGCCCGGGTGGCCTGTTGGTCCTCTGTTCCTGCTCCGCGGCCATCGGCCTCGACGAGCTCACGCGCGCCGCGGCCCTCGGCGGACGCGACGTGGGCCTGCGTCCGACCGTGCTGGAGCGCTGGTTCCAGGGTGCTGACCACCCGGTGCCGGCTGCGTTTCCCGAAGGGTTGTACTTGAGCTCGTTGATCCTCGAGGTGCAGCCGCTGTGAGCTGCACCCGGGCATGGCCAGCTACTCCGGCCAGTGCCACGGGCGTCGACGACCTGTGAGTGAAGCTCGGCGGTGCGTCCCGGGAGTGCGCCGCGGCCTGCACCGACGACAGCGGCTGCCCCACGGGCTACAAGTGCCGGAGCGTCGCCGCTCAGGGCAGCGGAATCATCAGCGATCGACAGTGCGTCGCGACGACTGCGCTCTGCCAGTAGTCCCACCCTCCCCCACACCACCCCCTTGGTGCACGTGCATCCACGCGTCGCCCTGGACGCGCGCCGCAGGCGCTGCAAGGATTGTCCGGTCATGACTCCCCCGAATTCTTCTCGTTGGTCGACCCTGCTCCGTCCCCTGCTGTTCAGCATCTTTGCTGCGCTGTTTGCCGTGGTCGGTTGCGGCGACTCGGCCTCCTCGGAGTCGAACGACGACTGGGAGACCTTTGGCATCCCGGGACCCTTCGACCTCGAAGGCCCCACCGGCAAGGCGGATGGCGCCGGCATCCCGAGCATCGGGACCGACTGGGACAACTCGGAGACGCAGGTTTGGGCGGTCACGAGCCAGTGGGAGGACCGCGACACCGCCAACGCGAAGAAGGCCGGCGTCGCTTGGGGCGCGAACAGCGGCTTGAACTGGGACGAGAAGTACGTCGCCTGGGTCAAGGCCATGAAGCAAGATCCCGGCGAAGAGCTACGGCAACACCTTCGAGCTCACGACGCCGTGGGGCAAGACCTTGCCCGCGCCGAGCCTCGAGTGCGCCGAGGTCGCGATGTTCGCGCGCATCACCTTCGCCTCTTGGTACGGCCTGCCTTTCTACATGACGACGACGGACACCGAGGGCATTCGCGTGTACTTCGGTCACTTCGGCGCGCGGACGGCGACCGGCAAGTACAAGAACACGCCTTCGTACAAGTCCGCGTACAAGGACCACTCGGCCATGAACGCCGGCGGAGTACCAGGCAAACTGGCCCCGCGACACCAAGCTGCGCGACAAGAAGCTCTGGGGCGGCACCGACGCCTCGGACATCATCGCCCCGGGAGGCACCAGCGGGCTCTACTTCGACGAGATCTTCCTGAACAAGCGCGTCGGACACTTCACGCTGCTGCTGCTCGGGTACTTCGGCTCGGCGAACCTGGCGAACTCCCGCAACACCTACAACCTGAAGCCCGAATCGCTGCGCGAGGGCGACGTGCTGGTAGAGCGCTGGCAAGCGCAGGGCATCGGTCACACGCTCCTGGTCAAGTCCGTGACCGCGATCGAGGGCAACCGGCTGGACGCCCAGCTCGCGTCGGGTTCGATGCCGCGCCGTCAACCCAAGTGGGAGGACGCCGTCGCGTCGAAGCAGACCTTCACCAACGAGTACACCGGCGGGGTGGAATACGTGCAGTTCGGCGGCGGATTGAAGCGTTGGCGCGTGGCGAAGGTCATCGGCGGCAAGTGGACCAACTCGTGGATGAAGGCGGACGAGGCCTCCTGGATCAACGACACCGACCACGCGAAGCTGAAGGTCCGCCCGCAGCAGTTCGAGAACCTGCTGGGCGAGGTCCCGCCGGAGCAGATGCGTGACGCTTACGTCGCCATCATCAATGACGCCCGGACCCACCTCTCGAACTACCCGGCCTCGTGCTCGGCCCGGGAGAAGCGTGAGAACGCCTTCCGCGAGCTGTACGACCTGAACCAGAGCGAGTTCGGTATCGCGCCGGCGCAGACGGACGCTCAGTACCGCAAGATCGAGGACTACGCGTTCGCCGAGTTGGTCTACGACAAGAGCAAGACCTGCTGCTGGAACAGCACGACTGCGGCCATGTACGCGATCATCATGGACTACCAGAAGAGCCTGCAGGCCAATGCCTGCACGCCTCCGGTGGTGTTCAAGTCTTCGGGCGGAGGCAAGTACCAGGTGTTCGCAGATTTCGCCGCCGCCACCGGGCGGGCAGGCGACTGGAAGGCTTGGAGCGAGGACGAGCCCTGCGCCCAGAAGAACGTGGACGCCGACACCACGAGCAACCACGGTGGCATTCCGTTCTGCGAGCTGACCGGCAGCGGCGGCACCGGCGGCACCGGCGGCACCGGCGGCACCGGCGGCACCGGCGGCTCGAGTGGCGGCGGCACCGGCGGCACCGGCGGCACCGGCGGCGGCACCGGCGGCACCGGCGGCACCGGCGGCGGCACCAGCACCGGAAGCTGCGTGGGCAATTGCAACAGCTCGAACGCCGTGCCGGGCTCCAACCCCGCCTGCTACTGCGACTCGTCGTGCACGCAGTACAACGACTGCTGCGCGGACAAAGCCGCAGCCTGCGGCAGCTGAATCAGCCGCGCAGTTTCTTCACGGCCGCGGTCACCTCTTTGCCGGTGACCACGGCACCGACGGACTTCAGGTGCTTCATCGCGACGCCGGTGGCCTGACCGTCGTTGCCCGCGGCCTTCAGCGCTTCGACGACCGGCGCCAGCGCCACGACGATTTCGTCGACCCCGAGCGCCGCTGGGAGCAGAGACTCGAGCACTGCGATCTCCTGTGCGAGCTGTTCTTTCTGCTCGGCGCTCTCCGAGGCCGCTAGCGTCTCTTGGTTGTTCTTCACCAGCTTGCGCACTATGGCGGCCACTTCTTCGTCGCTCATCGACTTGGCCACGCGCGCCTCCTGAGTCTGGATCTCGCCGAGCGCGACTCGGAGGATTTCCTTCTCCAGCGTGCGGCCCGCCTTCATCGCCGCGAGCACCCGCTTCTTGATTTCTTCGCTGAGCACTGGGGCCTCCAGCGGCGACCATAGCCGAAGCGAGCCCTCGGCTGGACGATCCCATCGCTTCCGTGCACATTGTCGAGGACAGATGAGGCGTTGGGCGGCTTTGGTGCTGGTTCTCGTTGGCTTTGGAGCCTGTGCGTCTCCTGAAGAACTGGGAGCCTCCCAGGGCGGCCCCGGCGATGTGTGCTACCCGAACGGCACGTGCAACGCGCCATTCATTTGCGTCGCCGATCGGTGCGCTGCGGATGAAGGTGGAGTCGATGCGAGCGTCGGCGGGAGCGGCGGGAGCGGCGGGACGGGTGCGGTCAGCGGCAGTGGCGGCGCGTCAGGAGGCACCGGCGCGTCAGGAGGCACCGGCGCGTCAGGAGGCACCGGCGCGTCAGGAGGCACCGGCGCGTCAGGAGGCACCGGCGCGTCAGGAGGCACCGGCGCGTCAGGAGGCACCGGAGGCACCGGCGCGTCAGGAGGGGCGGGCGGCAGCGGCGCGACAGGAGGCACCGGCGCGTCAGGAGGCACCGGCGGGATCTCGGGCGCGCCTCCCCCGCCAAGTAGCGCGGCGGGCTGCACCAACTGCGGCTGCTGCGATCCGTGGCCGATCACTTGGGGCACGTCGACGGGGGCGACCCACTACAACGTGATCTGGAAGTGCTCGATCTTTCCCCAACACGTGATCAACGTGGGCAGCGTGGTCCAGGCGGATCTCTGCAGCTCGACCGTGGGCATGTGCGCCTCGAGCGAGTGCGCCAACGGAGTCGGATTGCTCCAGGTGCAAGCCTGCAACGCGAGCGGATGCTCAGGCGCCGTGCCCATTCCATCCGCGGGCGTTCCCCTCGCCTGCGGCGGCGGCTGCTGCTGTTGAGACCCAATGATGCTGCGATCTGCCATCCGCCCTCCTGTTCATGATCGTCGCTTGCTCGTCGTCCGACGACGCGGGCTGCGCGACTGACAACGACTGCAAAGGAGACCGGCTCTGCGAGAGCGACTAGTGCGTGAGCCCCTCGAGTGGAGGTGGCGGCGGTGGCGGCAGAACCTCGACGGGCGGCGCCTCGGGCTGCGCGGCTGACTGCAAGACCTCCGCCGGCACCTGCTGCTCCGGCCCCGGAGTGTGCGCGGCGGTGCCGCCCTGTCTCGGGAATCCCTGCTGCTCCGACTGATGCTCAGTAATTGCGGGGGCCGGTCTCAGCGTCCCACTGCATCAACACCGCGGTGGGACGACCGTCGATGATTTGCACGACCAGGTGCGTCCGGGTCGCCGGCAGACTCGTCGACTCACCTGCATCGAGCTCTTCTTCGGCCCAGGCGCCGAGATTGACGTAAGCGGATTCCGCGCAGGTCGCGCTGAGTTCGGGCAGGTGGGTGTGTCCCATCACGATGAAGGCCGCCGGGAACACGCTGCCTACCCGCGCGGCTCGCTCGCGGAGCAGCGCGCTGGCGTCGATGTCACCGCGCGTGCGACGCCAGAGCACCGCGAGCGTGACGAGGACGACCAGCGAGATCCCGAGCCCTACCCCCAACGCCGGCGTCCAGCGCGCCACCAGTATCCAGAGCAGTGCCACCATGCCAGCGATCGCCACCGCGACCCGATCGATCATCACGCCCGCCAGGAGCCTGAGCACGCTCGTCGTGATGGGAGGGCGCTGGCAGCGCGGCCAGCGCCTGAAGCTTCACCAGGCTCAGCTTGCGAGCCTCGGCCAGCAGCGCCATCTTGCGCTCGTGCTCGGCACGGACCCACGCCGCAGCGTCGCCGACGTGGTCGCGCCAGATCCCCAGGAGCGCGGCGATGGCCCCAATGAACCGGCTCCCAAGCCGCAAGATCCCCCGGGCTCCGAGCCTCGCTCCAAATCGCAGATAGTCGAACGCGTTGGCTTTGTCGTGGCCGGACTCGCGCATGCCGGCCGTCGGCCGAACGACGTAGCGCAAGAGCACATCCGAGAGCGAGCGCGCCGATTGCTTGGGGTCCGATGGCGCTACCGGGTGGAGCACGTGCTCGTAGGAGCAGAAGTCGTCGTACTGATGACCGTGCTCGACGTAGACGACCCCCTCCTCGTAGTAGAACCAGTCGGCGAACTCGACGGCGTCTTCCGATGGCGCCCCGTGGGCAGCCAAGATCTCGCGGAATGCCGCTTGCACGGGCTGCCAGTGAAAATCCACGTCGTGATTGCCGCGGACGACGACCAGCGTATTGCCCGCTGCCACGAAGCGCGCCAGCGCCGCAAAGACGTCGCCGTGATGGGCCGCCACGCGGCGCAGCTTGGCGAGGGTGTGATCGACCGCGCCGCCGAGCCCATGGGACTGCTCGTCTTCGTTGGGTGCAGTGAGGATCTCGGCCGCGTCGGCGCTGACGCTCATCCCGACGAAATCCACCAGATCGCCGGCGATCACCAACTTCCACGGCAGCTCGCCCGCGGGCCGCTCACGATACCAATCCAAGAGCGCCGCGAGGTCCCGATCGCGTCGAGAGCTCGCGGCGCTCCGGAGCGGGGCTCCCGGGCGACAGTGCTGAATCAGATCACTGCCCAGGTGAACGTCCGAGAGAACCAGCAGGTTGTGACGGGGCGTGGGCAAAGCTGTCCCTGGCTTAGTCTGACCCATCTTGCGGCGCTGTCACGGTCAGCACGCGCAGAACCTGCCGTCGCAGCCGGCCGGCGAGGGGCTCGTGCTCCACGGCGACGACTGCTAGGGTGCGCCGCGCCATGAGTTCGCCGGGTACCCCCGAACAACCGGTCCGGGTCGCGGTCGTCGGCGCTGGGCCCGCCGGGTTCTTCGCGGCCGAGGCTTTGCTCCGATGCCTGGCGCCAGTCTTCGCCGTGGACCTGTTCGAGCGGCTGCCCACGCCCTTCGGCCTGGTTCGCTCCGGCGTGGCCCCGGACCACCAGAAGATCAAGGGCGTCACCAAGACCTTCGAGCGAACCGCGGAGAACCACCGCTTCCGATTCTTCGGCAACGTCGAGATCGGCAAGGATTTCTCGGCGCAGGAGCTCAGCGCGAGCTACCACCAAGTGGTCTACGCCGTTGGCAGCAGCAGCGACCGCCGGCTGGGCATCCCCGGCGAGGAGCTCGACGGCTCCTACTCTGCGACGGCGTTTGTCGGTTGGTACAACGCGCACCCCGACTTCCGAGACTTTCCCTTCGACCTCCGGTCCGAGCGCGCCGTGGTGGTGGGGGTCGGCAACGTGGCGATGGACGTCGCGCGCGTGTTGCTCAAGTCGCCCGAGCAACTCGCAAAAACCGACATTGCACGACACGCGCTGGAGGCGCTCCGCGCGAGTCGGCTGCGCGAGATCGTGTTGCTCGCGCGCCGCGGCCCGGCCCAGGCCGCCTTCGATCCCCGAGAGCTGCAAGACGTCGCGGAGATGGCCGACGTCAGCGTCTCAGTGGACTTGGCAGCCGTCGAAGCCGACTTGGCCGGGCACGACGAGCTCGACGCGCGGCAGAAGAGGAACCTCGAGCTGATGCTCGAATGCGCTCGCTCCACTCCGTCGGAAGGAGCTCGCACGCTGCGCCTCGAGTTCAACGCTTCGCCCGTCGAGCTGCTCGCGGACGCTTCACGTCACATCCGAGCAGTGCGTGCGGAGCGGACCGCCTCCGTCGCTCAGCCGAACGGCCGCCGGACCGCCAAGGGAACTGGACACTTCTTCGAGATCGACGCCGGCATCGTCTTTCGGTCCATCGGTTACCGGGGGGAACCGCTGCCGGGCCTGCCCTTCGACGAGGGAGGCGGCGTGATCCCCAACGTGGACGGGCGCATCACAGGGGGTCCCGAAGCCGACGTGCTGCCCGGCCTGTACGCGGTCGGTTGGATCCGCCGCGGCCCCTACGGAGTGATCGGGACGAACAAGGCCGACGCCCACCTGGTGGTCTCTCGCATGCTGGAAGACGTGCCCGGGTTGCCCGAACGCGAGCTGCCGCCTGGCGATCGCCTGGAGGCCTTGCTCGAGCAACGCGGCGTACGCGCTACCAGCTACCAAGACTGGCGGATCATCGACACGGCCGAGCTGGAGCAAGGCAAGGCGACCGGGAAGATCCGCGAGAAGGTCGCGAGCGTGGAACAAATGATGAACGAGCTGCTCAAGACTGCGCGGCCGCAGGAGTAGGCGTTCAGCGGCGAAACAGCGCCCGTTCCAGCTCCTCTGCCGCGGTGACCACCTCCGCCTGGCTGATCTCCAGCGCTTTGGCGGCTTTGGTATCCGTCACGGCGCCCTCTTCCAACAGCAGCGCGCCGTAGTTTCGCGCCAGCTCGCTGACCGAGTGCAGCGCCTGTTTGACGTCGATGGCCACGCGCACGTCGTTGACGGCCCGCTCGAGCAAACGAAGCATGCGACTGGCGCGGAACTCTCCGTCCTTCGGATCCCGTCGGGCAGGCGCCCGGCGCTTGGCTCGAGTCTTGACGCCGAAGCCCTCGGCACCAGGCCGAGTGCGAAGCTTCTCCAACAAATCCTCGCTCCGCTCCAAGGGGTAGGCGTTCCACAGGACCAACCCGTCCCCCGCGCGCTCGAGCAAGAACACCAAGATCGAGACCTGCAACCCGCCCTCCACCTCGATGTCCCCGGGATGATCGATGCGAAAGGTCGTGCGGCACCGCGCCAGGCGCGCGCTCAAGTCAGCGTCGGGCTCCAAGCCCGATTTCGCGTAGGCCGCCCGAACGTCGTCCTCGCTCGGGACCGGGCCGCCGGAGCCCATTTCGCCCCAATCGTCCTCGCAGTCGGGGTGTTCGTCGAGGTACTTCTCGACGGCGCCAATGCACGCCTGCTCGAGCTCGTGGAGTTCCCGGGGTTCCAGGGTGCACAGAATCAAATGGATCGCGCTCATGCCGACTGTCTACAATACGCGGTTCGCCTCGCCAGATGAAGCTCATTGGTCACGACTCGCCCGTGGTGGTGGTGTTCACGGCGCGGGACCGGGCCAGGGCAGTGGCGCTGCTGGCGCAGGTTGCCACCAGCGCCTCTCCCCCTTGAATCCCCCGCGCGCCTCTGCTGGGGTCTCAGCATGCGACGTCCGGTTGCGCAGCAGCACGACAAGAGGCCCAACATGACCGCTCGACCAGCGTTGGCTCTGTTGCTCGTCCTCGGAGCTGCCGGGTGCGACGACAAGAACCAGGCGGCGCCCAAGCCCGAGGTGCCCGCCTCCGCGGCGCCCAGCTCCACCGTCGCTCCGGAAGACGCTCCGCCGGGGCCCTGTGCGGCCACCGGCACGGACTCCGCCAAGCTCGGCACGGTCAACGGCCACGTGAACGGCCTGGCGCTCGACGCAACGCATCTCTACTACTCGAGCTGGCAGACGCTGGGGGGACGCGGGGATCTGGCCAAGGCACGCAAAGACGGCCGCGGCACCGCCAACCTGACCTCACTGTCCCTCGAGCCCCGCGGGCTAGTCGTCGACGCCGCGGCGGTGTTCTACACGACCGGGATCCGACTGATGCGTATCTCGAAGGAAGGTGGCGAAACCAGCATGCTCGCCGAGACCTTCTCGTCGCAGGCGATCACCAGTGACGGAACCTATGTGTACGGTGTGCCCGGCGACTACGGGCCCTACGACCGCTTGATTCGGGCCGAGAAGAGCAGCGGCACCACCAAAGAGCTCGACGTCGCGGAACGCCCGGAAACCAAGCTCGGCCCTGCCGGCTTCTCCGCCGTCGCCGTCGATGCTCGAGGCATCTACGTGACGGACTCGAGCTCGAATCGAGTGTTGCGCTTTGGGCTCGACCGCGGCAAGCCGAAAGCCCTGGCGACGGGGCAAGACAAGCCCTTCGACCTGAGCATCGATGATACGAGCGTGTACTTCACGCTGGCGCAGAAGGGCCAGCTGATGAAGGTGTCCAAGACCGGCGGCGCCGTCACCAAGATTGCGTCCGGGCTGGCACCGAGCGCGCGCATCGCCGCCGACGCCAAGGGCATCGTCACCACGGCCGCTGCGGTCGGTTCGGATGGGACGGAGATGCTGGTGTTCATGGGCAGCGACGGTTCGTCGCCCACTCCCCTCGCCTCGATCGCGCGCAACCACAGCGCGGATGCCGTCGCGTTGGACGAGAAGTGTGTGTACTGGGCGTCGTACAACCCGGATACACGCAAAGCCACGCTGTACTCGCGAGCGCGGTAGCAGATCGCAACAGCGTCGCAGAATTCGCTGCTGCTTTCGGCTGCCCCGGAAGCTTGCGGCCAAACTTCGCGCGGTTCGAGCCTTGCATGTCTCCATGAACAGGAGACGTCAGATGAACCAGACAGAGACCAAAAAGGGTCGGTGGCTCGACATCGTGATGCTCTCGGCGGCTGGAGTGATGCTCTTTCCGGTCGTCGTGCTCGCATTGGCCCCGGTCCTATTCACCTTCATGGTGCTATGGCCGGTCCTGATGCTGCCGGTGCTGGCAGTGTCCCAGTCTCTCCCGGTGGGAGAAGACCGCCGCCGCAAGCCGCGCAGGCGGTCCGTGGGGCTCTTGCCAACGCGACAGCTGCCACAAGCCGCCTGAATCACGGGAGCCCACTGCCGCCCGCCGGACGCACGGAGCGTCGGCGCGCGGCCGGATTTCCCCTCACTCCGCCGGCATCGCGCAGGCGGTCGGACCCACGTTTGCGCGGCCGTCGGGGCGGATCACTCGGAGCCGCACCTTCTTCTGCGCGGGATCCGGGGCAAGCCCCTGCTTCCGGCGCCGGGTGCTGTCCAGCACCTCGTAAGCAAAACTGTCGAGCACCGCGGGGTCCACCGGGTCGCCGTTGACCGGAATGGTCATCGACGGCAGCCCCTCGCGCTCGGACACGTGGAAGAACTGCGCCTCGGCGATCTTGTTGGGCATGCACTCCAGGGGACCGACGCTGATGACACCGTCGATGATCCCGTGGTGCCACTCGTGCACGGGTCCGCCGACGGTGAGCACGGCCTCGCCGTTCAGATCCTCTCGGACGTAGGGCTTGGCCGCGGCGATGGTCTCGCGGACGCGGGTCCGCTCCGGCCAGTCCAAGATCCCGGCCACCAGGCCGTAGGTGGTGTCGAGAATGCGGTCCTGCACCCACGAGGAAAGCCGCGCCGCGAGCCCGACCTTCTCGCCATTGAGCGTGTGCACGTAGTCCGTGTACTCGAGCCACTCCGAGAATGGCGCGAAGCGCACCCGGAGCCCACGCTGCTCCAGCTTCTCGATCACGAAGTCGTTCGCGAAGGGATCGCAGCGCACGTAGATCTCGCCCACCATCAGCACCGTGGGCAACTCGCGGTCGGTCTTGACTCGACGCAACTCCGCGGCGGCGCGAGCCAGAGATCGCGGCGCAGCCGAAGAGCTTGCCCGTGGTCACCTGCCAAAGCGCGGCGGCAATGCTGAGATCGCCACGGCCCGCGCGCTCCAGTTGGTCGAGCAACTCGCGCTGGTAGCGCACGAAGATTGCGTTCGCGCTCCCGGGCTCCGACTCCACTGGCCGCGCGTCGTAGAGCGCGGCCTCGAGCATGTCGTGGGCCGCGAAGCCCACCATCACCAGCGCCGAAAAGCCGGCCGGAATTCCGTCGAAGTAGTCCTTGTCTCGCGGCGACCAGATCCGGACCCGGTCCGCTTGGCCCAGGCGCTCGAGCACCATCCGGTGCAGCATGTTGTAGACGCCGAATCGACACGGGCCGTCGGCGGTTGGCATGAAGAAGGCGAAGCGCTGCTCGGGGTTCGGCTCTTGCTCCACCCGCTGGAGCAGGCTGCCCAGCGTGATGGTCATGGGCACGCACTCCTTGCCCGAGGTGTGTCGACGACCGACGCGGAGCGCCTCGCGATCCGGGACCGGCAAGACCTCCGCCTCGAAGCCGACTCCGCGCAGGCACGCGGCCATGGCCTCGGCGCCTTCGCCCATGCGCGGCACGAGCAGTCGCTCACCACGCTGACGGATGACCCCGAGGGGGCTGGTCTGGCGATCGATGTTGGTGAGGTCGCTCTGGACCCGGTCGACGTCCACGCGCGCCAGATCTTCACGCACGCAGTGCAAGAACGCCTCGATGCGGGTCTTGGTGCCGGCGTCGCCCGAGTGCCCGTCGGTCTCGATCACGGCGAAGGGTCTGCCCGCCATCACGTAGCTGAAGAAGTGCAGGTTGAAGCTGTCGGGGCCGCAGGAGTAGTTACTGCACCAGATGGAGTACAGGCCGGGCGTGCGACGGATCTGGTGCGCTGCGCGCAGGTTCTTCTGTCCGTGGCCCCAGTACACGCCTTCGAAGGTCGGCACATCGTCCGAGACCTCGTAGCAGTCGACGGGAATGCCAATGGCGCCTTGCTCGCGCAGGAGCGGCGGCACGTTGGAGTTGAGCACCGAGTTGTAGATCGTGTACGGCCGCCCCAGCACCACCACCGGGATCACGTCGTGCTCACGGCAGAAGTCCAGAGCTCGCTCGCCGATAGCCAGGCAAGCTTGCGTCGAAGCTCGCTTGTTCGCGCTTGGCCTTCTGGTAGGCGCCGAGCCAGGCGAGCCCGTTCACTCCCAGGGACTCGGCCAGGCGCTGGCAGCTGCGCAGGAACTCCTTCGATGCGTAGCCCTCCGCGCCGAAATCGATGACCGGCGAAAGCAGGCGCGCACCGCGCTCGTTGCCGAGATCCAAGCGCATCACGTCGGGCGACGCCTGCACCATCGGGCAGCCACCGAGCTCGACTCGCCTGCTACCCGCGGCATATCGCGCAGCATGGGCGCAAAGATGAAGCGCGTATCGCTGTCGGCCATGCTCGAGACCAGGCCGTGATAGAGCTGCATCGGCGCGCAGAACGGCACGTTGGCCTCTTCGATGCCGCGCTTGAGCGTCTTGCCTCCGGCACCCTTTTCGTAGACGACGTCGAAGCCGAGCTCGTACAGGAAGGTGGCGAAGAAGGGGAACAGCCCCTTGAGCTGGAACTCGTCGGTGACGGAGATCTTGTCGCGTCCGCGGGCCACGGTCACGCGCCCGACGAGGGCCTCGATCAGCGCCTCGCGCTCGCGGAAGGGATCCGGCGCGAGATCCGGCAGCTTCTTCTTGCCCGTGCCCTTGTCCCAGAGCGAGCAGCCGCCGCCCCAGGTGAACTTGCCGGGTTTTTCCTCGACCAGAGTGCCTACGCGGTCGATGCGGCACTTGTTGCCCGGCTCGCCGCAGCCCTTCTTGCTCTCGCAGACGAAGGTGTCTCGGCGCACGACCTGAGCCGAGAGCAGGCGCGCGGGATCCATACCGCCGGTGACGGCGGCGCCCACGGCCTTGCGCGTCAAGCAGCGCGATCCCGAGGGCGCCAACGGTGCCGGGGTTCGGCGGCACGATCACCCGGCTGCCCGTCTCGCGAGCCACGGCCGCGGCCAGGGCGTCCGACGCGAAGGGCATGCCCTGGCAGAAGACCACTTGCCCGACGCGAGCGCGCGCCCTTCACGCGGTTCAGGTAGTTCTGGATCATCGAGTCGTAGATGCCCGCGATGACCAAGCCGGTGCTGACGCCGGCGGCCACGGCCTCGTCGATGATCTCGGCCATGAACACCGAGCAGTGCTGGCCGAGCGAGACGCCGCCTTCGGCCTGAAGCGCTGCTTCGCCGAGCTGGACGACGCTGTCGATGCCGCCGATCTTCTTGCCCTGCTCCTCGATGAACGAGCCGGTCCCGGCGCTGCACGCCTCGTTCATCGCGGCGTCGACGACGCGCCCCTCGGAGAGCCGGATGTACTTGGCGTCCTGCCCGCCGATCTCGAAGATGGTGTCGACGCTCGAGTCGTAGAACAGCGCTCCCTCGGCGTGCGCCGCGATCTCGTTCAGCACGTACACGCGCTCGATGCCGTAGCAGCTCGAGAGCAGCGATCCGACGATCTCGCGACCGCTGCCGGTCGCGCCGAAGGCGACCAGGTCCTGGTTACCGGCGACCGACTCGCTGAGCATCCGCATCAGCTGCTGGGCCGCGCCCACGGGATCGCCGTTGGTGTTGATGTAGCCCTCCCACACGACCTCGCGTCGCTCGACGATCGACGGCCACGACCTTCGAGCCCGTCGAGCCGATGTCGAAGCCGACGATGACCTCCCGCCGCTCGACGAACTCGGTCGGGTAGCGCCGGCCGCGTCATGCGATTGACGCTCGAGAGCTGGCTGGCCAGGGCCGGCACGCGGTCGAGGTGCGCGTGGTGCGCTGGTGCGAGGAGCCGGTCCAGGGTCGGCACCCGGCTGGGGCGCTCGGCCGCGACCAACGCTGCGCCGAGCGCGTCGAGCGTAGAGGCGATCGTCGCCGGCGGTTTCGAGCAGGTTCATGCCGTGTCGCTCGGGCGAAGCTGCCGAAGTGTTCGTGCACACGTCGGGCGCGGGCGACTCCACCGATGAGCAGCACGTCTTTGGGCGACACGCTCGGCTTGATCAGGACCTGCACGTTCTCGCAGACGGCGTCGAACAGACCGGCGAGGATGCGCTCCCGCGGCTCGCCCTTGTTCGCCAGGTGCGTCATGTCCGTCTTGAGGATCACGGGACAGCGACCCGAGAGCAGCGCCGGCGTGGTGCGTGCGCTCGGCCATCTCGCTGGCCTTTTCGATGTCGAGGTCGAAGCGCTCGACCAGCTGCCGGAGGAAGTTGCCGGTGCCCTGCGAGCAGCGGGAGTTCTCCCGGAACACCTCGACCCCGCTCGCCCGAAGCTCGAGCACCGAGAAGCCGTGAGCACCGATGCTCACGATGGTGGCCTCGCGGTCACCGACCAAGAAGCGCGAGCCCGCAGCCTGCGCCTGCTTGGTCGGAACGCTCGGCAATGACAGGACTCGACTCGCGCGCCCGACCACGCTCGCCCCGGACAGATCGTCCCATCCGAAGTCGGCGAGCGCCGCGCGTACGGCAGGGCCCGGCTCCTTCTGGTGTTCGACGATCCGCCGCCGGGTCCAGACGAGCCCGTCGCCCTCGCGGGCCAGCTCCACGACCTTCACCGTTTCCGCGCCGACGTCGATACCGACGAAGCGCGCACCCCGAAGTCTGCGCTCTCCCATGATCCGCGCAGCGTAACCCCATTCACTGACACTGGCGTCAGTGCCACCCGGAGCACTTGACGGGCGTCATTTGACCCACGAGGTTCCGGTCATTTCGGCGCTCACTTTTGTGCGCCGTGTCGTCACGATTCCGGACCAGAGAACGCCGCTGTCAGGCGCGGTCGCCGCCGGCTTCAGTCCGCAGCGCCCTTGAAGGTCGCGATGACCGCCGACGTCCCGCGGGTCGGAACGTCGTGTTGCCATGTGTGACTGGCGAGCCCGGTCGCGCTGAGCACCCGGCTGACCATTGAGTGCGGGTGCACGTTTTGGTTGATGTGGTGCTGGGTCCAGCCCGCTTCGGGAGCGATGCTCGCGTAGCCATCCGGATCGGTGGTGCGATCGGTGAGAACCGCCACTGCCAACTCGTTGGCCTGCAGCGTGGGGCTGTCGACAGTCACCTTCGTGGACGTCGTGTTCATGACGCCCGTGCTGCCCGATTGATCCAGGCTCGGCGCTGCAGCGAGGCCCGCGACCTCGATGGCGCCCCAGATCACCTGCTGGTTGCTCGCCGTCCCGACGCCATTGGGATCGACCATGATCGTGAGCACGCCGGCGGGAACGCCGATGTTCTCTGCAATGAAGAGGTGCGGCCTGGATCCGTGCGTGCCGCTCGACGTCACCGAGGTCCCGAGCTTCACGCGGACGTAGTTGTTGCCGTGGGTGTCGGTAACGCCGTTCTCCGGAACGGTACAGTTGTCGACCTCGCTGAAGCAGGTGACACCGACGATGATCGCGTTGCCCGCGGTGGGTGCCTTGCCAAACTTCAGAGTGGGAATGTCGACGGTGTTGTCGGCGAGTACCGTCTCGGTGGATTGCACGACGCCAATCGCCGACGCCGCTCCGCCCGTCCCACCGCCGCCGCCTGTACCGCCGCCCGCGCCGCCCGCGCCGCTGGCTCCCCCACCCGACTGCGCGCCGCCCGCGCCGCTGGCTCCCCCGCCCGACTGCGCGCCGCCCGCGCCGCCGCCCGACTGGGCGCCGCCCGCGCCGCTGGCTCCCCCGCTCCCGGACGCGCCACCGCTACCGCTCGACCCGAATTCGTCGCCGCCGCAGGCGACGCACGAGAGAGCCAAGCCCACGAACCACGCACCGCGCCAGGACACCACGGCAGCATAGCAGAAGGTCATGCTCGGTTCGAGATCCCCGGCCATGCGGGCACCCGCAGCAGCGGATAACGGAGGCGGCGCTTGACCGCCCGCGGTTCGGAGGGGATTGAAGGAAGAAATGGCAGGCTTCGACCTTCGCAGCGAGCGCGGCCTCTCCGAACGCGAGGCCGCGGCGCGACTCGCAACCGACGGTCCGAACGAGCTGCCGTCCGACCGGGAGCACAGCGTCGTGATGGCTCTGGTGGCGGTGCTCAAAGAGCCGATGCTGCTCTTGCTGCTGGGCGCAGGAACCCTCTACCTGCTGCTGGGTGACGTGCGCGAAGCGCTCACGCTGCTCACGTTCGTGCTGGTCATCATCGCGATCACGTTCCACCAAGAGCGCAAGACCGAGCGAGCGCTGGCGGCGCTCCGTGATCTGTCGAGCCCCCGCGCGTCCGTGATCCGCGACGGCGTGAAGAAGCGCATCGCGGGTCGCGACGTCGTGCGAGGCGACGTGATGGTGCTCGCCGAGGGGGATCGCGTGCCGGCAGACGCCTTCGTACTCGATGCGCTGAGCCTCAGCGTGGACGAGTCCTTGCTCACCGGCGAGTCGGTCCCGGTACGCAAGGCCGCCGCGGCGTCGGTCCCGACCGAGCCCCCTCGGCCGGGCGGTGACGACCTGCCCTTCGTCTTCAGCGGCACGCTGGTCGTGCGGGGACAAGGCGTGGCGCGGGTCAGCGCTACTGGCTCGGCCAGCGAACTGGGCAAGATCGGCGCGTCACTCTCGAAGCTCGAGAACGAGCGCAGCCCCCTCGAGCAGGAGGTTTCTCGGGTGGTGAAGCGCATCGCCTTCGGAGGCGTCGGCCTGTGCCTGCTGCTGCTCGTCGTCTACGGTCTCACCCGCGGCGACTGGTTGCGGGGCCTGTTGGCGGGGCTCGCTCTGGCAATGGCGGTGTTGCCAGAAGAAATCCCGGTGGTCCTCACCGTGTTCATGGCCCTCGGCGCGTGGCGCATGTCCAAGCGCAACGTGCTCACGCGGCGGGTGGCCGCGGTGGAACTGCTCGGGGCGGCCACCGTGCTGTGCACTGACAAGACCGGGACCTTGACGCTCAACCGCATGACAATCTCGGAGCTGTGGACGCCGACTGGCTCCCACGTCGTGAATGCCGGCAGCCTGCCCGAAGCGGTTCACGAGGTCGTCGAGTTCGGCATCTTGGCCAGCCAGCGCAATCCTTTCGACCCGATGGAGATCGCCTTCCACGAACTCGGCAGGCTCGAGCTCACGGGGACCGAACACCTGCACGACAGCTGGGAGCTGGTGCGGGAGTACCCGCTGTCCCCGGCGCTCCTGAGCGTGTCTCACGTCTGGCGAGCTCGCTCGGGCCCGCGCAGGGTCATCGCCGCCAAGGGCGCACCTGAAGCCATCGTGGACCTCTGCCACTTGCCCGCAGCTGAAGCGAGAGTCGTTCAGGCACAGGTGATGGCGCTCGCGGGACGGGGCTTGCGTGTGCTGGCCGTGGCACGCGCGTACTTCGAGGGCGGAGAGTTGCCGGCGGAGCAGCACGACTACGACTTCACGCTGGTGGGACTGGTCGGGCTGCGAGATCCGCTGCGCGAGACGGTGCCTGCGGCCGTTCGGGAGTGCAAAGCGGCGGGGATTTCGGTGGTGATGATCACCGGCGACTATCCCGAGACCGCCCGCGTCATTGCCACAGAAGCCGGCCTTCCAGCCTCCGGTGGGCTGCTCACCGGAGCCGACTTGGACTCGCTCACGGAAGCAGAGCTCGGGCAGCGCCTTCGCAGCACCACCATCTTCGCTCGGACAGTCCCGGAGCAGAAGTTGCGCCTGGTGCAGGCGCTGAAGGCGAACGGCGAGATCGTCGCGATGACCGGCGACGGCGTGAACGACGCGCCGTCGCTCAAGGCCGCGCACATCGGCGTCGCGATGGGTGGACGCGGCACCGACGTCGCGCGAGAAGCCTCGTCGCTCGTGCTGACGGATGACGACTTTTCGTCCATTGTCGCGGCCGTGCGCCTGGGACGGCGCATCTTCGCCAACCTGCGCAAGGCGATGGCCTACATCATTGCGATTCACGTCCCCATCGCTGGCATGTCGCTCGTGCCCGTTCTGCTGGGGTGGCCCCTCGCCCTCCACCCGGTGCACATCGTCTTCCTCGAGCTCGTGATCGACCCCGCGTGCTCCATCGCGTTCGAAGCGGAGCGCGAGGACGAGGACGTGATGCGCCGCCCGCCGCGACCCGCCAGTGCGCGTCTCTTCGATCGCCGGCTGGTGGGGATGGCGGTGCTTCAGGGCATCTGCCTGCTCGCCGCTGCCCTGTTTGTCTTCGGGTACGCGCTCGCCAACGGCGCCGCCGACCCCGAGGCGCGCGCGCTCGCGTTCACCACCCTCGTCGGCGGCAACCTCGCGTTGATCGCGACCAATCGTTCGTGGACCCGGTCGGTGTTGGGCAACCTGCGCACGCCGAACTGGCCGGCCCGGCTGATTCTGCTCGGCGCTTTGGGCGTGCTGGCCATCGCGCTCTACGCAGCTCCGGCGCGCTCGCTCTTCCACTTCGCGACGCCGCCGCCGGGGCAGGTCGCCCTCGCCCTGGGGGCTGGGGCGCTCTGCCTGGTTTGGTTCGAGCTGCTCAAGTTCGCTGCGCCGAGTCTGCTGCGTCCCCGCTAGGGACCCGGCAAACACGGCTTTTTTCGGGAGTTCCCGAGGCAAGTAAGATTCCTCTTGCGGGTGCGCTTATGTAGGTGTACCCACTACATCAGGTTACAGCCACCGCAGAGAAGAGGACGACGACATGAGAATCAAGCGTTCGCTCGTTGGGCTCGTTGGCATCGGCTCCGTACTCGCAGTGGCCTGCGCCGTGGACACGGCGGAACCCGGTGGACCGGGTACCCAGACCATCGACAGCGGCGACATGGTCAAGCCCGAAGAGGGCAAGGCCGACGCGAGCCACATCGCCGTCTTCCTCGAGTTCGAGTTCGACGGTGAGGTCCTGGTCTCGAGCGCCTGGAACACCAAGCGCGCGATCGAAGACCAGATGCTCTACACCATCGGGCTGCTCAACGGAGAGAAGTCCGTGGCCCGACTGGACAAGCTCGAGCTCTCGAACATTCAGACCGCGGCAGCCGAGGGCGGCAAGACTCGCGTCACGTATCACGCGAAGTTGCCCGTCGCCTGGGGCAAGAAGGACGCGGTGCCCACGACCTTCACGCTGCGCATGCCCAAAGACGGAACGTACCAGGGCTACGAGGCCTTCACTGCGAAGTACAGTCACGACTGCGTAGACTTCGGCGCCCACGACGTGGATGCGGGTAGCATGTGGTACTACTATCGTCCGAAGACCTCCCGCTGCACGCTCGCGGCAGAAGACGTCGTGGATCTCACCGCAGAGGTTCGAGCTTCGGGCACCCAGACCACCGGCAAGTACCCCGAGTACGACAAGGTCTGGGAGGACGACGCGCTGGAGGTGGTGGCGATCTACGGCAAGTACGAAGACGGCGCGACCACCAGCAGCGACGCCGGCATCTCTGCCTACAACGAGTTCGTCAACGCGATGAAGTCGCGCCTGGCGAGCCAGGGGCTCACGACGACGCCAGAGTCGTTCCCATCGAGCCCCGGCGTCGGCGTTCCCGACATCACCTTCACCGGGGTTCTGACCGACGGCAAGAAGATCAGGGTTACGGCGCTCTTGGTCGACAACGTTCGAACCGCGGGGCCGACCTTCGACCAACGCTACGCGAGCCTGACTCCAAGCGCGGATTTCATCGTCTACAACGGCCACGCGGGCCTGGGCGCCAACGTGCGCGCGCTGGCACAGAAGGGCAAGTGGAAGGCCGGTCAGTATGCGGTCGTCTTCATGAACGGTTGCGATACCTACGCCTACGTGGACTCGGCGCTCTGGGACGCGCACGCGGCGGTCAACGCCGACGACCCCACCGGCACCAAGTACGTGGACGTCATCAACAACGCCATGCCCTCGTACTTCAGCAATATGCCGGAGTCGACGCTGGCCATCTTCGACGCCTTGGCGAACCATGCCGAGCCCGCGACCTACGAGGGCATCTTCAAGAAGATCTCGAGCAGCCAGGTGATCTTGGTCAGCGGCGAAGAAGACAACGTCTTCGTGCCCGGCGGCGGCGGCGGTGGACAGCCTGAAGAGTGGGCCGGCATGAACGAGGCAAACACGGTCGCCAAGAATGCCGAGACGCGCTTCGAGACCCCGACGCTCGCGGCGGGTCGCTACGTGTTCGAGATGACCGGAACGGCGGACGCGGATCTGTACGTGCGCGTCGGCTCTGCTCCGACCAAATCGCTCTACGACTGCCGCCCCTACAAGGCCGGCTCCAAGGAGAGCTGCTCCGTCGAGATCACGACCCCCGCGCCGGTTCACGTGATGGTGCGAGGCTGGGCTGCCAGCTCGAACTTCACCCTGGTCGGCGCCAAGAAGTGAGTCGATGCCATGCGCACGCCGAGCGTGAGCTGGATCGCGCTCGGTGGGCTGCTGGCCTGCGCTTGCTCGTCGCCTGACGACGGCGAGACCGCAGCCACCACTCGCGTCGTCGCCGACTACAGCCTCGCGGGCGGGTTCTTCGGCGCGCCGTTCCCTGACGCGGCGCGTCTCGACGCAAATGGACGCCCCTCGGTCGCGGATTTTCCCAACCCGACCGAGTCGCCGTTCTTGGAGAAGCTCAAGCTGTTGCTCGCGCGTGACTCGCGGGGCTTCTCCACCACGGCCGGCGTCTTCTTCCAGCTGGACGGGGATCTGGAGCTTTCGGTCGAGAGCGGGTTCGCGGCCAGCACGGCGAGTGACGCCCGGGTATTCCTGGTCGATGTCGATCCGGGCTCGGCCGATCACGGAAAGCGCTCGCCGGTTCGAGTGAGCTTCTCCGCTGAGGGCGGCCCCTTCGGGGCGCCACGGCTCCTGGCGCTGATCCCCCTCCAGGGCGCCCCGTTGCGACCGCTCACCCGCTACGCTGCGGTGGTGACCCGCGACGTGCTCGACGCGCGGGGCAACCGACTCGGTGTCCCCGACTCGCTGCGACGGCTCCTGCGAGGTCAAAGCGTCCCGGGCATGAGTGCCTCGGCCCTGGAAGAGCACCACTCGGCCATCGCCCAACTCGAAGCGCTGGGCGTTGCGTCGACCAGGCTGGCGGGCCTTGCCGCCTTCACTACCGACGACCCCACGCGTGATCTCCGCACCGTCCGCGACGCGGTCCTTGCGGCGGACTTGCCTCAGCCGCTCGCCGCGCCCAGCGCGAAGGAAGTCTTCGACGACTTCTGCGTGTTCGAGAGCAGCATCGAGATGCCAGTTTTCCAAGCCGGCAAACCTCCTTTCTCCGAAACCGGCGGGCAGTGGGCCTGGGCCGCCGATGGCTCGCCGAAGCTGGCGCAAAAAGAGGTCGCGCGCATCGTGATCACGTTGCCGAGGCGCAGCATGCCCGCGGCGGGTTTTCCCGTGGTGCTCTTCAGCCGAACCGGCGGCGGCGGCGACCGCCCCCTCGTGGATCGCGGAGTGCAGGCCAAGACCGGCGGTCCCGCCATCACTCCGGGGACCGGCCCCGCGCTGACCTTCGCGCGGGCGGGTTTCGCCGGCGTGAGCGTGGATGGTCCGCACGGCGGTCTCCGGAACGTGAGCGGCGGCGACGAGCAGTTCTTGATGTTCAACGTGCAGAACCCGAGCGCGCTCCGAGACAACGTGCGCCAGTCGGCCATCGAGCTGGTGCTCCAAGCGCACGTGCTGGCAGGGCTGCAAGTCGACGCTGGGAGCTGCCCCGATCTGGTGACGGGCGGAGGTCCCGCGAGGTTCGACACGGCGCACCTGGCCCTGATGGGGCACTCCATGGGGGCGACCATCGCGCCGCTCTCGATGGCGGTGGAAGCGAAGTTCCGCGCGGCGATCTTGAGCGGCGCCGGCGGCAGCTTCATCGAAAACGTTCTGTACAAACAGAAGCCGCTGCCGGTGAAGGGCTTCGCGGAGCTTCTGCTCGGCGTCGCGGGCAGTCACACGCTGTCGGAGTCGGACCCCGTGCTCTCGCTCTTTCAGTGGGCGGCGGAGCCCGCCGATCCACCAGCCTACGCCCGCGCGATCGTGCACGAGCCTTCGGGCGCACCAGCGCACGTGCTGATGATCCAGGGCATCGTCGATCACTACATCATGCCGTCCATCGCCAACGCTGCGAGCCTGTCTCTGGGTCTGGATCTGGCTGGTGACGCCCTCGACGCAGTCACCCCCGAGCTCGCGGACACGCCGCACCTCGCGGAGATGCTGACGTTCTCGGGGCGTGCTCAGATCTCGCTTCCGGCTTCGGGCAACGCCGGCGGCGCGACCGCGGTGGTCGTGCAAGCGAAGGAGGACGGGATCCAAGACGGACACGAGGTCGTGTTCCAGACCGCCGGCCCCAAGCACCAATACCGATGCTTCTTGGAGAGCCTGGCGCTGGGCCTGCCGCGCGTGCCGACGCCGGCCGCCGAGCTGACTGCCTGCCCGAGCCCGTGATCGCCGCCACGCGCGCTCGGGATTTCAGCCCCTGCGCGCGTGCGGTCGAGCAGGGCCGTCAGTCGCCGGTCGCGTCGGTCGTCGCGTCGGTCGTCGCGTCGGTCGTCGCGTCGGTCGTCGCGTCGGTCGCGGCGTCGCTGCCGGCATCACCCGTGGTCGGCGTGCAGGCAGCCGGGCCGGACCCGCCATCGGTGGGCAGCTGCGCGGGATCCACGCAGCCCATGTCCGGACCGCCGAGACCCGTGAGGTCGGCCATGTAGCTGCACTTGCTCGCGCCGGTGTTGCAGCAGCCGGGGAGCGTGAAGGACGAGATCGTCACCGGCGGACAACTGGTGTCCAGGTTGCCCTTCTGATTGAGCTCGTAGCAGCCAGCGGTCAGGTTGATGAACCCTGCGGTGGTCTCGTCGATGTCCACGCCGCACTTGTCCTTTGCCGATCCCGCGCAGCACGGAGGCAAGTTGGCGACGATCAAATCGTAGGACTTACAGGTCTCGCTGCCGCACGTCATCGTGGTGCCGCCGGTCCCACCGGTACCACCCGTCGCACCGCCGCTTCCGGAGCTGCCGCCCGTCCCGCCGGAGCCAGCGGTTCCGCCCGATCCAGTATCAGGGCCGGCGTCCTTGCCGCCTGTTCCCGGCTTATTGCCGTTGTCGTCATCGTCACCGCCACACGCGGGAACACCCGCCGCGGCGATCGCGCAAACACCGAGCCCAATCAGCAACTTGAAATTCTTGAAGTTCATGACGCACTCCCCAGCAAGAGCCAGCGGGCTGAGGCTAGCTCAAACCGGGGCGTGCCGGAAACCACGGGGGCGAGCTGTGGGCAGCTTGCCCCAAAAAACCACAGCGACCGCCTGCACATTTGGGGCTAGGCTGGTCAGATTGGGGCCGGTCTCGGCGCCGAAGGAGCCTTTGTCATGCGCCAATCCTGGACCCTGATGCTTGTTGCAGCGCTTGCCCTTGGGTTGGGCGGGTTCGGCGCCGCGTGCAGCACGAGCACTGACGACGGCATCGGCGGCGGCGGAGGCCTGGGCGGGTCCGGCGCCATGGGCGGCGTGGGCGGGGGCAGCGGCGGCGGAACCGGTTGCCCCAGCGGCCTGTCGAGCTGCAACGGGCAGTGCGTCGACTCCCAGTACAACCCGAACCATTGCGGGGCTTGCGACAAGAAGTGCGGCGCCGGCGAGTTCTGCTCGAGCGGCACCTGCGGCTCGACATGCGGCGGCGGAACCACCCAGTGCAGCGGCGCCTGCGTGAACGTGCAGTCCGACATCGCCAACTGCGGCAGCTGCGGCAACGTCTGCAACGTGGGCGAGGTGTGCTCGAACGGCGCTTGCGGCGTCACCTGCTCCGGCGGCACTACGCAGTGCGCCGGCAAGTGCGTCGACTCGGCGGTGGACCCGACGAACTGCGGCGAGTGCGGCACGACCTGCAAGGCCGGTGAGGTCTGCTCGGCCGGACAGTGCGGCACCAAGTGCGTCGGAGGCACCACGCTCTGCACCGGCAAGTGCGTCGACACCGGCGTCGATCCCGCCAACTGCGGCGCCTGCGAGACGGCCTGTGCGAGCGGCGAGGTCTGCTCTGCGGGCACCTGCGACACCAAATGCGTCGGCGGCACCACGCTCTGCGGCGGCAAGTGCGTCGACACGCAGCTCGACACCGGCAACTGCGGCACCTGCGGCACGGCCTGCACCGCGGGCGAGGCCTGCGTGAGCGGCACCTGCAAGACGGTCTGCGTCGGTGGCAGCACGCTGTGCTCGAATACCTGCGTCGACACCAAGCTCGACCCCGCCAACTGCGGCGCCTGCGGCACCAAATGCACGGCGGGCCAGGTCTGTTCCTCCGGCAAATGCGGCTTGGTCTGCAGCGGCGGCTCGACGCTGTGCAGCGCCAATTGCGTGGATACGAAGGTGGATCCAACCAACTGCGGGACCTGTGCCAAGGCCTGCACCGCGGGCGAGAGTTGTGTGAACGGCACCTGCGGCATCGTCTGCACCGGTGGCACCACCAACTGCAGCGGTAAGTGCGTGGATGTGAAGATCGACGCGCTGAACTGCGGCCTCTGCGGCAAAGCCTGCACCGCAGGGCAGATTTGCAACAATGGCACCTGCCAGTTGCTCTGCTCGGGTGGCACCACCAACTGCAACGGTCTGTGCGTGGACGTGAAGGTCGATCCGAACAACTGCGGCACCTGTGGCAAGGTCTGCACCACAGGTCAGACCTGTACAAACAGCGTGTGCACCGCGAGCGGATGCCAGAACCCCGTGCCGACGACGCTCTTCTCCGAAGGCTTCGCCAACAACAGCCAGGGTTGGACTCTGGGCACCGAGTGGCAGGTCGCTGCGGCCAAGGTCTCTATCGGCGGCTATGGCAACCCTGACCCCGCCACCGATCACACCCTTGGTACGGACAACGGCGTCGCGGGCGTGGTCATTGGCGGCAACGCCTCGACCACCATGCACGGCTACTACTACATGACCAGCCCCATCATCAACGCGGCGGGGGCGACCAAGCTCTACCTCGGGTTCTGGCGTTGGCTGAACAGCGACTACCTGCCTTACATGCAGAACAGCGTCGAGGTCTTCAACGGCAGCTCGTGGGTGGTGGTCTGGCAGAGTGGCAGCTATCCGGCCGTGCAAGACGCGGCGTGGTCGCAGCAGTCCTTCGACATCTCGGCCCACGCCAACGCCAACCTCCGCGTGCGCTTCGGGCACTTGGTCGGCAGCGCCGGCGTATTCACGGTTTCATCTTGGAACGTCGACGACGTCACGGTCACCAAAGTCACCTGTAACTGACGCCCTATCGCTAGCCACCGCAGCGGCCCTCGTCCTTGGTCGCGCTCTACGTCGGGTGGTGAGGCCTCAGGCCTTCTCGATGGTGTTGCTGCCGGAGGTCGTCTTGTAGCGCGTCCGCGTCACCGTGCCGTCGAAGGCTTTGGTCTTCACGTCGGCGACCTTCATGAAGGTGACCTGGATGTCCTTGTCGGTGTTGACATCGACGATGGCGATGCCGTGCGCGAAGCTGTCGATGTGTTTGTAGTGCGGGTTCGCCGTCGCCAGCGCGGCGTCGAACTTCTGGGGGTCCTCCGCCAGCTCCTTCAAGCCAAATGCGCCGTCGGGATCCAGGCCGAGGGCCTGGGTCGCCACGATCTCTTGAAAGGGCGAGGAGCTGATGCCAGCGCAGACGTACTCGACGCCGATCGGCTTGACGCCCGGCGCGTCGAAGTCGGCGTGCAGCTCACCGGCGTAGAAGGCGTGGATGTCGCCGGTGATCACCACCAGGTTCTCGACGGAGGAGAGCGCTTCGAGCACCTCCTTGCGCTCCGTCCGGAAGCCGTCCCATTGATCCAAGGTCAAATACCAGATCCCCTGGAACAGGACCGGCACCTTGGGCAAGGTCAGATCGACAGCCATTTGCAGGAGCTGGGTCTCGTTGCCCCAGAACTTCCAGGTGGCCGACGACGCCTTCATGCCCTCGACGAACCACTGCTTCTGCTTGTCGCCGAGCATCTTCGGCTTCACGAAGGCCTCGATCTTGTCGAAGGCCTCTTTTTTGCAGAAGTTGCGGGAACCGAGCGCGCTGTTGGGCCCCAGCTTGCCCGCCGCGTCGTAGGTCGGAAAGTCCGCGGGAGTGCCGGCAGGTTTGTCCGTGGTCTTGGCACCTTCCGGGATGCAGTGGTCGTCGCGGTAGCTGCGCTGGTCGGTCAAGAACAGCTCGACGTGCTTGCCGTAGCGGAGCGTGCGGTAGATCACCAAGTCATCGGGGAAGGCTTTGTTCGCGTCGAAGCTGACGTCGGCCGGCTGATACTCGAACCAGGCCTGGTTGGCGTCTTCCCGGCGCTGGGTGCTCTTCTCGGCGCCCTTGGTCTCGTTGAAGTCGGTGGAGTGATCCTGCCACGCGTCGTTGGCGAACTCGTGATCGTCCCAGATGGCGATGAACGGAAACAACGAGTGGGCCTTCTGCAGGTTGGCGTCGCTGCGGTACTGACGGTAGAGGCCGCGATAGTCCCGGAGAGACTTGGCTGCCTTGACCTTCGGCACGATCTCGATGCCGTCCGGGATTTCGATCTGCCGGTCCGGGGTGCTGGTCTGGAAATCCGGATCGCCGTTGGTCTCGTAGATGTAGTCGCCGAGCCAGACCACGAAGTCGACCGGATCCTCCTGCTCGAGGAACGCCTTCCAGCTGTGGTAGTAGCGGCCCACGAAGTCCTGGCACGAGGCGAAGGCAAAACGCACCGCGACGTCTTGGTCGATCGCTGGCGCGGTCTTCGTGCGACCGGTGATGGACTGCGTGAGCTCGGCCTTGAAGCGGTAGTAGTAGGTGGTCAGCGCCGACAGGCCCGTGGGCTTGATGCGGACAGTCCAGTCCGTGGACTCGTCGGTCATGGTGTCGCCCGTGGCGATGATGGTGGTGAAGGCTTCGTCGGTCGCGATCTCGTAGATCACCTTCACGCTGCCCGAGCCGGACTTCGGCACGGCGCGCGTCCACAAGATCACGCTATCGGGCTTGGGATCACCCGAGGCCAGACCCTGGGGATAGACCAAGGCTTGATCGGCCGGGTCGGTGCTGTAAGTGATGGGTTTGGTGCCCCCTCCGCCGTCGTCGTCCGACGAGCAACCGAGCGGCGAGACCGCAACCGTGACCACGAGCCCAGCCAAGAAATCGCGACGAGCAATGCGTGAAGCCATGAGGCGGAGCGTACTGTCGAGTGAGAGACCCCGCAACGGGTCTCGGCCTCAGTTCCGCGCGCGCGCGAAGGTGCCGCGGATCTCGGTGTGGCGCGACAGGAACATGGTCCAAGCCAACGCGTTCTCGGCGCTCTGGCCGAAGCGGATGGTGCCGAGATCGCGGGCCTCGAAGGTCATCACGCTGGCTCCGTCGAGGTGCGGGAAGTAGGCGTTCTGATCGTTCCAGACGCCGCGAAAGAGCTTGGGACGTTTCACTGGCTGGAGAGATCGACGGAGGCGGTGGGTCGACGATTCATCCCTCCGGGGCGTCAGCAAGCGTCGCTCTCAGCCGCCGAGTCCGTGCTAAGCTCTGCCAGAATGACGCGGGTCTGGCTCGTCTCGTGCCTCGCGCTCTTTGCACCGGCCTGTGGAGTCGAAGAGAGCGGCGGCCTGGCCGCCACCGGCGGAACTGCGGGCGCGACCGGAGGCGGTTCCGGGGGCATCACGGGTTCGGGCGGGTTCCCGAGCGGCGGCGCCGGTGCGATCGCGGGCGCCGGCGGCTCGCTGGGCGGCGCGGGCGGCGCTAGCGGCTCGGCTGGCGCACCGAAGGGCGGCACCGGAGGCGCGTCGTCGGGCGGCGCGGGTGGCACCAGCTCCGGAGGCATGGGTGGCAAGCCCACGGGCGGTGCGGGCGGTGTGGGCGGCACCGGCGGTTTGAACACGGGCGGCACCGCCGGCGTCACGGGCCTGTGCCTGCCGGCGCCCGCGCCCGTCGCGTGCCTGTCACAGTCAAAGTGCGGGACGGCTTGCACCCCGAACACCGGATGCGTGTCCTCGTGCCAAAACAGCGAGTGCATCACGCTGTGCACGACGCAAGCAGCTTGCAAGAACAAGCTCATCACCTGCTCCGTGGGCCAGAAGTGCAAGGTCGAGTGCGAGAAGGACGCCTGCGAAGGCGCGACCATCAACTGCGGCGACGCGACCGAGTGCAGCGTCAAGTGCAACGGCGATCACGCCTGCAAGAACGTGACCGTCAACTGCGGCTCCGGTCCGTGCCAGCTCGCGTGTGCGGGCCACGACCACGCCTGCAACGAGAACACCACGCTGAAGTGCGGAGCCCAAGCCTGCAGTGTGGTCTGCAACAACGTCGATGGCCCCGTCATCGACTGCAAGACAACGCCCTGCTCCGGCTGTCCCGGGGGCTGCCCCTGAGCTATCCTCGCGGCATGCGAGCGGCTCTTGGTATTGCGGTCGCGGTGTCTGCCCTGTGGCTGTCGTCCCCAGCGCACGCCGCAGACACGGTGGTCGATCTCTCGGGCGCGGTCCCCGACGACGGGCTGCGACATTTCTTCATCGAGCTCGAGGTCCCGGCGGGGATCAAAGAGATCGAGATCGCCCATGACGACCTGTCGGCAGACAACATCCTGGACTGGGGTCTGCTCGACGAAAAGGGAGCGTTTCGCGGCTGGGGCGGTGGCAACGGCGAAAACGCCGTCGTGGGTGAGGCGGCCGCGTCACGTTCGTATCTGCCCGGGCCTATTGGCGCGGGCAAGTGGAAGATCGTGGTCGGCAAGGCCAAGATCAAGCAAACCCCCGCGAGCTACAGCGTGCAGGTCACTTTGCGCGACCTGGCGACGCTCCCGCCGCAGACCACGCGCACGCCCTACAAAGCCGTCGCGCCCCTGTCGATCGAGACGCGGTGGTACGCCGGCGACTTCCACGTGCACTCCATCGAGAGCGGGGACGCCAAGCCCCCGCTGGACGAAATCGCGGCCTTCGCCAAGGGACGAAAGCTCGACTTCGTGATGCTCAGCGATCACAACACGGTGTCCCAGCTCGACTTCTACTCCGTTGCGCAGAAGCAGCACCCGGATCTGCTGTTTTTGCCCGGAGTCGAGTTCACGACCTACTGGGGTCACGCCAACGGCATCGGGGCCACGGTCTACGTCGACGACAAGACCGAGATGCCCGGACACTCCATCGGCGCGGCGGCCAAGGCGTTCCGCGATCAGGGCGCGCTCTTCTCGATCAACCACCCCACGATGACGCTCGGCGACGCCTGCATCGGCTGCGCCTGGGAACACGACCTGCCGCTCGATCAGATCGACGCCATCGAGATCGGCACCGGCAAGTTCGGGATGCTGACTCAGTCGGCGGTCGACTATTGGGACAACCTCTGCTCCAAAGGGCGGCACTTGGCCGCGCTGGGCGGCAGCGACGATCACGACGCGGGCGTCGATCTGTCCCCGATCCAGAGCCCGATCGGCAGCCCGACCACCATGGTCTACGCCAAGGCGCTCAGCGTGCAGGCCATCATCGATGCGATCAAGTCGGGCCGCACCGTGGTCAAGCTCCAAGGCCCCGGCGATCCGATGATCGAGCTCGCGTCGAGCGTGGTTCCGACCGGGGACACCGTCGCGGCGCCGAAGACCGAGCTGTCGGCCACAATCACCGGTGGGCTCGGGTTCACGGCGCGCTTCGTCAAGAACGGTCAGCCCGCAGCCGAGGTCGAGATCGACTCCGACCCCTTCGTGTTGAAGCTGGCGGCGGCCTCACCGGCGTCCGGCGAACACCGCTTTCGGGTCGAAGTGATGGACGGCAGCTCGCGCATCACGGTCACGAGCCACCTTTGGCTGACGAGCGCTGCCGCGGCGGACGCAGGGGCTGGCGGCAGCGCCGGCAGCGGCAGCAACGGCAGCGGGGCGGGGTCCGATGACGACGGCGGCTGCGGCTGCGGCGTCGCCCGCGGTCCGCTGTTCGGCGGGCTCGCCCTGCTGGCCCTGGGCCTCGCTGCGCTCGCGCTGCGCCGCGAGCAGCGGTAGAAGCCGAGTGCTTTGGCGACAGTCAACCGACGCCGAACGGGCTTGCGCGCACGACGGCGCCTGTGTTCGGCGCTGTCGCTGCTCTCGCCTGGCCTCTCGATGTTCGCGTTGGATTTCGGACGCCGCCCGGCGTTCTTGGGGTCGCTGCGCGGCTGGCCCCTCGCGCAGTACCTGACGACGACCATCGGGGCGCCCCTGCTCTGGGCGACGCTGTGCTGTACGTAGCGGCGAGCCGGCGCGGAGCGTACCGGCGGCTCGCTGCCATCATTTTCACGACCACCGACCCAACTGGGGCATGATGCACGGACCGCTGAAGGTGCTCGCGCAGGTGGAAGACCCCCGATACCTTTGCTTCCTGCGGGACCGCCCGGACTTCGGTCGCGCGGGAGAGCGCGGCGCCGGACCGCGATGAGACGCCCTTAGGCCGCCGACCCGAAGGACGGCGGCAGAATGACGGGGAGGCCCGCCAACGCGCAGTCCGCCACCAGCACGCCCAGGTGGTGCGTGCGCTCGAGCCCCGCGCGATGGACGATCTCGTCAGCGGCACTCTTGAGCTCGCTCAGGGTCGGCACGTGCGCGCTCATGGGCTGGACCCGGCAACGGGCGTGCGCCAGCCGGTAGGCGGCGACTGCCAGACAGCTGCTCTCCGTGAGCAGTGCGCGATGCGCTGCGCCATCTTCGGCGAACTGGCGGAGCCACTCGCTCGGGCGTTCGGTCTCGTCGCTGCTGCGGTACATGACGCTGGATAGGATGCAACCGGTGGGCCGATCCTTGGGCGGGCCGCGTCAGCCGGCTTCTCGCCGGGATTTCAGGCGCAACGGAGCGGGCAGCCGTTTATTCCCCCGCTGCAATCCGCGCAGGCTCCGGATCAGGAAGTCATGGGGCGATGCACGGAAAGGACCCACATCCGTCGGAGGAGCTCTGAGATATCATCGCCGCCTCGCATGAGGTGGCTGACCGACATCGTTGCCGAAGGCAGGAGCACGGGCACGCTCTGGCTGCTCGCTCTGGTCGTGCTCAACGCGCTGCTGGCCCGGCCCAAACAAGTCGACCGGCGGCGGATCGTCGCCGCGCCAGTCGTGCTCTTCGGACTGCACTTGCTCCTGCTGCCCATCGCAGGCTACTTCCGTCAGCGTGGGGCGGGGGCGCCGGGCTACGTCGAGAGCCGCCTGCCCCTGTTGATCTTCGCGGCGCTCACCGCCGTCACCTCGGCGGGCGCCATCGCGTTCACCGTGATCTTGCCGCGGCTACGCCTCGCCGTGCCGCGCATCTTGCAAGATATCGTGATCGGCGCGGCTGCAGTCGTTGCGGTGCTCAGCGTCGCGTCCCGCGCTGGCATCAACCTGTCTGGTCTGATCGCCACCAGCGCCGTGCTCACGGCCGTCATTGGGCTGTCATTGCAAGACACGCTCGGCAATGTGTTGAGCGGGCTCGCGCTGCAAACCGACGACAGCGTCCGAGTCGGCGACTGGATCAAGATGGGCGACGTGAGCGGCCGCATCGTCGAAATCCGCTGGCGCTACACCGCGGTCGAGACCCGAAACTGGGAGACGGTGATTTTCCCCAACTCGCAACTGGTGAAAGGCCAGGTCACCGTGCTCGGCCGACGCCAAGGCCAGCCGGTAAAGTGGCGTCGTTGGGTCTGGTTCAACGTCGACTATCGCTACCCACCCTCCGACGTCATCGGCAGCGTCACCGACGCGCTGCGTTCGGCTCCCATCGACAACGTGGCTGCCGATCCTCCGCCCAACTGCATTCTGATGGACTTCCACGAGAGCTACGGTCGCTACGCGGTCCGCTACTGGCTCACGGATCTCGCGGCGGACGATCCGACGGACAGCGCCGTGCGAACGAGAGTCTACTTTGCGCTGAAGCGCTCCGACCTGCCGCTCTCCATCCCCGCTCACGCCATCTTCGTCACCGAGCAGACCGCCGAGCTGAAGCAGCAGAAGACGACGGCCGAGCAGGACCGCCGCCTGCAGATGCTGTCGGGCATCTCCATGTTTGCCAAGCTGTCGGACGACGAACGCGACGCGCTGGCAGGAGCCTTGCGCTACGCGCCATTTGCGGCTGGGGAGACCATGACCAAGCAGGGCGCCAAGGCCCACTGGCTGTACATCATCGCCACCGGCGGGGCGAGCGTCCGAGTCGCCATCGACGGAGAAGGGCAGCAGGAAGTCGCGCGACTGAAGGCCGGAGACTTCTTCGGCGAACGCTCGCTGCTCACGGGAGATCCGCGCTCCGCCACCGTCGTGGCAATGACGCGGGTCGAATGCTGGCGACTGGATCGGGCAGCTTTCCAGGAGTTGCTGACGCGAAGGCCAGAGATCGCTGACGAGGTCGCCGAGGTGCTCGCGGCCCGAGCGACCGATCTGGAGCGTGCGAGGGAGAACCTCGGAGCCGAGGCGGCGATGCGCCGAGCAGCCGAGACCAAGACCGATCTGGTGGACAAGATCCGCCGGTTTTTCCGAGTCGACGCTGAATCCGAGCCGCCGCCGCCCTCGAAGGGGGCATGACGTGGGCTCGACCTTCACGCTCACGAGGGGCTCCGCGCCCCTGGTCGTCAGCTTCCCGCACGACGGCACCGAGATCCCCCACGAGATCGAGGCGCGCCTCACGCCCGCAGCACGCCGCCGACCGGACACGGATTGGCACGTCGCCCGGCTCTACGCCTTCGTCGCGGAGTTGGGCGCCAGCCTGCTCGTGCCGCGGTGCTCCCGCTACGTCGCGGATTTGAATCGGAGTCCCACCGGCGCGGTGCTCTACCCGGGTGCCGACAACACGGGTCTGGTGCCCACCAGCACCTTTGACGGGCAGGCCATCTACCTGCCGGGAGAGGAACCCTCGGACGACGAGGTCGGCGGTCGAATCGAGGCCTTTCACCGACCCTATCATCAGGCGCTGCGGGCCGAGCTCGAGCGCCTCCGGACAGCTCATGGCGTCGCCGTCGTCTTCGACGCACACAGCATTCGCTCCGAGGTGGTCCGCTTCTTCGACGGGACGCTGCCGGACTTGAACCTCGGGACGGCGTCCGGGGCAAGCGTCGATGACGAGCTCGGAGAGCTGCTGCACCGGGCGCTGTCCGAGAATCGTGACGGTTACACTTCGGTGCGCGACGGCCGGTTCAAAGGCGGCTACATCACCCAACACTACGGCCGACCCGCTGACGGATGGCACGCCGTCCAGCTGGAGCTTGCGCAGCTGACCTACATGAACGAGGCCCACCCTTACGCCTTCGACTTGGAGAAGGCCGCCCGATTGAGGCCGACGCTGCTGCGCTTCGTGCAGACAATCCTGTCCTGGGCCGGCACACGGAGGCCCAGGTGACGATCTACGAGCTCGAGCACCTGTGGCGGCCGCAGGGCTTCATGAGCCCCGCCTGGGTCGAGGTGGACGCCAGCGGCTTCGTGACGACCCTCGGGGACTGTCCGCCAGGCGTGCAGTGCGAACGGGTCCGTGGCGTGGTCGTCCCGGGTGTGCCCAACCTGCACTCCCATGCTTTTCAGCGCGCGATGGCCGGGCTCGCCGAGCACCGCGTGGGCGACGACGACTTCTGGTCGTGGCGCGATGCCATGTACGCCTTCGTCGGCGAGCTCACGCCAGACGACGTCGAGACGATCGCGCTCGAGCTCTACGTCGAGATGCTCGAGGCGGGCTACACCTCGGTCGGCGAGTTCCACTACTTGCACCACGACTTGCAGGGCCAGCCCTACTCGAACCCGGTCGAGCTCGCTGAACGCGTGCTCGCGGCGGCGCACCGCGCCGGCATCGGCATCACGCTGCTCCCGGTGCTGTACGCGGCCAGCGGCTTCGACGCCGCTCCCCCGCACCAGCGACAGCGGCGCTTTGCCACCACGCCGGACTTCATTGCAAGGGCGGTCGAGCGCCTGTCCGGCGCGTGGCGCGCGGATCCCGGTGTGCGCGTGGGACTCGCCCCGCACAGCCTGCGTGCGGTACCGGCCGAGGCGCTCCGGGAGGTCCTGATCGCGGTGCGCAGCATCGACGCCACCGCCCCGATCCACATTCACGTCGCCGAGCAACTGCGCGAGGTCGAGGATTCGGTCCGTGCCCGCGCTCGGCGCCCGGTGGAGTGGCTGTGCGAAAACCACCCCGTCGATCCGCGCTGGTGTCTGGTTCACGCGACCCACGTGACGCCGACGGAGATCGATGCGGTGGCCCAGACCGGAGCGGTCATCGCTTTGTGCCCGACGACGGAGGCTAACCTCGGCGACGGCATGGCGCCGAGCGTGGCGCTCTTGGCGGCGGGCATCCCCATCGGAATCGGCAGCGACAGTCACGTCAGCGTGAGCCCGAGCGAAGAACTCCGGCTGCTGGAGTATGCGCAGCGGCTCGCCGCACGGAAGCGCAACGTGCTCGTGAGCGACCTCCACCCGTCCACCGGCGAGCGCTTGTTCGCCGCCGTGCTCTCCGGCGGCGCCCAGGCCTTGGGTCGTCCGGTCGGCCTCGTCGCGCCCGGGGCGCGCGCGGACTGGGTCGTGCTCGACCCCGAGCACCCCTCGTTGGTCGGAAAACCCCTCGAGCGTGTCCTCGACGCCTGGGTCTTCTGCAACCACGGAAACCCGGTGGATTCCGTGATGGTGGGGGGACGCTGGGTAGTGCAGGGCGGGCGACATCGAGAGCACGACGCCGCACGTACAGCTTTCGCTTCGACCATGAACCGCCTACGGAACAGGTCATGAGAGCGGCTGCATGCCTCGCCTTCGTGCTGGCGGCCTGTGCCTCCGATCCGGGCCAGCGAGACGCCCAGGATGCGTGCCCCAATCTGGCCGCAACCCCTACCAACGCGACGCTCTCGCGGATCCCTGCCGCGCACGCCAGCGACGACCCGACGACCGTGCGCCTGTGTCAGGAGGGAGCGACGCCTCCGGATCAGCTCGAGAACCCATGGGACCTCCACTGCGAAGTCGCGTCGGGCCCCAGCGCCGCCATCGACGAGAACGCCCCAGCGCCCTCGCGGCTTCGGGTCGTCGAGTGGAACATCAAGTTCGGCACGGAGCTCACTCGAGTTGGCGACCTGCTCGCGACCCACCCGATCTTGTCTCTCGCCGACGTGCTGCTGTTGGTCGAGGTCGATCGCGGCTGCAATCGCTCTGGAAAGGTCGATGTCTCCCGGGAACTCGGCGCGCGCCTCGGCATGGAGTGGGTGTTCGGTGTGGAGTTCATCGAGCACTCCCAGGGCGGCTGCGAAGAAGGCAACGCCATCTTGTCCCGCCACGCTTTGTTCAACCCGGTGCACCGCTTCCACAACGTGGGCAAGATCGAACGCGGCGGCCTGCACTCGCCCTATGACTGGGCCCTCGACGCGGACGAGCCGCGTACCGGACGACGCTCGTTCTTGGGCGCGGATCTGCGCTTCGGCAAGGGCCTCCTGCACGTGGTGTCCGCGCACCTCGAGAACCGCTCGAACGCCGAGGAGCGCGGAGGTCAGATCTCCGAAATCGTGCAGCTCCTCGGAGAGCTTCCACGTAAGGCCGCCTGTGTGGCGGGGGACTTCAATGTCTTCCCGAACATCGGGGAGGCAGTCATCGATCAGTCCCTCTTCGACAGCCTGAGCGGGGCCTGTTTCGTCAATCCACACGCCGACATGCCCGACGCCGAGCGCAGGACTCGCCCCAGTCTGAACTACCAGATCGACTTCACCTATTTGCGAGCCGTGCAGATCATCGAACGTGGCGTCGTCAACGACCTCCCAGACGTGCCGAGCGACCACTACCCGGTTTGGGTCGACATCGCGCCCCGCTGAGGCCGCAGAACGCCTGCGCCGCGACGAACCGGCTGCGACATCGTGTCGCATGGTCAGATCCGAACCTTGGGTGCAAGAAGCAACGCATGAACACTCGAGTCTTGGCCGCGGTCTGTCTTTCGTCGCTGCTCACCTGGGGAAGTCCGACGTGTTGATCAAGCTCGCGGTGAACGGCGTCGACTACACCACCGACGGCAACGCCGTGGATCCGACCCAGAAGAACGGGTTCGCGACCTTCTCCGTCACCGCACCCTGAGCGGCCTCAGCGCCGGCGATCCCCGACGTCACCCCGCGCAACTGCCGTTGGTGCAGGTCTGCTTCTCGGCGCAAGCTCTGCCGCATGCGCCGCAGTTGGCTTCGTCGTAGTTGGGATTGACGCAGCCGCTGGCGCAACAGATTTGGTTCTTGCCGCAGTCGTCCCCACCATTGCACGAGCATTGAATATTTCCGCCTTGAGACCGGCAGACTTCGCCCGGGCGACACGAATCCCCGTCGCACACGCAGCGCCCGTCGTTGTTGCACTGGACGGATCCGCTCGAAGCACACTGCGCGGCCGCGGTGCAACGGCAACGCTGGCTCTCGCAGACCATGCCGATCGGACAGAGACCGCAGTCGCCGGCACCGCCAGCCCCCGCCGCGCCTCCGGCCCCGCCCGCGCCTCCGGCCCCGCCCGCGCCGCCGGCCGCCGTGCCACCCACACCCGCCGTGCCACCGGCAGCCCCGGCGTCCGCGAACTCGAAAGCGTCGTAGTCGTTGGTGCAGCCGATGACCAGCATGCCGCAGGCTAGAACGAGAGCTCTCCCCATCGCGGGATCAGCATAGCTCACTCCAGCGGAACGTCCCGTTCCGAGCGCCGCAGAGCCGCGACGGTCACGGCGTGCGCACTTCAATCACCTCTATTTCGAAGCTCAGAGTCGAGTTCGGCGGGATCTTCTGATGAGCGCGGGCGCCGTAGCCGAGATCGGGCGGGATGGTCAGGCGACGGACGCCACCCTCGCGCATGCCGGACAGGCCTTCTTCGAAGCCCTTGATCAGATGGCCGCGTCCGAGATCGAGCTCGATGGGCGTGCCACGCTCGCGACTCGAATCAAAGACCGTACCGTCCTCTAGCGCGCCAACGTAGTGGAGGAGCACGCGGGTGCCGGCGCCCGCCAGCGCCCCCGATCCGACCTTCAGCTCCTCGATCCGGAGGCCGGAGGCGGTGACGGTGGCGCTCGGCTCCGGGCGAACCGCCGCCGGAGGCGCGGCGGGTGTGGGCACGGCGACCGGCTCGGGCACGGTGACGATGGCACCGGTCGCGGGAGGCGCGCGTTCGGGAGCCGGCGTCCCGCAGCTCGCGATCAGCAGCGGTGCAAGCCAGATTCTCTCCGATGCGCTCACGACGGTCCGTGGGTGGCGCGCGCCACGGCCGCCGCGGTCGACAACGCGGCGGTCACCGGCGCGTCGAAATGAACGTCGACCTGCGGGAACGCGATCACGATGCCCTCGGCGCGGAACGCGTCCCAGATCGCCCGCCGCAGCGCCGAGCCGAAGAGCCGACGATTCCACGGTTCGTGGATCAGCAGCGACAGCTCCCAATCGACGCTGTTCGCGCCGAACTCCACCAGCAATACCCGCGCCTGGCAGTCCTGATCCTTGCCCCCGAATTTCGCACCGACCTCCGCGAGCACGCGGTCGACTCGGTCCAGATCCGAGTCGTAGGCCACGCCGACCTTCACGCGCAGACGGTAGAGCGGATCCTGCATCGAGTAGCTCTTGATCAAACCTTGTACCAGCGTGGAGTTGGGAATGATCAGGTCCTCTTCGTCGGTCGAGCGCGCCAGCGTGGCTCGCACGCCCATCTCTTTGACGCGGACCATGGCCCCGTTGACCTCGATGATGTCGCCGGGTTTGATGGTGCGCTCCATCAACAAGATGACGCCCGACACGAAGTTCTGGGCGATGTTCTGCATCGCGAAGCCGATCCCGACGGCGAAGACCGCTCCCGCCGCGAACAGGGCGCTGAGTTCGATGCCGCCGGTCTGGAGCGCGACGCCGACCCCGACCAGGATCACGACGTAGTGAAGGAGGCGGGTGATCGCCCGGATACCACCGGTCTCCGCCTCGACGCCCCGGCGCTTCGCCGCGCGGTGGATCCCCGCCCGAAGCAAGCGCGAGATGATCCACGTCGCGACCACGACGAGCACCATCGTCGCGAGGGTGGACGCGGTGATCGGGGTCTTTCCAATCGAAAATAGATGCACCTGAGCCAGCTTGCCAACGGGCGAGAGGGCGTTTCCATCAGTCATGATGCGTCGGGGATACACGCGCCGGAGGGGGCAGCCAAGCCGCGGCGCGGCGCCGCGGCCCGCGAGCGCTGGCCGAAGCTCGTCACCCGGCTGTAATTCGCGTCAGACGTGCCGGCGGATGGATCCCGTCCCGGCGGAAGGCCTCGGTGACTCGGAGGTGCACCTCGGTTTCGAAGGACTTCTCGTACTTGGTGTCGAGCACGTACGGACGCGCTTTCACCTCGAAGGCGAAGTACCCGTCGACCAAGAGCTGCTTGGTGAGCACCGGCACGTCTCGACCCAGAAAGACGTATTGGCTGGTCAGGCAGGCCTCGCGGATGATCTCGCGCGCTCGCCCCACGTCTTGGTCGATGCCGATGTAAAACGCCATCGGGACCTGCATCTCCAGCGCGCCGTAGTTGCCGCAAGACGTGACGTCCGTGAGCACCTTGTTGTTCGGGATGGTGACGATGTTGTGATCGAGCGTGTTCATCTGCACGCTGCGAAGTCCGATCTTGATGATGTCGCCGTACTGGCCGGCGTATTCGACTCGGTCCCCCACTTGGAAGGGTCGATCGAACATGATGGTGATGCCGGCGATGAAGGCCGCGACCAGATCTCGCATGGCGAAACCCACGGCGAAGGCCAAGGCGCCCCCGATGACCGTGACCGCGGTCGGGTCGAGACGCACGCTCAAGCCGACGCAGACCGCCACCGTCACGATGTAGGTGACGAAGCGAGTGATCGACTCGACCTTCTGAATCACCATGCGCCGCGCGGTGAATCGCTTGCCGAGACCCTCGGCCACCCCCTCGACGATGCGGAGCAAGATGATCGCGCCGAGGACCACGAACACCGAAACGAACACACCCCCCGCGCGGACGAAGCTCACCAGCTTGCCGACTTCGGGCAGGTCCTGGGCCTGGGCCGGCAGCGACCAGACAAAGACGACGAGCGCGACGAGCGCGACCTGCAAGCGGCGAGTCATGCGGCACCGGGCCGGGTCGGGTGGAGCAGGTATCGCCGCCGCAGGAAACGCGTCACCGCGCGGTACCAGGGCCAAGGCACCGAGTAGTTGTCGTCGCCAAATTCGACGAAGCCGCGCGCCTGCCCATAGCGCAGCGTATCCTGGACCTTGGCCAGCGGGATCATGGTTGCGTCGCTCACTTCTCGAGCGCTGGAATCCTCGAGGCGCACGAGCGCGCGCAGAACGAAGAGCGACGCATCCGGCAGGCGCTCGAGCTCGGCGATGTCGGCGGGCTCGAAGGGCTCCACCCGCGCGGCCCCGTCTTCCGCGAGGCTCAAGCAGCTGCGCCAGGCGTGGATCGCCAGTCCCGGATTGCCCTCCGCGTAGTCCCACATCATGCGGCTGTAAGCGATCTCGGCGCGTTGACGCGCTTCTTCGCGGTCGAACGCGTCCGCGTCGGCGGGCAGGTCGTCGATGACCACGGAGAAGTCCGGCGTGACGCCGGCTTCTTTGCAGCGCAGCCGGATCAGGCGAACGATGGCCTCTTCTTGCCAGCGTCGCAGCACCAGCGCCTCGTCGAAGGCCGGGCGTGCGCCGCGCGCCAGCTCGAAGAAGCGCCAGACGACGTCATCGATGGCGAACACCCAGGCCGAGCGCGAGCTGTACTTGCGCGCGACCTCGAGCAGTCGATCCATCGCGTCGAGGCCGCCCATGGTGGGACGGATGAGCCGGTGAGCGTCGTCGAGCAGCAAGGCAGCGTCATCTCCGCCCTGGTCGAGCTTCTCGCCAATCTCGTCGAAGGTGGCTTCAGCCCGGAGACCGAGCGCTCGAGCAATGGCGGGCTGGAGTTCGGTGAGGCCGCCCGGTGGGCAAGTCACCAGCGTCACGGTCTTGCGCTGACCCTGCATCCGGTGCAGGAGCGTGGTCTTTCCAAGACCTCGCTCTCCGACTACGGCAAAGACGCCGCCGCCCCGGCGGTCGATCTGCTCGAGCAGCTCATTGGCCTCCTCGTCCGCAGCGCTGGTGACCAAGCTCATGGAAGGCGTCTCGGGGTCCAACGCACGCAGGAGCTCGTCCGAGAGCGACGCGCGCGGTTCCCGGCCATCACCCACGACCTTCTTGCTCATCTCGCGCTGAAACAGGTAGGCCAGCAGGCGCCGCGTGAGCTCCAGCCCGGTGGTCCACGCGCGGATACGACGGCCCACGCCCGTGCCGAGCAAGAACACGCCTGCGAGCGCGGCCACCGGGAAGCTCACCCAGCCGGCTTTGCGGGCGTCGACCCAGCGATCGAAGGGGCGCTTCTTGCGCTTGGTGGCCACGATCTCGAAGATGATCGGCTTCCACCAGTGCACGATCACCAGCGCCACCGGCAGCGCGGCAAACCAGCCCGCGGAGAACACCCAGGTGTAGATGGTGCCCTTGCCCACGACGACGTCGGTGACCGACAAGATCGCCCCAAAAACCACCACCGCGCGGCTGATCAGACGCAGGGAGGCGATCCGGATGTGGCGCGTCTGCATCTGGGTGACGCGAACCAGCCGCCCGCTGCCCTCCCCGGCGAGCGCGTCCGCGACATCGACCGCGAGCGCGCCGCCCACGGTCCAACCCACGATGGCGACGGGGATCCTGATTTCCAGCAGGCCGAGGATCTCCGGCGGCAGGAATCGATACAAGACGTATAGGACGACTGCAATCTCGAGCCGAGCGCGGATCCGGATCAAGAACTCGACGCTGCGTTCGGCAAAGCTCGGGCCGACGAGCGCGCGGCTGCGGCGCGCTTCTCGCAGGCGGTCGAGCAAGGGAACGAGGAAACCCTCGGCCCGACGGCGCCACCACACATACACCGCCAGAACGAAACCCCAGGAGAGCGCCACCGCGCCGACGCCGAGCACCGAGTCCGTCCGCGCCGGACTCGAGGTACCGAGACCGCGCAGGTAGATGATGGCGTTTCGGAGGCGCGCTCGGAACGTGAGCGCGACCTGGCGGGCTTCCGCCGCGCCTTGGTCGCGACCCGCCGCCCCAAGGCCCGTCAGCGCGTCGCGCTTGCCCGCAGAGACCAAGGGCAAGAGCTGCAAGCGGCCGCGGTTGAGCTTCTCGATCTGGGCCGAGAACGCCGCAGCGCGGCCCTGCTGGGCTGCGCGCTCCTCTCCCGCCAGGGTCCGCTCGGCCTTCTCCAGGTCCGCGCGCTTCTTCGTGGCTACCTCGACGTTCACCTCGGCGGGCAGCTCGCTCAGCGGATTGCCCCCGACGCTCGGCACGTCGGTATGCGAGGAAGAGAGCGCCGTGAGCGCTCGATCGAGCTCGTCTCTGGAGCCCTTGAGGGTCTTCCGGAGCTCGTCGTAGAGAGCGTCGACGGACTCGCCGCCGCTCTTCTGCGGCGCGGCCGCTTCGATGGCCTCGCGGATCCGACGCTGCCAGGTCAGCGTGGTCTCGGCCGCCGCATCCAGCGCTTGTCTCCGTCGCACGAGCTCGCCCTCGAACTCGGCCTGCTGCTTCTCGACGGAGAGCAGTCGCGCTTCCTCTTCGGCCACCGTTCGAGCGGCCTCGGTTCGGGCGAGGCGGGCGACCTCGAGAGCGCGCTGGCGGCTCTCCTCGGCAGCGAGCGCCTTCTTGCCCGATTCGCGGAGCTCCTCTTCAGGCGTGTCGACCCGCTCGGTCTTCTGGCGCTCGGTGTGACGCTTCAGGAGCGCCTCGCGATCGGCCTGGGGCTTGCGATAGAAATCGAGCCGCGCGGCGTCGAGCGCGAGCCGGGACTGCAAGAGGATCGAATCGTCGCTCGGGACAGCGGTAGCGCCAGGCGCAGCATCGGCGCCAGCATCGAGCTCAGCCCGCTCCGGAGGCACGCCAAGCACGCGCTCGAGCCGCACGATCTCGACGGCGATGGCGTTCTCGTCTGCGAGCGGCACGTCGAACAACGACTGCGGCTCGACCGTCACGTCGAGCTTCTCTGCCAAGAGGGCCCGGACACGCTCCACCTGTCGCGCGAGCGCCTTCACCTCTTCGGGGTGGTCGGCGATCTCGCCCGCGTCGGCGCCGGGAGCTAGGCTCACCTCGGCATCCGGCCCCGCATCGGCCCCGGCCACGCCCGCCACGGCGACCCACGCGCTCAGCAGGGCCCAAGCTGTTCTTCGGCGCATTCGACGGCCACATTGATGGTGCGGCGCCCCACCGGGGTCAAGCGCGGACGGTTGTGCGGATTTCTCCCAAGGGCACCGGGAGGTTAGGCGCTATGCTGCCGGCCGAATGGCCGGCGCTCCGAGTGATCCGTTTGGGTGGGTGGGCGCCACCGCGGACGCCAAGTACGTCATCGAAGAGTGCATCGGAGAAGGTGGCTTTGCGGTCGTGTACCGCGCCAACCACCTGGGCTTCGGCGAGAAGGTCGCCTTCAAATGCCTGCGGGTCCCCGAGGACTTCAAGGGCGAGGACAAGGATCGCTTCTTCGAGAGCTTCTTGCACGAAGGCAAGCTGCAGCACCGCCTGTCGAGGATGACCGCTGGCATCGTGCAGGCCCTCGACGTCGGCGCGGCGACCTCGCCGACCGGGCACTGGACTCCCTATCTGGTGCTCGAGTGGCTCGAGGGTCGGACCCTCGAGCGGGACATGGACGAGCGGCACAAGTTGGGAGCTCGGGGACGGCCCCTCGCCGAAGCGCTCACTCTGCTCGACCCCGTCGCGCGAGCCCTCGATCTGGCTCACGAACAAGGCGTCGCGCACCGCGACGTGAAACCGGCCAACCTGTTTCTCGCCGAGATCGGCGGCAGGCAAACCATCAAGGTCTTGGACTTCGGCATCGCCAAGGTCATCACCGAGACGGCCAGCGTGACCCGAGCCTTCGAGGTCACGGGGCGAACGTTGCAAGCATTCACCGCCCACTACGGCGCGCCGGAGCAGTTCGCGCGCCGCTTCGGGGCCACCGGACCCTGGACGGACGTGTTCGCCCTCGCGCTCGTCCTGATCGAGCTGGTCAGCGGCAAGCGTGCGCTCGAGGGCGAGGACGCCGCGGAGCTCTTCGTCTCGTCGGCGGATTCTGGAGCACCGGCCCACGCTGCGGGCCCGCGGAGTCGACGTGAGCGATCCCGTCGAAGAGGTGATCCAGGTCGCGCTCTCGGTGGATCCGAGGGCCCGCTACCGCAACATGGGAGAGTTTTGGACCGCGCTGTCGGACGCCGCGAACTGGGCGCCGCGCGCCCAAATGTCGTCGCACGCCGCGGTGCTTCCCTCGGACACGTACCTGCCCACGTCCGACGGAGCAGCCATCGACGCGCTCTTGCCGTCCTCGCCGCCGCCGGACGCCCTGACAGCGGTGGGGCCGCCGCCGTCTCTGCAACGAATGCCAGAGGCTTCGACTCAGCTCTCGTCGAGCACGCAGGTACCGATAGAACCCGGGCAGGCCGCCGTCGAGATCGTGCCCGGCCGGCGCGGCCGGCTGCTCGCGACCGTCGCCGCGGGCAGCATCGCCGTCGGCGCCCTGATCGGAGGCGGCGCTTATCTGGCCTCGTCACGTCGCCCGCCGAGCGCAGCGGCGTCGGCCGCGGCCGTGCCCGAAGCGAGCGTGGCGTCGAGCGCAACGCCTGCGCCCGAACCGAGCGTCGCCCCTGCGCCAGCGTCGGCGTCCAGCCGACCGGAGCAGCCGCGCCCGTCGCCGCTCGCCAGATCGATACCGGCCGGCGCCGTTCCTGGTTCTAACGCCTGGGTAGAGGAGTTCCGCACTCAGTCGCTCCCCGACGACGCCGGGCGCAGCGTGCTGGAGGCCCAGACCAAGTGCGCAGACGCGGGGCTCTCTCTGTGCACCGAGCAACAATGGGCTCGAGTTTGTGCGGACGACGCGACCGTGGCGCGCGATCCGTCGTGGACGCTCTCCGCGCAGTCGCATGGGTTCGTGGTGCGAGGCGGCGGCGCGTGCACCATCCGCGCGGTCGCAGCCGGCGCGAGCGCGGCGCCGGACCGGCGCGGGCTCTGCTGCGAGCGGTCGATTGCCATCGAGTCCAACAACCGCAACAAGAACTTCGTGGTCGCAACCTCCCGCGCCCTCGAGAAGATCGAGGCTGCGCTGAACGCGCGGCGCACCAGCGTCTTCATGGGGCTCGTGAGTGACGGCGCGTCCATCGACGGTGAGCCTCGAACGCTCGCCGAGATCGGCAAGATGCTGGATCAGTCGTATCAGCAGTTCCCCGATCAATGGACCATCATCGATACCTGCAGCGTGAGCATGAAGGCCGTGGTGCGGGCACCGCTCAAGCCCAACAAGAGCAAACGAAAGCCTCGACCCCCCGAGAGCTCGTCGTGGAGCGCCGAGTGCGAAGTGCTCCGGCAGCGCGGCGGGCAGATCAGCGTCGTGACCACCAGCTACGTGATCGCGGGCAACGGCCGCCTGCAGCGCATCGACGACATCCGCACCAGCCGGCCGTGGTCCAAACCGTGAGGCTGTCGGGCGTGCTTCTGACCCTCGGCGTCGGAGGCTGCGCGCACGTCGCTCCGCTGCCCCAGCCGCTGCCGCCGGCGGCAGGAGCCCCGCCCTCGCCGAGCCCCGCAGCAACGACGGCGCCCGGCGCCTCACAGCCGGAGTTGGCGCCCACCACTGCGCTCGACGGCGAAGCGACGTACTACTCGGACAAGCTCGCCGGGCGAAAGACCGCCAGCGGCGAGCGCTACGATCCCGCGGCGCTGACCGCCGCGCACCGCTGGTTGCCCTTCGGCACGCGCGTTCGAGTGGTGCGCGTGGACACGGGCAACTCGGTGCTGGTGCGCATCACGGATCGTGGTCCCTTCGGGAAACCGAGCCGCATCATCGACCTGTCGAAGGCAGCAGCGAGGCAGCTCGACATGCTCCGGGCTGGAGTGATCCGCGTTCGCGTGGAAGTGCTGCCGCCCGGAGGCTGAATTCGCCTCAGCCGGCGTCCTTGCTCATCTCCAGATAGACGGTGATCGAGCTGCGCTCCGCCGCGGTATCCACGGCGAGAGTCACGTTGTTTGCGGCCTTCTGAAAACAGTCGTTCAAGGTGGCGGAGCCCGGTCCCGAGTGCGACGCCGACACGCTCTTGCGCTCGCCCTTGACGAACAAGTAGCTCAAGATCATGCGGCCCGCGGCCTCCGGCGTCGCTTCGAGCGTCGCCGCGTAGCAGGATTCGAAGGCCTCCCCCTGGCTCTCCAGGCCCTTGCGCACCGCGGCCTCGTCCACGCCGCCACCCTGAATCTCGACCTTGCTCACGGCGACGCGGCGCGGCGCGGGCGGGGCGTTCGCTTCGGCGGTATCGGCCGCCGTCGGGCCGGGCTCCGAGCTGGGACCCGCGGGCGGCGGCGCAGGCGAACCCCCACAGCCGAAGCCAACGAGGCTCATGCAAGCAACGACGCCGATAGACCAAGTGGGAGCACGCATTTTCGCGTAACTGACCCAAGTCAGAGTCCGCCGTCAAGGGTCCAGAGCGACCTCAGAGCGTGCCGGAGTGGGCTCGCAGCAGAGCGTAGAGCTCGTCTTTCAGGTGCAGGCGCTGTTTCTTGAGAACCTCGAAGGCAAAGTCCGACATGGGAACATCCGCCGCTTCGGCCTTCACCACCTCGGCGTTGGTCGCGGCGTAGCGGTCGAGGAGCTCCTTGAAGCTCGCGTCGCTGAGCCGCAGCTCGGCGATCTGCGCTTTGTGATCGGGGAACTCCGACTCCAGATCGTGCGATTGAACGTGCATGGTCTACTCCTTGGTCGCGGCGCCGTGGTGACCAGCGGCGCGGCGTTGCTGGTGCTCTTGTGTCAGACGCTGCTGGACGGATTCGGGGACTCGGTCGAAGTGACTGAAGGCGATGGAGTAGCTGCCGTCGCCGCCGGTCATGGACTTCAGGCGGCTCTCGAAGGCGCCCATCTCGGCCATGGGCGCCTCGCCACTGATCTCGGCGCGCCCGTCTGCCAGGGCTGAGTTTCCCGTGATGCGCCCGCGCCGATGGGCAAAGTCGGCGCTCAGCTCGCCCAGCAGGTCAGCGCGCGCGCGAACGTGCACCTCGAGTACGGGCTCGAGCACGATGGGCCCCGCCTGCGCCACCGCGTCGAGCATGGCGTGGCGCCCGGCGGTGATGAACGCGACCTCTTTCGAGTCCACCGCGTGGGTCTTGCCGTCGAAGACCGTCACGCGCACGTCCGAGATGGGGTAGCCCGCTGCAACGCCCTCGCCCAGCGCCTGCCGGACGCCCTTCTCGACGGCCGAGATGAAGTGCCCGGGGATGACGCCGCCCTTGATTTCGTCCACGAACTCGAAGCCCGCCCCGCGTTCGAGCGGCTCGATGCGAAGGGCCACCTCACCGAACTGCCCGGCGCCACCGGTCTGCTTCTTGTGTCGATAACGCGTCTCGGATCGCGCCGAGATGGTCTCGCGGTAGGGCACGCTCGGTTCGCGGGTCTCGACCTTGACGTTGTACCGCGAGCCGAGTTGCTCGACGATTGTGCGCAGGTGGACCTCACCGAGTCCCCGGATGATGGTCTCATTCGACTCCGCATCGTGTTCCACCGCGAGCGACGGATCTTCTTCGAGCAGACGGTGCAACGCGTCCGACAGTTTCTGCTCGTCGCCGCGCCGCGCTGGGATCAGCGCGAGGCCGAAGACGGGCGTGGGAAAGGGTGGCGGATGGAGGTGGATCTGGTCTTCGTCGTGCGAATCGTGCAGCACGGCGTCCCGGGTGATGGAATCGACGCGGGCGACGGCGCAGATGTCCCCCGCGATGGCCCGCTCGACGTCGACCTGGTTCTTCCCCTGCAGACGCAGCAGGTGCGACACCTTGAAGGGCTTGCGCGCGTCGCCGATGAAGAGCTGACTGCCCGGTGCGATGGTGCCCTGGTACAGGCGGAAGATCGCCAGCTTGCCCCGGAATGGGTCATTCACGATCTCGAAGACGTGGGCGACGGCGTGGCGATTGGGATCGGCCACGACGTGCACCGCAGCAGCCTCGGCGCCTTGACTCCGGAAGAACCGGGGAGGATTACCTTCGGTGGGGTCGGGCATCAGCTTTGCGATCACGTCCAGGAGTTCGCGCGTTCCCGCGCCGGTCGTACCGGAGACGAAGCACACCGGGATCAGGGCCCCCTGGCGAAGCGCGGCCTCGAACGCGTCGTGCAACTGCTCGGCCTTCAGCGACTCGCCCTGGCCCAGATAGAGCTCCATGAGCCGGTCATCGAGCGCGACAACCTGGTCGACGACGGCGTCGTGCGCGGCCGCGACGCTGGAGAACGCGGTCTCGGCGCCCAGCTCGGGAGAGAAGAAGCAGTCGATGACTCGGTCCCCTTGGGGCGACGGCAGGTTGATGGGCAGACAGACCTTGCCGAACATCTCGGTGAGCTCGGTCATCAGCCCGGCGATCCTCTGAGGCTGGAGGTCGATCTTGTTGACGATCACCATACGACACAGGCCATCGGCCGCTCTCATCGCGCGCCGAGTGACCGCGCCTATCCCGGCGTCGGCACCAATGACCACGGCCGCCGTCTCGACGGCTTCGAGTGCCTCGAAGGCTCGACCGAGGAAGTCGGGTGTACCCGGCGTGTCCAAGAGATTCACGTGGTGGTCGGCCCACTCGAAGTGCGTGAGGCTAACGTTCAGCGAGTGGCGCATCGACTTCTCGAGGGGGTCGAAGTCGCTGACGGTGTCGCCTCGCTCGATCGAGCCAGCAGCCGGGATGGCCTTCGCGGCAAACAGCAGGCGCTCGGTCAACGTCGTCTTGCCGCTGCTGGCCTGGCCGAGCAGGGCGATGTTCCGAAGGGTATGAGGGGAAGCAGGGTTCATGTCCGTGGACTCCAGGGCTAGCGACCGGCCGGGGAAAGCACATCCCGTGCGAGGCCGACGCCGTTGGACAAAAGGCCTGCCGAGCCCGATGCTTCGCGAACGATTTGCGCACGCTAGGACGCTGCCCGCAGATGACTCGCGGTCGCCGCTATCTGGCCCTCCGAAATCGTCGTATAGGCGCGCGCCATGCGCGCCCGTCGCCCCCTCATCTGCTCGCTCCTCCTCGCTCCCCTCGCCTGCTCCCCTCGCGAGGCTGCCCGGCCGCCGCCGCCGCTCATGCCGCTACCGGCCCCCGTGGCCGCGGCTCCGGCTCCGCCGCTGACCTACGACGCGCTCGACCGCCGGGCCTTCAATCAGCTCGCCGTGCGCATGAACCTGCCGGTGTACTGGGCGCACGACTCGAACGCGAACAAGGTCGTCGACGCCGACGAGATCCGCGGGCTCTTGTTCTACCCGACGTCGCCGCCGTGGGTCCGAGGCGGCAGGCTGAGCCCGGAGTTCGACCTGGCCTACTCGGGGATGCTCGCGTCGCTCCACCCTCCGAGCGTCGATCTCGACCCCGCCGAAGCAACTCGGCGCGCGCTCGTGCTCGAAGACCTCGACCAAGGTCGAACGACGCTCATTCACAGCGACTTCCGCGGGTTCGCGCCCTCGGACCGCGCCGCTGTCCGTTCCATCGTCGCGGCGGCCCTGGAAGTCGAGCGCTTGTTCGCGACTCAGACCGGGATGACAGCCCTCGAGAGCAAAGTCCCGAGCGACCACGCGGCCAGTCAGAGCCTGTTTCGTCGCAACTGGGGCTCGAAGTGTGAGGGCCCCAAGACCGAGAAGAACCCCGCGTGCAGCGCCATCCCCGGCGCGCCGAAGCGCAAGGTGGATCTCTACCCTGCCAGCCTGCAAGACGATCCGCAGTTCTGCGAAGCCCTGGAAAAGCGCAAGGACGCCAAAGACCTGCTGGCTCCCTTCGTCGTCGTCCGAGAGCAAGACGGGCAGCTCGTGCCAGTGAAGTACTCGAACGCATACGCGCGCGGCATGCAGATGGTCGCGGCGCACCTCGACGCCGCCGCAGGGTCCCTCGGCACCGACGAGCGCGCCTTCGCCGACTACCTGTCGGCTGCGGCCCGCGCCTTCCGCGACAACGACTGGGAGGCCGCCGACGAAGCCTGGTCGAAGATGAGCGGCAAGGGCTCCAAGTTCTACCTGCGGATCGGGCCGGACGAGACCTACTGGGAACCCTGCAGCCAGAAGGCGGGCTTTCATGTCAGCTTCGCACGCGTCAACAAGGACTCGCTGGTCTGGCAACAGAAGCTCTCGCCTTTCCGGCAGGAAATGGAGGCCGCGCTCGCCAAGCTGATTGGGTGGCCGTACCGAACTCGGACGGTGAACTTCAAGCTGCCCGAGTTCATCGACGTCGTGCTCAACGCGGGCGACAGCCGCGCGGCCTTCGGTGCCACCATCGGTCAGTCGTTGCCGAACTGGGGCAAGGTCGCCAACGAGAGTCGCGGTCGTACCGTCGCCATGGCGAACCTCTACACGGACCCCGACTCATTGCAGGCGAGGCGTGAGCAGGCGCAGTCGCTGCTCGACAAGTCCACGGCCAGCCTGCTGCGCGACGACGCGATGCCCGGGCTCTTGGCCACCGTCCTCCACGAGGCGACGCACAACCTCGGCCCGAGCCACGAGTACACTTTCATGGGCAAGACCGACAGCCAAGCCTTCGGCGGCGGCCTCGCTTCGATGCTCGAAGAACTCAAGGCGCAGAGCGGCGCGCTCTACTTCTTGGACTTGCTCGTAAAGAAGGCAGTCATCACCGAAGAGGTGAGGCGGCAGTCGTACCTCGACAGCGTCGTGTGGTCGTTTGGCCACGTCGCGCAGGGAATGTGGACCGACGAAGGCACCCGCAAGCCGTACAGCCAATTGGCCGCGATTCAGCTCGGCGTGTTGATGGAGGCCGGCGCCGTGGTGTGGGACGCCACCGCGATCGCGGCCAATGGCAGCGACGTAGGCGCCTTCAAGCTGCAGTTCGACAAGTTCCCGAGCGCCAGCCAGCAGCTGATGCGCCAGGTCGCACAGCTCAAGGCGCGAAACGACAAGAAGGGCCTCGAAGCCCTGGCAAAGAAGCACGTCGATGGCGGCCAGGTCCCGCAAGGCATCATCGCGGAGCGGGTGCTGCGCTTCCCCAAGAACAGCTTCGTCTACTCCGTGGATCTCTGAGCTCGCTCAGGGCCGGATCACCCACGCCAGCTCCGTCACGAAGGAGCTCCCGCACTCCCGCACGCGCACCGGCGCGTCGGCCTGCGATCCATCGGCGAGGACCACCTCGACGTGGCTGCAGCCCTGGGTCTCTCCCCACAGGTACGCGATCTTCTTGCCGTCGGGCGACCAGACCGTACTGGTGCCGTTGCGGCTCGCGACCTTGATCAGGTCGGAGCCGTCGAGCTTCATGCTGTAGAGCGCGCTCTTCTGCGCGGTATCGGCAAAGAGCAGACGAGCACCGTCCGGCGAGAGCACGCCGCCCGAAGCGCTCGCTCGGAGCGAGGTCGGAGCGCCGCTCGGCAGCGTCTTCTTCACAATGGCGCGCTCTTGTTTGCCACCGGTGACGTTGATCAGCGTGTAGAAGAGCGTGGTTTCGTCGGAGCTGAGCTGGGGATGAAGCTCCATCGTCGTGGGCGTCGAGTCCTCGCCGAGACCCAACCACTCGAAGGCGCCGCTCGTCGCGAGCCGGCCGACGCGATAGGTCTTGTTTTCTCCCGTCGCGGCGAAGTCACGCCGACGACACACGACCATGGAGTCCGCCGCGCTGTTCCAATCGTGGCACTCGTCGTTGATGTTGCCCCACGAGAGCACCGCGGCGCTCTGTGTCGCTGCGTCGTAGACCCAGGTGTGCTGAACGGCGTCGCCAATCTCGACGCCGTAGTGCTCCTTCTGCAGCGGATCACCGCAAGCAAAGGCAATCTTCGCCGCGTCCTTCGAGACGCCCATGGACCAGACCCGGTGTGCCTCGAAGATCTTCGTCTCGGATGACCCGTCGGGCTTCATGGAAGACACCGCGTTGGGTTGCAGATCCCAGTCGTTGAACAGGATCTGTTCACCGGAGGGCATGGGGGCCAGCGCTTTGAAAGCGATGCCGGCGGGCTCGGGCTTGGCCACGCCGCCGCTGCCGCTCGCTCCGCCTGCGCCGCCAACGCCGCCAACGCCGCCAACGCCACCGGTCGCCGAGCCACCGTCAGCGTCGTCGCTACCGCACGCTACGAACGTGCCAGCGCCCAAGCACACGAGCGCGAGCGTCCAAATCCCCAGCTTCATGGCCGCGGAGCCAAACACGCGCCGCGCTCTGGGGCAACCCCGGCGTGTCTTGACGCGGCCTCCGAGATGCGGCCATGGCTTGGCCTCGATGCGCTTCCTCTACACGGGCGACGGGCAGGGCGAAGCGCGAGAGCGGGCCGCCCTCGCCGCTCGCATCGACGCCGTCTTGCACTCCGTGGCCGAAGCGGGTCACGACGAGGTGACCATCGCGGATCTCCATCGCGCGCATCCATCCCGATCTGGACGCCGAGCTACTTCGCGACGAACACTTGGTGGTGGTGACGCCCCGCGGCGAACGCCGAGTTCGGCCCCTGGCCGCGTTCGTGGCGGAGCGGGCGTCGAAGGTCGATGGCCTACGTTTCACCACGCATCGGCCAGCGCGGGCCTTCGACGAGATGGTGGCCACCGTGCGGCGGGAGCACGGCTTCGAGCTCGGCTCTGCCCAGGCCCGGGCGGGTTTTTCTCGCGGTCACTTGCTCGAGCTGGTCATCTATGGCGACGGTTTCGGAAGCGCCACGGACGAGCGCGCGCTGGCGGCGGCCGAACGCGCCGCGGAGGTCTTGCTCGGTGAGCGGGTGACCGATGACTGGGTTGGCAGAATCGACGCGGAGCCCTTGCCGCGTGGTGGGGCGCTGCGCGTCGTGCAGCGGGACGCCGCGCCACGTTTTCCGCTGGCGGAGTTGCCGCAGGCCGTCGCCCGGGCGGTGGAGGGTTTGGCTCGCGAGCTGCCAGATCTGGCAGGGCTCACGGCGCCGCGCGAGGGCTGGGTGCTGTTCGAGTCCGAGCCCGAAGCCTGTTCCGAGTATGCGGCCCAGGACGACGTCGCCCTGGCAAGCGGCGCCTTGCCCGAGATGCTCAAGTGTTTCCTCGAAGGCGCGCCCTTCTCGTCGAAGCGCTTCGTGCGCGGTGGAGCCCGGGTTGTGTACTTGAAGACCGACGCCGGGGGCGCATCGTTCGAAGATCGCGTCGCTCGGCGCGCAAAGCTGGAGGACGACTTGGCCACCTCGCTCTCCGCGCGACGGCTCGGCGCCGTCGTCGGCAACGGCCTGGGGCTGCGCTACGCCTATGTGGATTTGGCGCTGGCGCCCGAACCAGCCGCGCTCTCGGTGGTGTGCGAGGTGGCGAGGAGCGCCGGAGTGAGTCGCCGGAGTTGGCTCCTGTTCTGCGACAGCGACCTCGCCGACGAATGGGTGGGGGTGTGGCCCGACACCCCACCGCCCCCCGCGCTCGTGCCCTGAAGGCGTGTCGAAGAATGGCGGAACGCAAGCCGGCGGAGCCGGCCCACCCCGTCGGCTGTCGCGCAGCGCGTCGCGTGGGGCGGGGAGGCGCGTGCCTCCCCGATGACCAAGTGAAAGAGCTGTCGGATTTTCGACAGCTCTCGAGTCAGAGCAATCGCCTCAAGAGCGCGTGCAGCCGATCGAGCGTCGGGTCACCGTCGAGTCGCTCGAGAGCGCCGAAGACCTTCTCGATGGTGGGCTCGACAAAACCCAAGAACGCTGGATTTCCCCGGACGCGATCGATGAAGACGAAGCGACCCGCGTCCTTGAGCTTGCGCTGGACGGTGACGGTGTCGAACTCCCGCCCGACGGCTTTGCGACCGACCGCGTCGAGCCCGTGGTGCTCCGAGTACTCGTCGAGGCGCGCTTCGACGAAGCTCCGGTCGAAGGACTGGTAGCTGTCGTTGAGCAGCGCAACCAAGTCGTAGACCCGCGGGCCGAGCAAGGCGTCCTGGAAATCAATCCAGACCAGCGACGGATCGGCGTCAGCGTGCTCCTGCACCATCAGGTTTCGGCTCTGATAGTCCCGGTGCACGAAACCGCGCGGCCAGCTCGCGATGCGCTCGGCCAGGGTGCTGGCTGCTTCGGCGAAGACGCCACTGTCCTCGGCACCGAGCGTGATCCCGCGGGCTTCGAGCGCCCACTCGCGGAAGTGCTCCACCTCCCAGCGCAGGAGATCTTCGTCGAACGCCCGTGATGCGACCACTGAGGTGGCCGGGAGTGGGCTCAGCTCGCGCTGCGCTCGCGCGAGATCGGCCACCGCCGACTGGTACAGGCGCTCGCGCGTCGCGGGCTTCCGCTCGAGGTAGCGCGCGAGGGTGTCGTCCCCCAGATCTTCGACGAGCAGGAACCCATCGTCACAGGCTTCGCCGATCACGCGCGGCACCCTCACTCCCTTGTCGGCGAGCAGGTCCCTGACTTCGAGGAAGGGCCAGCGGCGGGCGGAGTCGTCGGCCTTGGCCACCTCGTCCGAGCGTTTCGCGTCAGGGACGTACATCGCGACGGCGCTGCGACCGTCTCGCAGACGGATACGAAAGAACCGGCGTGTCGACGCGCCCCCTTCCATCGCGGCGACGCTAACCGGCCCCGAGGTGCCGGTTGCGGCTCGCACCAGGCGCTCGAGGGCTTCGAGGGACGGCGTCGGATCGCGGACCGCCGCCGGGGGCAAGGTGGGCATACGCCCCACGGTGTAGCAAAAGTCCCGGGTGCGGTACACGTTGGGGGAAATGCCGACTCGCCCGGGAGGGGGCCTCGCCCCACGCATCGAGCGCTGCATGCGCAGCCTGAATGCAGAAGCAGACCATGAAACGGTGCGGACGCTCGCCGCTCTCCTCGACCGCGTCGTCGAGTGGAACGACAAAGTCGATTTGACCGCGGCGCGGGACCCCGACGAACTCGTAGACCTGTTCGTGGCCGACGCTGCCGTGGTCGCACGCCTGCACGACCGCGTCGGCGAGGCTTGGGTCGACGTCGGGAGCGGGGCGGGCGCGCCGGGCATTCCCTTGGCGCTCTTGATGAATGGCAGCCTCACGCTGATCGAGCCCAAGGCCAAGCGGGTGGCGTTCTTGCGTACCGCGGTCGGTGCCCTCGCGCTGGACCGCGTATCGGTGCGTCGCGATCGCTGCGAGGCGATTGCGGACAGGAGCTTCGACGCGGCGATCTCGCGCGCCACCCTCGATCCGGCAGACTGGCTGGCCGAAGGCGTACGGATCGCGCGTAACTCGGTGTGGGTGCTCGTCGCGCGCACCGCTCCGCCGAGCGTCGCCGGATGGCGCGTCGATCGCGACGAGACCTACTGCCTCCCGCTCACCGGCGCGCCGCGACGCGCCCTGCGCTACGTGCCCGTGGCCTGAAGATCAGCGCGCAGGACCGTGGCGCAGGACGCAGCCACGAAGCGCGCGGTCGATCGCCCCTTCAGTCGGAGCCTGCGTCGTCGGGCCCAGCGTCCGCGCCGCCGCTGCCGCCGGTCGAGCCGCCGCTGCCGCCGGTCGAGCCGCCGCTGCCGCCGGTCGAGCCGCCGCTGCCGCCGGTCGAGCCGCCGCTGCCGCCGGTCGAGCCGCCGCTGCCGCCGGTCGAGCCGCCGCTGCCGCCGGTCGCGCCGCCGCTGCCGCCGGTCGAGCCGCCGCTGCCGCCGGTCGAGCCGCCGCTGCCGCCGGTCGAGCCGCCGCTGCCGCCGGTCGCGCCACCGCTGCCGCCCGTCGCGCCACCGCTGCCCGCTGTTCCGCCGGCGCCCGCGGTGCCGCCGGTCGAGCCGCCGCTGCCGCCGGTCGAGCCGCCGCTGCCGCCGGTCGCACCGCCGCTGCCGCCGGTCGCACCGCCGCTGCCCGGGGTGCCACCGGACGCTTCGATTTTCGCGCGGTCGACGTCGGTGATGAGAGCGCAGCCGATGAGCGCCAGTCCGGCGCCTGCGATGACGAGGTAGCGACTCGAGCCAGTCATGCGACGGGTTGTATCACAGGCGGCTCGCCGCTTGGAAAGGCCTCAATCGGTGCTGGCGTCCCCGGCGTCGCCTGCAGCGTCGTCCGGTGCATCGGCGCCGGCATCCCCGCCGCCGGTGCTGGCGTCGACCGCGGCGTCGGAGCCCGCGTCACTGCCACCGCTGCCGCCCGCGCCGCCGCTGCCGCCCGCGCCGCCCGCGCCGCCCGCGCCGCCGCTGCCGCCCGCGCCACCGCTGCCGCCCGCGCCACCGCTGCCGCCCGCGCCACCGCTGCCGCCCGCGCCACCGCTGGAAGCATCCGGGCCGCCATCGCTTCCGGCTGCGCCGTCGCCAGCGTCGCTGCCGGCCAATCCGTCGCCGGCGTCAGCGCCAGCCATGCCGCCGCTGCCGGCCATGCCGCCACTGCCCGCCGTGCCGCCCGTGCCGCCCGTGCCACCGGCGCCGCCGATGCCACCAGTGCCGCCGGTTCCGCCGCCACCGGTGCCGCCTCCGCCGACCCCACCGGTGCCTCCGCTGCCGCCGATGCCGCCGGTCCCCTCCTGGATCTTGTCGCGGTCGACGTCCGTGAAGAGCGTGCAGCTCGACACGACCAGGGCTCCCAGCATCCCGAGACTCATTAGTGTGCGGCGACGATTGGTCATGTCCGAGCCCTCGTTTTCGAGTGGCCGCGATGTTCCTCTGCCCGCCCGTCGAGCGCAAGGACTGATCGTCCGAGAGGTAATTTGTCGTATGAGGGTCGCCCAGTGCGGGTTCATCTGATCGACGGCACCTACGAGCTCTTCCGAGCCTTCTTCGGAACGCCCAGCGCCCATGACGCGCGTGGGCGCGAGGTCGGCGCGACGCGAGGTCTGCTGAGCAGCCTCCATGCGTTCTTGCGTGACGAAAACGTCACGCACGCCGCCTGTGCCTTCGATCACGTGATCGAGTCGTTTCGAAACGATCTCTTCGCTGGCTACAAGACCGCGGACGGGGTCGATCCCGCCTTGCTGTTACAATTCGAGCTCGCCGAGCGCGCGGCGGAGGCGCTGGGCCTGGTGGTCTGGCCAATGACTGCGCTCGAAGCCGACGACGCCATGGCGAGCGCCGCGGCCCAGCTGATCAGGGACTCCCGAGTCGAGCAGGTAGTGCTGTGCTCCCCCGACAAGGATCTCGCTCAGTGTGTGGTGGACGACCGTGTGGTCTGTCTCGATCGCGCGCGTCGACGAGTACTCGACGCCGACGGCGTGCGACTCCGCTTCGGCGTACCGCCAGGCGCCATCGCGGACTACTTGGCGTTGGTCGGTGACGCTGCCGACGGTATCCCGGGCATCCCACGCTGGGGCGCACGCTCCGCGTCGACGCTACTCGCTCGCTACGAGAGCATCGAGAACATCCCCGACGACGACTCGATGTGGGACGTCGCGGTGCGCGGAGCACGGTCGTTGGCCCGGGAGCTCTCGACCCGCCGCGAGGAGGCTCGCCTGTACAAGACCCTCACGACTCTGAGGAGCGACGCGGAGCTGTTCGGCCGCGTCGAGGAGCTCGAGTGGCACGGCGCCAATCGCTCGATGCTCGAATCGCTGTGCGAGGAGATCGGCGAGCGGGGGCTGCCGGCCCGGGTGGTTCGCTGGCGGAATTGACCCGATGCAGCTAGGCTCTGCGTCGATGAAGAGCCAAATCGTGTTGGCACTCGCCGTTCTCGCCGCTCCCGGCGCCGCGTCCGCTCAAACCTGGGGCCAGCCCGCGGGGCAGCAACCACAGCAGCCGCAGCAGAGCTGGGGGACACCTCAAGGCCAGGGGACCGGCGGCATGAGCGCCGGCGGCCTGGCGCCACCGAGCTCGAACCCGGGGGACCCCAACGCGGGCTACCAACAAACCGAGCAACAGATGTCGAAGGCGGACAAAGAGGACTCCGGCCGTGGGCTCGAGTTCTTCTGGCTCAACGCCGAAGTGGGCGGTCAGCACCTCGGGCTTCAGACCTTCAAGGCCAACAACCTGGTCGATGCTGGCACGGTGAAAACCTCGCAAACGGGTCTGATGTACGGCGCAGGCTTGGGCCTCCGGCTCGTCTTCATCACCCTCGGCGCACGCTTCCGGCTGGGGCAGTTCAGCGAGTGGGACATCTGGACGCTCAATGGAGAGCTCGGCATTCACATCCCGCTCGGGGCCGTCGAGCCCTACTTCACCTTCGGCGGCGGCTACGCTTCGATGGGCGCCTTCGATGGCAACAACCTGGGCGGCAGCCTCAGCTCCGAAGACGTGGACATCAAGGGCTACGACATCCGCGGCGGCTTCGGCATCGACGTCTACGTCTCGAGCACGTTCTCGATCGGCGCCAACCTGACCGGCGAGATGCTCGTGCTCACTCGACCGGGGGTCAATCCGTCGAAGCTCAAGGCCAGCGGCACCAGCGGCACCAGCGGCACGCAGGCGGCTGCCGAGGCGTACGAGGCCGACGGCTCGAGCATCGGTGCGGCGGTCTCGCTGACGGGCGTCGCCGGGCTCCACTTCTGATCGGAGCGGCGCATCGTGCCGCGGTTCCTGCTCGTCGCGCTGACCAGCGTCGTCCCGCTGGCGATCGCGTTCTTGGTTTGGCGGCTCGTCAGTCGACAAGGCCAGGTTTCTCGGGGCCGCACGGCGCTGGTCGTCGGCCTCGCGCTGTTGGCTGGGCTCGGCGCAGGTTGGCTCGAGCGCGTCGTGCTCACCTTCGCCGATCTCTCTTTCGACGCCGCTCGCGCGGGCACGACCGGCGCGCTGCTCGCGACCTTCCTCCTGGCGGCTCCCCTCGAAGAGGGGCTGAAGGTCTTGGTGGTGTGGCCGCTCTACAGCACGCGCGCTCTGGTGTCTCCGCGCCTCGGCCTCGTCTACGCGGCCTGCGCTGGCGCAGGATTCGCGGCGGGTGAGGGCATCAGCATTGCTAGCTCCGAACCGCCCTCGACGCTGTTGGCGGCGCGGCTCTTGCTCGGGATGCTGGCGCACCCCTTCTTGGCGGCAATGTGGGGCTACGCCCTCGGCACCCAGCGCGCCGCGCGTGGTCGCTGGTTCGTGATCGCTTGGTTTTCGTCCGTGGCCCTGCACGGCCTGTACGACCACATCGTGTTTGGTCGCGGGCCGGGCGTCTTGGTGCTGGCCGTACCCATGTTCTTGACGATGGCGGCGGCCAGCTGGGCCGCGCTGCGCGACGTCGCGCCAGCCCCTGACTCGCGCGCCTCGCGGCTGCTCTCGAGCAGTCCGGAGCCGCCGTCGCTCCGAAGCATGCGCCACGCACTCGCACGGCCGGAGCGTCCGCTGATGCTGCACTGGATCGCGATCGGCGCCCTGGTCACCCTCGGGGTCGTCCTGGTCGCGCTCGCGGGAGCGGTGTACGTTGGTCACGCAATTGGGGTCGACTTCGCGCTGGCTGACGAGAGCGACGTGCGCTCGAGCGGGCCTCTGGTGCTGCTCGGCGCAGGCGTGCTCGCGGGGTTTCCCGTCGCCGGTTACTTGGTCGCGCGCGCGAGCTCCGCTCACAGCGTGCTCGAGCCGGCCATGGGAGCGGGCGTCGCCATCATCGCTGCGGTCCTGCTCGCTTCCCTCGCCGCGCCGGTGACAGCGGTGTTCGGCTTGGCGGCGGCCCCGCTGGCGTTTGCGCTTGCGTGCGGCGGCGCCTGGTTCGGGCTCGTGCGCTGAGCCCCTTGGCACACGCCCGATCTGGCACAACATGCGCTCGGCCTGCCCCGGCGCGCAGCCGACGGTCGGCGAGAATCGCGACCTTTGTGCGTGGCACGAGCCCTGCACTCGAGTTCGGCCATGCGTTTTGCCATTGGCTTGTTGGTGATCTCGGGTCTGGCTCTCGTCGGTTGCGGCGGCTCCACCATGCTGGACGGCAAGGGCGGGGCCGATGCCGGCGCCGGCGCCGGCGGAACCTCCGGCGGTGGCACGGGCGGAGGCGCGTCGGGATCCGGTGGCGTGGCGGGCGCCGGTGGCGGCAGCTCGGGCGCCGCGGGCGGAGGCGGGGCCGCCGGCAGTCCCGGCTGTTGCAGTGCAAACGCCAAGTACGACTGCGAAACCTACGGCGACTCGAAGCAGTGCGTGAACGGCGTCTGCAAAGAGCCGCCGCCGCCGGGACTCTGCTGGTCGGATCAAGACTGCGGCGGACTGGGATCCGTCTGCAAGGGAGGGTTCGTGTGCCCCTGCGACGCCGACTGCTCGGGTCCCGATCAGCTGGGACAGTGCACTGTGCAGCCGGGGTGCTGCGCGAAGGACGCGGACTGCACGCAGAAGCCCAACGTGCCGATGATGTGCGTGGGGGGAAACTGCGAGATGAAGCCCCCCGCGGGGCAGTGCTGGAGCAGCAAGGACTGCAGCAACGGGACGACATGCAGCGGCGAATGTGTCTGCCCCTGCGGCGCGATGTGCGCGTGCGGCGGGCAGATGGGGTGGTGCAAGGGCTCCCCGCCGCCACCGCCCCCACCCACGGCGTGCTGCAAGTCACAGCTCGACTGCGGGGCCGGATCCGTGTGCGCGATGGGCGTGTGCAAGCAGTCCGTCGCAGGCGCCTGCTGGGCCGACGTCGAGTGTGCCCAAGGCAAAAAGTGCAACGGAGCGTCGATCTGCCCATGCGGTGCCCTGTGCGGCATGGCCGAATACCCGGGCAAGTGCCTTTGACCGCGGCGCGACCTGACACGCCGCGGGCGTCGCGTCCGCTGGCACATCCGGGATCTGGCACAAGGCCGAGCCCCGCTGATTTCCAGACGTTGGGGCTGGCCCGGGGCGGCACGGAACCTGCTCTGACCCCGCTCATCATGCACAAGGCCGTCCTGTCCGCCGCGCTGATCTTGATCGCCTCGCCGGCATTCGCCCAGTCGTCCGCGTCGTTCCCGGACCTCTCTCGGGGGGGCAGCCCATCCCCCACTGCACAGTCGCCGGCGGCGCAACCGTCGGAGCAAGCACCGCGCTTCGATACCAGCCCACGGGAGCCAGCCTTCGCTGCGCCGTCGCAACAAGGCGGCGGAGGCCCTGCCTACGCGCCCGCCTTCGGGACCAGCCCCTCCCCGGCGTTTGCCCCCACCTTCGCCCCGGGCGCCCCGGGCACCCCGGGCGCACCCATGCGTGACCTGCCCAGCGACGGAAGCTCGACCGCGTCTTCGCCAATGGTGTTGGTGGGCGCGTTGATGATCGGGTTGCCCTACGCGACCGGCCTTGGGATCGGCGCATCCGAGGGCTTCGAGAACGGAAGTGGATGGCTCGCCGCGCCGGTGGTGGGCCCCTGGCTCGCGCTGTCGGGGCGCCGAGATCCCTGCGCCGACGCGGAAGACAAGAAGGGCTTCGACAGCGAGGTCGGCAAATGTGTGGGCGAGCCGCTAGTGCGCGGGATGCTCGTGCTCGATGGCGTGCTTCAAGCGGGGGGCGCGGTACTCATGCTCGTCGGCGCCTCCTCCGGGCGGCCCAGCCCAACCGGGCCGACCCGAGTGATGGCGGCCCCCGCAGCGGTGGGCCGAAAGGGATACGGCGTGGCGGTGGCCGGGCTGTTCTGAACGCTGTCGCCCGGTGAAGGTCAGGCCAAGACGCTCTCCCGTCCCGAGTCGACGGTGAACATGCAGCTCGAGCGCGTCTCTTCCACCATGCGCTTGACGAACTCCATGTCGTAGTCCTTCGGCATGCCCATGATGTCCATGTCGCTCTGCGGCGCCAGTGCCAGACACTCTTCGAAGCGGCCGACGAAGACCAGGCTCTTGGCGCGACCTGGAATGCGAGCCAGGTCCCGCAGCTCTTCGAGGTAAAGGTCGGCAGCCGCGTGCTCTTCTTCCGTCTCCACGACGCAGATCAGATTCAGCTCTGCCTCCCAACCCCGCGCCAGGCGATATCCGAGCAACATGCCCAGGTTCATGTTCCCGCGGCTGAGCGTCTGCTCGATCGACTCGCCCTCGAGGGGTGGACGCAGCCAGACATTCACGACGTCCGTGCGACCCAGCCCGGCCTTGGCGTGCAGGCCGAGCAAGGTCACTCCGACATCGAGTCGCGCGGCCTCTTTGACCAAATTCGTCAGCTCCGCGTGTCGCTCGGTGTTCTCCGGCAGGCTGAGCAGGAGCACGTTCGGGCGGAAGAACGCGCTCTTCAGCGCCTGGAGCCCCGCGATCGTGCCCGTGACGTAGCCGCCCGAGTCGATCACGCTCCAGGTCGAAAACACGGCGCGCTTCCGCAGGCTCAACCCGAGGTTCTCGATCCGCGGAGTCAGGTCGCGCACGGTCTCCTGGTCGGCGATCCCGAGCAGCTTCACGCTCCCGCTGGGCTGACACATGTCCACCACGAGCTGGAACTCGCCTCGCAACTCCGAACCGTCCACCACGGGCACCAAGAAGCTCGGCTTCCAGGCGCGGCTCGTGTTGATGCCAAGCTCGGTGCACTTGCTCGCCGCCCACTCGGCGAAGGCCACGAAGATGCCGCTGCGGACGTCGTCACCACGGCGAGCCAGACCGCGCTGCATGATCCAGAAGTACAGGGCGATGACCAAGCCCCACGCCACCAGACTGAAGGTCGGGTTGACGATGAACATCGCGAACAGGCACCCCACCGTACCGAGCAGCGGCACCCAGATGGGCAGCCGCAGCGTGGGCCTGAAGCTCACCAGACCTAGGCTGGACTCCACCATCATGACCACGTTGATGACCGCGTAGGTGATCAGGAAGAACCCCGAGATCAGCGGCGCGATGGCGTTGAGGTTTCTCAGCATCAGAGCCCCGAGAACGAGGACTCCGGTCAAGAGCATCGCGTTGCGCGGCTCTCCACCGGGGGAAACCTTGGCAAAGGCTGCACCCCTCGGCACCAGTCCGTCCTGAGCCAGCGCCAACAAGATGCGAGGCGCGCCCACCAACGACGCGAGCGCCGACGAGAACGTGGCGCCCAGGAGCCCCGCGAGCACCAGCGGTCCGTATAGAGACTTGTCGACCAGCAACGTGTAGTTGCCGACCAGCTCGTCCTCGCTGCCCGCCTTGGAGGACCAGATCACCAGCGCGAAATACACGACGGTGCTGATGGCAATGGCCGCCAGCGTGCCCTGCGGGATGCTCTTGCGCGGGTTCTGCAGCTCGCCGCTCATGTTCGCGCCCGCCATGATGCCGGTGGCGGCCGGGAAGAAGACCGCAAACACCGCCCAAAAGTTGGTGCCCGAGTAGCCGTTCTCCGGCGAGCCGCGGAAGGTCCCCCACAACTTCACCGAGGTGGGGCTCGTCCACACCTCGAAGTTGCCGAAGACGACCACCAGCGAGGCGACGATGATCACCAAGACCACGTACTGGATCCGGAACGCGAGACCGGCGCTCACGAAGGCGATCACGAACACCACGGCGAAGGCGCCGAGGTCCACGAGCAAGGGATGGTGATGGGGGAAGATCCAGTTCCACCCCTCACGAAACCCAAAGATGTACATCGCCACGGCCAGCGCCTGCGACAGGTACAGCGGGACCCCAACGCTGCCGCCGATCTCGAGTCCGAGGGACTTCGAGATGATGGCGTAGGGACCACCGGCGCCCAGTCGCGTGTTCGTGGCGATGGACGAAAGAGACAGACCGGTAGCCAGGGTGATGCCCACGGCGAGCGCAATCACCAGCGAGCCCCCGAGCAGACCTGCGTTGCCCACGACCCACGGCAAACGCAGGTACATGATCACGCCGAGGATCGTCAGCAGCGTGGGGGCGAACACTCCGCCGAGCGTGCCGAACTGGCGGGGTTTGGGCTGGCTCACCGCGCAAGAGCCTTCCACACCCGCCGTTCCGGGGAAACGCCCGCCCGAAAGCAAATCACCTCCTGGCGGCAGCGCCGGCTGCCGCCCGCCGAATTCGACGACCGGGCGCGCGGACGCCCGTATAGTCGGAGTGGTGACCGCGTTCGACCCCCCGCCATCGCGACCGATCGCCGATCTCCTATCCCAACGCGATGCAAAGTCGCCCCGAGCGCTGGCTCTGGCGCTGCAAGAGACGATCGACGCCCCCTTCTTCGCCGAGGAGTCGGGCGCCCTCTTCCCCATGCGTCGCGTCGGGCTCGACGGTTCGACGCCGAACTTTCCGGGCGCGGTGGTCGTCGCCGACGGCTTGGTCGCGGACGGAGCGCGGAGCAGCGCCGCGCTGGTCGAGCTCCATCGCGCAGAATTCTTGTCCACGCCGGTGATGCGCGTCGGGGGGCGAGACCAAACCGTGACGGACGTCCTGGCCGCCGCCGCAGGGAACTCGTCCGACGACGAACGCCCCACGCCCGCGCTGAACGCCTGCTTGCGTGCCATCGCGGGCGTGGTGCTGCATGCCCTTCGACCCGTCGCGCCCTTGGCGTCCGAGATCGAGCCGCTCATCACGCGCCACACCGTGCCCGCCGGGGCGAGCCTCTTCGTGGCCCGCGACTCCGCGCTGAACACCCTCGGCATCGACGCTCCGCTCGATCGCGGTTTCACCTGGGCGGCCGCGGTGCGCTTCCTTCGCCCGCGGGCGTCACAGAGCGGCGTCGTCTACGAGGTCGGAGAAGTGCAGGGGGACTCCCTCATCTTCTCCGTGCGCGCATCGGCGGACGACAGCGTCCACTTTCTGTGCCGACTCCCCGGCGGTCCGGTGCTCGAAGTCGGGGCGCCCGTTGCCGGGCTCTTCGATCGGTATGTGCGACTCGTGGCCGTCGTGCGCTTCGCACCTTACTCCCAGCTCCGCGTCTGGGCCGACGACGTGCTCGTCGGAAGAGCGCGCAGTGAACGCTCGAGCGCGGGACGTCTCGTCGGACGACAGACGATCGGGGCGGGCATCCTGGGCAAGCACCGTTCGGCGCTGTTCCTGCGCGAACTGATGCTGATCGGGAACCCCCTCGACGCTCGCGGTCGGAGCAAGGTCATGCTGCACCTCCAGCGGCACACCTAGGCAGTCCGCACCCCTGCTGGTTTCGACCGGCGGGTCGGGCTAATTTGCTGGCCGCGAGCATGCTGGCTCAACCCGCATCGACCACCGCTCTGCCCATCCGTCCCGCCGCGGACATCGGGGCCTTTCTCGACTCGCCGGTCGATCGATTCGTCGCGCGTCGCTGCTTCTGCTTCTGGCAGCTGGGCACCGACACCAAGGGCCTCGTCGCCTGGGGAGCTCCCAGCGCCGAAGACGCGCGGGAAATGGTCCGGGCCTTCGGGACGGGAGAGCGCCCTGACGAGCCCCACGTGTCGTTGATCGACATGCGCTCCCTCCGAACCATCGACGTGGCGGCGTTCGAGATCATCATGCGATACATGGCCGAGCGGCAGGAGGTATTCTCCCGCACGGTTCGACGCCAGGCGCTGCTGCACGGGACCGGCGCGATAGGTGCGGCGGTCGCGGGCTTCTACTCGGTGGTGCAGCCCAGCTATCCCGTCGAGTCGCACTCGGACCTCGCCGAAGCCATCGCTTGGATCGCGCCCGCGAATCCGCACGCCGTGCACGCGATCGTGGTCGCCCTGCGCGCTCGGCACATCGACGCGCCTCCCGTGGTGTCTCGCCTGCGAGTTGCCCTGGAATCGAGCGCCGACCTGTTGACGCTCGCCGATGCGGCCCGGGCCCTGGGGACCAGTCGCCGCTCGCTCCAACGAGATCTCGACGCGGCGGGAAGCTCATTCCGCGAGGAGGTGGCCCTTCACCGACTGACACGCGCAGAACGCCTGCTCGCGGGCTCGAGTCTGCCGCTCAAGTCCATCGCGGCCGCCGTCGCCCTGGCGCCATCGCGACTGAACGCGTTGTTCCGCCATCACCACGGCGTCGGTCCGGCCGCGTGGCGCGCCCGGTTCGTGCGAGCCGCCTCGGAAAAGGACCCGGGCGACCCCGTCTGAAGGTCTGTCGAAGAATGGCGGAGCGCAAGCCGGCGGAGCCGGCCCACCCCGTCGGCCCGTCGGGTGTCACGCAGCGCGTCGCGTGGGGTGGGGCCCCAACGAATTCACTTCGGTGGGGCGGGGAGGCGCGTGCCTCCCCGATGACAAAGTGAAAGAGCTGTCGAATTTTCGACAGCTCTTGAGTCCGCCCTCACTTCTTCTGGTAGAACGTCTTGCAGTTCTCGCCGGTGCAGGCGAGATCCGTCAGCCAGATGCCGGGCTTGTCGCCCGCCAGGTCCAACGCATATTTGAAGTTCAGGACCTTGCCCGGGGCCGCTTTTGTGTAGCCGGTGCCACAGCCGCCGATCCATGCCACGGCGGTGACGCCCTCGGCGAGCGTGACGGTGAGCTCGTCGCCCTTCGCCGTGACCGAGCCGGTCTTCCACTCGCTGTTGACCGACATCGAGCAGGACCCGACCGATGACTCCTTGTACTTCGTGTGGATCGCAGAGCCGCCTGCGGCGAAGGTGAAGTCCGAAACGTCGCTCCAGCCGGGTTGCACCCAGTAACCCACCAGCTCGGCCGAGATCGCGCCCGTGGGCACGCCGCCGTCGGGATTGGGCGTGCCGCCTCCCGTCGTGCTCGACTCGAGGCAAGTGACGAGCTCCGTTGGGCATTGGGCCTCGGTGCAGGTCACGTCTTCGCACTTCTTGTCGTCCATGCAGGTGAGCAGCGCGAGCAGCTGCGACTGAGCCGGAGCAGCGCCCGCCGAGTAGCAGGCGTCGGGGCAATTCGCGTCCGTCTCCGGGCAGTCGGCGATGCAGGACAAGAGGTCCATGCAAGTCGAGTAACCCACCGGGCCGCCCCCGCTGCCGCCGCTGCCGCCAGCCCCGCCCACGCTGCCGCCGGCGCCGCCACTGCCAGAGACGCCTGCGCTGCCGCCCGTCGCGGAATTGTCGTTCTTGGCCACGGTGCAGCCCAGCGCGAGGGCCAAGGCTGAAACTGAAATGAGGACGGTTCGCATCACGGAAGCTTACGAACCAGCAACCCTCTGCATACCGTACGCATTGCGCCAAAGGGCAGACGTCTCACGCCAAGTGCGGGCCCGGCGGCCGTTTTCGGTCCGGCTCAGCGCAGCAGGCGCGGCAAAAGCCCGCGCCAATTCCTCGCCACCAGCTCCGAGGCCAGCGACGGAGCGGCGCGCTTCGCCGCGTCGATGAGGTGCGCTTCCCGCGTGATCAGCACCCGCGGCGAGTTCTTCTCGATGCCCCGCACGATGGCGTGAGCGACTTTGGCCGGCGGCATCAGTCGCTCGAACTTCCTCGCCGCCTGCGCACGGATGGCTTCGGCTTCGGCGCCACCGGAGCTGCGCGAAGCGACGACGATGTTGGTGGCGACGCCCCCCGGGTGAACCGAGGTGACGCCAATCCGCGTGTCCGAGAGCTCCGCGCGCAGGCTTTCGCTCAGGCCGGCGACCGCGAACTTGCTGGCGCAATAGGCCGAGTTCAGCGGCATGCCCATGATCCCGAACACGCTGGAGATGTTCACGATGTGGGCTTCGTCCTGGCGACGCAGCAGCGGCAAGAACAGTTTGCAGCCGTGCACCACACCCCAGAAGTTGACGCCCATGAGCCAGTGGAAGTCCTCGAGTGGCAGCTCTTCGAAGCTCGACGCGACGCCGACGCCGGCGTTGTTCACCACGATCTGCACGCTGCCGTGCGCACCCTCGACGGCGCGGACCAGGTCTTCCATCCGCGAGCGGTCGGACACGTCGCAAGCGTGCACGCTGACTCGCCGCCCCATGCGCTCAATCTCGGCGCGGACCTCGGCGAGACCGCGGTCGTTCACGTCCACCAGCGCCAGGTGCGCCCCCTTCTCGGCGAGCCGCAGCGCCGTAGCTCGACCAATCCCGCTTGCCGCGCCGGTCACGACGGCGACACGATCCCGAAGGCGTTTCATGGACCGGTGCTAGCGCTAGGCGGTGCGGATTACCAGGTGTAGTCTCGCGCCGAGTCTTCCTTCGATGCGGTCCCGAGCTCTCCTGCCTTTGTCACCTCTGCTGTTCGCCTTCGGGGTGGCGTTCGGCGCCGAGGGCAGCGCCGCGGCGCAAGCAGCAGAAGACGTCGCGCGCCTGCCGACCGTCACGCGGTCGAGCTTCATTCGACTCCGGGTGGTCAGCGGCCTGGAAACCGCCCGCGCCATCGCCGGAATGCTGCCCCCGCTCGGCGGACGCGTGCTGCGTTCCAGCGAGGCCGAGACCGCGGCCGAGGTGCCCACGGCCCGCTATCGGGATTTCGTCGCAGAACTGCGGCGCCTCGGTGAGCTCCAAAAGGAGCAGGTCTCCTCCAAGGATGTCAGCGCAGCGCTTGCCGATGCGGAGTCGGAAGCACGGGCCGCCCGCGCTGCTTTCGAGCGGCGCCGCCAGATGGCGCGGGTCGCTACCGGCGTGAACGACAAGCTGGCGCTGGAACGCGAGCTCTCGAGCGCTTCGAGCCGGGCCCTGCTCGCGGAAGGTCGCGTGCGTGAGCTGCAGTCCAGTGGCGAGGCCGTGAACGTCACCGTCAGCTTCGAGACAGAAGCCAAGGAGCCCATCGAAGCGTCGCAGCTCCCCTTCCCCTGGCTCGACGATCTCGGGCTCGAGCGCCTGGCAAATCCGCCGTCGCAGCGCTCCGATCAGTCGCGAGCGCTTCGCTCGCTCACTGACTTCGGCTTGACGCTGAACACGGCCTACGTGCCCCGCGCCGAAGCGCTGGATGGCACCAAGCTCGCCGTCGCCCTCGGATTCGACCTGCGATCGCTGGGCGAGGCCAACCCCATCGGTCTGTTCGGCGGCTTCGATCTCGCGGCGGGCGCCAGCGCTGGCTTCGTCTACGGCAGCCACTTCGTGCTCGGCGCCGGCATGCCCCTCGGAAAGCGCTTTGCGTTTGGCGTGGGAGCGGGCGGCGGCATCGACGGCATCACCTCGGTGGTGCCCATCGGGCTCGTGGTCCCCGTCGAAGTCTGGGTCGGCTGGGATCTCGCGGACTTCATGCACCTGAGCTTGCGCGCGCAGAACGCCTGGGTCCCAGCCTCCGACGAGCGAAGGCACGGCTCGGAGCGCGCGCTCTTCGGGGACGAGCTCTCCGCCGGGCTGCACGTCGTGATCGACGAGCGCAGCGACTGGGGCAGCTCGCAGCGTCGCGGCGGGCTGCTGGTGGGCGCGGGTTATCGCGAGCTGATGGGGACGAGCGTGGTCGAGCTACGACTCGGAATTGGCGGGGTTAATTCAGGTTTTTCAGGCGATTATTGAGTGCCACTTGCTAACATCGACACTCTGCGTCAACCTTCTTGACGACGCGGTGCGGCACGGGCCGTCCGACCGTCAGCACGGGTCCGAGCAGGGGGGAGGAGCAACCAGCCATGTCCCTTCCCCAGAACCGCTACAAGGCCGACCTTCGTGAGATCCAGTTCGTGTTGTTCGAGCAGTTCGGCCTCGGCGACCTGCTTGGACGCGAGCCGTACGAGGACTGGGGCGAAGACGAAGTCAGGCTGACGCTGAGCGAGGTCTACCGCTTTGCGACGGAGGTGACTGGACCGCTCAACTCCGTCGGAGACAGCGAAGGCTGCCGGATCGAAGACGGCCAGGTGATCACGCCGACGGGATTCAAAGACGCTTGGAAGAAGATCTACGAGAGCGGGTTCAAGAGCCTGATCGTGCCAGCCGAGTACGGTGGACAGGGCGCGCCGCGGGTGCTCTCCGCCATCACGATCGAGCTCACTAGCGGGTCGAACACCGCCTTCGACATGTACCCGGGTCTGACCATCGGCGCTGCGGATCTAATCGAAGCCTTCGGCACTCCCGAGCAACGCGAACGCTACTGCCACAAGATGTTCTCCGGCGAGTGGGCCGGCACCATGTGCCTGACCGAGCCCCAAGCCGGCTCGGACGTCGGCGCCGCGTCCACCTTCGCCAAGAAGAACGCCGACGGCACTTACGACATCACCGGCACGAAGCTCTTCATCAGCGGCGGCGACCACGACCTGACCGAGAACATCATCCACATGGTGCTGGCGCGCACCGAGGGCGCGCCCAAGGGCACCAAGGGTCTGTCGCTGTTCATCGTGTCCAAGCGGCGCATCGAGGCCGACGGCACGTCCGGCGAGTCCAACGACGTCAAGTGCGCGTCGATCGAGCACAAGATGGGCATCAACGGCTCGTCCACCGCGCTCCTGCAGTTCGGCGACGACGGCACGTGCATCGGCGAGCTGTGCGGCACCGACGAGCAGCAGGGCATCCGACAGATGTTCAAGATGATGAACTACGCGCGCATCGGCGTCGGTCTGCAGGGGCTGGGCATCGCCTCCGCGGCCTATTTCTCAGCCTTGGACTACGCCAAGGAGCGCAAGCAGGGCGCGAGCGCTGCGACCTGGAAGGATCCCGACGCGCCGCGAGTTCCCATCATCGAGCACGCCAACGTGCGCCGCATGCTGCTCTGGATGAAGGCGCACGTCGAGGGCGTGCGCGCGCTGATCGTCAAGGGCGCGATGCACCTCGATCAGGCGGCCATGCTCGCGGGCAAAGACGACGAGCAGGCCCTTTACCACCAAGGCCAGGTCGAGTTGCTCACGCCGCTGATCAAGGCTTACTCGTCGGACACGGCGTTCCGCGTCGCCGAGATCGCGATTCAGGTGCACGGTGGCGTCGGCTACACCTGCGACTATCCGGTCGAGCAGCACGCTCGCGACGCCAAGATCTTCAGCATCTACGAGGGCACCAACGGAATTCAGGCTCTCGACTTGGTCGCGCGCAAGCTGGGCCAAGCCGGAGGCGTGAACACCCAACGCTTCCTCGGCGACATCGCCACGTTCGTCGACAAGCACCGCGAACACCCCGCGCTCGGCCCCAGCATCGCGCAACTGGCCTTGGCCCAAGAAGCCGTGGCGAGCTCGGTCATGCAGTTGCTTGGCTGGTTCCAGGCGGGCGAGGTCGCGCGCGTCCCGCTGGTCGCCAATCGGTTCTTGGGCATGATGAGCGAGCTCACGGTGGGGTGGCTGCTGCTCGACGCGGCGGTCATCGCCCTCGAAAAGCAGAAAGGCCTCGCCGAGAGCGACCGCGATCACGCCTTTTACGAAGGCAAGCGCCACGCGGCGAACTTCTTCGCCCAGCAGGTGCTGCCCGGGGTGGTGGGCTCCGCCAAGATGCTCGCTGGCGGTGACACCAGTGCGCTCGACATCCCCGACGCTGCGTTCGCCAGCGTATAGTCGCGGGGGCGATGGCGGCCCGTCGCCAGGCGACACGCAGCATGACTCCCCCGAAGCTCGAACTCGACTGGAGAGGCGATACGCCAGACGGCGCGCAGTCCCTCGAGGGTGCCCCGGAAGTCGAGATGCTCGCCGGCAAGGGCCCACCGGGAGATCCCCGCTACATGAGCGCCGAGCTGCGCTCCGAGCTCTGCGCCATCCTCGAAGGTAGCTGGCTCTCCGTGAGGCAGCAGTTCGAGCGCCTGCAGATGTGGATCGGGTGGGACCAGCCCAACCAGTACGTGGTGCGCGGATCGGACACGCGGGTGGTGCTCTACGCCGGGGAAGAGCGAGGGATTTGGTCGAACCTTGCGCGCAACTTCAACCCCTTTCACCAGCGCCACATCGAGTGCCTCACGCTGAATGGCACCCGCGCCATGACCATCGACTTCCCGTTCCGCTTCTTGCTCCGTCGTGGCGAAGTCCAGGCGTGGGATGGCCGTCCCATGGGGTACCTCCAGGAGCGCTTCCACCTGCTCCGCACCATCTTGGAGGTTCAGTCTCCGAGTGGGGCCACCCAGCTTGTCATTCGCGGGCCCTGGCTCAAGCTGTTTTCGTTCTCGGACTGGGTCTTCGATGTGACGCAGGGTGAGCGCGTCGTCGCCCGCATCAAGAAGCACTGGAGCGGCTGGCTGCGCGAGTCGCTGGGCACGTCCGACAACTTCTCGATCGAGTTCGAGCCGCAGTTGGTCGATCCGCGTCTGCGTCAGCTCTTGGTCGCCGCGGCGCTGACGCTCGACCTCGTGCGGTTCGAGCAGCGCGGCAACCCCGGCACCGCCATGCGTCTCTTGGGCGGTTGAGGGTTGCGGCGAGGTTCGTCGCGAGGGCCCGTGCGACCTGCTAGAGTCGCGGGCGATGCGGATTGGGCGTACCTGGATCGCGCTTGCCGCCGGGGTGGTGCTCAGCGTCGGCGGTGCGCTTGCCTATCGAGCTGCGCGAAAAGCTCCCGAGTCGGTCGAGGTCCGCCCTCGCGAGCTCCGCCAGACCGTTGTGAGTAGCGGGCAGGTGATGCCCCCTGCGGAGGTTCGCCTCGAGAGCCTGACGACGAGCACCGTCGTCGAGATCGCCAAGCGCGAGGGCGACCTGGTGAAGGCCGGAGAACTCCTGATCCGGTTCGACGACAGCGACGCCGACGCCGCTGTCCAGCAGGGCGAGGCCGCGGTGGCGCAAGCGCGCGCGGGAAAGAGCTCGATCAAGGTCACGACTCTGCCGCAGGCGGCCGAGACTCTGAACCAGATCCGCGCAAACCTGAGCGTCGCACGGGTTGAGTTGAAGCGGCAGAAGACGCTCTTCGAGAGCGGCGTCACCACGGCCTCGGCCCTCGAGTCCGCGCAGAACGCCGTCCGCATCTACGAGAGCCAGGAGAAGGCTGCCGACCTGCAGGTCAAGGCAGCGTCGAAGGGTGGGTCCAGCAACCTGAGCGCATCGACCGCCGTCGCCGTCGCCGCCGCACAGCTCGCCGCCTCCAAGGTATCCAAGGACAGGACGCGCATCGTCGCGCCGATGGACGGCGTCATCACCTCGCGCTCAGTCGAGATCGGCGAGGCAGTGCGGCCCGGAACGGAGCTCTTGGTGTTGACCGCGAGCGGTCGGACGCGCGTGCTGCTCGAGCCCGACGAGCGTAACCTCGCCCTACTCGAGAAGGGGCAGCACGCAGTGGTCTCTGCCGAGGCGTATCCGAGCCAGACGTTTGACGCGACGTTGAGCTACATCGCGCCCGCCGTGAACAGCGACCGCGGCACGATCGAGGTTCGCCTAGACGTGCCCAAACCGCCGGCCTACCTCCGGCCAAACATGACCGTGTCTGTCGAGCTGCAGATCCAGACGCGGCGGAGTGCGCTCGCTCTGCCCCTCACCACCGTGCAAGATCTGGGCAGCACGCGACCGTGGGTCGGCGTGCTCGACGATCGCGGCAAGGTCTCGCGCCGGGCCGTACAGCTTGGCCTGCGCGGCGACGAACTGGTCGAGATCACGTCGGGCCTCAGCCAGGGCGAGCGCGTCGTCTACGAACCCACCGTACCCAAGGGCGAGCCGCTGCCCGCTCCGCAGATGGGGAAATGAAGTGCCGCTCGGGTGGTTCGTCGCACTCCGATTCATGTGGGAACAGCGCTCTCAGAATGCGCTGATGGTCACGGGCGTTGGGGTCGGCGTCGGCGTCCTCGTGTTCATCTCCGCCTTGATCGGCGGCCTCCAGACCTCGCTCATCGATCGCACGACCGGGACTCAGGCGCACGTCGTCGTGACGGCGCTCGAGCTCGAGGGGCGGCCGGTTCTCGAGGCTGATCCAGCGGACTCTGTCGCGTACTTGCGCCGCGTCGAGCGCCCGATCCAACGCATTCGGTCGATTCCGGATTTCCGGAAGCACGAGCGAAACATCGCCACGGTGAGCGGCGTGACCGCAACCGCGCCGGTCGCGACGGGACCGGCCCTGGCCATGCGGGGCGCGACCGAGCGGTCGGTCGTGGTGATGGGAGCCGACGCTGAGCGGCTCGAGAACGTGATTGCGATCCGCCAGAATGTCGTCAAGGGAAGCTACGGCGTGAACGGCACCGACGTGGTGCTCGGCGTCGATCTCGCCACCGACCTCGGCGTCGGGCTCGGCGACCGAGTGCGGTTGCGTACCGCGCGCGGCGAGGGTCAGCTGTTCATCGTCCGCGGCCTGGTCGACATGGGCAATCAGGGCCTGAACAAGAGCTGGGCACTCATGAGCCTCCGCAATGCCCAAACCCTGCTCGAGCTCGGCGGGGCGTCGACGTCGATCTACGTGCGCGTTCGAGATCTCTATGCAGCCGACGCCGCCGCGCAGCGCATCGGGCGTGTTACGGGGCTCACCTCGCGGAGCTGGATGGAGAGCAACGCCCAGCTCTTGACGGCGCTCGAGTCGCAGAGCGCCTCGACCACCATGATCCGATTCTTCGTGGTCGTGAGTGTGGCCATCGGCATCGCCAGCGTGCTCGTCGTCTCGGTCATCCAGCGCTCGCGAGAGATCGGGATTCTCCGGGCCATGGGCACGTCACGAGGCGGCATCCTGCGCATTTTCCTGATCCAAGGAGCAATCGTGGGGCTCCTGGGCAGCGCCGTCGGCTGCGGCATGGGCGCCGGTCTGTCCGTCGGCTTCCAGGCTGCGGTCCGCAACGCAGACGGCTCTCCCCTCTTTCCGTTCACCCTCACCGCCGAGCTCTTCCTGACTTCGGCCGCGGTTGCCACATTCGCCGGGGTCCTCGCGGCAATCGTGCCCGCCCGTCGGGCAGCGCGCCTCGATCCAGCGGAGGCGATCCGCTATGGTTGAGTCGACGGGCGTCGCCGCTCCCGACACCAGCACACAGCGCCGGCCGCCAGTCCTCGAGCTCAGCGGCATCGTGAAGGATTTTGGCGTGGACGAGACCCGCGTGCGCGTACTGCACGGTCTCGAACTCCGGGTCGAGCCGGGGGAGCTGATCGCGATCATCGGCCCCTCCGGCAGCGGCAAGAGCACGCTGCTCGGCATCATCGGTCTCTTGATGCCCGCGACCGCGGGCTCGCTGCGCCTGACCGGCCAGGATGTGGCTCAGATGGACGACACGACGCGCACGCGGTTCCGCGGAGAGCGGATTGGCTTCGTCTTCCAGTTTCACCATTTGATCTCGGGCCTCACCGCAGCCGAGAACCTGATGATGCCTCTGATCATTCGCCGAGGCCGCATCACGCCGGACATGCGCGAGACGGCGCGCGCCGCGCTGGTCGAGGTCGGCCTTGGACACAAAATGGATGCCCGTCCCACGCAGATGTCAGGCGGCGAGCAACAGCGCGTGGCCGTCGCACGGGCGCTCATCGGTCACCCACCACTGGTCCTCGCCGACGAACCGACCGGCAACCTCGACACTGAAAACTCGGAAAAGATCTTCGACTTGATGCGTCGCTACAATCGCGACCGCGAGACGGCGATCGTGACCGTCACGCACGATCCGCGGATCGCGGCGCGATGCGATCGCATCGTGAGCGTCGTCGACGGACGTATCGAGGACGAAGCACCGGTCCAGAGAGAGGCCTGAGAGCGCCTTGGGTCGCCCTCTCGAGCGTCTCGCAAGCTGCTCTGCGCCGAGGAGCGAGACTTCTCGCTGCGTGAAGAGAGAAGCGCCGGGGCGCTCCGAGGGAGGCGGGCGCGTCCCACCCCGCTCTCACCTGAGATCACCGCGCGCTTCGGCTCGAGGCGAGCTCGTGCAGGTACACCTCGAGGTTGGTGTAGCCGGGTGCGCGCAACCTGGAGACAGACAGGGTGGTGGCGTTGCCGTCCTTCGGGTTCGCAGAGTCGAGCCCGTGTTGCTTCTCCCACGCATCGTCGATGCCGTCACCGTCGGCGTCGGGCGGTGAAGCGGGCGGCGAGCGCGGGTCGAACGCAAGGCTCAAGGCGTCGCCCGCCGGGTTGCGATCGCTCGGCGAGGCGTCGAATCCCCTGGCACGAACCGGCGCGGTGAGGCGGCGGTCCATCGGGTCGCGCGGGAGGGCTCCAGCCGTGTCGACGACCGAGCTGATCGTGGCCTCGCCGGCGGGCAAGTACGACACCGCGGGGAATGCGTGCCGCACTTGCGCGAAGAACTGAGCCGCGCGGGCGGGTCCGTAAGGAAACGACCCATCGCGGTCGGCGACGTCGTAGTCGTTGCAGCAGTAGATGAGCTCGAGATCGCTGCGCTTCGGAAAGCGAAGGCTGCGGTTGCCCGACAAGAAGAGGCTCGAACCAGCCGCCAGCGCCTGCGGTTTTGGCGTCTCCTCGATGGTGAGCATCCCGTATGCGCGCTGCGGCGCGAGGCCGTACACGTTGCCGACGAAGTTGATGCGCCAATGCACCGGCTTCTTGGTCTGCGGATTGGCGCCGGCGAGCCACATCGGGCGGTGCGGGTCCCAGATCACGTTGTTGGCGATTTCGAGCTCCGCGGTCGTTCCGTCGCTCGAAGCGAAGTTTTCGCGTGAAAGCTCGGGCGTGCGACCCTGAATGCGGACCAAGAGGTTGCGAAGCAGCGCGATCCGCGTGAGCGGAAAGCCGCGCCCCGGATCGGAGTAGTTGATCAGGATCCCCCCGAGCTCTGCGTGCGCTCCGAGGGTCTCGGCGATGATCGAGTCCTGCAAGCTCAACTCGCTGGACAGGGAGATCTGCACGGCTTCGTCAGCTGCATTGCCGATGGATAGGTGATCGACGATGCCGCGCCGGGCGCGATGAAAGCGCAGGCCGTCGCCGCTGCCAACGGCGTCATCGGAGCCGGCGGGCCGGATCCGCAGATGACGAACCACGAAGTTCGACGGTGATTGGCCCGGCAAGGGACAGCCCTCTTGTTCACAGACGGTGTCACCTTGGATCATCAGGCCGCGCAAGATCACCCCGCCGGGGGAGGTCTGCCCGGCGATTGTCACGTCACCCTTTTGGAGGACGGGCACACCGGCGACCACGCCGCTCACGTGAAAGACGATCGTGCGAGGCCCATCGGCGTCGAGCGCCGCCTGGAGCGAGCCAGGCCCCGAAGCCGCCAGCGTCGTCACTGCGATGACGCGCCCACCTCGGCCGCCGGTAGCGATCGCGCCGAAGCCCTCGGCGCCCGGAAATGCGACGGGGCCGCCTCCCGCTGGCGGAAGCGCTGCGGCCGCGCCCGGGGGCTTCGCGCCTTCGTTTGGCGCCGCGACCACACTCTTGTTCCGCGGCCGATTGCACATCACTACGAGAGGCAGCGCTGCAAGGAACCCGCCGAAGGCTCGGAGACGCATTGATCCCAAAGCCTCTCATGCCGCGGTACGGTGGTCGAGCCGAGCGAGCCGCCAACCAATCTTCGCCCCCGTCGGCAGCGGAACGGCGCTCGCGGGACCTGAAGCCTCGACGCGCCCCAACTCGGGACAAGACGTTGCCGCCAACAGCACGAACGATGAATACTACGGCGATGTGGAAAACGAGGAGTCGACTCGTCGCCTCGGCGTTGCTCTTCTTTGCGACCGTCGCTCGGGCCGACGTCCCCCCGATGGACAGTTGTGGCCCGGCGGGCTCGATCTGCAAGAACGCCGGCAACAACGCCGATGAGTCGGGCATTTGCAAGAAGGCGACTTGTTCGCGCTCCAGCCCCGACGGCACCACCCGCGTCTACGAGTGCAACCGCTGCGCCGCCGGTGTCAGCGCATTGACGAAGGGCTGTGAAATGGGCCGAGATGGGGGAGAGCCGCCGGTGCCGCTGGTGATCCTGGCCATCGGAGCGCTGGCCAGGTGGCGACGGGCCGGGACTTCTCGCGGGCGACCGAGCGCGCAGCCACGCGGGCAACGCGGGTTCTAGACCGAGCCCCCAGAGCCCCCAGGCGCCCGGCGCTGCCCCTAGACCGTGCCCACCGGTTCGGTTAAGATTCTAGGTTTAGAGGTCGTAGTCAGTAGGGAACATGCTGCTGGAACCAGAGCGACTCCGCTTGGCACTCTCCGTCGGCACTTCGAGGGGGGCGCGGCGAGCTTGACCCACCCAGCGGCCGCTCAGGGTGACGGAGCGCTGGGTCCGCGCGACCGAGGAACGATCCTGTTCGTCGACGATCAATCGACCCAGCTCCAGATCATCGGCCGCACTCTCGAGACCTCCGGCTACACCGTGCACACGGCGCAACAAGCGGAAACGAGCTTGCAGACCGCAGCGACGCACTCCATCGAGGTCGCTATCTGTGATCTGCACATGCCAATCGTCGATGGGATCTCCCTCATGCGTCGCCTCCAGGCGCACGACCCCAACTTGCCCGTGATCATTCTGAGCGCCGACGCGGACGTCAGCGGGATCCTCGATGCGGTGGGCGCAGGCGCGTTCGACTACGTGCTGAAGACGCCGGAGGGGCTCCGCTTGCTGCCGGTCGCGCTCGACCGCGCGGTGAACCACTCGCGCGCGGCGCACCGAGCACAGCTTCTGACCAAGGAACTGGAGCGCGCAAATGCCGAACTGGAAGCGCGGGTGTCGCGCCGAACGGCGGCCCTCGAGGCGACCGTGGACCAACTCCGCCGTCGTCGGCAGGAGCTACAGACGGCTCTGGACGAGCTCGAAGCCGCCAAACAGCACATCATCATGCAGGAGCGCCTGGCATCCATGGGCACGCTGAGCGCGGGCATTGCGCACGAGATCAACAACCCAGCGGCGGTCGTGATGGCCAACCTCGAACTGGCGCGCGCCGACCTCGAGACGCTCGACGAAGCCGCCTCCGAAGTTCGGCGTTGGGTAGTGGCTCATCCGGAACTGGAGGAGCTTCAGGCGGTTTTCCAGCAAAGCGAGCTCTCGCCTAGACTGAGTCGACTGCGCGACGTCGTCGCGGATGGTCTCGAGGGCATCCAAAGGATCGCTACCTTGAGCGCCGATCTCCGCGTCTTCAGCCGACACCAGAACGACGAGCAAGAGCCCGTCGACATCAACGCGACGGTCGCTACGGCTTGCCGGATGGCCGGGAACGAGATCCGGCACCGCGCGACCCTGCACGCGGACTACCAGCCACTGCCGCAGATCCTCGGAAACCGGCTGAAGCTGAGCCAGGTGGTGCTCAACCTCTTGATCAACGCCGCGCACGCGATCCCCGAGGGAAACACCCAGCAGCACCGAGTCAGTGTGCGGACATCGATTGCGGGTGAGCTGCTCTGCATCGAAGTGGCAGACACCGGCCTCGGTATCCCCCCCGAGATCGCCCCGAGGATCTTCGAGCCCTTCTTCACGACCAAGCCAGTGGGCGAAGGCACCGGCCTCGGCCTGGCGCTCTGCGCAAAGATCGTGCGCGATCATGGCGGCGAGCTCACGTTCACCAGCACTCCGGGCGAAGGAAGCCGCTTCCTCGTCGAGATCCCCATCGGAACGAGCCCTGTCGCACCTGCCTCGCGCACGCCCATTTCGACTCTTCCTCCGCCGCCCCTGGTCGGACTGCGGATCCTCCTGGTGGACGACGAGGAGCTCCTGCTCAAGGCGCTGCGCCGCACCCTCGCCGGCAACGAAGTCGTGCTGGCGCAGGGGGGGAGCGTCGCGCAGCGCACGCTCGCAGCGGACTCCAGCTTCGATCTGGTCCTGTGCGACCTGAAAATGGCCGACGTCGATGGCTCCTGCCTGTATGAGAGCGTAGCGGCGACGGACGCGGATCTCGCCAGCCGGTTCATCTTCCTCACCGGCGGTGCCTTCGCGCCGCAAGCGACGGAGTTCCTCGACAGGGTCGGTGTTTGCGTGCTGAAGAAACCGACCTCGCGCACTGAGTTGGTCGAGGCATGCCAGACCACCCTCATGCGTGTCGGCCGGCGGCCCGTGGGCAGCAACCACGACGAGGTTCACTCGTGATCCCAGAAGCGCCGGTGCTCGACGAGCAAGCGGTCTCGCTCCTTCGTCGGCTCGTCGGACCGGACCGCCCTCACTTCCTGCGCGAGACCGTCGATACCTATCTCCGTGACGCTGAGGAGACCGCCATCGCTCTCGAGCGCGCGCTTCGCAACGCTGACTCTGCGGAAGTGGCGGACGCCGCGCACCGAATTAAAGGCGCGAGCGCCATGGTCGGGGCCGCTCGCGTCGCCAACGTCGCTGAAGCCCTCCAGATCGCCGCCAGCGTGTCTGAAGTCAGCGCCTACGCCGGTCTCTTCGGCAGGCTCGAAGAAGAGCTCGAGCGGGCGAGGTCAGCGCTTTGTGAGCTGATATTCGAAGACCACGACGCGACGAGAGCACACCCGCGAACCAAAGCAGGAGACCCATGACGAATACACTGAACCTCAAGCGCGGCGCGTCTCGAGCCAAGGACGAACTCGAAGCTGCGAGAGAGCTCTGGGAGGCCATCGGTCAGCCAGACATCTCGTTCTGCCTGTTCTTCTGCTCTCCCAACTACGACGTGAAGAAGCTCGGCCCGGCCCTCGCCGAGCACTTCGGCGCCTTGCCAATGCTGGGCTGCACGACAGCCGGAGAGATTTCGCCGACAGGCTACCTGAGCGGAGCGATCACCGGCATCAGCATCGCTAGCCCAGACTTCAGGGTCGTGACGCGTCGCATCGACCAGCTCAATGCCTTCGATCTCGATGACGGTGAGAGGACGATCACTTCGCTCCTTGCAGAGCTCAAACAGGTCGGCGAACCACCGACGAGCGAAAACACCTTCGCGTTCTTGCTGGTCGATGGCCTGAGCCTACAGGAAGAGCGGGTGGTGGCGGGCCTGTGTCGCGGCATTGGCGACATCCAGCTTTTCGGCGGCTCCGCCGGCGACGAGGAGAACTTCTCGGCCACATACCTCTTCCATGACGGCGCATTTCACGACAACGCGGCGGTGGTGGCTTTGGTGCAGACCCAGCGCCCCTTTCACGTCTTCAAGACCCAACACTTCGTGCCATCGGACGCGAAGCTCGTCGTCACCGGCGCAGATCCAGCCAATAGGGTAGTGACCGAGATCAACGGGGACCCCGCGGGCGCCGAGTACGCACGGCTCGTTGGCCTCGAAGTCGACAAGCTCACACCGATGATCTTCGCGACCTACCCCGTGGTCGTGCGCCTTGGCGGCGACTACTACGTGCGCTCGATCCAGAAGGTGAACGAGGACGGGAGCCTCACGTTTTTCTGCGCCATCGACGAAGGCGTCGTGCTGACGATCGCGCAGGGCGTGGATTTCATTCAGAACCTCGAGGACGCCTTTGTAGGGGTCCAAAAGGCGGTGGGCGTGCCCGAGCTCGTCATCGGCTGTGACTGCATCCTCAGGAAGCTGGAGAGCGAGCAGAAGGGCATCAAGGCGCAGATCTCGGAGCTCATGACCAAGAACAACGTCATCGGTTTCGCCACCTACGGCGAACAGTTCAACGCGATGCACGTGAACCAGACCTTCACCGGCGTCGCCATCGGCGCGATGAGCGATGGCGAGTGATGAATTCAACGAGCTAGAGCTTCTCCGAAGCCGGAACGCTCGGCTCGAGAAGATCAACCGCGCGCTCATGGATCGGGTAGAGCGCTCGATGGACCAGCAGGGCAGCGCCTACTCTCTGTTCCAGACCGCGACTGCGATGGAGGGCGAGCTTCGCAAGCGAACCGCAGCGCTCCGCAGCACCATGGAGGAGCTCGAGCGCTCCAACCGCGATCTGTCCACGGCCAAAGAACTCGCCGACGCGGCCAATCGGGCCAAGTCCGACTTCCTTGCCAACATGAGCCACGAAATCCGCACGCCACTCAACGGCGTGTTGGGCATGGTGGGTCTGCTCCTGAAGACCGATCTGGGACCGACCCAAGAGCACTACGCCGAGACGGTCCGGCGCTCCGGCGACATCCTGCTCCGGATCATCAACGACATCCTCGATTTCTCGAAGATAGAGGCTGGTAAGCTGGAGCTGGAAAACACCAGCTACGATCTCAGGAGGGTCGTGGAGGACGCCATCGAAGGGTTCGCCACGCGCGCTCACAACGCGCGGACAGAGCTGATCTGCGAGATCGCGCCTGAAGTCCCCCGAATCGTCAGCGGCGACCCTTTGCGGGTTCATCAGGTGCTCGCCAACTTGCTCTCCAACGCCATCAAGTTTTCCTGCAACGGAGACGTACGCCTCATCGTCGAAGTCCAGAAGGCACCTCCGGTCGACGCCATTCGCTTCGAGGTTCACGACCAGGGGCAGGGGTTGAGCGGCGAGCAATGCACGCGCTTGTTCAGTGCGTTCACTCAAGCGGATACTTCGACCACGCGCCGGTTCGGCGGGACTGGCCTCGGCCTCGCCATCAGCAAGCAGCTCACCGAGATGATGGGGGGACGGATCGGGGTGCGGACTGCCATTGGCGAAGGCAGCACCTTTCATTTCACCGTGCCCTTCGATGCATCCGCGGCTCGAGCGACGGGCTGGGTCCCGAAGTTGTTCGACCGAACCGCCCTCGTCGTGGACGCGAGCGAAGGCAGCGGTCGGGCGCTGCTCACTCAGCTGGCGAGGCTGGGCCTTCACGCGACTCACCAGAGAAGTCTGGCCTCGGGGGCCAGCTGGCTCTCTGCCCAAGCTGGCGCCGTCGACTTGATCGTGGTGTCTCGCGAGACGGTCGGCAAAGACGACGCGGAGATCCACAGCGTCCTCGCGGCGAGCGGCCACCCCGAAGCGAAGACGCTGCTGCTGACGCCGTTTCTGGCTGACCTTGCGGAGTCGGCCGGCTCCACTGCCTACGACGCTGCCACGCACAAGCCGGTCACGCCCAGCCGGCTTCGAAGTGTCGTGGAGGCCGTGGTCGCGCCCGAGTTGAAGCCTCGACGCCGCAGTGTGAGCGTCCCGACCTCGAGACCCGCGCTCGGCGAGGTCGCCAGACCTCGGGTGCTCGTCGCGGAGGACAACCCCACGAACCAATTGGTCATCACCGCTCTCCTGGCGGAGCTCGGCTACGCAGCCGTCGTGGTCGGCAACGGAAGCGAGGCCATCGCCGCGCTCGAGGAGCCCCATGAAATTCGGGCTGTGCTCATGGACTGGCAGATGCCGATCATGGATGGAGTGGTGGCGACTCGCGAAATCCGCCGGCTCGAAGCACTCCGGGGCACACGCGTACCCATCATTGGTCTGACCGCGCACGCGCTCAGCGACCAGAAGTCGGTCGCGCTCGATTCGGGCATGGACGAATACCTCACCAAGCCGGTTCGTGAGGAGGAGCTGGCCCGAGCGCTGACGCGGTGGTGCGGAGTATGAGAGCCCAGAAGCGACCAGCGGCGCCGAAGCGGCGCCCCGCGCCTAGTGCCGCGCGGCCGAAGTTCGAGTGGATTCGCCCCTGAGACCTGCGCTCATTTGGGCTCTCACAGGAAGGGCGGAAGAGCGGAAGGATTTGGGGTGGTCAGGCGTTAGCCTCCGCAGGCCATTTCTGAGCGCGGTCACGTTGAAGTTGACGAGCAGGCCGACGGGCAACCGCGAAAGGCGCAGATAGGTGATGACCTGCGCTTCGTAAATCGGGAGCAGCCGCTCGACCGCCTTGAGCTCCAGGAGGATACGATCTGGAAGCGACCAGGTCGAGGCGATAGGCGCTGTCAAGGTGCACGCCTTTGTAGCGGATTGGTAGCGGTCGCTGCCGCTCGAACTTGAGCCGTCGTTCGGACAGCTCGGCAGATAGACAGGCCTCATATGCGGATTCCATCAGCCCTGGACCGAGATGCCGATGCACCTCGATCAGCGCACCGATCACCTCGTCCGTCCCATCCCCAAATCTTCCGAGCTTTCGCCCTTCCTGTGCCATCCCCGTGTGGTCGGGCCTCACTCCGAAACAGTTGCTGTCCGGCCACCATCGGAATGTCAGCGTAGCGGCGTTCGAGCGCCTGGATGCCGGTCTTCTCGTCGACGCACACGATGTGCTCCTTCTTTGGCGTCTCGTAGTAGACGCGCAGCACGTCGTCGCGCTTCCCCCTGAACTCGTCGTCGTGCGAAGTCAGGTACATTTGTTGCCGATGCGGTTGCAGGTCAGCATCCTTGAGTATGCGGCCCACCGACCGGTCGCTGATCTGAATTCCTTGCGCGCGAACGTGCACGCCAAGCAACGACGCTGACCAGTGCGTGACGGGCACGCCGACGTCGCTCGGCGGTCGACACGCTTCTGCTTCTACTCGAGCCGCTACGGTGTCCGAGAGAGAGGGCGGCCGTCCCGAGCGCGGGGCGTCCGCCAGTCTCTCGCTAGGTGCCGCGCAGTCGAAGCGCTTGCGCCAGTCGTCCACCGTGCGCACGTGCACCCCGAGGAGCCGGGCGATGTCCGTCGCAGGCACTCCGTCCGCCATCATCAACACGGCCTGCGCCCGACGAACCAGCCGCTGCTCCGCCCTGGCGGGTCGCAACGCCTCCTCGATCCGCGCGCGCTCTTCAGCCCTCAGCGCGAGCGGAACCGTCGGACGACCACCGTGCGCTCGGCCCGCGAACGCGCTGTAGTCGATCATGTCACCCCACTACACCGACGACACGCACACGGAAAAGAAACCAGCGAAACTTCTGCCGCGCGGCACTAGTCGCTCGCGCCCGGGCGCGCGGCAACGCTGCGTCTGGGCGCGGCCGGCTCGCGCGGCGGATCAGCGAGCTCGTCGGCGAGATCGAAGGCCACGAAGCGCCCCGAGAGGTGCGGCGCTTCGCTGACCCACAGCGTGCGGCGACCACAGTCGAAGACGACGCCATGGGTGGCGATGTCCGCGTCGATGGCGCGCCGATCGCCCGCTGGCAGCGAGGCGCCACCTGCTGCCTTGCGATCGCGCAGGAGGCGTACCGCGTCCTCGACGGTCACGGGGCGGGTCAGGGTCGAGACGAGCTCGCGCCCTCGGGCCTCGCGCTCGAGCGTGGTGGTCTCGCGGCGCACCCGCTGGTTCTTCGGATCGCCCGCGAGGGGCCCCTCGAAGTGATTGGTGACCGCGGCCCGCGTGGGCAGCGCGCGGGCGTGGGGCGGCGAGCCCGGAACGCGCTCGATGGCAGAGGCGTGTCCGCCGGCGTCCGCGGCGATGACGATGTGGCTGACCATGGGCTCGCGCAGGGCAAATGCCTTCACCGCTTCGTCCACCGTGCGGGCGGTGGACAGCACGCGCCGGAGCGCGTGAACGACGGGCTCGCCCTGCGCTCGCGGTTCACCCGCGCGTCCGCCGTGCACCACCAGCGCCAGACCCTCGCGATTCATGCCGCTGACGACACCCGGCAGACCCGGCCAGGCCACCGAGGCGAAGGGGATCTGCCCCGCTTCGTTCACGAAGAAGACCGCTTTCTGCTCGTCGAACACGTCGTGCACGTCGAAGTCGAAGGCGCGGGCCAGCAGGGTGTGTCCGTCCTCCGCGGCTTCTCGCGCGAAGGTGAAGCTGGTGCAGCCGATGAGCGGAGAGCTCTCGAATGAGAGCGCGATGTCGTAGAGCGCGTTCAAGTAGACGAAACGCTGATAGGTGGGGAAGAACCCGGTGTAGGGATCGGGGGCGAATCCGAGGGCAGCGGCGGCGAGCTCCCGGCGTCGCGCTGGATCGATCTCGCGGTCGAGATCACGATAGCGGAGCTGCGCCAGATCCAAGACCAGCCAGCGCAGTGGCGCCGGGCGCACGGAATGCTCGAACTGCCCGAGCAGGACGCGCTCGTTGTGCATCATGTCCTGTCGCAGCAGGCGCGCGTGGGAAAACCCGATCTCTTCCGGGCTTCCAGCGAGATGCACGACGCGCAGGCTGCCTTCCCGTGAGAGTCGTGAGCGGCCAAGCATGCCTTCGCTCACGCTGACCGCGGGCGGCTCGAGGCGCGCTCGAAGTCCAATGCCAACGTGGCTCGCGCCGAGGCCGACGGCCAGACCGAGAACCGCGACCAAGACGGCGCGCCGACGACGCGTCACGCGCCCCCACGACCCAACAGCAGGGTAGACACGACCCTGGCGACGATGCGCGCCGGATCGCGCACCGAGTTGAAGTGGGTGCGTCGGTCCGAGGGGTAGATCACGCGGATCGGGACCTGCTCGATGAAGACTCCCGCGCGGGCCGCGAGCAGCACGATCTCCGCCTCGAAGGCGTAGCCGGTCGAGCGGGCGCCCAGCGCCAGCGTGCGCTGGAGGGGATAGCGCCGGAGCCCACACTGAGTGTCCAGCAGTCGGCGGCCAGTGAACCCCGACAAGAAGAAATTCGAGATAGCGTTCGACCGTTGGTTTGCGCGGGGCGCACCGGCGCCGACGAGATCTCGGATCCCGAGCAGCAACGACTCGACGGGAGCCGGATGGATCGCGAGCTTGATGGCCTCGCCGGCAGGGTGTTGTCCGTCGGCGTCCACGCTGACGACGGCCTCGGCGCCGAAGGCCCGGGCGCGCTCGAAGCCAGTTCGAAGCGCCGCGCCCTTGCCTTGGTTCTTCGGGTGACGCACCACGTAGGCGCCCGCGTCCCGGGCCACGGATCCGGTTCGATCGCCGGAGCCGTCGTCAACCACGATCACCGCGGGCATGCCTTCGACCTTCGGCCACGACGCGCGAAGGGCGTGAACGACCTCACCCACCGACCGCTCGGCGAAGTATGCGGGAACGAGCGCGACCACGCGCATGGGGACGAATCTGCCACGAGACGGGCCCGAGCCGAAGCGGCCGTGGTATCCAGTGCCCATGGCGGAGCTCGAAAAAGGCGAATTGGAGGCGCTCTTGGCCCAAGCCAAGCGCCAGATCCGGGCCCGGATGAAGGCCCTGCGGAGCGCACTTCCTCCCTCGGCCATCTCCGCGCGAAGCGCGCGCATCATCGACTCACTCGACCGGCTGCCCGAGTTCCAGCGCGCCCAGAGCGTCGCGTTGTTCTGGCCCATGGTCAGCAAGAACGAGATCGATCTCAGGGCGCTCGACACGGCGCTGCGTTCCCGGGACAAACGCGTCTTTTACCCCTTCATGTCCCCCACCGAGCAAGGGTTCCACACCGGGTTTCGCCGGCTCGATCGCACGACTGATCTCGAGGCACGAGGCCGCGGATTCATGGAGCCACCGCAAGGCGCAACCGAGGCCGCCCGGGGCGACGTGGACCTGGTGATCGTCCCGGCCCTCGCGGCCTCTGCCGACGGCTACCGCATCGGCTACGGGATCGGCTTCTACGACGTGACCTTGCCGGACGTGTGCCCGCCCGCGGTCTCGGTGATCGTCGCGCTTTCGTTCCAGCTGCTCGCGGAGCTGCCCCACGACCAACACGACTTCGCTTGCGACTGGGTGGTCACCGACGAACGCTTCATCGATGCGCGCTCCGCGCGCGCCCCGGCTTGACCTGGCTCTTCTTGGCGCACTCCGCACACGCGCCGTAGAGTTCGTGTTTGTGGTCACGGACCACGAACCCGTAGCGTGCCGCGATGGCATCTTGCAGCTCTTCGATGGCGGGCTCCTCGAACTCGGTGATCTTGCCGCAGTCGAGACAGATCAGGTGATCGTGGTGCGCATGTTCGTCAGCCAACTCGTAGCGCGTGAAGCCATCGCCAAACTTGCGCTCGTGCACCAAGCCGCCTTCGGACAACAGCTTCATGGTTCGGTACACGGTGGCGTACCCCACGCGTGGATCCACGGCGCGAACGCTCTCGAGCAACTGGTCGATGGTCACGTGCTCGGTCACCTCGAAGAGTTGTTCGATGATCACGCGGCGCTGCTCGGTGCTGCGCAAGCCGCGCCTATCCATGAACGCCGTCAGCTCCCCGCGGAGCCGCTCTCGATCGGGCGGGCGAGGTGCGCTTCGAGGCTGGTGATCGCCGCGCTTCACCCACACTACATCGCGCCCGCAGCCCGAGGGGTCAAGCCATCTCAGCCTTCTCGGGAGCGCAGGCGGAAGAGTGCGGCGACGGTGCCCATCACCGCGGAGAGCGGCGCGACCGCGGGCGGCAGGAGCGCGAAGGCGACACCCAGGCTGGCCCCGAGCCCGGGGACGACAGTCAGCAGCAATCCCAAGCGAGCCTCTTGCTTCGCTCGGTGGGCGAGCCGAATGGCAAAGGCCGCGTCGCGAACGTCGTCGCTGGCGAGTTGAACGCCCCATTCCGCGGTGCTCGAGCCCGCGGAGCTCAACGCGGCGGAGACGTCCGCAGCCGCCAGGGCGACGTCATCGCCGGGGCTTCGACCCACGACCGCGACCGTAGCGCCGCCTGCCGCGAGCCTACGCACTTCGTCACCGCGATCGCCGGGCAGGACTTCGGGGCGGATGTGCTCGATGTCGAGCGCCCGGCCGATGGCCTCACAGGTCTCGCGTGCATCACCCGACAGGAGCACCGGCTCGACGCCCACGTCGAGCAGGTGTTGAACGGCCGCGCGAGCACCGGGACGCAAGCCATCCTGCAATCCCATGACGCCGACCAAGTGGCCCCCGAGAGCGACCAAGAGCACGGTGCGCCCCATGGCCTCCAGCTCGAGGATCTTCGGCTCGGCGGCGGCGACGCTGATGCGCTCCTTCAACATCAGCGCGCGGCTGCCGACGACCAGGGGCTGACCGCTCGATGCCACTGCTGTCACGCCCAGACCCGCCTGCACGTTCGGGCTGCGCACGCCGTCGGGGCGAACGCCGCGGACCCGCGCGGCGCGCAGCACCGCCGTCGCCATGGGGTGTGTTTCGCCCGCTTCCGCGCCGGCGGTCAACGCGAGCACGCGCTCAGGCTCCGTCTCGCCAACGGGCTCGATATTGGTCACCTCAGGCTCGCCGAGCAGCAGCGTGCCCCGCGCGCAGAAGGCAGCGACCGCGACGCGTCCCGCCTTGTCCAGGGCTTCTGCCGATCGGAACACGATCCCGCGACGCAGCGCGACCAACACCGCTTCGAGCACGTGGAGCGCGCCGATTTGGGCGACACCGGCGTTGGCGAGCGCAGTCTGCGCCGCGACCGCGAACATGGCGATCACGAGCGGGGGCTGATCCTCCGCGTAGCCCGCCAGCGCCGCCAGGCCCGCCGCGGTGGGCGCGGCCCGCTCGGCGGTGAGCCGCCCCACGCGCGCTGCCGCAGCGAGACGGTCGGCGCGTCGCCTGAGATCGTTCGTGACGCGCATCCACGCGCGGTCGAGACCAGTCCAGGCCGCAACGGCCCGCACGCGGCCTTCGATCACGGTGGCTCCCGCGACAACGTGGTCGCCTTCGCCCCGAATCGCGCTGGACCTCGCGCCGAGCCAAGGCGCGACGCGAGCCGAGCCGGCGGTGATGGTGGCGTCGACCGGAATGACCTCGCCCGGTTCGACGACGATCTCTTCACCCGGCCTGAGATCCTGCGCGCGCACCGTCGCTGTTTCGTCTCCGATCACCCTCCGACCCGAGCCCGACAGCGCTTCGGCGATGGCCTCGCGCTCCAGATCGAGAGGGCGTCGCGCTCGCCGTGTAAGCCAAATGCTCGCGGCCACCGCGGCGAGCACGACGCCTGCGAGGGTGACGGCAGCGCTGGCTTCCTTTGCGCCAGAGATGTGCCCGATGAACGCCAACGCGAGGGCGGCGATTGGGCCTGCAAGCAACACGGCCGGATGGAGTTCGGTCGGATCACGTCGCGCCGTGACGGCTTCGGCGACGAGGGCAGCCGCGGCGACGCAAACAACCACCAGACGGGCGGTGAGGGCACCCGGCGAGCCGCCGGCCAAGCTGAGCGCGACCGACAGCATGCCGCCCGCGATGGTCAGGCCAAGCAAGAGCACGCCCACGTCAGCCCGCTCCGGCGATCCGGACGAGGACAGGCTCGGCACCGACACCTCATCCGACGCCACCAGCTCCGGGTCGCCGAGCGCGTCGAGGTGGCTCGCGTCGTGGCCCGGTCCGATCTGCGCGGCCGTCACGTCCGCGAGTGCTGCCACCTGCCGCCGCTGGTCGAGGGACTCGACGGCCTCGGCACGGGTCGCGACCACGTCGGCAGCGGGCGTCGCCGCCCTCCGCCGCTTGGGCATTGGTAGCGGAGTCTCGCGGGCCACCGGGTCGTAGTGCTCCCGGCATTCTGCGCTGCAAAAGTAGCGAAACTTGTCATTGAAGATGGCCACCCGGGCCGCCCGCAGCGGATCGACGGCGCTGCCGCAGCCCGCGCAGCGAACCGGGCGGGCGCGCGGTCCCGTCCCAGGTTCGATCGGTGCCGGTGATTCCAGCGTCTCACCCATCGAGACCCATTGCCCACACCAGTGCGGCCTTCGAGGTGTGCAGCCTCGCCTCGGCCTCGTCCCAGACGAAGCTCCGCGGCCCTTCAATCACCGCTTCCTCGATCTCTTCGCCGCGGTGCGCCGGCAGGCAGTGCAGAACGACCACCTCCTTCGACGCTGACGAGACCATGGCGCGATCGAGCATGAATCCGCTGAAGGCCTCGAGACGCTGACGCTGCTCGTCTTCTTGGCCCATGCTCGCGAACACGTCGGTGCTGATCACGTCGGCGCCCTGGACGGCAGCCCTGGGGTCGCGCAGCACACTCACCTTGCCACCGCGCTCGTTGGCACGAGAGATCTCGCTCGCGCTCGGGTCGTAACCCTTCGGACACGCGACAACGAGCTCGACGCCGAGGAGCCCGGCCGCCTCGATCCACGAGTTGGCCATGTTGTTACCGTCGCCGAGCCAGACGTACTTCAAGCCCGCGAGTTTGCCGCGCACGCGACGCACGGTCATCAGATCCGCGAGCAGCTGCATCGGATGAGACTGATCGGTCAGCGCGTTGAGCACCGGCACCGAGCTGTACTGCATCATCTCGCGCAAGCGCTCTTCTCCGGAGGTCCGAAAGGTGATGGCGTGCACCATGCGCGAGAGCACGCGCGCGGTGTCGCGGATCGGCTCGCCGCGACCCATCTGCGAGCCCTGGGCGGTGATCACCACAGGGTGCCCGCCGAGCTCCGCCACGGCTACTTCCAGCGAGATCCGGGTGCGCGTCGAGGCCTTCTCGAACACCAGCGCCACCGATCTTCCCGCCAGGGGCCCCCGCGGTCCGGCCGCGGCGCTGGCAATCGCGCCGGCGCGCTCGGCCGCGAAGCGATCCGACGCGTCGAGCAGCTTCACCAGCCCCTCGGGGCCGAGATCCGAGAGCGACGCGAAGTGTCGAGTCACGACAGCCCTTTCAGGACACGATCAACGACCTCGAGCGCCTCGGCGATCTCCGCCTTCTGAACCACCAGGGCCGGCGAGAATCGCAGGCCGGCGGCGCCGGCGAGGCTGAAGAGCACCCCTGCCTCGCGGAGCCGCTCCAGCACGCCGCGCGCGTCGACTCCGTCGCGCAACACCAAGGCCTGCAAGAGCCCGGATCCGCGCGAGGTCGCGACCACGCCTTCGTGGCGTTTGGCCAGATCGGAGAGCCCCTGCGTGAGTTCGGCCCCACGAGCGACGACGTTGGCGACGATCTGTTCCTCGTCGATGACGTCGAGCACCTCGAGCGCGGCCGCGGAGGCCAAGGGATTGCCTCCAAAAGTCGAACCGTGACTTCCGGGTGGCAGCACGCCCTCGAGCGCTGACTTGCACAGCATCGCTCCGATCGGCACCCCCCCAGCCAGTCCCTTGGCGAGCACCAGCGCGTCAGGCTCCACACCCTCGTGCTGCACCGCGAGGAACTTCCCCGTGCGCCCCACGCCGGTCTGGATCTCGTCGGCCAAAAGCAGCGCCCCGTTTTCGTCAGCGATTCGCCGGAGCTCGCGGACGAATCCAGGCGGCGCCGGCAGCACGCCGCCTTCTCCCTGAATGGGCTCGAACAAGATCCCAGCGACGTCGGGACCCATGGCCGCGCGCACTGCCCCCACGTCACCGAAGGGAACGTGCGTGACGCCGGGCAACGGACCGAACCCTTCGCGGTACTTCTTCTGACCCGTCGCCGCCAACGCGCCGAGCGTCCGCCCGTGAAACGAGTTTTCGAAGGCAACGATGCGGTACCGGTCCGGCTGGCCCTGGTCGAAGTAGTGCCTCCGCGTCAGCTTCAGCATGCCCTCCATGGCCTCGGCTCCGGAGTTACAGAAGAAAGCGCGTGCCATGCCGGTGAGCTGACACAGGCGCTGCGCCAGTCGGATGTTGGGCTCGTTGTAGAAGTAGTTGGAGAGGTGGATCACCTCGCCCGCCTGCCTCGCGATCGCGGCGACGAGCCGCGGGTGCGCGTGCCCCAAGGTACTGACCGCGATGCCGCCGTGCATGTCGAGGTAGCGCTTACCGCTCTTGTCCCAGAGTTCGCAGCCCTTGCCGCGCGCGATCACCAAGGGCGGTTGGCGGTAGTTGGGGTAGAGGAACTGCGCCCCGAGGGCGACGAGGTCGGATTCAGCGGCTGGGCTGGACATGGCGAGCACCGACTACCGCAGTCGCGCGCGGCAGGCCAATGGCACCGGTTTTTGTCGCGCGCCAATGAAACGAGCGCGCAGGACGGCGCGGCCCGGCGCGCGACGCCCACTGCCCGGCGCGGGCCGCGCGAGTAGCGCGCATGCGCTCGCGGAAACGAGCGAGCGTCCCGCCCGCCCCGCTGCGCGATCCTGCAACGCCGAACCCGCTCCGGCGTGGCGTTTGGCGCCCACAGCGACATCAACCACGTCTGAGCGCCTTCCGGCGTGGCCTTTGGCGCCCACAGCGACATCGACCACGTCGCAACCCGCTCCGGCAGTGCACCCCGTGACGCGGCCATGCCAGAGCGCGCTCCGGCGTGGCGGTGCCGGGAAGCGGGCGCGTTCCGGGCCGCCGCTCCGCTGATTCTCTTGACGCATCGACAGCCGTCCGGTCGCGCGCCTATAGTTCCTCCCGGAACCGGTCGAGGAGTTCACATGACGATCCGCCTTGCTCAATGGAGCTGCCTGTTCGGACTGTTTGCGATGGCCTGCGGAGGCGCCGCAGCGCCGAACGAACGCGTGACCTCGGCGACGGCCGCCGTGCGCGCGGCCGAGGTCGCCGGGGCGCCGGGCGTTCCGGACGCGAGCCTCTTGCTCAAGCGCGCGCGCGAGGGGCTCGACCAAGCCAAGGCGCTGATGGGCAACGGCAAGAACGAAGAAGCGGACCGCGTGCTCCAGCGCGCCGAGGCAGACGCCGAATTGGCGCTTCACCTGGCCCGCGAGGCGGTGGCGAAGGCCGAGGCGCAGGCCGCCGTCGATCAGGTCAAGGCCTTCAAGAAGAAAGCAAGCGAGTGACCCGCCGCGAGGAGGACCGCACATGACTCGAACGAACAAGACTCTCGCCACCCTCGCTCTGGCTCTGTCGCTCGCCCCGTTGGCCTGCGGCACCACGCTCGCGCCGAAGGAGCTGCTCGACGCCCGCGACGCCTACGCCCGCGCCGCAAAGGGCCCCGCAGCGAAATTGACCCCGGCCCAGCTCGACACCGCGAAGCAATCCCTCGACCAAGCCGAGTCGTCGTTCCGAGACGACGGTGACCAGGAGAACACCAGGACGCTCTCCCACGTGGCGATGCGCAAGGCGCAGATCGCGGCCGCTCAAGCCGAGGTCGCGGCTGCCGCACTGCGCCGCGATCAGGCCGCGAGCGACCTGCAGGCCGCTCAAATCGCCGACGGCGACAAGGCCAAAAAGAGCCTCGCGAAGACCAAGGCCGAGCTCCAGGATCAGAAACGGAAGGCCGAAGCCGACCGCAAGCTGGCGGAGATCGATCGCAAGCAGAGCCAGGCCGAGATCGCTCGCAAGGAGCAAGAGGTCCACAAGACCCAGAAGCAGCTCGAAGAAGAGCAGAAGAAGCGGCTCGAGACCGAGAAGAAGCTCTCCTTGGCGATGGCAAGCTTGACCGAGATCGCCAAGGTCAAAGAAGAGAAGCGCGGCGTCGTGATCACGATCTCGGGCGAAGTGCTGTTCGCCTCGGGCAAGCACACGCTCTTGCCGATCGCGCAGTCCAAACTCGAGGACGTGGCCAAGGCCCTCAAAGACCAGGGTTACAAGGCCATTTTGGTCGAGGGGCACACGGATTCGCGCGGCAGCGCCAAGAAGAACGAGGAGCTGTCGTTCCAGCGCGCGGACTCGGTTCGATCGTATCTCGTCTCGCGCGGCATAGCGGCCGACAAGATCAAGGCGACGGGCATCGGCCCTTCGCGCCCTGTCGCGACCAACGACACCGCCGAGGGCCGAGCCAACAACCGCCGGGTCGAGCTGGTCGTGACGCCCGAATGACGGGGTCGCTGGACTAAAGCGAGAGCGTGATCCCCATCTCCTGCAGCACGAAGTAATCGAAGGCCCCCGCGACCATCAGACAGACCAGCGGGAGCACGAGGACCAGCGCGACGTCGGTCGGCGCGAAACGCTTCTTCGGGGGCAGCCCGAGTCGCGCATTAGAAACCCACGCTGGTGGGCGATCTGGGCCGCGCAGGTCGGTGTGCTCGTCGTCGCTTGCGTCTTCTTCTGGCTGGCGGTCATCCATCCGCTGCTCGAGGGACTCGAGCGGGTGTTTTCCTGAGTCGGGGCCAGTCAGCGCATCGGGGTTGCGTCAGCGGCGCCCGCGTCGCGCTTGCGCGCCACCCGATTGCCGTACCTCGGCGGAGGAGCCGTGTGGATCCCGGCGTCCGCTTCGGGTCGCACTTCCGTGAGGGGGCGCTCGGTGGGCTCGGGAAGGGCCCGGGGCTCTTGCGCCGGCGCGCCGCAAGACGCCGCGCCCAGCGCCACGCCCACACCCGCTCCCAAGAGCAACCGCGCCATCGGGACGATCTGACACGCTCTCATCGGTCGCTCCGCACTCCGGAAGGAGCCTACGCCCGTTCTTCTCTCAACACCAAGCGCGCGAGCAGCACGCATGCGACGGCGTTCGCGACGGCGAAGAGCGCGAGGCCCCAGCGTCCCAAGGGTGAGTGGATGCCCCCCTGCACCGCTACGGCGAACAAATAGGCCGCCGTACCGACGGCGAGGCCCGAAATCATGGGCCGTGCGCTACGGACTCCGAGCAAGAGCAGCGTGAGGGAAAAGGGCAACAGCACGGTGCCCAAGGGCAGGTAGCCGTGGAAGGACGCGCCGAGCAGGATGTCCCAGTCCGGGAGCGGACGCGCGAGCAAGTCCACGAAGTCGTTGTGTCGTCCGATCACGAAGGGCGCAAAGAACAACAGACCGGGGCCGGCAAGCAGCGCGGGCCCGAGGAAGCCCGGAGTCCACGGGCTCCGGCGCCGTTGCTTTCGGAACACGACGAAGATCACCAGCGCGAGGGCGAGCAGCCGGCCCAGCGTGCGCTCGAGCGCGACGCTCCTCAGCGCCACCGCGGCATCCAGGGCGCCGGCCCCGAACAAAAAACGGCCTTGGGCAGAGTCATCGAGCGTGCGCGCGTTCTTGGTGAGCGCTCGTTCGACCGCTGCGGGCTCCGATAGCCCGAGGGACACCAAGAGCGCTGCGGCGCCGGCCACGTGGGGCGACGCCATGCTCGTGCCGTTGTAGCTCGGGAACCGCTCGCAGCGATCGTGCCCGCCGTTGCAGATGGTCTGCTGCACCACGTCGACGCCCGGAGCCGCGAGGTCCACGCCGGGCCCCCGCGACGAAAACCTCGCCAGTTTGTCGGCTCGAATCCAGGGCGCTGACTCCAATCACACCCTCGGACCCACCCGGGAACCCCACCGCGCCGCCGCTGTTGCCGGCCGCGGCCACGACGACGACGCCGCGTTTCTTCGCGTAGTCGACGGCGCGTTGCAAGATGCGCGAGTTGCGCGGACCGCCCAGGCTCAGGTTGATCACCTGGGCGCCGTGGTCGGCGGCCCAACGGATCCCGTCTGCAACGTCTGTCGTCGTTCCCCATCCGCCCTGGCTGAGGACCTTCACGGGCATCAGGCGGGCGTCGAAGGCCATGCCCGCCGCGCCAATGCCGTTGTTGGTGCTCTGGGCGATGGTGCCGGCAACGTGCGTCCCGTGACCGTGGTCGTCGTTGGCGTGAGGCGACTTGGCGACGAAGTTGTAGCCTTCCACGCAGCGGGTCCGGGCGAGATCCGTGGCTTTGTCGAAGGGGCCAAACTTCTCGCAGGCGATACCGGTGTCGATCACCGCGACCGTCACCCCTCGTCCGGTCGAGAAGTCCCACGCGCGCTCGGCGCCGACGCGGCTCAGGTGCCACTGGTCTTTGAGCAGTGGGTCGTTGGGAACGAACAGCGCCCGCACTTTGGCGTGGGGCTCGACGACCTCGACGCGCGAGTCCTTCTCGAGCGCTCCACGCACCTCGTCCAGTCGCTCGCCGACCACGCGCACCACCTGGATGCGGGTCTGCACCTCGAGCGCTGAAGGCGAAAACGAGACCGCCAATCGCGCGAAGAGATCGCTGATGGTCGTCTGCCCCACGTCGTCAGCGAAGTCGACGACCAACTCACCCGGAATGTCCTCGGCAGACTCCTCGGCGGCAGTGGGCGCCGGCACCCCCGGAGCGCCCGCGAAGGCCGCCTCGGCGGCAAGCAGAGCGGCAACCGAGATTGACCAGATCGATGCCTTCACGTGCCGGGGAGCGTAGCTCAGCGCGCGGGCACGGGCATTAGCGGGTGGGCGCCCGCGCCGAGCAGTGCTGAGATCCGGCCCATGCGACCGATTTCAGAGCTGCCTCGGGCCGAGGCCGAAGGGCTCGACGGGCTGCTCTTCGACCTGGACGACACCGTGCTCGACCGCGGTCAGCTGAGCGAGGCGGCGTACGCGGCTCTGTTCCGCCTGCGTGAGTGCGGACTGCGTTTGATCGCGGTGACAGGCCGGCCCGCGGCCTGGGGCGAGGTGCTCGCGCGTCAGTGGCCCATCGACGCCGCGGTGACCGAGAACGGCGCGGTCGCCTTCACGCGAAGCGATGGCGTCATGACGCGGCACGACGCCGCACCCGAAGGCGAACGCCAGCGTCGCCGAGCCCTGCTCGCCCAGGTCGTCGCGAGCATCGCCGAAGACCATCCCGAGGTCCACGCGGCCGACGACGTCGGCGGTCGCATCAGCGACTTCGCGTTCGACATTGCAGAGCATCATCGCGTGGCGCCCGAGGTCGTGCGCGCCGTGAGCGCGCTGGCACACGAGCACGGCGCTCGCACTCACTCCTCGAGTGTGCACCTGCACATCACCTTCGACGCGGACGACAAGGCCACTGGCGTGGTGCGCCTGATCAACATGCTGTGGGGCACCGACCCCACGCTGGCGCGCTTCCGCCACGCATTCATCGGCGACAGCGAAAACGACGGTAGCTGCTTCGCGGCCTTTCGCACGAGCATCGCCGTGCAGAACTTCTCGGGTCGACCGACGGTGGGACCTCGCTACCTGACCCGAGCCGCGCGAGGTCAGGGTTTCGCCGAGGCCGCCGCTCGGCTGGTCGCGCTGCGGGGCAAGTGAAGGGCGGTGACCGCCAGCGCCGACTGCTAGCGTCCAGCCCCCGCCCGCCACGCCCGGATCGAGCGCCGACGCCGCGAGTGCAACGTCACTCTCGCTCGTGCTCCGCCCCAGCGTGAGTCGCACCGAGCCCAGGGCGTCTTCGGCTGCGACGCCCATCGCCAAGATCACGGCGGAAGCGCTCTCGTGTCCCTGGTGGCAGGCCGATCCGGTCGAGGCAGCGATCTCCGGCGCCCCGGCGAGCAACGATTCGCCCGAGGCCCCCGGGAAGCGAACGTTCAGCGTATTCGGAAGCCGAAGCTCGTGATGACCGTTCAGTTGGATCCCGGGCACGCCGGCCGCAAGCGCGTGCCACAGCGCGTCCCGCCGATCGCGCATTCGCGCCGACGCCGCGTCGAGATCGCGCCCCACCGCATCACACGCCACCCCGAGCCCGGAGATGAACGCCACGTTCTCGGTCCCGGGGCGGAGCCCGCGCTCGTGTCCTGCACCGAGCACGAAGGGCAGGAGCGGGGTTCCGCGTTTGACGTACAGCGCACCCACCCCCTTGGGCGCGTAGAGCTTGTGACCCGCGATCGAGAGCAGATCGACGTCCAGCTCACGCACGTTCACGCGGACCTTGCCGAGAGACTGCGCCGCGTCGGTGTGAGCGAGGGCCCCCACGGCGTGGGCGAGCCGCGCCAGCTCTTCCACGGGCTGGATCACGCCGGTCTCGTTGTTCGAGTGCATCACGGTCACCAGCGCCGTGTCCGCGCCCACGGCCTTCGCGGCTTCATCGACGCGGGCGCAACCCTGGGCATCGACACCGACGCGGCTGACCCTCCACCCGTGCTTTTCCAGCCAGTCGCAGGGACGAGCGGTCGCCGGGTGTTCGATCAGCGTGGTGACGACGTGGCGGCGGTCGTCACGAGCGTCGGTCACGCCGCGGATCGCGAGGTTGTTGGCCTCGGTACCGCCGGAAGTGAAGATCACTTCGTCGGGCTCGCAGCCAACCAGCGCCGCCACCTGCTCCCGAGCCCGAGCCACGGCCACGCGCGCGCGCTGCCCGTAGACGTGACCGCTCGACGGGTTGCCGAAGTGATCGCGAAGATAGGGCAGCATCGCGTCCACGACCTCGGGCAGGACGGGCGTGGTCGCGTTGTAGTCGAGGTAGATCGGGTCGGTGTCGTTCATGGCCAGCGCGCCGGCGCCCATGCTACCGGCGAAGAGTGTGGGACGACACAGAAGCTCAGCGGTAGGGCCCAGCTCGTTCCAGTGAAACGCCGGAAAGCACCCCGGCTGCGTCGCTGATGGCCCCCAGCGCCGAGTGCACGACCTCGCCGGTGACGACGGGTGCCCGAAGCCGAAGCTCGAGCCCACGGTCGTCCCCGGTGACCACCGCGGGCACGATCCACTGGAAGGGTTCATCGACGTGGGCAGCATCTTCTCGGCTCCGCGCGACATCGTCATCGACATCGAAGCCATCGAACGCGCCGAGTCGAAGAAGAAACTCGATGCGCTCTTGAAGAGCCTGTTCGGTGCGCACTACGCGAAACAGATGAATCCCTCACCCCTGCTGCACCGTCTCGAACGCATGAAGGGCTGCTCTGGATCAACTGATCGTCGCCGACGGTCACGGCGCCGCGCACCGTCCCTCGAGGGCGATGCTCACCCGCGTGATCGTGACTGCTTCCACCGGACGATCACCGGCTCCGGTCTTCACGCTGGCGATCCTTTCGATGGTGTCGGATGGCTCGCACTCCCCGAACGCCGTGTAGCGACCAGTGATGTGCCCCGCGGCTTCGTCGAGGATGAAGAACTGCATTCCATTGGTGTTCGGACCGCGGTTGGCCATGTACAAGAGCCCTCGTCGATTGGCGTCGATGTCGGGATCGATCTCGTCGGGCAGCACGAAGCCGGGCTCGCCACGACCCGTGCCGGTGGGATCGCCACCCTGGATCATGAAGCCGCGAACGACCCGGTGGAACGTGGTGCCGTCGTAGGCGGGACGGGTCTCCCAGTGCCCGGTGTTCGGGTGTTCGAAGGGGCGAAGACCGCGCGCGAGCCCGACGAAGTTCGCGACGGTTCGAGGTGCAATGTGCTCCCAGAGCTCACAGCGCAGCGGGCCCTCGGAGGTCTGGAGGGTGGCCACCAATGGATAGTCGCCGCTGAGCCCCGCAAGCGCGCGATCCAACGCGAACGCACCGCCCGTCGGATCCTTCGGGTTCGGCGTGACCTCGGCGATCGGCAAGAGCGGGCGCTGGGGTCTCGGGCGCGGAACGCACGCTCCCGCGCGGTTCGCGCGCTGATCCTGACTTGCCTCGACGGTCGCCGCTGGCACCTCCACCTGCACGGCCGACGGCGTCCCGCCTCCACGCGGCGCGCACGAGCAGAGCCAGATTGCCAGGGGCAGCAGCGCGCGCCGGGACACCACCGAACGCTAGCGCGTCACGACGTGAATCGCAGCATTGTTCCCCGGCGGCGCAACTGCCGCTTCGCATGGTATGCTCTTGCACCATGCGGGCACATCTCTCGATCTTTCGGACTGGAGTGATGCTGGCGCTCGGGTTCTCGGCCCTCGCCTGCAGCGGCGAGACCAACGAGTCGCCCGCGCTGCGGCCTTGCGCCGGCTCGACGCCGGTCGCCCACGATCCCGCTCTCTCCCAGTGTTCGGACGGAACCGTTCACCGCACGACCGCGGCCCAGTGCACCAGCAGTCTGCCACGGCCGGATGCCTGCGTTTCGGCAGGCACCAGCGCGTGCACCAAGGACTCGGATTGCACCAGCAAGGCCCACGGCTACTGCCGCGAGTCCTTTGAGACTGCGACCTGCTCCTGCAACTACGGCTGCGTCACGGACTCCGATTGCGGAACGGGATTTCTCTGCGCATGCAGCGACCCAGTCGGCTCCTGCGTGCAGGCGAACTGTCGAAGCGACGCAGACTGCGGCGGCGGCGCACTGTGTGTGCAAACTCGACTGCAGAAGTGCGGCAACCTCGGCTTTGCGTGTCAGAAGCCGGGTGACCAGTGCAACACGGACGCGCACTGCACCGACGGCCAACAGTGCGCTCTCGCCGATGGCATTCGAAAGTGTCTCGCGAACGACTGCCCGGTTCCCGGTCGGCCGTTTCTCGTCGACGACGCACCGCGGGTCGCAGCCCTGACCGAGCGCTCTGACTGGCTCGACGAGCTGGCGCCGCGCTGCGAGGGCATGAGCGCGGAGCTCCGCGAGAGGCTCGCAGCACATTGGGCACGCATCGGGCAGATGGAGCACGCATCGGTCGCAGCGTTCTCGCGCTTCACGTTGCAGCTCCTGAGCCTGGGAGCGCCCGCCGCGCTGCTGGAGGAGAGTCAGCTGGCCGCCGCCGACGAAATCAGGCACACGCGGCTGTGCTTTGGCCTCGCTTCGGCCTACGCGCGCTCGCCGCGAGGGCCCGCTCCGCTCGACGTGGCGGGAGCGCTCGGCGACGACGACGTGGCTACGATCGTGCGCCTCACCTTCCGGGAGGGCTGCGTCGGCGAGAGCGCTGCGGCCCACGAGGCGCGTGTCTCGGGCGAAGCTGCCGACGACGAGACGATTCGACGGGTGCTCGTCGGTATCGCCGACGACGAAGAGCGTCACGCGCTCACGGCGTGGAAGTTCATGCGCTGGGCGGTCGCGGAGTTCGGAGCCGTCGCTCGCGGAGCGTTGATCGACGAAATCGCGCGGCTCGAATCCGAGTCGTCGCCGCCGCGCTTCGCTCACGGTGAGCTGTCCCGACATGCCCTTCTCGACGACGAGGCCCGCCTCTCGCTCCGAGGGCAGGTCGTGCGCCAAGTGGTGTTGCCCTGCGCCCGGGCGCTCCTCGACGCCACCGCTGGGCAGCGGCCCGCGCGGGCCGCCTGAGCAGCCCCGCTCGAGTTGCGCTGGATCAGGCGAGTCGGGCAGGCTAGCGTCGTCGCCTCGTCCGATGCACGCCGCCCGCCGTCACTCGCACGCCCGAGCCGAGGGCCGCGTCACTCTCGTGCCACAGGGCCTCGACGTGGACGGGCAGACGGTGCCCTTGCACGCCGCCGCTGTGCACTACTGGCGCCTCGAGCCGCGCCACTGGCGCCGCGCCCTCGAAGCGACCAAGAGCCTGGGCTTCCGCCTGATCGACGTGTACGTGCCTTGGGGCGTGCACGAACTGGGGCCCGGGGCCTTCGACTTCGGCAAGCTGTCCGACGAACGCGACGTCGCCGCCTTCGTCGATCTGATCGCTGAGCTCGACCTGTTCTGTATCTTGCGCCCGGGCCCCCACATCAACGCCGAACTCACCGGCTTCGGGCTGCCGGAACGAGTGATTTGGGACGCTGACTGCCAGGCGCGCTCGCCCCGCGGCAATCCCGTCGTGTTGCCGGTTCCACCGTTGGCCTTTCCGGTCCCGAGCTACGCCAGCGAGACCTTCCACTCCGAGGTCGCGCGCTGGTTCGCCGCGGTCGGGGCCGAGCTCGCGCGCTTCATGTACCCCAACGGCCCGATCGTGCTCTGTCAGGTCGACAACGAAGGCGCGCTCTACTTCCGCGACGGCGTCTACGACCAAGACTGGCACCCGGACTCGCTGAAGAAGTACCGGCGCTTCCTGCAGGCCCGCTACGAGCGGGTGTCCGCGCTGAGGCGCGCGCACCGAGACGATCACGTCACCTTCGCGCGCGTCGACCCGCCCACGCGCTTCGATGCCAAGAGCGCCGACGAGCTCGCGCCCCACCTCGACTGGGCCGAGTGGCAGGAGCAAATGCTGGCAGACTCGTTCGCGCTCATGCGAGAGCACCTGGAGGCCGCCGGGCTCGGCGGCGTGCCGATCTCGCACAACCTGCCGCTCAGCGAGGGAGCCACGCCCCTCGATCCGGAACGCGTCGGCAAGGTCGTGGACCTGATCGGACTCGACTACTACCACGGCGCCACGGCGCCCCAGCGCAGCGAGATCGCGCGCCGCACGACCGAGCTGGCGGAGCGATGTGCCGCGCGCGGCCACTCGGCCTTTGCCTGCGAGCTGGGCGCGGGTTTCCCGCCCTTTTTTCCTCCGCTCACCGATCGCGACAACGCCTTCTCGGTGCTCACGGCCCTCGCCTACGGGCTCCGAGGCTTCAACGCCTACATGGTGGTGGAGCGCGATCGCTGGATCGGCGCGCCCATCGATCCCGCCGGCAGGATCCGGCCCTCGGCGGAGGCGTGGCGCAAGCTGCTCGCCGCCCTGGACCGCACGAGCTTCGCAGAGCTTCGCCGAGACGCCGCGGTGCACATCGTCATCCCCCGCAGCTTCCGCCGGCTCTCGCGGGTGTGCCACGCCTTCGGTCCGCTGAGCGCAGCGTTGTTCCAGGTCCTGGGAGGCGGCGCGCAGGAGGCCTGCTTCGAAGACGACTTCGGATTGGGCGCCTCGGTGGTGATCGAGACCGAGCGCTTCGCGCGTCAACTCGAGCACGCCCTGGACAGCGCGCGCATCCCCTGGGCAGTCGTCGGCGGCGATCTGATCGAGCGCTCGCTGGAGCGCGCGAAATGGGTGGTCGTCGCCTCCACCGGCGCGCTAGAGCCCGAGATTGTCGCGTCGATCGAGCGCGCATGGAAGAGCGACGCGGCGCTCAGCCTCGGCCCCTATCTGCCACACCGCGACCCGACTTTTCTCCCCATCAGCGCGCCGCCCGGGCTGCCCACGGGCGATCGGGCCGTTCCCGGACTGGTGGGCCTCGGCGCCGAATCCATGGCGGCGATGGTCGCTCAGGCCAAGGCCGCCCTCGGGTTGCCTACCCTCGACCTGAGCCCCAGCGAGCTCCTGTCGACGCTTCATGTCGATGTCGCCGGCACGGCTCGCGTGATGTTCGTGATCAACCCCACCGGGTGGGCCGCTGAGGCGACCCTCGGATCGGCGGGGGCTCGCCTCGCGATCGACGCGCTGGATGGCACACGCTTCGAGGCCCGATCCGGCTCGCTGTGTGTGCAGGTCAGCGGCCGCTCGGTGCGCATGCTCGAGCTGGTGCACGGCGATTGAGCCGAGCGAGCGGCGCATTTCCCACTCCGACTTGGATTCGACCCCCAAAGCGTGTAAGAGCGCGCGCCCATGATTCTGGAGATCAACCCCGAGCACCCGGAGCCGCGGAAGATCCGCCGGGCGGTGGACGCGCTCGAAGCAGGCGAGGTCATCGCGTACCCGACGGACACGGTTTACGGGCTCGGCTGCGACCTCTTCAACAAGAAGGCCGTGGAGCGCCTCTACCAACTCAAGGGCCTCCAGAGAGACCAGAAGCTCGCGTTCGTGTGCGCGGATATCAGTGACGCCGCGAAGTACGCGGTCCTGCACGATCAGGTGTTTCGCATGCTCAAGCGGCACCTGCCCGGGCCCTACGTCTTCATCTTGGAGGCCACGCGCGAGGTGCCGAAGATCGTGCACCTGCCCCGGAAGACCATCGGTGTCCGAATCCCCGACCACGCGGTGCCCGTCGCGCTCGTGCGCGAGCTCGGGCGCCCCATCATTTCCAGCACGGCGGCCCGGCACGGCGCCGAAGGCAGCCCCGATCCCCACGAAATCGACATCGAATTTCCAGGACTCGCCCTGGTCCTGGATGGCGGTCCCGGGGGCAACCAGCCGACCAGCGTGGTGGATCTGACCGGCGCTTCTCCGGTGGTGGTCCGCGAGGGTGCCGGCGACGTCTCGGCGTTCTTGGAATAGCCAGAGGCGCGCGCAATCTGCGCGGTACCTACAAAAGTGGACCACAGCGCCCCAGTTTGGATTAAATTCGCGTCCCAATCAGCTCGCAGGCCTCCACCTGCGCACAGCCAGGAGCCGAAGATTCATGACGTTCGTCGTCGCGGAGAACTGCAAAGGATGTCGTTTCACGGACTGCGTTGCGGTCTGCCCGGTGGATTGCTTCCACGGCGACGACGAGATGCTCTACATCGATCCCGATGAGTGCATCGACTGTGGGGCGTGTGTGCCCGAATGCCCGGTCGAGGCAATCTTCGACGAGACTCAGCTCCCCGACGACCAGAAGGCGTGGACGCAGATCAACGCGGATCGCGCCAAGGGACTGCCCGTGGTCAACGAGAAGGGCGACGCGCTGCCGGGCGCCGAAGAGCGCAAGAAGGACCTGGGCTTCTGAGCCGTAGGGTCACTTTGCGCCCAGGGCGATCGTGACGTCCGCGATCGATTGAACGCCCAGCCGCTGATCCCCGCCGCCTGCGGGGATCAGCCCGGCGACGAAGGTCTGCTTGCTCGTCCCCGATCGTGCGAGGGCGTCGCCTTTGTGCATGACGAGCTTGGCCTCGGTGGTCGACTGGAACTGATCGAGCTCGGCCCCGGGCGGAATGCCTGCAAACTCGAACTTGTGGGAGACGGCGTAGCGCTTGGTGCTCACGCTGAGCGTGAGGCTCTCGCCCTCCACCTGCTCCAGCTTCACTAGGCGATACGCAACAGCCTCGGCACCGCCGGTGTTTCCCCGGGTCGTGATCAGCCAGAACCCGCCTGCTCCTACCGCTTCTTTCGGGAATCCGATGGCGGTCGCCTCGAGGGCCTCGCCCACCGAGCGCAGCACCATCTCGAGCTCCGGCGTCGCCCCCTTGGCAAGTTGGTGCGAGAAGTCGACGCCGACCCCGCCGCTGACCACCGAGAAATCGATCTTGCTGCCCTTCATCTTGGCGAGCTGAGCTGCGAGCTCCTTGCCCTGTGCGCCGACGTCGCTCGACAGCTTCACGTCGGTGAGCCTGGCGCTGACTCGAATGCCCTCGGTCGGCGGCGTCGCCGCCGCCGGGCCAGCCGCCGCGCCAGGCGCCGCAGCAGCCGCCAGCTTTGGGGCCTCCAAGCTCAAGGAGACAGCGAGGCCCGGGAACTGCGCACGACCCAAGCGCAGCGTCAGATCGAGGGTGCCGTTCTGCTTCCATCCGGGCGCGAGGGAGCTCGACAGCACCGCGCGAGGTTCGGCGCCAGCTTCGCCCAGAACGATCTTGGGAGGTTTGCCGCGTTCGATCTGGGCGTCCGCCTTGCCCGCTTCGAAGATCCCGTTCTGCGGAGGGCCATCGTCCGCGCTGGCCCCCGCGCCGGGCTTCACCGCCTTGCTGCCAGCCGCAGCGACAGCCTCTGCGAGGTTTGGATCCACCGCGCTCGCCTTGCCGGCGTCGAGGTCCGAAAGCTTCGCCTCTTTGGGTTTGTCTTCGCAGCCGAGGACCAGGCCCAGCACCGCCGCCGTGAACGCAACTCTCGTCATCATCATGGTTTCGGCCCCGGTTTACCCGATGCGAGCCCGAAGTCTAGACCCGATCCACCCTCAGACGATCTAGGATGGCGCCCATGCGGATCTGGCGTGTCGCCGTGGCATTGGTCCCGCTGGCGCTTTCTTGCCGCGACTATCGACCGGACCCGAAACTCGCGCCACCGAGCAGCCCCGCCCCGACGACGCCGGCCGCCGCCCGCGCCCCCGTGCCCGAATGGCTCCCCGTCGACTTTACCCGGGGCGGCGACTCCCTTGCGCCGTCCGCCGGCGATCCGGATGGCGGCGTCCTCGTGCAAGGGCAGCGCATCGCCAAGAGCGGGCCGTCCTCTCAGCTCGCGACGGCGCCGCTGCTCGGAGGAGCTCGAGTCCCGAAACACCTGGGCGGAGGTTTCCTGTTCTGGGGCACCACGGCGCTCTACTTCGCCAAGACCTTCCTCGCCGATCTCGAGCCCATCGTCGCTGTGGAGGCCGGCCCGGTTTCCGTGAGCTTCGGTCCTGGCTACACGATAGTGCACCAGAACAACGGCGGACGCTTGGCCCTGTCGTGGCCAGCCAAGCGCTCGACCGCGCTGCCGGTGGCGGCCCTGGTCGACGTCGGCACCTCGGCGGACGGGCGCAGCGCGCTCCTGATCGAACCCGATTTGGTTCTGACCCGAGGCGCCGGCCACGAGAGCTGGCGCGATATGACGGCGGAGGCTCGCATCGTCTCGAGGTTGTATCGCAGCGACTCCGAGCTCTGGCTCGAGCGCAAGGACGGTACGGCCGCTCGCGTTGAAGCGGATGGCTCGCTCTCGATGCACGGCCGCGTCCCAACGGAGATCAGTCGTCCGCGTGTGACGGTCGACGATCCTCGGTGGCCTCGATCCATCCAGGAGACGCCGCTGTCGCGCGCCGTGCGCCGCGGTGTTCCGCTCGATGATCACCGGGTGGTGGTTGAGGTCGCCGGCGCGTTCGCGACCGTCGACCTCGGCACCGGAGAGTTGACCCACGTCACGAGCGCTGTGCTCGCGAGCGCCCGAGAGTGCGAGCTCTTGCCCATGAGCTCGGACGTGCTGGCGCTGTGCCGACTGCAAGACGCCACGCAGGTCGTGATCTCCGGAGCCGGGGGCTCCTCGCCGAAAATCGAGCACGCCTTCTCGGGTCCGGGCAGCTTCTTCGTCGGGAGCCCGGGCACGTTGCTGTTCGGCGGCGCCTGCGACGGGCGAGCGAACGATCACCCGCTCGTGTGCGTCCGCCAACGCGACGGTTCGTGGCGCGAGCTCGGGCCCCCGCCGGGCCCAAGGGCGGGGGACGCGGGACCGACGGCTCCTCCGACGGCAATCGCGCGCTGGGTCCCCACCGCCGACGGCCGTGCGCTCGGTCTCGTCGGCGGCCAAGCGGGCGGCGTCTACGACCCAGTCACCGGGGCGATCGCCCCGTTTTCGACGGACCCGCGCCCCCAGGAGCCCGCGCTGTTTTCGCCGCGGCGCCAGCTCGTCACGGACGACGTCGCGTTGGCCCAGGACGGGCGCTTCGTGGGCTACGTCGGGACCTCCGCGATGACGCTGGGGAGGGACGGAAGCATCGAGCGCTCCCCGCAGCGCTTCGTTGCGCTCGTTTCTTCCGGCGCCCTCGCGTTGGCCCAAGACCCCGAACATCGGCTCTGGCAGTCCACCGACTTTGGTCGGCACTGGCTCGAAGTCGGGCGCCCCCCCGGATCAACGCCGGGGCAATCGTACCCGATCACACTGTGCTCGCGGGTCGGCTGCGAGCTGTCCGGATGGTTCCGCATCGGGTATCGCACTTCCCCAACCCGAACCGCTCCAGTGAGCGTCGCGCCCCACCCCGGGCTGGCGCCCGCGGCGCGTTTGCCGCAGTTGGTCTGCGACCGCACTTCTCCCCCGCGCACGCGTTGGACAACTCGCTCGCGCAACGCCGAGGGAGAAATGATCGAGGAGTTCGACTTCGGCGCGCGCAAGGTGCGGGCTCGCGACGGCTCACTCGCCAGTATTCTTCTACGATTCGAGGCGGTCGCGGACGAACTGGCACTCGGCGCGACCTTCATCGAGTCCGACCTCGCTGACCCGACTTCGACGCTTTTCCGCGCGCTGGTGGGGCGACCTCGCACGCTGCGGTTCGTCGATCTGTTCGGCGATGCGAAGGTCGTCGAGAGCCGCTTCAGTTGGCAAGACGTACTCACGCGCGCAGCTCGGGAGTCGGGCGGAGTGCTGGATGCACCAGACCGCGAGGAGCGCTACGTCGTCCCGGTGCTCGGCGAGAGGCCCTACGAGACCACAGGCCTGTCTCTGCGGGACTCCAGCGGCGCACTGCTCTGGCTGCGCGGGGGCCAGGCTGCATCCGTTCTGGGCTTAGGCCGTGAAAACGCCGGGTTCGAGCCGATCAGCGCCATCGCCAAGGGAAAGAGCGAGCTGGTCGTGCTGTCCGAAGACGACTCGTGCAGCGCCCGCGTGCTCGCTCTGACGCCGGCCGGCGCGCGCACCTTGCTCGAGCTACCGGCTCGCCCGACCCAGAAGTCGTGCCCGGCGAACCCCGACGCGCTGGCTCACTTCGACGATGGCAGCTTCGGCGTGCTGCGCATGCCGTCGACGGGGCCACCGACCAGCAGCGATCCGGCGTTGGCACTGAAGCCTCGGAGCAAGCCCGTGTCGCTCGCGCCCTGGTCCACGCTGACGGCGTGTGGCGCCGATGCCAAGGGCCTTCGGGCCACCATCACCATCCCGAGCCGCTGGGTCACGCTCGAAGCACCTGGGCTCGCAGATGCGACCGAAGCTTATACGCTGGCCATCGTGCGTTGGAGCGAGACGCGAGTGTGCGCAGAGTCATTGGCCATCGCGGCTCCCCCGGTCCAAATTGGCGACGAAGAGCTGGCGACGACCGTGGTGGCGCGCTTCGGCACCAGACCACGCGCCGATCGCCGCGGCTTCGCGTTGGGCGCGGAGCACACCGAAGACCTGACGTGCAAGCTCGCGCCGTGATCAGAACGGCGGCAGCTCGGGGCTCGGCCCCGCGTCACCCGTGACTTCGGCATCGGGGACCACGGCGGGCTCGGCCGCCGGCACACCGGCCTGCATCGCTTCGGGATCGACGGGCTGACCCGCGTCGATCTCGGGCGCCGCGTCCACCCCGCCATCGGCCACCTCGGTCGGGACCGTGCCCTCGAGAAACAACTCGTCTCTGCCATCTTCTTGATCGGATCGCGCCAGGAGCCCCGATGCGGGATCGATACGCGCGCTGATCAGGGAGGGGGGACGCGGGAAGTCCGTCGCGGGTTTCTTGTCGTGCGCGTTCTTCATCAGCTCGATCCAACCCGGCAAAGCCGTGGTCGCACCGGACTCGCCCCAACCGAGCGGCAACGCGTCATCGAAGCCCACCCAGACCGCGCAGACGAGATCGGTCGAATAGCCGATGAACCACGCGTCTTTGGCTTCGTTCGTGGTTCCGGTCTTGCCGGCGAGCGGGCGCGCCAGCGACAGCGCGCGCGTGGCCGTGCCCTCCTTGACCACGCTGCTGAGCAGGCTCGTCAACAGATAGGCTTCGTCCTCGTTCATCACGCGTCGAGCTGGCGGAGGTGCCGGCAGCACCAGCTCTTTGCCGTCGGGGCCCACCACCTTGGTCACGAGCACGGGCGCCGCGAATTGTCCCCCGTTGGCGAATGTGGCGTAAGAATTGGCGGCCTCGAGCGGCGTGACCTCGTAGGCTCCGAGCGCCAAGCTCGGTGTGGGCTCCAGGCGCGACTCGATACCCGAGGCATGAGCCCACCCGACGACACCGTCGGCGCCCACCTCGGATAGCAAGCGCTCGGCTGCGGCGTTGTCGCTGCGCGACAGAGCCAGGCGTAGGCTGATCCTTCTCGCTTCGAGCTTGCCGTCGCGCGAGGCCGGCAGCTCGAGCAGCGTCGCTGCAGTGAATCGCTTGGTGTGGAGTGCGTAGCCGTAGACGAAAGGTTTGAATGCGGAGCCAGGCTGCCGCCGGGCACGCGTTGCACGATCGAGCCCGCCCGCGATGGCTTCGTGGCTGCCAACCAGCGCGAGCACCTGCCGCGAGCGCGGGTCGATGGCCACCAGGGCGCTCTGGGGCCCGAGCTCGAGGCGTGCGGCCACCGCCTCGTCCCCTTCCGGGAGGGCCGAGATACTGGCCCGAACCAGCGCACCCTCCTTGGTGAACTCGCTGGGGGGCAGGCGCTTGGGATTGAACCGCTCCTCGTGGGCGAGCTGAATACGGCCAACCACGCTGCCAAGTTGGACGTCGACGGTTCCGAGCTTGTCGTCGACTCGAAGCACTCTTCCGGTGTGAGCGTGATGCGGACGGGGCCTGCCCTCGAATGGCGCGCCGAACAAGCGTCGCTTCGTCGCAGTGTGCGGGGGCTCGAGCTTCTGGCGCTCAGCGTAGCGTTGCAGGTTATTGCGCACCGCCCCCCGGGCGGCAGCCTGCAGTGCGGGATCGATGGTGGTCGTCACCGTGAAACCCCCGCGACGAGCGCGATCACCGACCAGGCTCTCCAGCAACTTCGAGACGTGAGCGACGACCTCCGGTGCGAGTTCGGACTCGCCCTCCGACGCAGGCGCGAGCCTGACCGCCGAGGCGGAGGCCTCTTCGTGCAGCTGGGCGGTGACGAAGCCCTTGGCCGACATTTGGTCGAGAACGTAGCGCCGGCGCTCGGAAGCTCCGGTCGGGTTCTTGCGCGGCGAGAAGCGCTCCGGCGAGGCGACCAGCCCGGCCAGCAATGCCGCCTCGGGCAGGTTCAGCTCTTTGGCCTTCTTGCCGAAGTAGAAGCGGGCCGCCTCTTCGATGCCGTAGCGGCCGTGACCCAGATAGATGTGATTCAGGTAGAGCGAGAAGATCTCGTCCTTGCTGAGCTGCTGCTCGAGCCGCCTCGCCAAGATGGTCTCGCGCACCTTGCGCCGATAGGTACGTTCGGGGTCGAGCAGCAGGTTCTTCACGACCTGCTGCGTGATGGTGCTTCCGCCCTGTACCGTGCGCCCCGCACGCAAGTTCGCAGCCAACGCCCGGAGCATCCCGAAGTAGTCGAGGCCCTGGTGCTCGTAAAAGCTGGCGTCCTCCGCGGCCAAGAACGCCAGCTTCGCGACGTCGGACACCTCGCTGAGCGGTACGACCGTGCGCCGCTCGGTGAAGATACTGTCCAGAAGCGAGCCGTCCCGGGCGAGGACCCGAGTGACCTGAGGCGGGGCGTATCCGGCGCGGAGCTGCTCCACACTTGGGAGATCTGCCTCCTGGTGCCGGATCAACACGAAGACGGCGACCGCCCCCAGCGCGGCGAGCCCACCCGCGGTGAGCGCCAGCCGTCTAAGCCACTTCGTGATGCGCCGGAGCATGCTCGCCGTCCTTCATGCCCAGGCGCGGCCCAGTTCGACAAGAAAACGCCCTCGGAGCTGGGAAGCTTCCCCAGCGCTCATTTCATGAATAGTTTCATGGCAACTACGGCCAACACCACTCCGAGCGCCAGGCAAACCGCCGCTACACCAATCAGCAACGCGGGCCCGGGGTTGGCGCGGCGCGACGGTGCGCGCAGGGTGTTTGCCGTTTGATCGGCCAGCGGCGGCGCCTCGGGTTGAACCATACGCGATGCGGACGGCAGCGCGTGCTCGACGCTCGGGTCACCGAAAGGCGCCAGCGCAAGCGCGAACTCCGATGCCGACTGATAGCGGTCTTCCGGCTTCTTCTCGAGCGCCCGCGCGATGACCTCCCCAAGGCCCGCGGGGAAGGTCTTGCCGGGCACGCGCTCGTAGAGCGAAATTGGCTGTTCCATCACGTGCTTCTGGATGTACTCCATCGGCGTCTTCGCGTTGAAGGGCAGCTTGCCCGTGAGCACCTCGTAGAGAATGGTGGCAAGCGAGTAGATGTCGCTGCGTGCGTCCAGCGTCTTGCCCTGCGCCTGTTCGGGCGACATGAACTCGGGTGTGCCGAAGACCATGCCCTCCTGAGTCAGGATGATCGAGCCGGGCCTCATCTGACGTTCCGTCACCTTGGCGAGGCCGAAATCGAGCACTTTCGGAAAATCCTTGAGCCCACCCTGCAGGCTCAAGAAGATGTTCTCGGGCTTGAGATCGCGGTGAACGATGCCCATCTCGTGAGCCTCTTGCAGCGCGCCGCAGACCTGAACCAGCACCGGAATCGCGCGCTCCACCGCCATCGCGCCTTCCTTGCGGACCGTCTGGTTGAGGTTCTTGCCCTCGAGCAGCTCCATCACGATGTAGAGCGAGCCGTCCTCCTCGAGCTCCCCGTACATGAAGACCTTCGCCGTGTTGGGATGAGTCAGTTGGCTCATCGCGCGGGCTTCGCGGCGGAATCGAGAAGATAGATCCTTGCGTCCGGCGAGCTTGGGATGGAGGATCTTGATGGCCACCATCCGGTTCATCTCCGGCTGCTCGGCCTTGTAGACGGACCCCATGCCGCCCGTTCCGATCTTCTGCAAAATCCGATACTGCCCGCCGACAATTTCCCGGCCGATGAACGGATCTGCTGGTCGGACCACGCCCGCTTCTACCAAACCTCGGTGCCCGCTACGAGGTTTCCCCTACCCGATGGGCTCGAGCCATGAATACCGCTGAATTCCTGACGAGTCCCCTGCTCAGCCGGAACGGGTTTCGTCACGCTTTCTTCACCCGGAACGGCGGCGTGTCGACAGGACCCTTCGATTCGCTCAGCTTTTCCGTGACGGTGGGCGACCACCCGGACAACGTTCGCGAGAACCTCGCTCGGGCCGCTCGCGCGCTCGACATCGACCCAGAGAAGCTCTTCTTTCTCTCTCAGGTCCACGGCCGTGAGTTTCATCGCGTCGACGTACACTCGCGCCGCGACGACCTGATTCGGACCGACGGCGACGCACTCGTCTCGGGCGACCCGGCGGTGGGCTGCGCGGTGCGGTCGGCGGACTGCGTTCCGGTCTTGATCGGCGATCGGCGAAGCGGTGGCGTCGCCGCGGTGCACGCCGGCTGGCGGGGCGTCGTCTCCGGCGCGGTCGCGAGCGCTGTCACAGGCCTGTCGGGGTCCCCGCCGGACTTGGTGGCCGCCATCGGCCCTCACATCTCTGCCGCGGCGTTCGAAGTCTCGGAAGACGTGGCTGCTCAGCTCTTGGCCTGCTCGCCGGATCCGACCGTCGCGGTGCGGGGATCCGGAGCCCGACCGCACATCGACCTGCGCCGCCTGGTTCGCGCCCAGCTCGTGGCCATGGGCCTGGGTGCCGACGGAATCGACGACGTCGGAGGGTGTACGGTGTTGGACCCCACCCGTTTCTTCTCATTCCGGCGCGACGGCGCCCGCAGTGGCAGGCACCTCTCGGCCATCGTCGCCCGATCTCTGCACGCCTGAGCAGTAACCGGCTACTTTTTCCTTCCGAGCGCCCGGGTATACGCTCCTCCTCTATGTCCCTGGAAGTCCAGTGCGGGGGGTGCAGCGCGCGTTTCACGCTGCCCGACGATCTCTACGAGCGCAAAGTGCGAGGACGCATCGTCACCGTGCGCTGCAAGAAGTGCCGCGCGGACATTTCGGTGGACGGCACCGAGAACGGTGCGGTGATCGACGAGACACCCACCGAGCAGATGCCGATTTCTCTGCCGCCGGTGGCCGGCCTCTGGGTCGTTGGCTTCGGCGACGACGACGACCGCGAGCTCACCGTGGGACAGATCAAGAAGGCGCTCGACGCGGGCGAGATCACCCGCGAGACCTTGGTGTGGAACCCCAACCTCGACGAATGGCTGATGCTGGGCGAAGCGGCGGGACTGAAGGATCTCGTCACCGGGGACGATGTTGGCGGGTTCTTGGGCACTGGTGTCGACGTCAGCGCCAGCGTGGATCTGCAGGGCAGTGACGAGATCGGTCCCTTCAAGAGCGCGGGCGCGGGCACGATGAGTGACCGCCCCACCGATGGCGAGGAGCCGTCCGCGGACGAAGCGTCCTCCGAGACGGAGCCTGCGGCCCCGGAGCCAGTGGAGAAGCTCGAGTCGCCACCTGTCGATGGCACGCCGACGCTACCGCTCGTGATGCCGTCCAAGGCGAGCACGGACGGCGGCGGCCCCCCACCGAAACCGCATCGACACCTGCCGGACGCGCCCGCCAAGCTCCGACCCGCGTGGTTGAGCGATGAGGAACCCAAGCGCTCTCCGCCCGCGACCGAAGATCCGGATCTGCCCGACGGCGAAGAAGAGTCGCCGTCGAGCGGCACCCCGGATCTGCGGACGCTGATGTCCGAGTCCATCGCTCCCCCCAAGCGCGAGAAGGCCGACAAGAACGAAACGGCGTCGGAGGAGATCTTCGCCATCGGCGGCGGCGGCATCGCAGCGGCGCTGCCCACCATCGACCTGGCCGCCATCAAGCCGGCGCCGCCATCCGATCCGGAAGCGTCGAAGCCCGACCAAAGCGGGGCCCCCGCCGGCAGCAAACGCTCGCCAAAACGTGAGCGTTCGGGGCCCAAGGGCCGAAAGCGCTCGCCTTCGAGCCTGCGCCCTGCGGCCGCCAGCGCCGCGCCGGTCGAAGCCAAGAGCGACTCGTCGATGATGTGGATCTTCGTCGCGGCCATCGGCGCGCTCGCGGCGTACTGGTTTCTGATCCGAAGCCCCGACCCCTCGAGCTCGACTCAAACGCCCGCGCCCACGACCCCGGCGACGGTGGTCACACCGCCGCCTGAGCCGACGCAGCCCCTGGCGCTCGACGCGGCTCCCGCCCCGCAAGCGGACGCGGAGCCCACACGGACGGAGACGACGCCCACCGAGCCCAAGGAGACGACGCGCACCGAGCCGAAGGAGTCGACGCCCACCGAGCCGAAGGAGTCGACGCCCACCGAGCCGAAGGAATCGAAACCCTCGCCCTCGGCCAAAGGCCCCGACGTCGCGATGGCCGCACCCTTCGACGCCAATGCTGCTCGTGCGGCGCTGTCATCAGCGGCCGGAGCCGCGTCGAGCTGCCGAAAAGAGGGCGACCCTCCCGGGACCGCCACCGTGGTGGTCACCTTTGCTCCGTCGGGTCGAGTCACCAGCGCCAACATCAGCGGCCCGCCCTTCGCCGGGACGCAGACCGGGGGCTGCATCGCGTCTGCGATGCGCGGCGCGAAGATCCCCGCATTTTCCGGCGAGCACATGACGGTGAGCAAGACCGTCGTCATTCAATGATCGCTGAATCGATCCGGATCCGCTCAGCAACCCCCGACGACGCTGAGCTGGTGCTCCACTTCATCCGGGAACTCGCCACGGGCGAGGCGCTCTCGACCCATGGCGCTCAGCGGCAGTCGGAAAATACGTCGCGGTAGAGCGCGTCGGCCACGATCTGATGGCCCGCTTTGCCCCAGTGCACGTGATCGTTGGCAAAGCGTCGGTTCTTCGGGCAGAGCATCTGATCGTCCCCGCAGCTGAGGAGCCCGTGGATGTCCACGGCATGGTCCACGAGTCCGCTCTCGGCTTGCTGCCGGATCCACCCATTCAACGCGTCCGTGGCCTCGACACGCCTGTCCCGCACGCCTCGAAGCCTGCCCCAGGGCGGAAGCGTGAGCGCGATCACGGCGACACCCCGCGCTCGAGCAGTCCGATACATCTGCGCCAGGTTCTTCTTCATGCGCTCGATCCGGGCTTCGCGAGGCGACGCTGCGGCCAAGTCGTTCACTCCGCCCAAGATGATCACGTGTGTGTAGGCGGGGCGAGGGCGCCAGGGCGTGCCGGCTCCAAAGAGGTTGTCCGCTAGCCGCCAGCGCATGTGGTCCGTGCGCTGCCCGCCCACGCCGTACGCGTCGAAGCGACTCTCCGGGCAGCGTTCCGCCAGCGATTTTAGGTACTTTCCACCGCCAGAGCGGGGGTCCGTCAGCGAGTCTCCGATGGCAGCCACCAGGTAGCGTTTGGTCGGTGGTGATTCGGCTCGCCCAGGTGCGCCAAAAGCCAGGAGCGCGAGGCCGAAGGTCAGAGCAAGCGTGATGCGCACTCGTCAAAGTGTAGCGCCGCGCAGGACGGACGCCCAATTCGCCGCGGTCCGGGCCGATCGCCGATCTCGTGTTAGGTTTTCGGCCTCTTCCGCCAGGAGAATGCGATGCCCGTTGCCTACATCATCGACGCAGTCCGAACACCGCGTGGGCGCGGCAAAGCCGGCAAAGGAGCCCTGAGCGGCATCCACCCGCAAGAGCTCCTCGCGCAGACGCTCAACCAGCTACCGAAACGCGTGAACCTCCGGCGCGAGGACGTCGAAGACGTCGTGATCGGTTGTGTCTCGCAAGTCAGAGAGCAGGGCGCTTGCATCGCGCGCAACTCCATCTTGGCCGCCGACTGGCCAGAGACGGTCACGGGCGTCACGCTGAATCGATTCTGCGGCTCGGGCCTGCAAGCCGTGAACTTCGCCGCCATGGGCGTGATGAGCGGCCAACAAGATCTGGTGGTGGCTGGCGGCGTCGAGAGCATGTCGCGGGTGCCCATGGGCGCGGACGAGGCGATGATCGACGGCTTGAACCTGAAGCTGCGCAAGCGCCTGTTCCAGGTTCCGCAGGGCATCAGCGCCGATCTCATCGCCACCATCGACGGGACGACCCGTGAAGAGCTCGACCGCTTTGCGGTCCGAAGCCAGGAGAGCGCTGCCCGCGCGGTCGAGGAAAACCGCTTCGCCAAGAGCCTGTTTGCCGTCGTCGACGACGACGGCAACGTCGTCCTCGAAAGAGACGAGCACCCGCGGCCGGGAGCGACTCTCGAGAGCATGGGCGCCCTCGAGCCGGCGTTCAGCATGATGGGAGCTGCGCCCTTGGGCCCCAATGGCGAGACCCTCGATCAGCTCGCGCTGAGCCGCTACCCCGACGTGAAGGAGATCCGCCACGTCCACCACGCCGGCAACGCGAGCGGAATCGTCGACGGCGCGGCCCTGGTGGTGCTCGCCTCGGAAGACTACGCAAAGAGGAACGGAATGCGGCCCCGCGCGAAGATCCGGTCCATGGCGACCTACGGCGCCGAGCCGGTCATCATGCTGACCGCGCCCACACCGGCCTCGGAGGTCGCGCTGAAGAAGGCGGGCATGACAGCGAAGGACATCGATCTGTGGGAGATCAACGAAGCCTTCGCGGTGGTGCCGTTGAACACGATTCGCCGTCTCGGCATCGACCCCGATCGGGTGAACGTGAACGGCGGCGCCATAGCGCTGGGCCATCCACTGGGAGCGACCGGCGCGGCCCTACTCGGCACCGCCCTCGATGAGCTCGAGCGCTCGGGGAAATCCACCGCACTGGTGACGCTGTGCATCGGCGGTGGAATGGGCATCGCGACCGTCATCGAACGGGTCTAGCGGGCGGGATTTGCCCTCGGTTGGGCGCCGGATCTCCCGAGCCGGCGCGGGGGCTGGCGCAACTGGAGGGCCGGCCTTAGGTTGCTCTCATCGGCGCCCGCTGGGGTCGCAGAGTACCGCACCCATCCCCGCCCAACCCCGCTCGTCGGGCCGTCGAGCGCAGCGAGAGCCGCGTTTTCGCCCGACGCCTCCAGCGCGGCGCCGATATTTCTTCCGAGCCTCAGACGGTCAACGGCCCGACCTCGTCGCATCGACGGGGCCGGGCCGAGGGTTCGTGCCGCTGCTGATCAGAGTCGGCGCAGCGCGATGGCAGCCGCGTCGCGGACGAACTGGTTGGGATCGCTCTCCGCAGCCTTGACCGCTTGCTTGGCCGCTGCGTCCGCGATCTTTCCGAGCGATGACACCGCAGCTGCTCGCACATTCGCGTCGGATTCGGTGCTGGGCGACGTCAGCGCGATGAGCCCGACGACCGCGTCCTTGGTCCGCAGGGTGCCGAGGGCCTCGGCGGCCCGCTTGCGCACCAACGGCGACTGGTCGGAGATGCGCTTCACGACGGCGTCAGTGCCGGTGAAGACGTTCACGCGAGTGGCGGCGAAGAGCGCTTGCAGCCTCACGTTCTCGTCTTTGTCGCCGATGGCCGCGGCGAGCTCGCCGTTTGGTCCCTGACTATTGATGCGCCAGAGCGCATACGCCGCGGACTTGCGCACCTTGGCGGAGGGATCCGAGACCGCGGCCTGCGCGATCACGGGGATGCCCGGTGCCGCCAAGAACTCACCCAGCGCCTCGACCGCATAGGAGCGCTTGTTCTCGCTCGCGCTCTGGTCGGCGACGGTCTTCAGGGTCTGTTCGTAGACCTGACCGGGGCCGAACACCCCGAGGATGCGGCGGCGCAGCCACCACGCGCTGATCTCGCGGGTCCGGGCGTTGGAGTTGAAGATTAGCTTCGAGACGATCGGGATACAGTCGAGGCACTCGACCTTCTCCGCCTTCTCGAGCCGGGACCAGATCTCCGTCGGCGCGATGTTGGCGTTGCCGACTTCACGGATGGCCGCGGGTGAGGTCGGGTTCTCGAGCGAGAGCGGATCGAGGTTCTTGTACACCTGCGAGCGGCCGCCCAAGGTGTTGGTCGGTGCCGAGTCCGCGATGACGGCGCCGGACACGAGCAGCGTGGCTCCGGCGAGAAGTGCGCCCAGGGTGGTTCGAATGGTCTTCATGACTTTCTCCGTTGCTCCTCAGCTCACTTGTATCCGCCGCCGCCAGCGAGGGGGTCGCTGCCGAATGGCTTGAATCCGGTGTTCTGGCGGGCGTAGTACTGGCCGCCGACGTCGATGGCGCGGATCAGCTTGGCGCGCTCGTCGCGGGTCAGGGTCACGCCCTTGTCTTCGGGGTGGAGCGTGCGCGTCCCGCCCTTGATGCCGGGGTCACTGAACGCCTCACCCAGCTTCCAAGCGGTCTTGTTCGGGTCCGTCGCCGAGACCATGTTGATCTTCTCGATCATCGCGCTGTTGCGGGCGTCGCTCGGCACGGCCCAGGCCGGCGGAATGGTGCCCGTGATTTGCATCTCGAGCTCGGTGCCCACCTCCATGCCCGCGGGGTAGAAGAGCGACACGTAGCTCGCCGGGTAGCTGGCGACCTTGTTGTCGTACATCACCGTGATGGGCGTCGTGCTCAGATCGAGGCGCGGGATCTGGTACAGCGTTGTCTCGCCCGTGAGCGGGTTGTTCATCGTCACGGTGTAGTACTCGGTCGTGCCCGAGTTGTGACAAGACACGCACTTGTCGTCGAGCACCTTCTGAATCTCATTGCCCTCGAAGCCGGCGTCCGCCTTGTACCAGGGGAACTCGGTGCGCTGGGCGATGGGCTTGTTGAAGTTCATCGGGTGGTCAGCCTTGGTCGGATCACCCTTGCCGGCGGCAGTGGTGAGCGCCTGCGACCCCGGCATCACCGGGCTCTTGCGGCTCTCGTGGCAACCGCCACACACCCGGTCTTCGCCTGGCATGCCTTGGATCCACAGCGTCTGGTTGCGGATGGCGAGTTCGAACTCGTCGACGGCCTGGAGATGCACCGGCACGTAGGGCGGAATGGCAGCGAGCCAAGAACCGTCGTCGTAGACCTCTGCTTCGCCGAGCACGGCCGCGCCTTCGGACATCGTGATTCCGAACATCGTCACGCCCGGAGCGCCTTCGCTGGAGAAGCCCTCGATGATGCGCACCTTCTTGGCGTGCTTGAGCGCCTCGTCCATCGGCGTGCTCTTGGTGAACTGGGCGCCCGACACGCTGTCGCCGTGCACCGCGGCAAGCGACGTCTGCTTGATGTCGATGGATCCGAGGACCGCCGGCACGGTCGAGTCCGGGGTGTCTTGGATGGATCCGATGATGGGCGGAGTGGTCCGCTTGACCACCGCCTTGGCGTAGATCTCCCAGGTTCCTTCGTAGTTCTTCACCAGCTGGTTGGTGCGGGTCTTCGGGTCATAGATGTACACGCCGAAGTCCGGCGGCGTCTGCGACAGCTCGTTCAGCTCGTTGACGAAGCCCTTGGCCCAACCCGTGAGAATGCGGCCGTCAGGCAGCACCGTGGGAGAGCGATAGCGACCAACGGGAGACGGTGCACGGTCCCGCGGAACGGCCTCGGAGAGCACCGTGTAGACCGGCTCCTCCTCGTAGAAGGCGGCGGGGTTGTCGGGGTTGCGTGCGTCAATCTGGACCAACGCTCCGGCGTGGTTGGGTTGCTGGCGGTCGGCGGCGACGGCCACGAACACGTTGGCGACGTTGGTCTCGATGCCCTGAACCAGCGAGTTCGACGGCTTGCCGTGTTGACCACTGACCGCCGTCATCTGCGTGCAGTCGGGGTTCGAGGCAAAGAGCTTCGAATCGTTGACGTTCTCGAGGTGCTCCCAGCGGGTGAAACCGACGCGACCATCTTGCATCGCGAAGGGGTTGACTGTGTGCGACAGGTTTTGCGAGCAGAGCTTGCGATCCGCGTCACCACCCGTGACCGAGACGAAGGCGAGCTGCGAGACTTCACGGCTGTGGTTGTACTCGTCTGCGCGAGTCCCCATCTCGGTGTAGCCCTGGTTGGTCACGAAGGCGATCTTGTCGCCGGGGATCCACGCAGGCTGGATGTCGTCGTGGTCGCCGAAAGTGAGCTGGTGGATCTCGAACTTGCCGTCGTCCCCGGGCTGCAGACTGGCCCAGTACAGGTGGTACGAGTCGCTGCCGTTCTGCTTCATCGAAAACACGACCTTCGTGCCCTCGAAGTTCAGGTCGAGACCGGAGATGTCCGCGGTCTTGAAGTCCGAGATGATGTTCTCGGCGTTGCCCGTGGACAGATTGAAGATCTCGAGGCGCCCGCCCGGAACGAAGCGGTCGTAGTTCAGGACCTGCCCTTCGCCGTCCGCGACGTGCACGTTGTAGGTGCCGTCCTCGTTCATCGATGTCGTCTGCCGCACTGCGTAGACGAGCTGCTTCACATTCTTGATTGCGGGGCCCTCGGACTCCTCGCCCTTGTCGCTGGCGCAGCTCGACGCGGTCAAACCGAGAGCTACCAGGAAGGGGAGAGCGAGAGCGCGAACTAGGCGACGGCGCGAAGAGGTCTGTGCCATTGGTTTCCTCCGAGGGGGGTTGCCCCGTAGCTTCCAAAAGCAGAATCCAGGCCAACCAGAAAACCCTGAGATCTGCGGTAGGTTCGCGGCCCACCGAGGGTGCCTGCCCCCACCGGGGTGGCCGGGCGCGGGGGCCGCTCCCCCCTGGCCCCCACCGGTGCGGGCCTCGTAGAGTGCCCCGGTGAACCTCCAGTGGGACGAGCGCGGGTTGATTGTGGCGGTGGCCCAAGACCGGCTGACAGGTGAAGTGCGCATGGTCGCGTGGATGAACGAGGCTTCCCTCGCAGCGACCCGCGAGACGGGCTTCGCTACCTTCTTCAGCCGATCGCGGGGCGAGCTCTGGCAGAAAGGAGCGACCAGCGGCAATCGCCTCCGAGTCCTCTCGGTCACTGCGGACTGCGATGGCGACACCCTGCTCTTGGCTGTCGACCCCGAAGGACCCTCGTGCCACACCGGCCGTTCGAGCTGTTTCTTCCAACCGCTCGACGAGGCCTCGCGCGAACTCCCACCCATCTTGGTCGATTCTCGAATCCGCGATCGCCGCACGGGCGAGCAGTACGGCCAGCGAGAGCTACACCCGGTCGCTACTCGACGGGGGTGCTCCACAGATCGGCGCCAAGCTCACGGAAGAAGCCGCAGAGTTGGCGGCCGCGATCGCCAGCGAGTCCGACGAGCGAGTCATCGCGGAGAGCGCGGACGTCCTCTTTCACTTGCTGGTGGGACTGCGGTCCAGACAGGTAGCGCTTCGCGAAGTACTTCATGAGCTCGCGCGCCGGGTCGGCACGAGCGGGCACGCGGAGAAGCGGTCGCGTGGGCCCGGGGGCGGCGGCCCGCAGCAGGTTTGACCCTGCTCCAAGTGGCCGATATTGTGGGCCACTCGCGTAAACGCTGCCGGTCATCTCGGCCGGACCCCTCCCCGCGGAAAGCTCGAAATGAAGGTATTGGTCTTCGAAGCGGACGCACAATTCGCGGCGCTCATCCAAGGCGGTCTCGCTGCTCTGGGCTGCGAGACGACGATCGTCGATGAAGCGAACGTGGGATTGCAGGAGGCGGCTTCGAACAAGCCCGATCTGATCCTGCTCTCGATCGAGCTTCCGAAGATGAACGGGTTCTCGGTCTGCAACAAGCTCAAGCGTGACCCCTCGCTCAAGGACGTTCCGCTGATCATCATGAGCAGCGACTCGACGGAAGAGACCTTCGAGCAGCACCGGCGCCTGCGCACGCGCGCCGAGGACTACGTGCACAAGCCCATCGACTTCGTGGACTTGATGGGCCATGCGAGAGCGTTCGTCGCGCTACCGGACAGCGGCGGGATGACCGACCCGCCGCCAAGCGACGACATCGTCATCGACGACGAAATCGTGCTCGACGACGCGCAGCCGCTCGCTGAAGACGCCGGCGCGGAAGGCTCGCTCGACGACGTATTCGACTCGCTGCAGCAGAAGCCGAGCGAGCCCACACCCGCACCCACACCCGAGCCTGAGCCCGCACCCGAGCCCGCACCCGAGCCCGCGCAAGAGGCCGCGCCGCCACCGCCCCCGGTGGCATCGGTACCGCCACGGGCGTCCGCAGAGCCGGCCCTGCAGGCGGAAGTCGACAAGCTCCGCGCCCGCAACGCCGAGCTCGAGACCGACCTCGACGCCTTCAGGCAGAAAATAGCCGGCCTCGAAGACGGCGCCAGCCGGGAGGCGAGCAAAGACGCCGAAGTCCAGAAGCTCAAGCGCGAGCTCGACGACACCAAGGCCAAGCTGGCCTCGTCGAGCAAAGGTGGCGGCAGCTCGGCCCGCGAGTTCCTGGACTTGCGCGAGCAGCTCAACAAGAAGGACAAAGAGCTGCTGGACCTGCGCGAGCAGGCCACCGGCAAAGACAAGGAGCTGCTCGGGCTCCGCGACTCGGCGCTGAAGCTCGACCGCGACAAAGCGGATCTCAACGACCGGATCGCCGAGCTCGAGTCGCAGCTGTCCGACGCGCAGAAGAACCTGGACGTAACCCGCGCCGACAAGGAACAAGCCAGCAAGCGCGCGGACGACTTCAAGCGCAAGAGCGAGAAGCTGACCGGCGATCTGGAAGCCAAGAGCAGAGAGCTCGACGACGAAAAAGAAGCCAACGTCCGCGAGTTCGCAACGCGAGACGCGAAAGAGGCTTCTCTGCGGGTCGAGCACCAGGAGCAGCTCGAAGCGGCGGAGGAGAAACGCAAGGCGGACGTCGCCGCGGCAGAGGAGCAAGGCCGGACGAACCTCGCGGAGGCGGTCGAGCAGGCCCGGAGCGAGGCGGCGGACGCAGAGGCCGCTGCCCTCGAAGCGGCCGCCCAGGCAGCGGAGCGCGCCAAGGCGGAGGCCATCACCCAACGCGAGAGCGAGCTGAAGAAGGAATACGACTCGAAGATGGCCGCACTGCATCGCGCCAACGAAGACGCGATGAACAAGCTCAAGGCCGAGCACGCCCAGGCGATGGAGGACGCAAACGCGGCTTCCAAGCTGCGCCTCGCCGATCGCGAGTCCGAGCTCGCTGCCGCTCGCGCACAGTCGGAGGCCGAGCTCACCGCCGCCCACGACGGCACGAAGGCCGAGCTCGGCGAGACGCGGGAGAAGCTCCGGGCGGTCGAGCAGGCCAAGGAGGAGAGCGAGGCCGCCCGCGACGCGCAGATCGCGTCCCTGAAGGGCGATCTCCAGGAGCGGACAGAGGAACGCGACGCGGCCAACGGGACCATCCGCGATCGCGACGCCAAGATCGCCGAGCTCGAGAGCGCGCTCGCGACGGAGAAGACCGAGCTGGCGTCCGCCCGCGAGACCATCCAGACGCGTGACGGGCGAGTCTTCCAGCTCGAGGCCGAGTTGGCCGCGACCCGGGGCGATCTGGACACGACCAGCGCCAACCTGGCCGCGGAGGCCAACCGCTTGACCAAGGCCCGCGCGAAGTGGGGCGAGGACAAGGGGGCGCTCGAACGAGCCAAGGACGCCTTGGCGGCGGCTCTCTCGCAGATCGAGGACGCTGAAAACCGGCCCTTCGACTGAGAAGCTATTTGGCGGCACGCCCGGAGGGACTCGAACCCCCGACCACTAGATTAGAAATCCAGCGCTCTATCCAGCTGAGCTACGGGCGCAGGCTGGCTTCACCTGTCACATTCGGGCGGATTTTTCAAAGGGAAGCGCGATGATCGATGACAGAAGGGCGATCTTGGCGCGTCGAGCGAGCTTCGTTGCGGCCGCCATCGCGAGCGCCGGGGTGGGCGGCGCGACCTCGGCCTGCGCGAGACCCGCGGTATGCCTCGAGCCTCCCCCGACTCGAATCGAGGTGATCGTGCCCGAGGCGGACGCGGGTCCGGCGGACGAACCAGCTGATGGAGAGCTGCCGGAGCGGAGCCCCGGCCCTCAGGCGCCCGCTCCAGTGCCCACCGAGCCCTCGCCGCGGATCTGCTTGAGCGAGCTTTGACGCCGCGCGCCTCGGCCACACCCTGCTAGCGTCTCCCAGCCAGGTGCCGCGTTATCGCTGGGTCGTTTGGATCCTGAGCTGGATCGCCTACGCCTCGTACTACACGGGACGCAAGGGCCTCAGTGTCTCCAAGACGTCGCTTCACGATCGCCTCGGCGTGTCCGAGGGCGCGCTCGGCGCCATCGATACTGCCTATCTCGCGGCCTACTCCGCCGGACAGTTCGTCAGCGGGTTTGCCGGTGATCGCATCGGCTCGCGACGTCTCGTGGGCGCCGGCATGCTCGCGTCGGCGATTGCATGCGCTGCGTTTGGAGCTTCCAGCACGGCCCTCCTGTTCGGGGTGTTCTTCTGCTTGAACGGGCTCGCCCAATCCACTGGCTGGCCGGGTACGACCCGATCGATGGCGGAGTGGACCACCCGCGAGAACCGCGGCTCGGTCATGGCCTTCTGGGCCACCTGCTACCAGGTCGGCGGGGTCCTCGCGACAGGACTCGCGGCATTCCTTCTGGGCCGATACGGCTGGCGGGCCGCGTTCTTCGGTCCCGCGCTGTGGCTCGCAGTCGTGGGCGTGGCGGTCTGGCTGTGGCTCGCTCCGGGACCCGCGGTGGCCTCCGCCGGCGAGACAGCAACGCGGGAGAGGCGAGCAGCCCAGCGTGCCGTGCTGAGAAACCCCGTGCTCTGGTGCTATGGCGCGAGCTACTGCACCATCAAATTCATTCGCTACGCGCTGCTGTTCTGGCTCCCGTACTTTCTGGCCAAGAAGCGCGGCTATGGCGAAGAACAGGCGGGCTACGTGTCCACCGCGTTCGAGGTCGGGGGCGTGGTTGGGGTGATCACGCTGGGGATCGCTTCGGATCGGCTCAAACGCTACTCGCGTTCGCTACTGTCCGCCGTGGGACTGGTGACGCTGACGCTCGCGCTCTTGTCGTACTCGCGAATCGACTCGAGCTCGACCTGGACCAACGTCATCGGCCTCGCGCTGATCGGTGCGGCGTTGTTCGGACCTGACGCGTTACTGTCGGGCGCCGCGTCGCAAGACGCCGGGGGCCCCCACGCCGCGGCCACGGCCGCGGGGTTCGTCAACGGCATGGGCTCCGTGGGTGCGGTGCTCGAAGGCATAGTCGTGCCGGCCATCAGCAAGCGCTACGGATGGGAAGCCGTATTCCACCTGTTCATCGCCCTCGCCCTGCTCGGAGCGCTCCTCTTGGTCCCGACCTTCAAGTCCGCACCCTCTCCCAGGGCCGGGTGAGCTTCATCTCTCGAATCGCTGCCAATCGCTGCCAATGAGGCGTTCGTGGGGCAAAAACCGCGCTTTGTAGCGCATGCGATCGCAGTCGCCGATGTAGAGGCCCAGGTAGAGATATTCGAGTCCCCAGCTCAGACACAGCTCGATTTGCTTCATGATCGAGAACGTCCCGATGCCGAGTTTGTCGTGGGCGGGGTCGTAGTAGCAGTACACGGCGGACAGCGACGCCTCGGCCCGGTCGGTCACCGCCACGCCGATCAACGATTCTCCCAGGTAGTAGCGCAGCTCGAACGACTCGCAGCACGAAGCGACCAAGAAGTCCGTGTAGTCAGCCGCTTCGATCTGCCGCGCGTCGTCGATGAGCCCGCGCCCGAGCTTGTGCTGATTGTAGAGGTCGACCCGAGTGGGATCGGTGATCGCTGGTCCGATCTCGACGCGCAACGCGGCTGCGGCACGCTTCACGCCGCGTCGCAGCGAGCGACTCGGGAGGATCTCACGCACCGGGATTCGGATCGGCTCGCAGGCTCGACATTCCGGGCACTGGGGCCGGTACAGCACCAATCCTTGGCGACGATCGCCAGAGTGGAGGCGAACGTCGAGCTCGGCGCGACTCAGCTCACGAATGGGCAGCCGCAACGGCAACCGCGCCGTGCGTTCCGGCAGGTAGGGGCAACGGCTCGGCTTGTCGAGGACCAGGAGCTCCGGCGGCTCACCTGGGATGAGCGGAATGCTCATGCGACCTTGGCGCGACGCGCCAAGCGGCCGGCTTGCTCCCGAGCAACGCGCACGACGCGATCGACCTCGAGCGTCGTGAGCTGCCCGTGATCGACCACCGCTCGACCTCCGACGAACACGTGCTCGACGTCGCGGGCCTGCGTGGCGTAGACGAGCGTGCCGACGGGATCGGGGGTGGGCACGCTGTGCGGCCCCTTGGTCCCGACGACGACGACGTCCGCGCTCTTCCCGAGCTCCAGCGACCCAATTTGGTGAGCGAGCCCGAGCACGCGCGCCCCGTCGATGGTCGCGAGCCGCAGCACTTGTCGCGCCGGCAGCGCCCCCGGCCCGGCGACCCCGCTCGACAGCAACGCCGCGTGGCGCATCTCGAGCCAAGGATCGAGGTTGTTGTTGCAGGGCGCGCCGTCGGCGCCAAGGCCGACGGTCAGGCCCGTGGCTCGCATCTTTGCCACCGCGGCGATGCCGCTACCCAGTTTCAGATTGGCGCTCGGGCAGTGAACCACGCTGGTCTCGTCCTGCGCGAGCCGTCGCATCTGGGCGGAAGTCAGCTGAACGCCGTGGGCGATGGAGGCGCGCGGCCCGTAGAAGCCCCAGCGTCGCAAGATCACGACGTCGTCAGCGCCGAGCGCGCTGCGGACCGCGAGCCGTTCTCCGGGGTGCTCGGCCGCGTGGGTGTGCATCACCGCGTGGGAGGCCCGTGCGCGCTCGCAGGCGCCTCGGATCAGCCGCTCGGAGCACGAAAGGATGAATCGAGGGATCCAAGCGTAGTGCACCCGCCCCGATTCGTGGCTGGACCAACGACGTTCCAGCCTTTCCCCGTCGTCGAGCGCGTGAGAAAGGCGCTCTTTCAACTGCCGCGGAACCCCGGCGCCAGAATCCATCAGGCTCTTGCCACCGACGACCCGGATCCCAGACCGGACGCAGGCGTCGAAGACCGCGTCGTGATGGTGCACAGTGCCGAGATCGAGCGCGGCGGTGGTTCCCGCGAGCAGCATCTCGGCCAGGCCGAGTTCGGCGCTGGCGCGAATGCTGACTTCGTCATGAGCGGCCTCCAGGGGCCAGATGCGCTTCCTCAGCCATTCGAGCAGCGGCAGGTCGTCGGCCATTCCGCGCATCAGGACCTGACACAGGTGGACGTGCGCCATGATCAGGCCGGGCAGCACGATGCAGTCGCGGGCATCGATGGTGCGCACCCCGTTCGGTGCGCGGACGCGCCCCAGCCCCGCGATACGTCCGTCGCGGATCAGCAGATCGCCGCGGATGACCCGGTCAGCGGCGTCGCAGGTGACCAAGGTCGCCCCGCGGATGAGCGTCGCGCTGACGGTCATCGGCGGAATACGAACGCCTCCGGCAAGAGCGCCGCGAGGGTGGTTTGACGGCGGTCCGTCGCGGTTGTGGAGACGATGACGGCCGCGGGCCCGAACTCCTGGATCACTTGCCGGCAAATGCCGCAGGGCAAGGCCGGCGTTTCCGCTTCGGTGTGGACGGCGACGGCCAAGATCTCGGACTCGCCGGCCGCAACGGCGGCGCCGATGGCGTTGCGCTCCGCGCACACTGTGGCGCCGAAGCTGGCGTTCTCCACATTGCAGCCCACGTAGGCCTCTCCGCTCCCTGCTCGCACCGCGGCTCCAACCCGGAACTGCGAATAAGGCGCGTGAGCGTGCTGCCTCACCGCTCGGGCAAGCGCTTCGAGCCCGGGTAGATCGAGGTCGGTCATTTCTGCTCGGCGGAAGCGATGTGGGCGGCGGCCTCGACCCACTTGCCCAACAAGGCGGTGAAGGTGGTTCGCGTCTTCTTCGCGGTCTCTTCGACCTCCGAGTGGTCGAGCAGCGCGTCCGAGAGTCCGGCACCGAGGTTGGTGATGCAGCTCATGGCGCCGACCCGCACACCACGATGGCGGAGCACGAGCACCTCGGGGACCGTGCTCATCCCAACAGCGTCGGCACCGAGGGTGCGCAGCATGCGGATCTCTGCCGGCGTCTCGTAGCTCGGTCCCAGGAGTCCAGCGTAGACGCCCTCTTGCAGCTTCACTCGGAGCTCGCGAGCGGCCGCGCGCGCGGCCTCGGCGAGCTCGAGATCGTAAGCCCGTGTCATGTCCGGAAAGCGCGGGCCGGCGCCAGCTTCATTGGGACCAACGAGGGGGTTGTCCCCCATCAAGTTCAGGTGGTCGACGATCAGCATCAGGTCACCAGGCGAAAACCCTGCCTTGATTCCACCTGCTGCGTTGGTCAAGAGCACGGCGCGGCAACCAAGCTCTGCGAGGAGGCGCACGCCAAAGGTGACCCGTTCGAGAGCGTGGCCCTCGTAGACGTGGACCCTCCCCTGCAAGCACGCAACCCGTGCCTCGCCCACCGTGCCGAGGCACAGGTTGCCAGCGTGCCCCACCACGGACGACTCCGGCATGTGGGGGATCTCGGAGTAAGGCAGCTTCACGAGACCGGTCAGTGAATCGCCGAAGGCGCCCAGCCCCGACCCGAGCACCACACCCACCTGCGGGACCGGCGCCGCCAAGGCGCGGATCCGCGCGGCGGCTTCGACGAGGTCGCTGGCCATGCCTCGGAGACTGGCAAAATCGGGCTGGCGGGACAAAGCGGATTCTCGCGCTCCCACCCCGAGCGCGCGTGCTATGGTCCGCGCCCCCCGCGGCCGGGTCCGGCCGCCCTTTGCCCCCCCGGCGCTCGCGCCGTCTCATCCCATGGACATCAAATTCCAGCAGTTTCTCAAGGACAACCAGCTCGACTCGCGTCGCCTCCTGAACGCCTCCAAGCGCCTCGAGCGGCTCCGCCGCGAGGACCGCGCTGCCCGCCTGGCAAAGCGCCAGGGAGCGAAGCGCGAGGGCGGCCCGAAACCCGAGGAGGGCGCTGAGAAGCCCGCGAAGCGGCGTTCGGGACGCCCGGTGAGCCCCCGGCTCTTGGCCCAGGCCATGGCCGGCAAGGCCGTCAGCGGCGCCGCCAAGACCCGTTTGCTCCGCGCGGTGAACCAGCTCCTCACGCAAAAGAAGAAAGATCCCGCAGACCTGCGCAAGCTGTTCTGATTCGGATGCGATCGGCGGGGGCCTCGATGAAAGTCCTGCGGCAGCGGCGCATCCAACTCCCTCGATGCCCGCTGCAGCCCTGCCGATGGCCCAATCATGGCCCGGCGTCGTCGTGCCGCCCTCCCTCCTCGTCCCAGCGGCGGGGGAGCGGCCAGTCCCGCTCGCCGTCAGACTGACGCCACGCACCATGGAGCCGGACGAGTCAGAACAGCTCGTGGCGCGCTGCCAGGCCGGCGACCGGAGCGCGTTCAAGGAGCTCTTCGTCAAGCATCGCACCGACGTCGCGCGACTCGTGCAGCGCATGACGGGCCCCGGTGCCGACGTCGACGACCTGGTGCAGGAGGTCTTCTTCCAGGTCCACCGCAGCGTGAAGGACTTCCGCCGCCAGGCACGCTTCTCCACCTGGCTGTATCGAGTCACCGTGAACGTCGTCCTCATGCAGCGCCGCTCGGCGAAGAGCCGCCCGGTGCTGGTCGAGACGCCCGAGACCCTCTCCCCGGCTGCGCACGGACTGGCCCCGGACGAGGACGCGGCGCGGCGTGCTCGAGTTCACGCCTTCGGGCGCTTGCTCGACCAGATCTCCGAGAAGAAGCGCAGCGTGTTCGTTCTGCACGAGCTTCAAGGGCTGTCCGCCGCCGAGATCTCGGAAATCGTGGATGCACCCGTGCTGACGGTTCGTACTCGCCTGTTTTATGCGAGGAAGGAGCTCGCCGAGCTCCTGCGCTCGGAGCCCAGCTTGGCATCACTCGCGGATGAACTCGGCCTCAGCCGGGACGGAGCACAATGACCGACCACAGCGGAGACGATCGAGCCCTGGATCAGGTCATCACGGAGCTGCGCGACGCGCCCGGCCCCGACCTCGACTGGGATCGGATGGAGCGGCAGCTGATGTCACGGGTCGACGCAGATCAGCGCGCGGCATCGTCCAAGCTCTCGCCGCGAGTCGTTGCGATTCTCGCCGCCGCCGCCGCCGTACTGCTCGTGCTGGGCGTTGGCCTATTGCGCTCGGGGCGAGACCAACAGGCGAGGCTGCCTTCGTCCACCGCGCCCGCCGCGCGAGTATTCGGACCCGGTGTCGCGAGTGTCGACGGTTCGCAGCTCGTCAGCGGCGATCGCGTGGTGGCGGCCCAGCGAGCGCTGGTGGTGGATCACCCGGGGCGCGCCCAGTGGACGCTCGAGACCGGCAGCCAGGCCACGGTCGAAGCGGTGGGCGCAGTGCTCCGCCTCCGGCTCACTGCCGGCGCAATTTCGGCGAAGGTCGTACCGAGCGAGCAGCCGGAGACCTTCGTGATCGAGGTCGATGAGGTCCGGGTCGCCGTCCACGGCACCGAGTTCCGTGTCGTGCGCACGACGGAGGGTGTGGACGTGTCGGTCTCCGAGGGCGTCGTCGCCGTTGGAGGCCAAAGCCAGAAGCCGAGCTTCTTCTTGCGCGCGCGGGACTCCGGCAGGTTCAGCAAGCTCGGATCCAGCGGACAGGTGGTGCGCGGAGCCGAGGCGGCCCTCGAACCCACGGCTGCGGACCCCAAGCCGGCGGCGAGCGCCGCGAGCAAGCCGTCGCTCCCCGCGGCCGCATCCAACGTGGCGGTGAACAAAGCGCTCGATCAAATCGGCGCCGCGGTCGCACGCTGCTTCTCCCGCGACGGCGCTCCGGGCGAGGTCGGAGTTCAGGTGCGCACGCAGGCCAGCATCGCGTTCGGCGCCAACGGCAAGCTCCACACGATGAGCTTCGAGCCGCCGCTCGCTCCAGGTGTGATGGAGTGCGTGCAGCACGACACGGCCAAGATCAACGTCCCGGAGAGCGCGCACGGCGGCGCCGCGCAGCGTTCGCTCTTGCTCGTTCGCGACCCGGGGTGAGCGTCACTCGCGCCGCAGTACGATGGCTCGCTCGTCGGAGAGCATCCAGCGGATGCTGTGCTCCGAGTCGAGCTTCAAACGCATCTTGTCCTTCGAACCGTCCTTGCGCATGACGGCCAGTTCGACGGCGTTCTCCCTCACGGTCGCGACCTTGTAGCTGGCCGTGCGCGGATCCTCGGCGGGGATCGCTACCGTGATTGTGGCGCCGGAGAACTCGAAGCTGGCCCCCTTGGCCCATCCCGTTGCGATCGCGACGTGGCCGTCGTCGAAGTTCTCGACGCTGTCGCCGACCCAGCGGCCTTCGAGCTTGTTCTGAACCGGGTGACCGCAGGCTGTCAGGCCCGCGATCGCCCCCACCCCCACCAAGAAGCCTCCAAGGGCACGAATCGACGGCAGCGGCATGACCGAAATGGTACCGAACCCACCTACATTGGCCTACATTTTAGCAAACGCCGCTGCTGTTGCCTTGGGCAGGTGAGAAGGAGGCCGAATAATGCCGCCCATGGCTGCTGAGCCCAGGATGACGGTGACCCAGGTCCGAAACCTGGTCGAGGGGACTTGGGACGAGGTCACCCGTTGGTTCTCCGCCAAACCGGGCATCTTCACCTTGCCCCACCCAGAGCAGCAGTTGCTCTTCGAGTACGCCGACCGCCTGCGTCGAGCTGTGCGGCACGTGGTCGGGGATCACGCATGGGATCGCATGTACTTCGACGCCACGACGGTCACCCACGAGCGCGCGCTGGTGCCGCTGGACGAGCGCCGGGCTCCAATCTTCATCGACACCCGGAAGATTTTCGGCATCCCCAGCCCCGCGCCACGGGACGACACGGCGCCGGATCTGGCGATCGCGATCCAGGTTCTGAGGACCGCGCCCGCGCAGCTCGATCTCGACGACGACGCTCGCCTGCGGCGACCCGGCTTCACGCCGACCGCGCTGCATCTCCAAGGCTGGCTCCTCGAACAACACGTTCTGCACCTGGAGCGGCTCTCGCAAAGCGCGTGCGACGGGTTCCTGTTCGTCGTCTACAGCAATGACGCGCGGCGCCGCTCTGCCGTGGATCTGCGGGAGGTCGCTTCGTGGGCTTCGTGGCAGCGACCGAGTGAGACGCTGTGGTGGGCGACGCGCCATTTCCGCGCGCGATCCCGGGTCTGATGCGTCACTTGCAGCAGCGCACTCCCAGGCTGTAGTCGTAGTAAGCGCGCGGGTGAGCCGTGACGCTGGCGTCACAACCCTCGCGAGTGCTGCGTGAGAAGAAGCCGCCCGAGAAACGACCCTTGGGCTCGTCGACCCACTCGTCCAAGTTGCCGACCATGTCGAAGATCGCGTCGCTACCCCACTCGCTCTTGCAGTCCGGGGTCTCTCCGGTCTTCATGAGCAAGGGCTTGCCCTTCGACTTCACCTTGAGCAGGCGCGGATCGAGGTGGTTGATGCTGGGATTGCCGTGCAGGACCAGCGCCGGGTGCGACTCCCGAAAGACGTTGCAGCGCCCCTGCGCGTAGCGTTCACCGTAGGGGTACTTCCGATTCTTTTCGCCACGACAGGCGGTGACCCACTCCTCTTGGGTGCACAGTCGCTTGCCGGCGTTCTGACAGGACTTCGCGGCGGCGTCGCCGCTGACGAAGCCGTTGGGCACCACGCCGGGTTTCACCTCGGCACGCGGCTCGAACTCCTCCGCGAGCTGCCAGCTCGGCGGAGCGGGCACGGCCATCTCGCGAGACAGGGCGCTCTCGGACTCGAGACGCGCCCGCTGCCATTTGCCGTACTCGCGCCGCGACTGCATGCGCGCCGGATGATAGAAGGGTGATATCTCGCGACCCCGTTCCCGATCCACCAACGTGGCTTCGAAGCGGTCGACGCAAAATCGGCCCTGAACATCCACCATCTCTTCGGGGCAACGCTTGGACGCAAAGCCCCAAGGCCCGGGCAAGACGCCCTGACCGGGGGAGCGCGGCGGGCCGAGATCGCCGCTGTCGGGAAGATAGAGCAGCTCGGGGGCGGGCTCGGGCGGCCTCGCCGAGGCGACTGAGACCGGGCCCGCGTCGTCGCGGGTCTCACGGCCCTCGGTGCGCGCGCAGGAAGCGAGCAGCAGCGCCCAGAGCGCGGTCTCGAGAACTCGTCGGGGTTGTGCGGGCGGCATGCCGCCGCGCTCACTTCCCGCGGTAGACGATCAGGCCGTGGCTGAGATCGTAAGGGGACACGGCTACCCTCACGCGGTCGCCGGGCAACACGCGGATGTGGTGCCGGCGCATACGGCCCGAGAGCTGCGCCCGCACGACGGCGCCGCCTTGATCCACCCTGATGGTGTACTGGCCACCGCCGAGAGCGTCTTGAATGACGCCCTCCATCTCCAACAGATCGCCTTTACTCATGGATTCCGCGACACAAAAAGTGAGAAAGCGCGGGGAACCTGACACAAGGAGTCGGCCGACGCAAGCACCGTTCCCGCATCTGGAGAAAAGCCGCACCAGCCGAGTCTCGAATGCGCGCAGGGGGAGGACTTCACCACGTTTTGAGCTAGTTTTCGGCCGGTGTTTGCCGCGACGCTGTTCGACTACAACGGGGTGCTCGTCGACGACGAAGCCGTCCACCTCGCGGCGTTTCGCGCGACGCTCGATCCGCGTGGCATCGCGGTGGACGAGAGCACCTATTGGGAGCGCTACATCGGATTTGACGACGTCGGGGCGTTCCGAGCAATGCTGATCGATGCTGGGCGCGAGGCTCCCGACGCCCTTGTCGCCGAGCTGGTCGAGGCCAAGCGCCCCCTCTATATGCAGCGAGCGAGCGCCGGGTTGAAGCTCTTCGACGGTGCTGCGGAGAAGCTTCGCTCCTGCTCGCTTCGGGGTGCGGTGGGCGTCGTGAGTGGAGCGCTGCGCGACGAGATCGAGCTGGGGCTCGTTCTGCTCGGTGTGCGCGACCTCGTGAGCTTCGTCGTCTCGGCGGAAGACACGAGCCGCTGCAAGCCCGACCCCGAGGGCTACGAGAAGGGCTTGGCGCTGCTCGGGGGTATCCCGCGCGATCAAGTGGTCGTGATCGAGGACTCCGTCGCGGGGGTCCGCGCGGCCAAGGCCGCGAACCTGGCGTGCGTCGGCGTTGCGCACAGCTACCCCGCGGCGGCTCTCAGCGAGGCCGGTGCCGATCTGGTCAGCTCGAATATCGCCGAGCTGAGCGACGAAGCTCTGGCGGCCCTCGCCGGGAGGCTGAGGCGTGCGTGAACTCTCGCTGCTGCTCGCGATGGTCTGCTCGGCGAGCATCGCTGGAGCCACGACGCCGGTCGACCGCGCGGAGCTCCCGCCGCGCGCCACCGGCTGGCAAGAGAGCGGGCTCGGCACGGTGCGCGGGGTGACCATTGGCCCCATCGAGAGCGCGCTGCATCCGGACAAGGGCTACGGCAGCCCCGCCTGCGCGGAGTCGCTGTCCGAGGCGCGCCGGATGGGCGCCAACTGGGTCAGCCTCACCCCCTTTGGGCGCGTTTGGGATCTGGCACCGAGCGGCGTTTCACCGGCCTTCGAGCGCGAGTACTCCGAGAATCGAGCCGCGGTTCGCCGCGCCATCGAGCAGGCCCAAGCCGAAGGCCTACGCGTGCTGTTGGTACCGCACCTGTGGGTGGAAACGGGCGGCTGGCGCGCGTTGATCGATCCCGGCGACGATGCGCGCTGGGCCATCTGGGCCGCGAGCTACCGCGAGTTCTTGCTGGGTTGGGCCAAGCTGGCGGCGGAGACCGGGGTCGACATGCTGTCCGTGGGCGTCGAGCTCCGGAGCTGGCTCACCACCTCGCGCGCGCCAAGCTTCTCCGCGATCATCCGGGACGTCCGCGCCGTCTACCCCGGCCTCCTGACCTACGCCGCCAATTGGGACGACGCGGACCGCACCGTGATCCTCGGTGAGCTCGACGTGATCGGTATCAATGCCTTCTTCCCACTGGCGCAGAAGGAAGGCGCGACGCGGGCGGAGTTGATGCAGGGCGGACGCGACGTCGCCACCCGGCTCAGCGCCCTGGCCAAGAGCTGGCAGAAGCCGGTGATGTTCACCGAGTTCGGCTACACCACCCGGCCGAACCCGGCCATCAAACCCTGGGAGTGGCCGGACGGGATGAGCAACGTCGTGGTGGATGAGCTGGCTCAGGCCGAGGCCTACTACGCGCTCCTGTCGGCCTTCGTCGATCAGCCGACCTTCGCCGGCTTCTTCGTCTGGCGTACGTACGCAGATCCCAACGACATGTCGCAGGAGGCCGAGTGGGGCTTCTCGCCCCGCGGGAAGGTCGCGGAGTTGGTGCTCCGCGACGCCTTCGCCGCGCATTGGGCAGGTGACGGCCCGCGCGCCCTCGCGACCTCGACGGTTCGCCTGGGCGCCTTCGAAATCGGGCGCTACTGAAGCGAGCCGCTCAGGGCGCCGAGGTGAACTTGGCGCTGCGCCGCTGACCGGCCTTGATGGTGCTCTCGCTGTCGAGGGCTGTGTCGACGATCCCGATCGCTTGCGCCACATCACGATCTCGAGATCGCAGGGCTCGGGGTTCGAGCCGCCGGTGGACTCGAGCTTGCCCTTCTCGATGGTGAAGCTGCCGGAGTCGCCGGGGATGTCGAAGTCCTTGTCGAAGATGCACTTCCCGCTGACCTCCATCGTCATGTCGTCGCCGTTGGTGGCCGCGTCCCAGGTCACGACCACGTCTTCAGTGGCTCGCGAGGGGCTGTTGGTCGGCAGCGCACCGATGGTGAAGGGCGCGGGCATCTTGACGACGTTGCCGAGCGCGTCGTCGTCATCGGCGCGGTCGAGCATGACCTTGAACTCGGTGTCCGCGGCGTTGGTCGCGAAGTTCACGGTGTAGACGCCCTCGGACTCGGCGTGCATGTCCTTCTTCTCGCCGCCGACCTCGGTCACGAGCTTGTCGCCGTTTTCGAGAATGATGTAGGTGTTGCTCTCGTCGCCGCCGACGCGGAGCTTCGCCTCGACCTCCGAGGCGGCGCCACCGGCGGTGACCATGACGGTCGCGGCGATGCCCTTGGTTCGGATGTTGGAGGACGAAACGGTTTCTTTTTGCTGGCAACCCGTGGCTGCCGCGAGTGCTGCTAGGGCAATCAAAGCGATCTTCATCAGAGCCTCCCGATGGCGGACTCTAACAGCAACAAGCAGACCAAGCGCCAATTTGGCACTCTTGCGCCGCCACCTTGCACTTGGGCAGGGCAGCGCGATCGCGGGGGTGTGGCCGCCGTGCAACACTTTCCGCCGCGGGGAGATTTGCGACTTGGCGGCGTATCAGGCGCCTTGTCCGCTCAGTACGCGCCCTGGCTCGCCCGCAGTCCCTTGGGGATCTCGAGAGCTAGCGGAGGGATGGCGTCGTCGCCACCGGACAGATACGCGTAGCGCGCCATGTTGCCGATGACGCGGCTCACGTAGACGCGCGTCTCTTCGTAGGGGATGCGTGCAACGAACACGTCGAGGGGCAGCTTCTCGCCCGTCTCGAGCCAGCGGCTGACGGCGCTGGGTCCGGCGTTGTAGGCGGCCGCACCCAGCGCGACGTTGCCGCCGAAGGTGCCGAGCACTTTGGAGAGGTAGAAGCTGCCGAGCCGGATGTTGTATGCGGGGCTCGCCAAGAGGAGGGGCTCGAAGGCGAGCTCGAGCTCCTTCGCCACGTTCTTCGCCGTCGGCGGAATGAGCTGCAGGAGGCCAACGGCTTTCGCGGGGGACACGACCGCCGGAGCAAACGCGCTCTCCTGGCGCATGACCGCGTAGATCAAATCGCTCGGCAGGCCCCACTTCTGCTCGGCGCTGCGGACCAAGCTGGGATAGGGCCTCGGATAGATGCAGTCCCAGAGCCAACGTGTGTCAGGAGCCGGCGCGCGATTGAGATCCGCGGGGCGAGCGGCACGCTGACCGACTCGGTAGCGGCGAGCCGCCGGACCGAGCTCGCCGTACATGCGGCAGAGCGCTTCATCCCCACGCGGCGCGTGCTGCCGCCGAATCGCCTCTTCGTGACCGCTGAGCTCGCGCTCGGCGTCCAGGTCGAAGCCCAGCGAGTGCATCAGCCGCACCTTGGCCGGAAGTTCGATGGCGATGTCGGAGCGCACGGGCCCGAGCTTGGGCGGCTCGATGGGCGCGGGCTTGGGCTGGCCCAGCCCTTCGAGGCGCGTTGCTGCCGCGAGGGCAGCGAAGGACAGCGGGCGCTCTTCGACCACCTGGCGGTACACCTTGGCGGCTGCGGCCTTCTTGCCTGCGCCCTCGAGGGCGACACCGCTGAGTTCGCGCAAGCTGGCGGCCTCGTGCTCTTTGGTCTCGCCGTCCGCGAGCGCGCTCAGGGACTTGGCGGCCCTGTCGTGTTGACCCGAGGCAAGGAGCGCCACGGCCTGCTCGTAGTGCACCTGACGTGAGAAGCGACCGTCCTTGGCGTGGCGCGAGGCGTACGCCGAGTACGCGCTGGCCGCTTCTTTCCAGCGCCCGCCGACGTAGAGCAGCCGCGCCGAGAGAAAACGGGACTGCTCGGCGAAAGCGCTGCGCTTGTAGCGGCGGGTGACCTCAGCGTAGACGGCGATGGCGCGGTCGTCCTGGTGCGCGCGAGACAGGGCCCGGGCCGAATGGAACAGGTCGTGCGCTGCGTGCTCGCCCCCCTGTCGCGATGCTTCGGCCAGCACCTCGGCGGCCCGGGAAAAGTCCCGAGCTTGGTACAGCGCCCAGCCACGAACGTGCAAGGTCTCCGCGCGGCTCACGCCAGGCCCGACCGCCTTGTCGATGGCCGCGATCTCGCGGTCGACGAGCTCGACCTTGCCCGCTCGCGCCATGGCCAAGGCGCGCTCGTATCGCTCGCGCTTGCCGAGCACACGCTGGGGGGCGAGCTTCTCGAGGCGCGCGTCCACGTCCGCGGCAAAGTCCGCAGCCGGAGCGAAGGTCGCGAGCCAACGCAGCTCGGTGGCCGCAACGTCTTTCGCTCCCTGCTTCTCCGCGATCCGGGACCGCGCGTGGCGCGCTTCGATCTCGTCGGGTGGAGGTCCGTTCTTCTTGCGCTTTGCCGCGCTCGCGAGCCCGACGGCGCGATCGATGGCTTTCCGGGCGTCGTCGAGCTTGCCCGCGCTCTCCCACGCGACCGCCGCCCGGATCAACGACGCCGCCGTCTGCTTGCTCTCGAAGTGTCGAGCCGCCGCGTCGAAGGGACCGACCTTTGCTTCGGACTCCGCGCGCTCGTCGGCAATCTCGGTGGCCAGCACCGGGAGATCGCGTTCGAGTCCCTTCAGGAGTTTGGCCGCGGCCAAGTCGTCGCCCAGCTTACGTGCCACGCGGGCACGCGCGAACCGAACCTCCGGACGATCACGTTTGGGGCCGAGCGCATCGATCAAGCGCGCCGCCGCTTCCCACTCGTGAGTCCGGATGGCTTCGGTCCATTCGCTGGCCTTCACCTCGGGCACCCCCACGCTCGAATCGAGCTCCGGGGGCGCCGCTTCGGGGACCGCCGGCGCCGCCTCCGAGGGAGTGGGCGGAGGCCCGGAACCCCGGGTGCACGCCGCGAGCAAGACCGCGAGCGCTGCGCTGAAACAGTGGCGCTCCATGACCCGCTTTACCTAGCACGCTGGGCCCGATGGGCCGAAAAAGCGCCCACCACGGCGGGCTCGCTCACCAGCCGTAACGGTACTCCGCCCGGAGGAGGGCGGTGAAATAGGGCGCGTCGCCGACTCCGCCGAGCGGGTCGCTTTGGAAGCCGTGGTAGGCGATCTGCGCACCGAGGCCGAATCTGCGCGACAGCGTGTAGTCGAGTCCGAGGGGGATCGAGACCCCGAGCTCGCGCTGTTTCAGGTGGCTGGGCCATGGCCCTGACGTGAACGCGTAGTAGCCGCCGAGGATTCCGAAGTAGGGAACCCACTCCAAGACATCGAGCTTGTACACGACGCCCGCCGATGCCGAGTACAAGCGGGTCGACGTCTCGGCGGCCAAGGTGTGTTCGGCGGCGCCGAGTTCGAGTCGGAAGTCGAACATGTCGGAGACGTCGTACGCGACGTGCAGGCCCAGCATGGGGCCAGTGCCATGCTCCGTTCCCACGAACTTCGCGGCGCCGATGCCTCCGCCAAAGTGCCACTGCTCCTCGTAGGCCGCAGCCGTACCGGGTACCGTAGCCGCGACGAGCACAAGGCTCAGGGCGAAGCGCGGGGGCCGACACATGCGTGCACTCATAGAGCATTTCCGGGCTCGTCGTCTCGGCTTTCTCCCCCCCCTGGGGACGTCCAAGGGTCGCCCCCAGGCGGTCCCCCACTCGGCTCCGCGCACCTCACAGCATGTTGACCGGATCGATGTCGATCACGACCCGCACCGCGCGATCGACCGCGGTCCGGGCCACGGCCAGCAGCACTGGCCGCATCAGGGCGCGATCCGCGCTCCGCACCATGAAGCGAAAGCGGTACCGGTTACGTAGCCGAGGCAGCGGGGCCGGCGCGGGTCCCAGCACGTCCACGCGAGGACCGGCGCTCTTCCGCGCGATCTGGGCGAGTCGCTCGGCGGCGTCTCTCGCGCGCGCTTCATCCGCCGAATCCACCCGCACCAGCGCCATGCGCCGATACGGCGGGTAGCCGAGCTCGCGGCGATCCTCGAGCTCGCGCACCACGAAGCGCTCGACGTCGTGGTGCGCGGCCAGGGCCACGGCGGGATGCTCCGGCTGCCAGGTCTGGATCAACACCTTGCCCGGAACATCCCCGCGCCCGGCCCGCCCCGCCACCTGGACCAGCAGGTGAAATGCCCGCTCGGCCGCCCGGAAGTCCGGCATCGCCAGCGCGGCGTCGGCGTTGAGCACTCCCACCAAGGTCACGTCTGGGAGGTCGTGTCCCTTGGTCACCATCTGCGTGCCGACCAGGATGTCTATCTCGCGCCGGCGCATGCGATCGAGGACCTTCTCGCTCTTTGCTCCCGCTGCCACGTCGCGGTCGAGCCGAGCGATGCGCCCGGCGGGAAAAGCTTCGGACAGCGCCTGCTCGATGCGCTCGGTGCCGGCGCCTTCTTCACTGAGTCGGCCACTGCCGCAGCCGGGACACCGCTCCATCAACGGCACGGCGTGGTCGCAGTAGTGGCATGAGAGCCGCGCCCGACCATGTCGATGCAGAGTGAGCGCGACCGCGCAGCTTGGGCACTCGACAACCTTGCCGCAAGCCTCACACAGGAGGCTCGGCGCAAAGCCTCGCCGATTGAGGAACAGGATGATTTGGCCGCGCGCTTCCAGAGTCTGCTCGATGGCGCGGTGCAGCGGGAGGCTGAGCAGGCGGTGTCCCGTGGGGCCGGCACCGACACGTCTCAGGTCGATGAGCTCGACCCGCGGCAACACGGCGCTGGCGCGAGCGCGCTCAGGCAAGGTGAGGCGATCGATCCGCTGCTCGCGCACGGCAAGTTCGCTCGCAAGGGACGGCGTAGCCGACCCGAGGACCGTCACTGCGCCGGCGCGGTGGGCGCGCAACAGCGCCATGTCGCGAGCGTTGTACCGCACGCCCTCTTCTTGCTTGAACGACCCATCGTGCTCCTCGTCAACGCAGATCAAGCGGAGCCGCTCGACGGGGGCGAAGAGCGCGGAGCGGGCTCCGACGGCGACCTTCACCTGACCCGAGCGTAGGGACTTCCACATTGCGTGGCGATCGGCGTCGCCGAGCCCGCTGTGCATCACGGCGATGCGCTCACCGAGCCGGGCCCGGAAACGGCCGACGAGTTGGGGCGTCAGCGCGATCTCCGGCACCAAGACGATTGCGCTGCCGCCGCCCTCGATGGCGCGCTGCACGGTGCGCAGGTAGACCTCGGTCTTCCCGGACCCAGTGACCCCATGGAGCAAGAACGCGCCGCGCTCGCCGCGGTCGAGCCGATCCACGATGGCACGAACAGCTCGCTCTTGGGCCGCGGTCGGAGACGGCGGCGTGTCGGGGGTGACGGCGACGGCAAAGAAGGGATCGCGAACGCGCGCCACCTCGTCGATCACCGCGAGCTCGGCCTCGACCAATCGTTTGACCGCGGCGCGGGCGTTGCCCCAACTCTTGGAGAGTTCGGCCACCGGCGTCGGACCGTTGGCCACGAGGTGTTCGTGAATCGCTCGTGCCTGCCCGCGCAGCTCCGTCGGCACGACCACCGCCAACGCCCGCGCCACCCGCTCCGTGCTCCCGACGGCCTGGAGCTTCGCCTGACCGGCCAGCGCCCGTGCGGCGGTGCGCTCGATGGCGGGCAGCGCGAGTCGCATCACGTCGCCAATGGGCGCGAGGTAGTAGCGAGCGAGCTCGAGCAAGAAGTCGAGCAGCTCCTCGGGCAGCACCGGCTCCGCATCGACCACCGCGACGATGGGCTTGAGCTTGTCCAGCGGAATGTCGGGCTCACGATCTGCGACATCGAGAACGACACCGATCACTCGGCGCCGCCCGAACTCGCAGAGCACGCGGGCCCCTCGGCGAAGGTCCATCCCAGCGGGCACCGAATAGGTGAAGGCCTGCCCGAGCGGCACCGGCACGGAGAGTCGCGCGAGGAGCACCGCTAGGCTCTAGCGCATCACAGCCGCGATCACGATCACGGCGATCACCACCCCGATCATCATCCACAAAACGAAGCTCGGCGTCCGCTTCTCCTCGTCGGCGACGGAGTCGGGCCGACGCGAATGCGCGATTCCGACTAGAGACGGCGCCGAAGGCTCTGCGATGGGCGACTCCTCCACCGCGAGCGAACCGGGTTCGGTCACGGTGACCGGGTCCGGGTGCTGGGGCGCAGCGACACCTGCGAGCGAGTCTAGCTCCGGGTTCGTTGTCCCCTCCGCGTGTCGCTTGGCCGCGCGTTCGCGGCTGCGACGGCGCTCGACGATCTCGGCGCCGAAGGTCTGCATCAACCACTCTCCGACCCGCAGCGGACTCGCGAGCAGGGCCGATTCGCCGGCGTAGTCCTCGAGCTCTCTGGACAGCTCACGCGCGCTCGGCCAGCGTTCATCCGGGTTTCGAGCGAGGGCCCGGGACACGATGCCGTACAGTCGGGCTTCGTTAGGCAGACCGCGCGCAGGAAGTGTGGGGATCTCGGCCCTGCGCGCCTGCTCGAGAGAGGGCGGCCGTCCTCCGTCGCCACGGTAGAGCCGGCGCCCCGCCAGCAACTCCCACAGGATGACGCCCGCCGCGAAGACGTCGGAGCGTGCGTCCAGGTTTCCGCCCGCAGCGGCTTCGGGGCTCATGTACCCGGCCTTTCCCTGAATCGCCTCGGAGGGCAGCTCGGCGCCGACACCCATCGCGCGGGCGATGCCAAAGTCGCAGAGCTTGACCTCGCCGTCGAAGCTCACGAGCACGTTGGACGGCGAGACGTCGCGATGCACGATGTTGAGCGGTCGGCCGTCGGCGTCTTTCTTGCGGTGGGCGAAGTCCAGTGCACGCAGGGTTTCGATGATGATCAGCAGCGAAAACTCCACGGGCAGCGGCGTCTTGGTGCGCGAGCAGCGTTTGAGCAGATCCGACAGGTCGAACCCCTCGACGTACTCCATCGCGATGTACAAGACATCGCCCTCGCGCCCGAGATCGAGCACCTGCACGACGTTGCCGTGAGCCAAGCCCGCCGCGAGCTTGGCCTCTTCAATCAGGAGATTCGAGAACTCCTGACTACTGGCCAAGATGGGCAAGATCTGTTTGACCACGACCAGCCGCTCGCCGCCGAGCGCCGTGCTCTGCCGGCCCAGGTAGATTCGGGCCATGCCGCCTTCGCCGATTTGGTCGAAGAGCACATAGCGCCCGAAACGTCGAGGCAGGGGCTCGCTGGGCGGGGGCGGCTCGGACACGTCGGCCGGATCGTACCCAGGCGCCCTCACGAAGCGCCAGCAATTGTCGGAGCGAGGTGCAAAGCCCCGGCCTGGGCGCCCGGCGCGGCGGGGGTACCGGTGCGCGGGCGCTGTGTTACGCGTTGTCTCCCCGCGCCGCGATGGCTCGGGTCAGGAGGAGGAAGCATGTCGCATCACAACATCGGTCGCGTCGTTTGGCGCGAGATCATGACGGACGACACCGATCGGGCCAAGGGCTTCTACGGCGAGCTCTTCGGCTGGAAATTCGAAGACATGCCCATGGGGGACATGACCTACACGATCGTCAAGCTCGGCGATCGCGGGCTCGCTGGCCTGATGAAGAAGCCCATGCCCGAGGCCCCCGCGGCCTGGCTCAGCTACGTGTCGGTGAAAGACGCTGATCTCGTGGCAAAGACCGCCGCCGCCGAGGGCGGAACGGTGGTAGTGCCACCGACCGACATCCCCGAAGTCGGCCGCTTCACGGTGTTCGTGGACTTTGCTGGCGCTGCCGTCGCGGCCTTGAAGGGTGAGAGCCAAGGACCGCCGATGCCGGAGCGCCCCGGCGTTCACGATTTTCGCTGGGAGGCGCTCTCGACCACCGACGTCGAGCGGGCCACGGCGTTCTACGCCAAGGTGTTCGGCTGGCAGAAGAAGGAGGCCCCGGCCCCCGGCATGACCGTGCTCGGAACCGAGGCGAACATGGTCTGCGACGTACAGAAGGCGCAGGGCATCCCGCCGAACTGGTCGACCTTCGTGGTGGTCGAGAAGATCGAAGCCGCGAACGAGCGGGCGACCAAGCTGGGCGGCAAGGTCCTCATGCCGCGCATCGAGGTACCGAACGTCGGGATCATCGCGATGATCCAGGATCCGACCGGCGCCGTGCTCGGACTGTTTCAGCCCAACATGACCTGATCGCCGGCGGCACGACAAACAACACCGGCGCCGGGGAACACCTGGCGCCGTTTGGCCTAGTATCCGCTGGCTCCGGCGCGGTGTCCGGAAGCGCCGCGCACCCGGCGGCCGCGGCGCAACGTGGCGAGACGGACGCCCACCTACCTCACTGGCAAGCGAGGTTCTTGGTGCCCTTCGTCGGGTTGCAGGAGAAGTCTTCGCAGTCCGCGTGCCCGTTGGTGTCGTTGTCCTTGCCGTCGCTGCACTCCGCGTAGCTGTTCTCGGTTGGGCAGACCGTGACGAAGGCGTTTTCCGAGCACGAGAAGTCATCGCAGTCGGTCTTGCCGTTGCCGTCGTTGTCCTTGCCATCCTTGCAAGTCACGTCGTTGGCTTCGGAGTTGCACACCGTCACGACGGGGTTCCTGGAGCAGCTGAAATCAGCGCAGTCGATCTTACCGTCGGTGTCGTTGTCCTTGCCGTCCTTGCACTCGGCATCGGCGAGGCCCGGCCACGCCGACTCGGCTGGCAGGGGGCTCACGGGCTGACCGGGCTTGGTCCTGTCGCACACGATGATGCCTTCCGCCTGGCACCCACCATCGGCGCAATCGGTCTTTCCGTCTTTGTCGTTGTCGAGCCCATCTGAACAGGTCTTGTTGTCGCCTTCGACTGGCTGATCCTTGCAATCGAGGGCCTCGACGCTGTCCGTGCAGCCAAAGTCAGCGCAATCGGTGTGAGTGTTGTTGTCGTTGTCCTTGCCGTCGCTGCACGCCGTCTTGACCAGCGCGGGCCAGTTGGCCTTGGGCGGCAGCGGGCTGACGGCCGTCGCCCCGTTGCAGACGACGATGGATTCATTCTGACAATCGGTGTCGGCGCAATCCGTCTTGCCGTCCGCGTCGTTGTCCTTGCCGTCGCTGCAGGCCGCGTTGGTCTTCTCGCCCTTGCACACCAGGCGGTCCTTGCAGTCGAAGTCGTCGCAGTCGATCTTGTTGTCGCCGTCGTCGTCCGTGCCGTTCATGCAGAGGGAGTTCGAGTTCTCCGCCGGCCCGGCGGGGCAGACCGTGGGTTTGCCTTCGCAGTCGAAGTCGTCGCAGTCGGTGAAGCCATCGTTGTCGTTGTCGCAGCCGTCGGCACAGGCCGCGTCGGTGTCCTCTTTGGCCATGGTCGGGCAGTTGCCGCCACCGCCGCCAGTGTTGGTGCCACCGGTGTTGGTGCCACCGGTGTTGGTGCCACCGGTGTTGGTGCCGCCGGTGTTGACGCCGCCGCCGCCGGCCGCGCCCCCGACGCCGCCGCCGACACCCGCGCCGCCGCCGACACCCGCGCCGCCGCCGTCGGTGCCCTCCGCGCGACACGCGCCCATCGCCGCGAGCCCGAACATACCGATACCCATCAGCGCAACTGACAACGGCTTCATGTGTCGCTCCTGGAAAGCAAGTCGCGATCGGCGGACTGCCGATCGGAGGTGGCGCGAGAGAGCGCGTCACCGAGGGCCTATCCTGCGATGCTTTCCCAGACTTGGCCAGACGTTCTCGCCGCGGCCCTGGATCGTGCGGGCTCCCGAGGCTCAGCGCACGTGCGTCGCCGGCCCTCGCGGCCGAAGCTCCGGCGTTCGGGCCAAGAGGTACTCGGTCCCGAGCGTGCCGTCCGCGAACAGGTTGACGCTGCGCGAGGTGGCGTCAGCGAAATCCCAACGGGTGACTTCCATCCCGCCGAGGTCGAACACGGGGTTGTTCCGGTGCCAGCGCACAGGACTGTGCCCCTTCAGGATGGGCCAACGCTTCGAGTCGCCGAACAGTCGCCGCACGACGAGGCGCCGCACTCCGAGCTCTCGGCACTCGGCGACAAACGCCTCGATGTCGCTGGCGTTGTGCTCGTTCACCACCGCTGACACCTTCACGGGGACGGTCGTCTTCGCCAGGATGGCGGCGAGGTCGGGCACTTTCCGCGAGCCCATCATGGCCTCGTAGATGTCGGAGCGAAGGGACGGTATCGAGAGGCAGGCGCGGTCGTAGCGGTTGAATACGTCCAGTCGATCGAGCGTGCGCGCGCCATTGGTGTGTACCGAGAGCCGAGCGCGTGGGTGCAGGCGCCCTCGGAGCAACTCGAGGAGCTCTCCCTCGAAGCGGTAGAGCTGCGGATCACTCGTTGTCCCCGTGAAGACGACCTCCGGGATCGCGTGCTGGTTGACGACGCTGATCAACGCCTCGATGCCCAGCGGTGGAAATTGCTCCAGGTTCGATCGATTGACCCGCGCGGGCAGCTCCTTGCCGATGCAGAAGGGACAAGCGCGGTTGCAGGGGCCCGCGAAGAGCAGGTTGGCGAAGTCAAACACCGTCAATGCCTCCACCGGCGACGCGGAGAGCGATCGGCCTTTCGCGGGAGAAATCCCCGGGGTCTCGACCGATCAGATGCGCTTGCACGCTGGGCGCGAAGAACAACGCGATCACGCCGCAGAGGTCGGCTGCGCCGGCCTCCGTCAGTCGCAGCGATCGCTCGCTGTACTGCATCAGGCCGCGCTTGGTGACGAAGTCGATCTCCCGCGGGAACGCTTGGGCGAGATCGACGCCGAACTTCCGAGTGAATGCGCCGCAGTCGATTTCACCGAAGTAGAAGCTCACGGCGCACATCTTGGCCATCGCGTGCTCCAGCGGGAGGTCGTAGAGATCTTGCAGCGGCAGGCGCCCGGCGGCGACGCTCCTCGAGTACGGAGCCAGGTTCTTGCCCACCGCGCCGTCGTTGTACGACAGGGTCCGGTCCGAGCAGGTCTGCGCACCGAGGCCGAAGCCAAGGTAGGGCATGCCGTCGCGCACTCGACGGGTGAGGTAGCTGGAAGTGCCAGGGTCCCCCGGGATGCGGCTCAGCGTGGTCTTGCCCAGGGTCGCTTGGTAGCCCGCGCTCGTCAGCGTCGCTTTGGCGAGGGCCGCCAGCGCTGACACCTGGTCTCGCGTCACGCGCGACGCTTGGTGAGAGATGCGCGTGAGCTTGTAGCGCATCCGGTAGAGCGTGATGGCGTCGGGTCCGAGGGCGATGGCGTGTTCGAGTGTGGCGAGCCAACTGTCGAGGCTCTGATCTGCGAACCCGTAGATCAGATCGAGGTTGAAGCGCCCGAACCCCGCGGCATGAATATGCTCCGCGGCGCGCAGTTGCACCTCGGCGCCGTCGCGCTCGCGGCCGAGGGCGCCGAGCAGCGCGGTCTCGGCCACCTGGACTCCCATGCTGATGCGATCGACGCCGAGGCGCGGCAAACCTGCGATCTTCTCGGGCTCGCGCGCTGCAATGGCAGGCGTGGTCTCGATGCTCACGCTCGTGCCGGCGACAAGCCGAACCCTCGAGGTCACGGCCTCGACGATCCGCGCAATGTCGTCGAGCGGGAGCCAGGTGGGCGTCCCGCCGCCGATGTCGAAGCCGTGGGCCCGCCGCACGCCGAGACCGATGGCAGCGTCCCAGAGGCCGATCTCCGCCAGCAGCGCGTCCACGTACTCGGCTGCCCTCGCCGTCTCTTGGCGCCGGACCACCGTGTACTCGCAGAACGCACAGCGTGTGTCGCAGAACGGGACGTGCACGTACACGCAGAAATCCGCGGCGTCGGCGAAGGCTGTCTGGACCAGGCGGCGGTGGTCGCTTTCACGCGCGCGATAGGGCGCGACCGTGGTCTGGTGCGCGATGGGGTAGGCGGTGTTCGAGATGTGATGATTGGCGAGCCCCGCCGCGAACACGACTTCGGGGGAAAAGCGCTGCCGATCGTTGGGGGCCGCCGCGGCCCAGATCACTCGACTCCTCGCTCCAGCGCCATCGAGCGAAGGCCACCGGACAGGTAGGCAGCGTCACGACCGTGTTGCTCGGCGATGCACGCCGCGAGGTAGCCTCCGCGCCCGGCATCGTCGACGAAGACGATGCCTTTGTCGACGGGCAGCTCGTGGAGTCGCGCACGCAGCGCAGCGAGCGGGATGGCGGTGGCGCCCGTGAGCGGTGGGCCCCCCCTGCGCCGAACGTCCACGACCACGACCTCGCCTCGAGCGCGAGCCAGCTCGCTCGGCGCAATCGACCTGATGCCACGCGCCCGGCCCGAAAAGGCCACCGTCGCGGCGACGTTCACCGGATCGCGGGCCGCAGAGAACGGCGGCGCGTAGGCCAGATCGATATCGGCGAGATCGAAGACCGACAGCCGGCCGAGCAGCGCCGTGGCCAGGACGTCCACGCGTTTGTCCACTCCTCGGGTGCCCGCGACGTCCGCTCCCAGAAGCCGACCGGTCTTGTCATCGTGCCGAAGCTCGATGCTGATGGGCGACGAGCCCGGAAACCAGTCGTCATGGCTCTGAGCGTGGACGCGAGTCATCGCGACGCTCTTGGTCACGGCATCGTGGGGCAGGCCGGTGCGGCCGCAGGCGATGTCACCCGCTCGCACGATGGCGGTCCCGAGCACTGGCGCCATCTTCAGCTTGTCCCCTGCAGCGTTGGCGCCGGCGATCTGCGCGGTCTTGTCGGCGATGGACGCCTGGGCGATGGCCGCGCGCTTGCCGGTCACGGCGTGCTCGATCCCCGCGCAAACGCCGCAGGCGTACACGCCCGCCAAGCTGGTCCGCATGCGTGCATCGACCGCCACACTCCCGTCACTGAGCAGCTTGGCACCCGCGATCTTCAAGAGATCGGTGCGAGGCGTCACCCCCACCGCTACGATCACGAAATCGACGGCGATGCGCTCGCCGCTCCCGAGCACGAGGGCGCTGACCTCGTCTCCGCTGAACTGCGGCCGAGCGAGCTTCGCGCCCGTCACGATACGAGCGCCCATCGCGGAGAGTGACTCCGTCGCCAGGGTCGACACGAAGGGGGCAAAATCCCCGAGGATGCGCGAGCTGGACTCGACGACCACGACCTCGGCTTGCCGACGGAGCAGTCCATCTGCGGCCTCGACGCCGAAGAACCCACCACCGAGGATAGCCACCCGCTTCTTGCCGGCATCCAGGCGTTCGACGATGGCCGTGATGTCGCTCAGGGTGCGGAAGCGAAAGACGTTGTTCGCCACGGCCAGCGGCTCGGGCACTCGGGATTCGGCGCCGAGGGCGAACACCAGCGAGTCGTATCCGAGGGGGGCGCCTCCAACCTCGAGCACGCGTCGCTTGGCGTCGATTGCCGTCACCTCGGTCCCGAGGCGCACGTCGATTCGGTAGACGTCACGAAACATCTCGGGAGTCTCGCGGCTCAGCGCCGAGAGCGCCGTCACCTCGCCTGACAGGTGGTAGGCCAGCCCCGCCGCAGCCGTGCTGATCTCGTCGGCGCGCTCGAGAAGCACGATGTTGGCGTGTTCGTCGGTTTCACGGGCACGCGCCGCGGCGGTCGGCCCCGACTGCGCTCCGCCCAAGATCACGATGGTGCGTTGCTTCTTGTTGGCCAATGGCTCGCCTCCCTCTTCGAAGCTCGATAGACACCGCTTGCGCGCCGCCGGCAACCCACGCCCTGATCCGCAGGGGTTTCTGGCTCCGGGAGGGCAACCTCGGGGCTTTCCAGGGAGACCGGAACGTAGTTGGATGAGCCGTGCAGTCCGTCCCACTCTGCGTCTGCTTTTCCAAGCCGGGGTTCTTTCTGAACGACCCGCGGCTCACCGTGCGCTTCGACGGGCACGTCATCTACGAGGGCAGCTTCCTCTCGGGTTTCGAGACCACGTTCCCGGTGGCGCCGGGCACGCACTCTCTGGCAGTCAAGCTGACGACCTCGCTCTTCAGCCGGGAAAAGCAGTATTCGATCGCCATCGAGGCCGTGAGCGGCTACCGCGCCCAGCTCGAGTACAGTCGCCTCTGGGGCAATTTCAAGAGCGCGCCCCGGCTCACGCGCTGCTGAGCCGCGGGTCAGCCTTGGCCGGCGGTTCCGGGTCCTTTGTCGAGCCCGAAGCCGTCGTGGAGAGCGCGCACCGCCAGCTCCGTGTACTTCGAGTGGATCAGGCAGCTGACCTTGATCTCACTGGTGCTGATGGCCTGGATGTTGATGCCTTCGGCGGCCAAGAGCCGGAACATCGCAGACGCGATGCCGGCGTGGGAGCGCATGCCGAGCCCGACGATGCTCACCTTGACGATGTCCGGATCGTACTCGACGGCGGCGCCTCCGAGCTGCCGCGCTTCGGCCTCGATCAAGTCCTTGCAGCGCGTCAGATCCGTCTTGGCGACCGTGAACGTCACGTCAGTCGTGGTCCCACCTTCGCGAGAGGGGCTCTGGATGATCATGTCGACGGACACGTTGCGGTCGGCGAGCGAGCCGAAAATCGCGGCCACGATGCCAGGGCGATCTGGCACATTGATGAGCTGCACCTTGGCTTCGCCTTTGTCGTAAGCGACGCCGGCGACGACGACGGACTCGAGGCCTTCTTCGTTGGTGACCATGGTTCCCAGGTTGTCGTTGAAGGAGGACCGGACGTGGATCGGGACTCCGTACTTCATAGCCAGCTCGACGGAGCGGATCTGGAGCACCTTTGCACCCAGGGACGCCAGCTCGAGCATCTCTTCATAGCTGATGCGATCGATCTTGCGGGCTGAAGGGCAGACGTTGGGGTCGGTGGTGTAGACGCCGTCCACGTCCGTGAAGATCTCGCAGACGTCCGCCTTGACCGCCGCCGCTACGGCCACCGCCGAGGTGTCCGAGCCACCGCGTCCGAGGGTGGTGATGTTGCCATCGGGATCCACGCCTTGAAAACCGGCCACCACCGCGATCTCGCCCCGGTCGAGGGTGCTCCGGACCTTGCTGCCTTCGATGGTGTTGATGCGCGCCTTGGTGAAGGCGGCGTCGGTCTGGATGTTGACCTGATGGCCGAGCAGGCTGCGGGCCTTGCCGCCGAGCGCCTGCACGGTCATCGCCACCAGCGCCGCGCTCACCTGCTCGCCGGTCGCCGCCAGCACGTCCATCTCGCGCATCTCGGGCGTGGCGCTGATCTGATGCGCCATGCCGAGCAGGCGGTTGGTCTCTCCGCTCATGGCGCTGACGATCAGCACCACGTCGTTGCCGGCGCGCTGACAGCGCAGCGCGCGCTCGGCGACGACCTTCATTCGGTCCAGGCTACCCACGGAGGTGCCACCGTATTTCTGGACGACGAGGGCCACAGCGGCTCAGCGCATAGCCAATGCGCCGCGTCGCGTCAACGCGGGCTCAGCCCGGTTCGGAGCTACCCGATGCCTCCAGCTCGGCTTTGGTGTCGATGTCCTCGACCACGCCGGGATCGTCCACCGCGACGTCCCTGAGCCGACCTCGCAAGAGTTCGCGAATCGACGCCTCGACCGGCGCGGCGGCGAGCTCTCGTGCCAGCTCGGCGCTGAGCAGAACGGGGTGTCCGCCTCGGCCTTGGTAGACCGGGCGCAGCGCGTCTGTGTCGAGGGCTGCGATCAGGCGTTTCACGGTGTCGGGGCGGACTCTTGGGTGATCGACCAAAGAGAACAGCACCGCCTCGACGCGCGGCTGGCTCAGCGCGAAGGTCAGCCCGACCTGGAGCGAGCTCAGCATGCCGCGGTCGGGGTCGGGGTTGTGAACGACCGGCACGTTCCCGAGAGAGGCCGCGATTTCAGCGGCGTGCGGAGGACCGACCACCACGCACAAGGCCTGGCAGCCGCCCTCACGCAACGCCCGCGTGGCTCGCGCCGCGAAGGTCTCGCCGTCGAGCTGGGCCAGCGCCTTCGGAGGACCGAAGCGCGACGAGCGTCCGGCGGCGAGGACGATGCCGACGATCACCGCTCAGCTCGCGAGCCGAGCGAGATCGCTGAGGCGCCCGTAGCCGTGGCGATACGCCGGTGGGACGGGCGGCAGCCGTTTGGCGTAGGCCGAGAAGAGCAGCTTCGAGAACGGCGACATCGCGCCAAGCTCCAGCCCAAGGCCACGTCGCGTCTCGCCTGGGCGTCGGCCGTGGACGATGCGCGCCACGGTGGCTTCGACGTCGATGTAGTCGCGAATGCCGGGCAGCTGGAAGGAGACGATGACGGGTTCCCCCGTCAACACGACGTCGGCGGGGCCGACCAAGAGCCCGTCCGGAGAGACGTTCTCGATCAGGTCGGCGACCAGGGTGAAGTCGCGCAGCCGCACGACCTGACAGGGGATCTTGGCGGTGCGCCGCACCGTCCGCGGTGAAAAGTCGAGGCTTTGCATGCGGTGGAGATCGTAGCGGCAGCCCTTGACCGAGGGCCAAGTCTCCGGGGCTCCGCGTGCGCTCGGCGCATGGCGCGAAGCGCCGCGCTCAGATCGGGCAGCTCATGTCGGCGCCGCAGCACAGCGGCGACTTGATCTTGCCGTGATCGTTGGGGCACTTCGAGACAGCGACCTTGCCGCCGTCGGCCTTGATGATCGAGTCGTGGACCAGCTCGGCATTGCACTTGGCACAGGTCATGTTCACGCTCATGCCGCACTTTTCGCAGGTATAGGTCGCCATGGCGCGCATCCTACACGGCTGCGCTGGGTATTCCAGCCCGACGAGATCGCGGCCGGATCATGGCCTGGCCTCGGCTGCGCACGAGCGACAGTCGGGTGTGTCTAGCTTACGTCGAAGACCCTGGTCAGCCAGCCCGGAGACTTCAGCGGGACGCATGCGCACGATGCGAGCCGCGCAGCACGCGTCAGGAAGCGATGCGGCGGACGGCCGCCTACTTCGCGTCGTAGACCCGGGTCCACCAGCCCTTTGATTCGACTTCGTAGCGGAGGAACACGATCTTTTGCCCGATGTCGGTGTCCACCAAGGCCACGCGATAGGGCAAGGGGTCGTCGCCCACCCGCACTTCGCGTTCGGTGGATACGCGATGGGTCGTCACGTGTCCGCGGGCGAAGCCCATCAGGGGGAACATCTTCGCGAGGACCTCGGCGGTCGACGCGGTGGACGGTAGGTCGATGTTGGGCGAGCGTCCGTTGGTCCACAGGTGTGGGTCGAGCGTCTTGACCTTGCGGCTGATGGCGTCGTCCTGCCCGGCGAGGTCGGCGTCCGCGGTGGCGGTCGCGCCCGGCGCCTCGCTCGGAGCGGCCGCGGGTGAACTGGCGTTCGCGGGCGGGGCCGGGCGGCTGGGCACCGAGTTGTTGCAGGCGACGAGTGCGAAAGACAGCCACCAAGCTCGCATGCGAGGGATCTTGGCACGCGAGCAGCGCCGTTGGAAGACAGCAGGGCTGGCTGGCAGTCTCGAGTGGATTCGGCCGACGCCGAAGCGCTAGTCAGCGCAGCATCGGAAGCTCACCGCGTCCACCTTGTACGATCGGGGCCACTCGAGCTCACGACCCATGGCGCAACGCGTGCCGTGAGCGTGGTGCTGGAAGCTACCCCCGCGGATGCGACAAGCGTCGTCCGGGCCGTCGCCCTTGCAGCTGTTGTCCCACTCGGCGGCGTGGCCGCTGAGATCGAACACCTTCGCGTAGGCCGCCACCGGCGAATGACACTCGGCAAAGCTGCCGACATCCGCCAGGCCCCAGGTGGTGTAGTCGTCGGCGTCGGCGTCGCGGCAGAGGTTCGTGTCGAAGGTATTGCCGTAGGTGTACTCGAACTGCCCGCCGGAACTGCAGGCGGCCTGCCACTCGCTGACCTTCGGATCGTCGTAGCTCTCGAAGGCATAGCTGCCGCCGCCTTGCGCGTTGCCGCACAGCCGCTTGCCCGCAGCCTTGCAGAAAGCCTGGGCGTCGCACCAATCGACGCAGACGACGGGTTGCTCCGAATTCGAACCCGGCTCCCAGGCGCAGGTCGGGGTGAAGTCGGCGTTGCTCGCGCAGCCGCCGGGCTGCCCCGCCGTCGCAGGGCTCGCTTTCAGCCAAGCCTCGTACTGTCCGCGAGTGACCTCGGTCTTGTCGATGCAGAAGCCCTCGGGCAATCGCACCATGTCAGGCCCGAGCCCCGAGGCTGCGGCGCCCGGTGGGCAAGCTGCCTTCCCCCGGCGTGGGCAGCGGGAGCGGGGTCTCTTGGCGGATCTCCGTCGGCGGATGCAGGCGCCTGGCGACCAGAATCGCAGCGAGCGCGCCCACGATGGCGACGGCAACGGTCAGGCGCTTCACCAGAACACCGGGGAGGAGTTGCGATAGGGCGCGTCATCGGCCATCGGGAACTTCATCGGGATGTCCTCGGAGGGAATGGCGCCTTCGCTCTTGTTCAGGATGTTGCCGTGGGCCACGCCGGCGACGTTTCGGAGTTTGTAGTGCTCCTTCTTGGTGCGGTTGATGCGGTTGTTCTCCAACCGGGTACAGGCCAGCTGGTAGGCCAAGATCAAGCCGTTGTTCAGCGTGTTGTTCGACACGAAGTAACGCATGTTGTGGGCCATGTGAATGCCGGCGTCGTACAGCGTGTTGCCGGCGATGTAGTTGCCGACCTTGTTGGTGCGGGTGGGGCTTTGGTCCTTCGAGCTGACGTAGCCCAAGATGCCCCAGTACCCGTTCACGGTCGGCATCGACATGCGGATCTTGTTGTTGATGATGACGTTGTCGGTCTCTTTCCAGATGATGATCGGCCCGTCCACCTGCTTGGGCAGGAGACAGGGCAGCGCGGGGTCGAACTGCCCCTGGTCGTTCACGCCGCACTGGATCAGGGTGTTCTCCTCCAGCCACACGTTGCGACCAGATGAGGTCACGAAGTCCCCGCCTGCGTTGTCGTGGAAGTCGTTCTGGTAGATCCACACGTCTTTGTCGCTGCGCCCCGCGCCTTCGATGTCGATGCCGAACTCGGGCGACGTGCCCCCGATGTCGTGGATCTTGTTCTTCTCGATCACGATATTGTGCCCACCCACGATCGAGACGCCTTGCCGGCGGTTGTGGAAGATCTCGTTGTTACGGATGGTGACGTTGGTGGTGGCCTTCTCCGCCGTCGTGCCGTTGGCCTTGACTCCCAAGATCAGCACGCCGTCGCCGGTCACCTCGTGCAGCTTCATATTCTCGATCAACACGCGATCGACCCCGGTCCACACGCAGATGGCGTGACCCTCGTCGTGGGCGTCGGGCGGGCTGCCGTAGTCGTGTTTGTCGCGATCGCCAATCACTTCTCCGCCGCGGATCGTGACGTTGCTGTGATCGTTCACGTTGATGACGCAGTAGTTCCAGCGGTCGGTCGGCGCCATCTTGATCACGGTGCCCTGGGAGAGCTCTAGCGTCATGTCCCCCTGCAGGTCGATGCCACCGGCGTAGGCGTCGTTGGTGGCCTCCCCCACCAGGTAGGTGCCCGGTGGGATCACGATCTTGTCGTAGCCCTTGTCCTTCGCCCACTTGATGGCGTCGTTCAGCTTCGTGCGCGTCTCGACCGGATCGGTGCCGGTGTTGGAGATTTGCCACTGCTTCAGATCGATCACGTGCTCTTTGGTGTGAACCGTCGGCAGCGCCGCGGTGGGGCGCTCGCCTGGAGTCCAGGCACACTCAGCGCTGCCCGGGACGGGCACCACCGTGCTGCCGTCGCTCTGGGCCGCATCGGTGGGTGTGGCGCTATCGCCGGTGATGCCACCGGACCCACTGGCGCCGCCGTCCTTGGGCTTGCTCTGGGCGTCCGAGGACTCGCTGCAGCCCGCGCCGCCCACCAAAGCTGCCAGCAGCAGACCTGCGAGGCCCAGAACCCACCCGCGCTTGGGGCTGACTCGGCGTATCGCTCTCACTGAACGCATCAGGCCAGCTTGGCAGGCCCCGTCGGCGCGCGTCAAATCCAGGGAGAAGGCGCACAGCTGAACGAAGGAAGGCCGCTCGCCCGGAGACCCCCGTGTTATGAAGCCCTCAGTGACCGAACCGGGCTTCTGGATGCGCATCGCGACGGATGGCATCGCGGCCTCGAGCGAGGCGGTATTCCCGGAGAACGACCTCGGCGCCCCGGATTGGAAATCCACCGAGATGGTGGCCCGCACCCTCGAGTACCTCGACGAGCTGCCGCCAAGACCGCGACGGCTGCTGGTGCTGTTGTTCGTCTTCGTCGAGCTCGCGGCCGTGGTTCTGCTGCTGCGATTCACCCGATTTTCACGCCTGCCGGTGGTGCGCCGCACGCGCGCTATCCGCGCTTGGCGCCGCTCGCCCTTGCTCGTGGTGCGCGTGCTCGGCGACTCGCTCAAGGCGACCACCACCATGATGTTCATGTCGCATCCGCTCGTGATCGAGCACCTAGGTGAGTACCGCGCGAACGAACGCCCCCTCGACCGCGTGAAGATCACGGCGCGCCCCGAGGCGCTCTCATCTCCGAGAGACGAGGCACCGTGAGGCACGGCTTCGACGACGTGCGAGGCGGCTTCGACGTCGAGGCCGACGTGGTCGTGGTGGGCTCGGGCCCCGGAGGCGCCGTGGCCGCGGACAACCTCGCGCGCGCGGGCATGAAGGTCGTGGTGGTCGAGGCCGGGTCCGAGGTGCGGCCCGAAGACATGGTGCGGGACAGCCCGCGCTTCATGGCCCGTCACTACTGGGAGGGCGGCCTGCGCGTGATCCTCGGCACGGTCCCCAGCCCGTCGATGCACGGGCGCTGCCTGGGCGGCGGCAGCGTGGTTAACTCCGCCATCATGCTGCCCCTGCCCGGTTGGGTGCGGCAAGAGTGGCGTGACGAGAGCGGCGTCGCTCACTTCGACGGGCCGGAGCTCGACGCGGCTTACGCTCGCGTGTTCGCCCGTTGTCGCGTCTCACCGACGCCGATGACGGTGTTCGGCCGGCGCAACCGCCTGGTGCGCGACGCCATCGAGGGCGTCGTGGGCGAGAAGGGAGGCGGGCTGCCGCGCGCGGTGGTCGACTGTGAAGGCAGCTCCGACTGCCTGACCGGCTGCGCCGGCGGGCGAAAGCAGTCGGTCGATCGCGTGTACCTGCCCACGGCGGAGGCGGCTGGCGCGGAGGTCTACACGCACAGCCAAGTCGACCGCGTTCTGATCGAGGGCAAGCGGGCGGTGGGCGTGGAAGGCGACGTGATCGAGGTCCCGGGTTGGCAGAAGCGCGGGCGCTTCCGGGTGCGCGCCAAGATGGTGGTGCTGGCGGCCGGCACCATGAACACGCCGGTGCTCTTGCAGAAGAGTGGCGTCAACCCACGCGGCCTGGTGGGCGCGACGCTCTTCGCCCACGTGGGCGGCGGGATCGTCGGCATCATGGACGAGGTCGTCGATCCCTGGGTGGGTGCCACCCAGGGCTGGGGCGCCATCTCGAAGGAGATCCGCGGCCTCAAGTACGAAGCACTGTGGGCCTCGCCCGGCCTGTTGATGGTGCGCTGGGGCGACGTCGGTCGGCGCTTCGTCGAGCGACTCGACGAGGTGAAACACGCGGTCGTGGTCGCGCTGGTCTACCGCGGCGACGTGCACGGCACGGTCAAGGCGACACGAAGCGGAGAGCCCAGCAGTCGGCTTTGGATCCCGGAGAAGAACGTGGCGCCGGTGATGCGCGGCATGAAGAACGCCGCCGATGCACTGCTCTCCCTCGGCGCTCGCTACGTGCACACCGGACTGGTGAGCGTGGTCGACGAGATGAGGAACGCGCGGGACACCGAGAGCCTGCTGTCGCCGAGGGTCAAAGCCAAGCACATGGCGATGACGATGAACCACACCTTCGGATCCTGCCGCATGACCGCCGATGACCGCGGGCCGGTCGATCCGGACGGCAAGCTGCGCGGGCTCGAGGGGCTGTATGTCTGCGACGCGAGCGTCTTCCCGAGCCCGAGCGCCGTGAACCCGCAGGCCACCATCATGGCCTTGTCCGACATCACGTCCCGCAAGCTGGGCGAGCTTTCGCTGTCCGAAGCGCCCTAGTGCCGCGCGGCAGAAGTTTCGCTGGTTTCTTTTCCGTGTGCGTGTCGTCGGTGTAGTGGGGTGACATGATCGACTACAGCGCGTTCGCGGGCCGAGCGCACGGTGGTCGTCCGACGGTTCCGCTCGCGCTGAGGGCTGAAGAGCGCGCGCGGATCGAGGAGGCGTTGCGACCCGCCAGGGCGGAGCAGCGGCTGGTTCGTCGGGCGCAGGCCGTGTTGATGATGGCGGACGGAGTGCCTGCGACGGACATCGCCCGGCTCCTCGGGGTGCACGTGCGCACGGTGGACGACTGGCGCAAGCGCTTCGACTGCGCGGCACCTAGCGAGAGACTGGCGGACGCCCCGCGCTCGGGACGGCCGCCCTCTCTCTCTCGGACACCGTAGCGGCTCGAGTAGAAGCAGAAGCGTGTCGACCGCCGAGCGACGTCGGCGTGCCCGTCACGCACTGGTCAGCGTCGTTGCTTGGCGTGCACGTTCGCGCGCAAGGAATTCAGATCAGCGACCGGTCGGTGGGCCGCATACTCAAGGATGCTGACCTGCAACCGCATCGGCAACAAATGTACCTGACTTCGCACGACGACGAGTTCAGGGGGAAGCGCGACGACGTGCTGCGCGTCTACTACGAGACGCCAAAGAAGGAGCACATCGTGTGCGTCGACGAGAAGACCGGCATCCAGGCGCTCGAACGCCGCTACGCTGACATTCCGATGGTGGCCGGACAGCAACTGTTTCGGAGTGAGGCCCGACCACACGGGGATGGCACAGGAAGGGCGAAAGCTCGGAAGATTTGGGGATGGGACGGACGAGGTGATCGGTGCGCTGATCGAGGTGCATCGGCATCTCGGTCCAGGGCTGATGGAATCCGCATATGAGGCCTGTCTATCTGCCGAGCTGTCCGAACGACGGCTCAAGTTCGAGCGGCAGCGACCGCTACCAATCCGCTACAAAGGCGTACACCTTGACTGCGCCTATCGCCTCGACCTGGTCGCTTTCAGATCGTATCCTCCTGGAGCTCAAGGCGGTCGAGCGGCTGCTCCCGATTTACGAAGCGCAGGTCATCACCTATCTGCGCCTTTCGCGGTTGCCCGTCGGCCTGCTCGTCAACTTCAACGTGACCGCGCTCAGAAATGGCCTGCGGAGGCTAACGCCTGACCACCCCAAATCCTTCCGCTCTTCCGCCCTTCCTGTGAGAGCCCAAATGAGCGCAGGTCCCAGAGGCGAATCCACTCGAACTTCGGCCGCGCGGCACTAGCCACGGCCGAGCGCCGCGAAGGGCGACCGCTCACCAGCCGGAAGTGCCGCCGGCTCCAGCCTGCGGGACCCGCGAACCGGTCCCTCGAGCGCCGTCGGCAGGCCCATCTTTCTGCCGCGGCACAGCGGGCTCCACGCACATCGCAACGGACACGGAGGCATCGATGCTGACGCAGGTCTCCGGGACGCCGTCGCCGTCCGAATCGCGTACACCTGCGCTGAAGCCCGCGCTCACGCCGACGTCCACGCCGACCGACATCGAGTCGCTCCCTGACTGGTACTTCCACTCGATGCTGGCGACGCTGGCGCCCGCTCCGACGTTCAGGCCCTTGCTCCCGTCCGCGTTGTCGACCCCGCCGTACACCTTGGCGGCCAGCAGCTGAGCATTCACCGCCTGCGACTTGGAAAGGGGCACGGTGGCGTCGACCCCGGCGCCGCGCTCGTCCAGCTGGCGACCCGCTGCACCGCGCGAGCTGGTGGCTCCGAGCTGGAGCTGGGTGCCGTCCGGCGCGCGGCGGTCCACGATGGCGGTGCGAGCCTCTGGCCTAGCCTGCTTCTTCCCTGCGCCGTCCACCAGGGACTTCACGGCGCGTCCGTCGGGAGCAGGTTGCGCGGGGCCGGCAAGGGCGGGCTTCGACTCGGACTTCGCAACGGTCGGGCCGCTCGAGACCCGCACGGAACCGTCGCTTTCGGTGTAACCGCCTTGCAGAGACTCGTAGTCGCGGGGGTCTCGGGACTGGGGCGCGTACGCAATGCGGTCTGTCATGAGCCCTAGTCGTGACGCGCGTGGGACCGGTTGCGAACCAAATGCCGTAGCTCGAAGAATATCCGCGGTCGACGTCCGCTGGCGCGCCGCGCGCCCCTGCACTACCCATCGCGGCATGAAGTCCCTGCTCTTGAACGGGATCACCCCCTATCACTGGGCCGTCGGCGGCCTGGGGATCGCGCTGGTGATGCTGAGCATGTTGTGGCTCACCAACCGGCGCTTGGGGGTCTCTACCGGCTTCGAGAGCCTCTGCTCGCTGGTGGTAAACGCTCCATATTTTCGGCGTTCGGAGCTGGTCGCGTCGAGGGGCTGGCGCTTGCCGATGCTGGTCGGTCTGGTGCTGGGTGGCGCGCTGTCTGCGGCGCTGGGCGGCGGTTGGGCGCCAACTTGGAACGCGGGCATGCTCGACGCCGTGTTCGGCCTAGGGCCTGCCGCGAAGGTGGCGCTGATGTTCGGCGGCGGACTGCTGATTGGCTTCGGCACGCGACTGGCGGGCGGCTGCACCAGCGGGCACGGCATGTTCGGCTTGTCGAACCTGGAGCCCGCGGGCTTGGTCAGCACGCTCAGCTTCATGGGCGCGGGCGTGGTGACGACGACGATCGTGTATCGCGTGCTCGGGGGGCTCTAGATGGCGCCGCTCTACCTGCTCTTCGGGGTCGTGTTCGGTTGGACCCTCAGCCGCAGCGGCGCCGCGGACTACGACTTGATCCAGAGGATGTTCCTGTTCCAGGACTTCCAGCTCTACGGCATCATGGGCACCGCGGTGGCCATCGCGGCGCCAGGGTTCTGGCTGATCAAGCGGCGAGGACGCACCCTGACCGGCGCTGCGGTCGCGATGGGCGAGAAGCCACGGCACCGCGGCAACGTGGTGGGCGGGGTGTTGTTCGGCATCGGCTGGTCGATCACGGGCATGTGCCCGGGACCTATCTTGGTGAACATCGGCGAAGGCAAGCTACTGGCGCTGGCGGCCCTCGCGGGCACGCTGGTGGGCGCCGCGCTCTTCGGAGTGTCGTATCCGAAGCTGGCGCCGCGACTCGGGTTGCCGCCGCTCGCCCAAGGCACCGGGGATGGCTGAGCCCGCGCGCTCAAACGGACGGTGCCCGAGCGAGTTCAAGCTTCGGGTCGGTCGACGCGGTCGACGCGCACCAATTCGACACCGGCCTCAGCGAGAACTGGGCGAGCGAGTCCCGGCAGCTCCTTGCTGATGTCGGCGTCGCCCTCATTGAGGCAGTCGACGGCGGCATCGAGAACGACCGCCGCGATCCAGTCCGCTAGCGTCGGCAGCTCGTCGTCGTCGTCGTCGTCGTCGTCGTCGGTCAGTTCGATTTCGGCGGCCTTGGCCACGAATCGCGCGGAGTCGATCACGCGCAACGTCACCGAAATGACGGTGGACTCCTCGTCCTCGCAGTCATCATCATCGTCGTCGTCGCCCTCCGAAATTGCGCCCTCGACTTCGAAGCCGGAGACCGGCGAAGTGGTCACGAAGCAAACGTAGATTTCCGCCTCATCGCCGAAAAACGCGGCGAGGGCAGGCGCCGACTCTGGCGTCAACACGTGTCGCCCGGGTCCCAGCGTCGTCACGACCTTCTCGCCATCCCAGAAGACGGCGACCTCGTCGGGGTCGCAGGTGACTTGGTCACCGGCTTCGATCGCGTCGCCCTCCCACCAGCCGTACACGTCCTCGGCATCGTCCTCACTCCGCGCGATTGGGTTCGACATGGCCGGGAGCGTTACGGGACAGCGACCCGCGGAGCAATGGATTTCACCGCTCGCGGATCGGCTCACGGACGGGCCGCGAGCACGCGAAGCTCGCGGCGCGTGGCCCGCAGCGAGTGGCCCGCGGCCTTGAACCGCAGGCGAGCAACGCTGTGGGATAGGCGCCCACAGCGTTGCGACTCGTCCACGAGATTGCGCGGTGCGAAGAGGCGGAATGGGGATACACTCAAGAGGTTGGTTCAGGCACCGGAGGTCTTGTCATGAAGAGATTCGTCGCGGGTGGGTTGCTGAGTGGAGTCGCCTTGTTGATGGCGAGCGCTTGCGGCTCCGACAGCACCGGCGGCCTCGCCGGCACCGGTGGGTTGGCGGGCTCCACGTCCGGCGGAACAGGCAACGCAGCCGGCACCGGCGGTAGCGTCAACATCGGCGGCACCGGCGGCGGCATCAACCTGGGCGGCGCTGGCGGCGGCGCCGGCAGCGACGGAGGCACGCAGGACTGCACGATCGGCACCAAGCAGTGCTCCGGCACCACCCCTCAGATCTGCGGTCCGGGGAGCAAGTGGATCTCGAATCCAACGTGCCCATTCGTGTGCGCCGCAGGCAACTGCGTCGGCAAGTGCGCGCCGGGCACGGCGCAGTGTCAGCTCGGCAAGACGCAGACTTGCGACAACACGGGTCAGTGGGGAGCCAAGACCGCCTGCGAGTTCGGCTGCGACACCACCGGTCAGTGCAAGTCCGCGTGCACGGCGGGCAGCTTCAACTGTTACGGGAACCAGGTGCAGCAGTGCGACCCCGGCCCTCCGGCCAAGTGGGTACCGAAGGCCCCGTCCACGGTCTGCAACGCACTGAGCGGCCAGAAGTGCGACGCCGCGACGGGCACGTGCAAGACCTCACCGGTGGTCGGCAGCGCAACCCCAACGGCGGAGTACTACCAGTACGCCGTCTTCAAGAGCGGCTCCTCCGCGTTCAAGGGCGGCTACGACGTCACGAGCTGGGGCGACTACATCTACGTCAACCGGAGCGCGGCCTACCTGGACGTCTACAAAGTCACTCTGCTCGACACCGACGGAGACGGCAAGCTCGAGCCGAACCAGCACCCGAGCAACCCCAAACAGACCGGGCCCATCGAGCAGCGCACGCTCACCTTCGTCCAGACTTACAACAAGGCTTCCCCGGACAACGCTCCGACCGGCGGCGCGTCACAGTCCGAGTTCCTGGCCATGTCGAACACCGAGATCTACTCGCTCGGACCCAGCAAGACCGGGGCGATTAAGCTCTACGATTTCGCGACCAAGACCGTCACGACGCCCTTCCAACCCACGTCCTCTTCGCTGACGATGTCGTTCTTGGGCTACGCCCACGACGAGAAGATGTTCTACGCTGGCAACGAGTCGGGTCGCCGGGTGTACTCGTTCCACGAGCCCACCAAGGCCTGGGTGCTCGAGTTCACGTACCCGGACCTGATCGGCAGCCACATGGACGGCATGGACTGCGTCGTCTCGCCCAAGACCGGCATTCAGTACATCTACGTGAGCGACATGACGAGCGACTTCATCGGTCAGTATCGCCGCGACGACGCGCTGGGCTGGGTCCAGGAGGAGATGTTCAAATACACCGACTCCACCTCGTCGGTCGTCGAGGGCTTCGGCTTCGGCGCGCTCAACCACTTCTGGGCCACGAGCGGCAACTATGTCTACGAGCTCGGCGGCGGCGACATCCAGGAGGATCTCGAGCCGTGCCCCAACAACCTGCCGGCCTGCGGCACGGGCAACACCTGCGCGGGCACGGACATGTGCCTCGACGGTTGCTGCTATCCCAACAACTGTCCGGGTGGCGCTCAAGTCTGCGGCAGCGGCCAGCCCGACTGCCCGGCTGGGCAGCTGTGCCAAGGCGGCTGCTGCGCCGATCAGTGCCCACCGGGCAAGCAAGCCTGCGGCACCGGACTGCCCGCCTGTTCCGGCGCCAAGTACTGCGTGGCCGGCTGCTGCTCCACCTCTCCGCAGTGACCTCGTTCAGCTTGGCTCGAGCAGCAGATAGTGAAACACGCCGCGGCCGATCAGGCGACCGTCGGCTGCGACCACGAAATCGTAGATGTAGTTCAGCGCCGGCGGCGGGGTGATGTCCTGCCAATTCTTGCCGCCGTCGCTCGAACGGAACAGGTGGGAAACCAAGAGCGCGTACGCGGTGTGCTTGCCCGCACGCGGATCCCAGGCAACCCGCCACGACGGGCTGACGTTGTCTTTGAAGGTCAGGTTGGCAGAAAACTTCTTGCCTCCGTCCTCGGACACTAGGGCCGTGAAGCTGCCGTCGTCGGAGCGGCCGATGGCGGCGACGTGCTGAGGATCCGTACCGAAACGCACGTCGACGAGAGCGTACGCGACCGGCGATGGGGTACAGCCCGCTTTGCTGCAGAACTGAAGTGCCTTGCCACACGGGATGACGACCTGTTTACCGTCCGTCGGATTGAGGTCGAAGGCACTGACTCCGGGCTGGGTCGAGCATCCGGGCGTCGCGACGGTGTCGGTGGTGGTAGCGCCGTCAGCCGAATACACGACCGATGACCCAGTGCGGATGGCCATCAGCCCGTCGCTGGTGAACCTGAGCGCGCTGAACGCGAGCGCGTTGACCGGCAAGCTCTTGCCGAGCGGCGCGTCCGAAAACGTCTTGCCGCCATCGGTGGAGCGAAATAGATGTCCCCCGCTCTCGGGATCGCTCTGCTGCCCCTGGATCCAGACCACGGCCGCGAGTTCTTGAGGATTCTTCGGGTTGTAGGCGATGCCCTTCGGCTCAGCCTGAGCCGTCTGCGAAAGAGCGGAGAGGTTGCCCAAGGTCGGAAACGTCGAGCCCAGATCGGTGGTCGTCGCGGCGACGACGGTCGCTCCCGTCACCGAGTACGTCTCGGCGAGCACGCTGAACTGACCGGCCACCGTCGGATGCGCCGCGAGGGCCGGACCGAACTGCAACGGGAGGGGCAACGAGGTCCAGTCGGGGGTCGCGCTCCAGCCGTCGGCCGAGCCGCTGCCTCCACCACCGAGCGCGCCGCTCCCGCCGTCACCGGCAAATCCCGCGGCCCCGCCCGAGGCAGCTCCCCCCGCGAGGCCGCCCGCGCCGCCGGTGGCAGCACCGCCGAGGCCGGCGCCGCCACCCTGACCGGCGCTGCCGCCAGCACCACCACCCGCACCTCCGGAAGAGCCGGACCCGCCACAAGCGAAGACGCACGCAGCCGCCATCACCCCGAGAGCACGCGATGAAAGTCGAAGCACGAGCCCTTCGTTGCGCGGACCGAGTGCATGTTCAAGACCGCCGATGACGAGCGGAAAGTGCCCGTGAGCAGCGCGCGTCAGCGCAACACCGGCTCGAACAATATGTCCCGGCCCAGGTAGCGCACCGTGAACGGCTTGCCTGCCCGGAGTTCGGCGAAGCGCTCGGGGCTCGAGCCGATGGTCGTCTCAACCTCGAAGGGTGGCGCACGATCGGGGCAAATCCAGAGCCGGGCGGCGAACGCCACGCCGGCGGGCGACTCGGTAACGACGCTCGCGCTCTGCACGCGGCCCGGCGCGATCTCTCCCCGCGCCAGAAGCGCTCGCTCTCCCTGGGTACGGCGAAGCGCCTTCCAGAACGGAGACAGTAAGATGGCGGCAGCAAAGAACATGATGAACGAAAACGAGATCGAGAGCCCGAAGCTCACACCATCCGACGAATACAGGGACCAGAGGCCCTCGGCGATCAGCAAGACTCCGCCCAACGCCAAGTGAACGGAGATCGCGAGGATCACCAGCATGCCCTTGGTCCAGGGAATGCGGCGGCGACCGAGAGCGCGCTGGCGCCGGCGTTCGGCCTCGGGCTCGGCCCGAGGGCACAGGTCGAGGCGCGAACTCGCGCTCATGAAGCTTCGGGCGAGCTGCTGCCCGAACGCATCGGACTCGAACTTGTAGTGCGACAGCAGATCGACGGCAGCACCCAGGCGCCCGAGGCGCTCCCAGGCGTTGGCGCGCAGAAGCGCGCAAGCACCGCCGAGCTCGTCCACGACGGGCACCTCGACGTCGTTACCACCGAGCACGGTGAGCACCGCCCCGAGTTCGCCCTTGGCGGTGTCCACCAGCGCGCGTGCGTAGCGGTAGTAAGAATCCGTGCGCAAGTCGGCGGAGCGCGGCTCGCAGAGCCCCAGCCAAGCCTCTCCGCCCGCCGGATCGCCCATCCGCGCGGCCAGCGCCCCGAGCCCCGCGCGCAAGATCTGGGTTGCGCGCGGCGTCCTCACCAAAGTGAGCGAGCTTTCGAGCAAGCCTCGCTCGCGATACGGGTCGCCGTCGTCGGCGGCGCGCTGGGCCAACAGCCAAGCGAGCTCGGTGAGGAGCCGTTCGGCAGCGACGTCTCCGGGAGAGACCCGCGATCGGAGCGCTTGCCACTGGGCAAAGGCCTCGGTCCCGGCGTGAAGGCCGAGGCGCATGCCGGCCATGAACGGCGCCAGCGCCGGATCGGGCGCGTAGGCCGAGCTCTGGGTGCGGAGGTGGTCGAGCCGCGCGAACTCGTCCGCGGACCACCCCTCGGAGACTGCGTCGTCGATGCGCGCGACGACCTGGTTCTGTTCGCCGCACTTGCCGCAGCGAACCGACTCACCCCCCGCGCCGATGTCGAGGGGCGCACCGCAGCTCGAGCACAAGGTGACGCGGTCGAAGAAGCCGGTCTTCATCACAGCACCAAGACGAGCTGGTGAGGATCCGACGGATCGATCCGAAGCGCCACGGCGGCGCCGCGAACCAGAGCGCGGGGGTCTCGGTGGTAGAGCTCGGTGGTCGCGAGGTAGCCGGAACCAGCGTCGAGCACCAGCACGCGCACGGAGATCTCCGCCACACCCATGGTGGCGTTTCCCGTCTCCACACGATGCACGATCACGCCGAGCGCCGAACGCCCCGTCGCACAGAGCTCGACCGCACGCCGCGCATCCCGCCGGTCGGCGAGGCTGAGCAAGATGAAGGGCGGCCCGATCAACGAAAAGAGCATCACGACCAGAAGCGTGATCGGATGCAGGCCGAACCCGAGGTCGAGAACCTCGCCCACGAGTGAGCCGACGATGACCGCAGCAGAGACCAGCACGATGAGAAAGCCGACCGCTGCGAGTGCCACCAGCACCGGCGCTCCGACTTTGGAGGCGCGCCCCGCGTAGATCCGCTGGATTGGTACCCGGGCGGCCGGCCAGCTCTGCCGACACAGATCGAGCTCGGGGTGTCGCTCCCGGAGTTCATGAGCCCGGAGTTCGAAGAGCGGCCCCCCGTGATCGGCGAGGTGCACCAGGAGCTCGCTGGCGCGCGCGAGGTCTCCGGAGCGCTCCCAGGCGTTGGCGCGCAGGAGCGCGGCAGCGGGATCCAAATCGTTGGGCATCGGGACGTCGGTGGGGCTGTGGCCGAGGACCAAAAGCACAGCGCCAAAGTCGCCGCGCGCGGTGTCGATGCAGGCGCGGGCCATCCGATGAGCACCGTCGGCGTCGAGCTCGGCGGCGCGCGGATCGCAGCCGTCCAGCCACGCCTGCGCCGCGGCGACGTCACCGGTGAGGGCGGCTGCGCGCGCCAGGCCCGACCGAAGAATTTGCCGGTGCCGGGCCTCCAAGAGCCCGTCGAGCGCTCCCTCCACCAACGCTCGAAGCTCGAGCATGGCGCCCGAGGCCTCGTAGTGAACGGACAAGACGCGAGTCAGGGCGAATAGCTCTTCGGCGGCGGCGGGGTCCTTGGCCTGGGCGAGCCGGCGGCGCGCCAGCCGCCAGCGAGCGAGCGCCTCGGGGACGTTCCACGGGATCAGCCGATCGCCCGCGCAGATCTGTGCGATCGCGCTCGGCACCCGCGGTGGCACCGCGTCCTGTCGGCGAAGCAGCGCGAGCCGCTCGGCCTCGGGCAGCCTCGGACCGATGACGAGCGGCTGGTCCTCCCGCGTTGCCAGCGTTTGTTCGTCTCGGCAATAGCGACAGATCACCGTCCCGCCGCCAGAGCGGCCTTCCAGGGGCGCTCCGCAGGTCTCGCAGGGCACGACCCTGAGGTCAAACTGGAAGAACGTCGCCACCGCTGGGCGAATCTAGCGCGAAGCGACGCGAACCAACCCGAGAATCGCCCGCGTGGGACGGGACTCACGATCCTGGTGAGCGGGTTGCAGCCGAGGGACCCGCCGCCGTCGAGCAGAGGCAATTGCCGGTGGCCTGCACGCTCTCTTCTGGCAACCCGCCCCCGCCGCCACAGCATCCTCGCCGCGCGCCCACGTTCACGCAATCGACCACCGCCGCGAGCGCGTACCGCTGCGGCGTGCTGGGCGGACCGGCGCCACCCTTGGGCGGGCACCGAAGCGATCGTCTGGGGCGGCTTGCAGGACCAAAACACCTACGCAGCCGACGGCAAGATCTACCGACCCGCGCCGCTGTGAGCCGTCCAGGCGGCGAAGGTGACGCTGCTCGCCCCAGACGCGGGGGCATGGTCGCGCCGCACGCTCAGCTTTGCGAACGCGCTGCCCGGGCTCTCTCCCGCAGCATGAACAGATAGAGGCTCTCGACCTTCTCGCGGGCCCAGGGGGTGCGCCGGAGAAACTTGAGGCTCGAGGCAACGCTCGGATCCGCTTGGAAGCAGCGGATGTTCACCCGCGTACCGAGATCGGGAAAGCCGTAGTGCTCGACCAGATCGGTGACGATCTGCTCCAACGTGACGCCGTGGAGCGGGTTCTTGGGTTGCTCGTCGCTCATGCGCGGGCCGGGCTCACATCACCGGCCGCTCGCCGAGCCCCACCGCGGCCATCAGCGTGCGGCGCACGTAGACAGGCACCATCTCGCGTCGGTAGTCCGGATCACCAGGGATGTTCGAGAGCGGGTGGCACTGCTGGTGGGCACGCTCGGCGACTTGCGCCACTGCGGCTACGAAGTCGGCCTGGCCCGGCCTGGTGCCGCGCAGCGTCTCCGCGACGTCCTTCACGTGGAGCGGGCGTGTTTGCAACGCCACGACCGCGACGTCCGCGTCGGCGACCACGGCGCCGTCGAGATCGACCCGCACCGCGATGCCCAGCTGCGGAAAATCGAAGGAGCCGCGCTCCCGCAGCTTGCCGTAGGCGCCGCGGTGTCCGGGGTGCTGCGCCGGAACACGCACGCTCACCACCAGCTCGTCGAGCCGGGTCTTCTTGTTGAAGATGCCGTCGGCCTTCCAGAGATCGTCGACCTTCATGCGACGCTCACCGCCGTCCCGGCTGCGGAGCACGAGCTCGCCGCCGAGGCTCATCAGCGCGGGCGCGGTGTCGTTGCTCGCAGCCGCGACGCATTTCTTCCCGCCGGCGACCACATGGCAGAGCGTGCCGTCCTTCTTGAGGCAGTAGCCCAACGCCTTGCGCCAGAAATGCGTCTGGTTGATGTAACGGCAGCGGGTGTCGAGCATCACGTTGCCGCCGAGGGTGCCCATGCGGCGGATCTGCGGGCTCGCGACGATGCTGGCCGCTTGGGCCAGCGCCGGCGCGCGCGTGATCACCTCCGAGTGGTTCGCCAGCTCGTCCAGGGGCGTCATCGCGCCGATCACCAGCGCCCCGTCGGCGTCCACCGCGATGCCGCGGAGCTCCGCGACCTTTGCCAGCGACACCAGCACCTCGGGCGCCAGCAGCTGGTGCTTGAGGTTCGGCAACAGATCGGTGCCGCCAGCGATGGGCAGCGCGCGGCCAGCGTGATCCGCGAGCAGCGCCAGGGCGCCGTCCAGCGTAGTCGGGTTCTCGACGGTGAACTCGGGCAGTCGCAGCATGGCTCTACTCCGCCGCCTCGACCGGGCGATCGCGCCGACGTTCGACCCGGTCGCTCTGCTCGCGCAGCGCCGCCAGGACCTTGGCCGGCCGGAACGGCAGCTCGCGCAGGCGCACGCCGACGGCGTCGAAGACCGCGTTGGCGATGGCGGGGATGGCCGAGTGCAGCGGGCCTTCGCCGGCTTCCTTCGCGCCGTAGGGCCCCTCGGGATCGATGCTCTCGACGATCCACGACTCGATCTCGGGGGTGTCGAGGCTGGTCGGGATCGGGTAGTCGAGCAGCGACGGCCCCGCGTGCAGCCCGCGCGCGTCGACGGCGTGGTTCTCCATGACCACTTCGGCTGCGCCCATGTACACCGATCCGTCCATCTGACCCGCGACCAGCGTGGGGTTGATCGCGCGCCCGCAGTCGTGGGCGACCCAGATCTTGTTCACGACGATGCGGCCGGTCTCGACGTCCACCCGCACGTCGGCAATGTGCGCTGTGAAGGAGTACGCGGGCGACGCGCCGATGGTGCCCCCGCGGTACTTCCCGCCCAGCTCCGGCGTGTTGTAGGAGCCCGTCGAACCGAGAGTGTCGTGCTTGGCCTCGGTGAGCTGAAACGCCTCGCGCACGCTCATCCTGTGAGTCACGTCGGCCAGATCCACCACCTCGCCCAGCGCCATCTGGATGCGCTCGGGGGCGACCTGCCACTTCTCGGCGACGGTCTCGACGATCTTGCCGCGGAGCTTGCGACAGGCGTCGATGGTGGCGTTGCCCACCATGAAGGTCACGCGACTGGAGTACGCTCCGAGATCCACCGGACACAGATCGGTGTCGGCCGCGACGACCCGCACGTGATCCGGCGACAGCCCGAGCTCTTCGGCGACGATGCTGCGCACGACGGCGTTGCTGCCCTGCCCGATGTCGTTGCCGCCGGTGAAGACCGTGACGATGCCCGATCGATCGAGCTTGAGCTGCACGCCCGCCTGCGGCATCTCGTTGGGATAGACCGGGTAGTTGGTGCCCGAGATGTACATGCTGCCCGCCACGCCGAGCCCACGGCCGTAGGGCAGCTTGCCCCGACGATGCTTCCACTCGCTGGCCTGCTCGACCGCCGCCAAGCACTCGAGGAAGCCGTTCGACGTGATGCGCTGACCGTTGACAGTCTGGGTGTGCGAGCCCTGGGAGTTCTTGCGACGGACCTCGATCGGGTCGAGGCCGAGGGCGTCGGCGACCTCGTCGAGCTGCACCTCGAAGGCGAAGCGCGGCTGCACCGAGCCGTGGCCGCGCTTGGGCCCGCAGGGCGGCTTGTTGGTGAAGACCCGCGTCGAGTCGAAGCGGTAGGTCGGAAAATCGTAGGGACCGGTCAGGAGCTGCCCGGAGTAGTAGGTCGTGACCAGACCGAAGGAGCTGTAGGCGCCGCCGTCGATCAAGATTCTGGCGTCCACCCCGGTCAACCGGCCGTCTTTTTTGGCGCCGGTCTTGTAGCGCAGCTTCATCGCGTGCCGGCCGCGGTGCGCGTAGAAGACCTCTTCGCGGGTGTAGAGCATCTTCACCGGGCGTCCGGTGACCATGGCCAGCTTCGCCGCGCAGAATTCGAGGCTGAAGGGATCGCTCTTGCCGCCGAAGGCGCCGCCGAGGCAGGGCTGGATCACCCGGATCTGCTGCTCGGGGAGGCCGAGCACCTTGGCCAGCGCGCGGTGCACGTAGTGGGTGATCTGCGTCGCGCTCCAGACCGTCAGCACGCCGTCGGGAGACAGGCGCGCGACCGCACAGTGGGGCTCGATGGCCGCGTGCGTCGTGCTGTGAAATCCGAACTCACCCTCGAGCACGACGTCGGCACCGGCCATGGCGCCATCGACGTCGCCGAAGTCGAGCAGCACGTGCTTGCTGACGTTGTTCTTCTTGTCCTCGTGGATCTTCGGCTCTGCGTTGGCGAGGGAGTCTTCCGGCGTGAGGAAGGCGTGGAGCGGTTCGTACTCGACGACGATGGCGTCGAGCGCGCGGGTCGCCGTGTCTTCGTCCACTGCCGCTACTGCGGCCACGGGATCGCCGACGAAGCGCACTTTGTCCACCGCCAACGCCGTCTCGTCCTCCGTCCACGGGATGACGCCGTAGCGCGCCGGCAGATCGCGGCCGGTGATCGCCGCGTGGACGCCCGGCATCGCCAGCGCCTTCGAGACGTCGATGCTCTTGATGCGTGCGTGGGGGTGCGGGCTCCGGAGCGTCTTGGCGTGCAGCATGCCCGGCAACTGAATGTCGTCGGTGTAGACCGCCTCACCGGTCGCCTTGGACAGACCGTCGGGCTTGCGCTGCGGCTTGCCGACGACGGAGAACCCTCCCTCCCACGGCGGGTTCGGGCCGTGGATGTCACGCGCAGCCATGCCGGTTTCCTAACGCGGAGCACCTCGACGGGCAAGAGCAGGTCTCGGCCTCGACCAGCGCCCGCGAGAAGAAAGACTTGGACGCTGGCCAAGGCCAACATGCCCGGCAAGCGCGACGGGCGCATCGCCTTCCGGCTGGACGGCAAGCTGAGCGCGGATTTCCAGAACCTGCGCTTGCGCGAGATCGACAGCCTGAAGATCGACCGCTTCCAGCTCGCGCTCCAGATCGGGAGCAACAAGACCGGCGAGGCAACGAAGTGGTACGATGACGTCGTCGCCGCCAGCTCGTACATCGGCCCGATGAAGTGAGCGTTTCGCTCGGCGTGGCAGCGCCGGCGCGTTCTGGGTGCGGCTCGCGGCGCCGTCCGCCGCCTCCGGCCGGCGGCGCAGATGGGCATGCCGCCCGCGCTAAATGACTCGCACAGCTCCTGGGCTCCATTCGATATGCTGTTCTGGTGCGCGTCCGGATCACCAAGTGTCATGCCTGCGGCGGAATGAAGCAGCTGCCGTCGGCGACCGCCTACGTGTACTGCGACTTCTGCGGCGCGCTCGCAGACTGGGACTTCAACACCGCCTGCAGCGCGGGCAACGCGCTGCCGGGACCGGCCTACGAGGCCCTCGCGCGCCAGCTCGCGCCGGCGATGAACCACGCAAAGCTCCAGCGTGACACGGCGACGCTGAAGGCGCTGTACACTCAGCTCTTCGCGCGACACGTCGAGCTCTGCCCGTCGTCGTACTCGCCGCGCATCCGAAGCCCCGGGTTTCGCGGGCGCTTCCTGGACTACTACTCGGACATGATGATCGTGCGCGACCTCGACCCGCGCGTCGCGCAGCTCTCTGGACTGCTCAACCAGCGCATCGCCGAGCTGCGCCAAGCGCGCTCCCTAGGCTCCGGCGGGATGGCCGTGAGCTTCTTCGGCCTGGTGGTCGCCTCGCAGCCCATGAGCACGCAGTTCCCCGATGCGCAGTTCTGGGCGGTTTATCAGGCGTTCCGCCAGCAGTATCGCGCCCACATGGACGGGATGTCGCAGGTCGGAGTGATCGCCAAATACCCCGACCCGGTCAGGCCCGAGCTGCTCGAGCGCATCGGCGTGTCGGCCTTCGTGCAGGGCTGGCTGTCTTGGATTTCGCCGGCCATGCAGGGCTACCTGCTCGATGACGCGAAGCTCCGCGACGCGTACGTCGACATCACGCCGCCGGCGCTCTTGCTCCGGCGCTGCGGGCGCTGCGGCACCCGCGTGGACACGATCACCGGCGCTTGGTGCGTGGTCTGCTTCACCTGCGGCGAGAAACTCGACGTCAAACAAGCCGAGGTCACCTGCCCCGGCTGTGGCGGACCGTCGTCGGTCGTCGACGGCAGCGAGGGCTTCGCCTGCCCGTTCTGCGGGGTGCGGGCGGAGCGGGTGCGCGGGGCCCTCGGCTGACGCACGGCGTCGCTCGCTGCTCGGGTTCCGCGTTCTTCGCGCGGGCATCAACCACACCGGCGAAGCCGAGAGATGATACGATGACCTCGTCGCCTCCAGCTCGCACATCGGACCGATGGCGTGAGCGGGGCGAGGCTCGGTCAGATGCTTCATCGATTCGTCTGTCTATTCGCCCTCGGGCTGGTCTTCGCGGCGTGCAGCTCCGACGATGGCGCAGAGCCCAGGCCCCAGGACGCCGGCGCCGACGTCGGGAGCGACTCGGCGGTCGAGGCGAGCACCGACGGCGGCAGCGACGCAGCCCCCGATGCGAGCAGCGACGGAGCAGCCCCCAAGCTGCTCTTGCCCAAGTCGGGGCTCGCTCCCGGCGAGCTCGGTGTGCTGGTCAACCAGTCCGATCCGCAGTCGCAAGCGGTCGCCGCCCACTACGTGGCTGCCCGGAAGATCCCCGCCGCGAACGTGGTCACGCTCTCATTTCCGGTGACCGAGGTGATGACCGAGGCGGACTTCGCCATCGCCAAGGCTGCGGCCGACGCGGCGCTCGGCCCGAAGATCCAGGCGCTCGCCATCACCTGGACGACTCCGTATCGCGTGTCGTGCATGAGCGTGACGAGCGCGTTTGCGCTGGGCTTCGACAAGAAGCACTGCAACACGACCGGGGGCGCCTGTGGACCCACGGCCACCGTGCCGACCTTCGATAAAGACACGGTGGCGCCCTTCACCGATCACGGCGTCCGCCCCGCCATGATGCTGGTGGGCAAAGACGTCGCCACCGCCAAGTCCTTGATCGATCGCGGCGTGGCCTCCGACGACACCTTTCCGGCCGGCGACGGCTGGCTCGTCCGCACCACGGACACCGCGCGGAGCGTGCGCTGGCCGGCCTTCGTGGCGCTGACCGGCGAGTGGAACGATCCGAAGGTGATGAAGCTGAGCTACGTCGACAACTCGGCGGGCACGGGCAAAAACTCGATCGAGAACCAGAAGGACGTCTTCATCTATTTCACGGGGCTCGCCACCGTACCGGGCATCGATACCAATACCTATCGGCCCGGGGCTATCGCGGATCACCTCACCAGCTACGGCGGCAAGGTCCCTACCAGCGGACAGATGAGCGTCGCGAAGTGGATTGAAGCGGGCGTGACCGGCAGCTTCGGCACGGTGGTAGAGCCTTGCAACTACACCAGCAAGTTCCCGGACCCTCGGGTGGTGGTCCCGCGGTACTACCGCGGCGAGACGCTGATCGAGGCGTACTTCAAGAGCGTGCTCACGCCCGGCGAGGGGCTCTTCGTGGGCGAGCCGCTGGCGCGACCCTTCGGCGCCGAGCCCGTCACCTTTGCGGGCGGAGTGCTGAGCGTGCAGACGACGCACCTCGATCCGAAGCACAGCTACGCCATCGAGGCGGCAGACAGCGAGAACGGGCCCTTTTCGCCGGTCCAAACCGGGATCACTGTGCCCAGTCATCAGCGTGTGACCTTGAGCGTCTCGCCGGCAGACAAGGCCGTGTATCGCCTCGTTCGCGAGTGAGCACCTCCGCTCAGCACACCAGCGCGAGTCGAAGGTCGGAAACGCGCAGGCGTGCGCAGACTCCCCAGGGCAGCTCGATTCGGTCGCTCTCGATCCCGTCGCCGAAGACCACGCCGCCCGACGGGTGCTCGAGTTCGCTCGCGTCGGCGCGGCTCAGGAAGGCCGCCTCGCCGTCGGGGTCGGGCTTCTCAGGGGCTTTCTTGCTGGACTTGCCCGGGGCAACGGCGCGCGCCCCGGTGCGCGGCCGCCACCTGCTCGCCGCCTCGGAGGCCGAGTGAATCGCCTCACTCGTCGTCGGCGGGGCCCACGTCGCCGACCACGGCCGCGCCCCAGCGTTTGGCCGTCGGCCGCTCGATGGTGCGGGCGAGTTTGTCGCGCTGGTCCGCCTTCACTATCGCCAGCAGCGTGGAGATGTACGCCACCCGGTGGGCCATGCGCGCTCGCGGCCCGCGACCCAGATCGAGACCGGCCGCGCTGAACGTGGGCTTGTTGAACGCGGCGAGCAGGCCCCGCATCCGCCCGGCGCGCGCTTCGCGTTGGGCTCGGTTTCTGAGCTCGACGTCGAAGCGGATCAGGATGGCCTTGACCCGCTGTTGCTGCTTTTCGTCGAGATCGAGCAGCTTGGTCACGCGGGCGAGGCGCCGCTGCGCGCGGTCGGCGCGTCGGGTTTCTTCCGCCTCCGCGTTGGCCTTGGAGGGCTTGCCCGCCTTGGACGACTTGCCCGCCTTGGCGGCCTTGGCCTCGGCGGCGGCCTTCTCCGCGGTGCTCGGGTACTTCTTGCGAAGACCGTCCACGAGCTCCTTCCGCTGCTCGTCGTCGAGCAAGGCATGCAGATCGACCAACGCGGCGGCCTCCGCGGCGTTCCGCGTTCGCGCGATTCGATCGAGCGTGGCGTAGTGCGGTTGCAGCTTCTGCTCGGCGATCTGACCCGCCTTTACGCCCTCGAGCACGGCCGCGACGAACAGCTTCAGAGCGGCTTTCGTCTCTTCAGCCTCCTTGGGATCGGCGGCCAGGCGTTCTTCAATGGCCTCGAGTTTGCTCTTCTGCTCGTCGGAGAGCTCCACGGCGCGCGCGCGGATCATCAGCTCGCCGGCGACGTCGCGGCGCAGCACCACCCGGGGCTTCTCGGGCGGAGCTTCGGCCGAGGCCGAAGGCCCGGGCGCGGCGGAAGGTGCGACGCTCGCCGACGACGGCGGCTCCTCGAGGTCGGGCAGCTGGGGCGCGCTCGGAGCTGCGCTCGCGCTCGCGGCGGCCGACTCCGAGGTCGTCTTCTTCCCGCAGCCGAGGGGCAGCGCGACGAGGGTCAGCACCAGCAGTGCTTGGCGTTGCAGCGACGTCACGCAGAGACGAGAGCACACACGTCGCGCCGTCGCAACGAGATGACCTATAGTTGCGACCCCGATGCGCTTCGGACGTTCAGCCACGTTGTTCCTGGCGGTGACGTGCGTTGCCGTCGGATCTGCGGCCGAACCGCGGCCCACCCTCGACGACTTCTACGACCGCACCCGCGGGCGAACGGAGGGCTTCGAAGCGTGCTTGGGCTATTGCGATGGCGAGACGCTCGCAGCGTTCCTGATCGGAGCGCAGCTGGCCGATCCGACGACCGACGCCGTACAGCGCGCGACGGCCTATGGCGGGCGACTCGGCGTCGACCTCGGGGCGTTCTTCGGACGCTACGACGTGGCTCGCACCAAGCTGTGGGCGGACGTCCTGCGCGTGCCGGATCAAAACGAAACCGTCACGGACTTGGCCTGGAAGAACACCTGGTTCTGGTCGGCGGCGGATCCCGACCACGAAGGGCTCCACGTCTCCTTCGACTCGGTGCTCGCCAAGCGATCGGAGCTCGAGCCCTCGGATCTCGCGGAGCTTCAGCTCGTGCCGTATCAGAGCGCTGATCTCGAGCTGGAAGCGACGCCGGTCGGACCCAAGGTCGACAAGGACGCCTCACTGGCGCTGCCGATCGGCGTCGCTTCGCGCCTACGCTGGTCCGAGCAGGGACAGACCCTCGAACGCCGCCAGAGCGTCTCGGCCGCGCTGGCGTTCCGGGGCTTCTTGAAGCGCCTGCGCCACCACTACCAACTCGACGCGCTGAGGGTGAAGCGCACGGCGTGGGAAGTGGTCGGTGGCGACGCGACGTCGTGGAATGTCTCAGCGGGCTACCAGCGCCTGTCGCCGGACGTGGACTGGCTGCAGATCTGGCTGCTCGCCGGCTACGCCTGGAACGACGGGCGGAACGCCAGCCACGGCTTCCTCGCGCAGCTCGGCGCCGAGACGCGCCTCCCCCTCGACTCGGGCGAGCTCGAGCTGGGCCCGACCTACGAGGCGCATTTCGTGATCGACCAACGTACCGCGCGCTTCGAGCGGGTGCACGAGCTGCGCCTCTACTATCGGCAGCGGTGGGGCGTGCTGCGCTGGGGCCTCGCGTATCAGGCCGTCGCGCTCGAGGATCTCGCGAAGCTGCACGCGCTCACTCCGGAGCTCGGGGCGCGCCTCTTGGGCCTCGATCTCGGCCTGCGTTATCGCTTCGCGGTGGTGCGCGACAAGCGCTTCCCCGGTATGCCGGAGAACCGCTTCAACGCCATGGTCGACTTCGTGTTCTGATATTCTGTCGCGCGATGAGCCCTCCGGACGACCGCGCAACCATCCTCAGGCGTCGAGCGCTGTTCTTGGGGTCGGCCCTCGCGACCCTCGGCAGCTGCCAGAAGACCGGCGCGCCGGCCGAGACCGCTAGCGGTCCCGTGATCTTGGTGCCAACGGGCGAAGCCGAGGACGCGGGCGCGAACAATCCGGAACCTCCCGCGGGCGACGCCGGACCGCGACCGCGCGGCGGCATGCCGTCGCTCGAGATCCCGAGCGGCGTCAGCGAAGCGGCGCGCTCGAACTACGAGAGTCTGGTCACGCGCATGGGCCGCGTGCACGGCTTGCTCGACGAGATCGAGCGCGTTGCTCCCAAGTGCAGCATGAGCGCCTGCGAGGACCAATGGGAGCTCGTGGCCAAGAAACTCTTCGAGTTGGACGAGTCGTTCGGGTTCTCGTACGTGTGCCCGGGCAGCAGCGCAGACGCGAAGGCTTACTTTGCGCGCCAACAAGAGCATATGGATTTCTACGAAGCGCGCCGCAAAGACCAGACCGCTTGGCTCAGCGGACGACTCGGTGAGCCCGGGTGGGCGCGCCTGCAAGAGCTGGTCGAGAAGGAGCGCTACGCGAACCCGCGACCCTGCCTGAGCTACGGCTGCGGCGACTGGTGACGCCTGCGCTCAGCCGCCGAATCGGCGCCAGGTCGGTCCTGGATGCGCTTCGCCGCAGGCCTCGGCGGCGGCGAGCTCCACGGCTTCGAGAATTTGCGTATAGCCGGTGCAGCGGCACAGGTTTCCCGACAGCGCTTGTTTGATCTCGTCGCGGGTCGGGCGCGCGTTCTTGGCCAGCAACGCCTTGGCGGACAGGATCATGCCCGGCTGGCAGAAGCCACATTGCAGCGCACCCGAGCGATCGAAGGCATCTTGCAGCGGGTCCACGCCGCTGCCCCCGGCGCGCTTGTGCAGGGGGGTGAGCCCCTCGATGGTCACTATTTCTTTGCCCTCGGCGGTCGCCGCCAGGGTGAGGCAGGCCAGCACCGGCTCGCCGTCCATCAGCACCGTGCACGCCCCGCAGTCGCCCTTGTCGCAGCCTTGCTTGCTGCCGGTGAGACCGAGCGAGTAGCGCAGGACCTCGAGCAAGGTCCAGTGCTCGGGCGCGGCGACGTCGACGCTGTCGCCGTTGAGTTTGAGCTTGAGGCTGCGGTGGCTCGGCACGAGTCCTTGTCTGATGCGGCGCGACGGAGGCGTCAACTCGACTTGAGATCGGTCAACCCCGGACCGATCCGTGACACAGCGTGACCCGATGCTGGCATCGCGCCCGATAGCGTGCCGCCATGGCAAACAAGCTGCTTTTGACCAGCGTCGTGCGCCCCTTCGGCGGCCCCGGAGAGGGCGACAGCGTGGGGGCCGAGCTGTTCCACGCGCAGGTCACCCGGGCGCAGGGGCCCTTCAGCTTGCGGCAGGTGGTCCGCGTCTGGGCCATCGACTACCTGGCAGAGAACGTCGAGGCGCCGACGGTCACCCTCCACTACCCATCGAAGCGGGAGCTGATCCGCGAGCTCAGGACCGGCGAGTACACTCACGTGGGCATCAACTTCGTGGTCGCCACCTTCCACAAGGTCCGCGAGATGGTGCCGCTCATCCGGCGCTACGCGCCCAAGGCCAAGATCATCCTCGGGGGCTACGGCACGGTGCTGCCCGACGAGGTGCTCGCCCCCTGGGCCGACGCCATCTGCCGCGAAGAAGGTGTCGGTTTCTTGCGCCGGAGTTTGGGCGAAGAAGTCTCGGCGCCCCTGCGACATCCGCACGCGCCCATCCCCAGCGTGCAGGTCCTGGGCTTTCAGCTCCGCGCCGTGGTTGGCCACGTGACTGCTGGGCTCGGCTGCTCCAACGGCTGTGACTTCTGCTGCACGTCGCATTTCTTCAAGCAGAAGTACGTGCCCTTCAGCAAGAGTGGTCGCGACATCTACGAATCGCTGATCGAAACCCGGCGCCGCTCGGAGGCCGAGGGCACTCCGATGAACGGCTTCATCGTCATTGACGAGGACTTCTTCTTGCACCGTCGGCGCGCAAAGGAGTTCCTCGACTCGGTGCGCGAGGGCGGCGAGTCCCTGAGCCTGATGGGCTTTGGCAGCGTGCGCGGCCTCGCGCAGTTCAGCGCGCGTGAGATCGCCGAGATGGGCTTCGATTTGGTGTGGAACGCCTTCGAGGGCGCCAACGCAGGCTACCGAAAGCAGCAGGGCAAGAGCTTCGCGGAGCTCTACGCCGACTTGAAGAGCGTCGGTTGTGGCCAGCTCACCAGCATGATCGTCGGGTTTCCCTACCAGACCGAGGCCACCATCTGGAGCGAGTTCGAAGAGCTGATGGCGCTCGAGCCGGGCCTCACCCAGTGTCTGATCTACTTTGCCTTCCCGGGCACTCCCTTCCACGAGCAAGTGATCGCGGAGGGGCGCTATCGATCGAGCTTCAAGCAGGCGCCAGATCTTCGTCGCTGGGACGGCTTCGCGATGCACTTCGATCACCCACACTTCGAAAAGCCCGAGGCGGTGGAGGCCATCCAGCGCGCCATCTACGAGGAAGACTTCAAGCGCCTCGGACCGAGCCCGCTCCGCCTCGCGCGGGTCTGGCTCACCGGTTACGAAAACCTTCGCCACGACGAGAACCCGCTGTTGAGGAAGCGCGCGGAGCGCCTGCGCCAGGACGTGCGCGGCGCGCTGCCGGTGACCACTGCGGCCATCGCCTTCGCACCCAGCGCCGAGGCGCGCGAGCGCGCGCGCCGGCTTCGATCCGACATCATCCGTCTGACGGGTGAACTCAGCGCCGAGGATCACGCCCGAAGCGCTGGAGCTCCGGTGCTCTACCTCGCCTCGCGCGCCGCCCGGGCGCTGGGCATCGGCCAGCAGCCGGGCTTGCTGCGCGCCGAACACCGGCAGGGCGGCCGCGACGGAGCCCGCGCCGACGAGGTCTTCCGGTTGCAGGGTGGCGCGTCAGGGGGACTCGGTCGAATGCTGGTGGAAGACGTGGCGGAGAACCTGCGGCGTTTCGTCGAGCGTCGGCGCGCGCAGCTGGGTCGCAAGGAGCTGATGGCGGTCACCACCCGGCCCCAGCCCATGCAGCGTTCGCTGCCGCTGGTTCCCACCCCCCAGCCCGTGCCCTCGTGCGGCTCTGAGTGCGAAGCAGCAGCTGCAGAATAGCTCGGAGACCCACCGGGCGGACGCATGCTCTACTGAGGGCATGTCCCGCGCGCTTTGCCTGGCTGGATTCGTCGTCGCCTGTGCTGCAGCTCCGCCGCCCGCGGCCGAGCCCATCGCTCCGGCGACGGAATCGCCGACCGCGGACTCGAAGCCGGCTCCCGATCCTGGGGCCAGCGACGTCGCGGCCCCCGAGCTTCCCGGCGCGCCGCCACCAACGGATGTCGGTTGGGACTTTCACGCTTGGTCCTACGCGCGCGAGCTCACGGTCACGCTGACGTCGGACGGTTGCGAACCCGCGAAGTTGGGGGACAAACCCGACGACACGGTCTGGTGTGCCCACCACGCCGAGAGCAAAGAGGGCGCGGTGCTGTTCAGTCGCGCGCTCTACGTCGCGCGCAACAAGCGCCTGGTGAAGCTGGCGGAGCTGCCCATCGCCGCCGGGGTGGTCGACAACCCCGAGCAGCCGAAGGACGAAAAGGACCGTCACGTCGTCCGGCTCGATCTGGTCGCGAGCAGCGACGGCAAGAAGGTCGAGGCGCGTGAGGCGCCGGGGTTCGACTGCACCAAGGCGCTCAGAGAGAACGCCGACAATCGCGACGTTGCGCGGGAATTGACCGGCGCCCTCGACGAGCGCATTCGCAAAGTATGCGCTACGCGCGGCGACTGGCGCTGGACCGCTGGCACGCTCCGGCGCGGGCCCGTGAAGTAGCGTCCAGGCTCAGTCGAACCACTTGCCGCGGTTCTGCTTGCAGTGCTTCTGCGCGCTCTCGGGCGTGTGGTGCGGCCCGGTGTAGTTGACGAGCATGCCCATCATTTTGCAGGTGCCCTGAACCAACTGAGTGGGGCACTTCGGCACCACCTTCGCTTTCATCATCTTGGCGACCTCTTCCAGCTTCTTGGCGTCGAACTTGTCCTTCTCGGCCTCCTTGGCTGGAAGAACAGCGCACTGGCCTTCGTCCTTGAGGTCTTGCAGGTAGCCGACGACGACCTCGCCCGACTCGAGGCCCTCCTGGTCGTACTCCTCCTCGGCTTCGGCGCTCGCCACTGCGCTCGGAGCCGCGCTCGGCGCTGCCGCAGCGCTGGCCACGGCGGGCGCAGCCGAAGCCGCGGGCGCTGCCGCCGACGACGCCGCGGCGGGCGCCGCGTCCTTCTTGTCGCAGCCGACGAGCATCATCAATACGACCAATGCAAAGGCTTTCTTCATCGTCGCTCTCCTCGGAACAGGCGGCCGAAGCCTAGCCGGAGAAGCTCTCGCAGGGGCAGGAGTTTCGCGCTACAAACCCGCCGTGGCTGGGTCGAAGCAGAAAAACGGCGAGCCGTACGACTGGAACCGTGCCCAGAGCGTCGCCCGGCTGATGCACGCGGGCGTCACGTTCCAAGACGAGACGCTTCGAGACGGCATCCAGAACCCGTCGGTCGTCGACCCGAAAATCGAGGACAAGCTGGAGCTGATCCGGCTCATGGCCCGCCTGGGCATCCACCTGGTGAATGTAGGGCTGCCAGCGGCCTCGCCCCGCAATTTTCAGGACTCCGAGCTCGGGTGCCGGATGATCGTGGACGAGCGGCTCGCCATTCGTCCGGTGATGGCCGCCCGCACCGTGGTCAGCGACATCGTGCCGATCGCGGAGATCCAGCAGCGGGTCGGCATTCCCTGCGTGGCCTACGCCTTCATCGGCACGAGTGAAATCCGGAAGCTGGCCGAGAGCTGGGACATCGGGCTGATCGTCGAGCGAAGCACGGAGGCCATCGCCTTCGCCGTGAAAGAAGGCGTCGAAGTCGCCTACGTGACCGAAGACACGACCCGGGCGCACCCGGAGACGCTGCGCGAGATCTGGAAGAGCGCCCTCGAGACCGGGGCCAAGCGCCTGTGCCTGGCCGACACCGTCGGACACGCGACGCGCGATGGCGTGCGCAACCTGGTCGTGTTCACCCGGGCTCTGATCGACGAGACGGGCATCGACGACGTTGGACTCGACTGGCACGGTCACAACGATCGCGGGCTCGCCCTCGACAACGCGCTCTGGGCCCTCGAGTACGGCATCGATCGCATTCATGGCTGCGCGCTCGGCATCGGAGAACGGACCGGCAACACGCCGATGGAGCTCTTGCTGCTGAATCTGTGGCTTCAGGGCGAACTCGAGCTCGGCGATCCGTCGGCGCTCGACCGCTACTGCGAAGTCGCGGCGCGAGGCTGCAAGTGGGCAGGCCGAAGGCTCTCGTCGGATCGCAGCGCGAGCGAGTGGCGGGGGCTGCTCGCGACGCCCGAGCCGACCCGGGGGTAGTTGCCTTGGGCAGTGTTGGTAGCGCGGCTATCGCTGGGCGATTACGTGGAATTCGACGAGTTCCTTCTTCGAGTTCCGCTTGCGGATCGCGCGCGCCTCGGCGCTCTTGAAACCAGCCTTCTTCAACTGGTCGCAATAGAGCCGCTCGGCGGGGACCAGGTGGCCGTAGAACGTCGCGTTGCCGACGATGTAGTGCGCGGTTCCGCCGAGCTTCACGCGCTTCGCAGCAGCTTCGAAGTGGTGGAACATGTCGTCGAAGTACTTGTGAACGTACTGGGCCATCAGCGGCCCATTCTTGGGGTGACCCAGACGAATGCGCTCGATGGTGGGCAGAAGGCTGCGGGGAACGAAGGCGCCCGAAGGCGCCCAGGACAGCAGCCGACTCGTCGCGATGCCCCAAGTTCCGCCAATGGCCTCCCAATCGAGTTCGCCGGCCTCCTTTGCTTCGCCGAGAAAGCCCAGCCAGTACATGTAGGGCCGCAGCTCGCGGATGTACGACATGCGGTTGGGATAGGGCGGTGACGTGATGAGCAGGTCGAATTGCCCGTCTTGGCTCCCCACCAAGCCCAGACTCCGCGCATCCGATTTCTCGATGCGTATGCTGCCCTTCGGGTTGTCGAGCATCGCATCCGCCACGACCCTGCCGTCCGAGAGAAACTGGGAGACGAACGCATTCTCCGCGACCTCCATGGGGAGTCGAATCTGATTGGTGGCTTCGGGAGCCTTGAACGACATCGATTGGTGATTGAAGGCGGCGTTCGACAGCGCGATCATCGTGCGGCAGAAGGCGACCTTCAGGAGATCGCGCACCGGGCCTGTGGCAGCGAGCTCGACCTCGCCGCGCAGTCTCGTCACGAAATCCAACTCCGCCCGGTGCCACCATCGCTCGATGTTGGCGAGGGGAGGCAGCGGCGCAGCGGTCGCCTTCCCCTCTCTGAGAAGCTCCGCGATGGCCTCCACCGCAGCCAGAAGCTCGATCTGCTGAGAAACTCGGTAGCGCGCAGCTTTCACCCGGCCGAGCCAGATGAGGAAGGGGTTGATGTCCGTCGCGAAGGCATCGAGCCCTCGGTAGCCCGCACACAGCGGCGTGGTGCCGGTGCCAGAGAAGGGCTCGAAGACCGTCTTCGCCCCGGTCCCAAACTCGGCGAGCACTTGGTCCACGACACGCACGGAGTAAGCAGGGGTCAACCTGAGCCAACCGTGCCGACCGTGTTCGAGGTTGTGTCTGTAGGTGAGGTCTGCCCGTTGCCGCGTCGGGCGTGAGGGGCTCGCAGTGGTCGAGTCCCTCAATGGACCCCTTCCGACCTTGCGCCCGAGCTCATGAGGGAAGCGAGGCTAACAAGATCCCTGCTCCTTGTCGCCCGCGCGACTCGCGTCCTGAGCCGCCGCTTCACGCCGCCGCCCGGCGCGCACGCAAGACGCCGAGGGCGGCCTTTCGGAGCTCCTCGATCACGAGGATGGTCGAGGCAATTGCGGCGGCGAGCAGCCAGTCGCTGGCGGTCAACGCCACGGTGCCAAACACCGCCCGAGCCGGCGCCCACGACACGGCCACGATCTGCAGCACCGCGACCAGCGCCAGGGAGACCCACAGCCGCCAGTTTCGGAGGCTGGCCACCGTGAGCACCGAGTCTCGTTCCGTCCGCGCGTTGAAGACATTGAAGATCTGGAACAAGACGAAGGTCGTGAACGCCAGCGTGAGCCCCCGCTCCGCACCGCCCACCGCGAGCCCCTGCCTGAACGCGAAGAGGGTCCCAATGGCCATGATCACCCCGTAGAAGAACAGGGCGCGGAAGCGCCGCCACGGCAAGATGACGTCGGCTCGTTTGCGGGGAGGCAGCTCCATGTTGCCGGGTCGCGGCGGATCCACGCCCAAGGTCATGGCCGGCGGTCCGTCCATGATGATGTTGATCCAGAGCAATTGAATGGCGGTGAAGGGAGCAGGCAGATCGAGGACGGAAGCGCCCGTGACGGTGAGGACGGCGCCGATGTTCGTCGAGAGCTGGAAGCGAACGAACTTCACGATGTTGTCGTAGATGTTCCGTCCCTCTTCCACCGCGCCGACGATGGTCGCAAAGTTGTCGTCAGCCAAGACCACAGCCGCGGCCTCTTTGGTCACCTCGGTGCCGCTGAGTCCCATGGCGATGCCGATGTCGGCCTGCTTGACCGCGGGGGCGTCGTTTACCCCGTCGCCGGTCATTGCCACGACGTGCTGCTTGGCCTGCAGAGCCCGCACGATGCGCAGCTTGTGCTCGGGCGACACCCTCGCAAAGACGCCAACGCCCTCGGCCTTGGCAGCGAGGTCTTCGTCGCTGATCGCCTCGATCTCGGCTCCCACCATTGATTCGCCCGAGATGCCCACATCCGCTGCGATGGCCAAGGCGGTCGCCTTCTGGTCGCCGGTGATCATCTTCACGCGAATTCCGGCCCGGATGCAGCGAGTCACCGCTGCGCGGGCTTCGGGTCGCGCCGGGTCGACAATGCCTATCAACCCAATGAAGGTGAGGTCCGCCGCGTACTCGGTCGATGGCTCGTCGACCAGATCCGTGGGCGCGATGCTGCGCTCCGCAACGGCTATCACTCTCATTGCCTGCCGGGCCAAGTGATCCGACTCGGCGACAATCGCAGCGTGAGATGCTTCGTCGATCCGAGCCACACCGGTGGCCGTGAGCACGCACGAGCTTCGAGCCAAGAGCACGTCGGGGGCGCCCTTCACGAGCACGCGTACCTGCCCACCTTCCCGGTGGAAGGTCGCCATGAGCTTCGTCGCCGAGTCGAAGGGAAGCTCGTCGATCCTCGGCAACCGTTTCGAGACGGCGTCGAGGTCCATGCCCGCCTTGAGCGCGAGGCCGAGCAAGGCTCCCTCGGTTGGGTCGCCGATCAGCTTGCCGTCTCGGATCTGCGCCTCGTTGCACAGCACCGCCGGGAGCAGGAGCGCTTCCAGATCGACGGCTTCGTCGCGCTCACCGCGGATCTCACCCCGCGCACCGTAGCTGTCCCCCGACACCATGAATCGACGACCGCGGACCCAAACGGCGCGCGCGGTCATCTGATTCATGGTCAAGGTCCCCGTCTTGTCCGAGCAGATCACCGTCGTGCACCCCAACGTCTCGACGGCGGCCAGCTTCTTGACGATGGCCCGGCTGCGCGCCATTCGCTGCATGCCCAACGCCAGCGTGATGGTCACCACGGCGGGCAGCCCCTCGGGGATGGCAGCCACCGCCAGCGCGATGGCGTCCATCACCTCTTTCACCAGCGGCTCGCCGCGCAGGAGATCGACGACCAAGACCAACACGACCACCGCCAAGGCGATCAACGCCAGACGCCTTCCCAATCGGTCGAGCTCGACTTGCAGAGGTGTTTGGCTGGTGTCGGCGGCGTCGAGCATGCCGGCGAGCCTGCCCATTTGTGTGCTCATGCCCGTGTCCGTCACCATGAGTTCGAGGCGACCGCGGGTCACGACAGTGTTCATGAACGCGAGATTCGACCGCTCGGCAAGCACCGTCTCGGGTGGCAGCACGTCGCTCGCCCGTTTCTCGACCGCATGCGATTCGCCGGTCAGAGCCGACTCGTCGATCTCCACGTGATGGCTCTCGACGACGCGCCCGTCAGCGGGGATCCGGTCGCCGCCCTCCATCAGCACGACGTCCCCCGGCACGAGCTGCTCGACGTCGATCAGCTCCACGGCCCCCGCTCGGCGGACGCGCGCCGTTCCGACGAGCATGCGTTTGAGCGCAGCGACCGCAGCTTCTGCGCGATGCTCTTGGCCGTAGCCCAGAGCGGCGTTGAGCAGAACGACGGAGAGGATTACAGCGGCGTCCTTCAGATCGCCGATGGCGGCAGCGAGCGCTGAGGCCACCAGCAGCATGACGATGAGCAGGCTCTTGAACTGTTCCAGGAACAGCACCCATCCCGACTTGGGGGGGCGCCGGGCCAGGCGGTTTGGACCCTGCTCCGACAGGCGCTTCGCCGCTTCGCCGAGGCTCAGCCCCATGGAGCGCTCGGACCCCAAGCGCTCCGCCACCCGCGCCGCGGACTCGCAATGCCAGCTCGGCGAGCTGCCTCCGGAAACCTGCATGTCTCCCCCGGGCAAAGCAACCCGCGAGCCAGGCGGCCATTTTCGAGGGACGGACCCGGGGACTGCGCAACGGATGCGTGCGCTCGCTTCGGCCGGTGCACCGGCTTCGCCACGCGGCTCTCGTCGTCCCTGTCGTTGCAGCGATTCGACGCCAATACTAGACGCTTGATCGGGGTGTGAATGACCAACGACGAGAAGCGAAGATCCCTCGGCAATGTTTGTGTCGCGACGGATCTGTCAGAAGGGGCGCACAACGCCATCGAACGCGCCGCAACGTTGCCGCTCGGGGTCGGCTCGAGCGTCGCCCTGCTCCACGTGATGCCGGAGGTGAGCGACGCGAGCGAGACCGAGCAACTCGAGACCCTCACCCGCCAATGCATGGAGGACATTCGTCAGACGGTGGCTCGCCGCCTCGAGACTTCCGGAACCGGAGCACGCGACGTGCTGCTCTCGCTGCATCCGGGCAAGCCCTTCGTCGAGATCGTCCGGAACGCGCGCCACGGCAAGGCCGAGCTCATCGTGGTCGGTCGTCACGGCGAGCGGACCTTTCTGGACTTGTTGATCGGCTCGACGGCCGAGCGCGTGATCCGAAAGGGAGACGTCTCCGTCCTCGTGGTCGCCGCAGAGCCCGCGTCGGCGTACCGAAAGCCGTTGGTCGCCATCGACATGTCGGACAGCTCGGGCCGAGCACTGGAGCTCACGCTCGCGATGCTCGACTCCACCGTCGAGGCCCTCGACGTGGTGCATGTCATTTCGCTACCGAGTGCGGCGCATGTCTCCAACGCGGCGCTGGTGATGGAGCTCGAGCAGCGCCGCGCCGAGAGCGTGGAACGGGCACGCGGCGAGCTCTCCGAGTTCCTCGTGAGCCGCGGCGGCGCCGCGATGAAGTGGAACGTCGTGATTCGGACCGGCGATCCGCGACAGATCATCTTGGAAGAAGCGAAGCAGCGAGGCTCGGATCTGGTTGCCCTCGGCACGCAGGGGCGCACCGGCCTGGCTCACATCCTCGTGGGCAGCGTGGCCGAGGCCGTGCTGCGCTCCGCCAGCTGCGACGTGCTCGTCGCGCGGCTCCCCCGCGTCGACTTCAGCTTGCCTTGACCGGACGATGTGACTGGCCGCCGGGTCGCGCAGCGGCGATGATGGCCGAGATGCCCACCCGCGACACGGTCTGGAAAGCTGGCTTCTTCGCGGCCCGCAACCCCGGCGCGCCATCCACGCCCGGGGTGTATCGCTACGTATCTCGCGACTGAGCTCATGCTCGCCCCTTGCCACCACGCGGGCTTCTTGGCCCAACCGATGCCAGCGCTCGGCGACGCAGAAGGCGCTCGCGTCCCGACCTCGCTGCCTCCGGTGGTGGACGCCCACGTACACGTGTTCTCCGACGGGATGTTCGAGGCGATTTGGCGTTGGTTCGACGCCCACGGCTGGCCAGTCCGCTACCGCCTCTTCGCTCGCGACGTCATCGACTTCTTGTTGTCGCGCGGGGTCGAGCACGCGGTGCTGCTCCACTACGCCCACAAACCCGGCATCGCGCGCGGCATGAACGAGCTGGTGGCGGAGCTTGCCCGCGACGAGCCGAGAGTCACGGGACTGGCCACGGTATTTCCGGGCGAGCCCGGCGCCCGCCAGATCCTCGAGGACGCCATTGCGCTCGGCCTCGCCGGCGTGAAGCTCCACTGTCACGTCCAGTGCTTCTCGGCGGACGCGCCCGAGGTCGAAGACGTGGCTCGCACTCTGGAGGAGCACGACTTGCCTCTGGTGATCCACGCCGGGCGCGAGCCGAAGAGCCCCGCGTATCGCTGCGATCCGCACCAGATCTGCTCGGCGGATCGGACCGAAGCGCTGCTGCGTTCCTACCCGAAGTTGCGGGTCTGCGTTCCTCATCTGGGAGCCGACGAGTTTGCGGCCTACGCCCGCCTGCTCGAGCGGTACGACAACCTTTGGCTCGACACGACCATGGCGCTGGCCGGTTACTTCCCCGTGCTCGATCCCTGGGACCTGGTGGAAATGCGCCCCGAGCGCGTGCTCTACGGCACCGACTTCCCCAACCTTCCCTTCGCCTGGGACCGAGAGCTCGCGCGCATCACTGCGCGTGGCCTGAAAGAACCAGCGCTCGCGGCCCTGCTCGGTGAAACCGCTCGCGCCCTCTACACGAAGTCGCCGTCAGCACGCTAACGCAGCCTTGGCCTCGCGCCCCGAAGTCCCGCGGGATCCGAAGCCCCGGGCGCGGGCACGCGGGTTGCTTGGCGCGCCATGCCATGCGAACCCCTGTTCCCTCTCGCCTGCTCGTCCTGACGCTGCTGTGCTTCGCGACGGGCTGCGGCGACGACGCCTCGTCCAGCAGCGGAAACAACGCCGCGGGAGGTAGCGGTGGCGGAGCTAGCGGTGGCGGAGGAGGAAGCGGAAGCGGCAGCACGGGAGGCGTCGCCGGAAATCCCCAAGGCCCGTGGGCCGCCCAAGCGATCGAGCTCAGCTCTCTCACGGCGGTGTGGGGCGGCTTGGTCGCCCAAGAGTCCGCCACGCGCGCCTACTTGGCGGGTGGCCTCGCGTCGACCGGCGGAGGGGCCTCGAAGAAGGTCGTCCGGGTCGAGCAGAGCGGCTCGAGTGTCACCATCACCACCGTGAGCGAAGCGATCGCGGAGCGCTACTGCGGATGTGCGATGGTCGATCCGAAGCGCGGCGAGCTGATCGTGCTCGGGGGTCGAGACGGCAGCTTCATGGACACTGCCACCGCGGAACTCATCGATCTCGCGAGCGGCGGCGTCTCCGTGCTCGACGCAGGCAGTGCGGCAGCGCACCCGGTGGGTTGCCACGCCGTCTTTCTCGCGGACCGCGACGAGGGTTATGTGTTCGGCGGAGCGTCGCAGTCGGCGGGCTTCGACAACACGCTGTTCCGCTACTCACCAGGCGACCGCAGCTTCACCAAGCTCGAAATCTCGGGCGCCCTGCCCCCGGCGCGCTACGACGGCGCGTTTCGCTACCCGGCAGCCGGCGGCCCGCTCTACCTCGTGAGCGGCATGGGCTCCGGCGGCAGCGGCCCCGCGTTCTTCGGCGACGTGTGGACCTTCGATGCCGCCAGCCAACAGTGGAGCGAGATCGTACCCGCCGGCGCGACGCCGCCTGGCCGACGCTTGCCGTGGGTGACGTTCGCTGGAGACGCCAGCGCGCTCGTGATGGGCTTCGGATCCGACTCGCCCATGGGTCAGTCGATGTTGGGCGACCTGTGGCGCTTCGACCTCGCGACGAAGAGCTGGTCCGAGCCGGGGTTCTCGGGCACTGCCCCGCCCCTGCGGGGGTTCGCGCAGTGGCTTCCTGGCCCCGAGGGCACGGCGGGGCTGCTGAGCGGTGGCCTCGGAGAGATGGGCATGGTCACGCAGCAGCAGGTGTTGGCGCCGCCGACCGCCAGCGGGGGATGGCGCTGAGCAGCCGTCCCACGATCGCGTGATAGCCTGACGGAATGCGAGCTCGATACCTCCTGGTGTGTCTGCTGCTGACGACCGCGTGCAAACGGGAAGACCCTGGAGCGGGAACTGCTGCGAGCGCTTCTGCGCCGCAAGAGAAGTCGAAGCTCGGCGCCCAGCTGCTCGGCAAGTGGAACGATCAAGAGGACGGCACCCTCGCCTGGGAGTTCATGGCAGGGGGCAAGTGCAAGGCCTTCGGCAACCTGGACTGCGATTACGAGCTCGGGGCGGAGTCCGGCGCGGTGCTCCGGTTGCGCTACAAGACGACGGACAGCTGGGAGGACATCGAGCTCACCTTCGACGGCGCCGAGAAGGCGATCTGGAAGAACCTCACGGAGACCAAGTCCGATCCCGACGCGACGCCGACCAAGCTCGTGCGGACAAAATAGGGGAGCGGGCTTGCGCCTCGTCGTGTCACGATGTATCACAACGTGACTCGGAGGTCCCATGGCGCTGGAAATGCTCGATTCCCCCCGATCGACTCGGATCGGCGACACGACGCTGGCTTGGACCGAGGTCGGCACCGGCCCTCCCCTGGTGCTCTTGCACGGCCTCGGCGACTGCCACCGGACCTGGCGCCGGGTGCTGCCGCTGCTTGCGCCGCACCACCGCCTGTTGATGGTGGACCTTCCGGGACACGGTCTTTCGGGACGCCCGGACGCTCCCTACAGCTTGGCTTGGTACTCCGCGACGCTGGGCGGGTTCCTAGACTCGCTGGGCCTCGAACGCGTGGGCATCGTCGGGCACTCCTTCGGCGGCGGCGTCGCTCAGTGGATGTTGCTCGATCACCCGGAGCGCATCGAACGCATGGTGCTCGTCGCACCCGGTGGCCTCGGGCGTGAGGTCGGCATCGGCATGCGCCTCGCCGCGTTTCCGGTGCTGGGCCCGCTGGTGACGCCCGTGGCGATGCGCCTGGGCACCCGCATGATGATGCGCATCGCGTCGAGCGATCTCGGTAGGCCCGAGCCCGACGAGATCGATCGCCTGGCCTGGATGAACGCCGCGCCAGGAACGGGTCGCGCTTTCAACCGGACGGTGTCTGGCGCCATCGACTTGTTCGGTCAGTACATGCACACCTGGGATCGGATCCACGAGGTCTCGAGGCTGCCCCCCCTCATGCTGCATTGGGGCACGCATGATCGCGTGATCCCGTTCTCCCACGGGCTTCGAGCACGCGAGCGCCTCGAAGGCGCGGAGCTCCGGGTCTATCCCGGGGTCGGACACTTTCCGCACCTCGATCAACCCGCTCAATTCTCCGAAGCGGTCAGTCACTTCTTCGACGCGCGGGTCGAGCGCGGCCGGCCAGTGCTCCGCCAAGTCCCTGCGACCCTCGAACGGAGGGGCGTGATAGTGCGCATGCTCGCTCGCATGGGCGGAGCGATGCGCAAGGCCCTGCGTCGCGCCGCTGCTTGACCGCACCCGACGCGCTGGCGAGGTGGCCTGACCGCCGTCGTCAGATGAGATCTACGCCCAGCCGCAGGGTCAGGGTCGGCAAGAAGCCGTACTTCTCGAGGCCTTCGTCGACGAAGGCGGTGGCGTCGTCGATCAGCGGTTCTTCGGCAGTGCCGCCGGTCGGTGTGGCCCGCGTCTCGGCGCTCATCACCTTGGTGGCGCCGATGGCCAACGCCAACACCACGCGCTCCGCGATTTTCCGCCTGGTAGCCCAGCTCGACGAAGCCGAAGCCCAGGGAGCTCTCGATGGCGTAGGTCCCGCCGAAACCCGGCACGCCCCCGAGATCCGCCGTGGCGAGCTCGCCGTGCAAGTCGACTCGCGCGTAGCCCGCGTCCAAGTAGACGCCGACGTTTCGGAATGGACGCGATCCGGCGCCCACACGCCACGCTCGCCCGCCCTGAAAACCGCTCGCTAGGATCGTCGTGACGACCGGATCCGAGCTCACGGCGGCCCAGGCCCCGAGGATGCTGTCCCGATACATGCCGGGAACCCAGCCGTAGCCGCCAAAGAGGCGGAGCCCCGGCGGGGTCTCGAAGGTGACTTGCAGACCCGCGTCGATGGGCGCTCGCGTGGCGCCTTCAATCGAGAGCATCCAGCGATCGCGGTCGCGGCTCAAAGGTTCGCTCGGTGCGGTCGCGACATCGTCGGGAACTCGGGCCCACGAGCGACGCCGCGGAAACGCCACGACCTCCCAGCTGGGCTCGGCCGGTGACGTCGACTCGACGCGCGGCTGGGGCACGGCCCTGGGCTGCGCCGGGCCGCGTGCCACCGCTGCCGGCGGAGTTGCGGGCGGTGGAAGGGGGAGCGCGGCGACCGCTGTCGGACGTCTGTCCAAGCTCGACACGCGCACGGGCAATGCCGCCTCGGACTCGGTGGGCAGGGGAAAACTCGCCTTTCCCGTGGGTGGCTCGGCCGCAAGCGTCGCGCTGCTGACGGTCAGCAGGAACAGCGCGGTTTGAAGGGCTAGTCGCATGAGCGGTGAACACCCAGATCGATGCGGGCGCTCCGTCTGGGATTCACGGCTCGTCGCGCGGGACCTTTAGGTCGAAACCGCAAATACTCGCGCGCCGGGCCCGTGCGCCGGCCGGAGCCGCGCCAACCGCCCAGCGCCGCCATGGCGCGCATGAGCGCCCGGTGCTCTTCCGTGGTGCGCTACTTTGCGCAGGCGCTCTTGTCGCCCAACTTACAGGCCTTGGCGGAGAACTCGGCGGCTTTCTCTGCGTCGCGACCCACCCCGGAGCCCTTGCGGTAGGCCATGGCAGCATTGGTGCAACCGTCTGCGTGCTCAGCCGCGCAGGCCGTCTCGAATAGTCCGGCCCCCCGCGCTGCGTCCTTCTTCATGCCAAGGCCATCGAAACAGATGGCCCCGGCCAGGTTGCAGGCCATGCCGCGCTTGCTGAACGCGGCGTCGTCGCAGCTCGCTGCTAGATGACCCAGGGCGGCGGCGTAGTCCTTCTTCGCTCGGAAGAGCGCCACCCCGAGCACGAAGCAACCGTCATCGAATTTCGCGGTGCAGGCCTTCTGTGCGAGCGGCACGGCTGCTGCGGGGTCGCCCGGCTCCTTGTCGAGCAGCACTCCCGCAGCAGCACGACAACCGCGCATGGACAACTTCTCGCAGGCCTTCTTGGCCAGTTCGAGGGCCGCTTCCGGGTTCTTCTCGGTGCCCAGACCGTCAGATTCTGTCTTACTCAATCGAGCGCAGGCCTCACCGTCGCCGAGATCGCAGCCCTGCTGGGAGAACTCGCGCACCTTGTCCCAGTTCTTGTCGATCTCTTCGAACTCGCCCGCGCGCGCACAAGCGTGCGCGTGTTTGTCGGTGCAGGCGGTTCGGTACATCTCCGCCGCACGCGTCGGAAACACCTTGGCTTGCTGTCTGTAGAGCTCTTCCGCCAGGTTCACGCATACGGCGGCGGCGCCTGGTTTGCAGGCACTCGTATCGCGTTCGCAGAACGTGGTGAGCGACTGCTGGGTGGACCCCAGTCCCTTCTTGATGGACAGCGTGCCGGTGCAGATGTCGTCGCCCTTTTTGGCCGTGTAGCTGAAGACGCCCGCCTTCTTCTCGAGCTTGGTGACGGTCATGCCCTCCGACTCCAGGTGGGCGCGCGCGTCCGCTTCGGTCGCGCCGCAGGCGAGCATGAGCAGAGGGGTTCCGAAAAGCATGCGACGATTCATGAGGCTCCTTTCGATGGCTGCCTGGCGAACGTGAAGTCGTACTACGAGGCGCTCGGTAGCGTCCAGGGGGCGCGAGTCCCCGACCGGACGCGCTTCGCGATACCCAGCAGGGCGGGGCTTCGACTCAACGCGGCGCCACGGCGACCCACTGTACGATCTCGTCCACCAAGATGTGACCCCAGTTGGCCTCCACCAGATCCACCACCTCGAGCTGCGCCTCTTTGCCTTTGAGAGCGCTCACGTCCCACTCGCGCCGGCCGAAGGTCTCGCTGCGCGCGCCGGTCTCGGAAAACCGCCGCTCGCCGTCCACGATCAGGCTCACGCGCAACAGGTCGGGCTCGTGGCCGCCGGCGACCATCAACAGGATGCGGTCGCCGATCAGCGTGAACGGTGGGCTCTTCAGCGTGCCAGTCGCGCGATCGCCGAGGGTCGGGTGGAACGACGACAGGAAGAAGCCCTCGGAGTAGCTGATGCTCATCTGCCCGGGAGCGGGCCAATCCGTGGGCCAAAGCTCAAAGGCGTTGCCGCTGGCGATCCAGCCTGGGTAGCGCTGGTTGGTGAAACGAAATGAGCTCGCTTCGTCGATGCTGCCTCGGCCCCGGAGATCGTCCCGCACCCAGAGGCCGGGCATGCCGACGTCCATCGGGATCGACGTGTCGAAGTAGTAGCCGTTCGCCCAGAACACGCCGGGCAAGTAGCCCCACTTGATGTACTTGGGGCGCCGGCTCAAGACGTACTCGACGTCGGCCATCTTCTCGTGGCCGGCCTTGCCGCGCCCGAGGCTCGGGTTGTCGCGGTGCGCGACGTAGGCGTCGATCACGCCAAAGTAATCGATCACGCGCAGGTTCGCGTAGAGCCCAGCCACGCCGATATCGCCCACGCAGATGTATTCGTCGGGTGAGCTGTGCTTGGACAGCCAGCTCATGTAGCGCCGTTGCTCGTCCACCTTGTGGCGCCAACCGCGGATCTCCTGGACGATGGGACCTCGCCGAAGGCCCAAGCTCAAGAGCTCGCTCAGACCGCCGCCAGCATAGAGCACGAGCAGCGTCCCGATGGCCCAGGTCCCGGAGGCTCGCTCGAGCACGCTTCGCACGCGCGGACGGCGCGCGAAGTCGCCGATCGCGAACACCACCTGCCCGACGAGCAACCCCAGCGCCGGGATCAGCTGCACCAGGAATCGATGCCCCGAGTAGAAGTCGCCACCGGCCTTGACCACGTAGGCCAGGTGGGCAACCGACCAGAGCGCCAGGACGCGGAGCGTCGGGTTGCGGAGGAAGGGCAGGGCGAGCAGCGCGACGAAGGGCAGCCCGGCGCGTTCGTCGAAGAAGGCGGTCACGTACTCGACGCCGCGCTTGGTCCCGTCGAAGCTCGAGCTGCCGACCTTCAGGTAGTAGGTGTTGGGGAAGGGCCAGCCGTAGTATCGCCACTTCCACGCGAAATAGAAGCCGAAGATCAGCGCCGCCACGGCGCCCACCACGGTGAGCGCCACCAGTCGATGTCGAACGAGCGCGCGGTCTCTTCGCAGCAGCGGCGCCATGGCGTGCAGCCCCTCGCTCAGCGCGAACGCGGCGACGAACAACGCCCCGTCGGGGCGGGCCATCGGGACGGCGGCCAGGCACACGCCTGTCACGATCGCTCGATGGCGCAGGGTCGACGTCCAGGCCGCCAACGTCGCCAGGACCCAGAGCGCGACGTAGTGGCTCTCCAGCGCCATCATCGCCCAGACCGTGTAGGAGTTGTCGAGCACGCACCATCCGATGGCGACGGCGATGGGCAAGACGCGGTCACCCCAGAGACGCCGGCCGATCACGGCGACGAGTGCGAGGTCGATAGCAGACACCAACACGCTGGTGCCGACGCACCAGCTGACGAACTCCCCGCGGAACAGGCGCGAGAGCCAGTAGACGGGCGCGAGGGTCACGGTCCAGAGGAAGTTCGTGTAGCCCTCGACGCGTTCGCCCGGGTTGAAGACCAGCCCGTCGCCGAGCGCGAGCCGGCGCGCGTAGACCATGGAGATCAGGGCGTCGTCGACGACGTTGCGGTGGTACTCGACGAACCAGCGCCACGAGAGCGCCGAGGTCGCGATCATTCCGACCAGTACGACCGCAAGCACGGCAGCCCGCCGGGCTCGGGCCCAACGCTCGGCGGACAGCTCGGCCCTGACCTTCATCCTCGCCGGCAGGATACGTCGGTTGACAGGCGACTCCACACGAGGCACAGTGGCTCAGCCACTCACTCACCGGACCTTGTCGATGCCCGCAGAAACCTCGGAAAACAACGTCGAGCCGCTGGAACGGCAGAGCTTGGTGGACCGGCTCACGGCTCGGCTCGGCGAGGCCATCCTCGCGGGGCGCTACGACCGCGGAGCCACCCTGCCCCCCGAGCGGGACCTGGCGAAGTCGCTGCAGGTCAACCGGACCTCGCTCAAGCACGCGCTGCAACGGTTGGAGTTGCTCGGCTTCATCACGACCCGGCACGGCATCGGCTCCGAGGTGCTCGATCCCACCGAGACCGCCGGCGCGCGCCTGCTCTCGTATCTCGTGTTCCGCGCCTCGGGCATCGACACCGCGGTGCTCTCCGATCTGATCGAAGCGCGGACCTTGCTCGGCGGGTTTCTCACTCGGCTCGCGGCAGAGCGGCGCACCGACGCCGATCTGAAGCAGCTCGAGCAGCTCCTCACGGAGCTCGACCGCGTGGGTGACGACCCGGACGAAGTGCAGCGGCTCGAGCTCGGGTTCTTCCGCAACATCATGCGTGCAACGAAGAACCAGATCTTCGTGACCCTCGCCAGCTCGATGTTCGCGGTGTACCTCGGACGCGCGCACGTCTTCCGCGACGCGTTTGCGGATCGAGCCGCGATCCGCCGAGCCCTTGCCGGCGTGCTCGACCGAGTTCGGGCGCGCGACGCCGACGCGGCCGAGAAGGCCACGCATGACTACTTGAAGAAGAACGGCAAGGCGCTGCTCGACGCAGCCAATCGATCGCTCTGATCTCTGAGAGAGGTGTGGGATGAACATTCCGCTTTATGGATTCACCGAGACGATGCGCGGCACCTGGACGCCGCTGGACGGCAGTGGCCGAAAGACCATGTGGTTTCGCGCCGAGGCCGACGCGAGCGACGCGGCGGGCACCCTGTCGCGCGGCGCGCTCACGCTGACGGGCAAGATGCACGCTGAGGGCCTCGCCGACGGGGCGCCCGCGACGGGACGCATGGAAATCCAGCCGCTCTCGCGGCGGATCGGCTACGAGCTCGAGTTCACCGCCGACGACGGCCGGCGCTGCCGCTTCGTGGGCGAGAAGTCGCCGAGCCTGCGCTCGCCGCTGAGGTCCATGACCACGCTCCCGGGCGAGGTGCTGGACCCGGAGGGCAAGCGGCTCGGGACGGCGCTGCTTTACTTCGATCTGAAGAATGATCTGATCCCCTTCCTCGGAACCTTTCGGCGAGGCCGCCGGGTGCCGATGGAGGTCGAGCCATGATGAGCCTGCCCGTAGTCGATAACGCGCCGCCGCCGCGACGCTCCCAGCCCTCGTCGCAGTCCCCCGCTGGCATCATCGCCCGCGACGCCTTCGGCTCGCGTCACGTCGAGACCGCCCGCGCCTTGATGGAGGCCGTGGTCCCCGGCGGACGCCTGCTGCCGCGAGCCGACGACGCGGCGGTGGATCGCCTGGCGCGACTGCTCGGCTCCTTCGACTCTCGCGCGCTGGGTCACTATCAGAGGCTTCTCGGCGTGCTCGACGCCATCGCCTTCACGCGCCACGCGCGGCGCTTCGCCGCTCTCGATCTCGAGCGGCGCTCGGCGCTGATCTGGTCGCTGCACTCCGGCGACGATCCGGTGCGGCGCGCGTTGTTTCTGGCCTTCACCTACCCGGTGAAGATCGCCTACTTCGACGCCCCAGGCATCCACCAGACCCTGGGCTGCGTGTGGGAGAAGCCCGTGGCCGCCGAGAAGCCCGCGGCTTGGCTGCGCCAGATCACCGCCGCGCGCGATCTTCCCGCGGGAGAGGTCCTCGAGTGCGACGTGATCGTGGTCGGCACCGGCGCCGGCGGCGCCGTCGTCGCCAACGAGCTCGCCGAGCAGGGCATCGCGGTCTTGATGGTCGAAGAGGGCGAGCTGCACCAGCGGCAGGACTTCACCCGGCGGTCCATTCCCGCCACGCAGCAGCTCTACCGCAACGCGGGGCTCACGGGCGTGATCGGCAACTCGGTGATCCCGATCCCGCTCGGACGCGCGGTGGGTGGCTCGACGGTGATCAACTCGGGCACCTGCTTCCGAGTGCCCGAGTGGATCCTGGAGAACTGGCGCCACGATCTGGGCCTGCTCGAGCTGACCGAGGATCACTTGGCCCCCTTCTACGAGAAGGTCGAGCGCACGCTGGAGATCGCTCCTTCGACCAAGGAGGCCCGCGGACCGGTGAGCGACGTGATCGCGCAGGGCGCCGAGGCGCTGGGTTGGAGTCACTTTCCGGTGCGCCGCAACGCGCCGGGCTGCGACGGTCAGGGCGTGTGTCAGTGGGGCTGCCCGACGGACGCCAAGAAGAGCATGAACGTCTCCTATGTGCCGATGGCGCTCTCGAAGGGGGCGCAGCTCATCACCGGTCTCGCCGTCACCGAGGTCATGGTCGAGGGCGGACGCGCGGTGGGCGTGCGCGGGCGAGCGGCGCCCGACGGCCGGCGGGTCGAGGTGCGCGCGCGCGCGGTGATCTTGGCCTGCGGCGCGCTCCTGACCCCGGCGTTGCTGTTGAAGAACGGCATCGCGAACCACAGCGGGCAGGTTGGGAGGAACCTCTCGGTGCACCCGGCCACCAGCGTGAGCGCGGTCTTCGATCGACCAATCCGCGGCTACAACCACGTACCGCAGGGCCACGGCGTCGATCAGTTTCATCGCGAGGGCATGCTGATGCTCGGCGCCAGCGCGCCCCTCGACATGGGATCGACGTTGTTCCCCTTCGTGGGCCAGCGCTTCGTCGAGGCGATGGAGAGCTACGACAAGGTCGCTTCGTTCGGCGTGATGGTCGAGGACGGCCCCAACGGTCGCATCGTGCTCGGCCCGGGCCGGCGCCCGATCACGCTCTACCACCTCGGGACCCGCGAGCGGCGGCTGCTCGCCAGAGGCAGCGCCGCCAGACGCGGGCCTTTTACGGCCTGCAGTTTCATCCGGAGGTGACCCACACGCGCCAGGGCGGGCGCATCCTCGAGCGTTTCCTGTTCGAGATCTGCGGCTGCGAGGCCTGTGGAATCCGCGCAGCATCATCGATGACGGCATCCAGCAGCATGCGCGAGCAGATCGGCGACGGCCGCGTGGTTCTCGGCCTGTCCGGCGGCGTCGATTCGTCGGTGGTGGCGGCGATGCTGCACCGGGCAGTCGGCGACCGACTGGTCTGCGTGTTCGTCGACAACGGCCTGCTGCGCCTGCACGAGGGCGACCAGGTGATGGCGACCTTCGCCGAGCACATGGGCGTTAATGTCATCCGGGTGAATGCCGAGGACCGCTTCCTCAAGGGCCTCAAGGGCGTGGCCGATCCGGAGCAGAAGCGCAAGATCATCGGCAACCTGTTCATCGATATCTTCGAGGAGGAGGCGGCCAAGCTCGAGGACGTGGCACTTCCTGGCACAGGGCACCATCTACCCGGACGTGATCGAGTCGGCCGGCGCCGCATCGGGCAAGGCGCACGTGATCAAGTCGCATCACAATGTCGGCGGTCTGCCGGACTACATGAAACTCCAGCTGGTCGAGCCGCTGCGCGAGCTGTTCAAGGACGAGGTGCGGCGGATCGGCGTCGAGCTGGGCCTGCCCTCCGAGATGATCTACCGCCATCCGTTCCCGGGCCCTGGGCTGGGCGTGCGCATCCTCGGCGAGGTGCAACAAGGAGTACGCCGACATGCTGCGCCGGGCGGATGCGATCTTCATCGAGGAACTGCGCAAGGCCGATCTGTACGACGAGGTCAGCCAGGCCTTCGCGGTGTTTCTGCCGGTCAAGTCGGTCGGCGTGGTCGGTGACGCACGGCGCTACGAGTACGTGATCACGCTGCGCGCGGTGAAGACCGTCGATTTCATGACCGCGCAGCTTCGCCCATCTGCCGTTCGAGTTTCTCGAGCAGGTTTCGCAGCCGCATCATCAACGAGGTGAACGGCGTCTCGCGCGTGGCCTACGATATCTCGAGCAAGCCGCCGGCCACGATCGAGTGGGAGTGACCGGAATTTTTAACACATTGATTTAAAACGATAAAATAAATCCAATTGATAATATAATCTGCATCGTCAATGGTATTTTTCATGGTATTTCCGAGTGCTGTAAGGCAGAAAGCAGCAATACCATGAGTGGCAGATTGGCGTAATCATGGTATCAGCGGTCGGCACTCAGATATCGCGTTCTGAACGAGCATGGCGTGATTTAGGGCTTTAAGCACGCCAAATATGACTATAATGTGGCGTGAATAAGTGCTAGAATCGCGCCATGAAGTGGATATGGCAACAGCCCGACTGGCCAGATTTTCGCTATGACAATCGCGCGCTCAATGATCGGGAACTTGAATTTCGCCTGAACTCAGAGCGCCTGGCGGGCAGCTTTGATGCGCTACCGATGGCGTCCCAAGAGGATGCCACGATTGACTTGATGCTTTCCGAGGCCATCAAAACCAGCGCCATTGAGGGCGAGGATCTGGACAGAGAGTCGGTCAGGTCATCGCTGCTCTCTTTAATTACATCGGATACGCTACCGGACAACTCAGACCAGAAAGCTGCTGGGGCTGCATCGCTGCTGGTGGACGTTCGCAAGAACTGGCAAACATCCCTGACGCATGACCTGCTGGGCAAGTGGCAGTCCATGGCTGTCCCGGAGCAGCGCTACACGTCTATTCTGCGTGGCGCATACCGCAACGATCCTTCACCGATGCAAATAGTGAGCGGGCCTTACGGGCGGGAAAAGGTTCACTATGAGGCCCCGCCAGCGACTCAGGTGCCTGATGAAATGGCGAAGGCTTATCGACTGGTACAACCAAACCAGTCCTTTGAGCGGGGATAAGACAATACACGGGATCGCAAGAGCAGGTATTGCTCATCTCTGGTTCGAGGTGATTCACCCCTTCGATGATGGTAATGGTCGAGTCGGCAGGGCGATCGCTGACCATGCGCTTTCGCAGTCTCTCGGCTATCCAACCACGGCTTGTCTTGCCACGGCGATAGAGGGGGATAAAAAAACCTATTACCTGCAACTGGAGAAAGCGAGTCGTGGAAGCCTGGATGTTAACGTTTGGCTGGATTATTTCGCAGACACAATAATCAAGGCACAGGAAATTGCCAGGGAAGAAGTGGACTTTGTACTGGCCAAGACACGTTTCTACGAAGCCTATGGCGACCAGCTGAATGACCGGCAGGCCAGGATGGTATCGCGGGTATTCGCTGAAGGTCGAAAGGGCTTTGAAGGCGGAATAACGACTAAAAAATATGAAGCGATTACCAAGTGTCCCAATCGAACGGCCAGCCGTGATCTTTCTGACCTGGTTGCCAAGGGTATCATCATCCCGTTACCAGGTGGTGGCAGAACAACCCGATATGAGTTGACGATTGTTGAACCGGCTCAGTCTGGTCTGATGAGGAAATGATTTTCTTCGCTCTGGAGCGAGCGATTTTATCTGCACAAGCCTGAACGATTTAATGAATTTCCATTTTGTCCTATGAACGTCGATACACTCAAAGAAAAACTGGCTGATATCGATGCAGATACCTTGCGGAATTTTATATTCGACCTCTACCTCCGCTATCCGGAGTTGAGCGACAAGATCGAAGCATTGACATTGGCAAATGATCCGGTCGCCCTGTCCAGGGTGCTGCGCAAGCGTATTGCATCGCTGAAACGAGGGCGGAGGTTTATCGATTATCGGGCGAGTTTTGATTTTGCACGCGAACTGGAAGCGACCCTCGCCGACATTGAAAGCGGACTGCTGGAGCGCTCACCGGAACATGCGTTTGATTTGGTCGACCGGTTCCTGGCGACGGCAGAATCGGTGCTCAACCGTGTCGATGATTCTGGCGGGGCAGTGGGCGAGGTATATCGCCAAGCCGTACTGTTGTGGTTGACGGCGGCTAAAGGCTGGCGGGATGCCAACGTCGACTGGCTCGAGCGGATATATCAGCTGTATCAGCAGAATGATTATGGTGTGCTTGATCCGCTATTGCCAAATGCCAACCTGCTGTTGACGCCGGATCAGCTGAAGCAACTTGCCTGGCGGTACGAAAACGCGTTGCGCAAGGCGTTAAAATCTCCCGAACAAGAAGACAAACTCAATCTCGTGGCCTTGCGTAGCGGCGTGGCATTAGGACAGATAGCCGATGCCTTGCGTGATCCTGCCTTATACGAGCGATCGGTATTGATACATTCGCCACAGCCAAACAATCTGCAAATGAAATCGATTTGTGAAAAATATTTGCAGTATGAGCAGCCCGAGACGGCAATGCGTTATCTGAACCAGGCATGGGAGGACCGTTTTGAGCGTGATCGTCTGGAATTGCTGGATAAGGTCTGTGTGAAAACGGGTGACCGGAAACAGCTTAAAGTGATTCGTTCTCGGCTGTTTCAGAGCGAGCAGAGCTACCCCAGTTTCACGCGATATCTGGAGGCCTTGGACGAGGATGAGAAAGAGAAAGCGTGTAGCTCAGCAATCAAGCAAGCCGAACAGAGTGGCAATATCGTACTCAGCGCAGATCTGTTATTAAACCTGAGCCAGACGGAGAGAGCTCAGGCCTTAGTCTTAGCTCGGCATCAGGAGTTGGCGGAGTGTTTTTATGACAGTCTGCTGAGGCTGGCCAAGGCGTTTGAAAAAGCGGATTGCAATCTGGCGGCTACGGCGTGCTACCGCGCCTTGTTGCTGGATATCCTGGCACAGGCGCGCAGTAAGGCTTACGGCCATGGTGCACGGTACTATAAAAAGCTGGAAGCGCTGGCGAAGCGGATCAAGGAATTCAAACCACTGCCAACACATCACGCCTTCGTGCAGCAATTGCACTCGGCGCATGGGCGAAAGAAAAGTTTTTGGGCGCGACTGGAATCATGATGTGCCGAAGCCTGCAGCACGGCATGGGGTGGCTTCTCGACATTTCCGGTGAGTATCAGCAGCAATTTCTGAACATGGTATTTTTCATGGTATTACCGATTAGCAGGAAAATAAGCCATTGAATATAAAAGATAAAAATGGCTCGTTTACAATCGAGTGGGAGTGACTGGCACTCGCAGGCAACTACAGGAACCAAAAGCACAAAAACTTGCGTAATTCATCAGTCGGCTGGAACTATCTCTGGAATATCGGCGAGCGGAACAGAGGGTGACAGCCCCATCTTCCAAATCCTGACGTGGACGTCGGCGAAGCGTTTTGACGTCTGTAAGTGCGGATTTCTTGCTCATGAGTCCCCTTGTTGAATCGGGCCGTCGTGATCGACGCTCACGACGATCTTGTGCAGCGGCACGCTGGTCTCCCCGGCGCTCCGTGAAAAGAGTCCGCGTAACATTGGAGCTCCAGTCTGTACGCCAGCGCACCGTAGCGACTTCGCCCCGCGGTCGTTGCGAGAGCAGTGTGCAAGATTGTCGCGCTCGAGGCCGAAGAATTCGACGTTCTGACGGGCATCGGTGAGCAAGCGACGATGAAAACTAAGCTGAATTTCGATCTGCAAGCACACCGGTATTGTCAGGCTGGCTGAATACACCTAGCGGGCCAAAGCACGTGCAACTGCAATGGACGTGAGCGGGTGGTACTGCCCGAAATACATCGGCGGCGGCACCAGCGACGGTTTGACGAATTTTTTCACCGCCTGGATCGCGCCCAACACACTGTACTCCGTGGTGAACACAATCCCCTTGGGAATCTCTACAAACTGCCCAAGGAGCGCGAAGTTCTTTGAACCCGCCGGCACCACCGCGGGCCGGTCGCCCTTAGCTCTGCTGAGAAACTGGCTGGTGCTGTAGGGCAGCAGGCAAGGGATGCAGGTGGAGGTGTCGAGGATCTCATTTTTCTCCCCCTCGTCCTGGTCGAACTGCAGGTGACCCAACAACTCCTCCAGAATCTCGCGACCTGTGCACTCGGGCATGGTCTTCTTCACGAACGTGCCAATGTTGTCGCCGCCTAGTGCCGTCACCCAGATGACGCACGTATCGCGGGGTTGGTCGGGGAACAGGGGCTGGCGGTACGTGTGCAGGTGCAGGATCCACGGGGACGCTGTGATGGGCAGCGGGCTCTGACGACCCATCTGGCGCTCCACCAACCACTCGAACTTGCGCTGGAACAATCCGCCGCGAAAGGTGACGGTGAAGGTCATCATCGTGGACTGCGAGATGTCGCGCAGGAACTGGTCGGGGCGGCCGAAGTCGGGCTGCTTGGCGGCAATCTTCTTCCACAGCGTCCACGCTCCGCCCAGGTTCTGGCTGCCGACCGCGGGCTTGTCCACCGGGCGGTCATGGGCACCGAACGAGGCGTTGCTGACGATGGAGCCGATGGTCAGGAAGACGAGGTCGGTGTCGCGCACCTGGATAGAGGGCTTTGCCTTGCCGCTCTCAGTCTCGAGGTGGATGCGCTCAATCCACCTCTCCTTGCCGCCGGAGTGCATTTTGAAGTCTACGTCTGAGATCCTGCAGTTGTAGTGGAAGTTCACGCCCTTCTTCTGCATGAAGCGCAGGGCGGGCAGTATAAAAGAATGGAAGTTGGTATAGCGAGTACGCTCCAAAGCGACCATCGTGTTCATGTTTGGCATCTCGTGAAAGAAGAGGTGCATGTAGCGCTTCATCTCGACCGCTGAATGCCACGGCTGGAAGGCAAAAAGTGCCCGCCACATGTACCAGTAATTGCTGGTGAAAAAGGCTTCTCCAAAGATGTCCGTAATCTTTGCACCGTCTGGAATCAAGAACTCTGGTGTGACCAGAAGTCTTGCCATCTTCAATTTTTCAGCAGTGTTGAGACCAAGTTGATATCCGGTGTCCTTCTTACCATTCTCATGCAGAAGGCGAACGACAGTGTGAACTCTGCATTCTTCACGGTTCTTCTGATGGTCTTGTAGACACGATTCATCATCGTTGTACGGAATAATGGACCACAGTTCTTTGGTGCAGGGATATACCTTGTCTTCAAACATGCGACTGCCTTGCATAAAGTACGCCGGTTGGTCGTTCACTATCATCTCTGAGGCATCACAGCTTCCTCCAACAAGGTCCTTGTCGCCCTTTTGCTCAAAGATATGGATATTGGATGGATTAAAGTCTGCCTTCTGGATCAAATACATTGCAGCAGCAATGGAGCCCAAGCCGAGACCATTAAGATAAACGTTGACGGAAGAATCTTCTTTGTTTTTCATTTTGGTGTACCTTTCCTTTATTTATCCTTCTCGGTAAAAATCACAAGACTGACATTGAAGAAGCGTGGTCAATCGCCCGTGACAAGCCCGAACTCGCGCAGCAGTGCGCCGATCTGGGTCTTGTCAAGCTTGTTCATCAGCAGGTTACGCAGGAACGCAGGCCCCGGGACGTCGATCTCCTTGCCGTCGCGTAAGCGGCCGGTCGCACCCAGAAGCATGCGGATGTCGTAGGTGGAGTTGAAGACCTCCGGCACGCCACGCTCGACGTCAAGCAAGGTATAGACAGCTTCCATCGGCGTTCGCACGGAATACTCAGTTGTGAAGATGCAGTCGCGCTCCCTGGACTCCGCGAACTGACCAATGAAGGCGAAGTTGACCGCGCCCTCGGGCACCACGTCTGGACGATCGCCAGCCTGGCGTGGCATGAAGAAGGCCGTCACGTACGGCATCATCACCGGAATGGTGATGGCGCCGGTTGCGGCCAGCTCAGGGATGTCCTCGACCGGTACGCCCAGATGGTAGAGCCATTCCTGGGTGATTTCCTCGCCCGTGCAGTCCTGCATGGGCTTCTTCACGTAGTCACCCGGCTTCTCGACGAACAGCCCGTAAACCCACACCACGATCTGGTCCTTGGGCTGGGCCTTGAAGTGCGGCTGTCGGTTTACCGTCCAACTGAGCAGCCAGGATGAGTCCCTCGCGGTCACGATGCCGCCAGTCACCACCTTGCCGCTGAACGGATCGCGCTTGGCGATCTTCTGGATGTACTTCGGGATGCGCGCATCGAGCGTGGTGACGGTGGCCGACTCCCATTTGGTCTCGGGGATGTGCGCGCCGAACACCTCCGGGCGCCCGAACGCCGGATCCTTTGCGGCGATGCGCCGCCAAAGATCCCACGCCGGTGCAGGACCCACATTGAGATTTGGCGGTGTGTGGTGGTCGCCGTTGTCGGAGTTCTCGGTGAGCGAGCCGATGGTCATGAACACCAGGTCGTCCGGGCCAAGATCGACGCCGCCTTCAACGGCGTCCCTGCGCCAGTGGATGCGCTTGGCCTGTTTGCGTCCGGGTGCGATGTCGAAGTCGACATCGGTCACCTCGGTGCCGTAATGGAACACCACGCCGTGATCAAGCAGCCACTTAACCAGCGGCAGCACCAGCGATTCGTACTGGTTGTACTTGGTGAACTTCAGCGTGGAGAAGTCCGGCATGCCTTTGATTTGGTGTATGAAACGGTGCAGGTACAGCTTCATCTCCAGCGCCGAGTGCCACTCCTCGAAGGCAAACATCGTGCGCCAGTACAGCCAGAAATTGCTGTTCAGGAATTCCTGACCGAACACCTCATTAATGCGCTTGTTCTCCATTTCTTCGCGGGTGGCCAGGAAGAGCTTGACGATCTCTTTTTGCGCCTGCTCGCTGAGCGTGAACAGGCCGTCGGTATGCGCGTCCTCGCCCCGATTCATGGTGGCGCGCTGCAAAGAGGAGTTCGGATCGTCCTTGTCGAGCCAATAGAACTCGTCGAGTACACTGGCACCCTCGATCTCCAGCGACGGGATTGACCGGTACAAATCCCACAGGCATTCGAAGTGCTCTTCCATCTCGCGCCCGCCCCGGATGACAAAGCCCTTCTCCGGCTCCTTGATGCCGTCCAGCGCGCCACCGGGCAAGTGTTGCTGCTCCAGGATGGTGATTTGCTTGCCGGGCATCTGACCGTCGCGGATCAGAAAGGCCGCGCCCGCCAGTGCCGCCAGACCCGAGCCGACGAACCAGGCCGTTTTGTTCTCTACGCCTTTGGGTTTGCGCGGGCGGGCGAACGCTTCGTAGTTGCCGTTGCTGTAGTACATGGGGGACTCCCTTGGTTGAGGTTGCAGCGACAGCCGTGGCGCGCGGGGTCTGCTGCGTGTAGGCGATGGCACCGACGCGGCGCTTGAACTTCGCGCCGAAGTTGAGCCCGTCCTGCACATGACATGTGCGCGACAACTCTTTCGCAGCAAGTTTACGACCGAGCCTGCGTGTGCGTCTGTGCGGTGCCGTACGTCTTCAGCCAAGCTGGAGCGCAGGCTCTGGCCACCCTAGTTCGACAGCAACCGTCGTAATTCCCTGATTTGCATAGAGGCGACCCTGCCGGCTGCCACTACAACAAGGACAGTTGGGTATCTTGTGTCGGCTTCTTCAGGATCAGCGCGGCCAGGACGCCGGCCTGTTGGGTGTTGATGGCGGTGATGCCCGAGATCGGCGCCGCCTGGTTGATGCTCACGCGGTGGCGTTGAATGCGTCGCAGCGAGCCAGTGCCTTTTCGGGACTGAGATCGCTCTTGGTTAGCTTCAGTCGCTGGCGCATCACCCGGTAGATGATCAACGCCATGAAGCACAGCATGGCGTGCGCGCGGATCCGCTCGGCAGCCGGTGGTACACCGGAGCGATCTCGATTTCGGACTTGAGCACGCGGAACCCGCGGAACCCGCGTTCGATGTCGGCCAGCGCCTTGTAGGGCTGCACGACCTTGGCCGGCGTCAGGTCGGCCACATTGGAAACCAGCAGCAGCTTGCCGTCCATCAGCTCGGCCTGCGCCAGTGCTGGCTCGTCCACCGTATAGCTGAACAGCTCGCTCTTCAGGTCGACCTTCACGATCCGCACCTGGTGGGCGTCACAGACCTCGTGATACAGCCGCGCCTTCGCGCCACTGCCCGACAGCTTGCGGCACCGGGCCTTCACGCCTAGGTCTTGTCCGTCGAGCTTGCCGGCCCAGTGGTTGGCCTTTTCCTGCAGCGCGGCGATGGGCTCGCGCCGCAGCACCGTCTACTCCTTCGCACTCTCTGGGTGATGCGCCATCACCAAGCGCAGTCCTTGCCAGCAACGCCCGCTTGCGCACAAAGCGAAGTTAGACCTGGTCAGAAGTCGACTGACCAGTGTTCAGGCGTAATGAAACCGGGTGCTAATGATGATAACAAAGATGGATCGCCGCAAACTCATTCTGAGTACTTGAGTATCGTCGTTGTGAATGATTTAGACCTCTTTAGGCGGTGCGGGATAGATACTGTAAAATAGTTTGCGCCAGCTTTTGACCTTTTAATGGTTAGATGCGGGGAGGGCGTTTTCGCAGGGGCGGCCGTATTTTGTCCCGGTCGGTTTGATTCTCGACCCTGTTCGCCAGAGCTCTCAGCCAAAGAAATAGGGAAAATTTTTTAAGAAATTTCTGAGCATGGTATTTCACATGGCACTAAGATACATGACCGATATTAACTACATGAAAATAATAGAAAATAATTGCTTATTTACCATCGAGTGGGAGTGACAGGAATTTTTAAAACATTGATATAAAACGATAAAATTAATCCAATTGATAATGTAATCTGCATCGTCAATGGTATTTTTCATGGTATTTCCGAGTGCTGTAAGGCAGAAAGCAGCAATACCATGAGTGGCAGATTGGCGCAATCATGGTATCAGCGGTCGGCACTCAGATATCGCCTTTTGAACGAGCGTGGCGTGATTATACTGGTGGGCACTGTTGATCACGGTGCCTACCCCCATTTCCGAAAGGCGTGTCCTTGTGTTATTTCAGTGCCTGCCAACCAGGTACGGCCTTGGTGAACTCTTCTTGAAATGCCGGACGTTTGATGTTGTCCTTTTTGACTTCGAGTGCGAAGTCACGCCAGCGAGATGGATCACGCAGCACATCAACCAACACATGGTGGACCTTCTTCATTACCTGTGCCTTGCGGGTGTATTCCCTGCGCGTGGCGTTGGTCTTGAGGTTGCCCAGTCCTGATATATAGTATTTTAATATTGCCTCGGGATACCTGCCTTCAAGACGCTTGGCGGTCTGCAGTTCATAGGCGCTGTCCCAAGCGTAGAGGGGGTAACGGCTTCGGGTCAGCACCGCCACCGCTTCCTCGTACTCCTTGCGGTGCATGCGGATACGAAGTTGCTCCGTGTCCCGGGCGTTTTCCAGCCGTGCAAGGATTTTCGCTTCGTAACACTTCCACTCAGTGACCGTGCATAGTTTCCCAAATGTCTTGTACTTGTCGCAGGTCAGAGAATCGATCGCCTGATCAAACTGTAGTGCCAGGTAGCGTTCACGATTGCCGGCGGATTTGACACGCTTGGCAACGAACTGACGCAATTCATCCATGCGGCCTTTTCCCTTGAGTAGTCCTGTTTCCGCGACCTCCATGGCCTTCTGTTTTTCACCGGCCTTCCAGTGGAAATCCGCCAAGTCGAAATAGTCGGTGCCAGTGGCCAGTTTACGCTGGCGCAGCTCGAGATATTTTCCACGGTCACCGAGGCGGCGATAAATGCGGCGGGCATGGTCGAGTTTCCAGTCCCCTCCCATGGTCTCGAAGGCTTGCGCCAGTGCGCGCCAATCGGCGTCGGTGTAACAGGCCGCATAGGCCAGGTCGTAGAGGTCGTCGTCAAGTCCAGCATTACCGCTTTCGATATAGGGCAGGGCATTGTCGAGAAGTTTTTGCCGGTAGTCTGAATCGATCTTTTTCGTGAAAGCCCCTGTGCGATCTCTTGCAACAGGCTCGAAGCATGGATGTCGGCATCATAATCGCCGCCACCGTATGCATCCAGCTCGTCCAGATCTGGCGCGAGTTCGGCCCACAGGGCAAGCAGTTTTTCACTCTCGGACTGCTTCTTCCGACTGGGTGACAGGGCAGTATGCCTGTTCAGGTAGTCGAGGCACTCACGCCGGACATCGGGGCGTGAGGATGCCACGCGTACGATCAGATCGACCAGCTTTGCTTTCGGCGCGGTCTCCGGCAAAGCGGCCAGTGGATCATCCTGTTTACGTTTTCCCGCCATAACGAACTGTTACCTGGGAAGCTGAAATTGAACGATCTGGTCCAGTAACGGCAAGGCCTTTACCCGGTACTCGTGACACAGGAGCTCGTCGGAAACCGGCTCCACCGTCGCTAAACCCATAAAGTCTGCGAAATGCACCAGCGAACGCCAGGTGTAACCGCGACGCATTGTCTCATCGGGGGAAATTACCTGGCTCGGTGGCACTTCATCCAATAGCCGCGGAAAGGCGCCCAGGAAGGCATTTTCATAAAATGCCTGCGGTCGCCAGGCGTCACCGTAGCGGGTGAGCAGGCAAAGTGTGAACAGGAAGGCGCTCTGCATGAATCTCAACTCAGGATAGCCGTCTCTGTGTGCCCAGTTGAACTGTTCGACATAGGCCCTGAACAATTTGGGGTAGATGGCAGTCATGCCGTCCCCTGCCTGCAGCTGGCGACAATCGCGGCTGAGGATAAATCGGCCCTTGTATTTGCGAATCAACCCCGCCAGTTCGGCCACAAGCCGGGTGACATGCAGATCGTCAAAATCCTCCTCCCGATTGATGCCGCCATATCGGGTCCGCTCCTGATATTTCTCTTTACCCAAGTAGGTCAGGGCGGCCTCGCGGCAGAAGTTGCGCGGCAGATTGCCCTTGGCGGTCGGTTTGAGGCCCTGCTCGCCGATGGCGTCGGTCAATAGCTCGAACAGGGTCAGTATTGGCGCGACCGGGTTGCTGTGGAGCACCTCCGGAAAACGGACCAGCCCCTGTGATGCGAACGGAAAATTCAGTATCCGGTGCATCTGCTCGGGCGATAAACCGTGAAACTCGTCCAGCTGCCGACGGTTTTGCTGTTGGGTAATCTGGTCTAGAAATGCCTGGGGACTCTTGCAGCGAGTTGAATTGCCGGCCTTCGAATGTTTCGCGCAAGGCTTCGGAAGTGCTTACCGCGTCAGGGTTGGATGCCGTGCTGTTCTCCTTGCCCAGGCAGCAGTGCTTGAATTTCTTTCCGCTGCCGCAAGGGCACGGATCATTGCGTCCGATGCCTGGTGTTTTTATATCACGATCTGCACAGAGTCGATTTCATGCCACGATAGTACAGTGACATCGGAACGTGTCTGTCGACTGTCGCCGCCGTAAACCAGCCATGCCTGTCCGGCGGTTCCGCCTGCCAGATTTTGCCAGAACTCCAGCCCTTTGAAGTAATCCTTGTTGATGGTTTGCCCAGATTTGATTTCCAGCGGTGACAGATGGGTTCCGTGGTCAATCAGCAGATCCACCTCGTGTCCCGAACGATCACGCCAGAAGTAGAGGTTCGAGGTTTCGCCTGCGTTATAACGGGCCTTAAGCAATTCACTGATAACCCAGGTTTCAAACAAGGCACCCCGTTGAACGTGGGTAGCCAATTGCTCGTTGTTTTGGATGCCGAGGAGCCAGGTGGCAAGACCCGTATCCAGAAAATAGAGTTTGGGTGTTTTGACTAAACGCTTGTTGAAATTCTGGTGATGCGGTGGCAACAGATGCACGATATAACTGGCTTCCAGTACGGATATCCAGGCTTTGGCTGTGTTGTGTGTAATGCCACAGTCATTGGCCAGCGAGGAAAGATTGAGGAGTTGTCCGGTCCGGCCCGCGCACAATTTTAGAAAGCGTTGAAATGTGCCCAGATCCTGTACCTTGATCAATTGCCGGACGTCTCGTTCCAGGTAAGTGCGCACATAGTTTCCATACCAGGGGTGCGGTTCGAGTCCGCGGTCGAAGATGGGGGGATACGCCCCATCAAAGAGTATCTTGTCGACGCTCTTGCCAATTTTTCCTGAGCCTTGTAACTCGCCGTAGGTCATGGGTAACAGCGTCAACAATGCGGCTCTGCCTGCCAGACTCTGCGTGATGCCTGTTAACAGACCAAACTGCTGAGATCCCGTCAGAATAAATTCGCCGGGTTGTTGCCTTTCATCGACGCGTGTCTGTAGATAGGAAAACAGGGCAGGGCAGCGTTGCGCCTCGTCCAGGATGGCGCCCCCACTGAATTGATTCAAAAAACCACGCGGATCCGTTTCTGCAAATTCCCTTTGGTCGAGATCTTCGAGTGATACATAACGGTGGTCGGGAAAGGCATGCCTCACCAGAGTGGACTTGCCAGACTGGCGTGGACCTGTGACCACAACCACTGGATAGCCGCTGGCGAAGTGTTGAAGTCTGGATTCTGCGTTCCGGGGGATGTAGGTCACGGTGGTTTCTGGTTGCTTTACACGCCTGTATTATGAGAGATAATGGCTAATTGTCAATGTTATTGCCAATTAGCCTATATTGCGCCTGGTACGTTGATCCATTACCTGTAGGAGCAGGAGGGGATACAGCTGAAAGTCAACGCACGGAAGGTGGCTCAGGGTGCTGTGTGGCAGTGTTCAATCGGCAATTTTTTCGAGCATTTTCAAGGATTTTCTGAGCATGGTATTTTTCATGGTATTACCAATGAGCAGGAGAATAAGCAATTGAATATAAAAGATAAAAATGGCCTGTTTACAATCGAGTGGGAGTGACTGGGATTTTTAACCTATTGATTATTAAAAATAAAAAAGATCTAATTTATAATATAATCCGCATCATCAATGGCATATTTCATGGTATTTGTTCCGTGTGGCAAGGCAGAACACATCGATACCATGATAATAAAATTGAGTTTGGCATGGTATCAGGGCAATCGAGCGGCGTATTCGTAACTATTTGTCTTCGTGCCAGACAGTATGCCTCTAACGACAGAGGCACACGTTTCCACAAGTGATCGGTCAATGGAAAACATGATCTTCGGCGAGGTGCCGGATATCGAGCCGATTCTGGTGGTGCTCCAGACGCTTCAGGAAGAAATCAATCATGACGAGTGATGCGATCATGAAGGCCTGTATGTGGGAGTAGCGTTGAGTCATCCGAGTAGAGTTTTCTGCCAGTCACAAGGGCGGGGGATGACAGGGATGACAGGGATGACTTTGGCGGAGCCTTCAGCATGATGCTCAAGCGCCCGTTTCATCTCAATGTCGTAGGCGTAGTGAGAATGCAGAAAGTCTGAACTCACGAGCAGCAGCACGATGTTGACCGCCGACTCCTGTTGGTTGCTGATCTCTCAGTCGAATTCGTCACCTGGGCCGATCCGGCGGTCTTGCCAGATATCAATCAGATCATCCCGTCGAAGAGCTGCAAGGTGCTTTCCCACCTCTTTCCGCAGATCTTCATCTTGATGTGAGTACAACGTACTTTCGCCCATCAGTGTGGTCATTTCACAGCGCTCTTGCGCTGAGCTTCTTGACGCAGGTCAGTGCATAATTGGGTTGATTACATTAGATTATATACGATTCTATCCCGTTTTATTGGACAGGGCGTCACGGCAGTAGCTTTGATGGTCGTACCTGTCGAAATCGCTTTTTATTGAAAATCGGTTGGAGCCAGAGGGCGAACAAATGATTGAAGACCGCTGGTTGTCGGTAGAGGAAATCGCGGCTTATCTCGGGGTCAAGCGCGACACCGTCTACAAGTGGATCGAGCGCAAGGCCATGCCGGCTCACAAGGTTGGCCGACTATGGAAATTTAGAAAAGACGAAGTCGACCAATGGGTCAGGCACGGCGGCGCGAGCGAGGGCTAATGCATGTGTGACAAGGTGACAACAGAGGAAGAGGTGAAGGATCGAATGGCTGAAAAGCAGGGTGCGGATAGGTTTGTGAACGCGATATTCACGATGACCATACCGTCGATGCTGCCAGCCTGGGCCGGGAGAGGCGCATGCGCAATGAATCAATGCAGGGTTGGCCGTGATAGCGCTGCGACTGGTACGAGTTCCGTGAACTCACATAGAGAAGAGCGACCAACATGAAACCCTTGCTGGAAAAACACTGGCACCACCTGCCTCGGGACGAGGTGCTGGACCTGCTCGACACCGATGCGAAGAAAGGCCTGGACCGTTTCGAGGTCGAGGAGCGACAGCAGAACTTCGGTCCCAACGTTCTGACGCAGCGCAAGGGCAAGGGGCCACTGCTGCGTTTCCTGCTGCAGTTTCACCAGGCGCTGGTCTATATCCTGCTGGCCGCGGTCGTGATCAAACTCATGCTGGGCGCCTGGGTGGATGCCAGCGTGATTTTCGGCGTGGTCCTGCTCAATTCCATCATCGGCTTCGTGCAGGAGGGCAAGGCCCTGAGCGCACTGGCGGCGCTGGCAAGCGCGCTGACCACGGCTGCCACTGTGGTGCGCGCCGGCGAGAAGCATCGCATAGACGCCCGTGAACTGGTGCCCGGCGATATTGTTTTACTGGCCTCCGGCGACAAGGTACCGGCGGACCTGCGCCTGCTGCACGACCGTAACCTGCAGATCGACGAATCCGCCTTGACCGGCGAGTCAGTGCCGGTGGAGAAGTGTTTGGGCGAACTGGCCCACGACGCCGTGCTGGCGGAGCGCGCCAACATGGCCTATTCCTCCACCCTGGTGACCTATGGCACCGGGGTCGGCGTAGTCACCGAAACCGGCGACAGCACCGAGATCGGCCGCATCTCAGAACTGATCGCCGGCGCCGAAGTGTTGGCCACGCCGCTGACCCGCAAGATTGCCCGCTTCAGTCACGTACTGCTCTATGCGATTATCGTGCTGGCAGGCCTGACCTTCGCCGTAGGCCTGTGGCACGGGGGCTCGGCGGTGGACATGTTTATGGCCGCCGTAGCGATGGCTGTCGCCATGATCCCGGAAGGACTACCCGCCGTCCTTACCATCACCCTGGCCATCGGTGTAGCACGCATGGCCAAACGCCATGCCATCATCCGCCATCTACCTGCAGTCGAGACCCTCGGCAGCACAACCGTGATCTGCTCGGACAAGACCGGCACCCTGACCCGCAACGAGATGACAGTGCAGCGTCTCTGGGCGGGTAACAAAATGGTCGAGGTCACCGGCGTGGGTAACACGCCGCAAGGCGAACTGTCGCAAAATGGCCAGGCGCTGGCGCTCAGCGATCACACTGCCCTATCGGAATTGCTACGTGCTGGCCTGCTATGCAACGACGCAGTGCTCAAGCAGGAGAATGGCGCCTGGAAGATAGAAGGTGACCCCACCGAAGCTGCACTGCTGGTCGCGGCCGGCAAGGCCGGGGTCGATGCGGAAAAAACACATGAAGCCTACCCCAGACTCGATGCAATTCCCTTCGAGTCACAGCACCAGTACATGGCCACCCTGCATGGCGGTGACAAACCGGTTATCTATCTCAAGGGCTCGGTCGAGAGCCTGCTTGCACGCTGTGCCGATGTCCTGAGCGCCGACGGTGAGAGCCGGCCGCTGGACACTGCCGAGGTGCATGCCCAGGTCGAGGCAATGGCGCGTCAGGGCATGCGGGTGCTGGCATTCGCCCGTCTCAATGTTCAACCGGATACCACAGCAGTCGATCACCCACAGGTTGAGGGCGGCCTCACCTTTATCGGGCTGCAGGGCATGATCGATCCACCACGCGAGGAGGCCATCCTCGCAGTCAAAGAATGTCAATCGGCAGGCATCCAGGTCAAGATGATCACTGGTGATCACGCCACAACGGCGGCAGCCATCGCGGGTCAGATCGGTTTGGGCGGCCCGCTGCCAGATGGCGAGGTCCCGGACGTGCTAACCGGTAGTGAACTGGCGGCGCTGAGCGACGCCGAACTTATAGACGCTGCCGCCGATATCGAGGTGTTCGCCCGCGTTACGCCGGAACAGAAGCTGCGCCTGGTGGAAGCCCTGCAAGCACGCGGCGAGGTGGCGGCCATGACCGGCGACGGGGTCAACGATGCCCCGGCCCTGCGCCGCGCTGATATCGGCGTGGCCATGGGCATCAACGGTACCGAGGTGTCGAAGGAGGCCGCCGACATGATACTTACCGACGACAACTTTGCCACCATCGGAGCGGCGGTGGAGGAAGGCCGTGGTGTATTCGCCAATCTAACCAAGTTCATCACCTGGATCCTGCCGACCAACGCCGGCCAGGGACTGGTGATTATCGTCGCGGTGATGGCGGCCCAGCCGTTGCCGGTATTGCCGGTGCAGGCGCTATGGATCAACATGACGACCGCCGTGCTGCTCGGCCTAGCCCTGGCCTTCGAGCCCAGGGAGCCGGGCATTATGCGGCGCCCGCCGCGCCGGCCGGATGTGCCTATCCTCGGCGGTGAACTGATTGTCCGCATCCTGCTGGTGGGTCTGCTGCTGCTGATCGGCGGCTTCGGTCTGTTCGAATGGGCCCTGTACCGGGGCGCCAGCGAAGACGAGGCGCGCACTATCGCGGTCAATGTGTTTGCCGTGGGGCAGTCCTTCTACCTGCTCAACTGCCGCTCGCTGCGCTTTTCGATGTTTCGCCTCGGTTTGTTCAGCAACCCGTGGATCTGGGCCGGTATCGCCGCCATGATAGTGGCGCAACTCCTGTTCACCTATCTGCCGGTGATGAACTGGCTGTTCCATACCGCGCCAATCGGCTGGATGGACTGGCTGCACATCGTGTTGGTCGGACTGGTGATCTATCTGGCCATCGGTGCGGAAAAGGCGTGGCGGCTGCGGCGTGAGGCGGGTGACAGTGAAACATGAAATGGTCCTGGACACTAAGCTGCCTGTCCGCGGTCATCAACGACCAAAGGATTTCAAAGCGGGTCGCGCGACATGGCGAGGTGATGGAGTTTAGGAAAGACAACAAGTTTGTTGAAAAGGTAACTGATAGATGAATGAGAATCCCATCTTAATATCAGACCCGTCCGTTATGGACTGGGTAGTCGGACTCATGCTTCCAGCTGGTCTTGGGATTGTAGGTGCCATAGTGGTATGGCGCACCGCCCGAATGCTCAAGCGCTTAAGCAGAAAATCGAATCGGAAAGGAAGGTCGTCTGGAGAGAAGCCATGAGAAATCAGCAATGCGCGTCGCGGCGATCGATATTAGCTCTGTGGGATTGGCGATGGAAATTATGTGCCGTTCATCGAACGGTTCTTTGACACCCGGACGGTGGACTTCGTACATGGCGTGGAAATCATTGCGCTGGGCATGGCGCTTTTTATGATTCTTGAACTGGAAAAACTCGCACTGCGCAAGTGGCGCAGGAAGCACGATGGCCGCCACGGCAGTGCAGGGCGGAGCGAGGCCAAATCATGACGGTGTTCCCGGACGTGTTCACTGAGATGGCGGTGCTGCTGCTGTTTGCCGCGGCGGTGGGTGCTCTGGGCGTACGCCTGCGCCAGCCCTTGATCGTCGCCTTTATCGCTGTGGGAATAATGGTTGGCCCGTCGGTGCTCGGTTGGGTCAGTGCGAACGACAAGGTCGATTTGCTGGCAAAGTTCGGGATCACGCTGCTGCTGTTCGTCGTTGGCTTGAAACTGGACCTGCACATTATCCGCACCATGGGGCCGGTCGCCCTGGCGACGGGACTCGGCCAGGTGATATTCACCAGCGTCGTCGGCTACCTGATCGGTTACGCCTTTGGCATGACGCCGGTCACGGCCCTGTATGTAGCGGTCGCGTTGACATTCTCCAGCACCATCATCATCGTCAAATTGCTTTCCGACAAACGCGAGGTGGATACGCTGCACGGTCGAATCGCCCTGGGTTTCCTGATCGTGCAGGATCTGGTCGTCGTGTTGGTCATGATTGGCCTGAATGCCCTGGGTGCCAGCGGTGATGTCTCGTGGACCCAAGCGGCATTCGCCGTACTAGTCAAGGGTGTGGGGTTTCTTCTGCTGGTCGGGTTGGCGATGCGGTACCTGCTACCGCGGCTGCTCCACATGCTGTCACGCTCCCAGGAATTGCTGGTGTTGTTCGGCATTGCCTGGGGATTAGCCTTGGCGGCCCTTGGGGTGACGCTCGGTTTCAGCAAGGAGGTGGGTGCCTTTGTCGCCGGCGTGTCACTGGCCTCCACGCCTTACCGGGACGCCCTCGGCGCGCGCCTGACGAGCGTGCGCGACTTTCTGTTGCTGTTCTTCTTTCTCGACCTGGGGGCGCAACTCGACCTGGGGCTGCTGGGTGCCCAACTGGTGGAGTCGCTGGTGTTCTCGCTGTTCGTCCTGATCGGTAATCCCCTCATCGTCATGGTCATCATGGGCGTACTGGGTTATCGCAGTCGTACCGGGTTCCTGGCCGGGCTCACGGTGGCGCAGATCAGCGAATTCTCCTTGATCCTGGGGGCGCTGGGTCTGAGCCTCGGCCACATAAGCGCCGAGACCATGGGCCTGATAACCCTGGTCGGGTTGATCACCATCAGCGCCTCTACGTACATGATCATCTATTCTCATCCGCTGTATGAGCGCCTGGCGCCCTGGCTCGGGGTCTTCGAGCGCCGACAGCCTCATCGGGAGGCCGTGCAGGATAGCGTGCCGGATGATGCGGTGCCATTGGTCGTGTTGTTCGGGCTGGGGCGTTACGGCAACGGCATCGCCCGGACGTTGCGTGAAAGGGGCTGGCGGGTGCTCGGCGTCGATTTCAACCCGGACCTGGTTCGCGCGGGAGACGCCACGGGACACCCGGTCATGTTCGGAGATGCCGAAGATCCCGAGTACATCGCAACGTTGCCGCTTGGACGAACACATTGGGTAGTGAGTACAGCGCGTGAACGCCACGTCAATCTATCGCTTATCCACTCGCTGCGCAGTCTCGGTTACAGCCGCCGGATCGCTATTACGGTGCAATCGCCGGATGACGCGGCCAGACTGGAACATGCGGGCGCCGATCTGATTCTGGTGCCGTATGCGGACGCCGCCCGCGAGGCGGCTGATCGTATCATGGGGCCGGGATATGAGCCGCAACCGTTACAGGAGGCGCAATGATTCTGAACCGGGAGGGAGCATATGAATAAGACGGATCAAGGTCTTGATTGGTCGACGGTCGTGTCGCGGGCGCTGCTGTTCTCAATCATGTGGTGGGCGCTCACCGATGGTACGGCCGGGTCCTTGTGGATCGGTGTGCCGGCGGTGATATGTGCGACGGTCGTCAGTGTGGCGCTGGTACCGCCGTTAGGTCTTGTCTGGAGGGAAGTGATGGGATTTGTACCCTTCTTCCTTTGGCATTCGCTGAAAGGGGGCGTGGATGTGGCGTGGCGGGCGTTTCATCCGCGTCTGCCAATCACGCCGGAACTTATTGAGTACCCGCTTCGACTGCCGCCAGGCCTGCCAAGGGTGATCCTGGTCAATACGGTGAGCTTGCTGCCGGGTACGCTAAGCGCGGAACTGGGTGGCCAAGTATTGAAGGCTCATGTATTGGATAGTCTGGGAGACTTTCTGGCTGAACTGGAGACTTTGGAACAACGCGTGGGGTGCATGTTTAGAAGCGCCTCTGATGATTTCCCGCGGAGGTGAATGAGATGCAACGATTCAAAAAGATTCTTTGTGTAATGGAACATGGGGAGGCCAGTAAGCCCGCATTGGAAAGGGCGGTGGCACTGGCCGAGAACAACCAGGCTGAACTGATGGTTGTGGATGTGATTCCACGCTTATCGGCCGGTATCGGTATGCCCGATGGCAGCCCGATCTCTCGAGACTACCAGGCGGCAATGGTGAGCGAGCATGAAGCGCGGATAGCGGCCCTTGTTGAACCATACCTTCAACGACTTGATATCCAGCACAAGGTGTTGCTGGGGACATCCTTTCTCGAGGTCATCCGAGCGGTATTGCGCAACGGGCATGATCTGGTGATCAAGTGTCCCGAATCGCCGAGCTGGCTGGATCGCTTTTTCTCCGGTGACGACATGCACCTGCTGCGTAAGTGTCCCTGCCCCGTCTGGCTTGTCAAACCTGAGGCACCCAGATCCTATAAACGCATCCTGGCAGCCGTGGATGTGGATGAATCGTATTTGCCAACGGAGCTGGCGACACGGCACGCATTGAACGTTCAAATTCTGGAAATGGCGGCCTCCCTGGCGCTCTCGGAGTTCGCCGATCTGCATGTTGTGCATGTCTGGGATTCTGTTTACGAATCAATCAGCGGTTTTGTTATTTCATCAGATATATCGCCAGAGAAAGAAGCCTTGAATGTTGAACAAGAGCGGAGACAGCATCAACAGTGGCTGGACACATTTTTGCGCAACAGTGGGAACAAAGCGACCCGGGATGCCCTGGGCTATCTCAAGTCCCAAACCCACCTGATAAAAGGGGGAGCCCGCAAGGAAATCCCGGCGCTGGCCAAACGTTTGCAGGTCGACTGCATCGTCATGGGGACCGTGGCACGTACGGGTATTCGCGGCTTCTTCATGGGCAATACTGCGGAGACCATTCTCGAGCAGATCGATTGCTCGGTGCTGGCGATCAAACCGCCCGGCTTCGTCACCCCCGTCGCTCTGGAGGATTGATCGGGCATGCAGCCTCTTTACCTGGCACTGTTTCTGCTGCTGAACCTGGGTGCCGGCATGTGGCGGGTCTTACGTGGTCCGACCGCCGCTGATCGTATGCTGGCCGCGCAGCTGTTAGCGATGGCGCCGCTCGGCCTGGTTTGGGTAATGGCCGGGCTGGTGCCGGCGATAACGATCTTGTTGGCTATGGCGGTCATCGCCTTGCTGGCGGGTAACAGTCTTTTTCATGGGGATATCGACTTGTCGGCTGAATCGGTAGGGAAATACGCACCTTCAGCAGCACCGGCTTCACGCCCTTGTAAGGCCCCGTTCATTTCAACATGGGTGGTTGCTGCACTGATCGTGGTCGCGACGCTTGCAGCAGGTTACCAACTCTTCCACGTCACAATAGGGGAAGCCGTCATGGGCCGCTTTATTGTCCTGGCGTCCATATCAATGGCAGTTCTGAACGCGAGATGGCGCGTGCTTCGACTGCCGGTCTTTGCTCCAGGTGATGTCCTGGTACCCATCACCCAAGGTTTGGTGCTGGCCAGAGAAGGGGCTGGCCGATTACTTGCCCACTGTGTGGAACGCTGGACTGAAATCACGCAGGCACTGGATCGGCATGTGCGATCCCTCATGACGAGAAGCGATATCGCCGGATTGCTGGAAGAGATGCTCCTTCGTTGGAGCCCTGCGCTGTCGCTGTTGTTGCTGCTGGGGTTATTGGTTGCATGGTTGGCGGCATCATGATGTGTTTCGGAAAGTCGTTCATCTGGCAGAAGGCATCGATAATGAAACACCCGTTCGCACCACACTGCTGCTCTACAAGGCGAAAACCTTGCACGGTGTCGGGCTTCTGGCGTGATCCTTTGAGCCTGTTCGACTTTACCGTTATGGCGATCGCGCAATCCGACGCGGGGCGAGCTCGATGAAGCTTGAACTTGACTTGGAAAGGCAAGCAATTACTGCCTGGCACACCTTGAAGGCGGACGAGTGCGCCTCGCGGTTGCAAGTGGAGGCCGCGAACGGGCTGGATCCGGCGGAGGTGCAGGAGCGCCTGGAGCACCATGGCGAAAACCGTCTTGCCGAGAAGCCACCACGGCCCAAATGGCTCGCCTTCCTTGATCAGTTCAAGAGCCTTCTGATCCTGGTGTTGGTCGGGGCCGCCTGGCTGGCGGGCGCCATCGGCGATATCAAGGACGCGGTGGTGATCATGATCGTGGTATTGTTCAATGCGTTGCTCGGCTTCTGGCAGGAACGCCGGGCCGAGCAAACATTGGCGGCGCTTAAGAAAATGCTCTCGCCAGCGGCCCGTGTGCGCCGCGGAGGCCGTGTCGAGGAGATCGACGCCAGGTATCTGGTGCCGGGAGACGTCGCGTTACTGGTAGCGGGTGGCCGGGTGCCGGCGGATGGTCGGCTGCTGGTCACCCACAATGCCGAGGTCGACGAGTCCGCGCTCACTGGCGAGTCCCACCCGGTGGGCAAAGAGGCGTACGGGCTGCTCCCGGACAAGGCACCGCTGGCTGAACGCACCAACATGGCCTTCATGAACACGGTAGTTACCCGTGGACGGGCGGAATTGCTGGTGACCGGCACCGGTATGGCCACCGAGATGGGGCGGCTCTCCGATATGTTGGCCGAGGCGGAGCCCGGCCCCACCCCGCTTCAGGTCCAGCTCGACGGGCTTGGTCACCGGCTGGCGCTAATCGCCGGCGTGGTGATCACGCTGATCTTCTCCCTGGGATTGCTACGGGGCGAGCCATTGGTGCAGACCGTCCTCACCTCTATCGCATTGGCGGTGGCCGCCATACCGGAAGGTTTGCCGGCCGTGGTGACGTTGACACTCGCCATCGGCATGCACCGCATGGCCCGGCACCGTGCCATCGTCAAGAAGTTGGCTGCGGTGGAAACCCTCGGCTGCACCACGGTTATCTGCTCGGACAAGACCGGCACCCTCACCCTGAACCAGATGACCGCGCGCGCCCTGGTCTACGGAGGACGGCGTTTTGCGGTCTCCGGTGAGGGTTACGCCGCAGAGGGAATGATCGAAGCAGAGGACGGCAGCCTGCTGCCGGCTCTCGAGCCGCTACTGCATCCAGCGGCGCTGGCTAATGACAGCCGCATTCGCGACGGGCAGCTGATCGGTGATCCCACCGAAGGGGCATTGCTAGCACTGGTGGCCAAAGGCGGGCTGGATGTTGAGTCACTAGCGGCGCACCATCCGCGCATCGCCGAGATCCCCTTCGATTCAGCACACAAATTCCAGGCCACCTTCCACCAAGATGGCGAATTGGTGCACCTCTACGTGAAAGGCGCGCCGGACGTGCTGCTCGCCCGCGCAAGCCGCCAGCTCGAACCCGACGGTGCCCGCCCGCTGGATGCGGGTTACTGGCAGGCCGAGAACGAACGGCTCGCCGGCAGCGCCATGCGGGTCTTGGCGGTGGCCGCCAAGACCCTCCCGGCAAAGGCGTTCGACCCGGCTGGCGATTTGATGGTCCATGTGGCCGAGCTCGATTTTGCCGCGCTGATCGGCATCATCGACCCGCCGCGCCCGGAGGCACGCGATGCCATCGCCCTGTGCCGACGCGCCGGGATTGAGGTCAAGATGATCACCGGCGACCACAAGATTACCGCCGCCGCTATCGCCCGGGAACTGGGGCTGGAGGGCGAGGTGATCGAGGGGTGGGAGCTGGATGCGCTTTCGGCAGAGACGCTGGCTACGAAGATCAAAGACATTGCTGTGTTTGCTCGTGTCGCCCCAGAGCACAAGGTGCGCATCGTGCAGGCGCTGAAGGCCGACGGCCACGTCACTGCCATGACCGGCGATGGGGTCAACGACGCCCCGGCGCTGAAACACGCCGATATCGGTGTGGCCATGGGCGTAACCGGTACCGAGGTGACCAAGGAAGCGGCCACCATGGTACTGACCGACGACAACTTCGCCACCATTGTGCGGGCGGTCAGGGAGGGACGCGCCATCTACGACAACATCGTCAAGTTCGTGCGCTTCCAGCTCTCCACCAACATGGGTGCCATCCAGACCGTGCTGGGCGCGAGCCTGCTGGGCTGGTCCACGCCATTCACCGCGATCCAGATCTTGTGGATCAACATCATCATGGACGGCCCGCCGGCCATGAGCCTGGGCGTGGAGCCCGCGCGCGACGGGATCATGGACGAGCCGCCGCGACAGACTGATGCCCGCATACTGACCGGGCCGAGGCTGGGGCGCCTGCTTGTTTACGGTCTGACCATGGCGGTCGGCACGCTGGGTCTGTTCCACTACGCCCAGCCCCGGGGCGAGGCCTATGCCCTGACGCTGGCCTTTACCACCTTCGTGCTGTTCCAGTTCTTCAACCTGTTTAATGCCCGCGCCGAGCACGGTTCGGCGTTCAATGGTCACTTCTTCCGTAACCGCTGGATATGGCTCTCCTTGGCGGCGGTGCTGACGCTGCAGGCATTGGTTGTCCATTGGGCGCCCTTGCAAGACGTATTCGGCACCGCCGACCTGCAGCTTTCGGACTGGGGTTTATCAGCGTTGGTCGCTTCAAGCGTGCTGCTGCTGGACGAGGGACGCAAGCTGATTCTGCGGCTGTCCACAGGTGGTTCGCGATGATCTGTACTGTTGCGTTATGTGGGTATTGCATAAGGTAACATAAATGCTACTATATAGGTCATATGATAGAGGTTAGAGAATACCTCGATGCTGAGGGAAACAGTCCTTATGCCAAATGGTTCGATCGTCTGAATGTGACCGCTGCGGTCAAGGTGGCGACGGCAGTTCATCGGATGGAGCTGGGTAACTTATCTAATGTTAAAGGTGTGGGTGCCGGCGTCTATGAGTACCGAATCGATTTTGGTCCTGGCTATCGAATCTACTTTGGCAAGGACGGAGACCGCTTGGTGATATTGCTCGCGGGTGGTACCAAGAAGCGGCAGGACGCAGACATTGCTGCTGCAAAAGAGCACTGGCGCGGCTATAAGCGCCGCAAACGGCAAGAGGTGACATGATGGCTCTGACGAAAGATTTTAAGGACACCATACAGGCACGTGCCCAACGGGATCCCGCGTTTCGCAAGGCCCTGCTACAAGAAGGGGTCGAATGCCTGCTCGCTGGTGATGTCGATACCGGCAAGGCGGTATTGCGCGACTATATCAACGCGACGATCGGGTTCGAGGAACTCTCCCGGGTCTTCGACAAGTCGAGTAAGAGTTTGATGCGTATGTTCGGGCCGAAAGGGAATCCCCAGGCGAGTAACCTGTTTGCGGTGATCAATTACCTGCAGGAGCAGGAGGGGGTACGCCTGGAAGTCAAAGCCCGGAAAGTGGCCTAGGGTGTTGTTTAGAAGTGTTCAAGCGGCAATTTTTTCGAGTATTTTGAAGGATTTTCTGAGCATGGTATATTTCATGGTATTAACAATTAGCAGGAAAAAAAGTCATTGAAAATGAAAGACAAAAATGGCTTGTTTACAATCGAGTGGGAGTAGGGTGTATTAGCAACTCATTGAAATATAGCGATAAAACAACTCTAATTAATAATATAATCTGCATCATCAATGGTATTTTTTATGGTATTTTCTGCGGCTGGCAGAGCTAAAATCAGCGATACCATGAGAGGCGAACTGATGCAGTCATGGTATTTTCAAAGCGCCGTTTAGATTCCAGTCTTTGATCCAGGATGGCGTTATTGCGGGCTATAATCGCGCCATATATCCATGTAATATGGCGTGAATAAGTGCTAGAATCACGCCATGAGATGGATATGGCAACAATCCTATTGGCCCGATTTCTGCTACGACGTGCTTGCTCTCGAACACCGGGAGCTTGAGTTTCGCCTGAACTCAGAGCGTCTGGCGGGCAGCTATGATGCACTTCCTGTGGCATCTCAAAAGGATGCCACGATCGACTTGATGCTTTCCGAGGCCATCAAAACAAGCGCCATTGAGGGCGAGAAATTGGACAGAGAGTCGGTCAGGTCGTCGCTGCTCTCATTAATTACATCTGATACGCTACCGGACAACTCAGACCAGAAAGCTGCTGGGGCAGCTTTGCTTCTGGTGGATGTTCGCAAGAACTGGCAAACATCCCTGTCACATGACCTGTTGGGTAAGTGGCAGTCCATGGCCATCCCGGAGCAGCGCTACACACCCATTTTGAGAGGTGCATACCGCAACGATCCTTCTCCAATGCAAATAGTGAGTGGGCCTTACGGACGCGAAAAGGTTCACTATGAGGCCCTACCAGCGGCTCGGGTGCCTGATGAAATGGCGAAGCTTATCGAATGGTACAACCAATCCAGTCCCTTGAGCGGGGATAAGATAATACCCGGGATTGCACGAGCAGGTATTGCCCATCTATGGTTTGAAGTGATTCATCCCTTTGACGATGGTAATGGCCGAGTCGGTAGGGCGATCGCCGACCATGCGCTTTCGCAGTTTCTCGGTTATCCGACAACGGCCTGTCTTGCCACGGCGATAGAGGCGGATAAGAAAACCTATTACCTGCAACTGGAGAAAACGAGTCGTGGAAGCATGGACGTTAATGCCTGGCTTGATTACTTCGCCGACAGGGTCATCAAGGCACAGGAAATTGCCAGGGAAGAAGTCGATTTTGTACTGGCCAAGACACGCTTCTACGAAGCCTATAGCGACCTGCTGAATGACCGGCAGGCGAGGATGGTGTCGCGGGTTTTCGCTGAAGGTCGAAAGGGCTTTGAGGGCGGCATAACGACCAAGAAATATGAAGCGATCACAAAGTGCCCCAATCGAACGGCCAGCCGTGATTTATCAGACTTGGTTGCAAAGGGGGTCATAATACCGTTACCGGGTGGTGGTAGAACGACCCGCTATGAGTTGAATGTTGTCGAACCAGTCGAATTTGGTTTAAGGGAGAAATGATTTACTGTAATCAGGTGATTTTTGTGTTGATTAGCAGGAATTTTTGAGCATGGTATTTTTCATGGCATTGCCAATTAGCGGGAAAATAAGCCATTGAATATTAAGGATAAATAAGCCTTATTTACAATCGAGTGGGAGTGACTGGAATTCCTAACACACTGAATTATATGAATTAAAACAATCCTATCGATAATGTATTCTGCATCATCAATGGTATTCTTCATGGTATTTTCAGCGCGCTGTAACGTAAAAAGCAGCGATGCCATGAGCGAAAAATTGATGCTGGCATGGTATCAGAGCGCTTGAACTGCGTGTGCTCTGGAGCTATCCGGAAACCTGCGGCTAGACCAGCATGGCATCTAATTGCTTTGCGCCATCCGTGCTGGCTGATTCACATGAGAATAGGATGGTATAGCCCATCGTCTTGTAGCTTTTTTCGCGCTTATTGAACATGCGTTGGAGCATGGGAAGACCGTAGTCAACGTAATCGTGAATCGTCACTTGCGTTTTACCGTCTGATTCCCGGTGAATTCTTCCCGCATATTGCGCCAACGAACCCTTCCAGGCGATAGGCATGGCAAGAAACAGTGTATCCAGCCTGGGCAGGTCAAAACCCTCTCCCACATACTTTCCAGTGGCGACCACAACCTGCGCCGACTGTAAATGCTCGTCAGCGCGCTTGCGTTCAGCAGCTTTCATTGCACCTTTCAATATAATGGAATTGACTCCGCTTTCTTTGAGATGATTGTTAATCGTGTCCGCATGTTCACGTCTTTCAGTGAGGACGATTGGATGCTTGGCTACGTGAACATTGTCGATCACATCTGACACAATCCGTCGCGTACGATTTTCGTTTTCCATTATCCATCGGTAGGCATCTGTAATTTTTGGCCGCTCCTCGGGCCGAGAAAGATGCAGTGGAGGCGTATCATAGAGCTGATGGACTAGAACTTCTTGCTCGAACCTCCCCTCACTTGAGCTTTTAACTTTGTGCCGTATGGGGCCGGCAGCCATAAAGATGATCTTCTGGTGGCCGTCCTGTCTTTCTGGGGTAGCAGTAAGGCCGAGCACATATTTCGCTCGAACTTCGTTCAGTACCATTTCAAAGCGCGGCGCGGAAACGTGGTGGCATTCATCAATTATCACATGTCCGTAATCTTGAACAATCGGAGAGATGGTAATGTCTTTCTTGTTAATCAGGCTTTGATATGTGGCTATATCAATGATACCGGTGGGTTTATTCTTGCCTCCACCGATGACGCCGATCTCCGCTTCCGGCAAAAATGAGCTTAGTCTTTCATGCCATTGATCAAGCAGTTGGCGACTGTGTACCAGAATAAGCGTGTTTGCTTTGCGCTTGGCGATCATTCCGATAGCCGTCACGGTTTTTCCAAACGCTGTAGGCGCATGCAGTATTCCCGCATCGTGTTTGCTCATTTCTTTAACTGCGGTCTGCTGATTTTTCCTCAAGGTTAATGATGGCTTCATGCCTGAAAGCTTAGTGCCCAACTCACGCTTGTCATCTATTTGAACGTCTATATTGTTCTCTTTCAATAACGCGAGCGCATTATCCAAGCACCCGCGAGGCAATGCCAAGTAGCCACGTTCAATGCGTGCGCAAGAAATGAATCGCGGGATGCCGTGGGTAAAAAAACGAAGCGCTTGTGTTTTAAAGAAAACTGGATTCGAAAAGCTGGCTAGACCTGCCTTTTACCCATAAACAGGTACGTGGTAACTATGCCCATCACCCGTCATCTATCAGTGAATACCCAGCACTCATATACTGAAACGCCGTATAACCCAACCACAATATTTGATGTCCTGGGGGTGGATCTTTTTTCCGATCCAGATAGCCCCCTATTGAAGCGACCAGCCGTACTGCGTCACCCAGTTGTGTAGGCGGCTTCAATTCTTTTTTTTAGCGTAAGCCCGCAGGGTGCGTATTTCAATGTCAGAGAAGAGTATCTCGGCAGGCAGCCCCGGCGTTTCTCTACCCAGCAGTGTCATCAACATGATTCGCCAGCCAATGACCAGATTGATCGCGATGGCCCGACGCAGACGTTCTGCGCTCTCATGGGCGAGCTTGTCGATAGAGCAACCTGATTTCAGTACCCGGTGCCAGTCTTCTATACGCCAGCGTAATGTATACCAACGCAGACATTGCTCGATATCTGCCGCAGAGTCGATAGTAACCGTCGTCAGCAGGAACCATTCCACGGCCTCGGTGTTCGCTGGTGGGTTTTCCTCCACCGCATGAATCAATTCGACCGTGACCGGTGGTCTATCGACATAATACTCGGGCGCAGGCAGTTGGATCTGCAGGTGACGCAGCGCCAGCTCCGCCAATCGTTTTGGCCGGGCTGCACGGGCTTTTTGCTTACTTTTCTTGGTTCGGGCACTTTGCTTTGGGATCGGAACCTGGATTCGGCCTTGTATGGGGGCCTGACGAACGGCGGCGAATAACTTGAAGGGCTCTTCCTTGAGATTGCGATCATGCTGGGCCCGGATCAGGATATCAACGCGGGGATTTTTACGTTGCTCATCGAAGAACTCGAAAAAATCGGCTTCCCGATCACACACGTCAACGATCTTCGTCTGTGGCATAGTACCGGCCAACTCCACCAGATCACGATGATGCTCGATCCAGACAAAGGTCTTTTTTTCCTCGACCGGGATTTGTGATGGTTTGCGTTTGTCAGTGGCTGGTTTGATCTTCGGGGCAAGGCACTGCGCTTTTACAACCCCCAGAGGAAGACCGTTAGTAGCCACTGCGAACGTTGAATGCAAATTCAGTCCCCTCATCTTAGCGCCCGTCTGATTGGCTTTGAGTTCGCCCAGGCCGGTACAGCTATCCAGGTTGGTGTAATTCAGTTCGCTGCCATCTTGCAAACACAGCACCGTGTTTTGTCCCATCATCCGTCGCGCGGTGCGCTGACGGTGAGGCGCCAGGATATTGGCCATGGTGACCGCCGAGGTTTCCGGTTGGTCGATCATCCGATAGTAGGCTTTCGTGGCCGCCCAATCGCCCTTGGCGACACCACTAAAGGCGCGGGTTGGCACCTCAGCTTTGGCCTTGGCCACACTGACCAGTCTTTTACTCAATCGCTTATCGCCCAGTCGTGCATCGCCAAACTCGTGTTCAGCCCAATGCGGCGCATCTAATCCTTCCGCTACGTCTAATGCGGCCGCTCCTGCGTTGGGCGATAGCCCCAACTGTTTCCTGAACCCGCTTTCCAACGGGTAGACATAAATGGCCTTGCGGCTGAGTGCCGATTTGGAAAACTGATCTTGTCTGCCACGCCCTTTTGTTTGCCCAATCTCGATCCAGTTAGCCGCCCGATAACAGGCACCTGAGTAGTGTTGCGTATCCACAAAGCTCTCCAGCAGATAGGGGCGGTATTGATAGCGCTGTTCGAAATCAATCGCCAGCTGCACCACGCTCATGCTCAACACCTTCGACGCCAGATTGCGGCACTCCACACTCGGTCGAATCAAAAAACGACTCATTGCGATCACTCGATGCAAGTGGGCTTGCTGTTGCTCTTTATCCCATCCAATCCACCTGTCCCGGTCCGCCAGTTGCAAGGCTGCCGCAGCAAATCCAAAACCACCCAGCCAGCCATGTCGGGAATTGATCAAGTAGCGTAATTGCCGCCCGACCAGTGGACCCTCACCTAATGGATGCTCGCTGAGCATCAGCTCATTCCATATGCGCTTCTCTTCATCGGTACACACCAGCACCAACCTCAGATCCTCAACACCACCGACCTCACGCGGAACATCAACAGGCAGCGGTACAGGTTCGGGTAAACGGCGAGACTGCTTCCTGGCCCGTTTGCGTCGGATACCAGGCAATGCAATATGTCCTGCCTGCTCCAACTGCCGCAACGCCTTCGCGCAACTGCTGGTTTGAATCTGGCCACGCGCATCATAAAATTTAAAATGCTTACAGGCTCGCGTCGCTAAATCCGTTCGATGGGGAATAGCTTCGTGCTCCAGCAGGTGCTTGATATATTCGTGACCTTAAACTGATTTCAAGTAGATTTCAGCAAAACGAATAAACGCAAGGTATAATGCCTATCTGATTTTCCATCCTGCCACTGGTTGAAGCACCTCCCATAATGCTGCGTTATTTTACGTGACGTGTTCCTTGTGAAAAATCTTCAGCGCCCCAATTCATCAGGCGTCAATAGTCCTGCACGGATATAGCCGAATCCGCTTGACCACATAGTCAACTCCGTCTATTCTTGGCTCCCAATGAAATGAACCAGGATATCGGCATGACGGGATATTTCGGCTCCAAGGCCGCATCGGGGTTGTACCAAAACATCATCGCGATGATGCCACCCCACGACACCTACATCGAAACCCATCTGGGCGGTGGGACGGTCATGCGCAAAAAGCCACCCGCACGGAACAACATCGCCATCGACATCGACCCGCAAACCCTGGCGTCATTCGACTGCGATTATCCCGTACAAAAAGTCAACGATTGCGCCCATCACTACCTGCGCGACTATGACTACGGCGGTTCAGAACTGATCTATTGCGACCCGCCCTACCTGATCGAGACACGCACCTCGAAACGCCGCTACCGCCATGAGTACAGCAGGCAGGACCATGTGGATTTGCTTGACCTGCTCAAGACGCTGCCGTGCCAGGTCATCCTCTCTGGCTACCCGTCCGCCCTGTATGACGGCATGCTGAAAAATTGGAACTGTGTGCAACTGCAGGCCATGACCTGGGGCGGCCCGCGCACGGAGAAACTCTGGTACAACTACGAAATTGAGCACGCGCACTGGGCCCGCTACGCAGGCAAGGACTTCACCGACCGCCAGCGCATCAAACGCAAGGCCGAGCGTTGGGCCAGGAATTACCAGGCGCTACCCCCTGCGGAACGACTCGCCCTGTTGGCGGCGATCATGGCGGTGGAAGCGCTGGAGACGGATTAACCGCGTGACAGCACCTGGCCTGAAAGGTCCTGGACGATCCGGCCCGGAAAAGGCGCGGCTGGAGAAACTGCCCAGGGCCAAACTCATTGCCATGATCCTTGAACAACGCGAGGACACGCGCATCCGACTGGAAGAAAAAGACCAGCAGATAGCCGAGCTGAGCGAACAACTGGCCAAACTGCAAGGCGAGATCAACCAGGAAAAGGTTGGGAATAAGATCAAGGGCATCAACCAGCAGGTCAACCAGCCGACGTCGAAGCAACCGGAATGGGACAAAGACGGCAACCCGAAGCCGACAAAAAAGGGCCGCAAGAAAAAGCGCAAAAAGCGAACCGGCTGCGGCAACCGGGGAAAATCCACCCTCACGCCAGACCAGACACATGTCATCCCCCTAACATCCTGCCCTGGCTGCGGGAATGACCTGGACGGCAAGAAAGGCAAGGCGGACAGCGGGCGGTGGGTGGAAGATATCCCGCCGCCCGCGCAGAAGACCACCGTCTTCAAAGAGGTGACCCAATCCAAGTGGTGCGACCATTGCAAGACAATGGTCTGCTCAAAATCCGAAAAGGCATTGCCGGGTTCGCACATCGGCCTCAACGCCATGATCGAGATGGCCTACTTGTGGGTGATGTGCGCGCTGTCCTTCCCGAAGATCCGGGAGCTTTTCATCCACTTCAAGACCCTGCGGTTATCGACGGCCGGCATCTCGAGGATCATGATCCGACTCAGTGGCATCATGGAGCCGGTTTATGAGGAGATATTAAACGACGTCAAGCAAGGGGCGAAGATCTGGGCCGACGAGACCGGCTGGCGAGTCAAGGGCAAGCTGTGGTGGTTATGGATATTCGCCAATGAGCGCAGTGCCTATTATTGGCCCGACAAGACTCGCGGGGGACCGGTCGTTGAGCGGCTCTTGGGCGAGGTGTTCCTGGGTATCCTGATCGTGGACGGTTGGCACGCCTACACGAAGATTGTCTGTGACCGGCAAACCTGCATGGCGCATATCTTCCGCAAGATACGCGCCTTCATTGACGCGTTTCCTCAATACCGTTCCATCATGAAATTCTACCTGAAGCTGCGGCAGATCATCCGGGACGGCGAGAAACTGCAGGCGGCGCGTGATGGGTTGAGCGAGTGGGTGTTTCAACGCCGCTTGAAGGCCCTGGAACAAAGGCTGGACGCGTTACTGAAATGGAAGAACCCCAATGACACGCTGATGGAGGTGATCAAAAAAGTTCGTCGCCAGAAGGAACATATACTGACCTTCATCAAGCATGAAGGCGCGCCCCACCACAACAACTACGGCGAATACATTATCAAGAAGGGTGTCGTGAAGCGAAAGATGTCCGGTGGCAGCATGTCTGCTGAAGGCGCCAGGGCCTATGCTTGCATACAGTCAGTCGCCATGACATGCCAGTTAAGAGGTATTTCCTTCCACCGCTTTCTCAAAGCCAGTTTGATCTGTTATATCCGTACCGGAAGGCCTATGTTACTGGCTGAATATGAGTCCAGTATGAAACCAGCGGCAATCGCTGCTTGAATCCAGTTTAAGCTCACATATATTCTATGTTCGCGGGCGTCGACAGCGTCCGCTTGATTTGGTTTTGTGTGATCATGCGGCAAGCATGCACTAGTTAAGCCAATATGTCCAGCTTATCAATGAGGGTAAGAGGCAGGGCTAGACGCCTTAATCTTTCTGAAAGGGCGCTAGGCAGCGTCTTTATCTCAAAGTAGATGTGGTTGGCCAGTGTTATGCTTACCTGTTGGGGTGGGCTTTCCAGAACCAGGGGCCTGGGTTTGGCCGGGCTGCCGGCTTGCTCTATCTGGTTATCATCGTGTGTGGTATCGGTAGCGAAGTGTTTATCCGGGGCAGTCTGTACGACAACATGGATATAAGCGTGACAGCGGCGAACATCCTCACAGACAACGCACTGTTCAAGGCTGGCTTCCTCGCCGATTCGGTCATGTTGCTCTGCGATGTGGCGATCGCTATCGTGTTATACCGGTTGTTCAGGCATGTCGATAAAACACTGGCCTTGTCCGCCATGGTGTTCCGCCTGATCCAGGCAGTCATCATCGGTATGAGCCTGTTGTTCTACTTTGCGGCATATCTGCTGCTCACAGGCAACGCGCAGGCGGATGCTCAGACCTATACCCTGCTATTGTTGTTCATCGACATACATGCTTACGGTTATGACCTCGGGCTTATATTCTTCGGAATCGCCAATATTACACTGGGTGTGCTGGTCATCAGATCAGGTTTTTGTCCGAGGCCACTGGGGTATGGCCCGGTCATGGCGGCAGTTGTCTATGTGGTTGGCAGTTATACGAGGTTTATGGCCGTTGAATACCATACTTTCGTCGAACCGGCCTACCTGGTTCCATTGTTGGTGGAACTTGCGTTCTGTCTATGGTTGTTGTTCGGGAAATTTGAACAAGACAGATATGCCAGTCAGTTGGCTTAGTCTCGATCACTGGAAGTAGCATGAAAAAAATAGCAGTATTCGGTAAACCCGGAAGTGGTAAATCCACTTTAAGTAAATATCTGGCATCAGCTACGGATATCACGTTGTATCCATTAGATTCCATTGTGTACAAAAGCAACGGTGAAATGGTTGACAGAAGAACCTATGATATAGAGCATGAAAAGATACTCTCTTCAGATAGCTGGATCATTGATCGATTTGGCCCAATGGGGTCATTTTATGAACGGCTGGATGCGGCGGATACCTTGATCTATATAGACCTGCCATATGTTTACAGTTATTGGTTCGTGACAAAGCATTTGTTAAAAGGAATATTTGTCAAGCCTGAAGGGTGGCCTGAGGGTAGTTCAATTTTAAAAGGAACGATGGAAAGCTATAAAACATTAAAACTTTGTCCTAAATTCTGGAATGAGAGTTTTATGAGGAAACTGGAAGAAATATCGAATAACAAGTCTTTGCATGTAATTCAGACAATTTCTGAATTAAATAGCTTTGTTGATTTGAAAGTGAAATAAAAGAATACAAAAGCCGGGTAACATGGACTGACCAGGGAGATTATTTTTTAGCAAATTTTTAGTGGCGATAAGCAACAATTGATGAGCATGGTATTTTTCATGGTATTATAATTTTCCATAAAAAAAGCCGTAGAAAATGAAAGATAAAAATGACTTATTTACAATAGAGTGGGAGTGACTGAAATTTTTAACGCATTGATATATAACATATATATATAAATCTAATAAACAATGTATTCTGCATCATCAATGGTATTTATTGCCTGTAGCAAGGCAGAACACATCGATCCCATGAGATGAAAATTTAGTCTGGCATGGTATCAGGGCAACTGAGCGGCGTATGCGCAGTATTCGTGGTCGACTGACATGGTCCAGAAGTGCTCTGTCAATCTTCGTTGTCTTGCCGTTTGCGACGTTGTTCCCGCTGACGCTAGCGGCCACGGCCAGTACATTGAAGAAAAAACTTGTAAACAGAATCCTTGGGCGGAAATCCAGGGATGCGAGACAAGATATCGCTGAAGTTTTCAGGATTAAAATGTAACAACATAACAGTAGAATCCAGCTTCCCAGGCGGAAGCCGAAACTGTAATTGTCAACTCTGTGAGGCCATAGGCTCGTGTATCCGGCGAACAATATATCAGTGACCAGCGGCGCAAGACGCTGGGGGCTGTTATTGTGCGCGCTGCTCATCCTGATATCGCAGTTGTTTCTTCAGCTGCATTCCATCTGATCATCTTTCCGATACTGACAACGAAACATGCGAGATTTGCCTCGCTGGCGGAGCGCTTGAACATGCGGTTGCCAGCACAGTACATGACGTCTGTGTGAAATCGGATGACAAGGCGGCGTTACCTGCCTCGGTTGCCATTGCCGATACCACCTGCCCCCTTTCTTACCGGCCCCGCGCACCGCCTCTACGAAAATACAAACGTCTGATTGTTATTGATCTCCGGTGACTGTTCACCGGGCCGTTTGTTGTCGTTGGAGGTACATCCATGAAGAACTATTTCCTGTGCGCAGGGATAACCGCTGCGCTTGCTATTCCCATTTCGGCATATCCATCCAATAGTAACGATGTTGCTGAGCTGAAACAGATGCTTCAGCAAATGAAACACGAATATGAAGCCCGCATCGGCGCGCTGGAAGCACGTATAAAGGATGCGGAAGAGAAGGCCGCAGTTGCCGAAAGCAAAGCAGATTCCGCCACCCGGGTTGCAGTAGAAGCCAAGAAGCCGGAGTTCGATGGTCGGGGCGACAGTGCATTCAACCCAGCTATCTCTCTTGTGGTCCAGGGAAGCGCCGCTAGTTATTCACGCGACCCGGACGACTGGGCCTTACCGGGCTTCCAGGTCGGAGGGGAGGCCGGGCTCAAACCTGAAGGTCTGAGTCTCACCGAGACGGAACTGACTGCATCGGCCAATGTGGATGACTGGTTTTTCGCCCAGACAACGATCGGGCTACATGAGGAGGAGGGCAGTACGGAGGTCGATCTCGAAGAGGCCTTCGTTGACGCTTTGAACCTGCCAGCGGGATTCGGTCTCCGTATAGGTCGGTTCTTTGCGGAAACCGGCTATACCAACACCAAGCACACTCACGCCTGGGACTTCGCCGATGCACCGCTGACCAGCCAGGCGTTCCTCGGGCAGCAATACCGTGATGATGGCCTGCGCCTGACCTGGCTCGCCCCGACCGATACCTTCATGGAGTTTGGCGTGGAGGCGTTGCGTGGAGAGCGTTTCCCCGCCGGCGGTGATGGCAGCAAGTTTCTAGGTGGCACACAAAATTACTTTGCCCGCCTTGGGGCCGATGTCGGCGCGAGTAGCAGTTTCCGGGTTGGCCTTTCGCTTATGCGTGCAGAACCGAAGGACCGTCAGGCCGGACATGCGCATGCCGGGCACGCAGATGAAATCTTCAGCTTTGCCGGGGACAGTAATCTGACGGCGCTGGACTTCGTTTGGAAATGGGCGCCAAACGGCGATGCGCGTACTCGTAACTTCGTTTTCCAGACCGAGTACTTCCACCGGGACGAGGATGGAATGGTGACCTTCACGGATGATATAGGCGAAGCCATACTTCCATATGACGGAACCCAGCAGGGCGTCTATGCGCAGGGCATCTATCAATTCATGCCCCGCTGGCGTGCTGGCCTTCGTTACGACAAGCTCTGGAGTGATAACAATCTTCGGGTAGTCAGCAACACCTCGGGCGAGGCAGACGACGACATCCTTGATGAATCCAGTCTGCTGGGCGGTTATGACCCCTGGCGTTGGACGCTGATGGCGGATTATTCACACAGCGAATTCAGTCGCCTGCGGGTGCAGTATGCAAGGGATCACTCGCGGTCGGGTGATGCAGACGATCAGTTCCTGCTTCAGTACATCATGACGCTGGGCGCCCATGGCGCTCACAAGTACTGAGGGGGCGGCCATGACGAAACCACACTATTGGCTGCTGCTCCTGATGCTCCTTTGCATGGAATCGGCTGTCGCAGAGGTCACTGTGTTTAGCTGTGAGCCGGAATGGAAGGCGCTTGCCGAGGAGATCGGCGGTGGGCGGATCACGGCATTCTCGGCGACGACGGCAGGGCAGGACCCACATCATATCCAGGCCAGGCCTTCGCTGATAGCCAGGCTGCGCAAAGCGGACATGCTCATTTGCAGTGGTGCCGATTTGGAGGCAGGGTGGTTGCCGCTGCTGTTGCGGCGTGCACGCAACCCCAAGGTACTTCCGGGAAAGCCCGGTCATCTGATGGCGGCTGACCAGGTCGCACTGTTGGATGTGCCAGAAAGGTTGGATCGCAGTGAAGGTGACATCCATGCCCAAGGAAATCCCCACGTGCATCTGGATCCTGGAAACATTCTCAAGGTGGCCACGGTATTGTCTGCGCGTCTGGCCGAAATCGATCCAGACAATGCAGTGCACCTCCAGTCGAGTCTGAAGTCCTTTCAGGCGCGCTGGACGGCTGCCATCATGAATTGGGAAACCCGCGCGAGCGTCCTGCGTGGCGAGTCGGTGGTGGTTCACCACCGGGAGTGGGTCTATCTGCTCAATTGGCTTGGAATGCAACAGCTGGCGGCTCTTGGAACCAAAACCCGGCGTACCGCCTACTGCTGGTCACCTGGCCAGTCTGCAGGCCCGGCTCGGGCGTGAAAAACCTCTGGCAATCGTGCGTTCGCCGATCAGCGACCCGGGACCATCTGAGTGGTTGTCGAACCGTACCGGTGTCGCACAGGTGGTCTTGCCCTATACAGTCGGAAGTACCGAAAACGTCAGCGATTTGTTTTCCCTGTTCGATGAGATTGTTTCCGTTTTGCTCCGGGTCAAGTCATGAACTGGGAGGCAATGGACGTCGGAATTCTCGGCCCCGCCTTTCTTGCCGGGTTGGTAGTACTGGCCACGCATGTTCCTCTGGGACAACGGGTGCTTGAGCGCGGCATTATCTTTATCGACCTGGCCATCGCACAGTTAGCCGGGGTTGGCGTGATCGCAGCCCATGCCATCGGCCTGGACGCGAGTGGTGCAATGGTCCAGCTCGCGGCGTTTTCGGCGGCCATCGCCGGTGCTCTGCTGCTTTACTGGACAGAGCGCAGTTGGCCCAACGTGCAGGAGGCGATCATTGGCAGCGTCTTCGTGCTGGGTGCCACTGCGGCCATACTGCTGTTGGCGCAGGATCCGATGGCGGGCGAGCACCTCAAAGACCTTTTGGTCGGGCAGATACTTTGGGTCGATTATTCCGGTCTGGTGGCACCAGCCCTGATCTCGTTGGTGGTTCTTACGTTTTGGTTTGGGGTCGGGGCTCGTCGAAACCTTGCCGCCTTCTATGGTCTGTTTGCGATTTCAGTCACTGTCTCCGTGCAGTTGGTTGGTGTCTATCTGGTATTTGCTACGCTCATTATCCCGGCGTTGGCAGGGCGTTTTTTACCGGATAGATTCAGGCTGGCTGCGGGCTACGTAATTGGAGTCTCGGGATACGGGATCGGTTTGTCCGTTTCTGCGTTATTCGACCTGCCCGCCGGACCCGTCGTTGTGTGGACCCTGTCGGCAATCGCCGTCATCTTTGCGTTATTCGGTCGACTGCGGGTTCAAGGAACGACTTCGGTTGAGCCGTGACAAGAGGTTTACCAAGATCGGAAACGTTGCGGGTGATGAACAGCTTTCGAAGAGGGCATTGAGCCTGGAGGGGCAAAAAGGAAAGAGTATCAGCGCATATAGAGTCCTGTTTAAGGTGATCCATTACCTGCTGGAGCAGGACGGGGGTACACTTGGAAGTCAAAGCACGAAAGGTAGCCTGGGGTGCTGTTTGGCAGCGTTAGATCGGCAATTTTTTCGGGCATTTAGAAGGATTTTTTGAGCATGGTATATTTTATGGTATTACCACATACACCAATAGTTATACCTTTTATATTAAATAGAAAAAAATGGCTCGTTTACAATCGAGTGGGAGTAGGCCAGATCTGGCAATATTTGCCACTGGCTGGCATCAAACCACAAATATACTGGTCTTGCATTTACAGGCACTGGCAGGCACACGCAAGGAAGCTTTTTCGATGGTATGGTTCAGCGATTACGCCAAGCCTTTTCTGGGTGTGCGCGTTGGGTATCTGTTTGAAGTAATCCTTCCTGGCTGTAGTGCCGGGTCACGATTTGCCCTCCGTAACAACCTGATCGTGAATCTCTTAATATCTACTATGAGAACCATCGACAGGGGGTCCAGACTTATCGTTAGAGAATTCAGCTGTTAGTCGATGAGCTCTTGCCGGAACAACCGATACGCCAATGGATACTGAGCTTTCCGTTACAATTGAGCTTCCTGTTCGCCAGTCGTCCGCAACTGATGGGCTGGGTGCTGGGGATCGTCTGCCGGGCTATTGCGGCACGCTTGAAGTGATCCTCGCACCAATTTCTCAGCATCACGCCTGTAACACGCTGATATCCTACTCTTGGCGGCGCCGGTGATCAGGTACATAAGGCAATGCTTCCCGCATCTCACGGCTCGGACTTCGAATATTCCGGTCCGAGCCTATGCCCTGTTACTGGTGGTTATTTCGAACGGTGGGTGTGCAACAGTGCCGGATAACGACCATCGTACGCCGTCTTACAGTTACGCCGATACCCAGGATACCAGGCTCGGACGTGCATTCCTGGCGCAGCGCGAAGCGCATCCCGATCGCTCCGGTTTCCTGCTGCTTGGGAGCGGGCGTGACGCCTTGGTGGCTCGCGCCGCGTTGGCGCGTGCGGCCGAGCGCAGTATCGATGCACAGTACTACCTGCTGCATGATGACTTAACCGGCCATTTCTTCATTGGCGAGTTGCTCAAGGCAGCCGACCGCGGCGTACGTGTACGCCTGCTGGTAGACGACATGGACCTCGAGGGGCGTGACATGGGCGCCGCGGCACTGGATATGCACCCGAACATCGAGGTGCGCATCTTCAATCCCTTCGCGCGTAATGTGAGCCGGCTTTCGCAGTTCGTCACCCGCTTCGGCAGCGTCACGCGACGCATGCACAACAAGTCGTTCACGGTTGATGGCCAGGCGACAGTGCTCGGCGGACGCAATATCGGTGATGAGTATTTCGAGGCAAACCCGGCGCTCGCCTTCGGCGACCTCGACGTGCTTGGCATAGGTCCGGTCGCGCGCGAAGTCTCCGTATCGTTCGATGCCTACTGGAATCATCCCCTGGCCTATCCCGCCTCGAGTCTGGTGGATCAGTTGCCGGATGACGAAACAGTCGCCCGCCTACGCGCCCGGCACGAGGCCTTGATTGCCGCTGAAACCGACTCCGAATACTCTCGCGCACTGGACAGCTCACAACTTGCCAGACAACTGCGGGCGGGTGAGTTACGACTACTGTGGGGAAGCGCCGACGTCGTTGCCGATGATCCCGAAAAGCTGATCGCCGACCGCAACAATAATGAGCTGCAACTCACCGGGGCGCTCGGTCCCTACTTTCGGGATCTCGCGCAGGAGCTGATTATCTTTTCGCCTTATTTTGTTCCGGGTCGTGAGGGCGTTGATTATTTTACTGCTCTGGTCGAGCGCGGCGTGCGCGTGCGCATACTCACCAACTCGCTTGCCTCGACCGACGTCCTGGTCGTCCATGCAGGCTACGCACGTCACCGCCGCGCGCTGTTACGCGCCGGGATCGAGATCTACGAGATGAACCGGCAGCTGACGCCCGAGCAGCGCGAAGGCAGGAAGCTCATCACCGCCTCATCGAAGGCGAGCCTGCACGCGAAGTCCTTTGCCATTGACAGCCATTGGGTCTTCATCGGTTCGCTCAACCTCGATCCACGCTCCGTTGTCGAGAACACGGAGGTCGGTGTGGTGATCGACGCCCCCGAGATTGCGCAGTCGATGGTTGAATGGTTCGATCAAAACGTCCAGCGGGTTGCCTTCCAGGTCACGCTGGAAGACGACGGCCATGGAGGCGAGCAGCTACGCTGGAGTGGTTACGACGAGGGAGAATGGCGGGTATTCGATGTCGAGCCGCACACCCATATCTGGCAACGCATCGGGGTTAACCTGATGCGGCTGCTTCCAATCGACTCGCAACTATGAGTGCGTAATCGTATGCACGATACTTACCGGGGCTATGACACTATGGGGTAGTTACAGACACTTATTCCTGATCAGGCGTTATTGTTCAACCTCCGGCTGCGTTTGTTACGGGTCCAGTGTACCTGTTTGGCTTGTTCCTGTAGATCATTGGCCTTTGCGAAAATCTCGTCATCTGGTACCACTTCGTTGCTTTGGACTGGTTTGATTCTGGGTTCTTTCTTGACTGGTGGTATTTTCCGGCTTGATTCCTTCGAGTCCGGGTTTGGCTGCATGCGGGGCTGCTTGCCCTCGGCCACCGCCGACTTTCCCGCAAACGCATCGACGTCGCCACTCTCGTGGATCGCGCGCGGGCAGGGGATCGATCTGTGGCAGTTGCGTTCCCGAGCAGGCCGCCAGGACACACAGACAGACTGGCGGGTTCGCCGCTCGCCGGCACCGAAACATGCCGCGAGCTTTGCGTAAGGCGAATGAGTGCGCACGGCACGGCTCGCCGTCAGTTGTCGGTGAGCCCCTCTTCCATGGCCCTGGCGCAGGCATCGCTGTTGAACAATCGCTGCAGCAGCTTCTTGCCCAGCGGCCAGAGGCCGCCTGTCGCGAGACCCGCACCGGTCTCGAAGACGGCCGATTTCGGGTCCGCCACGATACGGGGTGACGCAAGGGTTCCGCCGATCCGCGTGAAGGGATTGATCAGGTCCCCGAGGCTGATACCAAGCCCACGCCGGGGCTGCGCCAGGATGTCCAGGTCCAGCGTCTCGCTGCCCAGATCGATGTGGCCCCGCGCCAGCAGGTTGACCTCCCCCGTTTGCAGCGCAAACAGCGGGTCGCCGCGGGCCGTCCCGTCTTCGAGGTCGAGGCGCAAAACGAGGCAGTTGAGCTGCATTTTGTCGCGCTTGCCGATGAGCGGGTTGATCGTCTCCAGGACGCGGGTAAGGGTGTCCTCGAAAACGAGCGTCGACAGGAGATTCCCACGTGACATTATCTCGCCCGCGCGCGCATCCACCCGTATGCGGCCGGTCAGCGTATCGGTCAGTGTCCGAAGATCGGCGCCACGGGCTTCGAGTTTCGCCGTCATGTCGTAGGCGGGGCGCGTCGCCAGCACCGCCTCGGTTTCGTCGGGCCGTGCGATGTAGAGGTTGCGGCCTTCGAGGTCCAGGCGGATCGCGTAGACGCTCCCGGCGGGTTCTACGGGTTCGGCGGTCAAGGTCCCTGTCAGACGCCCGCGTTTGCCGTACGCCTCCAGGTTCGTGATTTCCATCCGGCCGTCGTGTAGCGTGCCGGCCATGCGGAAATGCGATCCGGCGATCTTTGGGCTGCGCAGTGAATCGATATCGACCCGAAAATCGGCATCTAGGGTACCCAGCCAGTCAAACGGAATCGCCCGGTCGGAGATGATGCGGCCGTCGTTCCGAGCGGCAGGGGCCTCGACGCTCTGTTTGTCGTAGTTACGCAGATCGAGCCGTTCCGCGTTTAGCGCCACCGAAACGAAGGGGCGCTCGCCACGAATGTAATCCAGGCTGCCGCGCAGTTCGCCACGGTCGGACAGCTGTAAGGCAGCGTCGCGAAGTTCAAACCCATGCGGGCTCCACTTGCCGGTGCCGCTCATTTCCACTCGCTCCTCGACCTTGCGCACACGGTCGAGTGCCGGGCTGAGCCCTGCCACTGAAGGCGCCTTGAAACTCAGGTCGAAACGACCGTTGTCGCCGCGTTCGCCCACGTGCACGGCCAGTTCGCCCGCGAGCGATGCGGGCCCGGCCGTCATCGATAGCTCGTCCAGATTTAGCCATTCGCCGGATCGACGCAGTCGGCCGGTGCCCGAGATCGTCTGCACGGCGGGGCTGAGGTAATCGTTCGCCGCAAGCCAGGGGGAGAGATCGATCTTTTCGGCATCAAAACGCACATCCACCTCGCCGACTCCGGAGCCGGCAAGGAGCCGGCCTGTCATTCCGAGTCGCTGCGTGCCAAGCCGGAGCTGCGCCGTTTCGAGAACCAGCTCGCCCTTCGCGTAGGCACCCCGGCCGCTCAGCGTAAAGGGCTCCGAGCTCAGCCCCTTGATACCGAGGGGGCGGGCGGCTGCCGCAGCATCCGGTCCCTGTAGCGCAAAATCGAGGTCCGCCCCGTCCAGCGACAGACCGGCCGTAGTCGCAGCGGTCAGCCGGGCGGAGAGATCGCGATAGCGAATGTGCAGCGAGGCTTCCTTGCCGCCGCCGTCCCGCCCTGCGACAGTTGCCTGCCCCTGAAACGTCATCTCTCCCACGGTCATCGTGGCATCGTCAATATCGATGCGGTTGCCCTGCGAACGAATTGTTCCGGCCATCTCGAAAGACGCGGCAGGCAGGTCTACAGTGGCCAGGCGCTTCCCGATTACGGCGAGGTCGGGACCGGCGATACGCCAGCGCACGTCGAAGCCGTCCGTACCGCGGGCGTCCTCGAACCACCCCTCGGCCGCCAGGCGATAGTCGCCCAGGCGGCCGGATGCACTGAAGGCGGAGTGCCCCGGGTCGGGGGCGAGCGTCGCCTCGAGGTGCAGGGGGCCCGTCGTGATCGCGGGCAGATTCAGGACGCCCAGGAGGTAGCCCGCGTCCGGACCGACCAACTCGACCTGTGCGGAGGCCAGTGCCAGTGTATGCAGATCGATCCCTTCGGCCTTGCCCTGCAGCGTGACCTCACCGAGGACGGCGTTGACGCGCAGGTCGACTTCATCCGGGGCGGCGGGGCCATCGGCCGGTCCTGCCTCGCACTCTACATGCAGCGGCACACCGTTGAACTGTGCGCTCATCAGTGACCGGAACAGACCGTCCCGGATGCCGAAGTCCGCCGTGTCGATGACAACCTCTGTCGGCCGGGTGAAGGCGGGCCGGGAAACAAGAACCCGCAGACCCGTGGCGGTGAAGGCGTTCACGCGCGGCAGGGAGGCGATGGCCGGCGTGGCCGCGGACCCGAGCTGCTGATCCGGTTGGTGATCGGTCCAGTTCCGGCGGCCGTCTGCCGCTTCCTGCAGCCGCAGAACCGCGCCGGTCATTGCGAGCCTTTCGATGCGAACCGGCCCTCGGAGGATGGACCACAGTGCAACCTCGGCCGTCAGATTGTCCGCCTCGAACAGCAACGGCTCGTCGGCCCAGGCCGCATTGGCGACGGCAACGCCCTGGGCGTGAACGCGCGCCAGTCTGCCGAGGCGCGATGGAAAGCGGTCCGTCGATGCGGACTTCGCGCCCGAGTGAATCGCTGATGAGTACGGTGAAACGGTCGCGCAGGTGACCGATGTCGACCAGCGAACAGATACAGGATCACGGCAACGAGTCCGGTCAACAGGATGCCGGAAAGAGCGGCCAGCCAGCGCAGCAATTCGAATCTCCGTTCCGTGTGAAAACACGATGGATTGTAGCGACTGGTCCCGATGTCGGTCGAGCATCGGCGCAGAACGGTTTATACTCGCACAGGACGTTCGCCAGAGTGCAGCGGGTATTCCGGTACCGGCCGGCCCGTTACGCGACAGGCTTGGAAAGGCAGGCAATTTGCCGCCGCATGTCCCGTTTCCTTCCGGCTGCCGGCAGGAAGCAACTCATGAAACATACGCCCATCCAGTGAGGTCATGCATGTCGATTTCCGGTTCAAATTTCCTTCGCAACGCCGTCGCCTGCCTGGCATGCACACTCGCCAGTACCGCAGCCATTGGCGCCGATTTTCCGTCAGCCGCACAGTCCGACCCGGTGGCGCTCGGCTGGATGAAGGGCTTTCCTCCACCGCCTGAGAAACTAATTACCCAGCCCGATTCGAATTACTTCAGCTTTCCGAAGCTCCGGTGGACAGTATGCCATCTCCGCGAGTTCCTGCCCACCAGGCAGGTGAGTCGTGGGCTGGGCGCTCCGGTGGCGCTGGATTACGCCTTCGACGAGGGGATCGACAAGGTCACCTTCACGCCGCTTGGCAGCAGCGAGATCATGACATGGGAGGCATCGCTAGCCGCGAATTACACCGACGGCATACTGATCATCCACCAGGACAAGATCGTCTACGAGCGTTACTTCGGCTGTCTCGACGAGGCGGGCAAACACGCCGCCAAGTCGATGACCAAGTCCATCACCGGTCTGCTGGCTGAAATTCTCGTCGCCGAGGGGACACTGGACGATACCGCGCCTGTCTCGTCGATCATCCCCGAGCTGGCGGACAGCGCGTTCGGCAATGCCACGGTGCGGCAGGTGATGGACATGACCACGGCGCTGGACTACAGCGAAGACTATGCTGACCCCAAGGCGGACATCTGGGTCTACTCCCGTGCCGCCAGCCCGCTACCCAAGCCGTCTGACTACACCGGGCCGGACGGTTACTTCGAGTACCTGCAGACCGTGCGGCCGGCAGGCGAACATGGCGAGGCTTTCGCTTACAAGACGGTGAACACGGATGTGCTGGGCTGGATCCTGTCGCGGGTATCCGGCATGGCGCTCACCGACCTGTTGTCGGCCCGAATCTGGAGCCGCATGGGGGCTGAGCAAGACGGTTACATGACCGTGGACGGCAAGGGCACGCCGTTTGCCGGCGGTGGTCTGAGTGCGGGCTTGCGTGACCTGGGACGGATCGGTCTACTCATGCTGAGCGAGGGCGTCATCAACGGTGAGCGCTTGTTCCCGGCCAAGGTCGTCACCGGCATCCGCACCGGCGGCGAAAAGGACAAATTTGCGAAGGCGGGCTACAAGGCGCTGGCCGGCGGCAGCTACCGGGGCATGTGGTGGGTGTTCCACAATGAGCACGGCGCCTTTGCCGCTCGTGGTGTCCACGGCCAGACCATCTACGTCGACCCCACGGCCGATATGGTGATCGTACGCTTCGCCTCGTTTCCCGTGGCGAAGAACGCGAAGATCGATCCGACCTCGCTGCCGGCCTACCAGGCGGTCGCGGAGTACCTGCTGGCGAAGCAAACCGATCCCGCCCTGATCGGCGAGTGGCGCATCGAGTCGATCGGGGATTCCGGAGACTTCGACAGCGACGCGAAGGAGTTTGTCGTCATGCAAGGCGGACGCATTGCGGCATCGGTCGGATGCAACCGCATGATGGGCAGCCTGCGCACAGACGCGGGCCGGGTCTTGATCGGCGAGATGGCTCGCACCAGGATGGCCTGCGAGCCTGCGCTCTCCGATCTGGAAGATCGATTCCTGCGGAGCCTGGAAGACGTACAGTCATACGAGATCGACGTCACGGGACGCAACCTGACGTTCCTCGACCCACAGGGCGTCATCCTGATGGCATTGTCGCGGAAGGAGTAGCCGCCGGTACACATAGTGGCCGCGGACGTTTCGCAGTCCGCCATGCAGTTCCGCGGATGGATGCCAAGATCCGGCGCCAACCCTGGTACGGAGGTTCGACTCAGAATTGACGTCTTTTCTCAGCAGCACAAAGTACAGGCCAGCCAGTTTTCGCCGGCGCAGCGGTTCAGCTAACGCGGTCTGGAGGTGATCGGAGCGCGGTTCAGAACGAATCGGGGCACAGGCTTTCGTGGGCCGACGCGTCTTTTGTGTCTGAGGTGGTCCGGAATCCGGCGGATTTTTATGCATGGGATTTTTCATGGTATTACCGCCGACAAGGACAACGAAGCCATTGATACTGGGCCGAAATAATGGCTCATTTACAATCGAGTGGGAGTAGGCAGAATACGTAACACATTAAAATGTAGTTTAATGACAACTCTAATCGATAATATAATCTGTATCATCAATGGTATATTTCATAGTATTTATTGCGTGTAGCAAGGCAGAAAACATCGATACCATGGGAGGAAGATAGATGCTGGCATGGCATCAGACCTCAGGTGAAAACTTGTTTGACTTGTTCATGGCTCCATTCTCTCAAGAGTTGAAGCCTTCGCGAAACCCGGGGCGGTTCAAAACTTTTCTCTGCTGGGGTATTGGTTAGGCATGAGCTTGAGGCGGTTTGATCAACGACTCAGCCGGAATGCCCAAGCCTTCGTGGAGTTTCCAGATCATCTTCAAAGTCAGCGAGCGCTTGTGATTAAGGATCTCGTAAACGCGATTACTTTTGCCGATCATGGGCTCTAAGTCTTTTACAGTTAAGCCCTTGCGTTCCATTTCGAATTTGATCGCCTCAACAGGATCTGGAAAATCCATCGGGAAGTGCCTGGCTTCATAAGCCTCAATAAGCGTGACCATCACATCCAGCTTTTCGCCTTCTGGCGTATCTGGTCCAGCCATCATCAGGCTTTCAATTTCTTTTAATGCCGCGCGGTAGTCGGCATCAGTTTTAATCGGTTTGATGTCCATCGTTAATCCTCCGGCAGTTAAATGGTTTGCACATCAATCTTGTCGTACTGCGCATGGGTGCCAATAAAGCGGATGTATACAACCCTGTAGGTGTAGTTGATCCACACGACAAGTCGATACTTGTTCCCCGCGATATTGAACACCACTCGGCCATCCTTGAGGATGCTGGCATTTCTGAAGTCCTGCTTTACCTCGGCAGGTGAGTTCCAGTCAGCATGCGAGGTGTGACGGTGCCAAGCCAATGTTGGCTCCTTGGCATCCTGATACTTCGGGTTCTCTTCCCAGAAGGCTTTCAGCGTCGACAGTGCGATGATTCTCATGTATTCGTAATAGTAGTCCCAAAATGGGACTTTAGCAACAAGTTTTCGGCTAGACACAGACTTGGCCGACATCATCAACTTGGGTATCCGCATGAAATTGTGTTCGAATGAGACATTGAGTGTTTACGGATTTGTGGAAAAAGAGTTCATTTCAAGAAATTTCTGAGCATGGTATTTTTCATGGTATATGTTGTGCGTAGCAAGGCATAAAACATCGATACCATGAGAAGAAAATTGAGTTTGGCATGGTATCAGGGATCTTGAACTGCAGGTGCTTTTGGGTAATCTGGAATCCGGTCAAGTGACTCTCGCCATTGACACCCTTTGGGTTTCTCAGATCCCTTTATACAGCTGGTAACTCGAAGTAAGGCTGCTGCCTCCATTGAGGCATCCAACACCAATCCCTATCTGTTCCGCCGCACTGAGTATTACCTGTTTGAGCAAGGCCCTCAGCCCGCTTTCGGCCATTAAAGACATGATCGGCTCCCAGACCACGAAGAGGATACATGTCCTTGCTCGTTTTGCGCCGAAGATAGTGGAGTGCGGCGTCTGGAGTGACGGCAGCAATCTCACCACCATTGAGGCATATCCCTCGGCCTGCAAACGCTCAAAAACCATTCAGGCTCTGCGCCGGCCTTACCTCGCGCTCACTCATGCAGACTGCGAGGATGCTCTGACCTGTGCCTTAGTCGCCACTCTGTTTGCGGAAAAGCGGAGTGCTCTTATGCCGCCAGAGACTGACGTTTCCCCAAACGAGGGCTGGATATGGGTGCCCAGGGACGCTTTTGTTCAGGATGCTGCGTCATCAGACTGCACATAGTACTGTGGATCTGCTAAAGGACACGAGGTGGAAAATTCAGATATATGCTTGAAATACGGCATGAATTCAGGTTTATCCGGGACCCGGTAACTATATTCGGTTGATGTAATATATGGCACAGGGTATATTCGGCTGCATGAATATATCCCCATTAACGCTATACTCCGCCATCGCGCACGAAATACGTCTGCGCTGCCTGCTTCTTCTCCTTGAACATGGTGAACTCTGCGTCTGCGAGCTAACGCACGCCATCGGTGCAGTTCAGCCGACCATTTCCCGTCATCTTGCTCACCTGCGTGAGGTGGAATTGGTGAGCGATCGCCGAGAGGGCCTGTGGTTCCACTATCGGATTCATCCCGAGCTCCCAGCTTGGGTAACCAACGTGTTGCGAGAAACGGCTGATGGTGTGAGTGGACTAGCACCGTTTACGGAAGACCTGGCCGCATTGAAAAACATGCCGAATCGCCCCGGCGCACCCCGGTGTGCTTGATGATGAATCGCTGTTTCGCGCCATTCGATGTTTATCACCTGTCGTTCGGTTGTCGTAGGAACTGATCATGATGGTTCAACCGTTTAACGTGCTGTTTCTCTGCACCGGCAACTCTGCCCGAAGTATCTTCGCTGAGTGCTTGGTTAATCATCTGGGCCCGGGGAGATTCCGTGGCTACAGTGCGGGCAGTCACCCAAAAGGTGAAGTCCACCCGCTGACGATCCGCGAGTTGCAACATAATGGTTTGCTTACCGATGGACTGCACAGCAAGGTCATGGCGGAATTCGAGAGGCCTGGCGCCCCGCAGATGCACTTCGTCTTCACCGTCTGTGATCAGGCGGCCGCGGAAGTCTGTCCGGTCTGGCCAGGTCATCCGATGACGGCGCATTGGGGTGTTGAGGACCCTGCCGCCGCGAATGGTGATGAACGCTCAAAAGAAGTGGCATTCGCGAAGGCGTTCCATGAACTTCGAAACCGTATCGACATCTTTGTCGATCTTCCGCTCAAATCCTTCAGTGAGCCGCGTTTAAAGGAAAAACTGGGGGAAATTGGCCGTGTTGCGCTGGCGAACCCCGGCCCCGAAGAAAAGGGAGACGGACGATGAGTGCCCAATGTGAAGTGACCGCCAAACGGGCTGCGGGCAGCTCGATGAGTTTGTTCGAGCGTTACCTGACGGTGTGGGTTGGGCTGTGCATCATCGTGGGCATCGCGCTGGGGCACTGGTTCCCGGCGCCATTCCAGTCTATCGGCCAGATGGAACTGGCGCAGGTGAACCTGCCGGTGGCCGTGCTGATATGGCTCATGATCATCCCGATGCTGCTGAAGGTCGACTTCGGGGCCTTGCACCAGGTGAAGGAACACTGGCGGGGCATTGGCGTGACGCTGTTCATCAACTGGGCAGTTAAGCCTTTCTCGATGGCCTTGCTCGGCTGGCTTTTTATCCGTGTTGTCTTTGCTCCATACCTTCCGAGTAATCAGCTCGATGCCTATATCGCCGGATTGATTCTGCTTGCGGCCGCTCCCTGTACGGCCATGGTTTTCGTCTGGAGCCGCCTTTCAGATGGTGACGCCAACTTCACTCTGACCCAGGTGGCCTTGAACGACACCATCATGGTCTTTGCGTTCGCACCGATCGTCGGACTTCTACTCGGCCTGTCAGCGATCACCGTGCCCTGGGATACGCTCTTCCTGTCGGTCGTGCTCTATATCCTGTTGCCGGTGCTCTTCGCCCAGTGGTGGCGGCAACGCCTGCTCAACCAGGGTGGAGAAGCGGTTTTGAAGACGTGGCTCGATCAACTGCATCCGCTCTCGCTTGCTGCACTGTTGGCAACGCTGGTACTGCTGTTCGGTTTCCAGGGTGAGCAAATCATCAGCCAGCCGCTGGTCATCGTCATGCTTGCGGTGCCGATCCTGATCCAGGTCTACTTCAACTCCGGTCTGGCCTATCTGCTGAATCGCCGCTTTGGCGTGGCGCACTGCGTGGCCGCTCCCTCGGCCCTGATCGGTGCGAGCAACTTTTTTGAACTCGCGGTTGCCGCGGCTATCGTCCTGTTCGGTTTCGATTCGGGCGCGGCGCTCGCGACCGTGGTCGGTGTGCTCGTGGAAGTGCCGGTGATGCTGTCGGTGGTGAAAATCGTCAACGCCACGCGGGACTGGTACGAACGCGGTGCCATAACGACCAACACCTACGAGGAAGACAAATGAGAAAAGTACTGCTGTATGACGATTCGCGCACGGCGCTCACCTCACGTTTGTACTTCATGCTCAAGCTCTACAGCTTCAAAATGGACCGGGTCAAGATTCTCGATGGCGGCACACTCGCGTGGTCGGCCTTCAATGATCTGGAGAAAGACCCGGTCGAGCACCGCCCGGTACGGTGACCCTGAAGCCTGCCAACCCCGATTTGCTGGTCGAGTGGACGGGACGTCTACGACGATGTCGTCTCGCGCCGGGAACCCAATGTCGTACTGCTCGACGCTCGTCCTAAGGATATTTACACCGGCGAGGTGATGCGTCACTCGATCCAGGGCGGGCACATCCCGGGAGCGGTCAACATTTGTAATGAAGGTTTGTACGGATATGCATCGTCGGGTGGGTATTGCGAAAGGTAACTTATCTAAACGGTAAAAGGTGTTGGCGCCGGGTGTAGTTACATTATGATGTAGTGGCTCAACATGCAGCGCCATACTGATTGATTTTTCCCCAAAACTGTTCCCAACGATTAGACCGCTCCAGGGTTCGCGGACTCAGGATGATGGAGGCACCTTTCTCATTCCACTTCATACCCGATTGGCATAAGCGTTGTTTGACAATCATTTTACAAGCCGCTTCGGTAACACCCGAGCCTATCGGCAAGACCTGCTTAACCAGTGAATAATACCGCATTCTGGCTTTCTGATGAGTGAAATAGGTAACAGCCTTTTGGAGCTTCTCACGGTTGCTTGTGGATAATTTCCCCACTAACTTTTCTTCGAGCTCTTTCAGTATCCGTCCCGCCGCCCCCTTGAGATGCTTGAGTTTGTGGCACCGTTCGTCCAACCACTGCTTTTTGCGGGCAGCATCGCGCTTGCCCGGGAACAGCGCCTCACCGGCTTGCGCCAGATATTCGGTCGCATGCCAGAAATCGGTCACCTGGATCGAGGTATGTTGGTTCAAAAATGACCCGTTATCCGTCGCACCATCCGCCAAGCCGATATACCGGGCGTCGGGATAGAGTTGCTTGGTGTGGGCGATTTCCTGGCGCAGGCGCTCCAGAAAACTGGCCTTGCCGTATTCGGGGGTGGCGCCGATATAGGTCGTATGCAATCGCTCACCGGCACTGTCATAGAGCGCCACGGTGCCCACCATGGCGATGCGGTAGCCTTGTTCTCGGAGGTAGATCGTGGTGCCGTCCAGGCCGATACTGACCGTGGCCACCGGTGAGTCCAGGGGCGGTGTCGCATAGTGCCACTGTTCTTCTTTTGCTTGCGCCAGCGCACCCACCGTCTCTGTGACCTTCTGGATATAACCGCGCGACAGCGCCCGGCCATGGTTGCTTTGCAGATCCGTTTTCACCTCATCGACGCTGAGCTTCGAGTATTTATGCGACAGCAACTTCGCCAGTTTCGGGGTCGCCCCTTGAATGATCCGGGCATCGCGTTCCAAGGGACAAAAGGTCGCCCCACCCTGGGGGCTTTGGTAGACATGGCGTTTGACCCGCGTCTCACCGTAGGGGGTCTGGTAAGGTTTTTCCACCTGCCCTTTGCTCGTCAGTTTGGTGCTGCCCATTTGGATGGGACTGCCGTCGGTATCAAAGCACTTTAAGAGCTCACCGGTGGCCAAGGTACCCGCTTCGTTCAGGGCTTGCTCAATGTGTCCCTCTCCCTCCAGCATGGAGCGTGTGAACGGGAGCGTTATTTCGATAACCAGGGTATCCTCTGTGCAAGAGGTAATTTTGGCAGTCATTTGCGTTCACTTTCTTAAGGTAATTTCGAGAAAGTGTATCATGCCAATTGATAAATCGGTAGAATTATTACATCATGTTGTAGCTACACCCTTGGCGCCGGCGTTTATGAGTACCGGATTGATTTCGGTCCTGGTTATCGGATCTATTTTTGGCAAGGATTGGGACCGGTTGGTGGTATTGCTGGCGGGTGGCACCAAGAAGCGCCAGGACGCCGATATTGCCGCCGCGAAAGAGCACTGGCGTGACTACAAGCGCCGGAAACGGCAAGAGGTGACATGATGGCTCTGACAAAAGATTTTAAGGACACCATTCAAGTACGCGCCCAGCGGGATCCCGCGTTTCGCAAGGCCCTGCTGCAAGAAGGGGTCGAATGCCTGCTTGCCGGTGATGTCGATACCGGCAAGGCAGTGCTGCGCGACTATATCAACGCGACGATCGGGTTTGAGGAACTCTCCCGGGTTTTCGAAAAGTCGAGCAAGAGTCTCATGCGCATGTTCGGGCCGAAAGGGAATCCCCAGGCCAGCAACCTGTTTGCGGTGATCCATTACCTGCAGGAGCAGGAGGGTATCCACCTGGAAGTCAAAGCCCGGAAGGTAGCCTAGAGAATTGCTGTGCGGCAGCGTTCAATCGGCAATTTTTCCGAGCATTTGGCAGGATTTTCTGAACATGGTATTTTTCATGGTATTACCATATACATCAACAATTAAGCCATTGATATTAAATTGAAAAAATGGCTCGTTTACAATCGAGTGGGGTAACCGGAATTTTTAAACATTGATTTATAATAATTAAAATAATCTAATCGACAATATAATCTGCATCATCAATGGTATTTTTCATGGTATTTCACGCGCGCTGTAACGCAAAAACCAGTGATACCATGAGAGGTAGATTGGTGCTGCCATGGTATTGAGGGCGCTCGGCTGAGTATGCATATTGATGACCGCTTTACGAGCCCCAGAGTGTGGACAGGGGAGCAGCCCATAGGTTGCTACCCAGAGGCATTGTTTCATCACCATCGTACAGCAGCACACCTGCTGTGAACTGATCACCGGACAGGCTGGCGAGTTTTTTCAATCCACGCAGATCTCGCTCTTTAACGGTGGCAGAGACTTTTACTTCGACGCCGACCAGTTGTCCTGCGCTGTTCTCAATCACGACATCAACCTCGAACTTGTCCGCATCCCTGTAGTACAGTAGCCGATAGTCATCATCAGAGGTTGTCGTGTGTTTGAGTAGTTCACCTAACACAAAGCTCTCCAGAATGTGGTCGTAGCCTGTTTTGTCCAACTGAACATCTTTGTGGCTGATGCTGGTGAGCATGCCCAACAAACCGGAATCGATGAACTGTAGCTTGGGAGTTTTGACCACGCGTTTCAAGCGATTGCGTGCCCATACATCAATACGTTTGAGAAGGTACATTTGTTCAAAGACACTGATGTAGCGAGAGACTGTCTTGCCATCGAGACTGACTTGACCGCCTAACTCGGAGTAGTTGCACATCTGACCAGCGGTCTGCGCCAGTGCGCGTAGAAAGCGTGGCAACTGATCAAGTTTATCGATTTCGGCGACATCGCGGACGTCGCGTTGAATAATGGCATCGATGTATTGTCGAGCCCAGGTTATACGACGTTTCGCCGTTGGCCGTGCAACCGCTTCCGGGTAGCCACCGCGTAATACACGTGCGACCAGTTCTTTGCCCAGTACAGGAGGGTCCGCTGTCAGTACTTTTCCGGCAAAAATACTGTCTATCCAGTTCGCTGGTCTGTTCTCGATTTCGCTCTGCGATAAAGGCAACAGCAACAGGGTTTCCATGCGCCCGGCCAGTGAATCCGCAATCTTGGGCAGCGCCATCAGGTTGGCCGAGCCAGTCAGCAAAAACCGTCCGGGGCGGCGATCCTCATCGACAGTATTTTTGATCTCCAGAAGCAACTGGGGTACTCGCTGGATTTCATCAATGACGGCGCGATCCAGATTGCGAATCATGCCGACTGGATCTTCATGCGCCGACAACAATGTCAGTTCATCATCCAGGGTCAGGTAGTACAGTCCACGCTCGGCGAATTGACGCACGAGGGTTGTCTTGCCAGCCTGACGTGGTCCTGCGAGCAGAACCACTGGGGTATCCAGTAAAGCTTCATCAATTCGTGGTTCAATCCAGCGGGGATACAGGGATGATGTATTCATACGAATACAACATCGTAAATTACGGAATTAAACAACGAAAAAAACGGAATGTATAGGCGATAAATCTGGAGAGAAAAAGGTAGGCATAAGCCCGGCTAAAAACAGGGGAGAACTTTGAAACTGAAATTGGAGTAATCGTTTTCAGTAACGATTAGCAGGAATTTCTGAACATGGTATTTTTCATGGTATCGGCGCATACACCAGAAATAACAGCATTGAAAATACAGGATTTTTCAGGCTTATTTATAATCGAGTGGGAGTAGGGTGTTTTAATAACTTGTTACTTATAATAAAGAAAAATGTTTAGATTGATGTTTTGATCACATTCTCAACGAGGTTGCAAACCCTGAGTACTAATGACCTGCCTGAGCCTCGTGAGGTAGTTCTCTCGTTTCCGATCGCTGAAAGTGTCGCTGAGTAGTCAGACAACTGCGGTGTAATCGGTTGCAGAAGGCATTGCCGCATCTCGGGGTGGTCAGCTTGAGTTTGAGAGGTTGGTAATCTCATATTTGATCAATCAGAGGCAATGATTTTTTGACCACGTCCCTAGAGCGAGAGAATCTTAACCGCACTAAATGAAATTCTGATTATCTCCACCCTAGAATGTGACGCCGACCCAGGCGCCAATGACGACGGCGTCGTCGATCTCGCCAGTGCCGCCGGGTTTCTGGATGTATTGGATCGATGGCTGGATGTAGAAGCTGGGAATGATTTGGATGCGGTGCGCGAGCTCGTACACCGCTTCAAAGTCCTTGCTCTCGCCGAGCGACAGGCCATATTCATCGCTGAACTGGCCATAGGTGGCGTAAAATATGGTGCGGTCATCCTGCCGCGAGGAAATCAACCCCTTGTAGATGGCACCGATACTGGCCTGGAAAGGCGTCTTGGCGACTTGATCCTGATCGGAATAGGCCAGCAGGCCGAACAGCTTGAGCCCATCGGCAACCTCGACGTCGGCATGGCCATAAACGCGTACGAGATGGTCCGTAGTGCCGGCACCGTCGAAATTATTGAAGTCGAAGAACGCATTGGCTACACCGACATAGACGCGGGCCGGGCGGCCGAACACCTCAGGCGTCCAGTCATATTGGGCAAGAATGGTGACGCCGTCGTCGCTGCGAATGCCGAAGTCGAGGCCATGGTCGTTGAAGTCCCACATGTCTTCGCCAATCTGATAGGCACCGAGCTGGAACTGATGCTGCTCCGAAAGGTTGTATTTCAGGCGCGCACCCCAGACGGAATACGGGAAGGACGTGAAGGCGTTTTCAAGCAGAAACGCGCGGATGGGACCGTTGATTGCCGTGCTTAGCGAATAACCGTAGAGCGGCGACGTAGCAAAGTCCTGATCGGCGGATACCCGCCCGAGCTTAAGCGCCCAGGCATCGCCAAAGGTCTTTTCCAGCCAGAGATCGTATAGGTAGTTGGTCTGACCACCGAAGATGGTCATGGGATCGTAGACCCCGCCTACGGAATCGCCGATGCTGTTGCCATGACGATTAACATAGGAAATCTTGAAGGTTGTCCCATCCAGGCCCATCAGCTTTTCAAGATCCATGTTGAACCCTGCGTAGATTTGCCCTGTGAAGTCCTCGTCGGATTCGATTCCGCCGGAAACATTCGCTGCGAAGATCGAGTCGTAGACGATGAAAGGCGAAACGCCTGAATCCTCGAGTGAATCGCGGAGCCCCGCCCAATTACCGGTAAGCCGGTCTCGTTCATACCAGGATCCGGATGCCGGCTGCGCCGTTTCGGCCATGGCAATGCTGGATGACAACAACAGGGTGATAGCGAGTAGTTTTTTCATTTGATATGCCTCACATGCTTCATTTACGCGTTACGGCACTGTGATACGGTCCGGTTGAACAACACACGCGCTTCGAAAGGTTGGAAAAAGCCTGTCGAAACCGGCGTTACTTGCTAGGCTGACAGGATCTTCCGCATTTGATGCGCGATGTCGGAATCTTCATAGATGGCCTGGATCATCTCAGAATACAGCGCGGTGAATTCCCCGTTATTTGCCAGATCGCCAAAAATAACTTTCAGCCGGAGAAAGGAAAGCGGATCGTCCGCGGTTCCCATTGCGGCCTGATGCAGTTCATCCTTCATCTCGTCGACGATGTCGAGTTCGACGCCATGCCGGCTCCGGCCTTTATCGCTGTAGAGGCACCATGCGGCGATGACCAGGGTGGCGTATTTGATACTGCCGCCCTGCGCCAGGTTTTCGTTGATCGTGGGGATCAGGAACTTTGGCAGCTTGGCCGAACTCTCCAGGCAGATGCGTGCCAGGTTGTCCTTGATGTTCGGGTTTCCAAAGCGCTCGATCAGGCTATCCTTGTAGGCTTCCAGATCGACCCCTTCCACCGGATCGAGTACGGGGGTAGCCTCGATATCCATGAAACGGCGCAGGTAGGTTGCAAACAGCGGATCCGCCACGCAGCCATGGATGGTTGCATGTCCATGGATCGAGCCGAGCAGCCCGAGGACGGAATGTCCGGCATTAAGCAAACGGATTTTCATCTTCTCATAGGGCGTGACATCGGCGACGAACTGCGCCCCGACCTTCTCCCACACGGGCCTCCCATTGGAAAAATTGTCCTCGATGACCCATTGGGTGAAAGGCTCACAGGTGACCGGCCATGCGTCCTTCAAACCCATTTCGGTACTCAGGTATGCGATATCCTCCGGTGTTGTCACGGGTGTGATCCGGTCCACCATGGCATTGGGGAAGCACACTTCGCTTTCGATCCACCGCGCAAGCTCGGCATCCTGCTCGTACGCGAAGGCCAGCAGCATCTTGCGTGCCATGTCGCCGTTGTGCTGGATGTTGTCGCACGACTGGATGGTGAAGGCCGGGCGCCCCGCGGCGCGGCGTTTCTTGAGCGCGGCGGTCAGATAACCGAACACCGTCTTCGGGCTGGAGGGATTGTCCAGATCGTGTTGCACATCGGCATTGCCGAAGTCGAACTCGCCGGTGGCGGGGTTGAAGTTATAGCCCCCTTCGGTGATGGTCAGCGAAACGATCTTGGTGTCTGTATCGGCCATCCTGTCGATGACGGCGTCCGGATCGTCGCAGCCCAGCAGGAAATCGATAAGCGAACCGATGACGCAGTTCTCAACATCACCCCGGGGATGCCTCACGATCAGTGTGTACAGATAGTCCTGTGCTTTAAGAATGTCGTGCATTTTGCGGTCGTGCTCGCGCAAGCCCACCCCGCAGATGCCCCAGTCGGAGGCATCGGTTTCGTTCATGAGTGCATGGGTGTAGTAGGCTTCGTGTGATCGATGAAATCCACCCACCCCGATATGCACGATACCTGTCTTGAGCTTGCTCCGGTCATAGGATGGGCAAGCGATTTTCTCTGCAAGGAGGGGAAGATTTTCCTGCTTGAGTTCGATAGTTTCTTTCATAACGAATTCTCTCTTCTGAGGATACTTTGGGTGCTGACAACCTCGTCTCCCCGTTCTTAATACGCCACCAAACGCTTGGGAAGGATCGGGGTCGCGCCCTTTTGCGAGCAGACGAATGCGGCCACACTGTTGGCAAACGAATTGACCTTGTCCAGCGGCCAGCCTTTCAGCAGGCCCATGCAT
>CAVQUB010000022.1:0-135883 GCA_963716725.1 uncultured delta proteobacterium
ATGGCAATTTGCCCTTAAACTTATGGGAGTCTGGATATTTAGTTTATTAATTTCTGCCCCCATTTCCGCCGCTAGTTTTTTTCCTCAAGAAGCCAGTTTACCTTTTTTACTTTCTAGTGGTTTAGGTGCGTCTCTTTTTGTAACTTTTGCCTTAATACGCTTATACTTGGGTTGGTCGACATATGGGCGATTGCCTCAAAAAAACAAAAATAGTCTATGAGGAATCGAGTTGGTATGACGGGCAAGTATGGAAAAAACCTCTAGAATTTTATCGCCGAGATCAACTCATTTTTCAGTATCAAGTCCAACCAATTCTAGCGAGATTACAAAAAAGTTTTATCTTATTACTTAGTTTAATATTTAGTGGTGTACTGGCACTATGGGTGACTACTCATTGACAATCAACAATGGACAATAGACAATTAACAGTGGATAATTAAGCAATAGGCAATAAATAATTTATGTACTTATTACTTATTACTTATTACTTATTACTTAGATAAAAAATGACAAGATTAAAACGTCCTCCCTATCACCGTTTAGAAATACACCTCCTCAGAGAGGGCATAGTCGAATCCATCCATCAGGGAGAGGTTGTCGTTGCTGATAATAGGGGTAGAATCTTAGCCGTAGCAGGAGACACTGAAACTGTTTCTTTTATGCGATCAGCAATGAAACCATTTCAAGCCTTAGCGGTTACAAGTACAGGGGTAATGGAAAGATTTGACTTAAATGATAAAGATTTAGCAATCATTTGCAGTTCCCATCAAGGTAGTATAGAACAAGCTAGACAAGTATTTAATATTTTGTGGCGGGCAGATATTGAAGCAAGTTACTTAAAATGTCCCATTCCCAAAGGAAAAAACAGTGCTTTACAGTCTAACTGTTCAGGGAAACACGCAGGAATGTTGGCAGTCTGTCAACAGCGAAACTGGAATTTGGATACCTATTTTCATCGCTCTAATCCCGTACAGCAATTAATCTTACAGAAGATAGCCGAATTATTGTCCATTCCCGGGGCAGAAATTATGACTGCTAGAGACGATTGTGGTGTGCCCACTTATGCTCTAGAATTAGGACAAATGGCGACTTTATACGCAAAATTGGCCTCTGGTAATAGTATCGACTTAGAAAGAATTGTCCGCGCTATGACAAATCATCCGACAATGGTAGCCGGAGAAGGTGCTTTCGACACGGAGTTAATGAATTTAACCGACGGAATGTTGGTGAGTAAATCCGGTGCTGAAGGTATCCAGTGTATTGGTAATATCGGTCAAAATATGGGTTTAGCCATAAAAATCCTTGACGGTAGTAAACGGGCAAAATATGCTACTGCCATTCATATTTTAAAACAAATGGGATGGATTACCCCTACCGTTGCAGAAAATTTAGGGGATAAGTTTTTGCGTATTGACGACTATAAACGCCTAGAAGTAGCAGGAGAATTATCTCTGCTTTAGCTTGGTTGGAACTCCGAACTCTGGTTGATTATACTGCTAAAGGTTTTTCTACAATATTATGGGCAAATAATTGAGCCTCTACTTGTTCACAAATACGATGATAGGTGATTAAGTGTATTTCTTGAACGTAAGGGGTATTTTTTTCGCTGACAAAAAGAGGATAGTCAATTAAACCACTCATCATACCACCGTTGTTCCCTGCCATGCCGACGGTAATTAAACCCCTTTCTTTAGCAGCTTTTAAGGCGTGAATAATATTACGAGATCTTCCCGAAGTTGATAATACCCATAACACATCTCCTGGTTTACCAAAAGACTCTACCTGCCGGGCAAAAATTGTCTCAAATTCATGATCATTACTCCATGCTGTTAAAGTGGCTGGATTTGTCCCCAGTGCGATGGCAGGTAAACCCGGACGATCAAGTTGAAAACGCCCTACAAACTCGGCCGCAATATGTTGTGCATCAGCTGCAGAACCGCCATTGCCACAAATTAATAAAGTATGACCTGCCTGAAAACTAGAAGCTACAATATCTGTAACTTGATCTATATTAAGACAGTATTTGTGGTTAAATGCTTCTTGTAAACATTGTAGTCTTTTTTGTACCCAGTAATTCAATTTTTTTTGCCTCCTCACACTTGATAATGACGGAAATATCTTAGCATATCACGTTTGACCAGGATACTTTTAGAAAGAAATGAGCAGGACAGGATAATCGCACACACAACGAAGGTTAGCATAGAGAACAAACGGCTTAAGGCAGGTTGGGATAATCGCTATTTGGAAACTGTACTCAGTTGCCTCAGTGTTTTTTCTACTTCCTAAATGTTAAGAAACCTGTGCACAAAGCGATCGTTAACCCAAGCTAATCGCAAATGTAATAAATGATTAAATCCTGATTCCTAAGGACATTTCTGCCAAAGTTGAAGAAATTGTTTCTGGAGTAGGCTCTTGCTAGGATAATAAATCTGATGGAATCAGAATAATTATTTTCATGCTGTTGCTGATATTTTTGATTATTAAGGAACTATATCTAGTGGCCTGTCAATTTTGAAATGAGAGATAAAACAATCCTCCAAAATCCAAAATCCAAAATCCAAAATTACCCGTTCCCAGTCCCTCAAAACTGTCTTGACAGACCACTAGTGGCTACCACGCTAATTCCGGAAGAGTCATAATTTTTGGATCAATTAACTATTTATGGTGGCTTCATGAAAAATTAATTCTTGCACTTTGGCGATCGCCGGATTTAGTTCATAAGTACGATGAAAAGGATTAGCTGAAAAAGCCTCTTGTTCTTGTTTTATCATAGCCACATCTTGGCGCACTAAACCATCTAATAATCCTTTAGCAGTGCCAAAAAGACTATTTTTCACGAAACGACGAAAAGTAACAGGTAACTTATGTAAACGCCAAAAAGCCTCTAAAGATGTAAAGTGTATCAAATAAGCCTTGGTTGTGGTTTCATTGATGGGGCAAAAAAGACAGTAAATTTTAAAATCCTTACCTAAAGTGGAACTCCAGTGAGGGTAAACATAACTTACTGTTAAAGGTTCGGGATGTAAACGGCGTAATGCAGGAAAAAATAACTGAGAAATTGACCAAATTTTGTCGATGTTGTAGTAACTTTGAGCTTCATACAAAACGTCTACTCGATGATCGTTTATTGTAATTTTCTGTAGAGAAGCCTTGGTCCATGCTTGATAATTATCGTGTAAATGCCCATGATACATATCCATTAAATTTTCGATGAGGAAAGAAAAATGCCCCGGACAATCAATGGTCGTCATGCTACCAATATAGTTTAAATGTTTCCATTCTGGCAACCCCATCGGTTTAGTCTTTTCGCTATCACCATCTCCCGGAAATAGCCATATAAAACCATCAAATTCTTTAACCGGGTAACGCCTCAACTGACAATTAGGTAACTTTTGCTTCTGAGTTAAGTAAGGGACAAAAGAGCATTTACCATTGCCATCAAAACGCCAACCATGATAAGGGCATTCTAAATCATTACCCCTCACTTGACCATCACTTAATTTTACCTGACGATGAGGACAGCGATCTTCTAAAGCCCGAATTTCTCCGTTGTCATTACGGAAAACTACAATAGTTCTATGCCATAAAGTAAATCCAAGAGGCTTATTTTTCAGTTCATCACTACTAGCTACCACATACCAGTGATTAAGGTTTATGCCGCAGGTGCGTATATTCGGTTTAACGTCTAACTGTCCCATCAGTAATGATTTTCAATAAACTTAACATAACAATAATATAGAATAAGCCATTAGTAATTATCAACCACACAAGTGAAAAAAAGTGAGCATGATTAACTATTTTCCACGCTACTGGAATACCACACCCCTGATAAAGAACGTGAAGAGACAAAACTAACTGTAAAATTTTGTCCGATATTAGTGGCATCTATGGCTAATGGTAGCCATTTTTCCTCACTGTTCCATAAGTTTAAAATCCATCTTAGGTTTAAAAAACATTAATAACCAAGGCTTTAGCAAGTTAAAACAAGACAATGGTTGCAGAAATAGCCTTAATTTATTGAGGATATTTTTCCAGCCTTTTCCCTCATCCCACCACGGATGTTTTTTCATTTCTTCTTGTAAATTTTTTTCTCTTTCTACTCTTTCTTCCTTTGATTCATTTAATTGTTCTGCTCCACTTATTTGCTCTTACTCTTTGTCCACAAGGCAACCAGACTCCATGGTTACTTCTTGTTGCCAAGTGGTTTATACACTTCTTGGAGCAAAGGTAATGTCATTCCTCGAACTAATCCATAAGCTGTTACTGTTACTATTCCATTTTCTACTTTGCCTAAATTTCCAATATATTGTCTTTTTACATAATCGGTTTTATTTCCTTATTTTCTAATCCTAATAGCTTAGCGATCGCCGGTAAACTTTTCCTTTTTAGCTCTGATATTAGTCCCAAATGAAGATACTTAAAATACTCAAATGTCCTCACTTCGGGAAATAAATCTCGATAGATTTCGCAGTATTGATCAATGAATTTGATTGTTTTGTGAGCTGGACGTGGCTTAACCATAACTCACCTCCCGATTTCAAGCTTTTTTCTTAATTATAACTAACCCAGAGTCCTAAAAAAGCGTTATAGTTATTTCAATTTACCCATTACCCATTAACTATTACCTCCCCTCACCAACTACTTATAGTCTTCCTTGAGAGTATAAAAAAGTTATGATATATCGTTATAACTTAGATTAAGATATATTAAGATATATAAAATTTTATAACTCTTGTCATCTATGCTTGATTTACAAAATATCAACTCTCCCGCCCTTTCAGAAGATAGCCTCATTGCCTCATCAACTCTGAAAAATTCCCCTAGCGAAGATATATTTCTGCATCGTCATGTCGGTATCGGTGAAAAAGAACAATCATTGATGTTGGCTAAACTAGGTTATGAGAATTTAGACACCTTAATTGATTCAGCCGTACCGCAATCTATCCGTCTCAAAAACCCATTACAATTACCTTCCCCTCAAACAGAAACCCAAGCCTTAGCCACTTTAAAAGCCATCGCCCAACAAAATCAGGTATATCATTCTTATATTGGCATGGGTTATTATAATTGCGTCACTCCCGCCGTCATTCAACGAAATATTCTCGAAAATCCCAATTGGTACACTGCTTACACCCCTTATCAGCCGGAAATTGCTCAAGGAAGACTTGAAGCTTTGTTAAACTTCCAAACCATGATTATTGACTTGACGGGGTTAGAAATTGCCAACGCTTCTCTCTTGGATGAAGCCACCGCCGCCGCCGAAGCTATGACTATGAGTTATGCCGTTACTAAACATAAATCTAACACTTTTTTTGTCGATGAAAATTGTCACCCTCAAACCATCGAAGTGATGAAAACAAGGGCGAAATATTTAGATATAGATTTAATTATCGGCAATCCTGAAACTTTTACCTTTAATACTCCCATTTTTGCCTGTTTACTCCAATATCCTGCCACTGATGGCACAATTTATGACTATCAAACAATCATTAACCAAATCCATCAACAAAAAGGTATTGTCATCCTCGCCGCTGATTTGTTAAGCCTTGCCCTCTTAAAATCTCCCGGCGAATTAAATGCCGACATCGCTGTAGGAAATACCCAACGTTTTGGTGTACCCTTAGGTTATGGTGGTCCTCACGCTGCTTATTTTGCTACTAAAGAAGAATATAAACGACAAGTTCCGGGTAGAATCGTTGGCGTTTCCAAAGATGTACACGGGCAACCAGCCCTAAGATTAGCCTTACAGACGAGAGAGCAACATATCCGTAGAGAAAAAGCAACTAGTAATATTTGTACAGCTCAAGTTTTGTTAGCAGTTATCGCTTCCACTTATGCGGTATATCATGGGGAGGAAGGCATTAAAAATATTGCCTTAAGAGTTAATTATTTAACAAAAATTTTGGCTAGGGGATTAGAAAAACTTGGTTATCAAATTAAATCTAAGCATTTTTTTGACACTATTACTATAGAAATTGATGATCCCAGTACTATTAAAGAGAAGGCGGAAAGTAAATTAATCAACTTTCGTTACTATGAAAATGCCATCGGAATTAGCCTCGATGAAACTACCACTGTTGAGGATATTAAGACAATTTGGTCAATTTTTGCTCAAAATCAGGACATAACCTTCAGTAGCTCCGATTTAGCTGTGGATAACTTAGGTATCCCCCCTCAATTGTACCGTGAAACCCGTTATCTTACTGAACCCATTTTCAATCAATATCATTCGGAAACGGAGTTACTGCGTTATTTACATCGTCTCGAAACGAAAGATTTATCCTTAACTACTTCCATGATTGCCTTAGGCTCTTGTACCATGAAACTTAACGCCACTGCTGAAATGTTACCCGTGACATGGCCAGAGTTTAATCAAATTCACCCCTTCGCACCCTTATCCCAAACTAAAGGCTATCAAACTTTATTCTCACAACTAGAGGCATGGTTAACAGAAATTACAGGATTTGACGGTGTTTCTCTACAGCCCAATGCCGGTTCCCAAGGGGAATTCGCGGGGCTACAAGTTATCCGTAAATACCATGATAGTAGAGGAGAAGGCACACGTAATATTTGTTTAATCCCCGAGTCCGCACACGGCACAAATCCAGCCAGTGCGGTTATGTGTGGTTTAAAAGTGATAGCCATCAAATGTGACAATCAAGGGGATATTGATATCGAGGACTTAAAAGCCAAAGCTGAGAAACATCAACATAACTTATCCACTTTGATGATTACCTACCCCTCCACTCACGGAGTTTTTGAGGAAGCCATTAAAGATATATGCAGTATAATTCACGCCTACGGAGGACAAGTGTATCTCGACGGTGCCAACATGAATGCCCAAGTTGGCTTATGTCGGCCTGGTGATTTTGGTGCCGATGTCTGTCATCTCAACCTACATAAAACCTTCTGTATTCCTCACGGTGGCGGAGGACCGGGAGTGGGTCCTATTGGTGTAATGTCCCATTTACTACCTTTTTTGCCCTCAACCTCTTTAACTGAATCTTCCCCAACTCCCTTTACTAAGGGAGGAAATAATGAGTCTATCGGTTGGATTTCTGCTGCCCCTTGGGGAAGTGCTAGTATTTTACCGATATCGTGGATGTATATTGCCATGATGGGCAGTAAGGGTTTAACGTTGGCCTCAAAAATTGCCATTCTCAACGCTAATTATATTGCCGATCGTCTCGCACCCCATTATCCTATCCTTTTTACAGGTAAATCTGGTTTAGTTGCCCATGAGTGTATTATTGATTTACGTCCCTTACGCAAAACTGCCCATATTGAGGTAGAAGACGTAGCCAAGCGGTTAATAGATTATGGATTCCATGCCCCAACGATGTCTTGGCCTGTGGGTGGCACAATGATGATTGAACCTACGGAAAGCGAATCTCTAGGGGAATTAGATCGTTTTTGTGACGCTATGATTAGTATTCGGGAAGAAATCAGAGCTATTGAAGGAGAAGAAGGGGATAAAGACGATAATATTCTAAAAAATGCCCCTCATACTGCTATAAGTTTAATTTCTTCTGATTGGAGTCACCCCTATAGCCGAGAAGAGGCCGCCTATCCTGACCCCTTCACGAAACAACATAAGTTCTGGCCCGTGGTTGGACGTATTGAGAATGCCTATGGCGATCGAAATTTGGTCTGTTCTTGTGTAAGTATAGACAACTATAAATAATTTTATCTTTTATAGATGAAGAAAACGTAGTTTTGAGGTCTATGATACGGGAGACAGTGAATTCAAAATGAAAATAGATACTCAGATTCGGGATAATTTTATCTATCCCTTACTATTTCAGCATGATGACCAGAAAAAAGCCGTTTTATCTAATGGTTTTGTCGTTGAAGTGTACTATGTAGAAAAATTGGACGCCTTACCGGAAATGGCTGAAAAATACGGGAAAGTTACTTGAGTGGAAAATCTTCTACCAATCGACAGGCAAGAAGTTATCGAGATTCAACCGATTGGTAATTTTGACATGAGAATTGAAACAATTGCCACCGAGGAAAATCGCCCCGTTGCCGTCTTTTCCCTTCCTGAAGTTGACCTAGAAAAGGAAAGGCGGGTGTTTGGTTGGAAAGCTTTAGTTAAAATGTATGGCATTCGCTATGGTGTCGATCCAGAGGATATTCGAGAAATTAGTGAAGCCGAATTGAATCAATATGCCCAATACTTGGAAAATGAAGACGAACTTGACATGGAAAAGCGCTATGTCCAAGAAAAAGCTCAAGAAGCGGTGGAAGATTTAAGCGATGGCGACAAGAAAAATGTCCTCAAAAAAGCTAAAGCGATCCGAGATTATATTTATCAGCGACTCACCTATGATGGATCGCTATCACGATGGGACGAACAGGTTTTAAGGCAAAGGGAGGGTTCCTGTGGGGAATATCTCAATGTCTTTTTATCCTTATTCCGATTGAACGATATTCCTGTCAGGAAGTGTGGCAATTACAAAGTTCCTGCATATAAAATGCAAGCCGGATCTCGGAACGTATTTTTATCTCCGGATTTCAATCACGTTTGGCTACAATTTTACGTTCCTGACCTCGGTTGGGTTCCTTTAGAATCTAGTGCCGATGACGATGCTTCTAGCTTTAGGGAGTGGGCACAACGCTATTTCATGTCATTGGCTTGGTATCACGTGGAATGCCGTATGGGAAGCTATTTTGAGGATGTTTTCGAGCAAAATACTGGCAAACCTCATTTTCTCGCTCCAGGAGATTTAGCGACCAAAGATATTAAATTCAAACTTCTCCAAGCTATTGATTTTGAATATCCTGATTAAAAATTTCGGCATTGGATCATTGCGGGATGATTTGTAATCAAATAGTAATATTTTGAGATTAAAGTAGAGTACTTCAATTCATCAATTGCCAGTAGTGGCTAACATTTGTAATTTATATAAACTAGCATATAGTCCATTTTCCGTTAATAATTGATCATGGCTACCCGATTCGATTAATTCCCCGTGTTTTAAGACCAAAATTTTATCAACATTGCGAATAGTTGACAGGCGATGGGCAATAATAATAGCAGTTTTATTGACTAAAAGTTTATCTAAGGCTTGTTGAGTATCAGCCTCCGTCGCTACATCTAAACTTGAGGTGGCTTCGTCTAAAACTAGTATATTGGGGTTACGGATGGCGACCCTCGCAAAGGCTAAGAGTTGTTTTTGTCCTCCAGAAAGATTTGCTCCTCTTTCTCTTAATTGGGTATTATATCCTTGGGGTAATTTTTCGATAAATTTGTCAATATTTGTAATTTCGGCCGCTTGTTTAATTTTTTCCAAGGTATATTCTTCCCCTAAAGTTATATTTCGTTTTACGTCCCCGGCAAAGATAAAACTTTCTTGTAAAATTACGCCGATATGACTTCTTAATTCTGCTTGACTAATATCTTTAATATCAATTCCATCTACTAAAATTCTCCCTTGACTTGGTTCATACAAACGGCACAATAAACGAATTATAGAGCTTTTTCCTGCACCCGTAGGTCCTACTAAGGCAACTTTTTCCCCGGGTTTAATGATAAAATGTAGATTCTTCAGCACATATTCATCGGGTTTATAACCAAACCACACATTCTCAAATCTAATTTCTCCGATTTGTTGGTTTTCTTTCGAAGTTTCAAAGCTAACATTATCGTCTCTATCTTTAATTTCGATAGGAATACTCATCAATTCAGTAATTCTCTCAATGGCAGTAAAACCTGACTGAAACATTGTAAATTTATCGGCAAATTGCCGCAAAGGATCGAATAATCTTTGAGAATAAAGGATAAAAGCGGATAACACCCCAAATGTGAGTTTATCTTCTAATATAAATAATCCTCCTAACCATAACACCCCAGCGATGGCTGCTAAGGAAATCCATTCTAAAGTAGCCGACACCGCTGAATCATGAAAAATGGTTTTATCAATAGCAACTAGATAACGATGATTCACATTGCGAAAAATTTCACTATTATATTTTTCTCGGCAGAATAATTGCACAATATTGATACCAACAACGTTTTCTTGCAACATGGAGTTAAGTAGAGATAATTCTTCCCTTGCCGCATAATTTGCCTTACGATATTGTCTTTGAAAATAAATAATTAAGCCCGTGACGGGAATTAACATCAATACCAACAGAGAAGCTAATTGCCACTGTAGGGAAAACATGGTTACAACAATCACTAAGATTGAGACTAAATCGCTGAGAATGCCAATAGCACCTGTAGCGAAAACGTCCCCCAAGGCTTCCACATCGTTAGTAATTCTCGTTACTAATTTTCCCACAGGGGTTTTATTAAAAAAATTAGAGGCTAAAGAAGTAATATGATTAAACAAATCTTCTCTAATAAATGCTGTTATTTCCTGCCCAACTTTTTGTACTAAAAATCCTTGCCATGTTTGAAAAGTAGTTCTAATAATAATAGTTAATAGTAAAATAAAAGCTAGTAAATTCAATCCACTAGAGACAGAATATGACCTTAAAAACGACCATGTGGGTTCATTTCTTAACAAAGAAATAGCCTGACCTACAAGAAGAGGCTGCACTGCTCCAGCTAAAGATAAGGGTATTAATAAGATCAAAGAAATTAGTAAAATAGATGAGTTTCGTTTGGCATAAGGAGCAATCTTCAATAATAAACCCCAGTCATTTTCTTTTATTTTTATTTGCATTTAATTACACTAAAATGTTTATATTTAATTTATCTTTGTTAAACTTATTTCAAAGCCTGCTTGTTGAAAATGACGATCCGTTATTAAAACAATCTGTATTCCAATCCGAAGGCATTATTCCTACTGCCATTTTGGTTGATATACACTTGACTAATTTATTTTTATTTTAGTCTATTTATTAATAGAAAGCTCCGATATTGTTAATGATGGTCAATAACTCCGATTCAGTAATAATTTTTAGTTGCAATTCTTGAGCCTTTTCTAACTTTGAACCGGCATCTTCTCCTACCACTACATAGTCAACTTTACTGCTAATACTGCTGTTAACTTTTCCTCCTGATGATTCGATTAATTTTTTGGCTTCACTCCTTTTAAGAGTTGGTAATGTTCCTGTTAAAACAAATAATTTGTTCTCTAAATTTCCTGAATTTTGACTATTATTTTTACTCTCTAAATTAATATTTAAACTTCTTAATTCCTCAACCAATCTTATATTTTCTGGTAATTTAAACCACTCCACCACCGAAGAAGCGATTTCTACCCCGATACCATATATCGCTTCTAAATCTTCTTGTTTAGCTTGAATTAAGTTGTCAATTTTAATAAAATTTTTGGCTAATATTTGAGCATTTACTTCCCCAACATAACGAATACCTAAACCGTATAAAACTCGGCTAAAAGGTTGTTTTTTACTATTTTCAATAGCGGTAATTAATTTTTGAGCAGATTTTTCTCCCTTTCTCTCTAAATCCGCAATTTCAAAAGATTTTAATTGATAGATATCAGCAATGGATTTGACTAATTTATGCTCCATTAAAGAGATAATAACTTTTTCCCCTAAACCTCGAATATCCATTGCTTCACGAGACGCCCAATGAATCAAACTACCGCGCAAAATTGCCGGACATGAACTATTAACGCAACGGATAACGGCTTCATGTTCCGGACGTAATAATTTTGAACCACATTCAGGACAATGACTTGGCATCTGAAAAGGCTCTGTATTTGAAGGGCGTAAATCCTTGATTACTTCTACTACTTCGGGAATGATCTCTCCTGCTTTGTGAATAATCACCACATCACCCACTCTAATGTCCAATTCTTGCACACGATCGCTGTTGTGTAAAGTGGCCCTTTGTACCATTGTCCCCGCTAACTGTACAGGTTTCATAATTGCCATGGGAGTCACAGCCCCAGTACGTCCGACATTGACAGTAATTTTCTCCACTGTGGTAGTTACTTTTTCCGCAGGATATTTAACTGCGATCGCCCATCTGGGGAATTTTTGGGTAAATCCCAACTTTGTTTGTAAAGAAAATTGGTTGATTTTTACCACCACACCATCAGTCATATAAGGCAAATTTTTTCTCTCTATTTCCCAACAATCTAAATATTGTTTTACCTTGTTTAAATCTTGAAAAACTTGATAATTATGGTCAACTAAAAAACCGCTTTCTTGTAAAAAAAATAAAGATAATTCTTGAGTATTAATTCTCTCATTTTCAGGAAATAAATAGAGGCTATAAGCGAAAAAATGTAACTTTCTCTGACTAACAACCTTTGGATCTAATTGTCTTAAAGTTCCTGCAGTTGCATTACGAGGATTAGCAAACAAACTTTCTCCATTTTTTTCTCTTTCTTCATTAAGACGATTAAATTCTTCTAAGGGTAAAAAAGTCTCCCCTCTCACTTCCATCATGGACGGCGGATTATCTATATTTAATCGTAAAGGAATTGAGCGAATAGTGCGTAAATTATTAGTTATATCTTCTCCTGTAAATCCATCACCTCTAGTTAAACCTCTGGTAAAAATACCATTTTCATAGGTTAAAGCAATAGCAGATCCATCTATTTTTAATTCACAAATATAATTAAATTCTGGGCTATTTTGTATTTGTTTTTGCCAACGATTTTCCCATTGTTTTAATTCATCAAAATTGAAGGCATTTTCTAAACTATAAAGAGGAATATTATGTTTAACTGAATCTAATTGACTGTTCAGTTTATCTCCCACTCTTTGAGTTGGGCTATCTACGGTAATTAAGCTAGGATACTGATTTTCTAATTCTTGCAATTCTCGATAAAGTTGATCATAAATAGGATCTTCCATAATAGGATTATCCAATACATAATAAGCATAACTAGCTGATTGTAATTTGGATTTTAACTGATTAACTTTCTCGCTAATATTAAGAGGAATTTCTGAAATTTTCATATTAATAATCAACAATGAGAGAAATGAAAGATAAGAAAAAGAAAAAGAATAATTTATGATTTATTCTTCACCATAAATAGTGTAACCATTTCTGCCCTTCCTTTTAGTCGTATATAATGCCTGGTCTGCTTTTTTAAGCAAAGAATCAATATCTTCATCATGGGTGGGGTAAATAGCAACACCGATGCTAGTTGAAGTTGTCAACGTAACTTGATTACAAATAAAAGGTTCATTCATAGATTTTATAATACGCTCAATTATCGTAATTAAAGTATCAGAAGAGGCAATATCCGGTAGTAAAATTACAAATTCATCTCCTCCCCAACGTGCAAGACAATCACTGTCTCGGAGAGCCTTTTTTAATCGTTGAGAAAATTGTTTTAGTAATAAATCTCCAATATCATGACCATGATCATCATTTGTGTCTTTAAATTTATCTATATCTAAAAACATGATTGCCACCGTGGTTTTCCTTCTTTTGGCATTGGCTAAAATTTGCGATAGATAATTCATAAAAAAGTTACGTTTATATAAACCTGTTAAACTATCATGATAAGCATGATATTTTAGTTGATTTTCTAATTGTTTTCTCTCACTAATATCCCGAAAAACGCAACAAAAAACTAGTTTATTTTGATAATTGATCAAACTCACACTCAATTCAACATCTACAGCTTTGTTCTGTTTAACTTTAAACTTTAATTCTTGTCGAAAACTAACTTTTGTTCCCTTAAGAATTTCTAAATTGTAGATAAATTTTTGCTTTTGAGTACCTAAAAATTTTTCTATATTCTCCCCGGCGGTTCCGCCCCGGGTGATCATTCCGAAGTGGCAGCCCACCAGGGCGATGATGGCGCCGAAGAAGGGCGTCTTCAGCATGCCGCTGATGAAGTCCTTCATGGTGACGGTGCCCAGCGCGCTGTAAAAGAAGAAGCTCGCGGGGATACCGCACTGAAAGTCGGTGATCAACATCGCGCCCGTGAAGCCGAGCACGAGGGCGAGGGCGCCGAGGACCGGCATCACGAGGATTGAGGCGATCAGCCGCGGCAACACCAGCTTCTTGTAGGGATCGGCGCCCAGGGCCCGCAGGGCGTCGATCTGCTCGGTGACGGCCATGGATCCGACCTCGGCGGCCATGCCGGCCCCGATGCGGCCGCCGACGATGACGGCGGTCAAGGTCGGCGCAAGCTCGCGCGCAAACGACAGACCGACCACGCGCCCGGTGTACTCCATGCCGCCGAACTTGCGCAGGCCGAAGGCAAACTGCACCGCCATCACCATGCCGATGAAGACGCTGGTCACGATCACGATGCCCAGGGACTTGACGCCCAGCGACTCGAGCTGCGTGATGATCGCGCGGCCTTCGAAGGGTCGCTTGAAGAGCGCGCGAGTCGTGCGCCAGGTCATCTCCGCCACCATGCCCAGGTGGTGCAAGAAGCCGAGCAGGCGCAGCGACATATCCGGTTCTTCGACGGGACGCGGCACCAGGCTCATGCGCCCAGAAGTCGGCTCGGTGTCGGCGGGCTCGGTCATCGTTCAGCTCAGCGTGGTGAACCCGCGCACGAATCCGTCAAAGTCTTGGACGGTCGAGCCGTCGTGGCCAATGCGCAAGAAGTCGTAGACGCAGCCGTTCTTCTTCAGCACGACGACCGTGAAGTGCTTGGGCACGCCGTCCAGTTTGGCCAGGAGTACGGTGCGCAGCGCGTCGCGACCGTCGAGCGCCAGCTTGGACTGGCCTGCGACCTGGCGCTCGGTGAAATGCAGGAAGAGATGGTGGGTGAGCGATTCGAGGGGGACGTCGTCGCCGTCTTTGCCGCAACGCCCGTTGACCGCGATGGTCGCGCCACCGCTGCGATCGCGGAAGGCCAGCAGGGTGTGGTCGGCCTCGATCAGCTGCCAGTCTTCGGGCACCGGGCCGACTCGAAATGCGGACTCGCCGCTCCGGTAGACCGTGCCGTCGAACGCAGCGCTCGAGCAGGCGAAAGCCAACAGGCCGATCAGCAGCGAGATCACACGCGCCATGGGGGCCCGACGTTAGCACCGGTGGGCGCGGCGGGGTCCTGGCCTGCCGGCCGGTGAGCGGCGGCGCTTCGGCTGGGCTCGCGCGCCCCGCTCGGTGGACTTACCTTGTCCCGCCATGATCCCGATCCGCGATGAGAACCCCCGCCGGACCGCCCCGGTGGTGAACATCGCGTTGATCGCGCTGAACGTCGCCGTCTGGCTGGTCGAGTGGCTCGTGCTCTCCCGGGGGAGCGACGCGGTCATCTCGGGCTACGGCCTCGTCCCGGCGCGGCTGCTCGCCGATCCGGGCGCCGACGCCATCACGGTCGTGACCAGCATGTTCCTGCACGGCAGCTGGGGCCACCTCCTCGGGAACGTGCTGTTCCTCCACGTCTTCGGCGACAACGTCGAAGACGCCCTGGGGCACGGGCGCTACCTCGCCTTCTATCTGCTCGCCGGACTCGCGGCGGCGCTCGCGCAGATCGGCATCGACCCGGGCAGCGCAATTCCGATGGTCGGCGCCTCGGGTGCCATCGCGGGCGTGCTCGGCGCCTACTTGGTGCTCTATCCCCGGGCGCCCATCGTCGTGCTCAACCCGGTCTTCCCGCTCTGGTTCGTGTTCGGTGTCCTGCTCAGCTTCCCGGCTTGGTTCGTGGTTGGAGAGTGGTTCGTGTGGAACCTCCTGCGCGGCGTGGCGTCGCTGTCGCTCCCGACCACCGGTGGCGTGGCGTTCTTCGCCCATCTCGGCGGCTTCGTGCTGGGACTGCTCGCCGTTCGCCCCTTCATGACCGGGCGGGAGCGACGAAGGGCGAAGCCCTGGCACGGATTCCGTGCGTCGCCGGGGGAGCGGCCGCGCGTCGAGGAGGACCGCGGTGGACCCCGTCGCGATCCCTGGGCGTGGTAGGCTGCGCGCCCTCGATGACCACGGTCCGAATCTACAACACGCTCAGCCGAAACGTGGAGCCGCTCCAGCCGCGGCACGACCAGAAGGTGAGCGTCTACTGCTGCGGGCCCACCGTGTACGACGTGCCGCATGCCGGACACGCGAGGGCCGCGGTGGCCTTCGACGTGTTGGTGCGGCACCTGCGCGCGCGGGGCTACGACGTCACTTACGTGCGCAACATCACGGACATCGACGACAAGATCCTGGCCCGATCCAAGGAGAGCGGCGAGGAGCCGCTGGCGTTGTCGAAGCGCATGGCCGAGGTCTACCGGCAGCAAATCGCCGCCGTGGGCTGCGATCGGCCGACCCACGAGCCCCAGGTCAGCGACCATCTGCCGGAGATCTTCGAGATCGTTCAGAAGCTCATCGACCAAGACGCCGCCTACGTGGTGGACATGCCCGGCGGCACCCGCGACGTCTACTTCCGCGTGCGCAGCGACGCGGACTACGGCAAGCTCTCCGGCCGCGACGTGGACTCGATGATGGCGGGCGCGCGCGTGGCCGAGTGGCGAGAAGAAGCGGGACCCGGCGGACTTCGCTCTCTGGAAGGGCGCGAAGCCGGGCGAACCGTCGTGGGACAGCCCGTGGGGGCCCGGTCGGCCGGGCTGGCATATCGAGTGCTCGGCAATGTCCTACCGTTACCTGGGCGCGACGCTGGACATTCACGGCGGCGGCCAGGACCTGATCTTTCCGCACCACGAGAACGAGATTGCTCAGGCGGAGGCGTTCACCGGCGTCAAGCCGCTTCGTGCGCTACTGGGTGCACAACGGCTGGCTGACGCTCGACGAAGAGAAGATGAGCAAGTCGCTCGGCACTTCGTGACCGTGAGCGACGTGCTCGAGCGCAACGATCCGGAGGCCTTCCGCTGGTCTCGTCCTCGCGCACTACCGCGGCCCGATCCAGTTCGACATCGAGAAGCTCGACGACGGCCGCGGCGGTGTTCCCGGGCGTCGACGAAGCCGAGCGTCGCGTGCCGATGAACAGGCGGTGCGCGAAGTTTCGCTCGAGCTTCGCCCTGAGCACCTTCTCGGCGGCCGTCTCGATGTCGTACTCGACGCGCTTGAACTCGAAGCGCTTCTTGTCCGTGTCGTAGACCGTGTAGCTCGCGCGGTTGTCGTAGTCGCGGGGCTGGCCGACCGAGCCGACGCTCACGATGTACTTCTTGTTCGGCTCGAGGTGGAAGTGAGCACGACGGGAGGCAGCTCCTCGACGCCGTTCCGGGTAAAGCGAACACCTTGCACAGGTGCGAGTGCCCGACCATCGTGAGGTGTGCCAGCTCGTCCCAGATGGGGAGGCATTCGCGCGCCTGCTCGGGCGCGAAGATGCTCTCGAACTCCTCGAGGGCGCCACCGGCGAGCCGTGGCAGAGCAGCACGTTGAACTCGTCGATCATGTGCTCGTCGGGAAACTCCCACCGGACATGTCTCGGCGGAGAGCATCGACACGTGGACGTCGAGCGCATGCGCGCCACCTCGTGATGACCCGGTCGTCCATCCGCCGGAGACGGCCGCGTCGTGGTTGCCGAGGATGGTCAGGTATTGCACAGCTCGCGAATCGAATCGCGGCGCTCGTTCGGCAAGCTTCGCCGTCACCGACCGTGTCACCGAGGCAGTAGTAGCGATCGATGCTCTCGGCGCGTGCGCCTCGAGTACTGCGCTGAGCGCCTTTGCCGTCGTTCGCGTGCGCGTCTGAGAAGATGAGCACGGCCTCGAGCGCGTCGGTGACGCGGCCCTTCACCCCGCGCGAGCCGTCCTCGGTCGTGACGTGGAGCTCGCAGAGCGCGGCGAGGTCGTCGTCGAGCGGGAGATCCTTCGCGGTGCGGCCGCCGTAGATCGCCATCGGTCGTTTGCCCGTCGCGCCAACGATCGCGCGAGAAAGATCAGCGGAGCCACGCCGACTCCCCCGGCCACCAAGATGGGGCGACGCCCTGGCGACGGCGCGCGCCAGGGAACGCCCAGGGGACCCAAGAGCGAGAAGGGTTCACCGGGCTCCGCCCGGGCCATGCGCGTCGTGCCTTCGCCGACGACCTTGATCAAGATCGAGGGAGTTGTGCCCCCGCCGAGGTAGCTCATCGGCCGCGGCAAGAGCGGAGCGTCGCCCCACTCTGCCCCTCGCACCATCAAGAAGTGACCGGGGCGCGCGCCGAGGTCTTTGCGCACGTCGAAGGTGAGCACCTGATAGGCCGCGCCCATGCTCTCGCGGCGCAGCAGGGGCGCGACGAGCTGGGTGCGCCGGGGCGTTGCAGAGGTGAGCATCTCAGGCGAGATCTTCATCGTCGTGGCCGGGCAGCATCTGGCCGGTGTTGGGGTCGAAGCTGAGCTTCATCTCGATGGCGTCCTCGGAGTTGTCGGCGTAGTAGCCGCGGCGGACCGCGAGCGTTGAAAAGCCCAGCGAACGGTAGAGCTGGATCGCCGCCAGATTGGACCGGCGCACCTCCAGTAGCACGAGACGCACCCGATCGCGCGAGGCTCGGTCCAGCGCCTGGGAAAGCAGGGCGCGCGCGGCGCCGTGCCGGCGGAATTCCGGGTGGGTCGCGACGTTGATGACGTGCAGCTCGTCCGCGACCGACCAGGTCAGGAGCACGGCGATGGCCTCCGAGCCGGGCGTCACGCGCGCAACGGTCAGCCTGCCCCAAGTCCGCGCGGCTTCCTTGTCTAAATCCATGGACTGCTGCGCGAGCTCGGCGATGAGCGTCACGCGCGCGCGGTCGCTGGCGGTCATGGGCTCGACGATCATGCGCGCGCGAGCAAACATCTGGGCGAGTCCGCGCGCAACTCAACCCAGAGTCCAAGCACGAACCGCCACGAGCGCCGCATCGAGCGCGAGCAGAGAGTGCCGTCTCCGCGCAAGATGGCGCCGCTGTACGGCCCGCTCTGGGAGAGCAGCGCGGGCAGCGGCCGCAGGTTGCACTCCTCGACCTCGCCCACCGCGTCGATGCCCACGCTCACGGCGGGGATGCCCCGAAGCGAGAGCTCGAGGGAGAGCGCAGAGGGAGCGGGCGCGCTTTCCCCCAGGCAAGCCAGCAGGGGCACCGGAGGTCGCGCGGGGTCCGCGCGCTCGATCTTGCCGGCGAAGCTCACGGGCAGCGCCAAGCGCCAGGTCCCGGCTTCCAACCACAGAACGTCGGTGGTGAAGCGCTCGCTGGGCACCTCCAGCGTCGCCCGCAGCCCGCTCGCGGGTCCACGTTCGAGCCGAATGGTGCCGCCGAGCCGGCGCACGGTATTGAGCGCGAGATCGAGCCCCACGCCGCGCCCCGCCAGCAGGTCGGCCTCACGCTTGGTGGTGAGTCCGGGAACGAAGAGCAACGCCAACAGATCGTCGTCGCCGGCGGCGCGGGCTGCCTCGGCGCTGATCGATCCGCAGTCGACGGCGGAGCGGCGCACCGATTCGACGTCGACCCCGCGCCCGTCGTCTTCGCATACGATGCGCAGCCAGTCGCCGACCCGCTCGGCGGAGAGCGTCAGGGTTCCGATCGGATCTTTGCCCGAAGCAGCGCGCTCGTCAGGGCGCTCGATGCCGTGGGCCAGGGCATTGCGTGCGAGTTGCATCAGCGGGTCCACCAACCGCTCGGCGATTTCGCGATCCACTGGCGCGTCACCGGCCTTGATCAGCACGCGGACGCTTCGCTCCTCGCGTTCGGCCAGGCGCTCGACGGCCGCGCCGATCTTGCCCAGCATCGACGACAGCGAGGTGCGGCGTACCAGTCCGATCTCACGACGCACGTCGTTTGCGGCGCCCTTCAATCGTTCCGCGCTCTTTCGCCCCAGAGCGCTGCCCTGTTCGAGCCCGTCCGCCGCGGCGGCCAAAGCGTCGCTCACCGCGTCCAGCATCGCGAGGGCTCTGGCAGGCGGCCCCCAGGGTCGCGGAGGTCCCAAGAGTCGGAGCGCTTCCGCCAAATCGGCGCGCTGTTCGCGCAGTCGAGCCACCTCGCGGGCGGTCACGGCGGCAGCGCCGGACACTTCGTCTTGCGCCAGCCGGATCGACTCGACTCGTTCCAGCACGCGTTCCAGTGAAACGCCGTGCACCCGCAGCATCTGCTCGCCGGTGTCCTCTTCGGGTGGGCTCGAGCCGCGTCGCGCGGGGAACCCCGAGGGACGGCTGGGCCGCACGCTCCTCGGCCGCAAGGTGTCCAGGGCGCTGGTCGGATCGTCGACCAACGAAATCAGGACGCTGACGTGCCTCGGCAGCTCCGTCCCGAGCTGCCGAGGATCGAAGTCCGGGCGCCTCAGCGCGGTCTCGAGGCCGTGGCAGTACCAGGTGGTCAGATCATCGCCGATGGCGGCCGCGGCGCCCTTCACCGAGTGGACTGCCCGGGTCGCGCCGCTCAGTGCGGCGGCGTCCGAGGGAGCTTCGAGCAACGCCTCGAGCTCCCCGATGCGTTCGCGGACCGTGGCCTGATACTCGGCGCGATAGCTCGGATCGATGCTCGACGGGCAGAGCCCTGGCGGGGGTTCGGGCCAGCGAGTGTCGAAGGGCGCACGCCCCGCGCGCAGGCGTGTGCTGGCCTCGCGCAGTAGCTTCAGCGCGTCGCGTCGTGCGCTCGTGTCGCCTTGTCGCAGGCGAGTCGAGAGCTGAGCCACGACCAGCGACAGATCCGCGTGTCCTGCCATGGCGGACGAGCCGCGGAAGGTGTGCAGCGCCGCGCGAACTTCGCGTGGGTCGGAGTTGTCGTCTTCGAGGACCGGTAAACGACGCTGGATCTCCTCGGCCAAGAGCGCGTCGAGGTCCGACGAGGTCACGGCTCTTCGCCCGGTTCGTCCCGGTATTGCTCACGCATGAGCTCGAGCAGCGGGCCGAGGGTGGGGCCGAGGGATGCCAAGAGCGAAGCGCGAGCGGGTCGCGCTGCGAGGGCCGTGAGCGCGGTGAGCAGGGCCCGGGCGTGATCGGCGGCATCGGCGACGATTCGCGCCGTCTCGGGATCGGTTCGCGTGACGTGCTTCACGCGCGAAGCGACCTCCGTGAGCGCCGTCGACACGTCGCGCTGGGCGGCTTGAACCTGCAAGATGTCCCGGGCCACGTCGGCGGTGCGGGCCTGGGCGCCTTCGACTTGTTCCTTCAGCTTGTCGCGGTCGCGGTCCATTTGGTCCAGGGCGGCAGCGTGTTGGTCGAGGGCCGACAGACCTCGGGCCGCGTTCGAGCGAGTGTCCTCGGCGACCAACACCAGGGGCTTGCCCGCCGGATCACCCAGACGCGCGCCCTCGAGCCCGGCGTTGAGCGCCACCATCCGGATCTGTTCCAGCGCCTCCCGCGCTGCGACCACGCTCGCGCGCGCCTCTCGCGAACGGGTGAACAGCAGCTTCACCGCGTCCACGGTGGCATCGAGCGCGCTGCGTTGCTGCGCGGCGCTCGCGCCCGCGGCTTGGCTCGCCGAGAGCGCAGACTCGGCCAGGCGCTCGGCGTCTTCAGACGAGCGGAACAAGAGCGCGTCCTCGACGCTCGCCGCATGCGGCTGCCGAGGATGAGCCCGCGCCGTCTCGCGCAGACCGGCCATCAACCGCCGAGCGAGGCTCACGCGACAGCCTCCAGCGCCGCCTCTATTTCCGCCGAGACGTCCAGGGGCTCGACCTGGCGCCCCTGGCGTTCGACACCGCGGTCGCTGGGCGCGAAGAACCCGGTGTCGAGGACCTCGACCCCAGACAGACCCACGACCTCGCCGCGGCTCAGGCATACGACCAGGTGGGGGCCATCGTCCGAGAGGCGCGCCACGGGCACCACCTTGCCCGCGACCCACGCCAACCCGAGGGGGCTGCCGGGCACCGGCGACAGCCGCGGTTGGGAGTGCACGCTGTGCACGATCAGCGCCGGCAAGAAGCGTTCTTCGCCGCGAACCGACACGATCACGCCGGCGCTGCTCGCCATCAGTTGGCGCTCCGGCGCCGCACCAAGCGCGAGTTCAAGAATTGGTAGATGATCTTGCAGACCTCGAAGGAGCTGCCTTCCATGAACTCGACGACCTCGCGCACCGTGCGCTCGCCGTCGACTGATTCCAGCACCGCGAGCTCGCGCTTGGTGAGCTTCGACTCGTCACCGTGTCGTTCGATGGCGCCCTCGTCCCGCGCGATGACCTCTTCGAAATCGAAGGTGCCCTCGATCAGGCGCCACTCGTCCACACGACGGAAACCCTCCATCACCAGCGCGCTGGTCGATAGACCGAGGCGCACCGTCGAAACCTCGGGCGGAATGCCCACGGTGAAGGTGAAGCGACCGGTCTTCCAGCGCACCACTTCGTACACGAGCTCGGAGGTCTGGCGGGTGATGGCGTGGGTGACCGCCTCCGGCTCCACCAAGCCGAGCTCCTTGAGCACGTCGCCCAGCAGGCGCCGCGAGCCGGATCGCTCGGCCAACACGGTGTCCAGGTCTTCGCGGCCGATGGATCCCGACTCGACCAGGTAGCGCCCCAAGAGGAACTCGTCGCGGACGCCGCGGGATCGGGCGAAGTCGATGTTGCCCTCGCGGACGAACAAGGTGATCTCGCTCTTGTTGTTGGAGATCACCAGGCCGCCGGTCTGATGCTGCAGGTGCAAGAGCTGGAGGATTTCGGCGATGGAAATCACCGACACGTCGCCGGCCAATACGTCTTGGGTGTTTTCACCGAAGTCGAGGGTGCGCAGCAGGCTGGTCAGTGAGCCCATGTTTTCCGGAGTGATGGCCCGGGCCACGGCCTCGCCCAGCCTCTTCACCGAGTCCGGCGCGATGCCCGACTGCGTCGCGAGCTCCGGCGTGACCAGCCTGACCAGCGCAGCCGAAAACAGCGACGCCGTCTGCGCGCGCCGCAGCGCCGGATCGACGCTGGGCACGACCTGGCTGGGCACCATGGCTTCTTCGGCGATGGTCGACTCGTCGGGCATGGCGCCCGCCTCGGGCACCACCGGACCACGACCCTCCTGGTGCTTCTTCAGCGCGCCCTCGACCACCGCGATCAGGCCGCGAGCGTCAAAGGGCTTGGTGATGGCGTCGATGGCCCCGGTCTGTTGCACGAACTGACCCCGGATCTTGTCGCCCTTGGCGCTCATCAGCACCACGGGCACGTTGGCGCGCTCCGGATGCGCGCGCAGCTCGCGACAGAACTGGTAGCCGTTCATGCGCGGCATCACGAAGTCGAGCAAGATCAGATCGAACTCGACGCCCGACTTGATCTTGATCAGCGCGTCCTGGCCGTCTTCGGCGGTGACGGCGTCGTAGCTCTTCGACGTCAAGATCGACGCCACGACCTTGCGGATCGTGGGGCTGTCGTCGACGACGAGGATGCGCGCGCCCATGAGCGGCGCTATTGTAGGCGGGTCATGCTGGACCGACGCAAGAAGGGGAAAGCGCGGACGGGCGGCTCGGGCATCGTCCCGGAGGAGCCCGCCGTGTGGAGCGCCCTCGAGCGCGCCGGGCTGGTGGTGGTGATGGGGGAAAAACTCCGTGCAAAGCCGGGTCCTGTCCCGCGCCCGAGGCTCAGGCGCCCTCGATGACCGTTCGGATGTGCAGGTCCGCGAGCTGCTCCGGGCTCACCGGATTCGGCGCGTCGCTCATCACGTCCGTGCCCTTCTGGGTCTTGGGGAAGGCGATCACGTCGCGGATGCTGTCGCTGCCGGCTGCCAACATGGCCAGGCGGTCCATGCCCAGGGCGATGCCGCCGTGGGGCGGCGCGCCGTAGCGCAACGCGCTCAGTAGGAAGCCGAACTTCTCCTGCGCATCGTCGTCCGAGATGCCCAGCGCCGAGAATACGCGCCGCTGAACTTCTGGATCGTGGAGACGGATGCAGCCTCCCGCGATCTCGAAGCCGTTGAGCACCAGGTCGTAGCGGTAGCAGAGGACCTTGCCCGGATCCTTCTCGAGCAGCGGCACGCTGTCGTCGTGCGGGCGCGTGAAGGCGTGGTGCGCCGCGGCCCAGCGCTTCGCGTCGTCGTCCCACTCGAAGAGCGGCGGGTCGACGACCCACAAGAAGTTCCAGTGGTCGCCGTGGCCGACCTCGGGGATGAGCCCGAGCTTCTTGGCGATGTGCACGCGCAGGTTCGCGATCACCGTGTGCACCATGCTCGCCTTGCCGAACTGGAACAGGAGCAGGTCGTTCTCTTTGGCGCGACACTGCGCGTTGATGGCGTCGCGCAGGTTCGCGTCGATGCTCTTGGCCAGGGGCGACTGCGTCCAGCTGCCGTCGGCCGCGACCTTGGCGCGAGCCAGCCCCGCGGCGCCCATGCTCTTGGCGAGCTGCTCGAGCTTGTCGACGTCGCTGCGCGACAGGGCGGCGTCGCCCGGAACCACCATGCATTTCACGATTTCCGCGGGCAGATCCGGGCGGTAGACCCCGGATCTGAACTTGTCGGCGATGGGCTGCCAGAAGGGCACGCCGCCGCCGCCGTGCTCGACCACCAGCTCGGTCAGATCCAGGTGCTTCATCTCGAAGCGCAGATCTGGCTTGTCGTTGCCGTAGTCCCGCATCGACTCGTCGAACTTCAGGCGGGGGAAATGCCCGTCTGGGTAGAGCTTCTTCAGATCGACGCCGAGGCCTTCTTTCCAGATCGTGAAGATCAGGCCCTCGACCAGCGAGAAGATGTCGTCTTGATTGACGAAGCTCAGCTCGATGTCGATCTGGGTGAACTCGGGCTGACGATCGACGCGCAGATCTTCGTCGCGGAAGCAGCGCACGATCTGGAAGTAGCGCTCGTAGCCCGCCACCATGAACAGCTGCTTGAAGATCTGAGGGCTCTCGGCCAGCGCGTAGAACTTCCCCGAGTGCAGCCGCGCCGGCACCAGGAAGTTGCGCGCGCCGCCCGGCGTGTACTTGACCAGGAAGGGCGTCTCGATCTCGAGGCAGCCCTGGCCGGCCAGGTAGTTGCGCGTGGCCTGGTTGATGTTGTGCCGCATGCGCAGCGCGTTCTGCAGCGGCCGGCGTCGCAGGTCGAGGTAGCGGTACTGCAGCCGCACCTCTTCACGCGTGTCGATCTCGTCTCGGATCTCGAAGGGCGGCGTCTCGGCCTTGTTGAAGATGGCCGCTTCGAGCACCACCACCTCGATCTCGCCGGTGGCGAGGTTCGGGTTGGCGGCGGGCACCATCTTGTTCTCCTTCTTGCTCCACTGCTCGCCGCGAGATCGCACGCTCCCGCGCACACCGATGACCCACTCGCCCCGGACCTGCTCGGCGAGGTCGTGGGCCTCCTGGGAGGCGTCGGGGTCGAAGACGATCTGGGTCAGACCGTCCCGATCCCGCAGATCGATGAAGATCAGCGAGCCGTGGTCGCGACGGCTGTCCACCCAGCCGAAGAGCACCACCTCCTGGTCGATGTTGGTGGCGCGCAGGGCGCCGTTCGAGTGGGTACGCTTGAGCTCGTCGATGAAGCGGGCCACGGGCAGTCCTTTCGGGGGGCACCGCTTTTAGCGCGGCGCCGGCCAAAGGCCCAAGCCATCAGCGGGCATCTCCCGGAAATTGGGCCGAATTGTCGGCACATCGTAGGGATCGGGCGTGCGCTCCCCCGACGCCCCTCCGCTCCTCCGCCCGGAGCGGCACTGGCTGTACCCGCTCTTCGGGTGGTTCGCCGTCGCCATTCCGTTGCTGGTGACCTTGCTGCGCACCAGCGCGTTCACCCAGTGGCGCGACGACTTGCCGGTGGTGCGCGCCCTCGGGCTGGTGCCCATCGGGGGTGAGGGCACGCTCTCGAGCGTGTTGATGCAGGCCGCGTCGTTCTTGCCCATCGGCGGGCGCGTGCTGCGAGCGGCGCTGCCCAGCGCGCTCTGTCTCGCGCTCGCGGCGCGTCTTGCGTACGCGCTCACCGCCCGCTTGCTCGAGCAGAACGCGTGGACTCCGCGCTTGACGCCCTTCCTCGCCCTGGCCGCCGCGCTGACCGCAACCCTCGCGCCGACCTGGCAACTCGAGGGCACCATCGCCGGTGGCGCGACCCTGGCCGCGGCGCTGGTGCTCGCCGGGCTCCTCCTTCGCCCCACCGCGGACACGCGTGACGCGCGGGTTTGGCTCGGCTTCGGTGCCTTCGTCGGTCTCACCACCATGGAGAGTCACGCCGCGGGTGCGGTGCTCTTGGTCGCGCTGGCGACTCAGATCTTCGCCATCGGGCAGGTCCCACCCAGGCGGGGCATGGCGCTAGCCGCCGGCGGAGCGCTGGCGGTCATCGCCCTGTGCGCGATCCCGATCGCGGTGCGCCCCTTCGCCTCTCGGGCCTGGGTGCACCTCGGTTACACGCTGTCGTCCGCGAGCGTTTCGGGTATCGACACCGCGGCTTCGCGCAGCAGCATCTCGAGCACTTGGTTCGCCGAGGTCGGCGTGATCGCCTGCGTGCTGGCCCTGGGAGGCCTGGTTTGGGGCCTGATCCGGGCCCGCACGCGCTGGATAGCCGTGCCGCTTGCGGCCTTGGTCATCGCCGATGTGATCTTCCCCGCGACCCGCGGCGGGCTGCTCTCCTTCGATCCTCTGGCGCCGGTGCGCTTGATCGCCCTCGTCGCCCTCGCCGCCTGCGCGGCCCTCGGCGTGCACAGCGCGGCGGTCGCCTTGCAGCGATCCGATCTGCCGTTCGCGCGGGCCGCCGCCGCGCTCCTCGTGGCCTTCGACTTCACCCTCGTGCTGGTCACCGGCGAGGACTCGGCCTTCCCCGCGGATCGCACCACGCAGAACGCGGCCGAGGTCTGGACCGACGAAGCCTTGGGCGCGCTGCCACCCCGCAGCCTGCTGCTCGTGCGATCCGAGACCGTCGCGTGGCGACTGTGGGCCGCGCGCGTCGCTCGCGGTGAGCGCCCGGACGTGGTGGTGGTCCCGCTTCCGCTCTTGGGTCGCGGCTCGGTGGCCAGCAAACTGATCCAGATGGAGCCCGCGCTCGCGCCGCTGATCCGCGACATGGCGGTGAGCGGGCAGCCCAGCGAGAGCGCGCTCTCGAGCCTGGCCGACGCGCGCCCGCTCTACGTCGAGCTCGATCCGAGCTGGGACAAACGCTTGGTCGATCACCTGATCCCGAAGCCCTTCTGGCTCCGCTTCGCGCCCCACGCCTACGGACGATCCGATCGCACCGCGAGCCTGGAAAAGGGCCGTCGTCCCTTCAAGCGAGTGCTCGACGCGGCGCAGGCCCCAGAGCACAAGGACCGAGCCACCCTCACCATGCTCAGCGCCCGCGCCCAGGAGCAGGCCATCGCGCTGGCGGCCCTGGGCGATCGCGAGAGCGTCAGCGAGCTTGTGGGCGACCTTCGATCGATCGATCCGGATCATCCCTTCGCCATCGAGATGGACGCGCGCATGAAGAAGCAGGCCAAAGGTCGGATCGACGTCAGCGGCCTGCTTCAGTGAGGCCCGCCCAGTCGAATGCGCCGGACCGTCACGCCGGGGAAGCGCGTGACGATCACCGCGTGCCCGCTCCACAAGAAGGCCGCCACGTGCTCGTCGAAGAACCGATAGGTCTCTGCGTCCGGCGACGCCCACATCCTGTCGTCGAGTCGGGCCAGGGGTCTCAGCGGCTCCCCGGGTCGATCGGCGAAGAATGAGTTTCTGAGCAGCAGGCGCCCCGCGCTGTCGCCCGACACCGAGAATGCGTACGCTCCTTCCTCGGGGAGTTTCGGTAGTTCGCGGGCGCTGCCGCGCTCCGGACTTGCCACGAACATGCGGTCCTCCTCCACGACCACGACGTCGTTCCCAGCGACGCCCACGGAGCCGCGGCTTCGATTGTCCAAGTAGGACAGCCGTCCGTATCGCGGGTCGATCGGCAGCCTCACCCTGCCGAATTTGGCCAGGCGCGAGTCGAAGCCATGCAGCACCTTGGTGGGAGAGGTGGAGAACGCGTACACGCGGCCCTTCGCGATCGCGAGGCGGGGCGGTTCGTTGACGTCGCTGCAGAGATTGAGGGCGTGGGTCCGAGAGACCTCCAGGCGACCAGTGGCCGCGTCGAAGCGACGAAACTTCGTGATGGGTGGGTCACTCTCGGTGTAGGCGGCGACGAAGAAGCCATCGCCCGCGGCCAGGTGGTTGCACGCACCGGGACCGAAGTCGTGGGACGCGACACGCCGGAGCTCTTTGTCGAAGAGCACCAACTCCCCGGAGCTCCCTGCGCGCACGACGGCCGCCGCGCTGGGCGTGGCCGCGACTCTTGCCAGCTGCAGATCGCCCACGTCTACCTTCCGGACGATCGCGAAGCTCTCGAGATCGATCTCGACCAAGCCGGCGTGCGCGACGATCAGGATCGTCCCGAGGGGATGCTTGGACGAGGGCAGCTTGAAAGGCGCCGCGTCGCTGGCGAAGGCCGGCTCCTTGAACACGCTCCGGCGCACGACGGCGGGCAGATCCGGGAGCAGGTCGGGAAACTCCGTCGGCCCGGGCTTGCCGGCGCTCGACGCCGGCTTCTCGCTGGCAGCACTGCTCGCCGCAGGGGCGCGGGTCGGCGTGGCGATGGTCTGCGGGGTGCTGGGCTGGAACAACGCCAGCGTGATCATCACCAGCGCGACGGGGGCAAATCGCCAGGCGACGCTGCTCACGGCTCCCTCCGAGGACGGTAGACTGCGTCGAGGTCGTGCGCGTAGGGCCCCGGGCTGGTGTGGATCTGGCCCTTGGCGTCCCAGTGCGCCCACTGGCCGCTCTTCTCGTTGTGCACCCAGACGCGACGCTCGACCCCGCCGTAGTCCCCGCGCTCGCCGCCGCCCCACGACGAGTCGACCTCGAACACGCGAACGCTCGGCGTCGATCCCGCCGGCCACCCTTCTCTCGCGAACGAGCTCGGGAGCGTCTTGCCGCGCACGACGGGGCGGTCACCATCGACTCGATGCACCGTGTTCGAGCGCACGATGACGTTGTGGTCGCGGCCCCCAGCGTCGGGCTTCAAGTGGAGCCAGTCTCCGGCCCGCGCGGTGGCGATGGGCACGGTCCGGAAGGCGTTGTTCGGCATGGTGAGCCTCGTCATGTCGAGGCCCACTTGCCCGGCCCGGACCGATCCGTCGCCCGTTCCGCGCGAGTACAACATCGCGCCCCCCACGTAGCCGCGGCAGTCGAAGCCGATGCGGTAGTCCCACATCATGCGACGAATCGCCTGCTCCGGCGGCACCTCGCTGTAGGCGCGAAGCGCCCCGGCGTCGATCAACGCCTGCACCGTCTCGCGCACCTGAGCCGGACTGCCACGGCTGCCGGTGGCGTGGCGGACGGACATCCCGATCTTCGTGAAGCGTGCGTCCCCCAACGCGCGACGGATCTTTCCGACCGCGGCCTCCGTCACCTGCGGCGACTCGCCGTGCAGCGTGCGGAAGTGGGGCGTGACGTGAACCTTCGCGCCGTTCACCACGTAGGGCCCCTGCATCTTCGCCATGTAGTGGTCGAGACGCCTGCCGGTTTGGTCTGCCGACTTGTGGCGCGCGAGCTCAGTAACGGCGGGCGACTGCTGGGCGGGCCTCGCGGCGCGGGGCTGGGCGGCGCGCACGTGGGCCTGGCCGGCAGCCATGGCTCGCCCCATCGTTTCCGGGTCGTGGGTCTCTCGCCGACGGCCCGATACTCGAATCCATGCGCGGTCATCGGTGCCGACGCGCGGCGGGTTGCTAGGTAATCGAGAGCGAGTAGAGTCCCGCCCTCCCGGAGGAGTGGCCGAGTGGTCTAAGGCAGCGGTTTTGAAAACCGCCGTGGGGCAACCCACCAGGGGTTCGAATCCCTTCTCCTCCGCCGATTAGTTCCGTGATCTTCAATGCAAAGCGAGCCCCGTTGCGCTCGCGCTCAAGTGGTCACGAGTGGACCGAGAAGGCCCCTCGTAGACCCCAATCTTGGCAAGAATCTTGGCAAGCGTGGGCCCGTCCAGTGATGAACGCCGGTGCGAGCCGATGGGGTACGGTCCCAACGTGGCGTCCGGCAGCTCACCTTGGTGATACATTGAAGCCGTGACCAAACGCCGCCAACAGACTGGGACGCCACGAGTCGGCGCGAAGGTGACGCTCACCTTCGGCGGCCGCGAGGTCGTCGCGACGGTCATCGAAGATCGGGGCCCGCTCGGAGTCGGTGGGCGCAAGCTCCTCCGTGTGCGTCTCGACATCGAAGAGGGCGTCGAGCCCGTCGAGTTCGAGTTGCCGGCGGCGGACGTTCGAGTGGCGGCGTAGTCCCGGTCTTTGCATGGCCAGGTGGAACGCCTCGCCAATGCGCAGGCCGCTCCCGGCTACCAAGCCAACCAGCGCGGCGTGTCCAGCCGCGAGAATCTGACCGGACGCCTGGACCACGCCCCGCACCTGCTCAGGGCTCAGGGTCAGGGCGTGAGGCCGGCTCTCCGGCTCCCGCAGCTTGAGCTCCCGGAAGTCCTCGGACCGAAACGGGTTCCCGCCTGGCTCCAGGACCACGACTGCCTGCGCCTCGTCCCGGCCGCCGACGGCTCCTTTCGCGCCAACGTCTTGCGGTTCCAGAAGGGCAGCGACGCGCGAGTCATCCTGGGCGCGGGTCAACTCACTCCCCCAGGTCTCATGGCGTCCCTGGACGCGATGGTCGTGTGGGCGGGCCCCGAGCTGGACCCGTTTGCCGTTTCAATCGACGTGCTGCTCGGGCGAGCGAAGGAGAAGGCCCATGTTCCATCTGGCGAGGAGCTCGCGGACTACGCGCGCGCCTACTACGCCGGCGCGGAGCTCTGGGACCAGCTGTTCGAGCTCGGCGCCCCGTTCATCCGCACGACGGCGCGCGACGCCGACATGCCAGAGCTCGAGCTCGTAGCCGACAAGAAATCGGTTGCCCGAGCAATGAAGGCCGCCCGCAAGCAACTGCTCGACGTCACCACCGTGCGCCGCCGGCAGCGAATCGGTTTTCACGGCGGCAGCGACACCTTCACGATCCACTGGTGCCCCGCGCTCAAGATGTGGGTCTTGTTCCAGGATCTCGACAACCGGTTCTGGAACTGCTTCGGCATCACGCGACCGGACCCGAACAAGTCGGCCCAAATCACCGTTCAGGTCAACCCGCCGTTCGAAGGGCTGGACCGCAAAGTGGGCGGGGCCTTTGCCCGCGACCCGCACACGGGCGACGTCTACTTCATTCACCGCGGCCGCATCGGCGGCGGCCAAAAGGGAATCGGCCCGCAGCTCTTCTGGAGCCGCTTCCGGGGTGGCGCGAACATGCGCGAGCCAGACGAGAGCGAGCCGAGTCGCGTGGTCGTGGTCGGCAAGGTCGGCAAGGTCGGTTCGCCGGAGTTCGCCCGCGATGTGGCCGGGTTCGTGCACGAGGTGGCACGGATCAAGGCGGCCGGTTGAGGGGCCGACTAGCCGAGCTCGCCACCAGCGGCGAGCTGCGGACGAGCGACGCGCACTGGCACACAGTGCGCTGCCGATCTGTCACGTGGGCATTCGCTTGACTCGCATCCGTCGCGCCAGCGCCTCTCGGGCCTTCGCTTTGATGTCGGCGCTTGGCTTGTGTTTCGCGTTGTAGGCACTGCCCGATCTGCGAATGCGAATCTCGCAGTGAGCGTCATTGCCCTCGATGGGGTCATCCGCTGCGAAGAACTCGTACGGGACCGCATCGTTTCGCGGAATGGGCGGCGGCAAATCGCCAGGCGTCACCTCCAGGATTCCATTCTCCTTCGGGCGGGAGGCCGAGAGCACATCGTCTGGCGCGGAGTACCTGCTTCTGTTGAGCGAACACGCCGGCATCTCGATGCTGTGCGCCAGCACACCAAGGTTCGGGTCGATGTCTTCCTTGGCTACGCTCCGGTACAGCGGCTCGTCCTCGGGAATCGGCTCGTCAGGGCTGCGAGCCATGCTGCGGGCCGACAAAGGTGCGAATCTTTCGGACCGCCTCGGTGAGCTCCCCGGAGGCGACCACCCATGTTTCGGCTTCAGAGTCCGTTGAGCGGTCGCTGAGGAGCACGACCAACACGCCGTCTTCGTCGGACTCGAGCATCGCGTAGCGAGTCTTCGCAAGGAAAATGAATGCGATCCCTCCTCCGCGTGACCGAACGATGCGGTCGGGACGTTCTCCCACCTGCGCGAGCACGCGCTCGATCGTGGACGCCGCTCTAAGGGTCTCCGGGGTCACCTCGCACCGAAAGCGGTCCAGCCGGCTCGACGAGTCTTCTTCCTGGGCCGGGGTAGGCGCTCCGCGTGCGTTCATCAAGTAGCTTCCCGCGACTGTTGTCGTGACAACCGGCGCGACCCGGTCCCGCGTCGAAGTGAAAGAATTAACTAGCTGCATGACGCCTTCCCCATGTTTTGTGCGCCTCAGGCGTTGTGAACGAGGCGAATCCTCGAACAATGTGATCCCGTCCGACATCGAGAAATGCCAGGACACCATCGACTGCTTGCCCCAGGGGTCGGCCTCGAGCGGTCAAGGTGAGTTGCAGCGCGCGTTCTCTGGTGTCGCGGTAGGCGACCATGGCGCTTGCGATGTGGAGGCGTCCGATCGGCTTGCCCCCGTCTCTCATGACGAAGTGGCACGCGATGTCCGTCGACTCCGGTGCGTCGAGGAATGAGTCGCTGTACGTGCCGACCCAGGGGCGAAGCACGCTCGCGATCTGCGCGTGGCCGTCAGGGAGAGGAACCAGGTTGACGTAGGTTACCTCACACTGATTCGGAACGACGTTTCCGAGGGACTGGGCGGCGACGAAGTCGATCAGATTGGTCAGGTCGGTCGCGAACGGTTCACGGATGCTCCCGTACCTCGGGTACGTGGGAGACGAGTCAGCCTTCGTCCAGTTCCGAACGAACCGATCGCCCTGATACTGTTTCAGCTGCGTGTGCGACGAGTTCCGGAAGATCGCGCGCCGGAGGGGCGGGCTACCGAAAATGGTGCCAGCGTCGCTCAGCTGTTCGCCAAAGAGCTCGAACGCCGGCGCGATCGGAACGTGATCCTGCCACTCCGGAAAGTCCTGGCGGCAGCTGTCCCAGAGCAGGGCAATGTGTCTGGTTTCGTACGACAGCGGTTCGAACTGCACGGACAGGGCGACCTCGACAACGGGCGGGTGCTCGAAGTCGGGCAGGTCGGGTGGTCGCGCAGGCACGTGTGGCAGCATAGGAGATGGGAACTCGTGTCGTGGCAAATTCTTCAATCAATCCCGGGATGCAAGAGATGGACCATGGTGCGCGGCCTGGCTGCGTGTCCCGTGCAACAGTCAACGCAACCGCTTGCTTCCGCCCGTCTGGGCGTCCGGTCTCGACGTGGGTCGTCGACCCTTAGCAGCGCGTCATGTGCCGCTCGCCTTCGAGTCCCGGGCGGCGCGTCGGGCTGAAGCCCCTGGACGCGTCGTGACGACATCTTGGCGCCCATCTTGGCAAATCACCCCCGCAGCGGTTTTGCACGCGGCCAACCCCGCGCAATCACGGGCGCCGCACCCCGCCTGCCAAGACTCCGCGGAGTCTTTGAAAACCGCCGTAGGGCAACCTACCAGGGGTTCGAATCCCTTCTCCTCCGCCGCTGCTCGCCTTGTCGCCGGCGCGCACCGCGAGCCCGCCGCCGGTGCCTCCTGGCACGAAGGTCAGCGCTACGTCTGCGGCCAGCGCTAGCAGGTTGGTGCCGAGGTTTCTTCGTTGCCGAAGACGTTGTCCGCGCCGATGCGGTACAAGTCGTAGGCTACGAAGCCGATGTCGACGATGGTGTCGAAGATGCGACCGGAAGGGTCCACCTGAGTGATGGGGTCGCCGCCGCCGTAGCTGTAGGGCAGCAGTCTGCGCGGATCGCCGATGCCCTCCTCCGGCTCGAACACGGCGACCGGATCTGGGCTGACAAAGATCCCGAGCTCCGGTCGATAGGCGCGCGCGCCAAAGTCGCTGAGGCCTGAGCCTGCATCACGTTCCTTGCCCACGAAGGACCGCGGCTCCGCGCGTCCACTGTGAAAACGCTCGGCGCCATAGGCGTGGTAGGAGACCTGGCGGACCACGTCTCCCTTCGCGCTTGTCACCGCGAGAGGACTGCCGTGGAGATCGGCGTGGAAGAAGACCGCGGACGCCGGCACCTGCGTGATCGGCTTGCCCTTGTCTGGGTCGTCACCGCCTCCGCACGACAGAACGAGTGCGGCCGCCGCGAGGCTGCTCAGATGTTGGTTGCGCGCACGGCCGAACGCCGCAGCGTCCTTGGCGTGCTTCGTCCAGTGGCCCAACGCGTTCTGAACGGGTGTCTTTGCTGACGTGGACGTCCGGAGGGGCCGTTTCGCCCCCGCCCGCGTCACGACCCCCTTCACAACCGCGCGCACGCCATCCGCACCCGCCCGCAGCAGCTTCGGAGCCGCGCGTACTGCGGCGGGCAGCGCGCGCACCAGCGCGATGCCGTCCAGCAGGGTGGCCGCGAACAGCAGTCCCTCCGCCGCGCCCTCAGCCCCTTTGCGGTTGAGCTGCTGCACTTCGCGCAACTCGGCGCTCGAGCAACCGCGCTGGGCTGTGCAGCGCTCGAGCTCTTGGTGGGCAACGAGACCGTCCGGCTCCCGCCCATCGCGGTCCACCAAGGTGCTCGGGTTGTTTTGTTGCCCCCCCGTGCTTGCCGGCGCTTCACGGCGGGGCGTGCTCGCTTCGTTCCGCGCGCCCCGTGCCCCCAGGCGTCGTGCTCGGCCGCCGACGCTTCAGCGCGAACTACGACGCGCGGCCTGCGCGCGCCGCAGCGTGGTCAGCGGCGCGGGAGAGCTTCACCCAAAACTCGCGCAACGATCTACTCGACGTAGTCCTCGAATTCCCAATGCCCCAGCCGAGACAGCTTGACCGCAATGGCTTTCCAGTCGGGCCCATCACAGGAGTCACAGAACTCACTGATATACGTGTGTATCGATGAATAGTCGTATTGCTTCATGACAAGATGATGCCGCGGAAAGAAGACAGGCACGCTGGACAGTTGCTCCTCTACCCAACGCGGGCTGCACACCACGATGTCAAAAGACTCTTCGCCAGCTCCTCCCAATGGGCCAATCATCGCTTGGACGAGCACGGCAAAACGGGCCGGGTCCTCCGGCACCAACTCGGCCAGATCGTCTGCATCAGGGCTGTGAAGCCGCTTCAGTTCTGCCTTCACGGTGCTACCGGCGCAGACACGATATCGAGGTGTCCATTGGACGTCCATCGACCAGAAGGCACGGCGCGCTGTTCGAAGTTCGATTGAACGCGACCCAGCTTGGGTTTCCAGGACGGAGGCCGAAACTGGCGAAGTCCGTTTGTGCTGATCAACGTCTTGCCATCGCTGGCCACCCTGGCCCCTTTTCCGACCCAAGCATGCCCGAGGCGTTCCGCCGTCGCCGCGTCCGCCGCCCCCAATCCGAAGTTTCCACTTCCCTTGGCCGCGTCGCGCAGAATCCCCATCTCTCGGGCGGCAGCTTCGCTCATCTTTCGCCGGCCTCCGCTGCCCCCCGCCCGCGTCACGACCCCCTTCACAACCGCGCGCACGCCATCCGCACCCGCCCGCAGCAGCTTCGGAGCCGCGCGTACTGCGGCGGGCAGCGCGCGCACCAGCGCGATGCCGTCCAGCAGGGTGGCCGCGAACAGCAGTCCCTCCGCCGCGCCCTCAGCCCCTTTGCGGTTGAGCTGCTGCACTTCGCGCAACTCGGCGCTCGAGCAACCGCGCTGGGCTGTGCAGCGCTCGAGCTCTTGGTGAGCACCGAGACCGTCCGGCTCCCGCCCATCGCGGTCCACCAGCGTGCTCGGGTTGTTTTGTTGCCCCCCGTGCTTACCGGCGCTTCACGGCGGGGCGTGCTCGCTTCGCTCCGCGCGCCCCGTGCCCCCAAGCGTCGTGCTCGGCCGCCGACGCTTCAGCGCGAACTACGACGCGCGGCCTGCGCGCGCCCCGGAGGCACCGGCGGAGGGGGCGGCGCAGATGCAATCGACGAGAAATTGCGCGCCGTCCAGCGCCGTGGCCTTGCCTGCGACAAAGTCCTCACCCAACCCGTGGCCCCTGCCTCGGGTCGCTTCGCCCAGCGCTTTCCGTTCCTCACCGAGCGGTCCGGCGAAGGGCTCTGCCACGGATGTGCCGAGAATCAAACTTGAAGTTCCCCTCGCGCGCGCCACGCTCGCCGCGGTCGTTCTTGCACTGCGCAGCCCTCATTGAAGCGATCTCATGAGAGCCACGCCCCGCTCTTTGGTGGCGTGCTCAAGACGGGCTCTCGTGAAACGTTCTTGATCGCCTGATAGCTTCTCGCGCAACTCGGCGATGACGGTACCCAACCGCTCCAGCACCTGCTCCAATGGTTCAGGCTCGGTCTTCGCAAGCACATCTTCAATCGCGCGCCAACCCATCGCGATCTCAACGTCGTCAAACTGGTAAAACTTCTCCGGACAGCATATCGACGCAACGTCAAGAAACTCCTGACCTCGGTCTCTGACTATCTTCAGGAGGATCCCGTTGACGCACAGCACCACTTCGCCGTCGCCAAACTGGGATCTCTCCTCGTAGCTGACAACTTCAACAGGCTCGATACTGGCTGCTGCCGCAAGCCTCCGGGCCCGTGCTTCCAAGGACTCGACCACGACACTCCTCCTAAGGCTTTGACATACGCAGGCCGTCCTCCGCGACCTGAAACCCCTGTGATTTCAGGTACTGCAACTCTCTGGCAAAGAAGCTACCAGCGCGCGCCTGACTCAGCCGGGGTTGCCAGGACGATGTCGTCTCCTCTGGCGATCATTCGATCAAGAAACTTCCGGTTCGCTGCCCATTGTTGCGCGGGCGTCATCCTATCCCAAACCTTCGTTGGGACGTTAAAACGACGTGCACCCAGCTCAGTGGCCTTCTCGACGTACGCAGGGAAGTGGCCAAGTACCGTCTTGCCTGGCGCCGTTCCAGCCCCGGGCCCGCCCCTCGCCCCCGCCCGCGTCACGACCCCCTTCACAACCGCGCGCACGCCATCCGCCCCCGCCCGCAGCAGCTTCGGAGCAGCGCGTACTGCGGCGGGCAGCGCGCGCACCAGCGCGATGCCGTCCAGCAGGGTGGCCGCGAACAGCAGTCCCTCCGCCGCGCCCTCAGCCCCTTTGCGGTTGAGCTGCTGCACTTCGCGCAACTCGGCGCTCGAGCAACCGCGCTGGGCTGTGCAGCGCTCGAGCTCTTGGTGAGCACCGAGACCGTCCGGCTCCCGCCCATCGCGGTCCACCAGCGTGCTCGGGTTGTTGGCCGCGTATGAATACGCCGTGTGCGAGGGCGAGAGAGCCGCCACTCGCTCGGGGCTATCGAGCCACAACGGATCCGGGCTGATGAAGCCGCCAATGTCGGGCGAGTAGTACCGCGCCTCCATCAGGTCCAAGCCGACGCTGCGGTCGCGCGGTGTGCCGGCGAAGACACGGTTTTCGTCGGGTGCTTCGTCCCAGCGGGTCTCACCGAATGAGTAGGTCGCGCTTGAACCCTGGGAGACGCCGGCGCCGTTCGTGATTTCCGTGAGGGAGCCGACGCGGTCGGATAGCAGCAACGTGTCGGCTGCGGTCAGAGTGACCACCGTACCTTCCGCATCAGGCTTCTTGTCTGCGTCTGCGCCGGAGCACGCGACCGCCAATCCGATCGCCATGGTCGCGCCGACCGCGCGCTGTAGTCGAGACCAGGAAGCGGCCGAAATTCTGTGGAAGACGCGCTTGGCGAGCAGCACCCCAAACAAGATCCCGAGCGCCATCCAAAGCCCGTTCAAGAAGACGCGCAGCCTCTCGACCTTCTGCGCATGCGGCTTGGATGGCGGCGGCGTCGGGACGGCTGCGCCCGCAGCCGCCACGCCATTCGTTTCCGAGAGGCGTGCGACGCGCTTTCCGTCCACCACGAGGTAGCGTACGAGTTTGCCGTCCACGACCTCCGACCAATCGTCGAGGAAGTGCGTGGTGCGTGGCGTGCCGGACGCAGCGCGCTCAACTCGGGTGACTCGTGAGCCATCGGCGGCAAAGGTATTCTCGACAGTGGCGCCGCTCTTTGTCGTGACACGGACCACGTGGTTCGCTCCGTCCCACTCCAGCGTGCGCTCGCCGTCACTCACGAGGCGGCCCCGGGCGTCGTATGCCAACGAACGACCCTGCTGCTTCGCAACGGCGTGTGGCCGCGAGGGCTCGTAGGCAAGGCTGCCAGCATTGAGTGCCGCAACGCTGCTGGTGCGCGACAGCAGGCGACCCGCCGCAGAGTACTCCGAGTTCGAGTGGCCCCAGGCGCCTTCGCTGCGCACCAAGCGGTACAGATTGTCGTAGCTGTACCGTACGCTCCGTGAGCGTTCTTCCGGGATCCCGCTGCGAAGATCGCTCTGCTCGGCCACGTTGCCCACGGCGTCGAGTGTCCAGGCGATGTGCTGCACAACTGCGCCATCCGGCAATACGACTTTGTGAGCATTCAGACGACGGTCCTGGTCATATCCGAACAGTTCGCGCACGCCCGTGGAGTACTCGCGCACGGTCTCCGTCTCGTCCGCATCGTGGTGGAGGGTCACGGCGTCGCGACCGAGACCTGCCAAGAGTCCACGCCCGTCGTAGCGCAGCCGCACGCTGGATCCGTCCGGGTATACGTGAAGACTCTCACGGTCTTGGGCGTCATATTGCCGGCTCGTGTCGTATCGCTTCGTGCCGATCCGAACGCTGCGCTGCGCCACTCGCCCGCGTTCGTCATAGCTGAGCACCGTCGTCCCGCTCGGATCTTCGACCCGTGCCAAGCGCCCGAGCGCATTCGTACCTTCATCGAAGAATCGGGTCACCTCGGACTGTCCATCGCCGTCCCAGTCCTCGCGCACCGTGCGCCCCGCGAGGTCGTGTTCGAAGTGACTTGCCTTCTTGTCGGGATACCGGTGTTCAACCAGGTTGTCGGACGCGTCGTAGATGTAGCTATGCGTGCCTGCATTGGGATCCTTGGCTTCAATTCGCCTGCCTCGTCCGTCGTAAGCGTAGCTGGTCGCGTGCCCTTCCGCGTCGATACGTTTCGCGAGCTCGCCGGCGACAGTCCAAGTGTACTTCTGGGCGACCGCACTACCGCCGAGGGTGAATTCTCGGCGGACCACACGGTCCTGCCCGTCCCGAGTTTCGACGACGGGAGTGTGTTCGTATGGCGAAGCGGGATCGGCCTGAGAGGCGTCCCAGCTCCGGGTGACCAACGGGCCGTAAGACTGCTTGGTGACGCGCCCAGCATGCGAGCGTGTGCTGACAACTCGGGTCGCAGCGTCTCGCCAAGAGTCGTCGCCAGGTGATGGGTCGGCAAGTGCCTTCGAATCCACGAAATCCACATCGACCAAGCGCGGACGCAACTTCCGCCGGGTTTCCCCGCGAGCGTCGTGCACCGCGACTTCGCTCAAGACCCACCGGCCTTCGTCGGCCTCGAACAGCGTGGCACGTGGGCGATTCGCGCCGTCATGCACTGTGATGAACCGAGTAGCTTCCTCGCCGCCACTGACGATGCGGTTGGTCGTGATCACGCGGGAAATCGGCGCGGCGAGCTCGTAGGCGTAGCCGACGGTAGGGCGCTTGGCCGAGTCTCCTGGCCGGGCGATCCCCGTGATTCGCCCGAGAGAGTCATATTGATAGGCAGTTGCGACGCCGTTGAAGTCTTCGAATCGAATGATCGCACCGAACCGTGCGTCGTATTGCACGCGCTGAGTCAGTCGACGCTGGCCCGTCTCCACATGCTCTGCGACCAGCGCAACCCCCGCGTCGTCCCAATCGAAAGCGCGCACTCCACTCTTCGCGTCCCGCGTCTCCACCGGATTCCCGTGCGCGTCGTATTTCGATGCGACCACCTCATCAAATTCGTCCAACCCCGGCCCGACCCACGCTTCTTGTCGCGTCAAGTCACCGCGGGTCAGTTTGCCCAAGGGCATGCCGACGAAGGGATCGCCATCGTAGTAGCTGCGGGTCATGCGCACGCGGGCGCCGCTGGCGTCGGTGAGCTCTTCGGTGGCTGGGCGGCCTAGGATCCACTCCGTGGCGTCGTTGGCGAAGGTGCGGACGGTGAGCGCTTCGTCGGTGCCGACTAGTTTGTCGCCGGCAACGACTTCACCCCAGCGGTATTCGGCGATCTGGTTGCCGTAGCTGTCTTCCTCCCACTCGGTGAGCGTGGTGCGGGCTGCGGAAGGGTCCGTGCCTTCGATGTATTCGACGCGCTCGCTGGATTTGTAGCCATAGCTGATGGGCGTGCCGTCCCCGGCGCTGGCCACGGTCTGCGAGGTGTATTCGTTCGCGGTGCGATCGAAAATCTGGCCCTGGTCGTTGCGACGTTCGTGGGTCAGCACGGCGCCGCGCAGGGAGCGCAGGGTGAGCCCCAGGTCGAAGCTGGTGTCGGTCAGAAGCGTGGGCGTGTATTCGTCGCCCAGGGCACGCTCGACGCCACCCGCGAAGCCGGCGAAGGTGCGCTCGACCGCGTCCCACGCTCCGTCACGGTACAGGTACTCGGTCGCCATCAGTGGATCGCCGAGGGACATGTCCGTCTCGACGCGGGACACGACGGGCATGGCGATGTTCATGCGGGTGCTCCAGCCTTTGCCGGCGTCGCGGGCGCGGGCGGCGTGCTGGGCGGCGGGCTCGTAGCTGATGCGGGTGATCTTGCCCAAGCCGTTGTCGATGACCGTCATCAGACCGGCGCGTCCCTTGGGGAACAGCTCCAAATAGCGCCACGCGCTTTCAGGCGATCCGCTGGTGTCGACCCACACGATGTCCGTCGTGCCCGAGCCGTTCATGTCGGCGAAGCCCGCAAACGTGCCCGGCGCCTTGTTCGGTGTGCCGCTGATCTGGACGACGTCTGCGAACTGCCCGGCGGCGGTGGCCCGCGCCACGGAAACCTGGGTGACGCCGAGGTGCACCAGATCGACGAGGCCGTCGCCGTTCAGATCCACGAGTTGGTACGGATCGTCTTCGCTGAAGGCCGGCACGCCGCTCGCGGAGGCTGAGGCCTCGAACACGCCGCGGCCGCGGCCTAGCCAGTAGCTCAGGGCACCCGAGCGCAGGAATGCCAAATCGAGCAGCCCGTCTCCGTTGACGTCGGTGAGATGCGTCTTGCCGTTCGAGAAGCGAAGTTCTTGCTTCGGATCGATGACGCCGATGGTCTTGGGCGACGCGAAGTCCTTGCCGCCGAGGTTTGTTCCGACCACGAGGCCGGCTGCGCTGGTCGCGACGAAGTCGATGCGTCGGTCACCGTCCAGATCGGCGAGGCGAACGTCCGGATCCTCGAAGGACAAGTTCGGCACCGTCGGGATGGCCACGCTCGGCGACCAATGCGTGGCGTCGAGGCCGGGGAAGTAGCGGAACTGGCTGATCCCACTCTTGGCAACCAGATCGATGGCGCCGTCACCATCGAAGTCCGCGAGGCTCACACCCTGCTGTTCGAGGCTGACCGACGGCGAATCTGCCGCCTGCCAATCGACCGCGGGCTGCCAGCTCTTGCCGTCGTGGTTGACATAGCTGCGGAAGCTGCCGGCTTTGCCGACCAGCAGGTCGGGCAGACCGTCGCCGTTGAGATCAGAGAGCGCGACGCTGGGCTCCACCGGCGAGCGACCAGGCGGCGAGGTCATGCTCACCAGCTCACCGCTCTTTGTCAGCTCGCCGCCGGTGTAGCTGTAGCGCAGCGTGGGCAACGCCGTTTCGCCGTCGGCGCCCACCAGCTGGATGCTCTCGAGTAGCGAGCGTGCGCCGGTGGCGTAGCCAAGTGCGTAGCGTCGAACCAGTTCGACGCCCACGCGTACCTCGATGTGTGCGAGGCGCTTTTCAAGACGCTGCTCGATACCGCTCGAGAACAGGACGTGCGAGTCGGGCCTCCGTTCAATGAGAGGCCCTATCGGGCTCAGCGTCAGGCGATTGCGTGATTTCTCGCTACGTGATCGCGAGTCGCGACGCGCTCCATCGAGCTCGGAATAGTCCGCAACCCGCCTGATGACCGACCCGAGGGGGAGGGGAAATCACTCTGGAGGTCCGTCAATGCGTCCGCTCTTCGTCTGCAAGTTCATCCGCGTGCTGCCTTTCGTGGTCTGGGGTCTGACCGTCGCCTGTGGTTCAGATGACCCATCCGCGGCGTCGACCCACTGCACTGGGGCCTCGTGCTCCCCCGGCGAAGGCAAAGACGCCGGCATCGAAACGGACGACGGTGGGAGCTGGGCGAAACCCGATGCAGCGAGCTGCACCCCGTCGGGCGCTGACGTACCCGACGACGACTTCGCAGATCAGAACTGCGACGGGATCGACGGCGATCTCGAGAAGGCCATCTTCGTCGCGCCTTCGGGCAGCGACGCGGCGCAAGGCACCCGCGAGAGCCCGGTGAAGACCCTGAACAAGGCGACCGCGCTGGCGGCGGCGAGCGGCAAAGACGTCTACGCTTGCAACGGCAGCTACGCGGAGGCCCTGGTCGTCAGCTCGGCCGTGCGCCTGTACGGCGGCTACGACTGCAAGAACGGCTGGGCTCGCAACAAAGAACTCGCGGTGATCGCGCCCGCTTCGGGCAAAGCGCTGACCATCGAGAAGGTCACGGGGGTCGTCGTCGATCGCTTCGAGTTGCGCGCCCCCGACGGAGACGCTGCCGGCCAATCGTCCATCGCCGCGGTGGTGCGCGCTTCGCAGGGCGTGCGCTTCAACCGGGTCGTCTTCGACGCGGGCGAAGGCGCCAGCGGGCTGGCAGGCGAGAACGCCGTGGCGGTCACCGCGCCGGCCCCCGCGGGGACGGAGGGCACGGCGATCAGCGTGACCAAGTGCTCGACCACCGCGACCGGTGAGTGTCTTGGGGCCCCCAAGGGTGGCAAGAACTACGCGGAACATTCCTGCGGCGCCGCCACGACGCGTGGAGGCTTCGGTGGACACGGCGGCAACGTGAAGGGCAATACCTCAACGGGTGACGGCCAAGCGGGGTTGAACAGCGCACTTGGCGGGAAGTTCCCCTTCGCTGGCAGCCCGGGCGCGCCCGGCGCGGTCGGCGCCCACGGAAAAGCAGGTGACGCCATCGGCACGGTCGTCAGCGGCGAGTACGTCGCGTCCAACAGCGGGTCGTCGGGAGTGCTCGGCACGCTCGGCCTGGCGGGCGGCGGAGGAGCCGGCGGAAAGAGTTCTTGGGGCTGCGGTTCGTTCTGTCACGACGTCGGATCCGGCGGCGGACAGGGTGGATATGGAGGCTGCGGTGGCGGCGCCGGCGGCGGAGGAGCTGGCGGCGGCGCATCCATCGCGCTGTTGGTGATCGACAGCGACGTCACCCTCGCGTGGAGCACCCTGCGAACGGCCGGCGGTGGCAGTGGTGGCGCGCCCGGCGCGGGAGCTGCGGGCCAGCCTGGTGGCGCCGCGGGCAAGGCCGGCACCCACGTGAACACCATCTTCCAGGGTCAGCCCGGTGGCGCGGGCGGGCCGGGTGGTGAAGGTGGCGCGGGCGGACCCGGCGGTGGTGGCCCGTCGATTGGTGTGCTGGTTGCGGGCAGCGCGCCCAAGACCGAAGCGGTCACCTTCGACCTGGGGCCCGGCGGCGCGGGTGGAAAAGCAATGGCCGGCGCCAGCGGCGCGACCGGCAAGAGCGGCGACGTCGTGCAGGTGGGCCCGTGACTGCGCGCTGTGGAGGAGCAAAGAAGATGAACACACACATTCGCTCGCTGATGGTCACGGCGATCAGCTCCGTGCTGATCAACTGCGGCAGCGATGCCGCCTCGCCCACCAAGTCGGGGCCGCCCGTCCCCATCGCCGACAGCCCCGCCTGCGTCATCAGCGCGGACTGTCCCGCCGGTTCGCACTGCAATCTCGGGGAGTGCGTGCAGGAGTGCAACGCCGAGGTGTCGTGCTCCGGAAAGCTGAGTTGCTCTCCGCGGGCGCGCTGCCTTCCAGCGTCCGCGCCCGACGCCGATCCCGAGCCCACGACGAGCTACGCAGGAAGCGTGAGTGCGGCTTCGTCGCTGAGCCTGCTGACCGAAGCCGACAACAAGCTCTCGATTGAGCTCTCGACCACGTCGACCGAAACGGTCCGGTACCGAGTCGCGCTGGTGGCACCCCACTTGTCGATCGCCGAGCCGCGCGGCGAGTTCGTGGGCAAGACCACGGTGTCGCTCGAGGTGCACCCGGAGCTCGCCGCGTCGCTCGACCAACCCGGCACAGTGCGCATCCTCACCACCCTGGGCGAGGTCGTGGTCGATGCGCCCGTCCACGTGGGCATTACAGGCCGCTACCAGGGCTCACTGAGCTACGATGGCGACGCGCTCGCGCTCGGCGCCGCCCGCCTGTCGCTGGATCTGTTGGAGAAGAACGGCAACGTCTCGGCTCGCGTCGACGGCAAGACGTCGCTCTTGTTCCCCGCCACGGCCGCGGGCGATGCCACGGGCCACGGAAGCTTCGATGGCAAGACCATCTCGCTGACCCTCGCGCAGCGCATCGAGAAGGACTTCGGCAACGATCGGAATCGCTTCGCGCGCGAGATCGGTCGTCGGATCACCTTCGCGCTCGAGCCCGCTGGCGGCGGGAGGGTCGGTGGGACCTTCAAAGAGGTCATCTACGGCCTCTTCAGCGATCCCGTGGAGCTCACTGGCCGCGTGAGCTTCGAGCTGATCCGCGGCGGCGGCGCGCCCGAGTTCACGCTGGCCGCTGCTCCGGAGATGCCCGCGGGCCTGTCGGTGCCGCCCGTCGATACGTCGGCCTTCGGCTTCGTTGACACTTGTTTCTCCGTAAATGGCTCGGTGACCTGCCCGACCAAACTGTCGGATCCAGCGGCTTGCGCCCCGGCCGTGGAGGCGAAGTTCTACGACCCGCTGAGCGCCAAGCTCGAGAAGAAGGGATCCGGCGCGCTCCCCATGGCGGACGTCGCGGTTGCTTGCGAGGCGGCGCTCGGGGTCACCACGCTGTCCGGCTTCAGTGGCGACGCGGCGGGCTGCGCCCTGCCCCCGGCCCTGGCCTGCGCGACGGCGGCGTCGATCAAGGGTTCGGCTGCCAGCAGCGCGACCGCACGCGCCTTCCATCGTCAGCTCGCCCGCACGCTGGCGCCCGGCTTGCTGGTCGCGCAAGAGAAGATGGTTCAGGGCCTGTACAAGTCGTTCTCCGAGGGCGCTGCCAAAGAGAGGGACCTCTACCTCCAAGCGCAGGCGGTGCTGGCTCCGAGTGCCGCGTTCGCGTTGCAGCCGGGGCTGCTCGAGTTCATGCGCAAGACCAGCGCGGGCGACGCTTCGGGAGAGCCGGGCTCCACCGATCCCACTGCCAGCGACTTCCCGGCGGCACGCAGCTTCGCGCGGCTCCTGCTCTTGAGCTCGAAGCTGGACGGCGAGCTGGCGCGTCTCGACGGTTCCAACGGTCAGACCGACCACGCGACGTCGCTGCGACTCGCGCAGGAGCGCGCCGTGATCACCTTCCTCGAATCGGCAGCGCTGGCGAAGGTCTTGGAAACCTGGGGGGCGTCACCACCGGCGTCGGTGGGCGTGGTGCTCAGCGGAGTGCTGGGTCCGGTGGACACGGGCTTTGCTGCGCTGGTGCAGGGGCCGTCGCGCTTCGGCATCCCGGAGGGTTTTGTGCCCTTCGTCTATCGCGCGGAAGATGCCGGCAAGGCCCCGACCAACTTCGAGCAGATGCTGGTCATGGCCCAGACCCCCGTGGCCCAGGCGGTGGATGATCAAGCCGCGTTCGAGAACAACAAGCGGACCTACGAACAGAACGAGCAGTCGCTGAAGAGCGAGCTCTCCCAGGTTCGCAGCAGCTTCGATCTCTCGCTCAAGCAGATCTGCGGCGCGGGCTTCGACCCGGACGCGATCTCGGCGCCCGGAGATTGGAAGAGCTGTGGCGCGGGCAAGACGGGCGAGCTGGGCAGCCTGTTCTTGGACATCGAGCAGTCGCTGGCCCGCCTTCAGTCTGCGGAGAACCGCATCCACGGCGCGAAGCAGAAGATGGCCATTTCGCGCGACCAGTTGGCGGGCACCCAGGCCGTGCACGCCAGCACGCTGCGCTTCATCGACGCGCAGGGCCAAATGCTCGAGGCCATCACCTGGAGCGAAGGCATCATCAACGCCGCCCAGACCGCGATCAACACCTCGTCCGAGGCGAGCGTCTTGAACTTTGGCGCTCCGGCTGCGATGGCCGGCCTGAACGCCATGCTCGAAATGCAGAAGACCGCCCTCGCCGTCGCGCGCCAGCGGCTCCAGACCGCGCAGACGATGAAGTTCACGGCGGACGCCGCGCGCATCGAGCTGATCAACGGCATGGCCGACATTCAGAAGCAGGCCATCGACCTGGCACAGCTCGAGGTCGACATCCATCAAGACGTGATCGGCGTGCTGCAATCCAAGCTGCGGCTGTCCAACACCTTCGAGCAGGCGAAGGAGCTTCACGAAGAGCGCTCGCGCTCCCTCGCGCTGGTGTCTCAGAGCCCCGCCAAGGATCCGAGCTATCGGCTGCTGCGCGACTCCTTCGCGTTGGCCGCGCTGTCGTCTCGGGCCGACGCGCAGCGCTCGCTTTACCTGAGCGGGCGCGCGCTCGAGTACGAGATCAACCAGCCGCTCACGGCACTGCCCGGCGCGGTGCTGGGCGCGCGCGACGCTGGTCGGCTCAAGAAGCTGTCCAACTGCCTGACGCAGATCCACGACGCTCACCGGGTGGCCTACGGATCGCCCCAGCAGTACCAGACCGAGGTCAGCCTGCGGCGCACGCTCGGGATCACCGGGCCGCGCACCGACGAGGTGACTGGGCAGACGCTCACCGAGGGCGAGCTCTTTCGCATGGAGCTCTTGAAGAATCAGAACCTCGACGGCGCTGGTGGCGTCGGCCTCACCTTCGGGACGAACCTCCAGCCCGGCAACGGGCTCTTCCCCACCGACGTCTGTAGCGACAAGGTGGCGAGCGTCCGGGTGCAGCTCGTGGGCGACTTCTTGGGCGACGCCGCTGCGCAGGTGAACCTCTCGCTCTCGGGCGGCAGCGTGATGCGCCAATGCTCGGGCGACGCGCTCACGAACTGGTCGCTGGGCGCGGGCAACGGCGCCGGGTCGAGCGGCTTCGCGGTCATCCAGGCCGGGGTCAACGGCTGGAGCACCGCGCCCCCGAACACCTCGCTCTTCGGTCAGTCCGTGGCTCGCGCTTCTTGGCGAGTCGTGCTTCCCGGTCCAGCCGACGCTCCCAGCAACGCGGATCTCGGATTTGACTCACCTCGAGGACATCGTGTTCGAGCTGACGCACAAGGCGCTGCCTCGCAGCAGCGCGCCCCTCGCGGTCGATGTCACCTGCCTCGCCGCCATCGGCGGGTGATTGGGAGCCTCCGCATGTCCCAGCCACAAAACCCTCAACTCGATGCGAGAGCTGCCCGATGCGTGCGCATGAAGACTCGGATCCTGTTCACTGGTCTGTTCGCCCTACTCAGTGCCGCCGGCTGCGGCGACGATCCCGGGGCCTCCGCCGGCGTGTCGGGTGCAAAGCCCGGCGCGGATGCCGGTCCGAACCTCCCGGACGGCGGGAGCCAGGCCGACGGCTCTGGTTCGTGCACGCCGCAAGCCACCGACGACCCCGACAGTGAGGGGCTGGACGAGAACTGCGACGGCGCCGACGGGGTCATCGGCGTCGACGTCTACGTCGATCCGAGCGCGGGGTCGGACACCAACTTGGGCACGCCCTCCGCGCCCCTCCGCTCGTTGAAGTCGGCCATCTCGCTGGCCACCTCACGCGGCGGGAGTGTGCTGCTCGGCAAGGGGCAGCTCACCCTCGACACGCTGGACGCGAGCGGCAGCTACGTGATCTACGGCGGGTACTCCTCGACCTTCCTCGGCGCGCGCAAGCGCGAGAGCTCGATCCTTGCACCGACGAAAGCGCAGGGGCTCTCCATCACATCTGCCAGCTCCGTGACTCTGGTCAGCCTGAGCGTCATTGGGACCAACGCTGATGATCAGGTCGTGACCGCGCATGCATTGCGAACCAGCGTCGACCAACTGAACTTGGTGGACGTGGAGGTGCGTGCCGGCAACGGAACGCCCGGAGCTGCCCTGGGTGCAGCCGGCGCAGCGGGGGAGCCCGGGATCCACGCAACCGGTGCCTTCGGTGGCGTCCTGAAGTGCAAAGGCGCCGCGCAGCCCTCGGTTGGGAACGGAGCTGCGGTCGGCAAAATGAACGCGCAGGGCGGCAGTCCCGGCAACTGCGCGACCAAGACGCCCGCTCAAAGCGGCGCGGCTGGTCAGGCGGGGACGCATGGCGCGCACGCCAGCAAGTTGCCGTCGATCAAGGACGGCATGGTGCAGTGGCCGTCCGGGAGCGCGGCTCCGGACAACGCTGGGCCCGGCTACGGCGGCGCAGGTGGCGCGACCTGCACGGCGCTCGGCTCCGGCGGTGGCGCCGGGAGCGGCGGTTGCTCGGGCGGACCGGGCGCGGGTGCCGGGAGCGGCGGCGGCTCCGCCGCGGTGGTGGTGCTCGCCGGAAAATTGGTCCTCACCAGGTCGTCACTTCGCACTGGGTTCGGCGGCAACGGTGGCAGTGGTGCTGCCGGTGGCGAAGGCGGTCCGGGTGGCCTGGGGGCCAAGCCCACGTGCGACATCGGGATGGACTGCAAGAAGGTCGAAGCCGAGTGCCAGCCCGCTTCGGATCCCTACAAGCTCAACTGTGCGGGCTGGGGCGGAACAGGTGGCCCGGGAGGAAAGGGCGGGTACGGCGGTGCGGGTGCCGGTGGTTGGAGTATTGGCGTGGTGACCACCGGTCCGGCCAGCGTCGATCTCGACGCTGAGACGACCTTCGAGCTCGGAGCACCAGGCAACGGAGGAGACGGCGCCACCACGCGCGCGCCCGACGGCGAGAAACACAAGACCTGGGCGGTGCCCTGAGTGCGTGTGCGTGGACGGGCGGATCCGCCGCCCTGAAGCCACGGATCGCGGTGCGCTTTCGAGACCGCGATCCGGTTCTGTTGTGCGGTCTCACTGACACCCGCTGACCCAGGGACTGCGGACGGCGCGCGGCCCCGACTCACTTCTCCTTCGTAGGCGGCGGAGGCGGCACCTTTTTGCCGTACTCGTTGGTGGGCGAGACGCCGACTTCTTTGGTGGGCGAGACGCCGACTTCTTTGGTGGGTGAGACGCCGACTTCTTTGGTGGGCGAGACGCCCTTGGTCGTGCCGGTGACGAAGCCCTTGGTGGTGCCCGCCGAGGTGGGCGTGCCCGCTGCCGTCGGCGTCCCGCGTTCGCCGGCGCCGGCCTGGTCTCGGGCCGAGTTGCCCTCAGGGTCGTCGGTCGGGTTCGCGCCCGGCGGTGCTGGCGCGACCGCTGGCGCTCCTTGGACTTGGCCCTGCGGATTCTCCGGACCAGCCTGGGTCGCGAGATCATCGCCCTTCGAGCCCAGCTTGCAGCCGCCCGCCGAGGTCGCGAGCGCCATGGCCGCGACCAAGAACTGTTCACGATTCAGCTTCATGTCATCCCTCCGCGAGAAGAAGACGGTACCGGGGCTTGCGGGGCTTGGAAAGTGGCGACGGGGCTGCAGTCAGAGTACAAAGCCCAGCCATGCGCATCGACCGCGACAAGTTCTACGCCGCAGCCCTGACTCTCTCCCTCGCCTCGTCAATTGGCGGCATTGCTGCCTGCGGCGGCGCTCCCGCTCCGGCGGCCGAGGCGCCCGCTGCCGTTCCGACCGAAGCCCCAGTCGACACCCTCGAGCCCGCGCCCACCGACACGCCCGCCCCCGCTGCCGAGGGCACCCCGGCCCCGGCGAGCGAGGGCGCTCCGGCTCCGACCGGCGAGTGACCGGCTGCGCGTCAGCGACGCCGGAAGACCACCGAGAAGTTGTTGGCGGGCATCGCCACCACATCTTCGAGTGAGAAGCCGCCGCCGTCGGCGACGCGTACGACCTCTTCGAGGTCGCGCACTCCCCAACTTGGATCGCGCGCACGGAGCGAAGCGTCGAAAGCGTCGTTGCTGGGGGCGGTGTGCGCGCCGAAGCGTCGATACGGGCCGTACAAGAACAAGACGCCGCCGCCTTCGAGCACGTTTGCCGCGCCGCGCACCAGCCCGAGCGTCGCCTGCCACGGCGAGATGTGGATCATGTTGATGCAGACCACGACGTCGGCCCGCTCGATGGGCCAGGCGCTGGTCGTGACGACGTCGAGCGGCAGCGCAGGGTTCACGCGACCGACCTTGGAGTGCCCGCGCCACGCGTCGATGCTGGCGCGGCTCTCGGGATCTGGATCCGTGGGTTGCCAGTCAGCGACGCGCAGTCGGTCGGCGAAGAAGCAGGCGTGCTCGCCGCTGCCTGCGGCGATCTCCAGCACCCGCGCGCGCTCCGGAACGACGCCCGCGAGCACGGCGAGGATCGCCTCCCGGTTGCGCTCGGTGGCGGGGGCGAAGCGGCGGGTGTCGATCACTCTCGGAGCCTAGCGCGTCCGCCATCACTTGCGCTCCGGAGTGAATACCATCTCGCCTGCACCGCTCGGGATGAACGCCGAGTCGTCGCCGCTGGCCCAGGCCATGGCGCGGGACATGCGCGCGTTCATGTCCTTCGGGAAGGTGTGGCCGACCTTGCCCATGCTCATGAAGGCCACCGGAAAGCCCGCCCTCGCGAGCTTCTTCGCCTCGCCGACCATGTGCCACTTCATCATGTCGTGGTCCCCCGCCGCGAGCACGATGCGTTCGACTCCTGCGCGCCGCAGGGCTTCGGCTCGCGGGTATACCTTTGCCGCGATGGCGATCACGCTGCGCCACTTGCCGCCGCCGCTGTTGGCGAGCTCCACCGCGCGAATCGCCCCCAGCGAGAACCCGATCAGGGTTCGTCCGCCACCGGCGTCCACGTGAGCGGGGTACTCGGCGGCAACCCGGGCGATGCTGGCTTCGATCGACGCGGCGAAGCGCGGATCCGCGGACCAAATCGATCCGCCGCCCTCGCAACGCAGGTTCGCCCGCGGGCAGACCAAGAAGCCGCGATCGGTGGTGGCGCTGGCAAAGTGTGGGCACTCCCACTCGGGTTCGTCGCACATGCCGTGCAGCATCACCGCGGGTGGACGGGGCGCGGCGCTCGCCTTGCGTGCGGGGTACGCCAGCACATTCGGCGTGCCGCGGGCGTCGTTCAAATAGATCGGTCCGTTCGGCAACGGCGGCGGCTCCGGCTTCGGGGGCGGTTCCCGACGGATCGTCGTTGGCGGGGGAGCGCTGCGCGCCTCGGCTTCTTGCACCCGACCCGAAGCCACGCTCAGCGCCAGCGCCGCGCTCAACGAACACACCACCGCACTCACGCGCCACGCATGGCGCGCACTCAAATGCTCCACGAGAACCTCCCGAGCTCGCGCGCGGCGGGCGCGCACACCGGTCGACGTGGGGCGCGCTCAGGGGGAGCGGGCCGATGAACTCGTCAACAGCCGGTCATCGCTCGATGGGTCGAGAGCGTGACCGACCCTGACCGCAGCGGCGCGCGTGCCGGGCGACCGCGCGTCCTTTAGCCGGCAATTCGTCGAGGATTTCCCGGGATCATCCGGGAATGTTGCGCGGGACGGGGCCGCTGGCTATGGTCCGCGCCCCCTTTCGATTAGGAGCGAGATCAAGATGGCACGCGTCACCGTCGAAGACTGCCTGGAGCAGGAAGAGAACCGCTTCGCCCTGGTGGTGCTCGCTGCCACCCGCACCCGTCAGCTCATGAAGGGCGCGCCGCAGCTCGTCAACGCCAAGAACAAACCCTCGGTGGTGAGCCTGCGCGAGATCGCGACGGGTCGCGTGCGCTTCCATCGCACGGCCGATGACGTGGTCCGCGAGTACATCGCGGAGTGCATCGCTTCCGACCGCACCCTCTGAGCTGGTGATGGCCAAGCGCGGCCCGGTGATCGACGACGTCGACGCCGTGCGCGACGCCGGCGCGCTCGCGCACTACGACGATCCGGCCTACTACGACCTGGCGTACGACGCGCGCAAGCGCGACGTTGCGTTCTACGTGGGCCAAGCCAAACGCTACGGTGGCCCGGTCCTCGAGTATGGCGTGGGCAACGGGCGGGTGGCGCTGGCCGTCGCCCGCGCGGGCTTCGAAGTGGTGGGCGTGGATCTCTCCGCCAGCATGCTCGGCAACCTCGAACAGAAGTTGGCGCGCAAGCGGACGCGGGTCCAGACCGTGCTCGGCGACATGAGGACGGTGCGCCTGCGCCGACGTTTTCCGCTGGTCATCGCGCCCTTCAACACGGTGCTTCACCTGTACGAGCGCCCGGACATCGAGGCCTTCTTGGCCCGGGTGCGCGAGCACCTGGCGCCAGGCGGTCGTTTCGTCTTCGATTTCTCCGTGCCCGTCCCCGCGGATCTGGCCCTGGATCCCAATCGCTCCTTCAGCGCCCCGAGCTTTCGCCACCCAACGAGCGGGCAGAAGGTGCGCTACCGCGAGCGCTTCGAGTACCACTCGCTGCGCCAACTCTTGGTGATCTGGATGGACATGACCCCGGTACGGGGCGGCGAAGGCGCCAGCGTGCCGCTCTCACATCGGCAGTTCTTCCCTCGGGAAATGGAGGCCCTGCTGCACTACAACGGCTTCTCCGAGATCCGCTTCAGCGCCGACTTCTCGGAGCGCGAGCCGGGCCCTGAGACGGACTCGTTGGTCGTCAGCGCCACGGTCGCCCGGGCTTCGAGGCCCGTTGCGAGGCCGCGATCGCGGGCGTAGGTTCCTCCAAGCGCTATGGCCACGGACTTCTATTCCGAGCTCGGTGTCGAAAAGACCGCCAGCCCCGAGGAAATCAAAAAGGCTTTTCGAAAGCTGGCGGTGAAGCTGCACCCCGATCGCCACCCCGACGACAAGAAGATCGAGGCGCGTTTCAAGGTCGTGAACCGCGCCTACGGCGTGCTCAGCGACGCGAAGCAACGCAAGCTCTACGACGAGTTCGGCGAAGAGGGGCTGCGCGAAGGCTTCAACGCCAACGCCGCGCGGGCCTACCGGCGCGCGGCGCGGGGCGGCGGGCGCGGCCGGGCGAGTCAGGGCTTCTCCCTCGAGGACATCCTGAGCGGCGGCGGAAATGGTGGCGGGATCGGCGAGATGTTCGGCGATCTCTTCGGTCAAGGGCGTGGTCGGGCGCGCGCGGCCCGGGGCTCAGACGTCGCTGCCGAAGTGACGGTGGATTTCGTGAGCGCGATCCGCGGGTCGATGCTCAGCCTGCGAGTGCAAGAAGGCGGCGGCGAGGTCAGCGTTCGCGTGCCGTCCGGCGCCGGCGATGGCGACAAGGTTCGAGTGGCCGGCCATGGCTCGCCGGGCATGGGCGGTGGCAAGCCGGGCGATCTGGTGCTGACCATCCGCGTGACGCCGCATCCCGTATTCGAGCGCCGTGGCCTCGATCTCCACCTCGACCTTCCGATCACCGTGGGCGAGGCGCACCGCGGCGCGAAGGTCCGCGTTCCCACGCCGGACGGCGAGGTCAGCCTCACCGTGCCGAAGCGCGCCCAGAGTGGAAAGGTCGTTCGACTTGGCAAGAAGGGCGTGAAGCGCGGCGCCCAGCACGGTGACCTCTACGTTCGCTTTCTGGTGATGCTGCCCGCCGGCGAATCGGCGGATATCGAACGCGCGGTGGAGTTGCTGGAGTCCGCCACGCAGGCGGATCTGCGCGCCGGCATCCACTTCTGATGCGCTCCTGATGGGCCCGACTTGGCCACGGACTTCAGCTATTGGGTTCCGCGGGCAGCTCGGCGCTGGTGCGGGCGCGTCGTGGCTCGGTGGTGGGCGGCGGGCTGGTCCTCAGCACGCCCGAGTCGTCGTAGCGCGCGAGCTCTTGGGTCACGCGCCGAAGGGCAGCCTGTTTCTCGTGGAAGGGCCGGAAGCTGGACTTGAATCCGGCCACCACGATGCCTTTGATGTCGGCGAAGGACAGCCCCATCTTCGCGTGGCAAAGCCACAGCTCTTTCGAGACCGTGGTGTCGGTGATCAGGCGGTTGTCGGTGTTCACCGTCACGCGCAGGCCCAGATCGTAGTAGAGCTTGAGGGGGTGGCTCGAGATGTCACGCACCGCGCCGGTCTGCACGTTGCTCGACGGACAGCACTCGAGGGGAATGCGGTGATCGTTCACGTAGTGGAGCAGATCGCCGTTTTCGCGCAGCCGGCAGCCGTGACCGATGCGATGCGCGCCGCAGACGTGGATGGCCTGCGCGATGGACTCGGGCCCGTAGGCCTCGCCGGCGTGGATGGTGCAGTTGATGTTGTTGTCCCGCACGAGCTGGAACGAGCTCGGTGGTGCTTGGCGGGGAAGTCGGCTTCGGCGCCCGCCAGGTCGAAGCCGACGACGCCCCGACCCTTGTAGGCGACGGCGAGCTCGGCCATCTCGTAGGAGCTGTCGGGTGAGATGTTGCGGATGCCGCAGATGATGACGTTGGACTTGATGCCGTAGGTCTCACGCGCGCGCCGCAGGCCGTCGAGCACGGCTTCGACGACCTTGGTCAGCTTGAGACCGCGGCGCGTGTGCAGCATCGGCGCGTAGCGGACCTCCATGTAGCGGACGTTCTCGCGCTGGGCGTCTTCGGCGAGCTCGAAGGCGATGCGCTCGAGCGATTCCTCGGTTTGCATCACCCGCAGCGTGATGTCGAAACCCTTGCAGGTAGTCGACCAGCGAGCCGAAGTTCTTGCCGCAGCCGATGGCGGCGCGCAGCCCCTCGACGCTGGTGGCCGGCAGCTCGATGCCTTCCTTTTCGGCGAGGTCGAGGATGGTCTCGAGCCGCAGCGAGCCGTCGAGGTGGACGTGAAGATCCGTCTTGGGGAGCGCCTCGAACACTTCGAGGGGCACGACCGCGCTTTCGTTGGCGGCCGCTGGGTTGTCTTGCTGTGCCATGTCGGACTCTACCACATCGGATGGAAAGGGACTCGGCGCTAGTCGGTGCTGCCCGAGCCGCTGTCGCCCGAGCCGCTGTCGCCCGAGCCGCTGTCGCCCGAGCCGCTGTCGCCCGAGCCGCTGTCGCCCGAGCCGCTGTCGCCCGAGCCGCTGTCGCTGGGACCGTCGTCGTCGGTGTCGTCGTCGGTGCCGTCGTCGTCGTCGGTGCCGTCGTCGTCGTCGGTGTCGTCGTCGTCGTCGGTGTCGTCGTCGTCGTCGGTGTCGTCGGTGTCGTCGTCCTTCTCGCGCTTCGGCGATCCGGCGCGCGCCGCCTCTGCGCCAGCGTCCTCCTCGTCGTCGCGCCGTCCCAGAAACGCCACGGCGCCCATCGCCGCCGCGATGATCGCGGCGAACACGCCTCCGGGGATCCCCTTGCCTTCGTCGCCGCGTCCAGCCTGATCGAAGGCCTCGCGGAACACCGCTTCGTCCTGAAGCCCGATCAGCTGGCGGTGGCCGACCCAGGTCGTTGGCAGTCCCTGAAAGCCCGCTTCGCGGAGGGTCTTGCCCTCACGTTCGATGCGCTCGGAGGTGGTGCTGGCCTGCATGCAAGCATCGAAGGCCTTCGGGTCGACGCCCACGTCCACGGCGAGACGCCGGATGTTGGGCATCGAGAGGTTGTCGTCGTCAAACAGCCGATCGGCCATCTCGTCGCCTTTGGCCTGCGCTTCGGCGCACACCGCGGCCTTGGCCGCGTCGAGCGCCCGCGTGTGCCTCGGCAGCGGCATGTTCAGGCGTACGAAGTTCACGCGTCCCTCGTACTCCTTCACCAGCTTCTTCAGCCGTGGGTGCAACGCTCGGCAGAACGGGCACTCGAAGTCGGCGAACTCGACGACGTTGATCTTACCCTTTTGGTAGTAGCTGGCGATGCCGGGTGGGATCGGCAGGTTGGGCCGAAAGCTCGGCCAGATCAGCGGCGCCCCGACGGCGGCGGCGGCGAAGCACACCCACGCCCAGCCCATGAATGGGTCTCGCGCAGTGGGGCCCCGCGAGTGCACCCAGGCTGCAAATGCCGCGACGAGTGCGGACACATCGACGACCACGCAGAGCACGCAGAACTCGCGGATCACGAAGGCTTGGACCGCGATGAAGATGGCGGCCAAAACGCCGCCGAGCGCGGCCATGGGGAAGACCCACTTGGCGAGCTCGCGGGAGAGCGAGACCACCAAGAGCCCCGCGAAGCCGGCGATACCGATGGCCGGCACCGGGACCTGGCCGCCGAACAAATAGCCCCAGCCGCTCGCTCGCACCGCGGAGCAACCCGAGCCCGGACTGCAGAACGAAGGGTTGTAGCTCACGTAGTCGATGAGCAGCGCGCCGCTGACGCCAAGCGCGACCAGCGCAGCGAGGCGCATGACTACGAGCCAGAGGGCGAATCGCACGGTCGGGCCATACTACTCGGAATCTGTGGCGAGTTGTCCGTTTTGCCGGCGACGGCGGGGGCGCCCCGGGCTATGCCCGGCGCATGGCAAAACCCCTGCCTTCGCGCGGAGAGATTGCGAACGCATTGCACCAGGCGGCGGGACCTCTGCACGCACGCGAGATCGCGACCCGACTCGGAGTGGATGAGGCCGCTTACTCTCGCCTGCTGACGCTGCTCGATCAGCTGAGCCTCGACGGAACCATCAAGCCCATCGCCGGGCAGCGATTCAAGGCCCAGCGGCGGCCCGACGGCGGGGGCGTCACCTGGGAGGGCATGCTCAGCGTGAACCCGCGGGGGTTCGGCTTCGTTTCCGCGGTCGGACACGACGACGTGTACATCGCCCCCGACGGCATCGGTGGCGCGATGCACGGCGATCGCGTGCAGGTCACTCAGATCGGCCGCACCCCCCGCGGCGCAGAGGGCCGCATCGATTCCATCGTCAAGCGCCGCAGTCCTCGTCTCGCCGGAGTGCTCCGGCGCAAGGGCAAGAGCGCGTGGCTCGAGCCCGACGACGCGCGGGTGCGTGGACCGATCGTGGTGTCGAACTTGGGCCGCGAGGCCAAAGACGGCGATGCTGCCGTGGTCAGCATCACGCGCTTTCCCGAGCTTCCGAAGGAAAACGCGGAGGCGGAACTGGTTGCGGTGCTGGGTGCTCCCGGGGATCCAGTGGTGGAGGTCGAAAAGATCTTGCTGCGCGAGCAGATCGAAGAAGAGCACCCCGAGGGCGCGCTGCGCGAAGCCGAGGCCATGGCCGCGAAGCTCTCGCGCTTGCAGGCGGATGGGCGCGTCGATCTCCGGCACGTGCCGCTGCCGACCATCGATCCCGAAGACGCTCGGGATCACGACGACGCCGTCTGGGTCGAGCGCGCGGGTGAGGGCTACCGCGCCTACGTCGCCATCGCGGACGTGAGCGAATACGTGCAGCCGGGCACGGAGCTCGACGCTGAAGCACGCGCTCGCGGCTGCACGATTTACCTGCCAGATCGCGCGATTCCCATGCTGCCTGGGGCCCTGGCTTCGGATCTCTGCTCGCTCATGCCCGAGGCCGAGCGCCTGTGCCTGTGTGTGATCGTGGATCTCGACCGCGGCGGGGTCGTCAAAAAGTACGAGATCGTCGAGGGCCTGATGCGGTCCCACGCCATGCTCACGTATCCCGGCGTCGCCCGCGCCCTCGGGTTCACCGAGACGCCGCCGAGGAGCGCTCAGGCCGAGCACATGAAGAAGGACCTGCGCGTCTTGGACGAGCTCGCGCGCAAGCTTCGCAAGCGGCGCCTGGCGCGCGGCGCTCTAGATCTGGATTTGCCCGAGGCCAAGGTCGTGCTCGATGAGCAGACCGGGGAACCGGTCAACGTGACGCGCCGGGCGCAAGATCCCGGGATCAAGCGCGCCTATCAAATGATCGAAGAGCTGATGCTGCTGGCCAACGAGGTCGTGGCCGAGTGGCTCGGTTCGCGCCGTTGCCCGGCCATCTATCGCGTGCACGACAAGCCCGACGAGACCAAGCTCGCGCGCCTGGGGGCCTGCGCGGAGACCATCGGCGTCGACCTCGCCACTGACGACCTGCTCGAGCCCCGAGGCGTCACGGAGTTCTTGGCTCGCATCCAGGAGCACGAGAAGAAACAGGTGCTCGAGATGTTGCTGCTGCGCTCACTCAAGCAAGCGCAGTACGACATCGCCAACATCGGGCATTTCGGTCTGGCATCGACGGCGTATCTGCACTTCACCTCGCCCATCCGTCGCTACCCCGATCTGGTCGTGCACCGCGCCGTCAAGCACGTGCTGCGCGGCGGCAAGATCGACATTTCTCCCAGTGGTATCGAAGATTTACGCATGGCGGCGACGTCGGCCAGCACCCGGGAAAGGGCAGCGATGCTGGTCGAACGCGAGGTCGTGGACCTGTACCGCGCGCTCTTCATGCGCACGCGCATCGGGGACGTATTCGAGGGCACTGTCACCGCCATCGTCGGCAGCGGGCTCTTCGTGGCGCTGGACGAGCCCTTCGTCGACGTGATGGTGCGCTTCGAGGTGCTCGGCCCGGATCACTACGAAGCAAGCGAGGACGAGCTCTCGGTCGTGGGAGTGCGTTCCGGCGATCGAGTCATGCTGGGTGATCGCATGGTTGTCGAGATCGAAGACGTGGCCGTGCTTCGGCGCATGACCATGGCGAAGCGCGTGATCCCGGAGCGGACGTTGCGGGAGATGGGTCGCGCTGGAGACGGAGGCCGGGGACGCCGGGGATCTGGTCGCGACGCGCCGGCGCGGGGCCGGGCCGATCGGGGTCCATCCGGGCGCGGTGGTCCGGGCAAGGCCGATGCGCCCGCGGCCGGCTCGAGCAGGGGTGGCAAGGGTCGGAAGGCCAGCGGATCGTCCGGCGCTCCGCCGAAACGCGGCGGCGGCGGCGGACCGTCGAAAGGCGGCGGCGGCGGTGGAGGCGGACCGTCGAAACGCAGTGGCGGCGGTGGTGGAGGCGGCGGTCGCGGGAAGAAGCCGGGCGGACGCCGGCGCTGAAGGTCTGTCGAAGAATGGCGGAGCGCAAGCCGGCGGAGCCGGCCCACCCCGTCGGGTATCGCGAAGCGCGTCGCGTGGGGTGGGGCCCCAACGAATTCACTTCGGTGGGGCGGGGAGGCGCGTGCCTCCCCGATGACAAAGTGAAAGAGCTGTTGAATTTTCGACAGCTCTCGAGTCGCTTCAGCGGGGCGTCAGGCGGTCGGTGCCCATGAAGGGCCGCAGCGCTTCGGGGATCACGACGCTGCCGTCTTTTTGCTGAAACTGCTCGAGAATCGCGACGAGCGTGCGCCCGACGGCGAGACCCGAGCCGTTCAAGGTGTGCACGAAGCGCGGCTTGCCCTTGGCGTCGGCGCGATAGCGGATGCGGGCGCGACGTGCTTGGTAGTCCGCGAACCAGGAGCAGCTCGAGATCTCGCGGTAGGCGTTCTGCGATGGCAGCCAGACCTCGAGATCGTAGGTCTTCACCGAGCTGAAACCGAGGTCCGCGGCGCACAGCGACACCACGCGGTAGTGCAGGCCGAGGCGCTTCAGGACGTTTTCGGCGTGTCCGGTGAGCAGCTCGAGTTCTTGCTCACCGCGATCGGGCGGCACGAAGCGTACGACCTCCACCTTGTCGAACTGGTGCTGGCGGATCAACCCGCGCACGTCTTTGCCGTACGATCCAGCCTCGCTGCGAAAGCAAGGCGTGTAGGCCGCGTAGGCCAGTGGCAGCTTGTCGCCCTCGAGGATCTCTTCGGCGTGCAGGTTGGTGACGGGCACTTCCGCGGTCGGGATCAGGTAGAGCGCATCGGGATCCTCGGGATCGTTCCGGAAGGTCTTGAACAGATCCGCTTCGAACTTCGGCAACTGGCCAGTGCCGCGGAGGGCGCTGCCCTTGACCAAGAATGGCGGATAAACCTCGGTGTAACCGTGCTCGCGGGTGTGCAGATCGAGCATGAGCGTGACCAGCGCGCGCTCCAGTCGAGCGCCCATGCCCCACAGCACGCTGAAGCGTGCGCCGGAAAGCTTCGCTGCGCGTTCGAAGTCCAGGATGCCGAGCGCCGCGCCGATTTCCCAGTGCGGCCTGGGCTCGAAATCGTAGCTGGGCATCTCGCCCCAGGTTCGCCGCACCGGATTGTCGTCGGCACTCTTGCCGTCCGGCGTCGAGGCGTGGGGGATGTTGGGGATGGAGAGCAGGTGCTCTTCGACCTCGAGCTCGGTCCGAGCGAGCTCTTCCTCGAGCGCTTTGATCTGACCTGACAGCTCCTTGAGCTCGTCGCGGCGGGCGGCGAAGGCGGTCTTGTCGCCGCCCTTCGCCAGCTTGGCCATCTCCTCGTTGGCGGCGTTGCGCCGAGCTTGCAGCGCCTCCGTCTTGCCGATCGACTCGCGCCTGCGCTCGAAGGCCGGTCCCACCGGTTCGAGTAACGCGGCGGTGGCCGGCGAACGGCGTGAGAGCCCCGCGCGAGCTTCATCCAAGTGATCTGCGACCCAGCGACCGTCCAGCATGGCGCCGGTCTTCTAGCCAATTTGAGTCAGGGCGTCATCATCACGCCGACACCGATGGACACTCCTCCGCGCGAGCGTCGCACGTAGTCGCGCACCCAAAGCACGTGCGAAACCAGGGTGCAGGTGCGCTTTTGGGGACCTTCGCAGCCGTACCAGACGCCGGCGTCGTGACGATCGCCTTCTTCGTCGAAGCGCACGACCTGCCCGTTTGGCATGAGCGCGAGCCAGGCCGCGGCCGAGCCTGGGGGAGCTGCGTTGGTATGTCCGATGCGCCCGAGCAATACGTTGTCCGGGCCACCGACGTGCCCGTCGGGGAGCAAGATGGCGACCGGCTCGTAGTCTTTGTCGACCACGCGCCCGGCGCGATCGAGCACGAAGAGCAATGAGCCGTCTTCGGTGACCTTGCCGTCAGCGTGGATCTGGATCGAGTCGTCGTCGGGGCGATCCCAGCGCGCCGGAGCGATGACCAGCGGCGTGCCTCCCTCTTGCCAGCGCGGCGGAGGGTTCGCCGAGCATCCGAGCATGCTCACCGCGAGAAGTGCGTAGACGCTGCGCATGCGGCCGAGGATAGCGTGCCTCTGGGCTGGACGCTCGCGCGCCCCCGGATTGTTGGCCGACGCGGCGCGCGAGGCCTGAAATGCGCGGCGAGGTCAACGTGAATCCCTTCAACGCCGCGTGCTCGGAGTTCCCCAACGACAACCCCGCCCTTCATGAGGGAACGGCGTGGGTGGTGCTGAGCACGGTGGGGCGACCCCGGGCCGTCAAACGCCCGCCCCCTTCAGAGCCTAGCGCGCAGCCTGCCCGCGCCGCTGAGTCGTTCGCGACTGAAGCCGTCCCGCCGACGCAGAGGGCAGCGGAACCGCGGGCGGAACGCGCCCGAGCCGGCGCGGCGCTCGCGTCCGATTCCGGCTCTCCAGCGCAGCTGACAGCGGAGCCCGACGGGCCGGACGCCTTCTCGCAGTTCGTGGCGTTGCTGAGCAAGGTCGCCCTCGCGTCGGGCGCGACCCGGGCTGCCGCGGTCCTGCCGGACTTCGTCTCGGGGCGGGTGATCGAGCGGTCGGCGTTGGGCGAAAGCCTCTGCGTGGGTCTCATTGAAAGCGGGCACGCGATTCACAACGGCGCCGGCATCGAGATGAGCGACCAGGTCGGATCGACGGCGCGGGCCTGGCGCGGGGTGCTGTCGGGGCAGTCCGAAGATCTGTCGGTCTGCGAGGAGACGCTCGATTGCTGGAGCGCCGACCTGGTGGCGGCGCTTGCCGGTTCGCCCGTGCGAGCGGCCGAGTTCCGCAAGGAGCTGCGTCGCTTCGGTGTCGCCGCCTTTGGCTTGCTCGCCGACGCGGCGTGAGCATTCCGCATGGACCACTGAGCATTCGTGCGCTTCGTGCCCGCAGGAAAGGCTCAATTGCAGGGCGTTGGCTTCATCACCTTGAGGTCACCCTCGATGACCTCTTTGTAACAGATCTGCGCGGCCGGCTTGCCGGCGCTCGGCGCGACGAGCTTGATGTTCACGGCTTGGTCGCCCTTGGCCTGGACCTTTGCGCTGCCCCGGAGCGCGCCCTTCTTGGCCTCGAGGGACAAGCGTGCGTCCTTCTGCACGTCGATGTCGCAAGGGGTCTCGTCGCAGATCTGAAAGCCGTCTTTCGTCACTACGGCGCCTGGCGGCTCGGTGACGATGCTGAGGCGCACGGTCGCGGCGGGTGCCACCACCGCGCTGGGGGTGACCGAAGGCGCCGGCGGGGCGGTCTCCACCGGGGGCACCGTCGCGCTCGTGACGATGGTGGCTGGCACTTCGTGGGTCAAAGCGGGTGCTGCGGCTGGCATGAGCTTGACGGCCGCGGCGGCGCCGCCGCCGATCACGGCCAGCACCCCGAAGGCGATCCAGATGCCCTTGGACGTTTGGCGCATCGGGATTGCCGCCCGCGTCATTCCCACCGGCATCGTGTCGGCGCGGGCGACCTGTTCCCGCTCGACCTGCGGGGGGGTGGACGTACGCTCGGGCTCGGAGCCGATGGTTGTCTCCGACGTCATCGCCGCGCGGTGGAAGTCCGCCATCGACACCCCCGGGAGCGCGCTCTTGCGGGCCAGCGGGTCGAGGGCTGAGGCTTCCGGCGTGGTCATCAGCGCCGACGCCAGCTCGCGCATGGACTGAAAGCGCTCGTCCGGGTTCTTGGCCAGCGCTTTTGAGATGATCGCCTCGAGCTCCGGCGACACCACGACGTCGGGGTTGAGCGTCCGCATGGGCGGGAGCGGAGCGGTCATGTGCGCGTTGAGCACCGCAAAGAAGGTGTCCCCGGTGAAGGGCACCGCGCCCGTCAGCATCTCGAAGAGGATGATGCCGGTCGCGTAGATGTCGACGCGGAGATCGGCCTGTTTGCCCGCGGCTTGCTCCGGAGACATGTACTCGGGCGTCCCGAAGATCATGCCGGTGCGGGTCAGGCGACGACGCGACGTCTCGGTGGCGGCGGCCTCTTCGGTGGAGCGAAGCTGGGCGATCCCGAAGTCGACGATCTTGACGGTCTCTTCGCCGTCGGCGGTCACTTGCAGAAAGACGTTCTCGGGTTTGAGGTCGCGATGCACGACCCCCTTGGCGTGCGCCACCGCCAGCGCCTTGCAGACCTGCAAGATCACGCGCAGCGCCCGCTCCGCGCTGATCGCACGGGAGCGTTCGAGCTCGTCCGCGAGATCGGCGCCCTCGAGGAACTCCATCGCCAGGAAGAAGCAGCCGTTCTCGATCTCCCCGAAATCGAAGACGTCGAGCACGTTGGGGTGCTTGATACGGGACGCGCTGATCGCCTCCCGCTGGAAGCGCGTCACGAGGTCGGCCTTGGCGGAGTACTCCGGCCGGAGGACCTTGATGGCCACCTTCTTCTCGATGGCCTCGTGTTCGGCCAGGTAGACGGTGCCCATGCCGCCTTGGCCCAGGCGCTGCAATACGCGGTATCGCCCCGCGACGAGCTGTCCGATCAGCTCGTCGGGCTGGCTCGCCATGGGCGTCCGCCCTTGATCCATGCTGTCCACGTGAGGCTTCCGTAACCATACCGTCGGGGGTCGCGGGACGCCAAGAAGAGATGAACCGCCTTGCATGGCGGCGTTTTGCTACGCTGGCGAGTCCATGGTCATCGTCATGGAGCCCAACGCGCCGGAGCCCGCCGTCGAGGCGGTGATCTCGTTCTTGGTCGCCGCTGGCTTCGACGTGCATCGCTCGAGCGGGCAAACGCGCACGCTGCTCGGTGTCGTCGGAGACGTGACGGAGCAACACGTCGCCGTGGCAAAGGATCTGGAATGGGTCACTGACGTGGTGCGAGTCAGCGAACCCTTTCGGCTGGCATCACGGCGGTTTCGCGAAGCTTCTACCGTCGTCGAGGGCGCCTGGGGCAGCATCGGCGGCGAGCGTCCGTGGATCGCCATCGAGCCCATCGGGCTCGGCGGCGAGAACGGCGACGAGCACGCGCCGACTTCGAGCGAACATGGCTACGCCGTGGCGGCGGGACGCCCCTTCGACGCCGCCGTGAGTCGTGCGCGCGTGGCGCCGGAGAACGTCGGATCGCTGGCCTGTTTGCCGCTCAGCGTGAGCGCGGCAGCGCCGACCCAGGTGAAGTTCGTGGAACGGGTGCCGAGCTGGGGCGCCAACAAGTGGATAGGCGCAGCCGAACGCGAGCTCGAGCGTCGCGAAGCCGGAGTCGTGCTGCTGGAGGCCGGCGGTGAATACCCGAACGGGGCCCGCACGCTCGAGGTGGCGGCCATCGCTCGGGCCAAGATCCGCACGCATTTGCCGATCGTGGTGGACGTTGCGAGCATCGCGCAGCGCAGTCGTTACTCCACGGCGGTGGCCTGCGCTGCCATCGGCGCCGGCGCCGATGGGGTGATCTTGCGCGTTTGGGTCGGAAAAGCCGGCGTCCTGAGCTCCGTGCCCGCGACCCTGGGCTGGGCCGAGGCAGTGGACCTCGCTGATCGTCTGCGCGCGGTGGGCGCAGCCGTGCGGCGATGAGGCTATGCGTCGTCGGCTTCGGGCTGATCGGCGGATCGGTGGCGGCCGCGCACAAGGCGCAGGATCCGAAAGCTCGCGTGGCCGCCGTTGACCTTCGCGGCTCGCTCGAGAGTGAAGCGGCGCGTGCCCTGGCCGATGTTCGCGTGGCCATCGACGATGATGAGCGCTTCGATCACGAGTTGGCCTCGGCAGACTTGGTGGTGCTCGCTGCGCCCGTGCGATCCGTCGCGACGATGCTCGACCGAGTCTTGGCTCGAGCCAAGGTCGTGACGGATTGCGGATCGACGAAGCGGGAGATCGTCGAACGCGCAGAGGGCTCGCCGCATCGATCGCGCTTCGTTCCCGGTCACCCGCTCGCCGGGGGTTCGGACGCCGGCGTCGGTGCGGCGCGGGCCGACCTGTTCGTCGATCGCGCTTGGGTCTTGTGCGACGCGCCCGGAGACGCCGCGGCGCTGGCGGTGGTGCGCGGCTTTGTCGCGGGGCTGGGCGCGGTTCCGGTGCTGATGTCTGCGGCGGAGCACGACCGGGCGCTGGCGCTCACCAGCCACGCGCCCCAAGTGGTTGCAAGCGCGCTGGTGGTGCTGTCCGAGCGGGGCGCGTGTCAGGTCGCCGAGGGGCCCGGATTCGCGAGCACGACTCGGATCGCCGGCGGCAACCCGGCGGTGTGGGGCGATATCCTCGGGACCAACGCCGACGAAATTGCCAGGGCGCTGCGGGAGCTCTGTGCGGAACTCGCCCGCGTTGCCGACGCCCTGGAGCGATCGCAACCCGAGGCCGCCCTCGAGCTGATCCGCGCGGCTCGGCAAGCGTCCCTGCGACGGCGTTCGGCGTGACTCCCGCCGGGCCTGAACATGTGCCACGTCTCGCTCGACGAGCGGCGCACGGTGGCACAGTGTGCGAAGCGGGAGCAGCGCTTTCGTGGCCCTCAGCGGCGTGCCAAGTGGCTCACCCCATGCTATCGTGAGTGACACATGGCCCACCGGTGGTTCCTGCTGCTCTGCGTCGCCGCGCTGTTTGCTGCGTGCGATCTGAATCCGCAGCCGGAGGTTCCATCGGGGGAGAGCGGCGGAAACGGCGGGGCTTCGGGTGGGGGCGTCGGACTCGACGGTGGCATCAGTGGCAGCGGGGGTTCGAGCGGCGGCGGCGGGGCCGCGGGCGGTTCGGGTTTTGGCGGCATGGACGGCGGCGGCGGCCTCGGTGGCGCCTCGAGCGGTGGCGCAGCGGGCGACGCGGACACCGACGCGGACACCGACGCGGACACCGACGCGGCGACGATGCCGACACCGACGCGGACACCGACGCGGACACCGACGCGAGCGACGATGCCGACACCGACGCGCTCGGGTCGGGAGCGGACTGACGTTCAGCCCGCTGCCGGGCCGCGGCGCACCAGGTAGCTGTCGAGCACGTTGGCGATGAAATCGGCCAAAATGCCGTCGGCCACGCGCAGGCGTCGACTCAGCTCGCGCGCGAGGTTGAGCACGATGATCGCGTACGACTTCACGTCGTAGCGATAAAGCGCGTCCAGATCCGCCGTGGTGATGCGCACCAAGCGAGACGGCGCGAGTGTCCTCACGGTGGCCGAGCGCGCTTGCACATCCACCACGCTCATCTCCCCGAACCAGTCTCCCGGTCCCAGCATGGCGACGCGAGCATCGATGCCCCGATGGCTTCGCTTCAGGACCTCGAGTTCGCCGTTGACGAGAACGTACATGTCCCGGGCGTCGTCCCCTTCGCGGAACACCACCGTGCCCGCCGGGTGGGTCGACACGGTCAGCGAAGCCGCCAAATGAGCCAGCACCTCGTCGCTCAAAGCGCCGAAGAGCCCGATGTGGCGCAACTCTGCCACGTCCACCGTGAGGGGGAGGCCCGTCACGGGTTGCACACTCCGAAGGTGATCCCGTCGATCACGATCTCGTTCGGGGCAGCGAAACCGGTGCAGGTCTTGCCCGACGGGCAGTCGCTGGCGAACAGCACTCGGCACCACTTTTTGCAGTCGCCACTCGTGAGGCATGCGTAGCCGGGCGCGCACGCCGACGGATTGCTCGCGCACCCGCCCGCCGTGGTGGCCGTACCGCCGGTCGAACAATCGGAGGTGTGGGGAAGGGTTTGGGTGTTCGCCGTGCACGTCAGTCCCGGTCCGCAGGCGCTCGCGGGGTTGTGCAGGTCGCACTTCTTGGAGCAAATCTTCATGCCCGGGATGGGCGAGGGGGTGCTTTGCCCGGTCTTGATCAGCATGACCTGGTTGCACTTGCCGGAGGTCGACGCGCAGTCTGCGTCCGAGTCGCAGTACTGCTTGCAGGCGCCGCCGACGCAGGCGTGGCCCTTGGTGCAGGCCGTCGCCGACGTGCAACCGTAGTAGGGCTGAGTCGTGCCTGCGGGCACACACTGCGTCGTACCGGTGTCGCTGGTCACCTGGCACGCCTCGCTGGCCGCACAGCCGCACTGCGGGGAGGTGTCGCACAAGCCTCCCGCGACCGGCGGTGTGCAGGAGGCGCTTCCGCCGCTTCCACCACCGGAGCCGCCCGAGCCACCGGAAGCGCCCGAGCCACCGGAAGCGCCCGAGCCGCCCGAGCCGCCTGCGCCGCCTCCGGCCACAGCGCCGCTTCCGCCCGCACCTGCGGAGCCACCGAGCGCGCCCCCGGCTCCGCCGCTTCCGCCGGTCGTTCCGCCGCTTCCGCCGACGGAGCCATCGATGGCTCCGCTACCGCCACCGCCGCCGCCGACGCCTTCGGCCTGCGCGCAGGCCGCGAGCCCGCCCAGGGAGAGACAGCCGATTGTGATCAAGAGCAAGCGCATCGAGGCCTCCACCAGGCGCGAAGAAACCTTATCGCCACTTTGGACCAATTCAAATCGCAGCGCTCCTCAATCGTCGCCCGACAGGTGATAGATGGGGGAGCGGTGCGCGCAGAACTCCACGATCGCATTCAGGTCTTCTGCTTCGAGATCCTCGAAGGCGACGCCCATTCCCGGAGCCACGTCGCCCCGCGCGGGCACCGTCCAACGTACGACCCCGCCGGCTTTGACCGCGCGGCCGTCCGGCAGCACGAAGTGCACGGCGACCTTGGTGCCCGGCGGTTGCGGCATGTAAGTCGCGACGAAGACGCCGCCGCTCGAGAGGTCCCGGGACAGGCCCGTGTAGAAATGAGATTGGCTCGCGAAGCCGATGTCGACCTCCACGAACACGCGGTCGCCGGCCCCGCGTTTGTTCGCCCCGCCGAAGGCGTGAGGTGCGGGCGGAACCCCGGTGGGTTCCGGCGCGGTTGCGGCCAGGCTACGGATGGAGTCGGTGCCCGAGAAGACCTCCATGATGACCTCGCGCCGGCGTCGTTGGTGCGTTCGGGCCACCGGGTAGAGCACCGCCAAGGTCCGCGCCAGACCCTCGAGCGCCGCGTCCGTACCGGGTCGTGAGGGCAACGCCTGGAGGACATGCATCGCGTCGCTCAGGTGCGAGATGGCCGTGCGGACGTTGCGGTAGTCTTGGGATGGGGGTGATTCGACCTCGAGTTCGTAGAGCGTGCTGCTGGCGAGCGCGACGCTTTCGACCGCGCGCTCGAGGTCGGTGCCATCGCTGAGCTGAAGCGCGGCGGAAGTTTCCGAGAGCAGTGCCCGCGCTTCCCGTGCAGATCGCAGCTCGGCCGCTCGCGCGTTGCCGTGCTCGGCCATGAGTCAGAGCACCTTGTTGAACACCACGCGCGGACGCGCTGGCCCCGCGTAGTCGTCGACCGGAGTCACGGTCCAGCCCATCGCGGTATGGAACGCGATGGAGCCGTCGTTCCCGACCGTCGTGATGGCTTTCAGCCGAGCGGCGCCCTGGGCCAGGCACTCTTCTTCGAAGCTCTGGTAGAGGACCTTGCCCACGCCGCGGCGGCGGTAATCCGGGTGGATTCCGACCAGATGGACGTAGCCGGTCTTGGGCGGGCCCGGCGCGACGAAACCGAAGAGGAAGCCGACCAGGATGCCGTCGTGTTCCACGACCCGCGCGAGCTGGCCGAGCTCGTAGAAGAAGATCGGGTGAGCAAGCGAGCTGGTGGGGCCGCCCCACCAGCGGTCGATGACCTGAACGACGTGGTCGTAGTCTTGCTTGCTCAAGGAGCGTGTGATCATCGCGGGCTCGTCGACGGGCGAGCGGAGGGTATCACGCCGCGCTGCACCGGCGACCACATTCGGAAGCTTGCGCTGGTCTCGTGCGGCGAGCTCGTGTATCCCCGGATTCATGGCCAACGCGGTCCGAATCGCACCCTCGATTTTGAGCGCCGATCTGGGGCGACTGGCAGAGGAGATCCAGAGCGTCGAAGCGGCTCGGGCGGATTGGATTCACGTCGACGTGATGGACGGCCGATTCGTGCCGAACATCACCCTGGGTCCCGTGGTGGTGAAGGCGGCTCGGGCTGCCACCCGGCTCCCGCTCGACGTTCACCTGATGATCGTCGAGCCGGAGCGCTACGTCGAAGCCTTTGCGGAGGCGGGCGCCGACGTGATCAGTGTGCACGTCGAAGCTTCCACCCACCTGCAGCGGACGCTGACGGAGATCCGGCGCCTGGGCAAGAAGGCGGGCGTGGTGCTCAACCCTCAAACCCACGAGAGCGCCATCGAGTACGTGCTCGATGACGTGGATTTGGTCCTGGTGATGAGCGTGAACCCGGGCTTCGGCGGCCAGCATTTCTTGCCAGCGGTCCTGCCAAAAGTCGCCGCGATTCGCTCAATGATCGACCGGCGGGGGCTCAATGTGGACCTCGAAGTGGACGGCGGTGTCGCTCCTGAAACCGCCCTCGACGTGGTTCGTGCGGGAGCCGATGTGCTCGTCGCCGGTTCAGCCGTGTTCGGCAAGTCCGATCGGCGCGCAGCGATTCAGGACATCCTCGAGCGAGTCCGCTGATGCGCGGGTGGTGGGGAGCTGTCTCCGGTTCGCTGATCGCGCTCGCCTGTGCTGGGCGTGAGCCGGCGCCCCTGGCACCAGACGATGGCTCGGAGCCCGCGCCGACGGCGATCTCCACGGCCGAGGCGGCGCCCCGCGCGGCAGCGGCGGCGGATTCCGTCGTTGCGAGCGCCCTCGCTACGGTGGAGCGTCGCCGCGAGCTGCGTTCGAAAGGAGCCATCAAGGGCCGCACCATCGAGCGCGCCGAAATGGTGGCGTTCGTGAAGAAGCAACTCGCGGACGAGATCCCCGCACCCATCGTGCGTGCGCAGACCGAGCTGCTCTTCGCGTTGGGCGTCGTTCCAGAGAACTTCGACTATGAAGAGAGCCTGCTCGAGCTGATGGGCACGCAGCTCGCCGGGTTCTACGATCCGAAGCAGAAGACCATGTTCTTGTCGCGGGATCTGCCGCCTCCCGAGCGTGAGGCGACGCTTGCCCACGAGCTGGTTCACGCGCTGCAAGACCAACACTACGACCTCGAGAAACTCATTAAATTTCGCGAGGATGCCACCGATCAGCAGAGCGCCCTTCACGCGCTGGCGGAAGGTGACGCCACGAGCGCCATGCTCGATCACGTGCTCGCGGTTCGCGGCCTGCGCGCGACCGACGTTTCGGACGAAGCCGTAGCGCTCGAGGTGCGCGGATCCATCGAACTGTCGGCGGCCGCGGTGAATGTTCCGACCATCTTGAAGCGCTCCGTGGTCTCCCCTTACGTCGACGGACTGATCTTCGTGAACGGGCTTCGCCGTCGCGGCGGTTGGGCCGGGGTGGACGCGGTCTGGCGCGATCCCCCGACGACCACGGAACAGCTCCTTCACCCCGAGAAGCACGCGAAGCGTGAGGCCGCCGAGCAGGTCCCGCTGCCCGCGGCTCCGCGGGGTGGTCCAACGGAGGTCATGTATCGAGACGTGCTTGGGGAGCAGTCACTCAGGCTGCTCTTCGAGGAGTGGATGCCCCGTCGCGCTGCCGTCGAGAGCGCTGCCGATTGGGCGGGCGATCGAATGGTCCTCTTCCGAGCCGGTGAGCGTTTTGCGTTGGTCTGGCACACACGATGGGACGACGAGAAGTCGGCGCTTCGGGGAACGCAGGCGTTTGCGCGCGGGGTGCTCCGCCCGAAGGACGCCAAGCCGGGCGAGTTCGTCGCGCTCGATCGCGCGAGGGCTGCCCTGAAGCGTGATCGAGCCTGCACCGAGCGCGCAGCCCAAGGGCCCATTGCGGTGGCCCGGTCGGGGCGTGACGTCACGATGGTCGCCGGTCCCTTCGAGCGCACGGCGTCGGGCGCCCGCAGCGCTGGCACCTGCGCTGAGGCGCTGGTCTGGGCGGTTGCCGTCGCCAAGCAACGCTGACCTCGGAGTCGCGGTGACCTGGCCGCCGCGGTCATCCTGACGTTGACGGCCATGGCGTCTCCGCCGCTTTGAGCCAGATCCGCCGATGATTTCACGAATGGTAGCGCTGGCACGATGCGTGCTTACTCATGCAGGGACATGCACCCGCTCTCCGGCTCCGTCAGTTGGCTCGCGCTGCTCGCAGCGACGACGCTCGGCGCCGGCGAGTTCGATCAGATCCTCGCCCACGTCTCGGGCGGCCTGACCGGCGACCAGAGCTTTCGGCTGGTCGTCCAGACCTACGCCCGCAGCGCCGTGGACGCCGCCGGCCGGCTGTTTCCCCGTGTGCGCCCGCTAGGCTCGATGCAGCGAGCGGTCACTGCGGACGAGCTCTCGCGAGGCGTGTCCGTCAGCGTGGTGCAGGTCCGGCAGGGCGCCGACTCACCGGTCATCGTCGCGTGGGTCGAGCCCGGGGAGCCCACTCTCGAGCTGGACGCGCTGACCGCCCGTCCTCGCGCCGAGGCGCTGGTCGGGGTCTCGAGCGTCGAGGCCGGGCAGCGCGCGCACGTCGTCGTGCGCCGCACCTGAGCCTCATGCAGCTTCGCTCTCGGTAGGACGGAGCGATCTGAGCGCGCGAACCCGATCGCTGAAGCGCTTGCGCTCCGCCTCGTCGAGCTGGAGCGATCCGAAGCGGGCCTCCAGGTAGATCGAGGTGAGCGCGCGGATCTCTTCCGCGGCCGGGTGCCCGAGCGCGGCGACGCCCAGCGCGTGGGCCCAGGGAGGCACGCTCGGTGGCCGCGGGATCCCGAGCACGACCAGCGCGGATTCCAGGCTCCGGTACAGCGCCACGATCCGCTGCGCGCTCACCTCGTCGGGTTTGGTCGACTCCTTGCGCGTGTCGTTTGGCCCGCGATTTCGGCGGTACCAGTAGACTCCGGCCACGACCAGCAAGAGTCCCAGCCCGAAGAGCCATGCCCGGCGGGGCGTGCCCAGCGTCGCGGCCACCTTCGAGTTCCCGCGCAACGATGCGTATCGATCGCGGACCGTTCGGAACAAGGAGACCTGTTGCTTGAGGTCGTAGCCGACGACGTTGCGGTTCCAGCGTTGCGCCGCCGCTTCGACGAAGTCGCGCATGAACGCCAGGGCACCGGTGATCTCGCTCTGGGGCGCGGCGTTGGCGGGCGGGGTGGGATCGAATCGGAGCCAACCCTGTCCGTCGAGGAACACCTCGACCCACGAGTGCGCGTCCCCCTGACGAACCGCGTAGTAACGGCCAAACCGATTGAAGGTGCCCCCGACGAAGCCCGTCACGTTCCGGGTGGCCACACCTTGGGTGCGCAGCAGCACTGCCATCGCGGTGCTGTAGAACTCGCAATGGCCGCGCTTGGATTCGAACAAGAAGTGGTCGAGCGGATTGCCTTCCGCCCCCGAGGGCGACTCGAGGTCATAGCGATAGTCGGTGCGGAGGCGAGCCTCGACCGCAGCGGCCTTCGCGTGGGTCGTCGCGGCGGTCTCGGTCCAGCTTTTCGCGAGGTCGGCGACCCGCGGCGGGAGGCCGGGCGGCAGCGTTAGGTAGCGCGCACGCTCGGTCGCGCTGAGGGCGCGGGCGGGAGCCTCGTTCTTCCCGGCCAGGAAGACCTCGTAGCGCAAGCCGCGATCCTCCGCGCTCACGTACTTGAATTCTCCCTCTGGTCCGGCGAGCACGGTCGTCGACTGACCAATCACGCTGACGCCGCGCCCCAAGAGCCGCAGCGCCACCGCGTCGTGCGGCATGAACACGACCGGCGGATCGATGGGTTCCAGATCGATGGTGAGTCGCTTGTCTTGAAACACGTCCGGCGAGCGGCGGATGCGAACCGCGCTGCCGTTCATGTCCGCCGGCCCTCGCTGGGCGTTGGTCCGCGACCAACTGCGACCGTCGTACTGATCGAAAGCCGTGCCTCGCAGGTAGAGCGCGATACGCAGGGGCGGGTCTTGCGCCAGGTCCGACGGTTCGACCCGCATGGCGATGGTCGGGTCGCTGCGCAGCTTGCCGACACCGCCGAGATCGACCTTGTCCGAGAAGCCGATCATCCGCTCAGGGCGGCCATGGTTCAAGAGCAGCAGGGACAAGCCCACGCGGGGGAACATCACAAAAAGAACGGCGGTGAACAGGAAGATCGGCACGGAAAGCAAGCAGGTGAAGAGCAGGAACTGCCTGCCGATGACGCGCCGACTGCGCAGGATGCGCGGTACGTCGACCGGGAGCCCGGTGCGATCCCGCGCGCCTTGCCGATAGTTGCCTTCGACTTCTCGGCGCAGGTGACTCAGGACCAGAGCGCCGGGCGCGACGATCAAGAAGCCGATGAAGCACAGTCCGTAAGTGATGCCCCCGCCCAGCACGGTTCCGGCGATCAGATGCAAAAGCGCCAGGACCACCACCTGCTGGTCGTGGGCCGCGCCCCGCCGTGTCGCCAGCCGAACGACCTGCAGGCCTGCCGCGAACTCGACGGCGAGGGGCAACACCGCCGCGCCAACGCCGAGTCGGCCGAACTGCATCGCCAGGAGTCCGAGCGGCGCCAACACGCCGATGCGGCGCATGAAGCGGTGGTCCTGCCAGCGCTCGGGAGTGGCGAGGGCGAGCCCGAGTCCGAGTACGATCGCGATGGTGATCCCGCGGTGCAACTCGCCGCTGGTGACGAGGGCCAACAGACCGAGCACCGCCAGCGCGTCCGTCATGATGCGGTGAACGAGTCCGAACCTCACGCGGCCTCCCGAGGCTCGGCGAGGGGCTTGGGCGGCAGGCTGCCGGCTCCCGGCGTGGGCTCGAGCAGCGCCAGGAAGCGCAGCAGCGGATCGGCGCCGACCGAGGCGTCTGCCCGCACGCGATCGCCGGTCGTGCAGCGGACGGTCACGCCGTCGCCTCGCTTGATGTGCGCGACGGCGCGCGATGCCACGTCCCGAATGCGCCGCTCGAAGCGAGTGGACCAGGCATCGTCCGGAGCCGAACCCTGGTGGGTCGGATCGAGGGTGAGCTCCACGTCGCGGCGGGTCTCCCGCGCGCGTTCGCGCAGCACCATCTGCGTCGGCAGAGTGCTCTTGCGCCAGTAGATGTCCCGCGGGTCGTCTCCGTCGCGCATCGGGCGAACGCCCACGATTTCGTCCCCTGCGCCCCGTCCGAAGGCGCCATCACCCCCGAGGCGTCGTCCCATCTGATCTGGCGGGAGTCGCACCGGATCGACCGCGGGGTAGATGATCAGATCGCCTTCGGCTCCCAGCTCGCGCGACTTCTCGAAGAGTCCGAAGGGAAAACGCGTGGCGACCCGAAACCCGACATGCCGGTCACGGCCGCGCCGCGCGGGCGTCCGACGATAGGCGGCGACTTGGGCGGATCGCGGGCTGATCTTCAGGAAGAAGCAGCGCTTGTCTGCGGGTTGCCCGGCGCGCAGATCCTCGATCTCGATGGCGTAGGACGGGACCCGCTGCTTGTGGTTGTAGACCTCGATTTCGACCAGGTGAGCGCGCCCGACCTGCGCGCGGGGTGGCAGGCGGCGCACGACGGTCAGGTGGCGCAGCGAGAGCTCGCTCATCACGCCGGAGACGACGATCAGCGAGAGCAGCATGCCGAGCAGCAGGTAGAGCAGGTTGTTGCCGGTGTTGATGGCCGCGAAGCCGACACCGAAGGTGATGCCGATGAAGTACTTGCCCTCCCGAGTGAGGCGCAGCTTGCGCGGCGGTCGGAACCAACGGCGGACCTTTCCCCACCAACCGACGGATGGCGTTTGGTCTTCCAGCGCGCGCTGGCTCTTGGGATGGGTCGCGAGGCGAGCGCCCGCCACGATGCGCCTCAGAGAGGCACGGGGACGCGAGCGACAACGTCGCGCACCGCGGCCTCGGCCTCTTCGCGGGTGGGCACGTAGCCTTCGGCGTGCGCCGCCAGGCGCACGCGATGGGCCAGGAGCGGCACCGCCAGGTCGTGGATGTCGTCGGCGATGCAGTAGCGTCGTCCGTTGACCAAGGCGCGGGCCTTGGCCGCCCGCGATAGGTTCATGCCGGCGCGAGTCGAGGCCCCGAGGGCCAGGGTCGGGGTCGAGCGCGTCGCGGTGATCAGCGCCTGGAGGTAGGTCGCCGAGGGCGCCGTCCACGGCCACCCGATCCACTTCGCGCTGCAGCGCTACCAGCGACTGCGGGTTCAACACCGCGGGGACGGCTTCGATGCGGTCTCCGTCCGGGTCGAGCATGAGGCGAGTCTCCACGCTGGGCGGGGGGTAGCCGATCCGCATTCGGACCATGAACCGGTCGAGCTGCGACTCGGGCAGCGGGAAGGTTCCGGTGAAATCTTGCGGGTTCTGGGTGGCGACGACCAAGAACGGCTCCGGCAGCGGGATGGTCTTGCCGTCGATCGACACCTGCCCGTCGTTCATGGCCTCGAGCAGCGCGGACTGCGTGCGCGGGCTGGCGCGGTTGATTTCGTCGGCCAGGAGCACGTTCGCGAAGATCGGGCCCTGGCGCAGGACGAAGTCGCCTGCGCGCTGGTCGAACACCGACACGCCGAGCACGTCGCTGGGCAGCAGATCGCTGGTGAACTGCACCCGGCGCATCTCGCCGCCGACGGCGCGCGCGAGGGCGCGCGCCAGCGTGGTCTTGCCGACGCCGGGCACGTCCTCGATCAGCACGTGCCCGCGCGCCAGGAGCGCGACGAGGGCCAGCTCGACCACCGCGGTCTTGCCCTCGAGCGCGCACTCGATGGCGCGCCTGCAGCTCGGCGAGGCGCTCGACGTGCTCGTTGTCGAGGGCTACGGCAGAGGAAGACATCGGGCAGATGGTAGCACGGGGATCACGTCAGACGTTCTCGCAGCCACTCCAGGAGTAGCACGATCCGAAGCCCGTCCGACTCCCTTCCGGGGGGTTCCCGTGGGCGGGCATGTGATATTCGTGTCCCGCGTGGTGCGAATCGAGCGTATCGAAGTCCGATCCGTCACGCGGCTTTTTGGCGCGACGCTGGCGCTGCGCGGGGTTTCCGCGGACTTTTTCCAGGGGCGAGCTGGTCTTTCTGGAGGGACCCAACGGCGCCGGCAAGAGCACCCTGCTGGCCGTCGTCGGAACCGTTCTCACTCCCAGCAGTGGATCGGTGCACTACGACCCGATCGGCAGCGACCGGGAGGGCGCCCGCGCTCACATCGGATGGGTCGCGCATGAGTCCCACTGCTACCGTGAGCTCAGCGGGCGGCAAAACGTAGAGCTCGCCGCCCGGCTCCGCGGCGTCGAGCCGGTAGCGGCCTGGGAGTCAGCTTGCGAGCGGGTCGGCGCCCGCTCGTTCGGGGAACGTCGAGTCGCGACCCTGAGCCGCGGGCAGAAGCAGCGGATCGCCCTGGCAAGGGCTCTGGTCCACGAGCCGTCGATCCTCCTCCTGGATGAGCCGTTTTCAGGCTTGGACCCGGCGAGCTCGGAGCGACTCGAGCAGGTGCTGCTCGACGAACGCGACCGAGGCGCCATCGTCATCGTCGTCAACCACTCGCTGGGGCTGGCCGATCGGCTCGGCGCTCGAACCGTCCGCATCGAGGCCGGGCGCGTGGTCAGCGCCTGAACGCGGCGGCGACGGCTTCGGCGAGCCCGTCGGCGTGGTCCTCCCCATACCCGAGCACGAAGGCAGGATCGGCGATGCCGAGCGCCCGCAGCTCGTCGGCGTTGGTCCCCGTCGACCCGTCGATCGATGGCGTCGACAGCGCCACGAGATCCGCCGGGCGTCCAAGTGCCCTCAGCGCGATCGAGGTGGCGCTCATCGAGTGCAGGACGCCCAGCGCATCTGGGCCGACGAGGAGAAGAAGCGCCGGGTCGAGGGCGACCGCGAGATCCAAGCAGCGGGCGTTCTCGGTGAGTGGGGAAAGCGCCCCACCCGCGGTCTCCACCAAGGAGTAAATGTATGGTGACGCGTCGTCACATAGGGCCAAACGAGACTCCTGGCTCTCGACCCAGGCTGACAGCTCTTTCACGTGGAACGGGCGCTTCTCACGGCGGGCAGCCAGATGAGGTGACAGAGCTGCGCGCAGCTCCACCAGCGGATGGGGCTCGGCAGCAATTGGGTTCTCGACGTCGAAGCCGCGCGCGTCGTCGCGCCCGCCGGACTCGACGGGCTTGAGGGCCAGGGTGGGAGCTGACTTTCGCAGCGACCGCGCCAAGGCGCACGTCAGGCGTGTCTTTCCCACGCCGGTGCCCGTCCCGACCACCACTACTCGGCGCAAGCGCTGATCAGGCATACCGCGAGGCGCTCGAGGGTAGCCTCGTCCAACGCCGAAGACACGGTGATTCTGAGCCGTGCGCCGTTATCCGGCACTGTCGGTGGCCGGATCGCTTGGGCGCGGAAGCCGTTGCCCTGAAGCGCCTCCGCGGCGCGCAGCGCGCGCGCGTTGTCCCCGAGCAAGATCGCAACGATGGGGCCTATCGAATCCGGGGGGAGCTTCAGACCTGCCCCGAGCAGCCGCGTCCGGAGGATCCGAGCCCAGGCGCTCACCTGCTCGCGGCGGAGGTCGTCGGCGCGCGCGCGGCGCACGTTCCGAAGCGTCAGGCAAGCCAGCAGCGGGGAGGGGGCGGTGGAGAAAACCAGGCTGCGAGCCCGGTTCCAGAGCCACCGTTTCAGCGCGTGTGAGCCTGCCACGAACGCGCCCTGTGATCCCACACCCTTGCCGAGGGTTCCGGTCAAGGCATCGGGCAAAACGCCAGCGGCCCGGCAGAGTCCGCCGCCTTCCGGCCCGAAAACCGCCAGCGCGTGGGCCTCGTCCACCAGCAGCGCTGCCGAGTGCTGGTCGCACACCCGCCGCAACCCCGGGAGATCCGCGAGATCCCCGTCCATGCTGAAGTAGGACTCGGTGACGACGAAGGCGCGGCGGCGTGGGGTCTCAGACGCCAAGGCATGCGCGACCGACTCTACGCTGCGGTGCGGAACCACGGCCACTTCAGCCCGCGAGAGTCGGCATCCGTCAATGATCGACGCGTGGTTCAGCGCGTCCGAAACCACGAGATCCCCGGGACCGCAGAGCGCCTGGAGGAGCCCAAGATTTGCCGCATAGCCGCTGGAAAACAGCAGACTGGACTCCATGCCGACCCAGTCTGCGAGCTCGGCCTCGAGCCCCAAATGCTGCTGGGTTGTCCCGAAAATCAAGCGAGAAGCCCCAGCTCCCAGCTCAGTCGCCGCACATTCGAGCAGTGTTGCACGTGAAACAGGCTCTCGGGCGTAGCCGAGGTAGTCGTTCGAGGCGACATCCACCAAATCGCCGCGAGCCCCGGAAATCACGCGCAATAGCCCAGATTCAGACAAGACCAAGAGCTCTTTCTCTAGAAAGCCGAGCATTTGCCAAACAGATAGCAGCTTCTGCCCTGCGGAGGGAGCCGCCACCCTGGAACGCGACCCGTGGCGCCGATGGCGACGCAAGAATACTGATCTGTTTTCTTTACAAACGCATGTAATATTAGCTACTTACGATGATCTGCGGGGTGTATGCGGGAAAAGCCCCTGTTTCGGCGGCGGTTCTTGTTGAAGCAAGAAAACGCTGTAGTCTTCTTGGGTGGCGCCTCGAGGCCTCTACCAACGCGGGCTCAGCCAAGCCGAACGGTGGGCTCTCCATCGCAGCCAGCTGATCCGCGCGACCGCCGAGATAATCAATCAGCGGCAGTCGCCGAGCGTGCAAAGCATCGTGCAGCTCGCGGGAAAGGGCCGAAACACGTTCTACGCGCACTTCGCCAACCTCGAGCAGGCCACGCGGGCGGTGGAGAGCAGCGCGGCGACCCTCGTGGCAGGTCGGGTCGAGGCCGGGTTGCGCGCGAGCGTTGGCCCGAGAGAACTCCTCAGCAGCGTCATTTCGGCGTGGCTGTCGGCGGCGACGCACGCGCCGGACTTGGTCGGAGCGTTTTTGTCGTCGGCGTCGAGTTCGCGTTGCGCGTTGCTGGCGCGTCAACACCTGCGCGGAGCCCTCGAGGAGGCGCGAAGCTCGGGTCTGATCAGCGGCAACATCGACGAAGCGCGCCTGCTCGCCGCCGTCGGCTGCTTCCTCGCGCTGATCCGGATCCGCGTCGAAGGTCGCGCGGCCGCCGAAGCCCTGGAACGAGTCGCGGTGGAGGTACTGCTCCGGCTCTTCCGGTGACCGCCGGGCATTTCCATCCGACTTCGCTGGTGCTACGGTCGACCAATGAGCCGCGCGCCGGTCGAGCTTCGCGTGGGAGGACAGACCTATCGGGTCGTGGCCTCCGCGGGCGAGGCTCAGCTCCAGCGCTTGGCTGGGTTGGTCGACGACCGCCTACGCGAGCTCACTGGCGCTGGGCGATCGATCGCGCCGCAGTCGCTGTTGCTCGCGGCGATTTCCCTCGCCCACGACCTCGAAGAAGAGCGCGCCCGGCGCGAAGCCGTGGAGGTACGATCGAGGGAAATGCTGCGCTCGGTCCTCCAGCGCATCGACGCCGCCCTCGAGGCCTTGCCGGAAGGTGGCGCCGAGGGATCCGACAGCCACGTGTCCGACCCCTGAAGCCCGGCTCAGTCGTCGTCGCGATCTCGGCCGGCGAGCCACTCGTAGCCAATGAGGAACGGCAACGCCAAGACCAGGCCGTCGATCTGCGCCGCGATCACCAGCGTGTTGTGCTTCGGGCCCTTCAGATCGTGTTCGACGCCGAGCACGAGCCCACCCGCCATGACGTAGCTCGAGTGGAAGTTGAACGACCGGCTACCGAAGAACAGCCAGCCGGAAAGTCCCGGGTTCCAGGAGTCTTCGCGGCGAGCGTATCCGCCGGCAGAGAGCCCCAGCGGCAGGTACTTGGTCACCGGCAGCAGCAGCGTCGCGCCGCCGCCGAGTCGGAGATCGTCGAAGCCCGCGCTGGTGACGCTCAAGAAGGGTCCCGCGCTCGCGTCCGAGTAACGCTTGCGGCCGAAGAGCACGTCACCGCGGACGCCGTTGTACCAACAGGTGTCTTGCCAGTAGGCGCCGTCGGCTCCGCGCCCGCAGACTCCGGTCAGCGCGCTGGCGTTCCACTGCGGCTCCGCCTGCGCGGCCGTCGTGAAGGAGAGCGTCGCCGCGAGGACGACGAGCGCGGCCCGGATCATCGGCCACGCTAGGGCGTTTGGCAGGCCGGATCGGACGCGGCGCAGAAGCGACAATCGACGTAGTCGTCCTGGCCGATTCGGCAGCCCTGAGGCTCGTCGAACTCTTCCGTCGAGGTGCAGGCGTAGGTCGGCAGCTGAGCTGGATCGGCGGCCGAGAGCGGATAGCTGATGAGGCACCGATCACAGGTGTAGATCGGGTAGCGGAGCGCTGCCGAGGTGATTTCTTGGCCGCCCAGCGTTTCGCCAAACGCCCGGACTTCGACCAGATACAGGCCATTGGGAACGATCCCCACGCCGGCTGGGATCAGCGTCGTCGCGATCACCCCGTAGGCCGGGTCCTCTCCGGCTCCCACGTCGACGAAGCCGACTCCAGGCACCGTGAACTCCGCGATGGTCGCCTCTTGGTCGTCCATCAGGATGACCTCGGCGCCCTTGAGCACGACGCGGCTCGACTCCGTTCGGAGTTGGTCCTTCTTGCCACGCTTCGCGAGTTGGTTTCCGACCAAGAGGGCGGCGTCGTAGGTGCTCGTGAAGTGCAGATCCATCACTCCGCCGAGCAGCATGACGGAGTTGGCGTCGCCTTTTGCGATGCACTCGCCGGGCTCGAGTTTGAGCACGGCGCGGACGAACAGCATCGTGTCGTTTTCCGCACAGCCCTGGGTTGCCAGAGCGACGGGGGACAAGAGCCCACCAATCACGAGTGCTTTGGTCATGAACCGGCGCATGGGAAACCTCGATGTCGTGCGCACGCTGGGATCACGCGCGTTGAACCGAAGTGTATCGAGTGCAGCGCGGCTGCGCCAAGAATCGCGGTGCTCGATGCGATCACTTCACTAAGTCTGGGCGTCCGCTCAGTTGAGCTGAGCAAGCCGTCTCAGCTGCTCGAGGGGCAACAGTTGGGTTTCGACGCGCCCCGGCGCCGAAACCATCACGAAGTGGATGTAGGTCCCCTGGCGCTTCTTGTCGCGGCCGAGGATGGCTAGCGCGTCGTCCAGTCCGTTGGCCCTGAGCTCGACGGGCAGTCCCAACCGCATTAGGAGCCCGCGCACTCGCTCGGAAGTTGGGTGACTCGTGACTCCCAGGCGCTGCCCGACCTGCAGGGCCGCGACGAGCCCGAGCGATACCGCTTCGCCATGGGTGTAGCAGCGATAGCCGGTGCTCGCCTCGAGCGCGTGCCCGATCGTATGACCCAGATTGAGTACGCGTCTGAGCCCCGACTCGCGCTCGTCGAGCGATACGATGCGCGCCTTGACGGCGACGCTGCGGAGAACGATCTCGATCAAGCTGGAGGGGTCACGGGCAACCACCGCGTCGGCTCTTGCTTCCAGCAGATCGAGCAGCTCCGGGTCGCCTATCAGCGCAGTCTTCACCACCTCCGAGAGCGCGCTGACGAAACCGCGCTGGGGCTCGGTCGACAGCAGGGCGATGTCACAGAGCACCCCGGCGGGTTGCCAGAAGGCGCCGACCGAGTTCTTCGAGTCGTCCAGATCGACCGCGGTCTTGCCGCCCACGGATGCATCGACCATCGCCAGTAGCGTGGTCGGTACGGCGAGCCAGCGCGTGCCTCGCATCCAGGTTGCGGCTGCGAAACCGGTGATGTCCGACACCACGCCCCCGCCGAACGCCACCAGCGTGCTCTCGCGGTCCAGGTCATGGGCCAGGGCTGCGCGCCAGATTTGTTCGAGCGCGCGGGGCGTCTTGTGCTGCTCGCCCGGTTCGAGTTCCAGGGGTTCGGCGCCCGGCAGCGCCGCCGCGAGGGTTGAGCCGTGCGCGGCAAGCACGTTCCTGTCGGTCACTACCAGGGTCTTGGTGGCTTCCGCCGTCAGAACCCCGAGTCGCTCCCGGACGATGGCGCTGCCCACCTCGATCGCATAGCTGCGCTCGCCGGCGGCCACGGCAATAGCTCGGCGATTCCACGCCGCCTGCACGGCGCGCGCGGACTCGTCGACGTCGCCCCGCCCGGTGTCGACCCGCGCGTGCGCCTCGGCGTAGGCAGGTCGACGTGCCGCCAGCAGCTCGGCTGCGCGCGCCCTCGGGTCCGGGCCCGCCAAGAGCGGGCGCGGCGTGGCTCCCGCTCGCGACAGCACGACGTCGAGCGGCGCGTCGAGGCAGACGACGCAGGCGCGATCGAGGGCGTCGAGGCGAAGATCCCGCGAGAGCAGAGCGCCACCGCCCAGAGCGATCACTCGCCGCGTCGGCTCCGCCAGGACACGCTCGAGCTCGGCGCGCTCCAGCCTTCGAAACCCGGCTTCGCCCACCGACTCGAAGATCTCCGAGACCCTGGCGCCGGCCCGGCGCTCGATGGCCACGTCCAAGTCATCGAATGGGACGCCCTCGAGCTCCGCGACGCGCCGGCCGACGGTGGACTTTCCGGTCGCCATGAAGCCGTTGAGGAGCAGCGGACGGGTCATGCGCGGACGTTGCCAGAGCTCCGTGCGCGAGGCCACTGCTTCGGGTCAGGACTCGGGCTACGCTGCGTCGCGCGTGGACCAGCTCGTGATCGAGGACACCGATGCCGGGGCTCGCCTGCGGGTGTGGGTCAAACCCCGAGCGTCGAAGAGCCGCGTGGTGGGCGTGCGCGAGGGGAACCTGGCGGTCGCCGTCGCGGCGCCGCCCGTCGACGGCGAAGCGAACGCGGAGCTCACCCAATTTCTGGCGAAGACGCTGGGCGTGGCGAGAACGGCGGTGAGCGTGCTCAGCGGTGAATCGTCGCGGACCAAGCTGCTGGTGGTTCGCGGGGTCGACGCTGCAACGGTCCGGCGTATGCTCGGAGCGGCCATCACATGAAGATCGATTTCGACAAGTACGAAGGCCTCGGCAACGACTTCATCGTAATCGAGGCCGCCGATCACCAGTTGCTTTCCGCCGACCGCGCCAGGGCGCTCTGCGACCGTCACTTTGGCGTCGGTGCCGACGGTGTGCTGCTGGTCGCGCCGCCGACCAGCGCTGGATCTCGGGGCCGCATGGTCGTGCTCAACGCCGACGGGTCGCGGCCCGAGATGTGCGGCAACGGCATCCGCTGCGTGGCGCTCCACTTGGCACGGCGCGACCGCGCCAACGGCATCAGCTACGCGATTGACACGGACGCGGGGCCGCTGGCTTGCGAGGTCGAACGCGAGGGCGACTCCGGCTGGGTTCGGGTCGGCATGGGGCGGGGTCGCCCGCTCGACGACCACCGGGTCGAGCTGGACGGGAGAGTCGTGGAGTTTGCTCGAGTCTCGATGGGAAATCCCCACGCGATCAGCTTCGACGAGCCGCTCGATCCGAGTCACGCTGACCGGCTCGGTCCGCTGGTGTCCCGGGGGTTCCCCGAGGGCACGAACGTCGAGCTCGCCCGAAGGACTGGCGAAGACGCCTTCGACCTGGTGGTGTGGGAGCGAGGTGTCGGCCGCACGCTGGCGTGCGGGACCGGCGCGGCGGCCACCGCCGTGGCGGCGGTTCGGTCCGGGCGCGCGGGATATGGGCGCCCCATCACCATCGCTTTGCCCGGCGGCGGGCTAGAAATGACGGTGACCGAGGGCACGCTCGAGGTGAGCATGCGAGGCCCGGCTCGCCGGGTGTTCAGCGGCCAGACGGACGCATGACACCCCTCGACACCGGATCGGTGCGCGCTTAGACCCGTGCTGTGCCCGACAAGAAGAAGATCGCAATCATCGGGGGAGATGGCATCGGACCGGAGGTGACCCGGGAGGCGACACGGCTCCTCGAGCAGTACGCCGACCGTGGTCTGCCGATTCAGCTCTGGCAACTCGACCTCGGCGCCGAACGCTTCTTGCGCGACGGCACCACCATGCCGAAAGAGATCTTCATTGCGATTCAGCGCGAGTGCTCGGCCGTCCTGCTCGGCGCGCTTGGCGATCCGCGGGTGCCCAGCATGGAGCACGCTCGCGACATCCTGTTCGGGCTGCGCTTCGGGCTGGACCTCTACGCCAACATCCGGCCAGTGAAGGCCCTCGAGGATCGGCTGGTTCCGCTCAAGGGGCGTGGGAAGAAGGACGTGAACTTCGTCGTGTTCCGGGAAAACACCGAGGGCATCTATGTCGGCGTCGGCGGACAGGTGAAGCGAGGGACTCCCGACGAGATCGCGATCAACGAGGACGTGAATACGCGCAAGGGCGTGGAGCGCATCATCCGCGCAGCCTTCGAGTTCACCAAAGCACAGGGTCGTAAGCGCGTGCACATGGCCGACAAGTCGAACGCCATGCGGCATGCGCACGAGCTCTGGCTGCGGGTTTTCGACGAGGTTCGCCGGGAATACCCGGAGATCCAGGCGACTCATGTCTACATCGACGCGCTCTGCCTCTACATGGTCCAAGACCCGAGCCAGTTCGACGTCGTGGTCACCAACAACCTCTTTGGCGACATCGTCACCGATCTCGGCGCTGCGTTCCAAGGTGGGCTGGGCATGGCGGCGAGCGCCAATGTGCACCCCGCGATCCCGGGTCGGGTCGGCCTCTTCGAGCCGGTTCACGGATCGGCGCCGCCGCTGGCGGGCAAGAACGTCGCCAACCCCTTCGCGGCGCTTCTGACCGTCGGCATGCTGCTCTCCCACCTCGGATGGCCGGACGAAGAGCGGCGGATCGAGGCGGCCGTTTCGGACGCGCTCGAGGCCGGCAAGTGCACCGCGGACGTCGGCGGCTCGCTGAGCACCGATGCGGCGGCGGCGGCGGTCATCGAGCGCCTGAGAGCGGGCTGAGCGCGGCGCTGGGGCACGAGGATCCGAAAAATGGGGCTTTTCTCCGGCCTGTGTTAGGCCCGGGGCGATGATCGAGGTCGAGGGCGCCGCCCTGCCGTCTGCGCACACCCGGATTTCTCGAGCGAGATCCGAGTTCGTGGGCACGCTCGGCCGGCGCTTGACGGCGCTTCGGAACACGCTCCAGCAGCTCGAAGACGATCCCAGCGCTCGGGAGCGCCGGGACATGCTGCTCCGCCGGGTGCACGCCCTCGGATCCGCTGCCCGGGTCCTGGGATTCGATGGGGTCGCCGAGGCGCTCGGAGGCGCAGAGCGCGCGCTCGGGCGGAGCGCCGGCGGTGGGCCGGTTTCGTCAACCGACTTGGCCGAAGTCTCCCGCGCGCTCGATGTCCTGCCGTCGGTTGCGTGGGGGGCGAAGCCGCCGACGAGCGTCAGCGAGCTTCCGGACGAGGACGTGCTTTTGACCGGGGGCTGGCCGCTCTGCATCTTGGCCTTCGGACCGCCGGCGCTGGGCACCTCGCTCTCGGCGGCCGAAGACGAGCTGGTCGAGGTCGAACTCGCGGCGGATCCGGAGACCTTCCGGGACCTGGCCGAGCGGGTGGGGCCCGATGTTGCGGTCCTCGACGGCGATCTGCGAGAAACGCGGGAAATCATCGATAATCTCGCCCACGATCCGAACCTGCCTTCCTTTCCGGTGATCGTCGTCGGATCCTTCGATCATCCCGAGGCAGCGACGGCCTTCGTCTCCCTCGGAGCGTCCCGGGTATTGCCGAAACCCGTGGGACCCGAGGCGCTCTGGCGCGCCGTGCTCGAGGTGAGTCAGCAGTCGACGGGCCTCCGGGCGCCCCGGGAGCCCATCGGCGACGTCACCGTCGATGAGCTTGCTCAACGCATTGCGGCCGAGGTGCGCCGCGGCCTGGTCGACGGTGTGGATCCCGCGAGCGCCAACGTGAGCGTTCCGCTCGGCGACGGCACGGACGCGCTGGCCGCGGTGTGGGGTGCGGTCGCGCGCGTGCGCGAGCTGTTGACCATGCGCTCCCGCGGCGCCGTCAGATTCACTTCCGGAGGGCCCGAAGGCGCGGTGCCGCTCGCACCGTGGACGGGGTCGGAGCGTCGCGCCGGTGAACGCGGTGGAGCGCTGCGGCGCAGCGATGGAGTCCGCCTCGAGGGGCGCCGCGCCGTGGTCGTGGACGATGACCCCGCCGTGGTCTGGTTCCTGAGCGGCTTGCTGCGCACCTCGGGCGTCGAGGTTGCAGAGGCGCACGACGGCCTCGCGGCGCGCCAATTGGTCCTCGAGACGATGCCGGATCTGGTCGTGAGCGACGTGCTCATGCCAGGACTCGACGGCTTCTCGCTCTGCCGAGACATCAAGGGCGACGTGGCGGTCCGCGACGTGCCCGTCATCCTCTTGTCGTGGAAGGAAGACCTGCTCCAGCGGGTTCGCGAGCTCGGTGTCGGCGCGGACGGCTACCTCCGCAAGGAAGCGGCCGCTTCGACGGTGCTCTCGCGGATCCGTGAAGTGATGCGCCCGCGGGCACGGGTGGAAACCCGGCTGGCCGCCGGAGGGGAGGTGCGCGGTCGACTGGACGGCCTGACCACCCGCACCTTGCTCGAGATCGCGCGGCGCCACCAGCCTGACTCGCGCATCGTCGTGCGGGACTCGGTGTATTTGTACGAGCTCGAAATGCGCGGGGGACGCTTGATGTGCATCACCCGCACCGCAGCGGATGGCTCCTTCGAGCGCGGCGCGCGGGTCCTCGACGCCCTGATTGGCGTCAGCGCCGGCCGGTTCGTGGTGACCCCGAGCACGACCCACACGCGAGAGGATCTCACCGGCTCTCTCGAGGAGTTGCTCAAGCCGAGAATTCGCCGCGCGCGCGCCCTCGGCGCCCTATTTCAAGGGAGCGCGCTCGACCAGATCGACTCGGTGCTCATCGACGTCGACACCGTGGGCGCTTACCTCGACGCGACGCCCGAGCCTGCGCGCGCGCTCTTCGCCCGGCTGCTCGAAGGCGTGAGCCCGAGCGTGATCCTGGACGACAACCCCAAGCAACGCTTCTTCTTGGAGCAGGTCCTGGCCGACATCGCGAGGCGCGGGGCGGTGGTGGAGGTCGTGCGCGCAGGGCAGGTCGTGGATCTCGACGAAGTCCCAGCGCCCGAGCCTGTGGGATCCGCCGACGAGTCTCCGCCGCCTTTGTTCACGCTGGAGCTGTCCCCAGCGCCGCCCGACGTCGGGAATGCGGTTGAACGCTGGGAGAAACCCGAGGTCGAGGTGCGCGAGGCTTCGGAGCCACTGCCCCTCAGCAAATCCGTCACACCCGCGCCGACCGCGGACTCGGCACCGGATGGGGGCTTTCCCTTCGAGCCCGGCACCCAGCCAGGGATGGGCCCGGCGCTTCGGCTGGCGCTCAGTGAAGACGAGGGAGAGGAAGCGGAGCCGGATGCGGGATCCGAAGCGCCGAGTCCGAGGCCCGCCACGCCCGAACCCGTGGCAGCAGAGGGACCGAAGGAACCTGAGTCCGAAGTAGAAACCGGAGGAAAGATGTCAGCTGAACCCGCCCTCGAAACGGCACGCTCTGGAGGTCTCGGCCTCGCCCCGGTGGGCGATGACGATGACGACGACGACGATGTCGCGATTGCGCTGGTGAGTCAGCGTGAGACTCAGACTCCGGAGACCCTGAGAGTCGAGCCATCGCCACGGGCCGTCCGTGCGAGCGCTGCGCCGACGCGCGCCGACGCGCTGCCCTCCGCACGCCCCATCGCATTTCCCCGAAAGAAGCCCGGCGTGGGTAAACCGAGCTCGCCCGCGCCGGCCGCGGCGAAGGAAGACAAGCCGCTCGGCCTGGCAAAGACCCTGCTCTTGATGGCGGGCGCTGGCGCGCTGGCTTTTGGCGGCATCACCTTGCTCCGGACCCACGTGCTCGCTCCGCCGGCGGACACGGCGGCGGAGGCGGCGCCGGCTCCAAGCGCGACTCCGATCGCCGCGAAGGCAGCGCCGGCGACGCCCAACGAACTCACCGTTACCGAGCAGGGCATCGAGGTGGGTACCCACGTGTCGAGCGACAAAGGCGTCATCGACGTCAACTTCGGAGAAAACCACCCGGTGTACGTCGACGGCACCTTCGTGGGTCGAGGGCGCCGCAAGGTGCCCGTCGCTCCCGGGCCCCATCAGGTCGTGGTCAAGGCGCCGAGCGGCGACTTGACCGTTCCGGTCGACGTGAAGGTTGGGCGCCGGTTCCTGGTCGCGCCCCCGCCCCAGTGATGGTGCCCCGACGGAGGTTTCGGGGTATGCGACGTCGGTGACCCCGCGACAGGCAACTGGGCTCGCCGTCGCGGCGCTGCTCGCGGCGTGTGACCCGAAGACGCCCGATTCGCCCCCGGGAATCGCCCCTTCGCCATCGTCCAGCGCTGTCGCTGACGAAAGGCCGGCCTCGCTCCGCGAGAAGGTGGGGCTGATCGAACAACTGCCGAACTGCGAGGTTCGCCACCACGGCTTCCTCTTGGATCTCGGCGTCGGCGCCGCCCAGGCGCGGCGAGGCTTCAGAATCGAGCCGGGGGAGGGCGAGGTCGACGCGGAGCGCGAAGGGTCCACGGTTACGCGGGTGAGCATCCCGCGCGTGAGCTACGAGGTGCCGGTCGACGCAGACCAGAAGGAGACGGAGCTGAGCCTTCGTGTGCGCGGCGGAGCCGCGCGGTCGGTGACCGCCATCCTCGGTGAGCGACGGCTCGGCACCCTCAGGCTGAGCGCAGACGAGACCCGTACGCTGGCCTTTCCCGTGCTGAAGACCGCCCTCGCCGCCGGCCGCACCACCGTGACATTGATCTTCTCCGGGCGCAGCCGGGGCTCCCGGGAGGCGCTGGCGGAGATCGACTGGATCCGCGTCGGTCCGCCCGACGAGAACCTCGCGAGCTACGCGGCTCCGACGCTCCGCGACCTGACTACAGATGCGGTCCTCGATGGCGTGCCACGGCGCGCGATCGCGCTGCGCGCGCCGGCTTCAATCCGGTGTCGGGTCTTTGCTACGCCGAATTCGGAGTTTCGGACCGACCTTGGCTTCTGGGGAGACGGTCGCGGTGCGCTGGACGTGCGGGTGCTCTCGGACGGCGAAGCGCCGGCGCTGCTGGCGGAACGCAGAGTGACCGGTGGGACTGGCGCGACCTGGACCCCGCTGACCATCGATCTGAAGGACCACGCCTCACGAATGGTCATGATCGAGCTTCGTGCGGTGGAGACCAGCAAAGGCGGGCGAGTCTTGTTTGGCGATCCGGTGATCACCCGGACCCGAGAGTCCACGCACGTTCCCGCGGCGTCCACCGTGGTCCTGTTCGTCTCCGCGGGCACCGACCGTCGCAGCGTACCGCCCTGGGGTCCGACGGGCGCGCTCAGCACCGTGGGTGGCCTGATCCGCGAGGGCGTGTCCTTTTCTCATTACCGGGTGCCAACCACGGTGCCCGCTTCCGTGGTCGCCACCTTGATCACGGGTGAAGCGCCCGCGGTCCACTCTCTCGAAGACCCGGCCGCGCGGCTCCCCGCGGCGGCGCGCACCCTGGCCGAGCTGCTCAAAGAGGCCAGCGGCCGGGCCGCAATGTTCACGGCCGCGCCCACCACGTCCGCGGCATTTGGCTTCGACGCGGGCTGGGATCGCTTCGTGCAGATCTCGCCCGTGCAAGACATCGAGGCCACGCAGCCCATCACCGCCGCGGCGCGCTGGCTCGATGACGAGTTGCGAGCGGAGAACACCGGACGGCGGCTGCTCGTGATCCACGCCCGCGGCGCGCACCCGCCGTGGGACATCAGCCGCGAGGAGGCGGCGCAGCTCCCGCCCGAGGAATACGGCGGCGCCATCGAGCCGCGGCGCGGGGGCATCGCGCTCGCCCGCCTGCGCACCCAACGACGAGGGCAGAAGAGAAAGCTCGACGACGCCGATTGGGTTCGGCTCCGGGCGCTGGAGCACGCCGCACTCGTGAAGCAGGACGTCGCGTTGGGACAACTCGTGGCGGTGCTCAAGAAGAAGGGCATTTGGGACTCGACGCTGTTCGTCTTCGTAGGCGATGTCGCCTCCGGTGAACCCCCCGAGACACCTCATGACCCGGCCGGCGAGCTGGACGAAGATCGCTTGCTGGTGCCGCTGCTCGTGAAGTTCCCGATGGGGAAATTCGCGGCAAAAGAGGTGCACACACCCGTGTCGACCGAAGACGTCGCCGTCACCATTCTGCGCGCTTTGGAGCTCCAAAGCAGCGCTCCCGGTGCGGATTTGTACGCCGCAGCCGATGGAGTCGAACCTCTCGTCGGTCGCGGTCTCGTGGCGGCGCTCGGCGATCGCTACACGACGCGGTTCGGACCGTGGCTGCTGCGCGGGAGGCAGAGCAAGACGCCGACGCTCTGCCGCCTCGACGTCGACCCCGCCTGCGTCAACGACGTCTTTTCCGAGAACCCCATCGCCGGCTGGGCCGCGTGGCAGTCCACCTACGACTTCTTCGCTTCGGCGTCGACCCGTCGACTCGCCCCCCGCGAGCCCGCCAGCATCGATCCGGATACCGGCGCGGCGCTCACGGTTTGGGGTGACATCTGATCAGGGCTGGACCCAGATGGGATTCGTGAAGGCGAAGGGAGTGGTGCCGTCGCGGGCCGCGTTCGGAAGGCCGCGCTCGCCCTGGGCCGTCACGACGAAGAAGGTCGGCGCTGTGACGGGCAGGTCGAAGGTGCGCTCGAAGCGCAACGGCCGCCGGCTCTTGGGGATCTGCTGCCAGATCACGCGCTTGGCCCCCCCGCCCTCGAGAATCTCGACCGCGCGCACGTCGATCCATGGCGCCGCCCGCACCACCACGCGGAGCCGTGCGCGCTTGCCGCGCGCGGTCTCGCCGGGGCCCTTGCCGTCGATGCTCGCTTCGATGATGGGCCCGCTGGTCACGGTGGCACGCCCGGCTTTGAGCGCGGCCAGCACCGCGCTCTGCTTGGCGGAGGGGTCGTCGCGGTCGGATTTCGCGCTGCCGTAGCGGATCATGGTTCGCGGCAGACCCGGGTCGAGGAACGCCAAGCTGTGTGAATCACTGCTGCCCGTCGCGGCGTAGCGGTGCCCGCGGCCGAGCAGGTGCATCCAGTCGAAGAGCACCTTCTTGACCGCCTTGAGGTTCCACGCGTCGTCCCCGTTGTAGACCTCGAGGGTGTCGAAGGCGGGATCGTAGCCGGCGACGCGCATCTCGCCCGTGGCGTCGTTGACGCCGTGATAGGTGAAGTACCCGAGGTTCGGCGCGAGGCGCGGGTGATTCACCTGCAAAACGCCGCCCGGCGACGCTTTGCGAGCGTCCGCAAACAGCTCGCTCGGCGTGACGTCGCGATAGCGCACGTTGCTGCCCGGCTTCAGCGGGAACACGTTGAAGTGCCCGAAGCGGCGGCCGAGCGTGCTCACTTCGCTGCCCGCGACGGTCTGCACCGGGCTCGTGAGCAGCCCCTGTTGCTCGAGCCAGCGAACGGTAGGGCCGAGATCGGTGACGACGTAGTGGTCGGTGGCGACCGCGAACTCGACGCCCTCGGCCGCGATGGCCACCACGCGCTCCGGCATGCCGATGTCGGCGTCGACGCTGGCAGCTTGGTGCAGGTGGAGATCGGCGCTGATCCAACCGGGAGTCTCGATCACCCGCGGGAGCTGGGCGTCGACCCGCAGCTCGGATCCAGGGCGAATTTCCACGGTCTTCGCCACCGCGTCGCGCTCGATGCCGGCGGTGACCAGCAGGCGATAGCGGCCGGGTTCGAGGCTGCGGGACGCGCGCCCGTTGCCGGTCCAGAGGAAGCGATCCGAGCCGTCCAGACCACCGTCAGGCGGAAAGATCGGCGCCTTCCGACCGTCGCGGTCGAGGCGGATCTTCGCGGCGATAGGCTGATTGCGCTCGTCCGTCGCGACCACGAGCAAGGTGCCCGGGTTCTTCGGGGGTGCGGGCTCGGCGACTGGGATCTTCTCGAAGGCGAGCTCGCGGGTCACGGTCACGCTCCCTCCGGCGGCGATCTTGCCCCTGAAGAACACCGCGCTCAGCGCACCCTGGAACCCGGGCTGCTTGGCCGAGGTGTATTCGAGCCACATGGGCTTCCCGCTGCCCGGCCGCAACATCAGATCCCCGCCCGCACCTCGGCGTCCCACCCATTTGGCGGCGCCCTCGTATTTCATGCGTGGCTGCCCCAGACCCTCCACGTAGTAGCGCGTATTGCCCCACTTGACCTCGTCGCCGAGCTCGATGGGGCCCGACGCCGCGTCGCCATCGACGCTGAAGGTGGTCGTCATGCTGAGCCGCGCCTCCCGCGGGTGAAGGCGATGCAGCGTGCGCGTGCGGTAGCGCACCCCGGAGAGCTCGGCGATGCCCTCGACCTCGATGCCGTCCGAGAGCGTTGACACGCGCTGCGCAAGCACCGGCGCGCTCTTGTCGCCGAAGCGCACGATGGGGTGGATCTGCCAGATTGCGTCGACGTCGGTGAGCGTGCCGAGCTGGGAGGTGGTCGGCAAAGTTGGGCGATTTCTCCAGAAATCCACCAGAAATCCGTCCGTGCGTCGGACCACGGCGGTCACGTCGGCGTTCTCGAGCTTGGGATCTCCAGCAGTGCCGAAGACCCGCAGTCGCGAGCCCACCTCGGCGGCGGTGAGGGATTTCGGGCGTACGCTCCCGACGTCACCCGAGGTGGCCGTGCTCGCGCACAGGAGCAGACCGACGATGAATGGAGCGCGCCGCGTCACTTCCGCGAAGCTTTACAGCAACGGAAGCTCGTCTGCGAGCCAGCGTAGATCTCACTGTGGCTTTCGGTGGCGGCGCGGCAGCGGTTGCGGCCGGTGAGCCACCATCCGCCGCGCAAAATCGACCGCCAGGGTGGCTGGCGGCTCTCGCGCGAGGTCCACTCGTCCACGTTGCCGACCAGATTGAACACGCCAAAGGGGCTCTTGCAGCGCGGCAGCGAGTCACCTGCGACGCGCTGATCGCGGAGCTTTGCCCGGGGATCGAAGAGATCTTCCCGATCGTGGTTGCAGGCGTTGCCGTCGCGCACGTACCCGTAGGGATAGGGCAAAGCCTCGGGCCCTTCGCAGGCAAACTCCCATTCTTCTTCCCGACAAATCCGCTTGTCCATGGCTCGGCACACGTTCTGCGCCTCGCCCCAGGAGACGTTGACCAGGGGCAGATCCCAGCCCTTCGGCGTGTACTCGTAGCGGTCGATGCAGTAGCGCATCGACTGCGTCGCGCCCTGGCAGCGCGTTGGTGCAGCGAATTCCGCGCAGGCCCGGCCCGGGGCCTGACCCGGAACCTCGAGCCAGCGCAGGCAGTGCTGTTCGGGGACCAGACAACGCTTGCCGTCCACCAGCTCCATGTCCGTCGGGCAGGCGGCGTCGGCGGGCTCGTAGGGTGGCGGCGCGGGCTTTGGAGGGAGAGGCGCGCCCGGATCGGAAAAGGACCGCATGGGGTTCGGTGTGCGGCCTGCTCACGCTGGCTGGCATGACCGCAGGCTCGCGCTCGAGCGTGGCGGCTTCGAGCTCGTGACAGCAGCGAAAACCGGTGGTGAAGTCGTGGTACGTCTCGTCGTGGCGCTCGGTGACGTAGCTGCAACCGTCGCCGTTCACCTTCGCATCGAGGTAGTGGCCGCCCATCAGGAGCGGACGCGAACCGCGGGTCCATTCCAGGAGATTTCCCACCAGATCGTGCACGCCTTCGGGCGTCACGCAGCCTTCGAAGGCCGCCGTCGGCGCCAGGGTCGAGCCGAGCTGGTTGATGCGCGCGTCGTTCATGTTCCACGAGTCCGTCGGTCGACGGCCGTTGTGCAAGGCCATCAGCGGATGCGCGCCGCCCTGATGCGCGTTGCACGTACCTGGCTGCTCGGTGGCACCGTAGGGAAACCTGCGCTTGGGCTTCTTGGCACCCATGCAGGCGTCGACCCACTGCGCGGTGGTGCACAGGCGTTTGCCTCCGCGCTTGCAGGCGAGGTCGGCCTCCTCCATCGAGATGTAGGCCTGGGGCACCACCCCGGGGCGGCTCTCGGCGCTGACCTTCTCGTGGGTCACCGCGTGGTACGGCGAGTGCGCCTTTCCGTCTTCGGCGACGGTGGTCGCCTCCCAACGATCGATGCAGAAGCGCTGATCGATCAGCGCCATCTCCGGCGGGCATACCGACCGCGGGGTGCTCGCGCTCGCGGGCACGGTCTCGGGTTCGGGGGCTGGGATCGAAACTGCGACCGGGGTCGGCTCCGGATCCGCCGCTGGCGACGGCGCTGGATCTGGCGCAAGGCCCCGCTCCGAGCAGGCTCCGAGCAACGCCACCAGGGCTACGAGCAACCAGCGCCTCATGCCATCGGAAGTCTCCCTTGCGACGGGGAAAACGACCAGTTTCCAGCCGAGATTCTACATCACCAGGCCGCCATCGACGTCGATGCAGCGGCCGTTGAAGTAGTCGCATTCGATGGCGAATTTGACCGCTAGCCAGATGTCTTCTGGCACGCCGATGCGACCCACCGGCACCGCCGCGACCAGTGCGTCCCGGGCCTTCTGGTGCATGCCCTTGGTCATCGGGGTCTCGATCATGCCCGGTGCAACGGCGCCCACCCGGATGCCGTAGCTCGCGAACTCCCGGGCCCAGGTCACGGTGTTGGCAACCAAGGCCGCCTTGCTCGCCACGTAGTTCGATTGTCCGCGGTTGCCGTGCCGCGACACGCTGGAGATATTGACCACGACGCCCGGTCGGGTGCCGGCCTCGACCATGGTCTTGGCCAACTCGCGCACCATGAAGGTCGCGCCGGTGAGGTTCACCGCCAGCACCTGGTTCCAGTCCTCGGTCGAGAGCGTCGTGACCTTGCCGGTCTCCCGATCGCGCTTGACCAGGAGCCCGTCGCGGATGATGCCGGCGTTGTTCACCAGCGCATTGACGCCGCCGAGCTCGCTCGCGGCCCACTGGGTGAAGGAGACGCAGTCGGCGTCGTTCGAGACGTCGAGGCGTCGCCGCGCGATGCCCGCTGGCAGCTCCGCGAGCCCCGCTTCGTCGACGTCGCCGGCGGCCACCTTGGCGCCCGCTGCCGCCAGTTCTTTGGCGAAATAGGCGCCCATTCCCCGGCCTGCGCCGGTGACGATGATCTTCAAGTCTTCGATCTTCATTTTCGGATCTCTCAGTTCTTCAAGGTGCGGGCAAACCACTCCGCGAGCTTGGGGTAGAGCTGCTTTGGTGCGGAGCCTCCCACGACGGCGCCGACGTGACCGCCGGGAATGACGAGCAGGCTCTTGTCGACCGAGGCCGACAAATCGTTGAGCGCTTGGGCGGCGGGCGGCGGACAGATCACGTCTCGATCGGTCACCACCGTGAGCACTGGACAGCGGATCTCTTCGAGGTTCACGCGGCGACCGGCGACGTAGTGCGTGCCTCGCACCAAGGCGTTCTCTTGATACAGCTCCCGGATGTACCGGGCGTAGGCCGCGCCGGGAAAGGGGATGTTCGCGCTCGCCCACTCTTCGAGGGCCTCGAAGGCCTCCATTCGCTGCTCGTCGCCCAGGCGATCGAAGAAGCTGAGCCACTTGCCGAGCTGCGCCGTGGGTCGGAGCGAGGTGAAACCGCTCTGCATCTGCTGGGCGCCTATGTTGCCCGCGTCGGCCATGACCTGCGGGTCGAACCACTTGGGATTGACCATGTGCGCCAGCATGCCGCCTTCGGAGAAATCGATGGGCCCGGCCAGGTTGACCAAGCCCCCGACCGAATCGGGCTCGAGCGCGGTGTGGATGGCGCTGAGGGTGCCGCCGATGCAGTAGCCCAATAGCCCCACGCGATCGGCGCGAGCCTCCCGGCGCACCCGGCGCACCATGCGTCCGACCCGGCCGACGACCGCGTCCCAGTCGAGGTAGCGGTCTTCGGCCTCAGGCACCCCCCAATCGAGGCAATAGACGTCGAAGCCAGCGTCGACGAGGGCGCGAGCCAGGGAGGCTCCCCGGCGCAGATCGAGCACGTACCAGCGGTTGATCAGCGAAGGCACCAGCAACACCGGGGCGCGGCCGGGAGCCGGCCCTGCACCGTCCGGTGAGCGGAATCGGTACAGGGCGGCGGTGCCTTCGGACAGCAGCGTGTCTCTCGGGGTGGGTGCCAGCGCTACCATCTCGGATCCTCGCTCACGCGCCGGTGCGCAGGGTCTCGCCGGTCTTCTTGACCAGCTCGAGGTTCATCTTGCGCCACTCGTTGGAGAGGGTGAGCGCGTAGGTCATCGACTCTTTCATCAGCTTGGCGCTCTCGTCGATGGCCTGCTGGGCGCGCTCGACGCCTTGGCCTTGGGCCTTGGCGAGCTGCTCGCCGAGTTGCTCCATGCGCTCGACGTGCTCTTTGGCGGTGCGGGTCCAGAGATCGAAGAACTGATTGGGTTGGCTGAAGCCGGGCATGAACATGGGTCTGATCGCCTTTCGGTGTCGCGGGAATTGTTGCGACGCAACACGACTGATAGGCAGCAGAACCGGAGCTGTCAAGGTTGAATTGTTGCGATGCAACAAATTCAGCGCCGACGCGGCTTCTTCTCGAGGGAGCGCTTCAGATCGTCGAGCTCGCGCCTCAGGGTCGCGATGTCGTCGTCGGTGGTCGGCGCTTCGGGATCGCGCCGGGCCGGGGCCGGCGGCGGGGCTGCGTCCCAGCTGGGTTGCGGGGTGAACAAGCGCGCCAGCGCGTTGCCCGCAGAGAAGGGCATGGTCGCGAAGGGGAAATAGGGCGAGACCGCCTGAGCGCCCTGCTTCGCCGTCAGGTAGAGCTCGAGCGTAGCGCTGACGTATCGCCCGAAGAACTCCCCCAAAGCGTCGTCCTGCATGCGGATCAGCTGGGTGAGCAGAGGCACCGGCAAGAGCTTCGCGGCGGGGCCCTCGAGGATCACCTGGGTCAGCGTGCCCTGGGTCAGGTCCTCACCGGTCTTTGCGTCGACAACCCTCACGTCGGCCCCTGCGCGGATCCGAGCCATCAGCTCGTCGAGCGTGATGTAGCAGCTCTCTTCGGTGTCGTAGAGGCGGCGGTTCGAGTACTTCTTGACCACGAGGGGCATGTCGCAGTGCGAAACCCTAGCTGCCCGGAGGCCCTTTGGGAAGCCCGCAATTGCGGCAACGCAACATGAGTCTTGACCGGTAATCGCCCTGGGGTTATCCATGCCCAGGTCAACAATGGTGCGACGCAACAAAAAGCTACCTCTGCTGCTGATCGGGGCCTTGACCCTTGGCTGTGGCGAGGCCTCGGCTCCAGCAGAAGAGTGCAGCAGCGGGGCGGAGTGCGCGTCCGGCGCCTGCAACGACGGTCGGTGCGTGCCGGGGGCGGGCGGCGCTGGGGGCGCGGCCGGAGCTGGCGGCACGGCCAGCGGCGGCGCGGCAGGATCGACCGGCGGCGCGGCCGGCAACAGCGGTAGCGGAGGCGCGGTCAGCGGCGGCTCGGGCGGCGGCTTCTGCTCGCCCAACCACGACGGCGTGATCGACCAGAACGAGACCCCGCTGGCGGCCGGGCTGGCGGCAAAGTTCTTGGTCTCGGGGCCAGTTTCGATCGCGAGCGCTGGGCTGGCCATGGGCGACGGCAGCAAGCTCTGGGACTTCGGTGCCGGCCTGAGCGGAGATCACCTCGTGCTGGTCGAGACGCAGAAGCTGCCAGGCAAGTGGTTCACACCCAAGTACCCCGGCGCCACCTACGCGGCGCGCTTGAGCGAATCTGTGGATCTGCTCGGTGTGTTCGAGGTGACGTCCGCGGCGCTCTTGCTCCGCGGGGTGGTGTCGCCCGCCGACGGCCTGACGCGCACCGAGCTCAGCTACAATCCGCCGGTCGTGGTGCTGGATTTTCCGCTGAAAGAGGGGAAGCAATGGGCCACGACCAGCACCGTGAGCGGCCTGGCCCAGGGCGTATTGGTCAACTACAGCGAGAGCTACCAGAACCACGTCGACGCGCACGGCACGCTGAAGGCGCCCTACGGCGAGTTCCCCGTGCTGCGAACGCGCGTGGTGCTCACGCGCAAGGTCGGGGTCGCGACGACGGTGGTGCGTTCGTACTTGTTTAGCGCGGAGTGCTTCGGCACGGTCGCCTCCTTCGTTGCCAAGGACAACGCCACGACCAACGAGGTGAGCGAGGCCGCCGAGCTGCGGAGGCTCGCGCCATGAAGCGCGCGGCGCTTGCCTTGGCGGCGCTGTCGCTGAGCTGTGCGCCCGCATTCCATGTCGGGCCGATGCCCGGCGAGCCAAAGGCGACCTACGCCCAGGTGGCCGGAGCGCGGGTGCGCTACCTCGACGAGGGCAAGGGCCCGGCGGTGGTGCTGCTGCACGGCTTCGCGTCTTCGCTCGAGACCTGGAACACGGTGCGCCCCGCGCTCTTGCCCGCCCACCGGGTGATCTCCCTGGATTTGAAGGGATTCGGCTGGACCGATCGACCCGCCGGAGACTACTCGCCGCGCGCGCAGGCCCGGCTCGTGTTTGCGCTGCTCGACGCCCGCGGCGTGAACAGCGCTGCGGTGGTAGCGCACTCGTGGGGCGCGTCGGTGGCCCTCGAGATGGCGCTCATGCAACCGGCGCGCGTCGAACGCCTCGCGCTCTACGACGCCTGGGTCTACGAAGATCAGCTGCCGAGCACCTTTCACTGGGCTCGTAGCGAGGGCCTCGGGGAGGTGCTCTTCGGTGCCTTCTATGCCGAGCGGTCCGAGGACAAGATCGCGCAAGCGTTCTACGACGAACGCAACGTGAGCGAGTCGTTGATCGAGGACGTGGAGCGCGCGCTCGACCGGCCCGGCACGGTGGCGGCGGCCCTGGCCGCGACGCGAGGTCAGCGCTTCGCGGAGATCGAGGGGCGTTATCGCGAGATCAACCAGCCCGCATTGCTGCTTTGGGGGCGTGAGGACCGCGTGACGCCCGTCGAGATCGGGGAGCGATTGAGCCGCGATCTCAAGCACGCAAAGCTCCGCACTTATCCCCGGAGCGGTCACTTTCCCATGCTGGAAGCGGCGTCCGAGTCGACCCGTGATCTGGCCGAATTTCTGCGGAACTCCGCCAAAAAAGCCAGGAAGGCGCCGTGAGAGGGCTCGCGCTTGCCGCGCTCTTGGTCGCGTCGCAGGCCGGGGCCACGGGCTTTGCCGATCATGGCCGCGACCTCGGGGCCAAGCCCAGCGAAGACGTCCGCCTCGATGGCTACTTCCGCGTGCGCGGCGAGGCGCTCTACAATCTCGATCTCGATCGCGGGCCGACCCCCTCGGGAGAGCTCTTCTATCCCGTCCCGCTCGGAGGCAAGAACGGTCAGACGCTGACCCGCGCCGACATGCGCCTGCGCACCGATCTGTCCATCTTCGCGCCGGGCGGCATGATGGCGGTCAAGGCGCGCTTCGACGCCCTCGACAACGTCGCGCTCGGCAGCGCGCCCGAAGGCATCCCGGCGGCGAGCAGCACCCAGCGCACCGAGGGCGAGACCCTGGTGGTGAAACGCGTCTGGGGCGAGGCACTGACCCCCTTCGGCGCGCTCGCCGTCGGACGCATGGGCAGTCACTGGGGCCTGGGCATGCTGGCCAACGCCGGCGACTGCTTGGACTGCGACAGCGGCGACGCGGCCGATCGCATCGCCTTCGTGACCCCGCTGATCGGGCATTTCTGGGCCGTAGCCTACGATTTTTCCGCGACCGGGCCCTTCGTGCCCCATCGCGCCTCGAGCCGATCCATCGACTTTGCGCCGAGCGCCGCTGTGCACACCCTGACCTTTGCGGTGATGGCCTCGCGCACCGACGCCGCTCGCGCCCGCCGCGCGGCCGCCGGCAAGCATACCCTCGAGTATGGCGCCTACGCCTCGCACCGCTGGCAGGACGCGGACGTGCCCGCCACCTACGTGCCGGTCGCGCAACCCGTGATGGTGAATGACCGGCAAGTCATGGCCCGCGGCTACCGCGCCACGGCGGCCGACGCTTGGGGGCGGATCAGCGGGCGCGGTTACCGCGTCGAGGCCGAGGTCGCCTACCTGATGGCGCGTGTCGATCAGCCGTCGCTCGTCCCCGGCGTCCTCTTCCGCGACGCGGCCACGAGCAAGCAACTCGGCGCGGCGCTCGAGAGCGAGTTCGGTGATGCGGACGGCAGCTATCGACTCGGGCTCGACGCGGGCTACGCGAGCGGAGACTCGGCGCCGGGCTTCGGCGCCTTTCCCGGGGTGAACCGCGCGGCGCCGGTGCCGGGAGACCTCGACGGACCTCAGGGCCGACCGCCCCACGATTTGACCGTCAACAATTTCAGGTTTCACCCAGACTATCGCGTCGATCGCATCTTGTTCCGCGAGATCATCGGCACGGTCACCGACGCCGTCTACGTGAAGCCGCACCTCTCCGGTGAGCTGTTTCGATTCGCCAGCGGGCGGCTCGAGGCGTCTCTGGCGGCGGTCATGTCTTGGGCCGTCAACTCCGAGTCGGCGCCCGGACGCGAGCGCAGCCTGGGCGTCGAGATCGACCCGACTCTGCGCTACGAGAGCCGCGATGGCTTTGCCTTCGCGCTCGAACACGCCACGCTGCTGCCGGGCGCGGGGCTCGACAACCCGGAGCTGGGTCTTCGGGCAAAACCTGCGCAGCTCTGGCGCCTGGCGGCGGCATTCACGTTCTGAGGTGCACCATGCTTCGACTCGCCTGCATCGCGCTCGCTCTCGGCCTCGTCGCCGGCTGCAGCGACAACAAGACCGAGCCCCCGAGCTACTCCGACTACCAGGGCGCCGCGCCCGAGCCGTTGGCCTGTGTGCCCAACCTAGACGGACGTATCGACGCGAGCGAAGCGCGGCCCGCGATCGGCGTGTCCATCACCTATCTGGTCTCCCCCGCGGGCGCAGAGCGCGCCGTCGATCTGGCCGGCAGCGATCTGGGAAACGGCCGCTTTCGCTGGGACTTTGGCACTGACTACGCCGACGATCAGGCCGCGAAGATCGTGCCTCGGCGGCGTCTCGGGCAAGTGGTACCAAGCCTCCTTCCCACCGGACGCCTTCGTGACGCCCTTCGACGCCGCGGGCAGCGTCGAGAACGTGCTGCGCCAGGACGACACCGCGCTGTGGCTCCTGGGAGTGGCGTCACGGGACGAGGCGCCGCCGGAGGGGAAGACCCTGATGGTCTACGATTCGCCCGTCGAGATCATGCGCTTCCCGGTCGAGCCCGGCGGCAGCTTCATCTCCACCGGCACCATCCAGAAGGCGACGCTGCGCGGCCTTCCCTACGCGGGCAAGGACATCTACGAGGTCAGCGTGGACGGGTCGGGGGAAGCCCTGCTGCCGTCCCTGACCTTCACCCAGGTACATCGCGTGCGCACCCGGGTCACCGTGGCACCTGCCGTTGGCGCGAGCACGTCGCGACGTCAGGTCTCCTTGTTCTTCGAGTGCTTCGCCGAGGTGGTCCGCGCCACCAGCAAACCCGACGAGCCAGAGTCCAACTTCACCACCGCAGCCGAGCTTCGCCGCATCGGTTTTTGAGAGAAAGAGACCACCGACATGAACCCTTGGGACATGTACAAGAAGGGCTTCAATGCCTGGGAAAACGCCACGGCGACGTACATGGAGCAGGTGCTGAAGAGCCCGCTGGTGCTCGAACCGGCGGGCGCGTGGCTCAGCGCCATGATGAAGGCCAAGACCAAGAGCGACGAGATGGCGGCAAGCTGGTGGGGCGGCCTCGGGCTGCCCACCAAGCGCGATCAGGAGCGCACGCTGCACAAGCTCAACCAACTCGAGAGCAAGCTGCTCGATCTCGAAGAACGCCTGGCCACGGATCGCTGAGACCATGTTCGACATCACGCCCTATCGCGAGCTGAAGATCGCTCCCCGCGCCGTGTTCGACGCCCTCGACGAGCGCCGAGCACGGCCTCGATTCATGCTGCCCACCGCTTCCGGCGACTGGCGAGGCGGTCACCTGGGGCGCCTTCGCGGACGCCATCCGCAAGCTAGCCTGCGCGCTGCCCGCGTTGGGTCTCGGTCTGGGCGATCGGGCGGCGATCTTCGCGCCCAATCGCGTGGAGTGGATCGAAGCCGCGCTGGCGATCCAAGCGGCCGGCGGCGTGATGGTGCCGGTGTACCCGGCCTGCACCGCGGAACAGGCCGCGTACATCGTCGCGCACAGCGACGCCACGGTGCTCTTCGTCGACACTGCAGCGCTACTTTCCCGGGTATTCGAGCGCTTCGGTGAGCTCGGATCCGTCCAGCGCGTGGTGCTGCTCGACGACGCGCTGGACGTGTCGAAGGTGCTGGCGGAGCTGCGCGCGTCGGGCAAGCCCGCGCCGACCATCGCCGACGTCGAGGCCAAGGTGATGGGTTGGTCGCGAGCGCTGGCTCTCGGCGCCGCGCGCGACGCGGAGGCCCCCGAGGCCTTCACGCGCGGATGAGCTCCATCGAGCTCGACCAGCCGGCTCTGATGCTCTACACCAGCGGCACCACCGGCAACCCCAAGGGCGTGCCGCTGACGCACGGCAACGTCGCGCAGAACGGTCTCGACTGGCTCGAGTGCAACGCGCCCTGCTCGAGGCGAACGCGGTCGACCTGCTGTGGCTGCCCATGAGCCACATCTTCGGTTTCGGCGAGGCCTGTCTCGGCAACACCTTGGGCTTCACCACCTACCTCTCGGATCCGCTGAAGGTGCTCGGCCACCTGCCCGAGGTGAAGCCCAACGTGTTCATGAGCGTGCCGGCCTATTGGGAGAAGCTGGCGACCGGCGCCATGGCCGAGACCGATCCCGATGCGCGGCGCGCCAAGCTCGCCAGCCTCACCGGCGGGCGACTGCAGTTCTGTCTCTCCGGCGGCGCCGGCCTCAAGCGCGAGGTCAAGGAGCTTTTCTTCGAGTGCGGGCTGTTGATCATCGAGGGCTACGGGCTCACCGAGTGCTCGCCGACGCTGACGCTGAACCGGCCGGACGCGTTCCGCTTCGACTCCGTGGGCAAGCCGCTGCCGTCGGTCGAGCTGCGGCTGGCCGACGACGGTGAGATCCTGGCGCGTGGCCCCAACGTGTTCGGCGGCTATCACAAGGATCCGAGCCGCGACCCGCGAAGCCTTCACCGACGACGGCTGGTTCAAGACCGGCGACGTCGGCCGCTTCACCGACGACGGCTTCTTGCAGATCGTCGATCGCAAGAAGGAGATCTTGGTGACCGCCGGCGGCAAGAACGTGCCGCCGGCCAACATCGAGCTGCGCTTCGCCGACGACCCCATCGTCGAGCACGTCGTCGTCTACGGCGACGGCAAGAAGTACCTCGTGGCCGGCGTGTGGCTCAATCCCGAGGCGATGGACGCGAAGCTTTCGGCTCTCGGATTGCGTCGGAGCAGCGGGGCGCGGCCATCGACGAGTTGGTGAGCGCGAGCGTGGCCCGAGTCAACGAGGACCTGGCGAGCTTCGAGCAGATCAAACGCTACCGCGTCATGGACGCCGCGCTCACGGTCGCGGGGGGGCTCTTGACCTCGACGCTCAAGCCGCGCAGAAAGCAGATTTATCAGGCGTTTGCCGCAGGAGCTTCGAGGGCATCTACGCATGATCCGCGTTGGCGTCGCTGTCTCGGAACGAAGACCCCGGAGGTCGGCCGAACGCCGGCCGACGTGGTGTTCTGCGAGAACAAGTGGCGTCTGCTGCGGTATCGCCCGCGCCCCGAGGGCGTGGCCTTCAGAACGCCGGTGCTCCTGGTGCCGTCGCTGATCAACCGGCACTACGTCCTGGATCTCCTGCCGAGGAAGAGCTTCGTCGAGTACCTCGTCCAGCACGGGCACGACGTGTTCTGTATCGACTGGGGGACCCCCGGCGACGAGGACCGATACGTCACCTTCGACGACGTCTGCGATCGCTACCTGGGGCGTGCGCTCCGCGCACCAGCGACATCGCCGGGGCCGAGCAAGCCCACGTGCTCGGCTACTGCCTGGGCGGCACGCTGGCGGCGATCCACGCCGCGGTTCACCCCGAGCGCTTTGCGTCGCTGACGGCGCTGGCAGCGCCCATCGGATTTCGCGATGACGGGCTGCTCAGCACGTGGACGCGATCGCCGAGCTTCGACGTCCAGGCCATCGTCTCGGCGACCGGCAACGTGCCCTGGCAGCTGATGCAGTCGGCCTTTCAGCTGCTGCGGCCGACGCTCAACTTGTCCAAGGCCGTGCACATCGCCGACAAGGTCTGGGACGACGAGTTCATGAACGGCTTCCTCGCGCTGGAGGCCTGGGGCAGCGACAACGTCTCTTTCCCCGGCGCCTGCTACGAGCGCTACGTCGAGGAGCTGTATCGGAAGGACGCTCTGGTCGGTGGATCGTTCACGCTCTCGGGCAAGCCCGCGCGCCTCGAGGGCGTCACTTGTCCCACCCTGGCGGTGACCTTCGAGCACGACAACATCGTGCCGCCCGCGAGCGCCGCCGTGCTGCTCGATCGGATTTCCGCCACCGACAAGCATCGCATCCACCTGCCCGGCGGGCACGTTGGAGCCGTGGTCTCCAAGAAGGCCGCCCAAGGTCTCTGGCCCGCCATCGGGAAGTTTTGGGCCGACCGCGACCGAAAACCTCCCGGTCGCCGACCGCGATCGCGAGCTCGGTAGCGCGGTCACGACCAGCGTGGGGCGGAAACGCGCGTGCCAGCGGCGTATTCAGCTAAGCTCAGCGGTTGCACATGGACCGGCGCAGCTACTTGGCCATGGGGATCACGGCGATCTGGCTCCAGTGGACCAGTTGCTCGGTCGCCGACATCGAACTCGGAGGCAAGCGTTGCCCGTGCGCCGCGGGTTGGGTCTGCGATCCTGAGACCGATCTCTGCGTGGCGGAGAGCGCCGCTGGCGGGAAGGGCGGGAACTCGGACGCTCAGGCCGATGCGCCGGTCGACCAGTCGTCGGACGCCGCGGATCCGGTGCCGCTGGGGCGGGCCTGCATTGGATCGCAGCGTTCAAACCTGATGAGCGCCAACCGCAAGCGGGTCTGCAAGTTCTCGCTGTTTTCCCCGGGCAGCTTCGACGCGATCAAGCTCTATGTGGAGGCGACCGGAGGCGCGTCGACTCAGGCGATACGCGGCATCGTGTACTCGGTCGGAGCTACCGGTCAGCCCGACGCGCTCGTGGCGTCGACCGTCGAGGCGTCGATCCCGGGCACGCTCGCGCCCGGTTGGGTGACCATGCTGTTCGCCACGCCCCTGGATCTGGCGCCAGGCGAATACTATGTTGGGACGCACGCGGGTCTTTCGGGCTCGGTGGCCAAGTACTCGCATGAGAGCTTCCCGGGCGCGGCGCGCTTCGGGGATGAGGCCTACGCTGACGGTTCGAGCGCGACCTTTGGTCCCGTTACCAGCGGCGACTACTTGATCTCGGTGTACGCGAGTCCGCTCGGCGGCAGCATCGACGACTCTGCGGATTGTCCCACCGGCACCGGCGGCACCGGCGGCACCTGGTGGCACTGGCGGCACCGGCGCGAAAGGCGGAACCGGCGGAACCGGCGGAACTGGCGGAACCGGCGGAACTGGCGGAACTGGCGGAACTGGCGGAACTGGCGGAACTGGCGGCACCGGCGGCACCGGCGGCACCGGTGGAACTGGCGCGAAGGGCGGCACCGGCGGCACCACTGGCGGCGGCGGCACTACCGGCGGCGGCGGCACCACTGGCACCGGCGGCACCACTGGCGGCGGCGGCACCACCAGCGGCGGCGGCACCACCAGCGGCGGCGGCACCACCAGCGGCGGCGGCACCACTGGCACCGGCGGCACCACTGGCACTGGCGGCACGTCGGATGCCAGCGCCGACTAATGCAGCAAGCGCTGCCCTGCCATCACGAGCTGACGGAGGAGAGGGTCGAGCGCGCGCCACGCGAAACCGACCAGGGCGCTCGGCTCGCTTGAAATGCCTGCCACGAGGCTTCGACCTGATTGAAGCACATGCCTCGGCGAAGAAACTGGTTGGTGGTCACGTCGAGGATCGTCGACGCGAGCTTCTCCTTCGACTCGTAGTTCGACCGGCCGTAGTCGAAGACGACATCGGCCGCCGAGCGCATCGACTCCGGTACTGCGTCCAGCGAGTAGTTGTTGCCCGTGCCTGCCAGGTTCGCGCTCGATCCGACGATCAGACGCGCGTCCTGTCGGGCGATCTCTGCGGTGCGCGAGATCAGCTCGCCCACGCCATAGAAGGTCGCGATGGTTCCCGCCTTGGTGCACTGCCCGAGCTGGTAGGCGTCGAAGCTCGCGAGCAAACGTGAGCTCGGATTGACGCGCGCCACCAACGCCATCGGCCAGGCGCGGACTGCGCGGTCCAACCATTGTCGCGTGCCGAGGTCGATCCCCGTCACCACGTCGTCCAAGATCGGAAGGGAGCCCACGGTGACGCAGGGCTTCTCGGCAGGTCGTCCCTTGAGCTCGTAGATCCGACGCACGGCCTGGGGTCGCATCGCGACCAATCCGTAGCCGGTCTCGGTGCGCGCAAGTGCGAGCCCTCCAGACAGTAGGACTTCGTACATGTGACGCGCGTCGGATTCGATGTCGTGAATAATCATGGCTCAATTGCTCCTGCTTCAGCCCCCGGGGTCCGGGAACCTACTGAAAGGCGTAGTCAATTTCTTCCCAGCAGATCTGTTCAGTGAATTTTGCTCAAAAGATCGGGCAGTCAGGGACGCGACGCGGGGGATTGGGCGCGTTACGCTTGTCCGATCGCCTCCTCGCCGCGCGACCAACCGCCGCCGTGCCCGCCCGACTCACTCGAGCTGGGCGCGGTGGGATCCGCCCTCGCCGCGCACTGCAGCGACTTCGTCGGCCTCATGAACGCCGACGGTGTCGCACTCTTCTTGAACCGCAGCGTGCGCGGCGCGCCAAAGGAGCAGGTCGAGGGCAAGCGGCTGGAGGAGTTCCTCTCGGCGGATCGCGCGCGGCAAGTTCGCGTTCTGCTCGAGGAGGCCAAACGCACCGGGCTTCCTACCGAGAGTGAAGAGGTGCACGTCAGCGCGCTCGACGGTACGGACCACTGGTTCGCCGAGAAGTGCGTGCCGATCCCCGGAGGCGATCACTTCCTGCTGGTGCGCACCGAGACCACGCATCTGCGTCGGAACAGCGAGGCACTCTCGGCCTCCGAAGAGCGCTACCGCGTGCTCTTCGAGCTGAACCCCGATCCGGTGGTGGTCTACGCCGCTGAATCCTTGGAGCTCCTGGCGGCGAACACCGCAGCGGAGCGCTTCTACGGCTGGACCCGGGACGAGCTCAGCGGTCGAACCGTCCTCGAGTTCTATCCTGACGATGAGCGCGAAGCCGTCAGGCATGCCTTCGAGGCGCGTCGAGCCCTGCCGCTCGGTGATCATCGCGGAGTGGTCACGCAGTTGCGGAGCGACGGTCAGACCCTCCGCGCCGAGGTCGTCGACCACCCCATCGAGTTTCGCGGGCACGCCGCCCGGATTTGCGTATTGCGCGACGTCACGGAGCGCGAACGCCTGGAGACCCAGCTCCGGCAAGCGCAGAAGCTCGAGGCCGTCGGCGTCTTTGCCGGAGGAGTCGCCCACGACTTCAACAACCTGCTCAGCGCTGTCGCCGGATTCGCCTCGGTCACCCGAGAGAGCGCAGCTCCGGGAAGCGAGATCGCGGAGGACATGGACGCCGTCCTCGACGCTGTGCGGCGCGGCTCCGATCTCACCAAGAAGCTGCTGCTCTTCACCAGGAAGCAGGCAGCGAAGAAGGAGAGCGTCGATCTTGCTCAGGTCGTCGTCGAGTTCTCCTCGCTGCTGCGCCGCTTCGCCGGCAACAAAGCCGTGCTCGAGGTCGTGCAAGCGGCGGCGCCGCTGCCGATCTTCGCTGATCGAACCCTGATCGAGCAGGTGATCATGAACCTGGTGATCAACGCGGGCCAAGCCATGCCGGAGGGCGGCCGGATCACCATTACCGCTTCACGCTTGGACGCCGACGCACGGTTCGTCGAAGAACACCCTTGGGCACGGGTGGGCAGCTTCGCCGAGCTCAGCGTGGCCGACTCGGGAGTCGGCATGGATGCCGGCACAGTGGATCGGATGTTCGAGCCCTTCTTCACCACCAAGGCGGAGGGGACCGGGCTCGGCCTCGCGGTCGTGCACGGCATCGCCGAGCAGCATGGGGCGCTGGTGTCCGTGACGTCGGTTCGGGGAACCGGAACCACGTTTCGCTTCTTGTTCCCCTTGGCGCCGCTCCTCGAAGCCGCGGACGCTGCGGCGCTGCGCCCGCAGGCGCCGCGTGGGTCGGAGCGGGTGCTGGTCGCCGAGGACGAGCCGCAGCTCAGGTACCTTGCCGAGCGCGGGTTGAGCCGGCTGGGGTATCAGGTCGTGGCGGCCCGGGACGGCGCCGAAGCCCTGCGCGAGTTCGAGCAGAACCCCGACGCCTTCGACCTGGTGGTGCTCGACGTGGTGATGCCGACCCTGGGAGGCTGCGAGGCTTGGACTCGAATGCGAACCACGCGCCCGAAGCTGCGGGCGCTCTTCGTCACGGGCCACGCGCCGGAGTCGGTCGGACTCGACGAGGTGCTGCGCGAGCCGGAGTCGGCCTTGTTGCGCAAGCCCTTCACCTCCATCGAACTCGCCGAACGCGTGCGCAAACTGCTCGACTCCTGACGCTCAAGTTCCGCGCCGGCCGTCGAACTGCTCGAGGTGCAGCCGCGGTGAGACGGCGACGCCACGCGCCAAGGCGGCGGCCGCGACGAAGGGCGCGCGGTGCAGGAGTTCCCGGCGCGTGCTGGCCTCGGGCATGAACAGCACGCGGGCCAGGGGCCAGGACAGCTCACGGATCAGCTGCTCGGCCTCTTCGACGTCGGCCTCGTCGGCGACCACCAGCTTGAGCCAAGCGCGCCCGCTGGCCTTGAACGTGGCGAGGACCTGCGGGCGCAGCCGCAGACTCCGCCGGTTGCCGCTCTTCGAGAGCTTGGGGGACACGTTCCACTGATCGACTCGCGCCACGAGCTCCCGCGCCGGCTCGAGGGTTCCGTTGGTCTCGACCTCGATCACGAAGCCAGCCGGCAGCCCGCGCAAGAGCTCCGCGACTCCGGTTTGTTGCATCAGGGGCTCGCCGCCGGTCACCACCAAGCGGCGCGCGCTCGCCGACTCGACCTTGGCGGCAACTTCCGCGACCGAGCGGGTCGTGACCTCGGCTTCGTAGCGGTAGTTGTTGAAGTCCCAGGTGTACTTGGTGTCGCACCAGGTGCAGTGCAGGTTGCAGGTCGCGAGGCGCAGAAACACCGCGGGCTCACCGGCGCTCGCACCTTCACCCTGAATGCTCTCGAAGATTTCGGAGACCTTCAGCGTTCGCAGCGTCACGGCTGAAGGATTGGGCGCGCGGCTCGGCGGTGCAAGGCCGTTTCGTCAGCCGCCCTGCCCGTGCTAGGTGGCTGGCCATGGCCGACAAACGCCAAGGCTTGCCGCTGAACTCGATCCGACCCGTGGAGGTCAGCCCAGGCTTCCACCGCTTCGCCGAGGGTTCGGTCTTGTACCGTGCTGGCGGCACTCGCCTCCTGGTCACCGCCAGCATCGACGACGGGGTGCCCGAGTTCATGCGCGGCCGCGGCAAGGGCTGGATCACCGCCGAGTACCAGATGCACCCTCGGGCCAACCCCAAGCGCCGCGAGAACCGCGACGGGCGTGACAAACCGCTCTCGGGTCGCTCGCGCGAGATCCAGCGCCTGATCGGCCGCGCGCTGCGAGCCGCGGTGGATCTGGATCGCCTGGGAGAGCGCAGCATCGTCATTGACGCCGACGTGATCGAGGCCGACGGCGGCACCCGGACGGCGGCCATCACCGGCGGCTTCATCGCGCTTGCCATGGCCCTCGACAAGCTGCGCCTCGACAAGAAGGTCCTGCGCGATCAGATCGCCGCCGTGAGTGTGGGGCACGTGGACGGGAAGTACGCGCTCGATCTCTGTTACGCCGAAGACAGCACCGCGCGGGTGGATCTCAACGTGGTCGCGACCGCCAAGGGCGGCATGGTCGAGATCCAGGGCACCGCCGAGGGGGAGCCCGTGCCCCGGGAGGACCTCGATGCGATGATCGACCTGGGCTTGATCGGCGTCGCGGAGCTGTGCGTGGTCCAGCGCAAAGCGCTCGAAACCGTGGGCATCGATCTGGCGCGCCTGATGCCGAGCTGAGCCATGGGACGCACCCGAGAGCTCGCCGACGCGCTCTGGTCCGGAGCGAAGAGCACCGGAAATCTTCAGCCGATCTCGCTCTTGCTCGGCCTCGAAGAGATGCAGCCGGGGCTCGCCTTCGTCTCGAGCTTCGGCAATCTGACCGCGCTCCGCGGCGACGACGGCCTGACGTTGATCGACACCGGCGGCTTCTTCTTGGCGGGTCAGAACCACGCCTCGGTGCGTGAGTGGTGCGAGGATCCGCTGCGAGTCGCCATCTACACCCACGGCCACGTCGATCACGCCTTCGGCGTCCCGCCCTTCGAGGCCGAAAGCCACGGCAAGGCTGAGGTCATCGCTCACGAGGCGGTGCGCGATCGCTTCGATCGCTACCAGCTCACGGCGGGCTACAACCGCGTGATCAACGGCCGGCAGTTCGGCGTCGCGGCCTGGCCCACGCGAGTATCGCTACCCGGATCGAACCTACCGCGATCGCCTCGAGTTGGTGGTTGGCGGCGAGCAGCTCGAGCTCGTTCACGCGCGGGGCGAGACCGACGACCACACCTACGTGTGGATGCCCCAACGCAAGGTGTTGTGTCCCGGGGATCTCTTCATCTGGGCGTCGCCCAACTGCGGCAATCCGCAGAAGGTGCAGCGCTTTCCCCGCGAGTGGGCGGCGGCGCTCCGGCAGATGTCGGCGCTGGGCGCGGAGCTGCTCTTGCCGGGCCACGGCCCGCCCATCGAGGGCAACGATCGCGTCGAGCAGGCCCTGAGCGAGACCGCCGAGTTGCTCGAGTTCTTGGTCGAAGCGACCCTCGAGCGCATGAACGCCGGCCTGCGCCTGGACGCCATCCTGGCCGAGGTGAAGGCGCCGGCGCGCTTGCTGGAGCGCCCGTACCTGCGCCCCGTCTACGACGAGCCGGAGTTCATCGTGCGCAACCTGTGGCGGCTGTACGGTGGCTGGTGGGACGGCAACCCAGCGCACCTGAAGCCTGCGCCCGAGGCGGCGGTGGCCCGCGAGATCGTGGACCTCGCCGGCGGCGCTCCCGCATTGGTTGCGCGGGCCGAGGCGCTGGCAGAACAGGGAGATCTGGCCCTTGCTGCACATCTGGTCGAGCTGGCGTGGCAGGCTCTGCCCAGCGATCCCGAGGTCCGACGCGGTGCGCTCGCGAGCTCTACGCCGCACGCGCCGATGCGGAGGTGAGCCTGATGGCCACGAACATTTTCGCGCGACCGCCGACGAAAGCTGAGCTGGCGCGTCACCGACCGGGCCTTAGCTTGTCCAGGTCATGAACCCGAAGCTCGGCGCGAACCAGGTGCGCGGTCGCTGGCAGCACGCCCTCGATGACGGGCGCATCCAGTGCGATCTGTGCCCGCGCTATTGCCGACTGCACGACGGCCAGCGAGCCTTCTGCTTCATCCGCGAGCGCATCGGCGACGAGATCTTTCTCTCGAGCTACGGACGGGCGACCGGCTTCTGCATCGATCCCATCGAGAAGAAGCCGCTCTACCACTTCTACCCGGGCTCCAGCGTGCTGAGCTTCGGCACCGCCGGCTGCAATCTGGGCTGCAAGTTCTGCCAGAACTGGGACATCTCCAAGGCCAAGGAGATCGAGAAGCTGACCGACCTGGCGACTCCGGCGCAGATCGCCGAGGCGGCGCTGCGCGAGGGCTGCAAGAGCGTCGCGTTCACCTACAACGATCCGGTCATCTTCGCGGAATACGCCATCGACTGCGCGAAGGAGTGCCGGGCGCGGGGGGTCAAGACCGTCGCGGTCACCGCCGGGTACATCACGCCCGAGGCCCGAGCTGACTTCTTCTCGGTGATCGACGCGGTGAACGTGGATCTCAAGGCCTTCGACCCCGATTTCTACCAGAGGCTGTGCTCGGCCGAGCTCGCGCCGGTGCTCGACACGCTGAAGTGGTTGAAACACGAGACCGACCTGTGGCTCGAGGTGACGACGCTGCTCATCCCCGGCCACAACGACTCGATCGAAGAGGTCGACCGGCTCTGCGATTGGTTCGCGCATGAACTCGGGCCTGACGTGCCGCTGCATTTCAGCGCGTTCCACCCAGACTTCAAGCTGCTGGACGTGCCGGTCACGCCGCCTGGGACCTGCCAGCGCGCTCGGGAGCAGGCTCTGGCCCACGGGATTCGCTACGTGTACTCCGGCAACATCCATGACGTGACCGGCGGCTCGACGAGCTGTCCGACCTGCCAGGCCGTGCTCATCGAGCGCGACTGGTACGAGCTCGGCCGTTACGCGCTCGACGGCAATCGTTGTCGAGCGTGCGGTGCGATCGTCGCCGGTTGCTTCGCGCCAGAGGGCATCAAGTCAGCGTGGGGGCGCCGCCGTCAGCGGCTGACCATCGTTTGAGCTCAGAGGAGCGCTCTGATAGCGTGGCGCCGGAGTCTCGGGATGGGAGGGTCGGACGAAGGGAAGACGATTGAAGCACACGCGATCGGCGCGGTGACGTCCAGGCTCGAGCTCACGGCGCTCAACGCCCTGGCCAACGCGGTCATGTTCACCGATCGGAGCGGCACCATCCTGTGGGTGAACGCCGCCTGGGAATCCATGACCGGCTTCTCCGAGGCCGAGGTGATCGGAAACACGCCGCGCATCCTCAAGTCGGGGCTCCAGACCCAAGATTTTTACGCGGAACTCTGGGGCACCATCTTGGCCGGTCGCGTGTGGAAGAGCGAACTGATGAACAGGCGAAAAGATGGCAGCCTGTATTGCGAGGAAGAGACCATCACCCCGCTCACTGGCCAGGACGGTGAAGTCACGCATTTCGTCGCGATCAAGCAGGACATCTCGGCGCGAAAGCAGGTGGAAAACGCGCTCCGAGAGAGCGAAGAACGAGCGCGCCGCGCCGCCCACGAGTTGGCTACGGTCTTCGAGCATTCCGTCGACGTCATCTGCGTCTTCGACGAGCAGGTCCGCTTCGTGAAGGTGAGCCCCGCCTGCGAGCGATCCTGGGGTTATTCGCAGGCGGAGCTGTTGGGCACGACCTTCCTCGACAAAGTCGTCGAAGAAGACCGCGCCAAGACCATCGAGAGCGCGCGGAAAGTCACGGCCGGCAAGCACCTCCAAGCGTTCCAGAACCGCATCTCGCGCAAGGACGGCTCGGTCATCGACCTGATGTGGTCGGCGTCGTGGTCCGCGACCGACCGCCGGTACTTCTGCATCGGGAGCGACGTGACCGAAGTCGAGGAGATGCGCCGAGCCGCGCGCCAGCAGACCCTCGAACTCGCGGCGGCGAAGGAGCGCGCGGAGGCCGCCGATCGGCTCAAGTCGGCGTTTCTTGCCAACATGTCCCACGAGCTTCGGACGCCACTCAACTCGATCATCGGATTTACCGGGATCTTGCTGCAGGGCATGGCCGGGCCCCTCAACGCCGAGCAGAAGAAGCAGCTCGAGATGGTGCGCGGCAGCTCGCGTCACCTGCTGGCGCTGATCAACGACGTGCTGGACATCTCGAAGATCGAAGCGGGGCAGCTGTCGGTGCGCCGCGAGCCTTTCCAGCTCGGTCCGTCTATCGATCGGATCGTCGCCAGCGTGCGACCGCTGGCGGAAGACAAGGGACTCGGGCTCGAGGTGGTGGCGCCGGTCGAGGTCGGCGAGCTGGTGAGCGACCCGCGACGCGTCGAGCAGATCCTGCTGAACCTCCTGTCGAACGCGGTCAAGTTCACCGAAAGCGGCCAGATCACGCTGCAGGTCGAGATCGCCGGCGGCGCGGTGAGCCTGGCGGTCTCGGACACGGGCATCGGGATCAAGCCCGAGGAGCTGGTGCGGGCATTCCTGCCTTTTACTCAGCTCGATGCTGGCCTCGCGCGCAGCCACGAAGGAACGGGCCTGGGGCTGGCCATCTCCAGGAAGCTCGCGACCTTGCTGGGGGGTGAGCTCCGGGCCGAGAGCGAGTGGGGCAAGGGCAGCCGCTTCGTCTTCACCGTTCCCAAGGAGCCCGCGCCGCCATGAAGCGCCACATCTTGCTGATCGAAGACAACGAGCAGAACCGCTACCTGACCACTTTCTTGCTCGAGAAACACGGCTATCGGGTGACGTCGTGCAGCGACCGGCCCCGCTGGCGTGCAGCTCGCGCGCGAGCTCCTCCCGGATCTGATCTTGCTCGACGTTCAGCTGCCCGGCATGGATGGCTACGCCGTAGCGACGGCGCTCAAGGCCGACGCTCGGACAAGCGGCATCCCGATCGTGGTGGTGACTTCCTGTGCGATGGCGGGTGATCGCGAGAAGGTGCTCGCGACCGGCGCCGAGGGCTACCTCGAAAAACCCATCGATCCGGAGACTTTTGTGGGCGACGTGGAGCGCTATCTGGTGGCCGGGGGGTCGACATGAGCCGCGTACTGGTCGTCGACGACCTCGAGCCGAACCGCTACCTCTTGCGCGCCATCCTGACCGGCGCGGGCTTCGAGGTCGAAGAGGCCGCGAACGGCGCCGAAGCGCTGATCAAGGCCCGCGCCAGGCCGCCCCAGCTCTGCATTTCCGATCTGCTCATGCCGATCAAAGACGGCTTCGATCTGCTGCGCGAGTGGAAGGCCGACTCGACGCTGTCGTCGATCCCCTTCGTGGTCTACACGGCCACCTACACCGATCCACGCGACGAACAGCTGGTGACCGATCTCGGCGCCGACGCTTTCATCGTCAAGCCGATGGAGCCCGAGGTCTTCATGGAGCGCCTGTTCGAGGTGCTCGCCCGGGTGCCGCCGGGGCATGCCTCCCGCGCGCCATCCCCGGACGCCGCCGAGACCGAGGCCGAACACCGCCAAACCTTGGCGCGCAAGCTCGGCAAGAAGGTGATGGAGCTCGAGCAGGCCAACCTCGAGCTGTCGATGAAGAACGCGCAGCTGCAGACGTACCTGCAGACCGAGCCCGAGACGGTGCTGGTGGTCTCCGCCGCGGGGCGGATCGTTCAGGTGAACGACGCGGGGCTGAAGATGCTCGACGCCGCTGGCATCGCCGACGTCACCGACCGAGAGTTCGCGTCGCTGGTGGTCGAGGAAGACCGGGAGCGATTCCGCGAGATGCTCGCGGCGGTCTTGCTCGGCGGGAGCGGCCAGATCGAGCACCGGGTGGTGGGGCTCGGAGGTTCGCTGCGCTGGCTCGACACGCGCTGCAACCTGCTCCGCAACGGCGAGCAGCAATCTATCCTCTGCGTGGCCCGGGACATGACCGAGCGCCTGTTGGTGGCCGAGTCGCAGGAGCGCGAACGTGCGCTGTCGAGCGCCATCGTGCGCGGGCTGCCCGGTATCTTCTATCTCTTCGACGAGGGCGGACATTTCGTGCGCTGGAACGAGCGTTTCGAGACCGTCACCGGGTACTCGAGCGACGAGATCGAAGCACTCCATCCCGTGGACCTCTTCGAGGGGCCGGAGCGCGACTACATTGCCGGGCGTATCGCCCAGGTCTTCGGGGAGGGCGAGAGCGACGCCGAAGCGTCGCTGGTCTCGAAGCAAGGCGAGCGCACGCCGTTTTACTTCACGGGAGTCCGCGTCGCGCTCGCGGGCAAGGTCTTCTTGGCTGGGACCGGCGTGGACTTGTCCGCGCGACGGCGGGCCGAGCAGGCGCTGGACCGAGTTGCGGCCTGGCAGCGGGCGATTCTTGGACTCGGCCGACGTCGCCATCATCTCCACCGATACCGCTGGCCTGATCCAGTCCTACAACGCGGCGGCGGAGCGCATGTTCGGCTACAGCGCCGACGAGATGATCGGAAAACAGACGCCCGCCCTGTTCCACATCAGCGAAGAGATGGCGGCGCGGGCCGAGGTCCTGAGCCTGGCCGGTGGACGGCGCGTCGAGCCCGGGTTCGAGGTGTTCGTAGCCGAAGCACGGGACGGTCGGGTCTCCGAGCAGGAGTGGACCTGCCGCCGCAAGGATGGGGGACTCGTGCCCGCGCGTGTCACGACCACCGCGATGCTCGACGGCCAAGGCCAGTGCATCGGGTTTCTCGGAATGGCCACGGATCTGACGGAAAAACGCGCCGGGGAGGCCATGCGTCGGCTCCAGTCCGCGGCCCTCGACGCGACCGCGAACGCCATCATGATCACCGATCGCCGCGGCAACATCGAGTGGGTCAACCCGGCGTTCACCCAGCTGACCGGCTTCGGCGCCGAGGACGCGGTCGGAAAGACGCCGCGCATCTTGAAATCGGGCGTTCAGCCCGACGGGTTCTACGCCGCGCTCTGGAAGGCGGTTCTCGATGGAAGAGTCTGGCGATCGGAGCTGATCAACCGGCGCAAGGACGGCAGCCTGTACCACGAAGAGGAGACCATCACGCCGCTGCTCGATCAGGCCGGGCGAGTCAGCCACTTCATCGCGATCAAGCAAGACATCTCGGATCGCAAGCGGGCGGAGCTCGAACACTGGAGGCTCGAAGAGCAGCTGCGGGTCTCCGAGAAGCTGCGAGCCATCGGCAGCCTCGCTGGCGGCATCGCCCACGACTTCAACAACATCTTGGCGGTGATCCTGTCGTATTCGGAGGTGGCCATCGACAGCCTTCCGGAAGAAGCGCCGGCCCGGGTCGATCTCGTCGAGATCAAGTCCGCCGGTGAGCGGGCGGCGGAGTTGACGAGGCAGCTCTTGGCCTTCAGTCGCCGGCAAGTGCTGAAAGTCGAAGCCGTCGATCTGAATCGAGTCCTTCGCGGCCTCGAGAAGATGATGCGGCGCCTGATCGGGGAGCACATCGAAATCGAGCTGGAGCTGGCCGACGGTCTCGGCCTCACCCGGGCCGATCCCAGCCAGATCGAGCAGGTCATCGTCAACCTGGCGGTCAACGCTCGTGACGCGATGCCTGAAGGCGGAAAGCTCAGCATTCAGACCAAGAACGCTGAGCTCGACGAGACGTACGTGGACGGACATCGGGGCGTCGAGCCCGGCCAGTACGTTCTGCTCACGGTGAGCGACTCCGGAACGGGCATGGACGACGCGACTAGGCAGCGCATCTTCGAGCCCTTCTTCACCACCAAAGACAAGGGCAAGGGCACCGGCCTCGGGCTTGCGACCGTTCACGGAATCGTCGAGCAGACGGGCGGCCGGGTCTGGGTGTACAGCGAGGTCGGCGCGGGGACGACCTTCAAGATCTACCTGCCACGCTTGCTCGACGGGACCGCGACGGCGGTCGCCGAGCAGGACAGGCTCGAAGCCCGCGCCGTCGGCACGGAGACCGTCCTCGTTGTCGAGGACGAAGAGCCCGTCCGCAACATCGTCGAACGCTTGCTCCGCGCTGCGGGTTACACCGTGCTCACGGCGCAGCACGGGCAGGCCGCTCTCGGCGCGGTCGAGCACTACTCGAAGAAGATTGACCTGGTTCTGACCGACGTCGCCATGCCGAAGCTCGGCGGGCGCGGCCTGGTCGAGGAGCTGACCCGCGTACGGCCCGGGATCAAGGCTTTGTACATGTCCGGCTACGCCGACGACGCCATCGTGCACCACGGCGTGCTCGAAGTGGGGCTGCACTTCATCGGCAAGCCCTTCGGCGTGGCTGAGCTGCTCCGGAAGGTCCGGGACGTGCTCGACGAGTGAGTCTCAGTCGTCTCCGAACGCGTAGCGATGCAGCATGTCGGCCAGGGCGGCGCGGATCGCCTGGGCTTCTTCCGGCGAGGGCGCGGGACCGCGTAGCCCCGCCGTCACCAGCGCGACGTCTTGAGCGGCGACGGAGATCACCCGCGCTGCGGCGTCGGCATCCGGGATGCGCGCAGCGGGCACGTTCTGTCGAATGAGCGCCGCAATGGCACTCTGCCCGCGCTGCTCGTATTCGTCGCGCAGTTGGGCCAGCTCGTCGTCCCGCATGGCAACCGCCAAAAACTCGCGAGTCAGGCGCGGATTGTCGGCAGTGCTCTCGAACAAGACGTCGATGACTTGGTCGATGGTGGCGCGGCGTTCGCGAAGCGTCCGCGTGGAAGCGAAGGCCTCCGGCGTGAGGCGAGTGACGACGCTCTCGTAGGACCGCTCGAGGTGGCGCTGGGAGAGCTCGACGAAGGCCTGCCGCTTGTCGGTGAAGTAGCGGTAGAAGGTGCCGACCGCCACGCCGGCCCGTTCGGCGATGTCCGGGGTCTGGGTGTCGTCATAGCCGCGCTCCGCAAACACCTCGGCGGCGGCCTCGAGCAGCCGCTGGTGGGTGTCCCGCGCCCGCTGCTGGACGAAGGTCCGCGTTGGCGGCCCGTCCTCCGGGTCCGGCGGAATTGCCCGGGAAGATCGGGGCTCTGCCACTCGCTCAGCCTACCTGACCCCGGGGAAAAGTGAACCCGACTTCGGTTTCTACTTGACGATAGTCAATTCAAACATGAAACTGGGTTCAGTTTTAGGGAGGTCCCGATGAGTGCACCGATCAAGCGCCCCGTGAACATCGAGCGGATCGAAGCGAAGCTCGATATCAGCTTCAACTGGGGTTACGAGAAGACCCGCGAGGATCTGCGAGAGCTGTACCGGAAGTCCAAGCAGGCGCAGTGGGACGGCGAGACTCGGCTCGATTGGTCCATCGACGTGGACATCGAGAAGGCGGCGGTCCCGGAGTTCATGCACCCGCTCTTCGGCTCGGAGATCTACGCCAAGCTCGACGAGAAGAAGCACCTCGAGCTCCGGCGCGAGATGCCGGCCTGGACGCAGTCGCAGTTCTTGCACGGTGAGCAGGGCGCGATGCTGGTGGCGGCGCAGCTCGTCAACGCGGTGCCGGACATGGAGTCCAAGCTCTACGCTTCGTCGCAGGTGATGGACGAGGCCCGGCACGTCGAGGTCTTCGATCGCTACCTGCACGAGAAGATCGGGACCGTCTATCCGGTCAGCCCGCATTTGCGCTCGCTGCTCGGTCGCATTCTGGAGGACTCGCGCTGGGACATGAAGCTCCTGGGCATGCAGATCATGGTGGAAGGCCTGGCGTTGGCGGCCTTCGGCGTCACGCGCGCCTACATCGATGAGCCCCTGCTCAAGGATCTGACCACCTACGTCTTGCAGGACGAGGCCCGCCACGTTGCTTTCGGGGTGATCTCGCTTCGCGACTTCTACCGCGACCAAGACGAGGCCTTCGTGCGGGAGCGTGAGGACTTCGTGTATGAGGCAGCCGTGCTGATGCGCGACCGTTTCTTGTTCGAAGAGGTCTGGGAGAAGACCGGCTTGCCCGTGAAAGAGTGCATGGAAATTACGCTGAACAACGCGGGCCAGCAGGAGTTCCGGAAGATCCTGTTCTCGAAGATCGTGCCGGCCGTGAAGCGCGCGGGCCTGCTCTCGGAGCGGCAGCGCGAGCGCTTTGCGAAGCTCGGCATCCTCGAATACGAGACCTGGCAGGATCCCTTCGAGGCGCTCGAGCAGGCCGAAGCCGAGCAAGCTGCTGAGCGCGCTGCCGAGCACGCTGCCTGAGGCTGAAAGAAGAGCTCATACGCGCGCTACGCAGCGCGTGGCCCGAGTGTGAGTCGGTTGCCGCGCTGGTGTGAGCGGCTCGGGCCAACGTAGTGGTCAAACCACCACAGTTGACCGCAAACTCCCGGGATTTCTCCGGGCACGGCGCTTGCTGAGCCCTGCCTTCGTGAAGCGGACTGACTCCTACCACCGCCGCAGGTTGGGCTCCGCAGCGCTCGTCGCGCTGTGCTTGCTCGCCGCACCGGCGACCGTTCTGGGACAGGCGTCGGACAGCTCTGGCGTCGTCACGACCGAGGGAGTCGTGGTGGCGCTCGAGAGCGAGGACATCGTCGTGGACCTAGCCGGCAAGCGCGGCGCGGCCGGCGGCGACGTCGTCGAGATCTGGCGCCCGCTGAAGCTGAAGCACCCCGTGACCGGCAAGGTCGTCACGGATCGCTTTCGCATCGGCTCACTCAAGCTCACTCAAGTGCGCGACGTGCTCTCGATGGCGCGCGCAGACGGCAAACTGACGCGGGCTGCCGAGCCCGGCGACATCGTGATCTTGCGCAAGGCGAAGCTCGAGTCGACGCCCACCAAGCCGACGCTCAAGACCGAAAAACCAGCCACGCCCGATGTTTCAGCCGTGAGCTTTGGCGCCGGCGCCGAGCCAGTCGATCCGGACGCGCGCTTCGTGAGCGAGCTCTTCGATCGGCTCAAAGGCACCACCGTCAGCCAACGGATCATCGCCTACGAAGACTACGTCCGGAACAACCCCGAAGGACGCTACGCCGTGGTGCTCTGGGAGGAGGCCGCGCAGCTGCGGCGCCTCCTGGCGCACGACAGCGCCGGCAAGGGCGCTCGCCTCCCCACTGTGCTCAACTTCAAGGCCCCCAAGGAGGCGCTCCAAGGGGTTCCCCTGTCGCTGGGCGTCGAGGTCGAGGGCGCGGCGGTCGGAGCCGTGCTGCACGCGCGCCGAGACGGCGAGGTCGCCTACCAACCGACGCCGATGCGCGCAACGGGACCGGGCTACTTCGGTGTCACGATCCCGGCCGAGCGCATGCGCGCGCCCGGCGTCAGCTTCTTCATCGAGGCCACCACCGCCGACGGCAAGGCGCACCCGCTGGTCGGCGGCCCGGATAACCCCACCAAAATCGAGGTCGTGCCCATTCCGCAGCCCACGCCCCCCTTGCGCAACGAGGCCACGGCCAGCATCTGGACCGACTACGCCGACTACAACCAGATGAAGGGCAACGACCGCGTCTGGCAGACCGAAGGCTTCGTCGGCATGCGCTTCGGTGACGAAGGGCTGCGGGCGCTGCGCACGGGCTTCGGCGTGTTCCGAGGCGTGGGCGGCTCCCTCGAGGAGCTCGACGAGCTGAAGCTGAGCGGACGCCGAGTGGGTCTGACCTACGGCTACCTCGAAGCCGAGGGGGCGTTCTCGTCGTTCACTTCGCTGATCGGCCGAGTGGTCATCGGTCTGCACGACCAAGGCGTGGCCGGCGGCGCTCTCGCCATGGTGCGCATCGGCAACGACAAGAAGACCAACCTGCAGCTTGGAGGAGAGGTGCTGGGCGGAGTCGGCCTCCGGGGCATCACTCAGCTCGAGCTGAACGTTTTCGAGCGAGTTCCGATCATGTTCCGCTCGGAAGTCACCAATCAACCTGCGGGCTCCGCCGCGTCGCGCGATACGGTCCGGCCCGACGACCCCGACGCAACGCCCGACACCACGTCGCTCGGACGCGGCGAGATCGGCGGGAGAGCCATCGTGCAAGTCGGGTACCGCATCACGCCCGAGCTCGTGGTCGCTGCGCGCGGCTCGTATCAAGGCCGAACCATCAAACACGCCGGACCGGGGTTCGGCGGGGCGGTGACGTACTCATGGTGACGCGAAGCAATAGGGTCTACGCGCTGTCGCTCGCGTTGGCGACGCTCTCGGTCCAAGCCGGCGCCCAGCCTGCGCCCGCGCCGACAACCGGGAGTCCGAGCGCGGCGCCGACCTCGATGGCGACGCCGAAAGTGCATCACGCGCCGGTCGCGTCCACGCCCGCGCACCAGCCCATGCTGGTCCGCGCGGACATCGAGCACCCGCATCTGGTGAAGCGCGCGCTGGTGGTGTACCGCGTGGCGGCGACCGGCGAGTTCCGAGAGCTGGAGCTGCTGCGCGCCTCCGACGGACCCTACGCCGTGGCGCTGCCGGCGGACGAGGTGGCCTGGCCCAGCCTCGCGTACACCATCGAGCTGGAGCTCCTGAGCGGACAACGTATTCCTGGTTTTGCGTCGCGCACGGCGCCGCACTCGGTGCAGGTTCCGGAAGACCTGATGGACATCCGCGAGCGCGCGCTGAGCCAGCGGCTCGGCGGCCGCCGTTCGGTGTTCAGCGCGGCAGGTGAGTACGTTTCGTTCGGAACGAGCAGCGCCCAGAGCCTGAACGCCCAGGGCACCGAGAGCGTTCGGGATCAGTACTATCGACTCGAGGGCAGCTACACCTATCGCCCGCTGCACGTCGTGACCGAGTTCAGCGTTCGGGCGGGGGTCGTGCGCGGACAAGCTCCGGTCCCAGTGCGGGATCCAGTGCCGGGCCAGGCCGAGTCCGATCGCTTCGACGTTGGCCTGAACTACTTCGCGCCGACGGTGCGCTTCCGCCTCCACGATCAGATCCACATCGAAGGCGAGCTCTTGGGCAGCGTCACCGAGGTCGGCTTCTCGTCCGGCGCCGGCAGCGCGCTGCTCTTGGGCGACCCCTACGGGAGCAAGCTGACGCTGGGATTCGAGGCCATCCAGACCTTCGGGAGCCGCTTCTTCAGCCGCATGGACGTGGTCGTCACCGACAACGTGACGGTGGCGCCCATCGTCGAAGTCACCAACATGCCCAGCGCCGAGAAGTACGGCGTGCGGCTCTTGGGTGAGGTCGCCCTCGACCTCGGCGGGGGCTTCTCGACGGCCGTGCGCGGCGGCTATCAGGCGCGCCTGGCCACCAGCGGCGGTCCCAGCGCCGGCGCCACCATCTCTTACGCCTTCTGAAGCGCGTCGATCCGCCGCATCGCGCCCCGCACGCCGTAGAGCGTGGAATCGTCGGGAGGCAACACCGGTCCGAGCGCGACGCTGGCCGCGACGCCGCAGAGCTGGTGCAATGCGAGCTCGGGCGTGCCGGCATCGGCTGCGATCTCCCAGATCGTCTCACAGCGATCGGCGAGCGCGGACATTCCCGCTGCGCGACCACGAAGCTCGGCGCCTTGGGCGCGCGTCCGATCCGCATCGGTGGCGGCGCGTGGGCGGATCGTGAAGCAAGCGCCTCCGAGGCGCAGGCTCACGGTGCTCGCGTCTTCGCTCAGGATCTCGAGATCCACGCCGAAGTGTCGGCCCGCGTTTCGTACCAGGCCGACCAGATCGACCCGCGGATCACTGCGCTGCACGAAGACCAGGAACACCACGTCGGGGCTAGTGTAAGGTCTCCGCGTGAGCGGTGGCAGGCTGAACCTGGAGCTGACGGGCGACGCGGGCGTGTCTTACGCTGCTGAGCTCGAAGTGGGCGCCGAGCGCTGGCGTGGCGCGCTGGACGTCGCTGCCGACGGAAAGGTGAACTTTCGGCCCTGGCCCGCCGCCGAGCCACCCGCTTGGTTGTGCCAGGCCACCATCGCGATCGTCCGGGCCGAATGGCGCAATCGCCAAGGGCCCGATCCCGCGCCTTGGCCGAGGCGCCTCACGCGCTGGCGCAAGGCGCCGGACCCGCCCCCGGGCTGACCCAAACTTGGGTACGCTGTGGCCGTCTCACCGGAACCTTCCCATGCGAGCCCGACTCTCCATCTTCGTTGCCCTCGGTATCCCTCTCATGGCCTGCGCTCCGGCCGCCGCAAAGCCGGCGCTGGCCACCCCCAACAAGGCCGCCGCCAAGACCAAGCCAGCGCCGGTGGCCGATCGTCTGACGGCCGCTCGTGAGGCCTTTGCCGCCAGCAAATACTCGGACGCCGAGGCCCACTTTCGCGCTGCGCTCGCCGGGGCAAAGCGCGCGGAGGCTGCCCTCGGCCTGTCCGAGACGATGCTCATCACCGGTCGTTATGCCGAGGCGGTGAAGACGGCGCGCACCGCGTTTGCCAACAAGACCACCAAGCTCGACGCGGCGTGGGTCGAGGGCGCGGCCTTTCATCGGCAAGGCAAGCTGGCCGAGGCCGAGGCAGCGCTGCGCAAAGTCGAGAAGGAACCCGAGGCACGGCGCGCGCGCTTGCTCTTGGGTGAGATCTTGCTCGAGCGCGGCGCCGAGCAGGACGCTGAGGCCGTGCTCATGACCTTGGTCAGTGACTACAACGACGACAAGATCACCAAGACCGATGGGCGCGGCCTGTCGCTGGTGGGCCGCGCGGCGCATCTGCTTCACGCGCCGCGCGATGCCAACGACGCCTTCAACGAGTCCGAGCGAGTGCTCAAGGACGACGTTCAGACTCTGATGTGGCGCGCCGAGTTGTTCTTGGAGAAGTACGACCCGGGTCATGCGGAGGAAGTGACCAAAGAGGTCCTGGCGAAGGCACCGAATCAGCCCGAGGCCCTGGTCACCATGGCCTTCGTCAAGCTGGAGCAGGCCTTCGACTTCGACGAGGCCGAGCGCCTGGCAAAGAAGGCGCTGGCCGTGAATCCCAAGCTCACCCGCCCCTACGTCGTGCTCGCGGGCATCGCCCTCCGCGACATGGAACTCGCGGACGCCGACCAACACGTCGCCGCCGGCCTGAAGCACAACCCGCGGGACCTCGAGCTGCTCAGCATGCGCGCGGCGTCGCGCTTCTTGGCCGACGACGCCCCGGGCTTCGAGGCCGCCAAGCAGGCCGTGCTGGCCCTGAACGCGCGCTACTCGCGCATGTATCAGATCATCGGTGACTTCGCCGACTGGGAGCACCGCTACGACGAGATCGTGCTGATGATGCGCGAAGCGGTGCGGATCGATCGCCGTGACGCCAAGGCCCACGCGCAGCTGGGTTTCAACCTGATCCGCGCGGGCAACGACGACGAGGGCGTGAAGTCCTTGAAGACGGCCTTCGACAAGGATCCCTTCAATGTTCGCGTCTTCAACACCTTGAACCTGTACGAGCGGGACATCCCGCAGAACTACCTGACGGTGAAGCACAAGCACTTCACCTTCCGCTATCACAAGGACGAAAAGGCGATCCTCGAGCGCTACGTGCCGGGCCTGATGGAGACCGCCTGGCGAAAGATGGTCAAGGAGTACGGCTTCACGCCCGTGACTCCAGTCGGCATCGAGCTCTACGCCGAACGTCAGAACTTCGCGATCCGCACCAGCGGCCTGCCGAGTACGGCGATTCAGGGCGTCTGCTTCGGCAAGACGCTGGCGTCGATGAGCCCGATGCAGGAGAAATTCAACCTGGGCATGACGCTCTGGCACGAGCTGGCCCACGTGTTCCACATCCAGCTCTCGAAGAGCCACGTTCCCCGCTGGTTCACCGAAGGGCTCGCCGAGCACGAGACCTTGGTCGAGCGCCCGGAGTGGGCCCGGGAGCATGACCCAGATTTGTACCAGGCCCTGCGCGACAGCCGGCTGCCCCAAGTCGGATCCATGACCAAGGCATTCACCCGAGCCGAAGAGCTCAGCGATGTCGCGACGGCCTACTACGCGTCGAGCCAAATCATGGTCATGCTGGTCAAGCAGCACGGCATGGCGAAGATGGCCGAGATGCTGAAGCTGTGGGGCGAGGGCAAGACCACGCCGCAGATAACCCAGAAGGTCCTCGGGATCGGCACCGACGCCCTCGACAAAGAGTTCCGCAGCTGGGCCGAGCAGCGGCTGGTGCGGTTCAAGAAGCAGTTCGTGCCGATCTCGCGCACGGGCCCCTACGACAAAGCCAAGGCCGAAGCCCAGCAGGCGCCGAACGACGCGCGGAAGCAGACCGTGTACGCGCTGGCGTCGCTCAAGGGCGGCAAGAAGGACGAGGGCACGAAGGCCCTGGAGGCGGCCCTCAAGGCCGATCCAAAGTTCCCCGACGCGATCTGGATCAAGGCGCGCATATCGCTCGGCAAGAAGGAAGTGCCCCAGGCCGAGGCGTTGCTCGCGAGCTTGGTCGCCGGCGGCAGCGACGGCTACGCGGTGCAGATGGCGTTGGCCGACGTCGCGGAGGCCAAGGGCGACAGCGCCAAGATGAAGGCCGCGCTCGAGAGCGCACACACGCACGACCCCTCGGCGGCGGAGCCCATTTCAGCGCTGGTGGATCTGGCCAAGAAGCAAGGGCGCCCCGACGACGAGATCGCGGGACTGCGCAAGCTCGCCCTGATCGAGGAGCACGACGGCCGCGTGCACCGCCGGCTGATGCGGGCACTGCTCGACAAGAAGCTCTACAAGGAAGCCAAGAACATCGGCGAGATCGCGGCTTGGGTCGAGGTCAACGGCATGGAGATGCACGCGCTCTTTGCCGAGGTCTTGGTCGCCAACAAGATGATCCCGCGCGCGATCTACGAGCTCGAGAGCGCCGTTTTGTGTCCCGGTCGTCCAGAGAAGAAGGCCGACGCTCACGCGCAGCTGGCCGCGACCTACCTGCTCGTGCCCAACCGCCCCGCAGCCCAGAAACACGCCGCGGAAGCCAAGAAACTCGACCCGAACAACGCCCGCCTCAAGAAGCTGAAAATCTGAGCGCGCCGCGCTGGGCTACACTGCACGGGTGCGGACGGTCGGCCTCATCGTGCTCGTCATCGCGACGGCCTGCGCCGACGATTCGGCGTCGGGCGTCGCGGGAGGCGGAGCCGGGGGCGTCGAAGCGGGCGTCGGGGGCGCCGGAGGCTCGTCGATTGGCGGCGCGAGCGGCTCGTCGAGCGGGGGCGCGGGTGGGTCCACCAGCGGAGGAGTCGGCGGTGCCGTCGGCGGCGGGGCCGGGACCACGAATGACGCGGGGCCGAGCTGCAAGAGCGGGACGGAGTCCTTCCATTTCGTGGTGACTGCCAGCGAGCCGTTCAAGCGCATCGCGCTGCCGCTCGACGTGGGCGTGAAGTACCGCCGCCTGGAGCTGAGCTTCGCCTACACCGCGACGGCGTGGAGCCCGACTTGCTACAACCCCGCGGCGGGTGGCTCGACCAAGAGCGGGTTCCCCGCCTTCGAGTCTCTGGTGTCGCTGAAGCGCGGCTCGCACTGGTGCAAAGGCGGCAACCTCTTCGAGCTCACGCTGCATGGACCTGGTTCGGGCCAGGGCGCGAGCACCAAGGCGCAGGCCGAGAGCTTCTACAAGCAGAAGATCCACACCGGTAGCGGCTGTGGCACCAGCGACGTGGAGGCCAAGATCTTCTCCGCAAATCACGGCATCAGCGCAGGATCGAAGCATACGGCCAAGATCGTCTTCGATGCCGATCAGGGCACCTTGAGCGCGGATCTCGGACCGACCCAGCACCAGGGCGCGGTCGCGAGCGGAGTGGATCTGATCGCCAACGCCGGGGACGTCTGGAACGTAGTTCTGAGTTTCGACGGCGGCTCCCTCGAATGTTACGACTCGCAGGGCAAAGCAGATCCCACCGCGCCCTGCTGCTGGCTGCCCAGCATCGGCTGGGTATTCGACGATCTGGTCTGGAAAGTCTGCTCGTGAGCGCCTACTCGCAGTAGGCGCCCAGGCAGGCCTGGAGCTCGGCCCCGCAGAACTTCTGCACGCACGAGAGCATGCTGCCGGCGCCGTCGGCGCAGTCGGAGATCTGATTGAGGTTCTGGAAGGCGCAGTTCAAGGTTTGATCGACGAAGAATTGCACGTCCGAGCAGCCCTTGGACACGCAGTTGGCGACGCAAGAAACGCTGAACTTTGGCGGATCCTCCTGGAGCTCGACGCAGCCCAGGGCGCAAGTCACGATCATCAGGCAACTCAAGAGCTCGCACTCGCCACAGTCTTTGTTGCAGTTCGAACAGGTCTCGAACTGCTCGGCCTCGCACTTGCCGTTGCCGCACACGCTGCACACGCCGCAGTCCTGAGTGCAGGACGCGCAGGTCTCGCTGCCGGTGCAGGCGCCGTCGCCGCAGCCGGAGCACTTGCCGCAGTCTTCGGGGCAGGTGAAGCACGACTCGCCGTCAGCGCTCGAACACGTCTGGTCGCCGCAGGTGTCGCAGGTGCCGCAGTCTGGCGCGCACGACTGGCAGGTCTCGGCCCCCTTGCAGAAGCCGTCTCCACAGGTCGCGCACGCGCCGCAGTCCTCAGTGCACGAAAGGCAACTTTCGGCGGCGTCGCAGGTGCCGTTGCCGCAGGTTTCGCACAGCCCGCAGTCCTCCGGGCACGAGCCACAGCTCTCGGCGGCGTCGCAGGTGCCGTCGTCGCAGCCCGGGCACAGCCCGCAGTCCAGCGGGCACGACGAGCACGACTCGCCCGCCTTGCACTTGCCGTCGCCGCAGGACACGCCGCCGTCGGTGGTGGTGTCCTCGTCTCCGAGGCGGGGCCCGGTGCGGCTGCCGCAGCCGGGGATGAGCAGCGCCGCAAAGAGCGCCAGCACCAGCAGCGTCAGCGCGAGTCGGGCGGCCTTCACCTGACTACTCTAGCTTCGACTTGCGCACTTTTGCACCGCGAATAGCCCGCTACACAGGAGTTTCTTCGAGGTCACTCGCGAAGCGCGACCTGCCAAGAAGTTGCGACTCAGTCCTCGCATGAGCAGGCACCCGCCGGCCTCGCCGGTAGTTTCTGTGGGTTTTCGCTACTCATGACGATCGTGATCTGATCATGGCAAGACTGCCCAAGTCGAGCCCAGCTTCGCGGGACGAGCCGGTCACTCTTCTGTCTCGTCTTTGCCGCGAAGACCTAGCGCTTTGGCCTTCTTGTACAGGTGGCTGCGCTCTAGACCCAACGCGCGGGCCGTCGCTGCCATCTGCCCGCCGTGGTGGGCGATCGCCTCTTCCAAGATGGTGCGCTCGGCCTCGTCCACCAGGATGCGGAAGGGCACCCCGCTGCGATAGAGCCCGGCGTGGGCCACCGTCGCGGCGAGTCCCAGCGAGCGCGCGACGTCCTCGCCCGTGACGCTGTCGTCGGGGCTCAGGATCACCAGGCGTTCGATCAAGTTCCTGAGCTCGCGCACGTTGCCCGGGAACGAATGGCGTGTGAGCGCCTCCAGCGCAGATGCCGTGAGCGTCACGCCGGGACGAGCGTTTGCCTTCGCCGCTTGCTCCAAGAAGCGGCCCGCTAGAAGCTGGATGTCTTCGCGGCGCGCACGCAGCGGCGGCAGCTCGAGGGGCAGCACGTTGAAGCGATCGTAGAGGTCGGGACGAAAGCTCCCGTCGCGGCAGGCGCTCACGAGATCCCGATTGGTCGCCGCGACCACCCGCACGTCGATCTTGAGCACCTCGCTGCCGCCAACACGCTCGATCTCGCGCTCTTGCAGCACTCGGAGGAGCTTGGACTGCATCGGCAGGGGCATGTCGCCGACCTCGTCCAGGAACAGCGTTCCAGCGTGGGAGCGCTCGAATTTTCCCCGCCGCTGCTTGGTGGCGCCGGTGAACGCCCCCGCCTCGTGACCGAAGAGCTCGCTCTCGATCGAAATCGGCCGGAATCGCCGCGCAATTCAGCTTCTCGTAGGGGCCTTTCGCACGCGGTGAGGCGCGATGAATGGCCCGCGCCACCAGCTCCTTCCCGGTTCCGCGTTCGCCGGTGATGAGCACGCTGGCGACAGCTTTGGCCGCTCGGCTCACCTGTTCGCGCAGGTCGAGCATGGCCCGACTGCGGCCAATCAGCTCCTCGAAGAACCCTGCCTCGGCGCGCAGCTCGAGCGCCGCCTCCTCGGCCCGCATCAGGCGCAGGGTGTTGTCCAACACCACCAGCAGGCGATCGGTAGAGACGGGTTTCTCCAGGAAATCCAGGGCGCCGAGCCGTGTCGCGCGCACCGCCGTGTCGATGGTCGCGTGTCCGCTCATCATGATGACCGGCGTCTCGACGCCTCCCGCGCGCAGACGCTCGAGCAACTCGACGCCGTTGCCGTCCGGCAACGAGACGTCGAGCAGCAGCACGTCGTAGCTCTTCTTCGCGACGCGCTCCGCCGCCAACGTCACGCCACCGGCGACATCGACCGTGTAGCCCTCCAGAGAGAGCGCCTTCTTGAGCGTGCTCAGGATGGATGGCTCGTCGTCGACGACCAAGATTTGACCGCGAGGCATCAGGGGAAGACCTTGCCAACACCTGAGCGCGACGCCAAGGGATCCCGCGTGTCCGCTGTTGGCAGCCGTTTTCAAGCGGATTCACAGGAAGACCGAGAGGCGGGAAGGGATTTTGAGTCTAAGCCGCCGCGCCCGTCTGATACTGCGAGCGTGGAAGTGGATGAGCAGGCCGGCCCGCAGGCTCCGATCACCAGGCAGAACGCCCCTCGAACCTTCCCGCCTTCCCGTGAAGAGCCCTCTGGGATCCGTGGCGGTCAACGGGTCGGGCCGGGCTCGCAATTTTCCCGGCAACTCCCCCGTAGGTCCCGCTCCGCGTAGGCTCTGCTAGGCTCTCTCGTCCCATGTCCGAAGCGACGGCGTCCGGCAAGCTGGAGACGACTCCACTCTCCCAGCTCCTGGTCTACGCCCTCGACAAGCAGCTCACCGGGTCGTTCATTTTCCAGGCTCCGGACCGGAAGAAGAGCGCGCTCTACCTGGTGGGCGGCGCGCCAGTGAACGCCAAGACTGGCCAGCCCGTGATCCACCTCGGACGGCTCTTGCTCGAGGTCGGAAAGATCGAAGAGGACGTCTACAATCAAACGCTCAAGCAGGTGGCCAAGGAGCACGCGCTCCACGGTCAGCTATTGCTGGAAGCGGGCGCCCTCGACCAGGAGACCTTGGACGGAGCGCTGTCCGAGCAGCTGCTGCGGCAGGTCGTGTGGATGTTCTCCCTCGCGCCCAAGACCGGCTACGCCTACTACGACGGCAAGAACTACCTCGACAAGTGGGGCGGCGGCTTGGTGAAAATCGAGCCCCTGGCGGTGATCTGGCGGGGGATCCGCCGCTTCGAGAACCTGCACCGCGTGGACGCAGCCCTCGCCCGGCTCGGGCCCCGGCCGCTCAAGCTGCACGCATCTGCGCAGGTCGCGCGCTTTGGGTTGACCGAATCGGAGCGCGCGGTGCTGGACGTGATCCGCGCCAAGACGCAATCGCTGACCGAGCTCCTGGATTGCGGCTTGGACGACGTGGTCGAGGCCAAGCGCTTGGTCTACACCCTGATGATCACCCGTCATTTGGAGGTGGGCGCGCCCCCATTGGGCATTGGCGTGCCCGGTCGGTCGCGCGCCCGGCCCCCGCCCGCGCCCGCTCCGCCGCCTTCGAGCCGGGCGCCGGCTTCGGTGGCCTCGCCCATCGCGGCTCTGCTCGACTCGTCGCCCATCTCGTCGCTGATGGGCTCGTCTCCGGTGGCGTCGCCGCCGCCCTCGACGCGCGCGGCAGCGCCCGCTCCGCCCGCACCTTCGAACGAACCGGCCCAGGTCGCCGAGTACCGCGCCGAGTTGGTCGAACTCGCCGCGAAGATGCCCAATCAGAACTACTACGAGATGTTCGGCGTGCCGGTCAAAGCGGCGAGCGCCGAGATCTCGGCTGGGTTCTTCCAGCTCGCCAAGAAGTGGCACCCCGATCGCCTCGGACCCGAGTTCGATCCGATCAAAGGCGAGGTGATCAAGATGTTCGCCAAGTTGACCGAGGCGCATCAGGTGTTGACCGACGACGAACGTCGTCGCGGATACGACGAGCTCGTGAAGGACGGCGGCGGGACCGAAGTCGAGCAGCAAGAGGTCAACAAGATCATGAACTCCGTCGTCCTCTATCAGAAGGCGACAGTGTACTACCGCAAGGGCAACTTGCCGGAAGCCGAGGCGTTTGCGAAGCAGGCGATGGACGGAGACGCCGGGCAGGCGGAGTACCAAGCGCTCTGGGTGCAGTGCGTGTCACAGAAGCCCGAGCGGGCGGTAAAGAACAACTATGGCGACCTCATCACCATGATGGAGGAAGCCGTGAAGCGCGAGCCCGAAAACGAGAAGGTTCGGGTGGCCCGCGGAGAGCTCTACAAGCGCGCGGGCATGGTCGACAAAGCCATCGCCGACTTTCGCTGGGTCGCGCGTCGCTTTCCGAACAACCTCGAGGCGGCACGCGAAGTGCGCCTGGCCACCATGCGCAACGAGAGCAAAGAAGAGAAGGGCGGCCTCTTCGGCAAGCTCTTCAAACGCTGACGTTCAGCGGCGACGGATCTCGAACGAGCGAACGAAGGTCGCGCTGTCCGCCGCCGCAAGACCGAGCGTGACCCTGCCGTCCTCGACCGCGCACGATCGCGACGCGCCCTTCCGTTCGAGCACCGCCATCGACCCGCGACGGCGCAGCGTGAGCACCTCCCCGGGATCGGCGACCTCGACGCTCGACCAGGGGCACTCGGAGCCGCCCACGCGCGTCTGTCCCATCAGAACGACGGGCGGCGGCCCCGAGGTCAGGGTGAGCGCGAGATCGACGTCGGCGTAGTCGGTGTCCGCCACGAACGCGCCCGCGTCTGCGCCCGCCAGGCCGAGCCCCGCGGCCGAGTACTCGATGCCAGAATCGGAGAAACTTCCCGGAAAATGCCCCGGAACGACCTGGTCGCGACTCGCGAACAAGAGCGGAGCCAGATCGCGAGCAAAGGAGCCGCGGACCCCGTGTCGAAAGCCTCGCAGGGCTCCGACGAGCCCGCGTTCGAGCCAGACGAAGGCACCCGTATCGACGCCGAGGGGCGCTGGAAGATCGGCGTCCGGGCCCTGCTCCGGCCGTTCAGCGGGCTCCTCGAAGCGTCCCGTCCAGGGGTCGAAGCGCCTGAAGACAGTGGTTGATCCTGCACGGGCGTGAAGCCACGGGGTTCCGTCGTTGGCGTCGATCAGGGAGGCGCTCGATGGTGTGAAGATCAGCGGCGGCAGCACGTCGATGGCGCCGCTCCTTCGCAACCAGACCACGCTGCGCTTGGGAACGTCGCCGCTACAGATCTGGACAGACTTGGGAACGCAGACCCCCACGCCGAGCACGCCACCGCCAGGCATGGCTGCAAACGAATGGCTCTCAGCGAGGACCAGGCCCCCTTGAACGAAAGTGAGGGAGCGCGCGTCGGGCGTCAGCCACTCGAAAAGACCGACGGTCGCTCCGGAGATCGTGCCGCCGCCCACGAATACGCGCCCGTCGCTCAGCCGCAGGGCGCGGGGGCGCTCCCGCGGGCTCCCGAGGGTGGCCAGGCCGGCGATGCGAGCCGACTTGTCCTGGGGCGAGACCACCTCCAGCGTTGCGAGGGGGATACCGCCCGGGCCGGCGCCGCCCACCAGGAGCGTCTCGCCCGACTCGAGCACGACGCTCGCGTGACGCGTTCTGGGCTGCGCCAGCGCGATGACCGTGGCGCGATCGAAGCGTGCCTCTTTGGTCAAGAAGACCGAGGCCGACGCCAGCGGTGGCGATGTCGCGAGGTCTCCGTCGGAGAGCGTCGGATCGACTCCGCCCGCGACCAACATGGCGTCGGCGCCGAAGGGCGTGATGCTCGCGAACGCGCGGGCGGGCAGCATGCCCTCCGCGACCTCTTCGGCCCGTCCAGTCGCGAGACTCACCGTCAGCGCGCGGCTCGCGTCTGCGGTTGCCACCAGAGCCCCGGCGACCAAAAGCGTGCGCCTGCGAGCGTCGACGCCAAACGAGACGCCCAGTACTTGCCCGGGGAAGGCCGCTTCGGGTGGGGGCCACAGCTCGGTGGGCTCGCCGCTCCGCCACAGCAGCACGTCGATGCTCCCGCCAGTCCCCGCCCTGCCCAGGCCGACGAAACCCTGGGCGCTGCTGCCGACTCGGGCGCTCACGGCCTTGGTGCCCGCAGGAAATGGCAGCTGCAGGTCGCGCGCGTCGCCAGCCGCGATCTTGGTCGTGAGCGTCGAGGCTTCGAAGTCGCCGAGCGCGGTCAGCTCAATGGAGAGGTTCTCCGCTCCGGCGGCGTGAGCCGGCGGCAAGTGGGCCTCGATACGCAACACTCGATCCGGCTCCTGGCCGGGATCGCAGCCACAAAGCAGCAGAATTGCCCAGACAGCGCTACGCTTGCCGCGGATGTACCCGCAGCTCTTTGGCAAGTACGTGCTCGAGCGAGAAATCGCCGCCGGGGGCATGGCCAAGGTCCTGGTCGCCACCTTACGCGGAGCGGTCGGGTTCGAGAAGCGACTCGTGGTCAAGCAGATCCGCCCGGAGTTGGCGTCGGACGACGCATTCGTTCGCCGCTTCGTCGAAGAGGCGAAGACCGCCGTCGAACTCGGGCATCCCAACATCGTACCGGTGTACGAGCTGGGGGTCGAACAAGGCGTCTACTACATCGCGATGGAGTTTTGCGAAGGCGTGACGCTCTCGGAGGTGCTGAGCGAGACCGGAGCGCTGTCCCCCGAAGAGGGCGCCTACTTGGGCATCGAGATCTGTCGCGCCCTCGACTATGCCCACCGCCGCGCGAGCATCGTTCATCGCGACGTCACTCCGCGCAACGTGATGCTCGACGAAGAAGGCGCAGTGCGCATCATCGATTTCGGTATCGCCGCGCCGGTGACCCTGCCCGAAGACGGTGGCTTTCATCGCGGAGAGCTCTTCGGCACGCCCGGCCACATGGCGCCCGAGCAGATCGCGGGCGAAGCCCTGACGCCGGCAACGGACGTCTTCGCGGTCGCAGCGCTGCTGATCGAGGCTTGGACGGGCAAGCCGCCCTTCCGCCGCGGAACGGCCGCGGAGTGCATCAAGGCCCTGGCGGAGACCCCGCCACCCCTCGACGCGAGCGTTCCGGAGCTCGAGCCGCTGTCCGAGTTGATGTCCGCCGCCCTTGCTCCGAAACCCGACGATCGCCCGTCGACCGCCGAGGCCTTCTCGCGGCCGCTGCGCGAATTCGTGAAGAGCGCCGATCTCGGCGACGTCGCGCGACGCATCGGCACCCGGGTGCGTCGCACCCGGCGCAAGCTCTTGGCGTCGAGCCCCTGGCTGCTTGGAGCTTCCGACGACGACTCCTCGCCAGTGGAGAAGGAGGCCGGAACGCGGCGAGCGGCGAGCATCGGGGACACGCAGACCTTCGCAGTCCGCAACGACCTGGTCGAGTGGACGCGCAAGCTGCCGAGCATTCCGCCACCGCCGGACAGCGCTGTGATCGAGGCTGCGCCGTCGAGCGAAGTCATGTCGACGCGGCCCCTGGAGAGCTCCGTGGCCGAGGCCAAGCCCGCGGCGCCGGCTCCCGCCACGGCGAGGGAGGAGCCACGTTCCGAGCCGAACCGTGCCGCACGACCCCTGGTGTCGCTGCTGCTCGTGGGAGGCGTCGCGGCTGCGCTCTGGTGGGGCTCGCGTCCATCGGCGGTCGTTGCCGGCGACCGCCCGCCGCTCGGCACCTCCGCGCCGGCCACCAGCGCCTCGGCGAGCCAGGTGCCCACCGCGCCCGTGGTTCTGCCATCGGCGGCGCCCGCGGCACCGCCCTCAGCGCTGCCCTCCCTGCCGGCGGTTCCGGCGACCTCCGAGCCCCCGCAGCCGCGGCCTTCCGCCCAGGGTTTTGCCGCGGACGCCGCCTCGGTCGAGAGCGGGGCGAAGGCATCGCTGACCCTCTCGGCGTCGCCACCGAGCGCAGTGAGCGTCGCCGGCAAGTCCTACGGACGGACTCCGGTCGCGGGCATTCAGCTCCCACCCGGGAACTACTTCGTGAGCTTCGAGAACGCGACGCTCGGGTTGAAGGCCGGCGCGCCGGTCACGCTCGGAGCCGGCGCGAAGCGCACTGTACACGCGGACTTCAACGATCCCTCACCGCGCGTCAGCGTACGCTGACCCGCTCGCGCGGAACCAACAGCCCGGTTTGTCGGAGCGCTTCGTACAGCGCGATGGCGACGGCATTGCCCAAGTTGTGTGAGCGAACCGGGCCGAGCGTGGGGATGCCGACGACACGCTCCGGGCGTGCGACGAGCAACTCCGTGGGCAGGCCCACGCTCTCTTTTCCAAAGACCAGAACGTCTCCGATCTGAAAGTCGACCTCGAGGTGGCTCCGCGGCGCCTTCCCGCTGAACAGCCAGGTCCGTGCAGGCACATGGCCGATGGCCAGCTCCGCCGCCTCCAGGGTCTCGTGCTGATGCACCTCGACCAGGTGCCAGTAGTCGAGGCCCGCCCGACGAACCGCCTGCTCGTCGATGCGGAAGCCGAGGCGTCCCACCAGGTGAAGGGGGCAGGAGGTCGCGGCGCAGATCCGCGCCACGTTGCCGGTATTCGGCGGGATCTCGGGCTCCACCAGCACCACATGGAAGGGCCGTTCGTGGACCTGGCCGCGGAGGCGCGCCGACTCTCCGGTCATCGCCCGTGAGCATAGGCCGGGCTGGACCGCTGCCGCCAACCTGCGCTTATTGGCCATAAGGCCGGGGTTGGGTCCCCGAGCTTGACGATGATCCCAGCCGGCAAGTAGCCTCGCCCGGCGGAGAGTGCGGTGGGAATCAAGGCTCACTATGCAGCGGTAGCTGCTGGAATTTTCATAACGACTGCTGCCTCGTTGGCGGCCGCTGAGCCCATGGATCCGGCCATTGAGCGCCTGGTCACGGACCCGCGCTGTCGGACGGATGCCGGCGAATACGTGGATGACCCCACGACGTTGGGCCAACTGCAGCAGGACACCGGCCGAGCGTGGTGCACGCCCGATCACAAGGCGTTCAAGCGGTTGATCAACCAATTCGGCTTTGCGCTGGCTCCCACCGCGATGCACTCGGCGCGAACCACCGGGTTCGGCGGCTTCCACCTGTCCATCGAGGCCGACTACACCAAGATCGACTCGGGGGCCGACTACTGGAAGAAAGGCACCCAGGGCAAGATCGACCCCAACACCAAGAAGGCGTCGATGGACAGGTGGAAGCCGCCGAACCCGGTGGGTTCGCGCCCCGAGTGCATCGCGGTGGGACCAGCGCAAAGCCGAATTGGTTGATCAACCGCTGCTTGAACGCCTTGGCATGCACCACGCTCGGCCGTGTCCTGCTGCAGTTCGGCCCAACGTCGTGGGGTCATCCACGTATTCGCCGGCATCCGTCCGACAGCGCGGGTCCGTGACCAGGCGCTCGATGGCCAGGGATACCATGGGCTCGCGGACCGCCGACGAGGCAGCAGTCGTTATGAAAATTCCAGCAGCTACCGCTGGTGGGTGAGCCTTCATTCCCACCGCACTCTCCGCCGGGCCGCCGGCTGGGATCAGATTGGACCCGGCCTTATGGCCAATAAGCGCAGGTTGGCGGCAGCGGTCCAGCCCGGGCCTAGAAATAACACCGGAGAGTCGGCGCGCCTCCGCGGCCAGGTCCACGAACGGCCCCTCCATGTGGGTGGTGCTGGTGGAGCCCCAATCCCGCCGAATACCGGCAACGTGGCGCGGAATCTGCGCCGCGACCTCTCTGCTTCCATCTGGTGGGGGACGCCTCGGCTCGCCATCGACGAGCGGCGGGTTCGTCGGGCGGGCCTCGACTACTGGCACCTGGTCGAGGTGCATCGGCCCACGAGACGGAGGCGGCGGGCGAGCTGGCCATCGGCCATGTGCCTGCACGGACCTGGCTGTTCAGCGGGAATGGCCGCGGATTCACCTCGAGGTCGAGTTTCAGATGGGAGACGTTCTGGTCTTCAAAAAGCCCAGACGTGGGCCTGCCCACGGAGTTGCTCGTCGCACGCCCGGACGTGTCGTCGGCATCCCCGGTTTCCTTGGGCAATGCCGTCGCCATCGCGCTGTACGAAGCGCTCGAGCAAACCGGGCTGTTGGTTCCGCGCGAGCGGGTCAGCGTACACTGACGCGCGGTGAGGGATGGGTTGAAGTCCGCGTGTACAGTGCGCTTCGCGCGGCT
>CAVQUB010000023.1:0-23957 GCA_963716725.1 uncultured delta proteobacterium
GCGAACCCTCGTGGTGACGTACCCGAGCCAAGCGAATGATTGCCGTGGCTGGCCGCGCGTGCCATGGAGCGACCGAATATGAAGCAGAATGAACCGGTCACCAGGATCATGTCCGCTGACCTCAAGACCGTCCATCTGGGGCAGCAGATGAGCGATGTCCGGCGCATGCTGGCGAACAATCCCTTCGATCACGTGCCGGTCATGAGCGGAGACAAGCTCATCGGCATGCTCAGCTCGAGCGATGTGATGCGGCTCACCTTCGACGCCGGAAACGCCGATCCGCGCTCGGTCGATGCCGTGCTCGACAACCAGTTCACGGTCGAGGGCACGATGACGAAAGAGCTGGTGACGCTGCGTCCCAGCGACACGATCCGCCAGGCTGCAGAGCTGTTGGTCAAGTCTTCGGTTCACTGTCTGCCCGTGCTCGACGAGGGCAAGCTCGTCGGAATCGTCACCAGCACCGATCTGATTCGCTATCTGCTCGATCAGTACTGATCACAGCGCGCAGTTCTGATCAAAGGGAGCCTGCTCGGCTCACAACACGAGCGCCTGGTCGTCAGTGCTGCGACGCGCACTTGAGGCACGGCGGCATCTTGCCTTCGTCACACGGTGTGTCGTTGCACACCCCGAGCGTGCCCGGGGAGTAGGCGCACTGTTCGCCGCGCACCTTGCATTCCTTGGCCGGACCCTCGCTCTTGCCCGGGCAACCCGTCACCACGAGAGCCACGAGGACGACCCAGAGAGCTCCGGAGGCTGTCATGTTTCGCGAAGCTTGGAGCAGCGCAAGGCCGGCAGCAACGACGGCGTGGACTGCGTGGACGGCGTGAGCCGCGCGTCCGACAAGACCCTCGAGGTGAAGTAGCTGCCCACCCCCGCCGTGCTCGGGCCCCATCACCCTTCGGATATCGGGGAGCGCGTCGCGGGCCCTGCGCGCGGCTTGCCCCTACCCAACTGCGTGCTCGGCGGCTGCGCCGCCTGCGCGCGCAGGGGAGGGGCTCGCACTTCAGCGCTAGCGTCGTGGTACGCTGGTGGTCGTTGACGGCTCCGATTGCAGTTCCTCCGCCGCGTGACAGCTTCGCCGACGCCCTCGCGGAGGCGAAAGAGGTCGCGGACGCCTCGTTCGAGGAGCGCTATCGTATGTTCGAGGCCGCGTGCGCGCTGGTGTTCGAGATCCTCGAGACCCACCCGGCTCGGCAGCAGATCCTCGACTACCGCGACCCTCTGCCGGCAGACGCCCCCGCCGTGTTCGAGCGCGCACGTCGCGCGGAGCCCGAGGTCAGTGGCTGAGCCGATTGTGATCGCGGCGGCCGGCGACGTCGTGCACGCGCTCGAAGCAGCAGGCTTCGACTACGCGCTGGGTGGCGCCATCGCGCTTGCCTACTGGGGAGTTCCTCGGGCCACCGTCGACGTCGACGTCGGCGTCGCGGCGGAGCCCATGCAGCTTCCCGATCTCTTCCTCGCGCTCCGGCGAGGTGGCTGCGAGATCGACGAGGACAGGGCGGCCGAAGCCGCGATGCGAGGTGACTTCGGTTGTCGGGCGCGAGGCGTTCGAGTGGACGTGTTCCTCCCCGTGCTGCCCCTCGCACGCAGCGCGATCGATCGGCGCGTGCGGGTCCCCTTCGGTCGGGCGGAGGCTTGGATCGTGAGCAAAGAAGACGCCGTGCTGTTCAAGCTCTTGTTCGGCCGCACCAAGGACCTCGCCGATCTGGAACGCCTCTTTTCCGTGCACGCGGAGCGCCTCGACCGGGTCTACCTCGACCGCTGGGTGGGCAGCATGTTCGAAGACGACGACCCGCGCCGCGCCGCCTATGCGTCGCTGATCGATCGCGCTGGGCTCGGCTGAGAGCAGGGCCGCGCAGCAGTCGAGGGGTGGCCCGCGCCTGCACGGAAGGTCGGCGCGGTCATCTACTGCTCCTCGGGGAACGCCATGCGGCGGAGGCGAAGCTCGAGCTCGGCCCGAAAGGAATCGAGCTCGTCGCCGCTGATCCCGCCAGGCAAGACCGCCGCGGGGCCGATGCGGATTTGACCCACGACCCACGCGAGGGTCGCCGGGTCAGCGCCGCCGTCCTTGGCCAGGGCTCCGGCCATGGCAACCGCATAGCGCGCCTCGGACAGGATCCGCGCGGTCCAAAACAGCTTGTCGTCCTCAGAGCCGTCGGCGAGCGCGCGCCGGATCTCGGCGTTCGTCACCGGGGCGTCCCAGTTGAAATAGGGGACCGCGTCGGGACTCTCGACGTCCAGGCTCGGATCTGCGGGCGTGGCCGGTGGCGTGACCGGGAGCATGACTCGGGTCAGCCTACCACCGTCCGTCAGCCGACGCTCACAGCCCGTAGACCTTCGAGCGGTCGCCCTCGACGCCGCGCAGCGCGTCCCGCGTGTCGACCACCAGCTTGGCCTCCGCCAGCAGCCGCGCGCGTTCCAGCTTCAGGTGGTCGGTGATGATCACCACGCAGTCGTAACCCGCAAAGCTCGACTTGGGGTCGACGCTGCTCATCTTCATGCCGTCCTCGTCGAAGCTCGGCACGTGCGGATCCATGTACGACAGCTCCGCGCCGCGCTGCGCCAGATCGTGCATCACGCTGAAGGCGGGGCTCTCGCGCATGTCGTCCACGTCGCGCTTGTAGGCCACGCCGTAGATCAGGATCTTCGAGCCGTTCAGCGGCTTCTTCTGGGAGTTCAGCGCCTCGCTCACGCGTTCGACCACGTAGGCCGGCATCGAGCTGTTGATGGTGTCCGCCAGCTCGATGAAGCGCGCCTGGTACTTCAGGGTGCGCAGCTTCCACGACAGATAGAGCGGGTCGATGGGGATGCAGTGCCCGCCCAGGCCCGGCCCCGGATAGAAGGGCATGAAGCCGAAGGGCTTGGTCGCCGCCGCGCGGATCACCTCGCAGGGATCGAGCCCGAGCCGCCGGCACATCATCGCGACCTCGTTGACCAGGCCGATGTTCACCGCGCGGAAGGTGTTCTCGAGCAGCTTGACCATCTCGGCGGCCTGGGTGCTCGACACCGGGACCAAGCGTGTCGATGATGTTCGAGTACAGCGCCGTCGCCATCTTCATGCACTCGGGCGTGACGCCGCCGAGCACCTTCGGCGTGTTCTTGGTCTTGTAGGTCGCGTTGCCCGGGATCGACGCGCTCGGGCGAGAACGCCACGAACACGTCCTTGCCCAGCACCGCGCCGCCCTCGGTGAGCTCGGGCACCACGACCTCGTCGGTGGTGCCGGGGTAGGTGGTGCTCTCGAGCACGACCAGCATGCCCGGGTGCTGGTGCTTGGCGATCTCGGTGGTCGCTTCGACGATGAAGCGCATGTCCGGCTCCTTGGTCTTGTTCAAGCGGCGTCGGCACGCACACCACCACCGCGTCGGCCTCGGCCAAGATCGCCGGATCGGCCGTGGCCGCCAGCGTGCGCGCCTTCACGTGCGGGGCGAGGTCCGCCGTCGGCACGTCCCGGATGTACGACTCGCCGGCGTTGAGCAGCCGCACCTTCTCGCGGTCGTAGTCCAGGCCCGTCACGCGGAAGCCCGCGCGGGCCAGCTCGGCGACCAGGGGCAGGCCGACGTAGCCGATGCCGACGACGACGACGTGGGCGGTCTTCTGTTCGATTTTTTCGAATAGGGTGGGCATGGTGATTCCGGGGGCGGACTCTACGAGGGTAGGGGGTTCGATGCCAGCCCCGCGGTCGGGGTTCACGGGGCGGGGGTTCACGGGGCGGCGGCGAACCTGGGCGGAGGTTCGGGGCGGCCCGAACCTGGGCGCCGCGCAGGCTCACGGAACCAACAACGCCAGCGCGCCCCGCAGCCAGGGCTCGACCCCAGCAGCCGGCGTGCCGCCGCGTCGCGCGAGCTCGTTCAACGCGCCGTCGGCCTGCCGTTTGCGAAAGCCGAGGCGGGCCACGTCGACGGGCACCTGGCGCGACGGCTTCGAGCTCTGGCGCGGGCGTGGCGATCGTGGCTTCCGCGCCGCGCGCGCGCCCACGCGCCGTTTGGTCTCGACCTCGATCAGCGCATCGAGAGCGCGTTCGATCAGGCGAGGCAGGTCGCCGGGTGCGATCACGTGGCGCAGCAGGTTCTGCGCCTGATCGATCTTCTCGCGAAGCTCCGCGCTGGCGGTGAGCTCCACCCGGAAGCTGTGCGCAGAGAGCGCCTCGATGCGGGGCCGCGGCGTCTCGACGGGGGCGGCCACCGCCCCACAGTCACCTGTCCCAGGACAGGCAACCTCCCCGATCTCGCCAGCCGTCCCGCCACCACCACCAGGTTGCATCGGCGCAACCATCGGCAGCACGTCGGACTGCGGACGCACTCCGTGACACCCGAAGGGGTGGAACCAGCGCGCCAAGATCGCCTCGAGCTCCCGCCGCGTCTTGCCACGGGCCTCGGCCAAGAGCGCGTCGGCGTTCTCGTGGGTGAGCGCGTTCGACAGCAAAAACAGCCCCGTCAGGTGGATCCTGCCGGTCTCGAGTTCGTCGATCACGCGGGGCATGCGCGCACACAGCCGCGCGACGCGCATGCGTTTCGTCGCCTCCTCTTCGGAGTAGCCGAGGCGCTCGATGCAGAACGAGTGCAGCGACGAGCAGGCGAGGTCGAGGTACAGCCGTCGCCGATCGACCTCAGCCAAAAAGCGGATCACCTCGGCGGTGGCCTTGCGTTCGCCCGCGCGCCTCGCCCTCACGCGCGACCCGTCCAAAATCCGGGCAAAATCGCCCTCGCTCTCGCTCTCGCCCCCGCTCTCGCTCTCGCCCCCGCCCCCGCATCCTGTCGGGGTGGCGCTTCCTGCCGGTGGGCTAGTGCCGCGCGGCAGAAGTTTCGCTGGTTTCTTTTCCGTGTGCGTGTCGTCGGTGTAGTGGGGTGACATGATCGACTACAGCGCGTTCGCGGGTCGAGCGCACGGTGGTCGTCCGACGGTTCCGCTCGCGCTGAGGGCTGAAGAGCGCGCGCGGATCGAGGAGGCGTTGCGACCCGGCAGGGCGGAGCAGCGGCTGGTTCGTCGGGCGCAGGCCGTGTTGATGATGGCGGACGGAGTGCCTGCGACGGACATCGCCCGGCTCCTCGGGGTGCACGTGCGCACGGTGGACGACTGGCGCAAGCGCTTCGACTGCGCGGCACCTAGCGAGAGACTGGCGGACGCCCCGCGCTCGGGACGGCCGCCCTCTCTCTCTCGGACACCGTAGCGGCTCGAGTAGAAGCACCGACGACCTCGCGGCGAGGATCGACGCGTACGTCGCGTGGTATCTGCAGACCGACCGACCCTTTCGCTGGTCGTACCGCCCCAAGTCGTGGGCCGAATCCAGAAAAATCCCCTCACTTTCTGCGAGGAAAGCCGCAACTGTTTCGGAGTGAGGCCCGACCACACGGGGATGGCACAGGAAGGGCGAAAGCTCGGAAGATTTGGGGATGGGACGGACGAGGTGATCGGTGCGCTGATCGAGGTGCATCGGCATCTCGGTCCAGGGCTGATGGAATCCGCATATGAGGCCTGTCTATCTGCCGAGCTGTCCGAACGACGGCTCAAGTTCGAGCGGCAGCGACCGCTACCAATCCGCTACAAAGGCGTACACCTTGACTGCGCCTATCGCCTCGACCTGGTCGCTTCCAGATCATATCCTCCTGGAGCTCAAGGCGGTCGAGCGGCTGCTCCCGATTTACGAAGCGCAGGTCATCACCTATCTGCGCCTTTCGCGGTTGCCCGTCGGCCTGCTCGTCAACTTCAACGTGACCGCGCTCAGAAATGGCCTGCGGAGGCTAACGCCTGACCACCCCAAATCCTTCCGCTCTTCCGCCCTTCCTGTGAGAGCCCAAATGAGCGCAGGTCTCAGGGGCGAATCCACTCGAACTTCGGCCGCGCGGCACTAGCTGACGCCGAGCCGCTTGATCGCGAAGGCGACCGACACGACGAGGGGTGTTGAGCGGAGCGTGCAGTGCACGCACACGGATCTCGAGCCGGTCGATGACGCTTTCCTGGTTGTGGCGGTCGTTGGTAGGCCGGTCGACCGAGGTCAGCGGTAGATCTCGCGGCGGTGAGCGACGCGCACCACCAGCACGATCACGGAGGTGTCGTCGACTTCGTACACGACACGATAGTCGCCGTGTCGGATCCGGTAGCGGTCGTCCCCGGTGAGCTTTTCTGATCCCTGCGGCCGCGGGTCGACCGCCAAGCCGCGGATCTTGGTGACGAGTTTCTCGCGGTCCTTCCGCGGAACCTCCTCGAGCTCCTTGGCGGCGGAGCGCTTGATGAGGACGCTATAGCTTCCCACGTCGCTTCAGGTCCCTGACGAAATCTTCGAAGCGAATCGCCGGTTCTTTCGCCCGGCGGCGAATGGTGTCGAGATCGTCCGCGTCCTCGGCGAGCTGCGCCCGTACCGCCTCGTTCACGAGGTCGGACACGCTCCGTTCAGTCTCGGCAGACTTCAGTCGGAGCGCTCGATGCACGTCCGTCTCGAAGTAGACCGTCGCTCGTTTTACCGCGGACATGGCCCCAAGCTAACGTTATGACGTCAAGGCGTCAAGGCGTCGGAGGCCCCAGCGCGCCAAGATCGCCTCGAGCTCCCGCCGCGTCTTGCCTCGGGCCTCGGCCAAGAGCGCCTCGGCGTTCTCGTGGGTGAGCGCGTTCGCCAGCACGAAGAGCCCGGTCAGGTGGATGCTCTCGCTCTCGCTACGACCGCCCCGGAGTCTCCAACTCGGTTCCCGCCCGCAGCCGGTCGAGATAGCGCTGGTACACCCACGAGCGGTCGCGCTTCCTGCCGGTGGTTTCGACGAGGACGCCGGCCTTCTCGAGCGCTTCGACGGCCCGGCTGGCGGTGGGCTTGCTGACGCCGAGCTGCTTGATGGCGAAGGCGACCGACACGACGGGATGCCGTGGCAACAGCTCGAAGAGGCGCACCGCTGCGACCGATGTCCCGGCGTGGTCCAAGGCGCGTGTTCGGTCTTCGGTGACCAAGGTGAACAGCTCGCGCGCTGAGATCACCGCCTCTTCGGCAATGGTCGCGACGCCGTCCAAGAAGAAGTCGGTCCACCCTTCCCAGTCACCGCTCGTTCGCACCGCGCCGAGGCGGTCGTAGTAGTCGGTCCGGTGGCGCTTGAAGAAGAGGCTCAGGTAGAGCAGCGGCTTGGTCAGCAGCTTCCGGTGCTCGAGCACCAGGGTCACGAGCAAGCGGCCGATTCGACCGTTGCCGTCGAGGTAGGGGTGGATGGTCTCGAACTGCACGTGCAGAAGCCCTGCGCGGACGAGCGGCGGCAAGTCATCGTCTGCGTGCAGGTACTTCTCGAACGCAGACAACAGCTCGCCGAGCGCGTGAGGTGGCGGCGGCACGAAGGCCGCGTTGCCGGGACGGCTCCCGCCGATCCAGTTCTGCGTGCGACGCACCTCTCCCGGTCGTTTGTCCGCCCCGCGAACGCCTTGCATGAGACGCGCGTGGGTCTCGTTGAGCAAGCGCATCGACAGCGGCAATCCCGACGAGTCTGCCAGCTGCGTGCGTGCGAAGTTGAGGGCGTCGAGATAGTTGCAGACCTCTTCGACGTCCGCGCTCCTCGGACCTCCGCCGCTCTCGGCCTCGAAGGTGAGCAGATCGACGAGGGTCGCCTGGGTCCCTTCGATCTGAGACGAGACCACCGCCTCCTTGCGGACGAAGGCGTAGATGAACCAGTCGATCGACGGCACCATCTCGCCCGCGAGCTCCAGCCGGGCCAGCGCCTGTTCCGCGGCGCGGAGTCGCTCGTCGAGCGAGCCCACCATCGCGAGCCGCGGCTTCGTGGGCGGCAGCGGCGCTGGGATGAAGGCCGCGACCTCCTCCCCGCCCACCGTCGCCTTCTCGTAGGCCCCCGTTTTCCTTTGCTTCATCGCCGCAACCGCTGGGAACGAGCTCGTGCCCCAGCCCCTCGCGTAGGAACGAGTTCTTTACCAAAGCCGACCGTTAGTCAAGGATGCGTTCCTAGGCTGCCTCCCCCCAGGCATGCTCGGGGGCGCCGGTCCGCCACTCCATCACCTGTCCCAGGACAGGTGTGTTCAGCTCAGCGCGCGGCGCTCGAAGAGCGCCGCCATCGTGACTTCCGAGTCCACGAGTTCGTTCGAGTGTCGGTTCTTCTCGAGCCCGTGGGGCGTGATGAACACCAGATGCACGGACTTCTTGGTCTTCGTGATGCGGCGGAAGCGGTCGAGCTTTTGGCGGAGCTCCTCCGCGTAGCGTTTCTGGATCTCGAAGGGCTGGTCGGTGAACTTGATCTCGCAGACGGTGATGACCCCATCTGCGCGATCCAGCAGAAGGTCGATCTGGGCGTCCTGGTGGAGCCAGGCGGACACCTCGCTGCGAACGCCGGAGATGCCGAGCGCTCGTTCGATGGCGCCCACGTGGCGCAAGCACATGCTTTCGAAACTGAGACCGGACCAGGCATGCCAGGCGGGGGTGCCGTGGACGTCGCGCCAGCGGCGCACGCGGCGTGACTCCATCCATTTGAGGTGGAACAGGCTGAACTCGTCGGTGAGACGGAAGAAGCGGTCGCGCTCGGTGCGCCCGAGCGGAATGCTGGAGGCGATGAAGCCGCCTTCTTCCAGATTCGTGAGGATCTTGCTGGCGCCCCCGCCGGTGGAGGCGCCAATGGCGTCGAGGATCTCGTTGCGCGTGAAGCCGCGGCGGCGTTTGGCGAGGGTGCGCACGACGGCGACGTACTTGGGATCGTCTCCGAACAGGGAGGCGAACAAGCGATCGAACTCGCCGCTCAGCGCGCCGTCCTTGGAGAAGCAGCCATCGTCCACTACTTGGGCCACCGAACGCCCTCGGCTCACAGACTCGAGGTAGTGAGGCACCCCGCCGAACACCATGTAGAGCTCGCACAGTTCGCGCTGGGTGAGCTTGATCTTCTTGTGCTCGAAAAACTCGCTGACCTCCGCCAGGGTGAAGGGCAAGAGGCGGAGCGTGCGGGTCAAGCGATTGTGAAGTCCGCCCCTCGCGTTGATCAGCTTGCTCAACATCCACGATGCGGCCGAGCCGCACACGATCATGACGACGTCGTCACGCCGGGAGCACCACGAGTTCCAGAAGTGTTCGAGCTCACGCAAGAATCCGGAGCGGTGAGTGTCGATCCAGGGAACCTCGTCGAAGAACAGAACGTACTTTCGTTTGCGCCCTCGAGCCCGTTCGATAGCGGTTGCGAGCGCGCGGAACGCGTCGTGCCAAGAGGGGGGCGTCGCGAGCTCGGCGCGTCGGTAGAAGGTCGCCGAAAGTGCTTCTGCGAAAATGACGAGTTGTTGCTCGGTGTTTGCATCGAAGCGACCCACCATCTCGAAGTACACGACCGGTTGGTCCTGGAAGTGCCGGCGGACCAAGAAGGTCTTTCCCACACGGCGCCTGCCGTAGATGGCCACGAACTCGGCACGATCGCTGGTGAGCGCGGCCTGAAGTGCCTCTCTTTCCGCGCGGCGGCCACTCAAGGGCCGAGGAATGGTCGCCATAACTCGCTTCTGCAGGGTACTTGCGGCGAGCAATCGGTCAAGCCTTCATCGCCACGACTCCCTCCGCCAGGGCACTTGTGGCGACCTTTCCGACCAGCGCCCTCGCCCTCGCCCTCGCCCTCGCCCCCGCTCTCGCCCCCGCCCTCGCCCCCGCCCTCGCCCTCGCCCTCGCCCTACTCGAAGAACACCGGGTTGCTCACCGCGAAGGGCACCTTGCCGCTCAAGGGTTGCAGGTTCTTCTCGCCCTTGGCGTGGAACACCACCCAGTTGCGCGCCTTGCTCGCGTCGAGCTGCACCGTCACCAGGTTCACGAAGGTCTTGCCGGTGCCCGTGCCCAGCGGCGCCAGCGGCTCGGTCTTCTGCGTCACGCCGTTCACGATCACCTCGAGCTCGGTCGCGTCGACGAAGCTCGCCGCGTGCACGCTCACGGTGAAGTCCGCCGTCGCGGGCTTGCCCGGCACCGTCGATCCCGGTTTGGCGCCACCCGGTCCCTCCACGGTCATGAACAGGCCGCCGCTCACCGTCGCGGTGCCCTTGGCCAGCACGTCGCGCACGGCGCTGGCCGTCAGCTTGGTCGGGTCGTCGTGGCCGAAATAGAGGCAGGTGCGCGGAAAACCCACCGGCTTGGAGCGGATGTGATGCGAGTCGCTCGAGCCGACGCCCCACATGGTGTGCCCGGCGTTGAGCAGCGCGAACCAGTCCTTCACCGACGCGCTGCGGTTGTCCTCGAAGGTCGAGCTGTTCCAGACCTCGACGGCGTCGAACTCGGCAGCCCAAAGCTCGTTCTGATTGCCTTTGGCGGTCTTCGGATCGAAGCCCGCATGGTCGAAGTAGCCCATCAGCCCCTCGCGCGGGTGGTTGACGATCAGCACCGGGTTCTCGGGCCGCGCCTGCACCTCGGCGAAGATCTGCGGAGGCTTCTTTCCGACCCAGTCGATGGCGCCGTTGTTCAGCTCGTCGGGCTTGGGAAAGATCGGCACCACTCCGAAGTGTCCCCAGGTGAAGGTGGTGAGCTCTTCGCTGGGCATGCCGAAGGCCCACTTCTCCATCCCGAGCTCCTTCACGATCGGCTGAAAGTCGATGATCCATTCGTGCTCACTCGAGACGGGGATCTCGAGGCCCTCGGTCAGCGCGTTCTTCACCTTGTCCATGACCGGATCGCTCGAGTCCGCGGAGTGCCACGAGTGGATGTGGAAGTCGGCGCACATCCAGCCGGTGGAGTCGACGCTGTGCTCGAGATCCGCCACCACCTCCACGGTCTGTCCCGCGGCGACGTCGACGGTCGTGTCGATCAGCTCGTACTCCCAGCCCCGAGTCACCACCACGCGGTGCTCGCCGGGCGGCACGCGCAGGCTCGCCTCGCCGGTCAGCGCTCGGTCGACCCAGAGCCGGCCGTCGGCTTCTGGCTCGACGCCGTACGCGTCCGGCGCGGCGGCCACCGGACTCTGGGGGATCACGTGGACGCGCACCGGCAGCGCGACCCCGGTGGTCTTGTCCTTCGCGGTCACGTGCACGGTGCCGTGCGCCGCCAGCGAGAGGTCTTTGCTCGCCACGTCGCCCGCCACCGCGACCGGGGCGGCGAGCGCGTAGCCCTGGTGCTGCGCGACCAGCTTCGCGCTCTGTTCCGGATCGAGGTGCAGCGTGTATTTGCCGTCCTTGTCGCTGCGAGTCCGGTTCAGGTACGCGCCCGCGTCGTCGAGTGCGTGCACGTAGGCCTCGGCCACCGGTGCGCCCGCCGAGTCCTTCACCACCCCGCTCACTTCGCGGCTCTCCAGCCCGTCCGCGCGCCGCACCGCCTCGCGCAGCCCGTCGTACTCGGGACCGCCGACGATGACCTCGACGTGATCGGTCCAGAAGGTCTTGCAGATCGGGATCTCGAATCCATCACCGGTCGCGATCACCGAGCCGCTCTCCTCGAACCCGGGCTCGATCTGCTCGCCGCCGGCGAGCCGCCACGCAAACGACGACTCGTCGTGCACGAAGCCGGCGTAGGACACCTTGCCCTTCGCCTTGGCGAAGCCCCACTCGGGCGACACGAACTGGTTGCGGCTGCCGTGGAAGAAGGCGTGCAGCTCATCGGTGTAGCCTGACCCGCCGATGGTCAGCGGTTCGTCCCAGGCGTTCTTGATGCCCAAGCGGATCGAGAGCTTGTTGCTGCCCGGCTCGAGCACGAAGTCATAGGCCGCCATCAGCCCCGAATAGCGTCGCGCCAGCAGGTTCCCGAGGGACCCATCCAAGAAGGGAATGGGCTTCAGCGGTCCGGTCGCGCGCACCACCGCCGCCTTCCCGTCCGACCCGTCGTTGATCACGCTCACGCTGTCGGGATCGATGATGTCGATGCCGACGCCCATCAAGGTCTCGCCGTAATACGCCTTGCCGAGCGGCCGCCCGTCGTCGCCCACGCGGTCGACCGCCAGCAGATCGCCGCCGAAGCGCTGATAGCCGTCCGAGACGCCCTTGTCCTCGATGTAGGCCGCGACCTTGTCGTTGGCCAAGACGAAGTCGCCGACGCGCACGCGCTGCCGCCCGTGGGCGGTCTGCACGACCATCGCTTCGCTGGTCACGCGCCCCGCGCGGGCCTGACTCGCGGCCTTGGCACCGAAGGGATCGGTGTGCCCCGTCGGATCACCGGTCGCGAACCCGACGCCTTCTTTCGGGCAGCTCTCGCCGCCACCGCCGCCGCCGCCGTCGTCGGAGCCGCACGAGAACACGGAGAACGCCACAGAGCCCAGGGCCGCCATGCCGGCGAGTCGTCGAAGCTTCATTGGGGGTGGGGGAGTGTAGCGCGGGAGCTGGGAGCGGGACACGCGCGCGCTTTTCGCTGGCGCGAGGGCGAGGGCGAGGGCGAGGGCGAGGGCGAGGGCGAGGGCGATATTGACGGACGTCGCGCTTGCCGTACAATTGCCGGCAACGACCCAATGTCTGACACATCGACCAGAACTGAACGCATCGAGCTTCGAGCCGAGCCGGACCGTGCGAAACGGATCCGCTACGCCGCCAAGCTTCGGCGGCAGTCGGTCAGCGCGTTCATGCTCGACGCCGCAAGCGACCGTGCCGAGCGAGTGATCGCCGAATCCACTACGACCGCCGTGCCCGCGGCGTTCTTCGACAAGCTCTGGAAAGGGCTGAACGCGCCCGCGCGCCCGAACCGTGCGTTGTCGAGGCGCGCCGCCGCCCCCCGTCGCGTCGTACAACGTTGAGCGGCGCTGGGGTGGGCACCTGGGTTTCGGAGTCGCTCGCGGACCATCACCGACTTGACACCTTCGGGTGCGGGCAGGCGGACCTGGAGCGGTGGTTGAAGCAAAGCGCAGCTCATGCCCAGGCGATGCGTACGGCCCGGACGTTCGTTTGGCACGGTGGTGACCGCCACATCGTCGCGTACTTCAGTCTCGCAGCTCATCTCGTCCAGAAGTCGGTCTTGCCCAAGCGCCTGGCGCGGGGCGCTCCGGATGCCATCCCCGCTGTGATGCTGGCGCGGCTTGCCCTGCACCGCAGCCTGCACGGGCAGGGGCTCGGGGGGGAGCTGCTCTGGGACGCTTTGTCGCGCGCGGTCGCGGCCAGTGAAATTGCGGGCGCCCGGATGGTCGTCGTCGATGCGATCGACGCGGCTGTCGCCGGTTTTTATACCCACCACGGCTTCGCACCAGTTCCCGGGCAACCGCTCCGCTTGGTGCAGAAGATTGGCGATGTCGCGGCTGCTCTCCAGCGGGGGTCGGGGCGCCGCGTGTGAATCGTCGCGGGGGCGAGGGCGAGGGCGAGGCAGCGCAGCTTCGCGCGCGAGTAGTTCAGGTGGCGCGATGATCCCGAACCCCGCGCAATAAACAAGACCACAATATGAGTAATTGCTGTATGACGCAGACTGCAGTATGAGTTAGGTGTAGATATCATGCTGTTGCATGATACTATTCACCAGAACTCATGGTGTGGCATGAGAAAAGAACTTCGTGAAAGGGCGCGTCAGAGGCTCGACGAGCGGCTCCTGCCTCTGAAGCCAGTAGACCGTTTCGAGGCGCCGCCCAGGGGCTGGATCAGAGCGGTCCGCGATGCCTTGGGCATGACGGGGATGCAACTCGCCCGGCGGCTGAGGATCAGCCCGCAAAGCGTCGACGCGCTGGAGAAGTCCGAGAAGAACGGCGCGATCAAGATCGAGACCCTGCGCCGTGCGGCGGCGGCCCTCGACTGCACGCTCGTCTATGCGCTCGTACCCAACGCATCGCTCGAAGGGGCGGTGCAGGACCGCGCCCGCAAGATGGCGATGCGTGACCTTGGCCGCGTCGCGCACACGATGAAGCTCGAAGCGCAGGGCACCGGCGACGCCGAGCTAGAGGCGCGAATCGCCGCCTACATCCGCGACCACCTCGACGACCGCGATCTTTGGGCTCAGGCGTGACGGACCTCTTTCACGAACCGGACGCTGCGACACCCCTGGAGCACGAAGAGCGCGAGGGGCTCCTGCAGACGTGGGTTACACACCGGCGCGACCTCAACGAGGCCGAACAGGAGAACATCGTGAAGGGCGCGAGATGGGCCCGGCGGAGCCGCGGCCTCACGGCAGTTGGCCTGCTCGGCGATTCCTTTGCCCGCACGCTGCACGAGCGCATGTTCGGCGACGTCTGGAGGTGGGCAGGGACCTACCGGCAAACCGAGCGCAACATCGGTATCGAAGCTCACCGGATCATCGTCGAGCTGGCGACGATGTTCGACGACGTGCGCCACTGGGTCGAGCACGCGACCCACCCGCCGGACGAGATCGCCGTGCGGCTGCATCACCGGCTGGTCGCCATCCACCCGTTCCCGAACGGCAACGGACGCCACGCGCGCCTCATGGCTGATCTGCTGATCGAGAAGCTCGGCGGCGAACCCTTCAGTTGGGGCGGGGGCAGCCTCGCCGACGTGAGCGAGTTGCGAGCTCGGTACGTGGCGGCGCTCCAGGCCGCCGACGGCCACGAGCTCGGCCCGCTCTTGGCTTTTGCGCGTTCGTGAGCTGGTGTCGAGAGTTGGCTCGGGGTGTGACCCAGCCGTACTCGCCGTGCACGCGAGGGCGAGGGCGAGGGCGAGGGCGAGGGCGAGAGCGAGGGCGAGGGCGAGGGCGCCAGCCAAGCGGACATCTGGCTGCCGCCCTGCTGCGTGTCACCGGATTCGAGTCACCCCCCGGAGAGCTGCACGAAGAAGTCATCGACCTGCGGCACGAGGCCCGGCAACGCCGGGTGCTCTGGCAACGCGGAGCCGCATTCGAACCGCGCGCTGCCGTCGGCGGTCGTGACGAGAACCTGGCGGGCGACCGGCAGCACCACCCACACCACCGGGACGCCCACAGACAAGCACCAGCTGGTCTTTTCCGCGAGGGCGCCCTCGGGCTCGTCGAGCGCCGCGACCTCCACGGCCAACACTGGTGGAACGCGGCGTAGCCCGCCGGTTCGCGAGCCCAGGTCCGAGCGTCGCCAAACTGCGGCGTCTGCGGCGCGGGTCGTTCCGGACAAGCGCATTCCTGCTTCGTTGGTGCCAAGGACGAACTCCCGATGGGCTCGGACCCAGGCCCCGACGGTGATCACCACGTCGGCCACCACGTCCTGCTGTTCGTCCCCGCACGGCGGCAGGTAGAGAAGTTTCCCTTCGACGTACTCGAGCCGCCCCTCCACACGTGGCCACGTCTCCGGGCGCTCTTCGTCGAATCCGTCGGGCGGGATGAGCTCGACGGGAAACCGAATCGCGCGAGGCAGGACGATCTGCTCGTCATATCGCGCGGCCATCGACATGAGCCAACTGTCCCATGCGGCAAGGACGGAAACAACGAGGCAGCGGCTCGCGGCGGCAAGCCCTGTATCCGCGGCCTACGGATGACGGTTTACGAGGTCCTCGACTATCTTGCCTCCGGCATGACGGAGGACGAGATCCTGAAGGACTTTCCAGATCTCGAGCGCGACGACATCCGCGCGTGCCTCGCCTTTGCGGCCGATCGTGAACGCCGCCTCATGGCGGTCCCTGCCGAGTGACAACGGAGCTTCCTGTGCGGGTACCCGCCGAAGGTCATCTGGATTCGGCTGGGCAACTGCAGGACCGACGCGCAGCCGCGCATGCGCGCGATGGGGACACACGTCCGCGGGTTCAGGAACAGGAACAGGAACAGGATTTCTCTTCTTCGCTTCCCCATTCTCGCGCCGCGCACTCGCTTCGCTCGTGCGCGCCCTTGACCCGCGCTGCGCGCGGCGCCGGGGGCGAGGGCGAGGGCGAGGGCGAGGGCGAGGGCGAGGGCGAGGGTCGGTGAGCTGGCGCTGATCGTCTGCTATATTCTACAGGCCACGGAGGCACCCCCCGAAGCGCCTCCGGCCCTTTTTCGACCAGCTCGGGGAACGGGCCAAGGAGGCCTTCATGACCGGAGCACAAATGTTGATCGAGCAGGGCCGAGCCGAGGGCCTGGAGAAGGGCAGAGCCGAGGGCAAGGCCGAGGGCAAGGCCGAGCTCCTGCTTCGCCTCATGCGGCGGAAGTACGGAAAGCTGCCTGCGGGGGTGAGCAAGCGCCTGCGCGGCGCGGCAGGCGACGACCTGGGCCGCTGGGCCGAGCGCGTGATGACGGCGGCGACCCTCGACGAAGTGTTCGAAGGTCGCTAGCCGGTGTCTGCCGCTCCGCGGCCTGCGCGCGAGGGCGAGGGCGAGGGCGAGGGCTCGGTTCCGGCTGCTCTCGGCCTATGTTCGACCGCCGGTACGCGGCGCGTCTGGCCTCGAGGCGCCGGCGCGGGAAACCCGGGTCAAAGTCCGGGGCCCTGATAGCCGCACTGCCCGGTCCGCGGGGAGTTGACCATGGGCAGGAACATTTCCTTGCTGCACGCGTGCTTCTGCGCGCATCCGCCGCAGAGCGAGATCCCCCCGCACGCCACGCAGATCTGTGTGGCCGCGGACGAGCACTTCTCGCATTGGATCAGCGGCGGGTCGTTGAAGGCCACGAGCCTCACGCTCTCCGCACCGCGCTTGCCCTGCCGCTCGGCGACGACCCTCAGCGCGAGCGTCGTTTTCGTGCCGAAGTCGTAGTCGTAATGGAACTTCAGGCCGGGGGCCAGGACGCGGGCGAGGCTCGTCCGCATGTCCTTGTCGACGAGGTCTTGGTCGTCGTAGCCCCCGGAGCTGTAGGTGAAGTCGCCGATCCTGAAAGCGCTCAGATGACCGCAGCACTCCAGCCAGGCGCCACGGACGAACTCGTCCAACTTGGCGAGCGACGCCTCGGCGCTCACCTCCAAGTGCATCCAGTAGGCCGTCGCGTGGCGACCCTCGACCACGATGTGAAACAGCCTGTGCTTCCCGGCCGCGCGGCGCGGGCACGCGGCAAGATGTCTGCTCATGGCAGCTTTGGTGAACTTTGCGTCGCAGAGCAGGCACTTCCCGTTCGATTGAGTAGCAGCCATGTGGTCTCCCCTGCGCCGGTCAAAGCCGGCAAGGTGAAATGGTGAAAGTCCAAACAACGAAAGGATTAGCCAGCCACGTTGACCCCGAGTCATGCGTCGCTGCCCGCGAGGGCGAGGGCGAGGGCGCTGATCGTCTGCTATATTCTACAGGCCACGGAGGCACCCCCCGAAGCGCCTCCGGCCCTTTTTCGACCAGCTCGGGGAACGGGCCAAGGAGGCCTTCATGACCGGAGCACAAATGTTGATCGAGCAGGGCCGAGCCGAGGGCCTGGAGAAGGGCAGAGCCGAGGGCAAGGCCGAGGGCAAGGCCGAGGGCAAGGCCGAGGGCAAGGCCGAGCTCCTGCTTCGCCTCATGCGGCGGAAGTACGGAAAGCTGCCTGCGGGGGTGAGCAAGCGCCTGCGCGGCGCAGCAGGCGACGACCTGGGCCGCTGGGCCGAGCGCGTGATGACGGCGGCGACCCTCGACGAAGTGTTCGAAGGTCGCTAGCCGGTGTCTGCCGCTCCGCGGCCTGCGCGCGAGAGCGAGGGCGAGAGCGAGGACACCTGGCTGTCGCGTGGGTTTGGGGGTCGGGGTGGCGATCGCCGGTGGCGGAACCGGGCCTCGCCACCCCGGGGGCCGACCGACTCCAGCAGGAAGACCACCATTCCCACTCGGCACGCGGATTGCGATGCCCCCGCCAGTGCAACCGCACGACCGTCTCTTCCGCGCCGTCTTCTCCGAGCCGGAGCACGCGGTGGGTCTGCTGCGCGCGGCGCTGCCGCCGGCCCTGGCGCAGCAGATCGACTGGGCCACGCTCAGTCCGCTGCGCGCTGGCCTCGTCGACTCGGCGCTCCAAGCGCGCTACGCGGACGTGCTGTTCAGCGTTCAGCTCGCCGGTCGCCCGGCGATCTTGCACCTCCTGGTCGAGCACCAGAGCACCCCGGACCGGCTGATGCCCCTGCGCCTGCTGGGCTACATGCTGCGGATCTGGGAGAGGCTCCTCCGGTCCAAGTCGGCCGAGCTGCCGCTGCCGGCGATCATTGCCATCGTCTGCCACCACGGCGAGAAGGGCTGGACCGTTGCGCGCGCGCTTCGTGAGCTGCTTGCTCTACCACGCGGCGAATTCCCGGAGCTCGAGCCCCACGTGCCGAGCTTCGAGCCCATCATCGTGGACTTGTCGAAGGCCGCTGACGACGCGCTACGCGCGGAGCTGCTCAGCGCGCTGGGGCTCGCGGCGCTGGTGTGTCTGACGCGAGTGCGCGGGTCCAAAGACGTGCTCGGGGTCCTGTGGCGCTTCCGGGACGCCTTCGCGGCGGTGCTCCAGGCGCCGACGGGGGTCGGTGCGCTGGCGCTGATCGTCAGCTATATTCTACAGGCCACGGAGGCACCCCCCGAGCGCCTCCGGCCCTTTTTCGACCAGCTCGGGGAACGGGCCAAGGAGGCCTTCATGACCGGAGCACAAATGTTGATCGAGCAGGGCCGAGCCGAGGGCCTGGAGAAGGGCAGAGCCGAGGGCAAGGCCGAGCTCCTGCTTCGCCTCATGCGGCGGAAGTACGGAAAGCTGCCTGCGGGGGTGAGCAAGCGCCTGCGCGGCGCGGCAGGCGACGACCTGGGCCGCTGGGCCGAGCGCGTGATGACGGCGGCGACCCTCGACGAAGTGTTCGAAGGTCGCTAGCCGGTGTCTGCCGCTCCGCGGCCTGCGCGCGAGCCTGGACCCCGGCTGCGCGCGGCGGGTGCTCCTCCGGAGTCGGACTTTCTCCGACGAAGGAGAGTGAGAACATGTTGCAGATCTACCCCGTCATCCTCGAGGCGCTGCGTGAGCTCCAAGGGGTCGTTGCCGTGCTCGCGCGGCGGGACCCGGACCTGACACGACAGCTGCGGCGCTGCTCGAGCAGCGTCGCGCTCAACGTCGCAGAAGGCATGTACTCGCGCGGGAAGAACCGCGCGGCGAGCTACCACACCGCGCTCGGCTCGGCCCGCGAGGTGCTCGCATGCCCCTCGCCAGGGACTTCCAAGGGTCGCCTCGAGGTCGCAGGCGCCCTCGGGTACGTTGCGGAGCTCGATCCCGCGCTCGTCGCGAAGCTCAATCGCATCATCGGAACGCTCGTGCGCTTGGTCGGCGCGTGAGGGCGAGGGAGAGGGCGTAGGGAGGACCCGAGACCTCAGCTCGGCCCGCCCTGGCATTTGCCGCTCGCGCCGGCGCAGTCCGCGCCGATGATGACAAGGGACGAGCACTGCGGCGTGCGCTATAGTCCTGGCATGCGGAACGAGTTCACCGCCATCATCGAGCGCGATGGCGACCTGTACATTGCGTACTGCCCCGAAGTGCCGGGGGCGAATGGCCAGGGCCAGTCCAAGGCCGAAGTGCTGGAGAACTTGTCTGCGGCCATCTCGCTCATTCTTGAAGACCGGCGTGACGACGCGCTGCGGGGGCTCCCCGTCGACGCCCAGAAGGAAACCGTGGTCGTCGGGTGAAGCGGACCGCGTTCTTGCGCCATCTCCGCCGCCACGGTTGCCATCTGAAAGGCTGACCCTGTCGTCCAACGTGGCCGTGCTCGTGCCGAACGCCGGCCGGGTTGGGCGAGAGCGAGGGCGAGCGCGTAGGGAGAACCCGAGCCCTCAGCTCGGGCCGCCCTGGCACTTGCCGTTTGCGCCGGCGCTCTTGTTGTTGTCGGTGCGGCACTCGACCCACGAGTGGGCCGGTGATCCGTCATCGACCACGGCGAAGAGCGGAGTCGCGCCGCTCTTGACGTTCGCGGGCGCGTTCGGGAGATCGAGCACCACGTCCTCGGCTTCTGCCGGGTAGAGCGCCTTCGATGTGAACGCGGTCCCGAGCAAGGTCCCGCCGCTCGCGGGGTCGCCGGCGTAGAAGCCGACGGTCACCTTGGCGGGCACGCTGGCCTGCCCGATGTTGCGCACCCGCGCCACCACGGCGTAGGTCCCCACGCAGCGGGGGAACACGCTCACGATCAGAATCTGGCGCCGAGAACTCCCCCAGCGGCTGCACGTTCTGGCGGAAGTTGTTGAGCCGCGGCTGGGTCCAGTTGGGCAGCTCGTTCTTCGGGATGGTGCCGTCCTCGTCCACGTTGGTCACGTGATACGCATGCTGGTTCCACACGCGCCGCGTGCGCACCCACTTGCCCTGGTCGTCGCCGAACACGCGCAGCCCGCGCTGCTTCGAGTTGTCCTTCGGGCACACGATGCTCGAATACGAGTTCGACACGACCACGATGTCCGCGTTGCCGTCGTTGTCCACGTCGGCGACCAGCGGATACTCGACCAGCGTGCCCGTGGTGTTGCAGGTCGACCACAGCACGCTGCCGTCGGTGCCCTTGTAGATGCGGAAGTACTGCTCGTCGGAGTAGACGACCTCCGGCGTGCCGTCGCCCTCGAAGTCGAACAGGCTCGATCCCGTCGCCGCGCTCGAGCAGTCCTGGGTCTTCGTGAGCCAGAGCAAGGTCTGGTTGGCAGGCACGGCCGCGTTCAGCACCTTCGAGCCGTCGATGACGGCGTAGCCGATGCCGCCCGCCACTGCGACGTCGGGAACCTGGTCGCCGTTGAAGTCGGCGATGGTGGGCGGGCCGCCGCCGGTGGTGTTGCCCGAGCTGCCGACCGGGACAGGTGTTCGGCAAAGGTGCCGTTGATGTCGATGCCGGTGCGCAGCACCTTGACCTTGTTGGTCGCGGTCGCGTCGTAGCGCCACACGCTCAGCTGGTGGTTCGGCTTGTTGATGCTCGCGACCTCCGGCGTGCCGTCCTTGTCGAAGTCGCCCACGGCCACGTAGGTGCCCGCCAGCCCCGAGTCGGCCAGCAGCGTCCCGTCGATGCCCTTGTGGATGCGGGTCGGCGTGACGATGTCGAGCTTGCCGTCGCCGTCCATGTCCGAGAGCACGAAGTTGCCCGGGCCCGCCGGCGTCAGCGGGTACTTCAGCGCTCCCGTCGCGCCGTTCAAGACGCCGCCGTCCACCACGACCTCGGGCAGCCCGTCGCCGTCGAGATCGCCGAGGCTCGGCATGACGCAGGCGGCAGTGGGGCTGGTCCAGAGCTCGCTGCCGTCGGCCTTGTACGCGCGCACCTTGCTGGTCGTCGCGCACACGACGATCTCGTTGCCCGCCACGCCGTCGATGTTGCCGCCCGCGATGGACCGGCCCGGATGGATCGGATCGACGCTCGGGATTCTTCGACCACTTCTCGACCAGCTTGCCGTCGACGAGCGACACGACGCGGAGCGTGCCGTTCTCGTTGTATTTCCCGGCCTCGAAGGTCGAAAACACGATCTCCGGGATGTCCCGCTCGTCGACCTTGGAGTCGCAGTTGTCGTCGTCGAGCTGCACGACGATGGGCGACATCATGATGTCGCCTTTGTCCCAGTGCGCCTTCAGCTTCGGATCGAAGGCGGCGGGCGTGGGCTTGTACTCGCACTTGGCGAGACAGGTGAGCGGCTCGCCCGGCTTCGGCTCGGCGCCGGGTGCGCACTCCGGCGGCTTCGGCAAGCACTTGCCCGTCGCGAGCGACGCGCCGCCCTGACAGCTCGGGCCGCCGTCGGCGCCGGCGTCGCTTCCGCCGTCGGGACCTGTCGCCGGCTCCCCGAGTGAGTACTCGCAGTACTCGCCGGCTCGCGCAATCTCCCGCATCGACGCACATCTTCCCAGGCGTGACGCATTTCTCGAAGGAGCACACGTCGCCCGTCCCGCAGCACACGCTTCGCGCAGGCCTGCGTCGCGGCGCAGCATGCGCCGTCGATGCACACGCCGCCGTCGCAGCCGCCCGAGCACCCGCCGCCATCGGTGACGATGCCGCCGCCGGTGCCGCCGCCCCCCGTCGCGCTCGCTCGCCGGCCGCGCCGCCGCTGCCCGCGGAGGCGTCTGCGCCGCCACTGCCTCCCGTGTTGCTCGCTTTGCCGCCGCCTTCGTCGTCGGAGCCGCAGGCGGCGAAGAGGACCAGGGCGGAGAGGCAGAGGGTAGAAGGAAGATGCCAAGGCCGGAGGCGCATGGGCGGAGTTTAGCGTGGATCTGCGGCCGACGGGGTGGGCGCGCCGCCGCCTGGGCGTGCTTCCGGCTACCCGGCACGCCCCCACGTCATGCCGTTCCACCGCGACCAGCGCGCCGCGGCCTGACGGCGATCGCCCCCGCAGAAGATATCCCGCAGCTACCCCGGAGGCTCTTGCGTCGCGAGCACCGATCCGTGGATCGAGGGCGGCGGCCACCCCGAGCAAAACCGTCGACGGAACTTAGGACGCGGGTCCGCCGTCGATCTGGTCGTCGCCGTCACCCCCACCGTGAGTCAGGTCGCGCAGCGTCCCGAGCTTCACGAGTCGTGGAGTTTCATAAGTTCTCTCGGGCGCCTCCGGAAGCTCCGGAGCGACGGGTTCCATGGGCTTATGCCCGCTCGACATGGCTAGACTCCCTTTGCTCGATACGACAGGTGCGCACGGCCCGAATGATATTCAAGAGTGCCCGGAGGCGCAACGCATCCTGGGCATCCAGCGAAATTGGCGGGTGCTCCAGCCAGTCTTCCCGAACTATTCCAGCGAGTTCCTCGGGCAATCGGTCGGTCCAGGGGAGCCGGACCGGCGGGTCCTGCCAACGAAGTTTTTGAACATCGAAGAGGTGGTCTGGCGCAATTCCGCGCACGGCAGCCCTGACCAGTCGCTTCGGGTGTCTCCCCGTCAGCTCCGTCGGGTCGCAGCGGTAGGCCAGCTCCAGAACATCGCGGTTGAAAAAGGGGAAGTACCGACGGACTCCGAGCGCGCTACAGACCTCCCAGTTCTGAACTGTCGCAGCCGCGCTGTGGCGGACACGATGCGAGAGATACGGCCGCTCGCTGCGATCACTTGAAAACGCAGCCTGTTCCTGGCGCGCGTTCTCCAGATACGCTGCCCCGAGCGCTGGAGCTAGGAAGCTCGGCGGGGCGAGGCTGCTCTTCAGTCCGCTCCTGTGCAGGATGCGGCGCGCCCGTACTCGAGCCCAGTAGCCGATCGCGGCCGTTCGCGAAAACGCAGCTGGAAACCGCCGAGCGGCGGCCGCGAAGGACGCGGAGGAGGCCCAGTCCGCCAGAGCGGGCCCACCGCCCAGGTGCTCATCGCAGCCTTCTCCACCGAACATGCAAAGCAACTTGGTCTCCGCAGCTATGGTGGGAAGCACGCACAGTGCAGGGTGCACGACGGGCCAAACGACCCGCGGCGCGTCGCGCAGATACTCCAAGCGCGCCTCGGGACTCAGCTCGCGCTCCCACCTGCGCCGGACCCGCGAACCGAGATCGCCGAAGATGCTGTCAACCTGCGATTTCATTTCGAGGAGCTCGGGTCCGCCGCGAGGGGCGAGGGTCAGCGTGGAAAATTCCCGGCCGAGCGCGTCACCCGCCGCCCAAGCCAGGACGGAGGAGTCGAAGCCGCCGCTCAAAGTCAGGAGATTCTGACCTGTCTTGTCCAGGGAGCGGCCCAACCCGTCCAGGAGCATCGATCGGAGCTCGGCGGCGTGTTCCGCGAAGCTTGCTCCAGCGGGCAGTTCCCTCTGCGGGGGATGCCACCATTTTCGGCTCGAAACCCGCGGCCCGAGGTCCACCGAAGCGAGGCTCCGGTACTCGAGCAGGGAGACGGCTTCCGAGGGGCGTCCGTTCGCTGGCGGCAGTGAAGGCGAACCGGATGCAGAATTGCGATTGCGAGGGGGTCGAGGCGGGGTTCCTCCGGCAGGTAGCGCGTGAGGTCGGTGAGACGATCGCAACCCCGAGGGCAGTCCTTCCGCGCCACACGAGTAGCGGGGCCGTCCCCGCGGCGGATTGCACGAAGCATGCCTCGGTCTGACTTGGGGAAGCACGCATAAGGTGAAGTCGCCCGGCAGCGCTCGCAGTGAGTTGTCCCGCACGCCGTTGCGCGAGCTCCTCGCACTCCACGCCGGCGAGCCGCTCACCACCTTCAACAAATGAACGGTTGTCCCGTCGATCCAAGGGGGAGAGTTCCGAATGCGCAACGACCCAGCCGGAGTTGTGCCTGGGCGTCCCACCCAGTCGAACTGCCGCGAGGTGAGCAGGTCCAATTCCAAGGCTTGTAGGCCGCGGGGGTCCTCCGAACAAAACGCGATGAACTTCATTGTGGCTCGAGCAACTCGCGCAGCATCACCGCGGAGCGCGTATCGAGGTCG